>NZ_LBMW01000002.1 GCF_026168105.1 Streptomyces hygroscopicus
GTATCCCGCTCAAGGAGTACGCCTCCTGGCTGGACGAGGGCGCACTGTTCAAGGGCCAGTGGGGCCTCAAGCAGGCGCGCACGGGCGAGGGACCGACCTACGAGGAACTGGTCGACACCGAGGGCCGGCCCCGGCTGCGCGGCCTGCTCGACAGGCTCCAGACCGACAACCTCCTCGAAGCGGCCGTCGTCTACGGCTACTTCCCCTGCGTGTCCAAGGACGACGACATGATCATCCTGGACGAACAGGGCAACGAGCGCACCCGGTTCACCTTCCCGCGCCAGCGCCGGGGCCGCCGGCTGTGCCTGGCCGACTTCTTCCGCCCCGAGGAGTCGGGCGAGACGGACGTCGTCGGCTTCCAGGTCGTCACCGTCGGTTCCCGGATCGGCGAGGAGACCGGGCGCCTCTTCGAGTCGAACTCCTACCGCGACTACCTCGAACTGCACGGCCTGTCCGTGCAACTGGCGGAGGCGCTCGCCGAGTACTGGCACGCGCGCGTCCGCTCGGAGCTGGGCTTCGCCGGTGAGGACCCGGCCGACATCGAAGACATGTTCGCCCTGAAGTACCGCGGCGCCCGCTTCTCGCTCGGCTACGGCGCCTGTCCCGACCTGGAGGACCGCGCCAAGATCGCCCGCCTGCTCGAGCCGGAGCGGATCGGCGTCCACCTCTCCGAGGAGTTCCAGCTCCACCCGGAGCAGTCCACCGACGCCATCGTGATCCACCACCCCGAGGCCAAGTACTTCAACGCCCGCTAGCGCACCGTCACGACCTACGTCGGCGGCCGCGCCCGCACCCGAGGTGCCGGGCCGCGGGCGCCGGGGATGCTGGTCCGCGACACGGCCGTACGGGCACACGACCCGGCCGTGCGGGGGCGTGCCCCGGTACGCCCGGCCCGGAGGCGGCGTCCTGGTTCGCTCGCACCCGGACCCCTCCCCATACGCCGTCCCGACTCGGCCCGTGCGCCCGCGGCACGGGGCACCTGCGTATCGAGAGGCACTTCGTCCGCGAGCGTCGTACACTGGTCGGTCCACCGCAGGCCGGTTCCCTCCGTGGGAACCGGCCTGGTCGTCCCCAGAAGGAGGTACGCCGGATGACCACGACGGTCCCCGCGCTCGGAACCCGTACGGCCGAAGGCTCCGCCCTGCAGGCCGTGCTCCTGGACATGGACGGCACCCTCGTGGACACCGAGGGTTTCTGGTGGGACGTCGAGGTGGACGTCTTCGCCGGCCTCGGCCACACGCTCGACGAGTCGTGGCGCCATGTGGTGGTCGGCGGCCCCATGACGCGCAGTGCGGGCTTCCTGATCGAGGCCACCGGCGCCGACATCACCCTCGACGAGCTCACCGTGCTGCTCAACGACGGGTTCGAGGACCGTATCGACCGAAGACTCCCCCTGATGCCGGGAGCCGCCCGGCTGTTGGCCGAGCTGGCGGCACACGAGATTCCCACCGCCCTCGTCTCCGCGTCGCACCGGCGCATCATCGACCGCATCCTGGCCTCGGTAGGGCCCAATTACTTCGCGCTGACCGTCGCGGGCGACGAGGTCGAGCGCACCAAGCCGTTCCCGGACCCGTATCTGCTGGCGGCAGGGGGCCTGGACGCGGATCCCACCCGGTGCGCGGTCATCGAGGACACGGCGACCGGCGTCGCGGCCGCCGAGGCCGCGGGCTGCCGGGTGGTCGCCGTCCCCTCCGTCGCCCCGATCGCACCTGCCGCGGGCCGCACCGTCGTGACCTCACTCGAAGAGGTCGACCTGCCATTTCTGCAGCGATTGATGACGGAAATGCGGTAGACGTTCACCGAGCGTGCAGTTCGAATGGGCGGAATACCGCGAGCCGTTCGAACGAATAAATAAATACCAAGTCGGCCCGATGAATTCCGGTAGCTTCTGCCCGAGTTGAGAGTGTGACGTTCGCCACCGGCATGGGGGTCGACAAGGGGCCCGGCGTGTGCTGTTCCACCCCATTCGGGTGGCCTCTGCGCGCCCTTGTGTCCCGATTGGTGAGACACTGCACTAATCCTTCCCCCGACCGGTCTTTCGGTGCGTCCACAGCTGGTTTCGCAGCGTGATGGGAACTCAACTCCGGTTGTTGTCAGCGCTCCTGTGGGCGCGGACTAATCTCATCGCGAGAACATCACCCCACCCCCGTGATCCGCCGCACCACCCTTGCATGCCGGATACACGGACCCAACAGCTCTGGAGAAACTCGAGCATGAACCGCAAGACTTTGGTGCTGCCGGCCGTCGCCGGTCTGCTCACCCCTGTCCTCGCTGCCTGCGGAGGGTCCACCACTGGGGGCAAGAGTGGTAACGCCATCGTCGTCGGCACAACCGACCGGTTCACCGCCTCCGGTGACGCCCCCGCGCCGCTCGACCCGGCGTACGCGTACGACGTGGGCTCCTGGAACATCCTGCGGCAGACCGTGCAGACGCTGATGGTCCAGCCCCGCGGCGACGGCACGCCCGAGCCCGAGGCCGCCGAGAGCTGCGGCTTCACCGACACCGGCAACGAGCGCTACGCCTGCAAGCTGCGCAAGGACCTGAAGTTCTCCAACGGGGACCCGGTGACCGCGGCCGATGTGAAGTACTCCATCGACCGTGCGCGTGCCCTCAAGGCCGACAGCGGTGTCTTCGCCCTGCTCTCCACCGTCGACACCGTCGAGACGCAGGGTGACAACGAAGTCATCTTCCACCTCAAGACCGCCGATGCCACCTTCCCCTTCAAGCTGTCGACGCCGGTCGCCGGCATCATCAACCCCAAGGACTACGAGAAGGGCAAGCTCCGCGACGGCTTCCAGGTCGACGGCTCCGGCCCGTACACGATGCAGGCCGAGGTCAAGAACAACGAGCTGGTCAAGGCCACCTTCGCCAAGAACCCCAACTACAAGGGGCTGCTGACGCCGAAGAACGACCAGGTGCAGCTGGAGTCGTTCGCGGACTCCAACGCCATGAGCGCCGCGCTCGACAAGGGCGACATCGACGTCATGACCCGCACGATGGCGCCGGACCAGATCCGCCAGCTCCAGAACAAGACCAACAGCAACGTCAACCTGGTGGAGATGCCGGGCCTCGAGATCCGCTACCTGGCCTTCAACACCGACGCCCCGACGGTGAAGACCAAGGCCGTCCGCCAGGCCATGGCCCAGCTCATCGACCGCGCCGCACTGGTCGCCAAGGTGTACGGCACCCAGGCCCAGCCGCTGTACTCGCTCGTCCCGGCCACCATCACCGGCCACTCCAACTCGTTCTTCAACAAGTACGGCGACCCCAGCCTGTCCAAGGCCCGGGCGCTGCTCTCCAAGGCGAACATCACCACCCCGGTGAAGCTGACGCTGCACTACACGACCGACCACTACGGCTCGGCCACCGCCAAGGAGTTCGAGGTGCTCAAGCAGCAGCTCAACGACAGCGGGCTGTTCGACGTCAGCGTCGAGGGCTCCCCCTGGGACAAGTTCCGCCCGGCGGAGAAGAAGGGACAGTACGACGTCTACGGGATGGGCTGGTTCCCCGACTTCCCGGACGCCGACAACTACCTCGCGCCGTTCCTCGACACGGACAACACCCTCGGCTCGCCGTACACCAACGCCGAGATCCGCAACGCCCTGATCCCGCAGTCCCGTCGGCAGGCCGACCGCCTCACCGCGTCCAAGAGCCTCACCGACATTCAGGACATAGTCGCCGAGGATGTGCCGATCCTCCCGCTGTGGCAGGGCAAGCAGTACGTCGCCACCCGCGACGACATCACGGGCAGCGAGTACGCCATGAACTCCTCCTCCACGCTCCAGCTGTGGGAGCTGGGCCGCGGCGTGGGCGGCTGACCGGCCACCGCGCAGGTCTGTCCCACAAGGTTCTGAAGGGCCACTCCGCAGGTCCCACGAGGTTCTGAACGGCCACCGCGCAGGTCTCGAACGGCCACCGCGAGGCCCCCGGGCACCCGGCCCGGGGGCCTTGGCCGCGTTCGCGGTAGGATCCGGAGGCTCCCGCACGCCCCGGGCACGCGGAGTCCGGGGCCAACGAGAACCGAAGACAAGGCACATGCACGTGAACATGCGCACCCAGTGGCCGGTCCTGTCCGTCGCGACGGGGCTGGCCGCAGGCCTGCTCACCGGATGCGGCGGCCCGACGGGCGACTCCTCGGGCACCGGCTCCTCCGTGGTGATGGGGATGTCCGACGACGTCCTGGCCACCGACCCCGCCTCCGGCTACGACCCGGGATCGTGGCTGCTGTTCGACAACGTCTTCCAAACCCTGCTGAGCTTCCCCAAGGGCGGTACGGAACCCGCGCCGGAAGCCGCCAGGGAGTGCAAGTTCACGGACACGCAGACGATGGCGTACGCGTGCACCCTCAAGGACGGACTGAAGTTCAGCAACGGTGACCCGCTCACTTCGAAGGACGTCAAGTTCTCCTTCGACCGCATGCTGAAGATCAACGACTCGGCCGGCCCCGCGATCATGTTCCCCATGCTGGGCTCGGTCGAGACACCCGACGCGAAGACCGTCGTCTTCAGGCTGAAGTACGCCGATGCCACCTTCCCCAGCAAGATAGCCTCCGGCGCCGGCTCGATCGTCGACCACAAGGCCTACCCGGAAGACGCGTTGCGCAAGGACGGCCAGGCGGTCGGCTCCGGCCCCTACAAGCTGGACTCCTTCACCAAGGACCAGGCCGTCTTCTCCGTCAACCCCAACTACCAGGGCACCGCCAAGGTACGCAACTCCGGCGTCACCCTGAAGCTCTTCCACGGCGACCAGTCCGCCCTGAAGAACGCCCTCCTCAATCACCAGGTCGACCTGGCCTACCGCGGTCTCGCCGCCGCCGACATCGCCGACATCGACAACAACGCCTCCACCGGCAAGGGCATCGAGGTCGTCGAGGGCTCCAGCGCCGAAGTACAGCACCTGGTCTTCAACATGGCCGACCCCGTCACGGGCAAGCTCGGAGTCCGCAAGGCCATCGCCTACCTCCTCGACCGTGACGCCCTGGTCAACAAGGTGTACGAGAACACGGCGACTCCGCTGTACTCGATCATCCCGGCAGGCATCACCGCCCACGACACCGCCTTCTTCGACACCTACGGCGCCCGCCCCTCCAGGATCAAGGCGGCGGCCGCGCTGCGCGCCGACGGCATCACCGGCAAGGTGAAGCTGACCCTGTGGTCCACCCCTTCGCGCTACGGACCCGCCACCGACGAGGAGTTCAAGGCGATCGCCCAGCAGCTCAATGACAGCGGGCTGTTCGACGCCGGCGTCAAGTCCGTCGCCTTCGACCAGTACGAGAAGGACATCGCGGCGGGCAAGTACGGCGTGTACGTGAAGGGCTGGGTCCCCGACTACCCGGACCCCGACAACTTCACCGCCCCGTTCTTCGGCAAGGGCAACGTGCTGGACAACCACTACATCAACAGCACGATCACGGGCGAACTCATCCCGAAGACGGCCGCCGAGAGCGACCGCTCCTCGACCGACAAGGAGTACGGCAAGCTCCAGGACATCGTCGCCCAGGACGTGCCGATGATCCCGGTCTGGCAGGCCAAGCAGTACGCGCTGCGCCGGGACAACGTCTACGGGCTCGAGTACTGCCTCGACGCCTCGACGGTGTTCCGGTTCTGGGAGATCACCAAGGACTGACCAGGGCCGTACGCACGGAAGGCTCCCCCTCGGAGAAGGGGGAGCCTTCCGTGCACCAGGGGTCGCGGCAGTCGCTGCGGGGCGCAGGAGTTCCTGCGGGTCGCAAGGGCTACTGCGCGCCCGGGCGCACCAGCCCGCTCTCGTATGCGTACACCGCCGCCTGCACCCGGTCCCGCAGCCGCAGCTTCGTCAGGACATGACCGACGTGCGTCTTGACCGTGGTCTCGCTGACGAACAGATCGGCGGCGATCTCGGCGTTGGACAGCCCGCGCGCCACCAGCTTCAGCACCTCCACCTCACGTTCGGTGAGCGTGTTCAGCGTGTCCGGAACCGGCTCCTCCCCGGACGGCAGGTGCCCCGCGTACTTGTCGAGCAGTCGGCGCGTGATGCTCGGAGCGAGCATCGCCTCGCCCCCCGCGACCACCCGGATCGCCTGCACCAGCTCGTTCGCCGGAGCGTCCTTGAGGAGGAAGCCGCTGGCACCGGCGCGCAGTGCCTCCACCACATACTCGTCGAGGTCGAAGGTGGTCAGCACGAGCACCTTGGCCGGACCGTCCCGGCCGGGCCCCGTGATCTGCCGGGTCGCCTCCACGCCGTCCATCCGGGGCATACGGATGTCCATCAGAACCACATCGGGCTGCAGGGCACGCACCTGGTCCAGTGCCTGGAGGCCGTCTCCGGCCTCGCCGACGACCGCGATGTCCTGCTCCGCCTCCAGGATCATCCGGAAGCCCGTGCGCAGCAGCGGCTGGTCGTCGACCAGTAGGACGCGGATGGCCACGTAAGTCTCCTTCGCTAGTCCGGCCCCATTCTGCCCTGCTCGTCGCCGCCCGATTCGGGCGCCCTGACCGGCACCGGCCCGCCCGATCGAACCGGCAGCGGATACGGCGGGGGAGTGCCGCCGAATTCCGGACAGACCGCCCGGTGGTCGCACCAGCCGCACAGCTTGGTGGGGCGCGGCCGCCAGTCGCCCGTCTCGGTCGCCAGCCGGATCGCCTCCCACAGCGCCAGCAACTTCCGCTCGACGCGCTCGAGATCGGCGAGCACCGGGTCGTACGTCAGCACATCGCCGCTGCCGAGATACACGAGCTGGAGCCGCCGCGGGACGACCCCCTTCAGCCGCCACACCACCAGGGCGTAGAACTTCATCTGGAACAGTGCGCCCTCGGCGTACTCCGGCCGGGGTGCCCTGCCCGTCTTGTAGTCGACGATCCGCACCTCGCCCGTGGGCGCCACATCGACCCGGTCGATGATCCCGCGCAGCTTCAGCCCCGACTCCAGCACCGCCTCCACGAACAGCTCCCGCTCGGCGGGCTCCAGGCGGGCCGGGTCCTCCAGGGTGAACCAGCGCTCGACGAGCTGCTCCGCCTCACCGAGCCAGCGCGCCAGCCGCTCACCGTCCGGATCGTCCGCGAACAGCTCCACGATCTCAGGTCTGCTCTCCCGCAGCCGGTCCCACTGGCCGGGGATGAGGGACTTGGCCCGGGGCGCGGTCCGCTCCACCGCGGGCACGTCGAAGAGCCGCTCCAGCACCGCATGCACCAGCGTGCCCCGGGTCGCCGCCTCACTCGGCTTCTCCGGCAGCTTGTCGATCACCCGGAAGCGGTACAGCAGCGGGCACTGCATGAAGTCACCGGCGCGCGAGGGCGACAGCGACTCCGGAGGCGCGGCGGCCACGGCGGACGGCACGGCGGCACCGTCGGAGCTGGTTTCCATGACCACAGACCATACGGCCCGACACTGACAGTGACCCAGTCGCGGCCCGGCCCCCGCGGTGCGGCGGTGTGCCGGGCGACGGAGGGGCGAACGGACGGGAGAACGGAGGGGGTGCCGGGGCGGAACACGACGCGACGGCCGCATACCATCGACTCCAGACCCTGCCACCCGGCACGACCGGGCCCCGGCAGACGCTTCGAACGAGGGGACATCGTGGACGAGAGCGGCGGGAGCGGACAGCCGCGCTCCGGCAACGACGGGGCGACCGACCGCGAAACGAAGGCCCCCGAGGCACGACCCGATCGGAACCGGACCCCTACCACGCCCCACGCGACGGAGCCGGAGGGCACCGTGACGCCTCCCGACGAGCCGGGTGAGGAAGCGGACCGCCCGTTGGTACCCCGCGCGGAGGAGAAGGAATCCGCAGCGCCCCACGCGGAGCCCGCGGACTCCGTGCCGCCGCGCGACGCGGCAGAGAAGGCGCAGGGGTCGGCGGCCTCCCCCGAGAACGACAAGCCCACGACGGCTCCCGGGAAGCAGACGGCCCCCGAGGAGCGAACGGCCGCTGGAGAGCGAACGGCTCCCGGGAAACGAACGCCCCCCGGAGAGCGAACGCCCCCCGGAGAGCGAACGCCCCCCGGAGAGCGAACGCCCCCCGGAGAGCGAACGCCCCCCGGAGAGCGAACTTCCCCTGGAGAGCGGACGGTCGGCGGCGAGCAGCCGCCGAGTGCGTCACCCCACGACCCCGCCGACACCCCGCCGGCCGGCCGGCCCGCCGTCACCGCCCCGGAGCGCAGCCATGCCCACGCCCGTGCCGGTGTCCGGGGAAGGCCCCCGCAGCGGCCCAGAGAGCCCGGCGGCGGGATCCTCATGGGGCGCCCCTTCGGGGTTCCCGTCTACGTCGCCCCCAGCTGGTTCCTCGTCGCCGCTCTGATCACCTGGGTGTTCGGCGGCCAGCTCGACCGCGTACTGCCCGGACTCGGCCTCACCCGCTACCTCGTCTCCCTCTTCTTCGCCGTCGCCTTCTACGCCTCCGTCCTCATCCACGAGCTCGCCCACACCGTCGTCGCCCTCCGCTACCAGCTGCCGGTGCGCCGCATCCAGCTCCAGTTCTTCGGCGGCGTGTCCGAAATCGAGAAGGAGGCCGAAACCCCCGGCCGGGAGTTCCTCCTCGCCTTCGTCGGCCCCCTGCTCTCCCTCGTCCTTGCCGGCGTCTTCTACCTCGCCCTCCAGCCCGTGGAACCCGGTACCGTCACCGGAGTCCTGCTGGCCGGCCTGATGATCTCCAACCTCATCGTGGCCGCCTTCAACCTGCTCCCCGGCCTGCCCCTCGACGGCGGGCGTATGCTCCGCGCCGTCGTCTGGAAGATCACCGGCAGGCCGATGAGCGGCACCGTCGCAGCAGCCTGGGTCGGCCGCGCCCTCGCCGTCAGCGTCCTGATCGGCCTCCCCCTGCTCACCCAGTCCGGCGCACTCGGCGCCACCGCCGAGGACAGCGTCGGCGTGGACACCGTCACCGACGCCCTGCTGGCCGCCATCCTCGCCGCGATCATCTGGACCGGCGCCGGCAACAGCCTGCGCATGGCCCGCCTGCGCGAACACCTCCCCGAACTGCGCGCCCGCACCCTCACCCGCCGCGCGGTCCCCGTCGAGACCGACACCCCGCTCTCCGAAGCCCTCCGCCGCGCCAACGACGCCGGCGCCCGCGCCCTCGTCGTCGTCGACCCCCACGGCGAACCCCTCTCCCTCGTCCGTGAGGCGGCCATCGTCGGCGTACCGGAACACCGCCGTCCCTGGGTCGCCGTCAGCGGCCTCGCCCAGGAACTCACCGACGGCATGCGCGTCTCCGCGGAACTCGCCGGCGAGGACCTCCTCGACGTCCTGCGCGCCACCCCGGCGACCGAGTACCTCGTCGTGGAGGAAACCGGCGAGATCTACGGAGTCCTGTCCGCCGCGGACGTGGAACGGGCCTTCGTGAAGGCCATGGCCCGCCCCAGCTGAACCACGGGCCGCCCCGGCCGGGCCCACGCCCCGGGCACGTGGTCGGCGGCCCCTCCGGCGACCGGTAGGCTGGTCACATGTCCGAACCGACCGGTGCCGCCCGCCGTCGCGGGCCCTTCAAGGTCGGGGACCAGGTACAGCTGACCGATCCCAAGGGCCGCCACTACACGTTCACGCTCGAAGCGGGGAAGAATTTCCACACCCACAAGGGTTCCTTCCCCCACGACGAACTGATCGGCGCACCCGAGGGCAGCGTTGTCCGCACCACCGGGAACGTCGCCTACCTCGCGTTGCGCCCCCTGCTCCCCGACTACGTCCTGTCCATGCCCCGCGGGGCAGCCGTCGTCTACCCCAAGGACGCGGGGCAGATCCTCGCCTTCGCCGACATCTTCCCCGGCGCACGCGTCGTGGAGGCCGGCGTCGGCTCAGGCTCGCTCAGCAGCTTCCTGCTGCGCGCCATCGGCGACCAGGGCATGCTCCACAGCTACGAACGCCGCGCCGACTTCGCCGAGATCGCCCAGCAGAACGTGGAACGCTACTTCGGCGGCCCCCACCCCGCCTGGCAACTCACCGTCGGCGACCTCCAGGACAACCTGAGCGACACCGACGTCGACCGCGTCATCCTCGACATGCTCGCCCCCTGGGAATGCCTCGAAGCCGTCTCCAAGGCACTCGTCCCCGGCGGCATCCTCTGCTGCTACGTGGCCACCACCACCCAGCTCGCCCGGACCGTCGAGTCCATCCGCGAGATCGGCTGCTTCAACGAGCCGACCGCCTGGGAGACGATGATCCGCAACTGGCACATCGAAGGCCTCGCCGTCCGCCCCGACCACCGGATGATCGGCCATACGGGCTTCCTCCTCACCGCCCGCCGCCTCGCCGACGGAGTCGAGCCGCCCATGCGCCGCCGCCGCCCCGCCAAGGGCGCCTACGGCGAGGACTACGCCGGCCCCAACCCCGACGGAGGCGCCGGCCGCTGACGCCGCCCCGCGCCCCCGCCAACGCATGAGCGCCGTGGCCCAGTTCCCGGAGACATTCCGGGAACTGGGCCACGGCGCTCATGCGTTGGCACACCGTCCCCCCACCGGACCCTGACGCGCCGCCAGAAGTACGCACCCGCCGTTCCCCTGCACTGTGACGTGTGGCACGATGCGGGACACCGCCACCGGCACAGCTCTCACAGGAGACACTTCTCGCGTGCAGCACCCCGCCGCCCCGGAACTCGCTCACACCACCCCCCGGCCCATCCACTGGGTCGCCACGGCCACCGCCGTCTCCGGCGCCATCGCCCTGGCCTCCGTGCTGCACCCCGCCTCCGCGACGGCGGCCCAGCCCCAGGCCGAGACGAAGTCGGCCCCCGCAGCCCCGGCACCCCCCGACCCGGCCAAGGCCGACTTCCCCCTCGACTGCGGCCCCACCAAGATCCTCATCGTGAAACAGGCCACCGGCGACCTCGACGGCGACGGCCGGCCCGAGACCGTCGCCGTCGTCCACTGCGACGCGAGCATGGGCACCCCACCCGACGGGGTCTACGTCCTCACCCGGACCGCCGACGCCCCCCGGCCCCGCGTCGTCGCCACCCTCGTCAACCCCAAGGACCGCCTCACCGTCACCGACTTCACCGTCCGCGACGCCTCCGTCACCGCCACGCTGCTCGGCTACTCCTCGGCCGACGTACCCAGTTGCTGCCCGGACGTGAAGAGCGCCGTCAAATGGCAGTGGAAGGGGGGCGCGTTCATCCGCTCCACACCCTCCGGCGCACAGACCATGTGACCCCACGCTTCCACACCCGCCCCCGGGCGCACCACCAGTCCGTGGACGCACCGCCTCAGGGCGCAACCCCGATGTGAGAAACCAGACAGCACATGACCTGCAGTGGTCGTACGATCACTCCGCGTCCGGCCCGTAGACCTCCACCCTGTCCGAAACGCGACGTACGTGGATGCACTCACCCGGACACTCCCGCGCCGAGTCCACCACATCCGTGAGAAGCGGCAGCGGTACGGGCGTTGCCGCCCCACTGGCCTGCAAAAGCTCCTCGTCCGGCCCCTTCACATAGGCCAGACCGTCGATGTCCAGCTCGAAGATCTCAGGCGCGTACTGGGCACAGATGCCGTCGCCGGTACACAGATCCTGGTCGATCCAGACCTCCAGCGCCTCGCCGCCGACTCCGGCCTGCTGCACGGTCATCTCCCCTGCCGATCGCTGCGCAGAGCGGCCCGGGAATCCGGCCAGCTCTGACGGGTGTTGAACACCCCGACCCTACCTTCGGCCGCTTTCCAATCATGTTCGGTGGGTATTCCCCTGGCGTGAGGGAGAGCGCAAGGGTGAAGATCGGACACACCTCGACAGTCTTTGTGATCTAGGGGTTTCAATCGACACCCACCCAGGTAGGGTCTGGAAGCGTCCAGCTCCCCTTGGAGGAGGTGAGGACCGTGGCAGCCCACGACGACGACATGAACCGCGGCATCCGCCCGGGACGAGGGTCCGAAGACCCGGCCGGGCAGATCGCCTACCTTGAGCAGGAGATCGCCGTCCTGCGACGCAAGCTCGCCGACTCTCCGCGACACACGAGGATTCTCGAAGAGCGGATCGTCGAGCTGCAGACCAACCTGGCCGGCGTATCCGCGCAGAACGAGCGGCTCGCCAACACGCTCCGTGAGGCCCGCGACCAGATCGTGGCCCTCAAGGAAGAGGTCGACCGGCTCGCACAGCCACCAGCCGGCTTCGGTGTCTTCCTGCAGGCGAACGAGGACGGCACGGCCGACATCTTCACCGGAGGCCGCAAACTCCGGGTGAACGTCAGCCCCAGCGTGGAACTCGACGAGCTCCGCCGCGGCCAGGAAGTGATGCTCAACGAGGCGCTCAACGTGGTCGAGGCCATGGAATTCGAGCGGGTCGGGGACATCGTCACCCTCAAGGAAGTCCTCGAGGACGGCGAGCGCGCCCTCGTGCTCGGGCACACCGACGAGGAACGGGTGGTACGGCTCGCCGAGCCGCTGCTGGACGTCACCATCCGCCCCGGCGACGCCCTCCTGCTCGAGCCCCGCTCCGGCTACGTCTACGAAGTCGTACCGAAGAGCGAAGTCGAGGAACTCGTCCTCGAAGAGGTACCCGACATCGGCTACGACCAGATCGGCGGCCTCGGTAACCAGATCGAAGCCATCCGCGACGCGGTCGAGCTCCCGTACCTCTACCCCGACCTGTTCAAGGAGCACGAACTGCGGCCGCCCAAGGGCGTCCTGCTGTACGGGCCCCCCGGATGCGGAAAGACGCTCATCGCCAAGGCCGTGGCCAACTCCCTGGCCAAGAAGGTCGCCGAAGTCACCGGCCAGGCCGCGGGCAAGAGTTTCTTCCTCAACATCAAGGGCCCCGAGCTGCTGAACAAGTACGTCGGCGAGACCGAGCGGCAGATCCGCCTCGTCTTCCAGCGCGCCCGTGAGAAGGCCAGCGAGGGCACCCCCGTCATCGTCTTCTTCGACGAGATGGAATCCCTCTTCCGCACCCGCGGCTCCGGCGTCAGTTCGGACGTGGAGAACACCATCGTCCCCCAGCTGCTCGCCGAGATCGACGGCGTGGAAGGCCTGCAGAACGTCGTGGTCATCGGCGCCTCCAACCGCGAGGACATGATCGACCCCGCGATCCTGCGGCCCGGCCGCCTCGACGTGAAGATCAAGATCGAACGTCCGGACGCCGAAGCGGCCAAGGACATCTTCGGCAAGTACCTCACGGAAAGGCTCCCGCTGCACGGCGACGACGTCAGCGAGCACGGAGGCGACAAGTCGGCAACCGTCCACGGCATGATCCAGACCGCCGTGGAACAGATGTACGCCGAATCCGACGAGAACCGCTTCCTCGAGGTCACCTACGCCAACGGCGACAAGGAAGTCCTCTACTTCAAGGACTTCAACTCCGGCGCCATGATCGAAAACATCGTCGGCCGCGCCAAGAAGATGGCGATCAAGGACTTTCTCGAACACAGCCAGAAGGGCCTCAGGGTCTCCCACCTCCTCCAGGCGTGCGTGGACGAGTTCAAGGAGAACGAGGACCTGCCCAACACCACCAACCCGGACGACTGGGCCAGGATCTCCGGAAAGAAGGGTGAACGGATCGTCTACATCCGCACCCTCATCACCGGAAAACAGGGCGCAGACACCGGACGCTCCATCGACACGGTGGCGAACACCGGTCAGTACCTGTAAAAGGCGGGGCGGCTGCGGGTGCCCTCACCGGGTACCCGCAGCCGCCCGCTTTTCAGGCCACGGCTGGAGCACAGCAATGACGCAAATGATCTCCCCACCAGCGCAAAGGCGTTCTAGGCTCTTTCGTACCGCCGCGTCGCGCCGTGCGGGGACGGGCACCGCACGCGCACCGGAGCACCAGCGGTATCTGAGCGCCGCCCCCGACCGAGGGCGCCGCCGGGCAAGGAGGGCCGCATGACCGTACGGCGAGTAATGGGCATCGAGACGGAGTACGGCATCTCCGTCCCCGGCCACCCCAACGCCAATGCCATGCTCACCTCGTCCCAGATCGTCAACGCCTACGCGGCGGCGATGCACCGGGCCCGCCGGGCCCGCTGGGACTTCGAGGAGGAGAACCCGCTGCGCGACGCGCGAGGCTTCGACCTCGCCCGCGAGGCCGCCGACGCCAGCCAGCTCACCGACGAGGACATCGGACTCGCCAACGTGATCCTCACCAACGGCGCGCGGCTCTACGTCGACCACGCACACCCCGAGTACAGCGCGCCCGAGGTCACCAACCCGCGCGACGCCGTCCTCTGGGACAAGGCCGGCGAGCGGATCATGGCCGAGGCCGCGGAACGGGCCGCCCAGCTCCCCGGCGCCCAGCCGATCCACCTCTACAAGAACAACACCGACAACAAGGGCGCCTCCTACGGCACGCACGAGAACTACCTGATGAAGCGGGAGACTCCCTTCTCGGACATCGTGCGCCACCTCACGCCCTTCTTCGTCTCCCGCCAGGTCTTCGCCGGAGCGGGCCGGGTCGGCATCGGCCAGGACGGGCACGAACACGGCTTCCAGCTCAGCCAGCGCGCCGACTACTTCGAGGTCGAAGTGGGCCTCGAGACGACGCTCAAGCGCCCCATCATCAACACCCGGGACGAGCCGCACGCCGACGCCGAGAAATACCGGCGACTGCACGTCATCATCGGTGACGCAAATCTGTCCGAAATCTCGACCTACCTGAAGCTGGGCACCACCGCCCTCGTCCTCTCCATGATCGAGGACGGCTTCATCGCCGTCGACCTCGCCGTCGACCAGCCCGTACGCACCCTCCACCAGGTCTCCCACGACCCCACCCTCAAGCGACTCGTCACCCTCCGCAGCGGCCGGACACTCACCGCCGTCCAGCTCCAGATGGAGTACTACGAGCTGTCACGCAAATACGTGGAGGAACGGTACGGGGCGGATGCCGACGAACAGACGAAGGATGTCCTGTCCCGCTGGGAAGACACCCTCAACCGCCTCGAGAACGACCCCATGAGCCTCGCCGGCGAACTGGACTGGGTCGCCAAGCGAGAGCTCATGGAGGGCTACCGGCGCCGTGACGGCCTCGACTGGGACGCCGCCCGGCTCCACCTCGTCGACCTCCAGTACGCCGACGTACGCGCCGAGAAGGGCCTCTACAACCGTCTGGTGGCCCGCGGACGCATGAAGCGGCTCCTGGACGAGACCGACGTCGAGCGGGCCCGCACCAAGCCGCCGGAGGACACACGCGCCTACTTCCGCGGCCGCTGCCTCGAGCAGTACGCCGACGACGTCGCCGCCGCATCCTGGGACTCGGTCATCTTCGACCTCCCCGGCCGCGACTCGCTCCAGCGCGTCCCAACCCTGGAACCGCTTCGCGGAACGCGTAATCACGTCAAGGAGCTCCTGGACCGCTGCCGCACGGCGGAGGACCTGGTCAGGGTCCTGTCCGGCGGCTGAGCGGGCACAGGGCCGTCCCGGCGGACGGGGTGGAAAACCCGGCGGCCGGGAATCATCGAGGTGCGCCCCGTACGTTGGAGTAACTGCGGGGCCGATGTCGGACCCGGCTTGTAGGGTCTGATCATCACCAATCGGCACGATTGCCGACCATGTCGGGCGAACTGAGCGGGGTGAGGGTTATGGCGACCAAGGACACCGGCGGCGGACAGCAGAAGGCCACGCGCTCCACGGAGGAGGTCGAGGAGCAGGAGCAGGACGCGCAGGCGCAGGGCGACCTCAAGGAGCGGCACGAGAAACTGAGCGACGACGTGGACTCCGTCCTCGACGAAATCGATGATGTGCTCGAGGAGAATGCCGAGGACTTCGTGCGCTCCTTCGTTCAAAAGGGCGGACAGTAGGCCACTCTTCCCTGCGATTCGAAGGTGGACGGGGTTCAGGGGTGGTGGACGCGCCGAAGGTGAAGTGCTGCGCGCGGTGCGGCGAGGTCAAGCCGCGCGCAGTCTTCGCGACAAAGCCGCACTCTGACCGGGGCCGAAGCACGAGTGCGTCATCCGGCGGCCTGGTCGCGCGACGCCAGGCGTGTCGGGCCATCGACAACCGAGTCGGCCGCCTGAAGCGTCCGTACGGCATCACCGAAGCCGAACACGACGCGTTGATCGCCTCCCGAGGGGGCGTCTGCTGCATATCTCTGTCAGCTCCGGCAACGCATGTGGATCACTGCCATGAGACGGGTAGGGTCCGTGGCGTACTGTGCTTCAACTGCAATTCCGGCCTCGGCCTGTTGAGGGACGATCCCGCAGCTGCGCACCGAGCTGCCGACTACCTGGAAGGAAACGCGTGGAAGCCAACACTCGTAGCACCGGGCGTCTACCAGCTGCCTTCCTGACGCCTGGGTCGTCGTCCTTCATGGACTTCCTGTCGGAGCACCAGCCCCAGCTGCTGCCCGGCAACCGTCAGCTGCCCCCCACCCAGGGCGTGATCGAGGCCCCGCACGGCACGACCATCGTGGCCGCCACGTTCCCCGGCGGCGTGGTGCTCGCCGGTGACCGGCGGGCGACGATGGGCAATGTCATCGCGCAGCGGGACATCGAGAAGGTGTTTCCGACGGACGAGTACTCGGCGGTCGGCATCGCCGGTACGGCGGGTCTCGCCGTGGAGATGGTGAAGCTGTTCCAGCTGGAGCTGGAGCACTTCGAGAAGGTGGAGGGCGCGCAGCTCTCCCTGGAGGGCAAGGCGAACCGCCTGTCGACCATGATCCGTTCCAATCTCGGCATGGCCATGCAGGGCCTGGCCGTGGTTCCGCTCTTCGCCGGTTATGACGTGGACCGCGACAAGGGCCGCATTTTCTCCTATGACGTGACGGGCGGCCGCTCCGAGGAACACGGGTACGCGGCGACGGGTTCCGGCTCCATCTTCGCGCGCGGCTCGATGAAGAAGCTCTACCGTGAGGACCTGACCGAGGAGCAGGCGACGACGCTGGTGGTCCAGGCTCTGTACGACGCGGCTGACGACGACTCGGCGACCGGTGGTCCCGATCCCGCCCGCCGGATCTATCCGATTGTCACGGTGATCACCGAGGACGGTTTCCGCAGGCTCACCGAGGATGAGGCGGGCGAGACCTCGCACGCGGTCCTGGAGCACCGTCTGCGGCAGCCGGACGGCCCGAGGGCCGCTCTGCTCTGACGGCGGGCGTGTCCGGTTCTTGGCAAGGTGATCGAGTGACTTCGACTGAAAGGGACGGATAACCGGTGTCGACGCCGTTCTATGTCTCCCCCCAGCAGGCCATGGCCGACCGGGCGGAGTACGCCCGCAAGGGCATCGCGCGCGGCCGCAGCCTGGTCGTGATGCAGTATGCCGACGGCATCGTGTTCGTCGGTGAGAACCCGTCCCGTGCGCTGCACAAGTTCAGTGAGATCTATGACCGGATCGGTTTCGCGGCCGCCGGTAAGTACAACGAGTACGAGAATCTGCGGATCGGCGGTGTCCGCTATGCCGATCTGCGTGGGTACACGTACGACCGTGACGATGTGACCGCCCGTGGTCTGGCCAATGTGTACGCCCAGACGCTGGGCACGATCTTCTCGAGTGCGGCCGAGAAGCCGTACGAGGTGGAGCTGGTGGTGGCCGAGGTGGGGGAGACCCCGGAGGGCGACCAGATCTACCGTCTGCCGCATGATGGTTCGATCGTGGACGAGCACGGTTCGGTCGCGGTGGGCGGCAATGCCGAGCAGATCAGCAACTTCCTGGATCAGCGTCATCGCGACGGGATGACTCTGGCGGAGGCGCTCAAGCTGGCCGTGCAGGCTCTGTCGCGTGACACCAACGGCAGTGAGCGGGAGATTCCCGCGGAGCGCCTGGAGGTGGCGGTGCTGGATCGTACGCGTCCGCAGAAGCGCAAGTTCAAGCGGATCGTCGGCCGTCAGCTGGCGCGTCTGCTGCAGGCCGACGGGGCGACCTCGGCCGCGGAGGCGGAGGCGGAGGCCGAAGGGGAGGGTTCGGAGGACGAGGAGTGATCGTCCGTTCTGCCCGGGTGAGGTGTGTGGCGCCTCGTCCGCATCATGTCGCGCGCCCCGGCCGTTTCGACGGCCGGGGCGCGCGGCGTTTGTCGGTCAGGAGTGTGTGGGTCAGGAGTGTGGGGGTGCCGTGGACCCTCGTGCGACGAGTTCCACGGGGATGTCGCCCTGTTCGGGGGTGCCGCCTTCCAGAACGGCGAGGAGGGCCCGCATGCCGCGTTCGCCGAAGAGTTCGGCGTCCAGGCGGACGGTGGTCAGTTCGGGGTCGAGGGCGGTGGCGAGGGCGAGGTCGTCGAGGCCGGTGACGGAGAGGTCGTCGGGGATGCGGAGGCCGAGGCGGCGGGCTGCCTTGTAGGCGCCGGCGGCGAGTTTGTCGTCGTCGCAGACGACGGCGGTGGGGCAGAGGCCTTCCGGGGCGGCGAGGGCGGCTTCGGCGGCGGCGCGGGCGTCCTCGATGGAGATGGGGGCACGGGTGGTGCTCAGGCTGGTGCCGGGCACCTGGGCGAGGCGGTCGGCCAGTTCGCGGGCTCGTATTTCGAAGGTCCAGGAGGGGACGTCGGCGGCGAGGTGGAGGAAGCGGCGGTGGCCGAGGGTGAGGAGGTGTTCGGCGACCTGTCGTACGCCGTCGGCGATGTCCAGGTTGACGGTGGCGGCGCCGAGGCTGCCTTCGGGGTCGCTGTCGAGCATGACGAGGGGGAGTTGGTCGCCCCGGATCGCGGTGAGGGCGTCGGCAGCCATGGAGGAGGCGATCACGCCGTCGAGTGCTGCCTGCGCGGAGTGAAAGGGGTCTCGGGCGGGGCCGACGCCTTCGGGCGAGGGGTACAGGACGACGCCGAAGCCGTGTTCGGCGGCGACGCGGGCGGCGCCGGTGTAGACGCCGGCGAAGAATTCGGTGGTCAGTGCGGGGACGACGAGGAGGACGGTGCGGGTGCGGCCGAGGCGTAGGTTGCGGGCGGCGAGGTTGGGCCGGTAACCGAGTTCGCGTGCGGCCTGCCGGACGCGTTCGGCGGTGGTCTCGGAGACGCGTCCGCGCCATTTGTCGCCGAGGACGAGTGACACCGCGGCCTGGGAGACCCCGGCGGCCTGGGCGACGTCGCGGCTGGTGGGTCGCGTGCTAGCTCGTGCCACCGTGGACCTGCTCTCGTGCCACCGTGGGCCTGCTCTCTCGTCTGGACTCTCGGACAGCGCACATGGTACGTATGGCAGGAGAAGTTATACGTAAAACTTCTTTCGTCGCGGCCCGTCGCCGCACGGACAGGCACGGCAGAAGCACGGGAAGGGGTGGGTATGGCCGCCGGGTACCTCGAGATCCTCAGGGCGAGGCACGCCGCGCGCCTGCTCGTCGGGACGCTCGTGGGCCGGCTGCCGAACGCGACCGCCGCGATCGCCGTGGTGATGTTCGTGCGTGCCGAGGGCGGCACCTACAGTCTGGCCGGGGCGCTCGCCGCGGTCTACGGGGTCGCCAACGCCGTGGGTCAGCCGCTGCTCGGGCGGCTCGTCGACCTGTACGGGCAGCCGCGTGTGCAGGTGCCCGCGGCGGTCGTCTCCGCGCTCGCCATGACGGTGTTCGCTCTGACGGGCCTGGGACCGCTCGTGGTGGCGTATGCCGCCATGGTCGTCGCGGGGCTGTTCACGCCGCCCCTGGAGGGCGGTCTGCGGGCCCTGTGGCCGGTCGTGCTGCGCCGGGAGGAGCAGGTCCACACGGCGTACGCCATGGACGCGGTCGCCCAGGAGGTGATGTTCACCGTCGGCCCGCTGCTGGTGACCTTGTGTGTGTCGCTGTGGTCGGCGGGGGCCGCGCTCGTGGTGCTGAATGCCCTCGGTGTGCTGGGGGCGCTGTCGGTGGTCGTCTCGACACCGTCGCGTGCGTGGCGGTCGGCGCCGCGGGAGGCGCACTGGCTCGGTGCGCTGCGTTCGCCGGGGCTGCTGGCGCTGCTCGGCTCGTTCCTGTTCGTGGGGATCGCGCTCGGCTCCATCACGGTTGCGGCGGTGTCGTATGCCGACGGGCACGGCGGCGATGCGGCGTACGGCTGGCTGATGGCCGCGGTGGGGCTCGGGGCGCTGGTCGGTGGAGCCCTGTACGGGGCGCGGCAGTGGTCCGGTGCGCCGGAGCGGCGACTGCGTGCGCTCGTGGGGCTTCTGGCGGTGTGTTACCTGCCGCTGACGCTGATGCCGGGGGTGGTGGCGATGGTGCTGCTCACGGCGCTGGCGGGGGTCTTCCTGGCGCCCTGTATCGCATGCGCGTTCATCATCGTGGACCGGCATGCGCCGAGCGGTACCGTCACCGAGGCGTTCTCCTGGCTTGTGACGACGTTCACGGTGGGCGCGTCGGTGGGGACGGGGCTGGCGGGTCCGGTCGTGCAGGCGGGTGGTGCCCGCTGGGGATTCGCGGTGCCGGGCGCCGCGGGGGCCGTGTCGCTGCTGGTGTTGGTGGCCACCGGGCGGGTCCTCGCAGCTCCCGCTGGGGGTGAGGTGGTTGCGGGTTCACCGGAAAATGATCGAAACCGTGCTGTCGAACCCCGTTTCAGCTCAGGGGATCGGGCGTAATGTTCAGTCATGGACCGCCGCATTTTCGGGCTGGAGAACGAGTACGGCGTCACGTGCACGTTCAGGGGACAGCGCCGCCTGTCTCCTGACGAGGTGGCGCGGTACCTCTTCCGCCGTGTCGTGTCATGGGGCCGCAGCAGCAATGTGTTTCTGCGGAACGGTGCCCGCCTCTATCTCGACGTGGGCTCGCACCCGGAATACGCGACACCCGAGTGTGACAATGTGATCGAACTGGTCACTCACGACAAGGCCGGTGAGCGCATTCTCGAGGGGCTCCTCGTCGATGCCGAACGTCGCCTGCACGAGGAGGGAATCGCGGGTGACGTCTACCTCTTCAAGAACAACACCGACTCGGCGGGCAACTCCTACGGCTGTCACGAGAACTATCTGGTGGCGCGTCACGGGGAGTTCTCGCGGCTCGCGGACATTCTGATTCCGTTCCTGGTCACGCGGCAGCTGCTGTGCGGTGCCGGCAAGGTGCTGCAGACCCCGCGGGGTGCGGTGTACTGCGTGAGTCAGCGGGCCGAGCACATCTGGGAGGGCGTCAGCTCGGCGACCACGCGCTCCCGGCCGATCATCAACACGCGTGACGAGCCGCACGCGGACGCCGAGCGCTACCGCCGTCTGCATGTGATCGTCGGCGACTCGAACATGTCCGAGACGACCATGCTGCTCAAGGTGGGCGCCACGGATCTGGTGCTGCGCATGATCGAGGCGGGCACGGTGATGCGTGACCTGACCCTGGAGAACCCGATCCGGGCGATCCGGGAGGTCAGCCATGACATCACCGGCCGCCGCAAGGTACGTCTGGCGAGCGGCCGGGAGGCCTCCGCGCTGGAGGTGCAGCGGGAGTACTACGAGAAGGCCGTGGACTTCTGCGAGCGCCGTGGCATCCGCACGGGCACCGTGGAGCAGGTCCTGGAGCTGTGGGGCCGCACGCTGGACGCGATCGAGTCGGAGGACCTGGACCGGATCGGTACCGAAATCGACTGGGTGATGAAGTACAAGCTCATCGAGCGGTACCGCGCCAAGCACAACATGACGATGTCGCATCCGCGGGTCGCGCAGATAGACCTCGCGTACCACGACATCCACCGTCGCCGCGGCCTGTACTACCTGCTGGAAAAGAAGGGCCAAGCCGCCCGGATCTGCAACGACTTGAAGATTTTCGAGGGTAAGTCGGTGCCTCCGCAGACCACTCGGGCGCGGCTGCGCGGCGACTTCATCCGGCGAGCCCAGGAGCAGCGCCGCGATTTCACGGTCGACTGGGTGCATCTCAAACTCAACGACCAGGCCCAGCGGACGGTGTTGTGCAAGGACCCGTTCCGTTCGGTGGACGACCGGGTGGAGAAGCTCATCGCGGGAATGTGAGTCACGCGTTTCCCTGCATATCGCAGGAACGCAACGCGGGCGCCGTACGTTTCCCGTACGGCGCCCGTCCCACGCCGTAGAGTTGCGCGCACGTCATCCATCAAGATCGACCGATACGAGGCTCCATCGTGCGCCGACGCTCTCTTCTTCTTGCCGCCGTGCCCGCCGGACTGGTCACGCTCGCCGCCTGTGGCGAGAACAAGTCCGGGAAGGGCGTGTCCGGCACGAGTTCCTCTCCGGCGGCTCCGGCCACCTCCGCCGTACCTCCGCCGAAGATCGTCTCGGGGCCGTTGCCTCCGATCACCGCGGGCACCGGGTTCGGCGAGAAGCCGACGGTGGCCAAGGGCACCGGTTCCCCGTCGAAGGACCTGGCGGTGAAGACGGTGATCGCGGGCAACGGCCAGACGGTCGCGGAGAACGACTACGTCCAGGCGAACTACCTGGGCCAGATCTGGGCGACGGGGAAGGTCTTCGACAACTCCTACGACCGCAAGACTCCGCTGGTGATCCAGCTGTCCCGGGGCGGCATCATCGACGGCTGGCGGTATGCCCTCCAGGGGAAGAAGGCCGGCAGCCGCGTGGAGATGGCCGTGCCCCCGGCCTGGGGTTATGGCTCGCAGGGCAACCCGCAGGGGGGCATCAAGGGCACCGACACACTGGTGTTCGTGGTGGACATCCAGAACACGTTCAACTCCAAGAGCTCCGCCAAGGGCAAGGTCGTTCCGCAGAACAACGCCGATCTGCCGAAGGTCGGCACCAACACCGACGGCAAGGCTCCGTCGATCCAGGTGCCGAAGGCGAAGCCTCCGACGGGCCTGGTCGCGGACTACGTGATCGAGGGTGACGGGGACAAGGTCGCCGCGAACAGCAGCGTTCTGGTGCAGTACAAGGGCGTGCTGTGGGACACCGGCAAGGAGTTCGACTCCACGTACAGCCGCGGTCAGCTCGCGTCGTTCTCGCTGCAGCAGGTCGTCAAGGGCTGGGCCGAGGGCCTGACGGGCAAGAAGGTGGGCAGCCGGGTGCTCATCGTGGTCCCGCCGCAGCTTGGTTACGGCAACAACCCGCCCCAGGGCAGCGACATCAAGAAGGACTCCACACTGGTCTTCTCCGTGGACATCCTGGCGAAGATGTAACCCCCGCGGGGATGTGAGAGTGTCGGTGGTGCCGCAATGGCCTCGACAAGAACAACCAGGAGCTTTTGACGTGAGCATCGAGAAGCCCGAGATCGACTTCCCGGGCGGCGAGCCCCCGGCCGACCTCGAGATCAAGGACATCTGGGAGGGCGACGGCCCGGCGGCCAAGGCGGGCGACACCGTCGCCGTCCACTACGTGGGCGTGTCTTTCTCCTCGGGTGAGGAGTTCGACGCTTCCTGGAACCGCGGTACGCCGCTGAGGTTCCAGCTCGGCGTGGGCCAGGTCATCCCGGGTTGGGACAAGGGTGTGCAGGGCATGAAGGTCGGCGGCCGCCGCCAGCTGATCATTCCTCCGCACCTGGCCTACGGCGACCGTGGCGCCGGCGGCCGTATCAAGCCCGGTGAGACGCTGATCTTCGTCTGCGACCTGGTAGCCGTCTGATCCGACCGGAAACGATCAGCTGGGGCCCATGCCTGTCAGGGCATGGGCCCTCGGCTTTTGCCGCGACCCGTGCGAGCGGTACGGTCGTCGACCGTAAGCAATATAGGGAAGGCGAAGGGCGTCGATGGCCATTGCCAAGGCCGAGCGGCTGATGAACCTGGCGCTGTGTCTGCTCGGGACGCGACGGCCGCTCAGCAAGCGCGAGCTGCGGGAGTCCATCGAGGCTTACGTCGAGGCCTTTGGGCCGGGAAGAGGCGCGGCCTTTGGGCCGGGAAGAGGCGCGGCCTCCGGGCCGGAGAAGGCCGCGGCCGGGTCCGACGACTCCTTCAACCGCATGTTCGAGCGGGACAAGGACGACCTGCGTGAGCTGGGCCTGGTCATCGAGACGGTGGAGAACCTGGACGGCGAGGTCGGCTATCTCGCCCGCCGTGACAGCAACCGCCTTCCGCCCATCACCCTCGACGCCGAGGAGGCCGCCGCCCTCGGGCTGGCCGCCAAAGTGTGGCAGCAGGCCCGTCTCGCCGGCGCCGCGAGCGGTGCCCTGCAGAAGCTGCGCGCCGCGGGCCTGCCCGAGGACGTGGACCCGTACGAGGTCCATGGCGCGCTGGAGCCGCGCATCCCCGTGCACGAGGCCGCCTTCGAGCCGCTGATGCTGGCCTGCCGCGACCGCCGCCCCGTCGTCTTCGACTACCGCAAGGCCACCGCCGCCCGTCCCGAGCCGCGCCATGTCGAGCCCTGGGCGCTGGAGTGCTGGCGTGGCCACTGGTATCTGGCCGGCTGGGACCGGGACCGGGGCGCGGAGCGTGTGTTCCGGCTGTCCCGGATCACCGGCAAGGTACGCAGCCGCGGCGGCAGCTTCACCGCCGAGGTGCCCGACGTGGTCACCGTCCGCGAGACCGTCGCCGGCTGGGCGGGGGAGATCACCGACCGTTCGGCCCGGATCCGGCTGCGCACGGGCGCGGGCTATCCCCTTCGGGCGAAGGCCACCGCCGTACGGGAACTCGGTGACGGCTGGGACGAGTTGGAGATTCCGTACGGGCACGGCCTGGACGCGTGGCTGGTCGAGTTCGGGCCCGACGTGGTGGTCCTGGAGCCCGCGGAGCTGCGGGCCGACGTGGTGGACCGGCTGCGTGCCGTGGCCAAGGGCTGAGGGGGAGACGTAGGACAGTGGCAGGCAAACCGGCCAGGCCCGCGAACGCCATCGACCAGACCCGGCGGATGCTCTCCCTGGTGACGTATCTGCGGGAGCGCCCGGGCGCGCGCGTGGAGGACGTCGCGCGGGCGTTCGGGATCACCGAGGACGAGTTGGTCTCTGACCTCGACGTGCTGCCGATGTGCGGCACCAGCTTCCGCGGCGGTGACCTGCTCGACATCGACACCGACGGCGAGCACATCTGGTGGCACAACCCGGCCGCCCTCGGGGAGGATGCGGCCGAGCCGCTGCGCCTGGCGGCCGACGAGGCCACCGCGCTGCTGGTGGCCGCGCGGGCGGTCGCCACCCTGCCGGGTCTGCGCGAGAGCGACCGGCAGGCGCTGCTGCGCGCCACGGCCAAGGTGGAGAACGCGGCCGGCGAGGCCGCGGGCGCCAGCTCCCGCCTCTCGGTGACCTTCGAGTCCGAGGGCGGTGTCTTCGCGGACGTCGACCGGGCCATCTCGGAGCGCCGCCGTCTGTGGATCCGCTACTACTCGCCGGCCCGTGACGAGGTCACCGAGCGCGAGATCGACCCGATCCGGCTGGTCTCCGTCGGTCACACCTATGTGGAGGCGTGGTGCCGCCGCTCGGAGGCGCGCCGTACCTTCCGGCTCGACCGGGTCGCCGAGATCAAGATCCTGGACGAGCCGTCGGAGCCTCCGGAGGTCGAGCTGCGGGACCTTTCGGAAGGGCTGGTCCAGCCCGCCGCGGAGGACCCCGAGGTGGTCGTGGAGGTCGGCCCGGGCGGGCGCTGGGTCGCCGAGTACTACCCGCACGACAGCGCGGATGAGCTGCCGGACGGCGGGCTGCGTATCACCCTTCGGACCCCGGATCCGGCGTCGCTGCGCCGGCTGGCGCTGCGGCTCGGGCACGACGGCCGGATCGTGTCGCCGCCGGACCTCGCGGACAGTGCCCGCCGGGCGGCCCGTGAGGCGCTGGCGGCGTACGACGGACCGGACAGGGTCGAGGACGGGCCGTACGACAGGCGGGAGCAGGGGCTGTGAGCGGTTCTACGATGTCTGGTGCCTCGGAGCAGCCGGGTGCGCTGACCGGTGTGGAGCAGGCGCCCGGGGTCGCGGAGATGTCGGTGCGGACGGCCTTCGCCGGTATGAGACGGGTGGCCGACGTGGTGTTCAGAGCCGGCTGCCCGGACTGCAGGGCCCGTTTCGAACTGGGTGCGAGCGCGCTGCGGCTGGCGATCGGCGCCACCAGCAAGACCACCTTCTACTCCTTCACGTGCCCCGAGTGCGGTGCGTCCGTCCGCAAGCCGGCGGGGGAGCGCATCGTCGAGCTCCTCACCGGGGGCGGGGTGCGGACCCTGCGTCTGCACTCGACCCTCTAGGCTCGGCGTCATGTTCTGGCCGATGCTCGCGATCGCCCTGGGGTTCCTCGGGCTCGTGGTTCTGGGTGTGCTCGCCGTCCGGGTCTTCCTGGAGGCCGAGCGTCTTGGGCGGCAGGTGTCGGAATCCGCTCGCCGTATCAACCGCGCCGCGGCGGACCTGGAGCGGGCGACCGTGGGCGCCGCGCAGGCCGCCGAGCGGATATGAGCCGCTTCCCCGCGCCGGGGCCGGGCCGACGGTCTCATCCGAGTCAGGACGGCAGGTGCCTGCGACAGGAGTCGCCCGGGAGGGGGCGCAATGAGGTACTTCGCCCTGTCTACTTGCCTCCGCGGACAGGTACCCTGCTGATCGCGGCCCGGAGAACGAGGCGCGGTCCGCAGCGCGGGAGTACGCACAGGGATTGCCCCGCGTTCATCCCTGAGCGTTACGATCGCTGCACGGTAGCCGGACACATGTCCGACTGAATCGGACAGCATCCCCACCCCATGCCGCCTCGGTGAGAAGGTAAAGACTTATGTTCGGAAGGCTCGGAGCTCCCGAGATCATTCTCATCCTCGTCGTCATCGTCCTGCTGTTCGGCGCGAAGAAGCTTCCGGACATGGCGCGCTCTCTCGGCAAGTCCGCCCGTATCCTGAAGAGCGAGGCCAAGGCGATGAAGGATGACGGCAAGCCGTCCACGCCGGCCGGCCCGCCGAACGACGAGCAGTCCCCGGCCCAGCGCACGATCCAGGCCTCGCCCGGCGATGTGGCCAGCTCCCGGCCGGTCAACGAGCCGACGGACACGACCCAGCGCTGACGCACGGACCGGAGACTCCCGGTCCACTGCACGAGATGAGGATGTGGGTTGCTCAAGCCTGCCCGCAAGAAGGAGAAGGATCCCGAGGGGCGGATGCCGCTCGCGGATCACCTTCGTGAGCTACGCAACCGGCTCGCGAAAGCGATGCTGGCGATTCTCGCCGTCACGGTCGTCGCTGCCTTCTTCTACAACGACATCATCAACTTCTTCACCAAGCCGGTGCTCAGCTCGGTCGGCTGCCCCACCAGCTTCGCCGAACTTGCGAAGCAGCCCAAGGGCGCGACCTGCGCGCGGATCACGATCAACGGACTGCTCGCGCCGTTCACGCTCGCGCTGAAGGTGTCCCTGATGGCCGGCGTCGTGCTGGCCACGCCGGTGTGGCTGTACCAGCTGTGGGCCTTCGTCGCCCCCGGCCTGCACAGGAGCGAGAAGAAGTACGCCTACGCGTTCGTCGGCACCGGCGTCCCGCTCTTCCTCAGCGGCGCCTTCTTCGCATACAAGGTGCTGCCCACCACCGCGAAGGTCCTGATCGACTTCACGCCGCACGGCGTCGACAACCTGCTGCCGCTGGACGACCTGCTCAATCTCGTCACGCGCATGGTGATCGTCTTCGGTCTCTCCTTCGAGCTTCCGCTGCTGCTGATCATGCTCAACCTGACGGGCGTGCTGTCCGGCAAGCGCATGCTCGGCTGGTGGCGCGGCATGATCCTCGGCATCACGATCTTCGCCGCCTTCGCCACGCCCAGCACCGACCCTCTGACGATGCTGGCGCTCGCGGTACCGATCTGGGTGCTGTACTTCGGAGCGGTGGTCTTCGCGCTGATGAACGACAAGCGCAGGCGCCAGCGGGCGGCCATGGGCCCGGGCGACGACGAGGCCTCCGACCTGGACCTCACACCCGAGGCCATCGGCGAGGTGGAAGCGGTTCCCGCCTCCCGCGCGCTCCCGGAGAACGGCTCGGGCGAGGACCGGGTCAACGGTTACGACGACGTGACGTGAGTCCCCGGACACACCCCGAGGCGCCCTGACAACGGCGGTGTGCCCCACCGAGGACATCGGCGGGGCACACCGTCGTCCTCGTGATCCGGTTAATGATCGTCCCGTTGTCAGTGGGTCCCGGTACGCTCGAAAGCACGATGACAGAGGACCTCTCACCGGCCGAGCGGTACGCGGCAGCCCGCCAGCGCGCTGCCGAGCAGGCCACCGCGCTCGACTCCTTCCGCGAGATGTACGACTTCGGCCTCGACCCCTTCCAGATCGAGGCCTGCCAGGCGCTCGAGGCGGGCAAGGGCGTGCTGGTGGCCGCGCCCACCGGCTCCGGCAAGACGATCGTCGGCGAATTCGCCGTCCACCTCGCCCTCGGACAGGGCAGGAAGTGCTTCTACACGACACCCATCAAGGCGCTGTCGAACCAGAAGTACGCCGATCTGTGCCGCCGCTACGGCGTGGACAAGGTCGGCCTCCTCACCGGTGACAACAGCGTCAACTCCGAAGCCCCGATCGTCGTGATGACCACCGAGGTCCTGCGGAACATGCTGTACGCGGGCTCCCAGACGCTCCTCGGCCTCGGCTACGTGGTCATGGACGAGGTGCACTACCTCTCCGACCGTTTCCGCGGCGCCGTCTGGGAGGAAGTGATCATCCATCTGCCGGAGTCCGTGACGCTGGTGTCACTGTCGGCGACCGTGTCGAACGCGGAGGAGTTCGGCGACTGGCTCGACACCGTCCGCGGCGACACCGAGGTGATCGTGTCCGAGCACCGGCCCGTGCCGCTGTTCCAGCACGTTCTGGCCGGCCGCCGGATGTACGACCTGTTCGAGGAGGGCGAGGGCCACAAGAAGGCCGTCAACCCGGACCTCACCCGCCTGGCCCGGATGGAGGCCAGCCGCCCGTCGTACCAGGACCGCAGACGTGGCCGGGCCATGCGTGAGGCCGACCGCGAGCGGGAGCGCAGACAGCGCTCCCGGGTGTGGACACCGGGCCGGCCCGAGGTCATCGAGCGACTCGACGCCGAGGGCCTGCTGCCCGCGATCACGTTCATCTTCAGCCGGGCGGCCTGCGAGGCCGCCGTCCAGCAGTGCCTGTACGCCGGCCTCAGGCTCAACGACGAGGAGGAGCGGGAACACGTGCGCTCCCTCGTGGAGGAGCGTACGGCGTCCATTCCCGCCGAGGACCTGCACGTCCTGGGCTACTACGAGTGGCTGGAAGGCCTGGAGCGCGGTATCGCCGCCCACCACGCCGGCATGCTGCCGACGTTCAAGGAGGTCGTCGAGGAGCTCTTCGTACGGGGCCTGGTGAAGGCCGTGTTCGCGACCGAGACCCTCGCGCTCGGCATCAACATGCCCGCGCGCTCCGTGGTGTTGGAGAAGCTCGTCAAGTGGAACGGCGAGCAGCACGCCGACATCACTCCCGGCGAGTACACCCAGCTGACCGGCCGGGCCGGCCGGCGCGGCATCGACGTCGAGGGGCACGCGGTCGTGCTGTGGCAGCGCGGCATGAGCCCCGAGCACCTCGCGGGCCTGGCGGGCACGCGCACGTACCCGCTGCGCTCCAGCTTCAAGCCGTCGTACAACATGGCGGTCAACCTGGTCGCGCAGTTCGGCAGGCACCGCTCCCGCGAGCTGCTGGAGACGTCCTTCGCCCAGTTCCAGGCGGACAAGTCGGTCGTCGGCATATCGCGTCAGGTGCAGCGCAACGAAGAGGGCCTCGAGGGTTACAAGGAGGCCATGACCTGCCATCTCGGCGACTTCGAGGAGTACGCCCGGATGCGCCGCGAGCTGAAGGACCGCGAGACCCAGCTGGCCCGGCAGGGCGCGGCGCAGCGCCGCGCCGAGGCCGCCGTCGCCCTGGAGAAGCTCAAGCCCGGTGACGTCATCCACGTCCCGACCGGGAAGTACGCGGGCCTGGCCCTGGTCCTCGACCCCGGTCTGCCCGCCGGCCGTTCCAACGGGCATCGCGGATTCGAACACCATGACGGTCCGCGCCCGCTGGTTCTCACCGCCGAGCGGCAGGTCAAGCGGCTGGCGTCGATGGACTTTCCGGTGCCCGTCGAGCCGCTGGAGCGGATGCGCATCCCGAAGTCGTTCAACCCGCGCTCGCCGCAGTCCCGTCGCGACCTCGCCTCCGCGCTGCGCACCAAGGCCGGGCACATCCCGCCGGAGCGGCACCGCAAGAGGCGGTCGGAGGCCGCCGACGACCGGGAGATCGCCCGGCTGCGCACGGCGCTGCGCGCCCACCCCTGCCATGGGTGCAACGACCGTGAGGACCACGCCCGTTGGGCCGAGCGCCATCACCGGCTGCTGCGTGACACCTCGCAGCTGGAGCGCCGTATCGAGGGCCGTACCAACACCATCGCCCGCACCTTCGACCGTATCGTTGCGCTGCTCACCGAGCTGGACTATCTGCGCGGTGACGAGGTGACGGAACACGGCAAGCGCCTCGCGCGGCTGTACGGCGAACTGGACCTGCTGGCCAGCGAATGCCTGCGGGCCGGCGTGTGGGAAGGCCTCGCCCCGGCCGAACTGGCCGCCTGCGCCTCGGCATTGGTGTACGAGGCCCGAGCCGGCGACGACGCGATGGCGCCGAAGCTGCCGTCCGGCAAGGCGAAGGACGCGCTGGGCGAGATGGTGCGCATCTGGGGCAGGCTGGACGCCCTGGAGGAGGAGTTCCGGATCACCCAGACCGAGGGTGTCGGCCAGCGCGAGCCGGACCTCGGCTTCGCGTGGGCCGCGTACATGTGGGCGAGCGGCAAGGGACTCGACGAGGTCCTGCGCGAGGCGGAGATGCCGGCCGGTGACTTCGTGCGCTGGACCAAGCAGGTCATCGACGTCCTCGGCCAGATAGCGGCCGCTCCCGCAGAAGAGGGCTCGACCGTAACGAAGAACGCCCGCAAGGCGGTGGACGGCCTGTTGCGGGGAGTTGTGGCCTACTCGTCGGTCGGCTGAAACAGGGAATCCCGGCACCCGGGTGGCGTCGGCCGGTTCGACGCTGCCCGGCGTCATCGGGTGGTCGCCGTCTTCACTGAGGCAGCGGTGGACGCCGCGCCCGCTGTCGCCGACTCCTGACGCGTAGTCACTTCATAAGTGTTTCAAGGGATTTCACCCGTGCGGGCGGTCGATTCCGGACGTCCGTTCACCGTGACTCATTGCGTTCGAACAAAGACGCAGTGTGTAAATGCTGCCGAGCGTACTCCTGCTCCAGTGGCGATTTCAGGTGCTTGCTGAATATGACACAGCGATGATCCGGTCGGACTAAGCTCGCCCGCGGCGCACCGAGTTGAGGTGAATTCGCGCGCCTGTTCCCAAAAATTCCGAAGATCCAGTTGCTTCCTCATTCGATCCGGTACCTACCCCCGCTTTCCTTCCGCAAGCACCCAGATCCAGCCGATTCGTCTCAGAGGCATACATGGTGAGTGTTCAATCGCCCCCCGGTGGCCGTGAACTTCCCTCCCCGCGCGAGCTGTTGCTGCCCGCCATACTGATGGGAGCGGCGACGGGGGCCGCCGTCGCGGTGGTGCCGGGGCCCGCCCGGATCGCCGTGGGCTGGTGCGGAGCCGTCGCCACGATCCTGGTGACGGCCCTCGCGTCGATGGCGGCCCGCCGTGGCCGCACCCTCCGCGCGCTGCGTGCCGACTTCGCACAGCGCACCGCCCTTCTGGAACAGCGCATCGCCTCCCAGGACGACGACCTCGAGTACTTCCGCACGGAGGTCCTGCCCAGGACGCTCGAGGTGCTGCGCGGCGGAGTCTCCCCTGCCGAGGTGATCCGCACGGTCGTCGACGCGAGTCCCCAGTTCCGCGGAATCCCCCACCCCCAGCGCCAGTTGCTGCGCACCCTGCTCCAGATCGTCGACCGCGAGATCGCGATGCGCGACTCCTCGCAGCGCGCCTTCGTCAACATCGCCCGCCGCGTCCAGGCGATCGTGCACCAGCAGGCCAAGGAACTGAGGGAGATGGAGGAGGACCACGGGCGCAACCCCGAGGTCTTCGACGACCTGCTGCGCATCGACCACGGCACCGCGCTGATCGGGCGTCTCGCCGACTCCATCGCGGTCATCGGCGGCGGCCGCCCCGGCCGCCAGTGGCCCAAGCCCGTACCCCTCTACAGCGTGCTGCGCGGCGCGATGTCCCGCATCCTGGAGTACCGGCGCATCGACCTGGACTCCATCGCCAAGGTCAACATCAAGGGCACCTCCGTCGAGCCGATCATCCACGCCGCGGCCGAACTCCTCGACAATGCAACCCGCTACTCGCCGCCCCAGACCCGGGTGCACGTCACCGCCACCGAGGTGCAGACCGGCATCGCCGTCGAGATCGAGGACGGCGGCATCAGCCTCAGCGAGGAGAGCCGGGCCAAGGTCGAGAGGATGCTCGCCGACGCCCAGGCGGGCGTGGACGTCCAGAAGCTCGGCGAGGCGCCGCGCCTCGGTCTGGCCGTCGTCGGGCGCCTGTCGTCGATGTTCAACATGCACGTCTCGCTGCGGAAGTCGGCGTACGGCGGTGTCCGCGCCATCCTCGTCATTCCGAACGACATGCTGACCACCGAGCCGGCGCCCGGGTTCGCCCACGGCATCGGCGCCACCTCCGTGCCGACTCTGGACAACGACGGGGTCAAGGGCCCCGACCGCTCGATGAAGAAGCGCCGTCCGACCACCGGGCCCCGGATCCCGGCGCAGCTCGCCATGGAGGACGACGTCCCCGTGGTCACCGAGTGGACGGCGGGCGGCCTGCCGCAGCGGCGCAGCCGGGTGAAGATCCCGCTGAGCCAGCGCATCGCGGAGGCCGCCGACGCGGAGGCCGCCGCCCGGGCCGTGAAAGCCGCGACGCACGCCCCCTGGCGACCCGAACCCGAACCGGAGAAGGAGGAGCCCGCCCCCGGCCTGTGGGTCGAGGCGTTCATGAACGGGCTCAAGGCCGACCCGGACCCCAACGCCTTCTCCGCCGGGCCCCCGGCCGACGACGCGCATGCATTCAGCAGGAACGACGAGCCGGCTCCCGCCGAGGCCGACGACAAGGGGGACCTCAAATGATCCAGCAGCGCGGCAACTTCGACTGGTTGCTGAAGGAGCTCGCGGACGGCGTACCGGGCGTCCACCAGGTGGTGGTCCTCTCCGCCGACGGTCTGCGCATCGCCCGCTACGGCGGGGACCCCGACGCGGCCGACCGGGTCGCCGCGGCCTGCGCCGGACTGCAGAGCCTGGCCGGGGCGGTCGCGGCGGAGATCCCGGACAGCGACGGCCGGATGCGCATGGTCATCATCGAGATCGACGGCGGCTACTTCTACATGATGGCGGCCGGTCCCAACGCCTATCTCGCGGTGCTCGCCGACACCGTCGCGGAGGCCGGTCTGATGAGCAACCGCATGCGCGACCTGGTCCTGCGCATCGGCTCCCATCTGACGAGTCCGCCGCGGCGCAACGGGCAGACCGTATGACTCCTCCGCAACGCCGAAGGCGCAAACCAGAGGAGCAGCCCCCGCCGGAGCCCGTCACCTCCGACGGCGGGAAGCAGGGCGAGGAGAAGAACCCCGAGCGGTTGTACATCCTCACCGGCGCGGCCGACGGGACCGGGCGGGCCCCCATCGACCTGGTCACCCTGATCGTGGCGAGCGCCGATCCCCCGCCCACGGCCACCCCGGAGCAGTCGGCGCTGCTCCGGCTGTGCCGGGCCCCCCTGTCCGTGGCCGAGATCTCGGCCTATCTCAGTCTGCCGTTCAGTGTGGTGACCGTCCTGCTCACCGACCTGCTGGCGGCCGAACTGGTCCAGGCGCGCGCCCCGGTCGTCCGGCAGGCGGTGCCCGACCGTTCCCTCCTCGAAGCGGTGATACATGGACTTCAAAAGCTCTGACACCGTCCCCGGTCCACGGGCCGGGGACCACCTGCCGCACACGGCTCAGGCCGCGGTCAAGATCGTGATCGTGGGCGGCTTCGGGGTCGGCAAGACGACCATGGTCGGTTCCGTCAGCGAGATCAGGCCGCTGACGACCGAGGAGACCATGACCCAGGCGGGCATCGGAGTCGACGACAACTACGGCTCCGACAGCAAGACGGCGACGACCGTGGCCATGGACTTCGGCCGGATCAGCATCACCGATCAACTGGTGCTGTACCTGTTCGGCACCCCCGGCCAGGAACGCTTCTGGTTCCTTTGGAACGGCCTGTTCGAGGGCGCGCTCGGCGCGGTCGTGCTGCTCGACACCCGCCGCCTCGAGGTCAGCTTCGATGTGATCGGCCGACTGGAGGAGCGTGGCGTTCCCTTCGTCATCGCCGTCAACTCCTTCCCGGACGCGCCGCGTTATCCCGTCGAGGAGCTCCGCGCGGCCCTGGACCTGTCCGTCGAGATCCCGATCCTGGAGTGCGATGCGCGCCGCCGCGCCTCCAGCCGCGACGTCCTGATGACACTGATGCGCTTCCTGCACTCCCTGGCGACGGCCCGCGCGCGCGTCTGACCGGCCACGCACCCCGCCGAACCCGTTCCACCGCCCTGTCCCGTCCCTCATGCCCAGACACCGGATCCACCTCAGCTTTTCTCGGAGCGATCACCGTGACGCCTGAATCCCACTCCCTGACCGGCACGGACCTCACCGCCATGAACCTCGCCGGTACCCACGACCCGGCTCCCGTCCCGCCGCCCGGCTGCCCGGCCCACGGCCGCGGCCCCGGCGGGGTGCACCGGCTGTACGGTCCCGAGGCGGAGGACCGGGAAGCCCTGTACGAGAAGATGCGTGCCGAACACGGGGCCGTGGCCCCCGCGCTGCTCCACGACGACGTGCCGATCTGGGTGGTGCTCGGTCACAGCGAGAACCTGCACATGGTGCGTTCCCCCGCGCACTTCACCCGGGACAGCCGCATCTGGGCCCCGCTGCTGTCCGGCGAGATCCAGCCCGACCACCCGCTGACGCCGCACTTCGCCTGGCAGCCCATCTGCTCGTACGCCGAGGGCGACGAGCACCTGCGACTGCGCGGCGCGGTCACCGGCGCCATCTCGACCATCGACTACCGAGGTCTGCGCCGGTACATCAACCGGGCGACGCAGGCCCTCGTCAACCGGTTCTGCGAGGAGGGCCAGGCCGATCTGGTCGGCCAGTTCGCAGACCACCTGCCGATGGCGGTGATGTGCGAGGTCCTCGGCATGCCCGACGAGTACAACGACCGGATCGTGCACGCGGCCCGGGACATGCTCAAGGGCACCGAGACCGCGATCGCCAGCAACCAGTACATCGTGGACGCCCTGACCCGGCTCACCGCGTCCCGCCGGTCCCAACCCGAGGACGATTTCACCAGCCACCTCATCAAGCACCCGGCCGGGCTCACCGATGACGAGATCAGGGAGCATCTGCGGCTGGTCCTGATCGCGGCCTACGAGGCGACCGCCAATCTGCTCGCCAATGTGCTGCGCGTGGTGCTCACCGATCCGCGCTTCCGGGCCCAGCTCAACGGTGGGCAGATGACGGTGCCCGAGGCGGTCGAGCAGTCCCTGTGGGACGAGCCGCCCTTCAGCAGCATCCTCGGCTACTTCGCCAAGCAGGACACGGAGCTCGGCGGTCGGCGCATCCGCAAGGGCGACGGCCTGCTGCTGGGCATCGCGCCCGGCAACGTCGACCCCCGGGTGCGGCCCGACCTGTCCGCCAGCATGCAGGGAAACCGGTCCCACCTCGCCTTCGGCGGCGGCCCGCACGAGTGCCCCGGGCAGGACATCGGCCGCGCGATCGCCGACACCGGCATCGACGCGCTGCTGATGCGCCTGCCGGACATCGAACTCGACTGTGCGGAGGGCGAACTGCGCTGGACGGGGTCCATCGCCTCAAGGCATCTGGTGGAGCTGCCGGTGCGGTTCGAGCCGAGGCCACCGCAGGACGTGACCCAGCAGCCGGCCCTGGGCCCGATGCCGCAGCAGCGCCCCGGGTGGCTGATCACGACGCACGGGGCCGCGGACCCGGCGGCTGCCCCGGCCGCTCCGACGCAGCCGGCCGCCCGTCCGGCACCGTTCGAGCGGGCCGCCGAGCCCCGCCGCCGTCCGGGTCTTTGGCGGCGGGTGGTGCGGTGGTGGCGCGGTGAGTGAGCCGCCGGCGCGGTCTGACCGTTCCCGCCGGGCGCGCACCGGTCGGACACGCTCAGGGTGACCAGTCGTCGTACGACGACCACGACCGGAGCTCCCGCCCGCTCACGAAACGGTGTGCGCGACCCGTGACCGGATCGGTGAACTCCAGTACCCGCGCCAGCAGTTGGAGCGGGCGCCGGAAGTCGCCGGCCGGCACGGGGGCGGTCACCACCGGGTAGAGCGGATCGCCGAGGATCGGTAGTCCCAACGTCGCCATGTGCACGCGCAGTTGATGCGTCTGCCCGGTGCGCGGAAACAGTCGGTAGCGGCCACGCCCGGCGCGGTGCTCCAGCAGCTCGATGCGGCTGACTGCGTTGGGCTCGCCGGGAACCTCCCGGGCGGCCATGACCCCGCGTTCCTTCACGATCCGGCTGTGCACGGTGGTGGGCAGGGCCACCTCGGGGTCGTACGGGGCGACGGCCTCGTACTCCTTGCCGACCCGTCTGTCGCGGAACAGCGACTGGTACGTCCCGCGCTCCTCGGGCCGCACCGTGAACAGCACGAGCCCGGCGGTGAGCCGGTCCAGCCGGTGTGCGGCGGTCAGCGTCGGGATGCCCAGGTCGCGCCGGAGCCGCGCGAGGGCCGTCTCGGCGACATGGCTGCCGCGCGGGGTGGTGGCGAGGAAGTGCGGCTTGTCGGCGACGACGATGTGCTCGTCTCGGTGGACCACCTCGACCGGGTAGGGCACGCGCACCTCGTCGGGCAGGGCGCGGTGGAACCACACGTACATGCCCGGTACGTACGGCGCGTCACGCGTGACGGGCCGCCCGTCCGCCCCGACGACCAGCCCCGCCTCGAGCATCCCGTCGATCGTCCCGTCCCCGGCCGCGAGCCGTGCCACGAGATGGTCCCGCACGGTCGCCCACCCCTCCCCGAACGGCAACCGCACCCGCACGGGGTCGACCCCGTCGCGCTGGGGGAGGGGAGGGGGCGGGATCCGGGTCTTGCGTCGCATCACGGCCAAGCGTACGAGGTGCGGTGACCGCCGCGGGCCCGGAGCGCAACGGCTTCGGCAGTCAGGACCCCGTGCCGGACTGCTCCCGGTAGAAGGTGATCAGGGTGGCGGTGCCGTCCTTGTCGACGATCCGGATCGTCGGCTCGGCGATGTCGCTCGGGGCGACGTCGATCTCCCTGGGGTTCTGCACCATGTGCCGCAGGACGACCGGGTAGCGCGACGACTGCCCGCCGACGGCGACGACCACCACGTCGTCCTTGGGGTCGTAGGCCTCGTAGGCGAAGGGCAGTCGCTCGGCCTCGTGCTGGTGCCCGATCTCGGGGTCCAGTATCTCGATGGTGACGAGTTCCCCCTCGTGTTCCTGGGTGATCTCGTCGAGGGCGGTCTGCCAGGTCCTCCGGTCGAGCGTTCCGGTGTCGGCCATCGTCGGGTCTCCCTCCGGTGGTGCGGATCGGTTCTCCCTACGACGTTCGTCGCAGCCCTCGCCGGCCGCCTCGGCCCGGTAGGTCGAGCGGCGCGGCCGTGCTTGACCCACCGGGACGAACCGGTCGGACACCGGCCCCGTCAGTGGGCTGGGCTCTTGCGAGACCTCGCGGGACGCGATACATCGTGTCTATTGCGGGCTTCGCGTCAACGCGATATGTTCGTTCACGGATATTCGGTGACGGAGTGTGGAGCGAGGTGCACGCCATGGCGACGAAGCGTCGGAAGCTGGGCAACCCGCTGGCGCTCGCGGTCATGGTGCTGCTCACCGAGAAGCCGATGCATCCGTACGAGATCGCCCAGACCCTGCGCCGTCGCGGCAAGGACGCCAGCCTGAAGATCAACTACGGCTCCCTGTACACCGTCGTCCAGAACCTGGAGAAGCACGGCTTCGTCGAGGTCGCCGAGGTGCAGCGGCAGGGCAACCGCCCCGAGCGCACGCTCTACGGCATCACGGACGCAGGGCGGGTGGAGGCCATGGAGTGGCTGTCCGACCTGCTCGCCGTCCCGGTGCAGGAGTACCCCGTCTTCGAGGCGGCGCTCTCCCTGCTGGGCATGCTTCACCCCGACGAGGTGGCCCGTCTGCTGGGGGAGCGGCTCGACACCCTCGAGGTGCGGGCCGCGAGCCTGCGCGGCGGCCTGGAGAAGCTCTCCGAGGCCCTTCCGCGGCTCTTCCTGATCGAGTCCGAGTACAAGCTGCACATGATCGAGGCGGAGGCCGCCTGGGTCCGCGGCTTCCTCGCGGAGATCACGGCAGGCACGTTCCCCGGGGTCGAGGAGTGGCGGACGTTCAACGAGACGGGGGAGGTCCCTCAGGAGTACCGGAAGCTGCAGGGCGGCGACTTCGACAGACCGTAGCCGCCGTAGAGAAGAGGACCCCGGCAGGGCTGTTGCAGCAGCCGGGCCGGGGTCCCCGACCCCGAGCTGAATCCGCCGTGAGGCACATCCAGGCGATCGAGGTGCGGCACACCCAGGATAGCCCGGCGCTCTTCACGCGGATCAGTCGTCATCCGCTCGTCCGGAGGGCGGCGCCGTCCGCATACCGCGGACCCGCCGTCGTCCGCTGTCCACAGGAGAGCAGTCGTCATGACCACCCGTGCGTCCGCAGTAGAGGCGCGTCAGCTGACCAAGACCTATCCCGGGGACGTCACCGCCCTCAACGGCATGGACGTCACCGTCGAACAGGGCACCGTGTTCGGCCTGTTGGGGCCGAACGGCGCCGGCAAGTCCACCACCGTCAAGATCCTCACCACCCTGGCGCGCCCCGACTCCGGCACCGCGACCGTCGCGGGGCACGATGTGCTGCGCCACCCCGACCGGGTGCGCCGTGCGATCGGTGTCGTCGCCCAGAGCTCCGGCGCCGACCCGGTCGCGACCGGCCGTGAGAACCTCCAACTCCAGGGCAGGCTCCATGGGTTGAGGGGGACGGCGCTGAACGGCCGCGTCGACGAGCTGCTGGAGCGCTTCAAGCTCGCCGACGCCGCGCGGCGCCCGGTCAAGGGCTACTCGGGCGGGATGCGGCGCCGCCTGGACGTGGCGCTCGGTCTCGTCCACCGCCCCGAGGTGCTCTTCCTCGACGAGCCCACCACCGGACTCGACCCGGAGGCACGCGCCGCAATGTGGGACGAGATAGCCCGCCTCGCCGGTGACGAGGGACTGACCATCCTGCTCACCACGCACTACCTCGAGGAGGCCGACCGGCTCGCCGAGCGCGTCGCGATCGTCGACCGCGGCCGAGTCGTGGTCGAGGGGACCCCGGAATCCCTGAAGGGCGAACTGCGCGGCGACGCCGTCCATATGGAACTGCGCGAGGCGGTCGGCGACGCCGGACGAACGCTGCTGCGCGGCGCCCTCGGCTCCCTGCCGGGCGTGCACGAGGTGCTGTGCGACGGGCGCCGGATCAGCGTCCGCGCCGACGACGGGGCGGCCACCATACCCGTGCTGCTCGGCTCATTGGAGCGTGCCGGGGTCGGGGTCGCCTCCGCCACCATCGCCCGCCCCTCACTCGACGACGTCTACCTCCGTTACACGGGCCGCCGTTACTCCGAGGCCGAAGCCGAAGGCACCGGCGTCCTCGCCCTCGCGGGAGGTGCCCGATGAGCACCGCCGTCTCCCAGACCTGGTACATGACTCAGCGTCAGCTCATGGTGTTCGCGCGCCAGCCCGCCTACGCGGTCGTCACCCTGATCCAGCCGGTGATCTGGCTTTTCCTCTTCGGCAGTCTCTTCAGGAAGGTCGTCGAACTGGGCGGCTTCGGCACGACGTCCTACTTGGACTACCTCGTGCCGGGCGTGGTCGTGATGAGCGCCCTCAGCTCCAACATGTGGGCGGGGATGAGTACGCTCGACGAGATCCAGCGGGGCACGCTCAACCGCTTCCTGACCACCCCGGTCAGCCGGGCCGCGCTGATGAACGGCAACGTCGTCCACAACGCCCTCACCACGGCCCTGCAGTCGGTGATCATCGTGCTGCTCGGACTGCTGGGCGGCGCGGACTACCCCGGCGGGGCCGCGGGCGTCACGATACTGATCATCGCCGCGGTGCTGCTCGGCACCGTCTTCGGGGCGCTGTCCAATGCGCTGGGCATGCTGGTACGGGAGCGGGAGTCGATCATCGGGATCAACACCTTCCTGCTGCTCCCGCTCACCTTCCTGTCCTCGGCGTTCATGGCAACGTCGCAGATGCCCTCGTGGATGCGGCACATCGCCGACTTCAATCCGCTCAACTGGGCGATGGTGGCGGGCCGTTCGGCGATGTCCGAGCATCCCGACTGGGGTGTGGTGGCCGGCCGGGGCGGAGCGCTGCTGGTGCTGGCGGTCGTCGCGGTATGGCTGTCGATCCGGACGTTCCGGTCGTACCAGCGATCGGTGTGAGCACGGCACGAGGAAGCGGCGGCACCTCGAGGGTGCCGCCGCTTCCCGTGTCCTACGCGGCGGACGCGCCTTCCTGCTCCGCCTCGATGCGCGCGTTCCACTCACGCTTCGACGCCTGCCAGCCGTCCTCGTTGTGCCCGAGACGCCAGTAGCCGGAGATCGAGAGGTTCTCGCGCGGAATCTGGCGCTCGACGCGCAGCAGCCGGCGCAGCTCCTTCACAAAGGCGGCCTCGCCGTGCACGAACGCGTGCACCCGGCCCTCGGGGAAGTCCAGCGTCCGCACCGCCTCGAGCAGCGCCGCACCGACCGGCCGGTCCCCGCGGTGCAGCCAGACCACGTTCACATCGGAGTCGATCTTCTGCTCCTCCTCGGGCCCGGGCACCTCCACGAAGGCGCGGGCCTCGGCGCTGTCGGGCAGTGCCTCCAAGGCGGCCGCGATCGCGGGCAGTGCGCTCTCGTCCCCCGCGAGCAGATGCCAGTCGGCGCTCGCGTCCGGGGCATAGGCGCCACCGGGGCCCATGAAGCGCACGGTCTCGCCCGGCCGGACACGCACCGCCCACGGTCCGGCGAGGCCCTCGTCGCCGTGGATCACGAAGTCCAGGGTCAGCTCGCGGTGTTCGGGATCCCAGGCGCGCACGGTGTACGTCCGCGTCACCGGCCACTGGTCGCGCGGGAACTCCTCGCGGATCCGCTGCAAGTCGAAGGGTTCCGGGTAGGTGACGCCCTCGGCCGGAAAGAGCAGCTTCACATAATGGTCGGTGCAGGTGCCCGCAGCGAAGTCGGCCAGACCCTCACCGCCCAGCACCACACGCTGCATGTGCGGAGTCAGCCGCTCCGTGCGGATGACCTGCGCGGAATGCGCCTTGCGGGCCCTGCCTGCCGGGCGCTCTGACATAACCGCCTCCCAGTTCCCATGCTTAGGTTTACCTAAGTTAGCACCTCCTAACAGTTAACACCCATCCCATGAGGAGTTGAGGGTCACTCGTCGCCGGAGCGGTTTCGGCCTTGCGTCGGCAGACCGTCAGGCGCCGAGCGTGGTGATCAGTCGCTGCAGCGACCCGCCCAGCCCCCAGTGGGTCGCCAGCGCCTCCAGGGCGGCCGGGTCGCGCGGCGCGTGCGGCAGTGCGGTGTCGACCTGTGGCAGCGGTACGTCGTCGGCGACCCGTACGACCCTGGCCGCGACGGCGACGTACGGCCGCGCCTCCTCGAGCCGTCTGCGCTGCGCCGGGGAAAGTTTCGCCTTCGGATCGTCGACCGCGGCCATGATCCCGGCCAGGTCCCCGAACTCGGCGAGCAGCTTCGCGGCCGTCTTCTCGCCGACGCCGGGTACGCCGGGCAGTCCGTCGCTCGGGTCGCCGCGCAGCAGTGCGAGATCCGCGTAACCCCTCCCGTCGACTCCGTACTTCTCGCGCAGGAACGCCTCGTCGGCGAACTGGAGCGTGCCCACGCCCTTGAGCGGATACAGCACCCGGACCCGGCGCGCGTCGTCGACCAGCTGGTACAGGTCGCGATCGCCGGTGACGATGTCGACCGGGCCCACCGCGCGCGCCGTGAACGTGCCGATCACGTCGTCCGCCTCGTATCCCTCGACGCCCACGCGCGCGATGCCCAGCGCGTCCAGGACGTCCTCGATGACCGGGACCTGCGGGGAGAGCGTGTCCGGCACCTCCTCTTCGTCCGGGCCCGCCTCGTGCTCCTCGGCCACGCGGTGCGCCTTGTAGGAGGGGATCAGTTCGACGCGCCAGTGCGGGCGCCAGTCCGCGTCCATGCAGGCGACCAGGTCGTCCGGGTGGTGGTCGCGGACCAGGCGGTCGATGAACTCGAGCAGCCCGCGCACGGCGTTCACGGGGGTGCCGTCCGGGGCCCGCACGGAGTCCGGGACGCCGAAGTAGGCGCGGAAGTAGAGCGAGGCGGTGTCGAGAAGCATCAGGCGTCGGGTCACCTTCCGCATCATGCCGTACGCCACCGACAGCGATCCGCCGGTGCCGGGTGGCCCCCCTCATGCGGCACCGTGAACGCCTTGTGCAAGGCGGGCCGGGTGCGTTTGCCGGTGTGGACGCGGGTGGCGCATCCCGGAGCGAGATTTGTTGCAAGTTCCACATTTTGTTGGGCGGCTCGGAGGCGGTGCGCCTGAGCCAGGAAGGGGCCGGTCGCCGTCGTGCTCCGGTCGCCGCACTGGGCCTGCGGTGAGTACCGGCTCACCAAGCGCGCCTTTCCGCTACCCCCAACTCACAAGAGGGATCGAGAGCTTCAGGATGGAGAGGCCGAACTGGGCAGCCTGGAGAGCGAGACGAGAACCGGCCGGGGCCAGGAAGGGGCCCCAGGTGCTCCGTGGCTCACGCGGAAAGGGGAAACGGCGGCGCGGATGACGCCGCAGTAATCCGCGGGCGGGCCGCACTCCGTACTGGCGTACGGGAAGGATCCGGACAACCCGATCGGGCGCACGACCACGCCCGTCCCCACGCTCCGCCGACCGGGGGGTGCCGAACACCGTTTCGGCGCCTCGGGGCCCTTTTGTGCTGCTGCCGGGTGCAGCCGGCTCGCCTGCGCGCCCGTCCGCACCGCCCGACCTGCACTCGAGGGCCCCCGTGGCCCCCGGCACCCCTCGCCCGATCGGGGTCACGCTCCGAGGCCGGTTTCCTGCCCCCTGGTCTGCCCCTTTCGTCACACCTGCGGGCGGCGTGCGCGGGGGAGGCGGGCGGCTCGTCCGGTGGCGCGAACCGTGGCCCTCACCACTCTTGTATATGACACCGATGTGACGGGCGCATGAAACGGTTTGCCGAACATGCGTAGGGTGCAGACAACTCAACAGAAGCAGTGCACCGATGAACCATCGGAATGCGGCGGCACGCCCGCCGGGCAGGGCAGCGGACCGACGAGCGAGGGAGGGAGCCGGAGCGATGGGCGACCACAAAGAACAGCCCCTTCGGGTGGGCGCGGCCGTCCGGCGGCGGCGCCGGGCGCTGGAGCTCACCCTTGCCGTCGTCGCCGAGCGCAGCGGCCTGTCGGTCCCGTTCCTGAGCCAGGTCGAGAACGAGCGGGCGCGTCCCAGCCGGCCCTCCCTCGAGCGGATCGCCGACGCCCTCGGCACCACCGCCGTCGAACTGCTCGCGGCGGCCGACCCGGCGTGCAGCGTGGACGTCCTGCGCGCGGACGACGAGGCGGTACCCCCCGGTCAGGCACGGGTGCGCCCTCTGGTCCGCGGTCACCATCAGCTGCATGCGATGGAGTTCATCGGGGATCACGACGAGGGACGCGAGTTCCAGCACCGCAACGACGAGTTGATGTACATCGTCGACGGCGCCGTCGAGGTCGAGGCGGAGGGCCGGGCGCAGCGGCTCGGGCGCGGTGACACGCTGTATCTGAGCGGGGGAGTGCGCCACCGCTGGCGGGCCACCGAGCCGGACACCCGGGTGATCGTGGTCGCGGTCGCGGACCACATCGAGGCGGTCGAGGACCCCTCGGGCCGGCGCTGAAGCTTTCGGGGCGTCCCTTCGGGGGCGTCCCTTCGGGTGCGGCGCGGGCATACTGATCGACATGACCGACAACTCCGGTCCCGCGACCGGCCCCTGGGAACGGCCGTCGTGATGCGGCTGGTCTCCCTCGTGCCGTCGCTGACCGAGGCCGTCGCCGTGTCGGTGCCGGGCGCGCTGGTCGGCGTCACCGACTGGTGCAGCCACCCGGCAGACCTCGACGTCGTCCGGATCGGCGGCACCAAGAACCCCAGGGTCGAGCGGATCGTCCGGCTCGCCCCCGACCTGGTGCTCGCCAACGAGGAGGAGAACCGCGAGCCGGATCTCGCCGCCCTGCGCGAGGCGGGCCTCGAGGTCCTGGTCACCGAGGTGCGGAACGTCCCGGAGGCCTTCCGCGAACTGGAGCGGGTCGTGGCCGTGTGCGGGGCCCCCTCCCCGCCGCGCTGGCTGGACGAGGCCCGCGCCGCGTGGTCCGGCCTGCCGGTGGCGGAGCGTCGCACGACGGCCGTCGTCCCCGTCTGGCGACGGCCCTGGATGGTGCTGGGCCGGGACACCTTCGCCGGGGACGTGCTGGCCCGGCTCGGCGTAGACAACCTGTACGCGGCGCACACGGAGCGCTATCCGCGCATCCCCCTGGACGAGCTGCGCGCGGCGGCCCCCGACCTCGTGGTGCTGCCCGACGAGCCGTACCGCTTCACCGCCGAGGACGGCCCGGAGGCATTCGGGGACACACCGTGCGCACTGGTCGCAGGACGCCACCTCACCTGGTACGGGCCGTCGTTGACCGAGGCTCCGCGCGTCCTCGCCGAGGCGCTGCGAGCAGGTCGCCACTGAGGACCCCCCGGCCCGTGCGGGCGGCGGCAACGGCCCAGGCGGCGACGAGCAGCGCGTACAGGAGAACCGCGAGCCCGGCGAGGACCACGAGCCCGGTCCGTCGGGCCAGCGCCTCCGCACCGGTGACACAGGTGCCCACCGGGAAGGTGAACGCCCACCAGGCCATCGTGAACCCCATCCCCCGCCGCCGGGCGCGCACCACCAGTGCCGCGGCGAGCGCCAGCCACAGCAGGGCGAACCCCAGCACCGGCACGCCGTAGAGCACCGCGAGAACGCCGTAGCCCCGGGCGTACGGGGCCGGTACGACGCTCGCGGACGTGCCGACGGCGGTGGTGGACTGGCCCAGGGGGCCGAGGACCAGGAACAGGGTCGGGGTGAGGGCGAGCGGCAGCGGGCCCGCGGTGATCAGTCGGGCCAGGATCAGCGGCAGCGTCACGAGTGTGGCAAGCAGCGAGATCCCGAACATTGCGGAGCAGGCGAGCAGCAGGCTCTCCCGCGGCTGGCCGGCGGGCAGATGCGGGACCAGCAGCGGGCCCTGGGCTGCCGAGACCATGGGGGCGACCAGCGGCAGCAGCCAGACGGGGGTGGCCTCGCCCAGCTCGATGCGGTGCGAGGCGATCATCAGATACGGCACCCCGACGGCGGCGACGAGTCCCACGACGGTGCCGGCGGTGAAGAGGACGGCGTCCAGGACGACGGCCGGGCCCGTACCGGTCCAGTCCCGGCCCACGGCCAGGGCGCCGCCGCCCACGGCCAGCAGGGCCATGGCGAGGCAGCCGTAGAAGGGGGCCACGGCGGGGTCGAGGAGATGGGCGCGGGCCTGGTCGCGATGGTGGATCCAGTGCAGGGCGCGAGCGCCGAGAAGGACCGCGAGAGCAGCCGCCGAGAGCGCCCAGACGGCCGCGCAGACGGTACGCAGCCCGGGTATGTGCCCGGCGCCGGGCAGACCGGCGCCGGCCGTCGCCACGATCGCGGTGCCCATCACGGAGGCGTACCAGTTCGGGCCGAGGTGGCGGACGACGGGGGCACGCCGTGGGCGGGCGGCGCGTGCGAGGGGCTGGGCTGCGATGACCATGGAAAGCACGCTTCCGCGGGGGCGCCGTTCCCACCAGGGAGTACGTGTCTATGGGGGCATAAGCTGTCCTTATGAGCGAGGGCGGAGACGAGGCATATCCGCGCGGTGGTCTGGCGCACCGGGTGCCGGATCTGGGCGCGCTGGAGCTGCTGCTCGCCGTGGCCCGGCTGGGCAGTCTGGGGCGGGCCGCGCGGGAGCTGGGGATCACCCAGCCCGCGGCCAGCAGCCGGATCCGGTCGATGGAGCGGCAGCTGGGTGTGGCGCTGGTGGACCGGTCGCCGCGGGGCTCGCGGCTGACCGACGCGGGGGCGCTGGTCACGGACTGGGCGCGGCGGATCATGGAGGCGGCGGAGGCCTTCGACGCGGGGGCCCAGGCGCTGCGGGGGCGGCGGGATTCGCGACTGCGGGTGGCGGCGAGCATGACGATTGCGGAGTACCTGCTGCCGGGCTGGCTGATCGCGCTGCGCGCGCTGCGGCCGGACACGGCGGTGTCGCTGCTGGCCGGGAACTCGGCGGCGGTCGCCGAACGCCTGCTCGCGGACGAGGCGGACCTGGGCTTCGTGGAAGGGCTGTCCCTGCCCGCGGGCCTGGACGGGGCCGTGGTGGCCCACGACCGTCTGATCGTGGTGACGGCACCGGGGCACCCGTGGGCACGCCGCCGGGGGCCGCTCTCGGCCGGGGAGCTGGCGTCCACCCCGCTCATCCTCCGGGAGGAGGGCTCGGGCACCCGCCAGGTGCTGAACGCGGCCCTGGGCGGCCTGGCCCGCCCGCTGCTCGAACTGTCCTCGACGACGGCGGTCAAGGCGTCCGCGGTGAGCGGCGCGGGCCCGGCGGTCCTGAGCGAACTCGCCGTGGGGGAGGAACTCGCATCCCGTCGTCTGGTGAGCGTGCCGGTCGAGGGCGTACGGCTGGACCGGGAGCTACGGGCGGTGTGGCGCACGGGCCACCGCCCGACGGGGCCGGGACGGGAACTGCTGGGGCTGACGCGGGGGTAACGGGAACTGCCGGAGCCGACCCCGGGGTTGGGCGAGCGGCTAGCCGGCCGCCGCCCGGATCAGCGCCCTCATCACCCGCATGTCCTCTCCCATCTCCGGATGCCACTGGACGCCCAGCACCCAGTCCCCGGACGGGAGTTCGATCGCCTCCACGGTGCCGTCCGCCGCGTACGCGGACGGCACCAGACCCCGGCCGAGGCGGTCCACGGCCTGGTGGTGGTAGGTCGGTACGGACGTCTCCTCGGGGACGGCACCGGCGTACCGGGTGCCGGGCACCGGCGTGACCGGGTGCCGGCCGAAGACCCCGACGGCCTCCGCGTGCCCGTCGATGTGCTGCACGAGCGTGCCGCCGAGGGCGACGTTCAGCAGCTGCATACCGCGGCAGATGCCGAGCAGCGGGGTGCCGGACGCCAGCGCCGCCTCGATCAGGGCCAGTTCCCAGGCATCGCGCTCCGGCGCCGGACGTCCGGTCCTGGAGGAGCGCTCCGCGCCGTAGCGGGAGGGGTCGACGTCCGGTCCGCCCGCGATCACCACGCCGTCCAGCCGGGCCACCGTCGCCGCGGCGCGGGCCGGATCGTCCGGCGGCAGGAGTGCGGCGAGCCCGCCGGCCCGCTGCACGAGCAGGGGATAGCCTGCCGGCAGCAGCGCCGCGTCCAGCTCCCAGATGCCCCAGCGCGTCCCGGCCTCCAGATACGTACTCACACCGATCAGCGGTCGTCCGGTCATGCGGGCCTCCCCGGGTTCCAATGGATCCCCCTCGTACCTTTGCATGGCGTGCTCACGCCAGGAACCCCCGCAGCAACGCCGCCGTTCCCGCGCAGTGCTCCCGCATCATCTCCCGGGCCCCGTCCGCGTCCCCGTCGAGCACCGCCTCCACCAGCGCCTCGTGCTGGCGCTGCGAGTGCTCCAGGTTCCGCACCAGCAGCGGGATGCAGTCCAGCAGGTCGTTCACCGTCGCCCGTACGGCCGCGTACTGCCCCGTCAGCGACGGCGACCCGCACAACTCGGCCAGCGTGAGGTGCAGCAGCGTGTCCAGCCGCCGGTACTCCGCGAGCGGCGCGTCCTGGGTGCGCGCCAGCGCCTCCCGCAGCCGCTCGGCCTGCTCCGCGGTGAGGCCGTGCGCCGCGCACAGGCCCGCCGCCCCCACCTCCAGCACCTCACGGAAGCGCAGCACGTCCTCGATGTCGACCTTCTCGATACGCCGACGCAGCTCGTCCTCGCCGCCGACGTCGATGCGCGGCCGCACGAACGTGCCGCCGTACCGCCCGCGGCGCGACTCCACCAGACCCTGGTCCTGGAGCACCTTCAGCACCTCGCGCAGCGTGACCCGGCTGATCCCCAGCCGGTCCGCCAGCTCCCGCTCCGCGGGCAGCCGCTCACCGCCCGGCACCAGCCCGAGGCGGACGACCTGGAGGATCTGCTCCAGTGCCTCCTCGAAGCCGTTGCCGGCCCGCACGGGCCGCAGGACCGGCGTCAACCGATCCCGCGGGCCGCCGAAGCCGTCCTCGGTTTCCGCCTGCGACATCTTGCCGCGCCCCCTTCCCAAGCAATGGTTCTCGGAAATACCTTATGACTCTCGGCGGACCTAAGGAGACCTCCCGTGGCAGACCGCACACCCCCGCTCGGTATCGAGGAGCTGCATGCCCTCGTCGCGGGCGGCGAGATCGACACTGTCGTCCTGGCCTTCCCCGACATGCAAGGGCGCCTCCAGGGCAAGCGGTTCGCCGCACGTTTTTTCCTCGACGAGGTGCTGGAGCACGGCACGGAGGGCTGCAACTACCTCCTCGCCGTCGACACCGAGATGAACACGGTCGACGGCTACGAGATGTCCTCGTGGGACCGCGGCTACGGAGACTTCGCCCTGCACCCGGACCTGAGCACACTGCGCCGGGTGCCGTGGAACGAGGGTACGGCCATGCTCATCGCCGACCTGGCCTGGGCGGACGGTTCGCCCGTGGCCGCCGCGCCCCGCCAGATCCTGCGCCGCCAGCTCGACCGACTCGCCGCCCTCGGGCACACCGCCCGGGTCGGCACCGAGCTGGAGTTCATCGTCTTCAAGGACACCTACGAGCAGGCCTGGGACGCGAACTACCGGGGACTGACCCCGGCCAACCAGTACAACGTCGACTACTCCGTGCTCGGCACGGGACGGATCGAGCCCCTTCTGCGCCGCATCCGCAACGAGATGGCGGGCGCCGGTCTCACCGTGGAGTCGGCCAAGGGCGAGTGCAACCCCGGCCAGCACGAGATCGCCTTCCGCTACGACGAGGCCCTGGTCACCTGCGACCAGCACGCGATCTACAAGACGGGCGCCAAGGAGATCGCCGCCCAGGAGGGCGTCTCGATCACCTTCATGGCCAAGTACAACGAGCGCGAGGGCAACTCCTGTCATATCCACCTCTCCCTCGCGGACGAGCACGGCCGGGGCGTCATGGCCGGCACGTCAAGCGAGCCGGGCGGCATGTCGGAGGTCATGCGGCACTTCCTCGCCGGGCAGCTCGCCGCTCTGCGGGACTTCTCGCTGCTGTACGCCCCCAACATCAACTCCTACAAGCGCTTCCAGCCGGGCTCCTTCGCCCCGACCGCGGTCGCCTGGGGGTACGACAACCGAACCTGCGCCCTGCGGGTCGTCGGCCACGGCCGCTCGCTGCGCTTCGAGAACCGGCTGCCCGGCGGCGACGTCAACCCGCACCTCGCGGTCGCCGGGATGGTCGCGGCCGGACTGTACGGCATCGAGCAGAAGCTGGAGCTGCCCGAGCCGTGCCCGGGCAACGCCTACACCGCCGCGTACGAACATGTGCCCACCACGCTGCGCGAGGCTGCGGAGCTCTGGGAGAACAGCCCCATCGCCAAGGCCGCCTTCGGTGACGAGGTGGTCGCGCACTACCGCAACATGGCCCGCGTCGAGCTGGCCGCCTTCGACGCCGCGGTGACCGACTGGGAGCTGCGCCGCTCCTTCGAACGCATGTGAGAGGTCTTCCCTTGTCCGACCAGCACGAGCTGCAGGTACTCAATCCGGCCACCGAAGAGGCCGTCGCCACCGTTGCGGCCGCCACGGCGGCCGACGTCGACGCGGCGGTCACGCGGGCCGCGAAGGCGCAGACCCGGTGGGCCGCCCTCGCGCCCGGCGATCGCGCCAGGCTGCTGCGCCGGTTCGCGGTCGCCGTCGACGAACACCTCGAAGAGCTGGCGCAGTTGGAAGTACGGGAGGCCGGGCACGTCATCGGCAACGCCCGCTGGGAGGCGGGCAACGTCCGTGACCTTCTCGAGTACGCGGCCGGGGGAGTGGAGCGACTGACCGGTCGTCAGATCCCGGTCCCGGGCGGGCTGGACATCACGATCCTCGAACCGCTCGGCGTCGTCGGCGTCATCGCGCCCTGGAACTTCCCGATGCCGATCGCCGCCTGGGGCACGGCCCCGGCGCTCGCGGCGGGCAACGCGGTGATCCTCAAGCCCGCCGAGACGACCCCGCTCACGGCCCTGCGCCTGGCCGAGCTGGCGCTGCACGCGGGGCTGCCGGACGGGCTGTTCCAGGTGCTGCCCGGCCTCGGACCCGTGGCGGGCAACGCGCTCGTCGAGCACCCGGGCGTGGCGAAGATCGTCTTCACCGGGTCGACCGCCGTGGGCAGACAGGTACTGGCGAAGGGCTCCGCCCTTCTCAAGCGCGTCACCCTCGAACTCGGCGGCAAGAGTCCCAACATCGTCTTCGCGGACGCCGACCTGGACGCCGCCGCGGCCGCCGCCCCCATGTCCTTCCTCGACAACTCCGGCCAGGACTGCTGCGCCCGCACCCGAATCCTGGTCCAGCGCTCCGCCTACGACCGCTTCCTCGGCCTCCTCGCCCCCGCCGTCGAGTCCGTCCTGGTCGGCGACCCCGCGGACGAAAACACCCACATGGGTCCGCTGATCTCCAAGTCCCAGCTGGACCGCGTCCGTTCGTACGTCCCGGTCGACACGCCCGGCATCCGTGGCAAGGCTCCCGAAGGCCCCGGCTTCTGGTTCCCGCCCACCGTCCTCACCGATGTCGACCCGCACGCGCGCGTCGCCGTCGAGGAGGTCTTCGGCCCTGTCGCCGTCGTCCTGCCCTTCGAGGACGAGGCCGACGCGATCCGCCTCGCCAACGACACTGCGTACGGGCTCTCCGGCTCCATCTGGACCCGCGACGTGGGCCGGGCGCTGCGTGTCTCGGGGGCCGTCCGCGCCGGCAACCTGTCCGTCAACTCCCACTCCAGCGTCCGCTACTGGACCCCCTTCGGCGGCTTCAAGCAGTCGGGGATCGGCCGCGAACTCGGCCCGGACGCCCTGACCGCCTTCACCGAAACCAAGAACGTCTTCATCAGTACGGAGGGCCCCGCACAGTGACCGCACCCAGCGAAGACATCGTCTGCCGCCGGCTCGTCGGCCGTACCGCCGTCATCACCGGTGCCGGCAGCGGCATCGGTCTCGCCGCCGCACGCCGGCTCGCCGCCGAGGGCGCCCACGTCGTCTGCGGCGACGTCGACGAGACCCGCGGCAAGGCTGCCGCCGAGGAGGTCGGCGGGCTGTTCGTGAACGTCGACGTCACCGACCCCGAGCAGGTCGAAGCGTTCTTCAAGGCCGCGTACGACGCCTACGGCTCCGTCGACATCGCCTTCAACAACGCGGGCATCTCACCGCCCGACGACGACTCCATCCTGGACACCGGCCTGGAGGCCTGGAAGCGGGTCCAGGAGGTCAACCTGACCTCCGTCTACCTGTGCTGCAAGGCCGCCATCCCCTACATGCGGCGTCAGGGCAAGGGCTCCATCATCAACACGGCGTCGTTCGTGGCCCGGATGGGCGCGGCCACCTCGCAGATCTCGTACACGGCATCCAAGGGCGGTGTGCTCGCCATGTCCCGCGAACTGGGTGTGCAGTTCGCCCGGGACGGCATCCGGGTCAACGCCCTGTGCCCCGGGCCGGTCAACACCCCGCTCCTGCAGGAGCTGTTCGCCAAGGACCCCGAACGGGCCGCCCGCCGTCTGGTCCACATCCCGGTCGGGCGGTTCGCGGAGGCCGAGGAGATCGCCGCGGCGGTCGCGTTCCTCGCCAGCGACGACTCCTCGTTCGTGAACGCCACCGACTTCCTGGTGGACGGCGGGATCTCCGGCGCGTACGTCACGCCTCTGTAGCGGGGCCACGGCACGCGCGGCACCACCTGGAGCGGCGGGGGCGAGCGGCACGCCGCCCCCGCCGGGCCGGTGCCGCGCCCCGTCGTAGCCGCTCACCGAAGGCCCGTGGACGGGCGTCACAGGAACGTGCGCCCCTCGCCGCGATACGTCGGCACGGTCGCCGTGACCTTGTCGCCCTCCACCAGGTGCAGCGCGTCGAAGCGCTCGCACAACTCGCCGGCCTTGGCGTGCCGGAACCACACCTTGTCACCGATGAGGAGGTCGTCGGCGGGCGCGCCCAGCAGCGGCGTCTGCACCTCGCCGGGACCCTCCTGGGGGTCGTACTCCAGTCCCTCGGGCAGATACGGGACGGGCAGCCGGTCGCGGCCCGCGGCGCCCGACGCCGGATAGCCGCCGCCCAGCACGGTCACCACCCCGACACCCGGCCTGCGCACGACCGGCTGGGCGAACAGGGCGGCCGGACAGCCGTGGAACGAGGTGTAGTTGTCGAACAGCCTTGGTACGTACAGCCCCGAGCCCGCCGCTATCTCGGTCACCGCGTCCTCGGCGGCGGTGTACTGCACGCTGCCCGTCCCGCCGCCGTTGACGAACTCCAGGTCCGGCGCCACGGCGCGGACGGCGCGCACCACTTCGGCACGCCGCGACGCGAGCTCCCGGCGCGCCGCGGCCTGCATCAGCCGGATCGCCCGTGAGCGCACCGGACGCCCGGCCACCGCGTCGCCCACCCCGGCCACATGACCCTCGTACGCCATGATCCCCACCAGCCGGAAACCCGGCGTGCGCGCGACCGCGCGGGCCAGCTCGGCGACTTGAGCCGGGGAGCGGAGCGGGGAGCGGCGCGCGCCGACGCGGACGCGCCCGCCGAGCAGCACCAGGGACGTGTCCAACTCCACGCAGACACGCACCACTTCGGTGCCGCCCCGGCGGGCGTCGTCGACGAGCCGCAGCTGGGCGGGGTCGTCGATCATCACCGTGACGGCGGCGGCGAGCTTGGGGTCGGCGGTGAGTTCGGCGAAACCCTGCCGGTCGGCCGACGGATAGGCGAGCAGCACGTCGTCGAACCCGGAGCGGGCCAGCCACAGGGACTCGGCGAGCGTGAACGACATGATGCCCGCGAACCCCGCACGGGCCAGGACGCGTTCGAGCAGGACACGGCAGCGGACGGACTTGCTGGCGACGCGGATCGGCTTGCCGCCGGCCCTGCGGAGGAGGTCGTCGGCGTTCGCGTCGAACGCCCCCAGGTCCACGATCGCCAGCGGGGCGTCGAGGTGTTCGGTGGCCCGGTCGTAGCGGGCGCGGTCTGCGGCGCGGGCAGTCATGAACGCAGCGTGCCAGATGCGATTACCGCAGGGTAGGGGGACGTTCCGGGCAGATGCCCCGGTGCCGCGGACTGGTTCCCGTTCGAGGGGCATCAACCCGTAGAGTGACGCGGACGTGGGAAGCGGTGGCTCCGCCCGGGCGCGTACGCCCGGGATGGGTATCCGCCCGCGCGGGTATGCCTGCCAGGACGGGCGGCGCGTCCCGCACCACGCGTACCGGCCGCTCCGCAGGGGCGGTCGGACACCCCGGCGGACCCGGGGGCGGCCCGGCACAACGAAACGGGGGGAGCATGAGCACGGAAGCGCGCCGCGCCTCCATCCCTCCGCGCCCCACGACCCCGCCCCGTCCGCCGGCCCCTCCGGGCGAACCGTCCGCGGAGCCGGACCGTACGCCTCCCGCCGCGCAGGGTCCGCTCCGGTCCGCGCCGCGCGACCGCGCCTCCGGGCCGGTCCCGCCCCGCCCCGGACACCCGCCCGCCACCGGGAGCGCTCCAGGACCGCAGGAGGCCCGGTCCGCCCGTCCGTTCCCGATCCCGGCTCCGACGCGCCCTGAGTGGCCGGCCGGGGCCGCATCCGGCGCGGCCGCCGCACCTCCCCGGCCCAGCGGTCCGCCGCGCGGGACGCCCGCGTCCCCGGCCGCGACCCGGCCCGGGACGCCGACGGCGACCGGGAACGGTATACCGCGCTCCGCCGCGGCGAACGGCTCGCCCGACCGCCCGGGCATGAACGGTTCTTCCGGGGGCCCCGTCGCGAACGGCACCGTCGAGCACCCGGGCGCGGCCCAGTCCCCTGCCCGAACCGGCGCGTCCGGGTCCGATGGGCCGCCCGGCCGGAACGGCACCCCGGAGCCCTCGCGCCCGGCGGACACGCCGGCCCACGCCGGGGCGAGCGGGGCTCCTGCGGGCTCCGGTCCGAATGGCGCCCCCGGTTGCCCGGAGGCCCCTGTCGTGCCGGCCGCGTCCGGGGCTCCGGCCCGGTCCGGGGTGGAGGGTTCAGCGGCGTGGTCCGGCGCGAACGGGTCCTCGGGGCCCTCGAGTTCGGGTGCGGGGGCGGCTGGGGCCCGCGCCGTCGCACGGCCCTTCCGGATCCTGGCGCCCGACACCGAACGGCCCACGAACGTGCCCGGCGATAGGCAACGGCCCGCCTCCGGTGGCGAGACGGACGGTGCGGCACGGCGCACTCCCGCATCCCAGCGGTTCCCGAACCTGCGGATCGGCCGCACCGCCGAGCCCGTCGACCCGCCCCCGCCCGCGCCCTCCGCCCGCTTCCCGGACGCGCCGCCGACGGCCGGCGTGCCCGCGCGCGGCGCCGACGCGGACGCCGTGCCGCCGCCCGGCACCCCCCTGCCCACCGACGGCATCGTGGAGACGACCGCGCGCGTGGGGCACCGCCATGACGAAAACCGGCCCGCGGCCCCCACCCGCCCCATCGTGACCTTCGCCGAGCCCGACACGCGTGCCCTCGACACCGAGCGCCCCCGGCTCCTCGGTATCCGGGTACGGCCCCGCGCCGCGGCGGCCGCCGCCTGTCTGGTCCTCGGTCTCGGGCTCATCGGCGGTGCCGTTGCCGGAAGCTGGCTCACCGGGGACGACGCCGACGGCGGGGCACGGGGCGGGTTCACCATCGCCGGGAGCCTGTGGCACAGCGTGCCCGTCGACCAGCTCTTCCCGCCCACCGTGGCGGGACCGGGCGCCGGCCCCGGCGGCTCGGACCGCGTCTGGACCCGCATCGCCGTAGCCCCCGACAGCGGTTGCGCGGACGCCTTCGACCCCCTGCTGCGCAAGGCCCTGACCCCCGTCGGCTGTCTGCGGCTGCTGCGCGCCACCTACACGGACGCCACCCGCAGCGACGTCACCACGGTGGGGCTGTTGTTCACCCGTGCCGACGCTCCCGCCATGACCGCCCTGAACAGCCGCTTCAAGAGGGAGGGCCTCGACCGGCGCACCGATCTGATGCCCCGTCCGTACGCGGCGAAGGGCACCGTCGCCGAGGGATTCGGCGACGCCCAGCGCGCCTCCTGGACGATCTCGGTCCGCACGGACATGCCCGTCGTCGTCTACGCCGTCTCCGGCTTCCCCGACGGCCGTACCGTCACCGAACCGCAGCCCGCCGACGCGGCCATGGCGACCGGCGCCACCACGGCCCCCGCCCAGGCGGGCCTCGGCAACGAGGCGGTGGGCCTCGCCGACCGCATCGAAGGGGACCTGCGCACCACCATCACCGCGGCCACGGAGAAGCCGTCATGAGCACCCGTACCACCGGCGCCCGCCTGCTGACCCTCCTGCTCGCCGGCTCCCTGGCCCTGCTGCCCTCCACCGCCGCTCACGCCGACGGCATACGTGCCCAGGAGTGGGCCCTGGACGCCCTGCACAGCCAGGCGCTCTGGCAGACCACCAAGGGCAAGGGCATCACCGTCGCCGTCCTCGACACCGGCGTCGACGGCACCCACCCCGACCTGACCGGCAACGTCCTGCCCGGCAAGGACATGGTCGGCTTCGGAGCCCGGCGCGGCGACCGCCCCTGGGCCCGGCACGGCACCGCCATGGCCGGCATCATCGCCGGTCACGGCCACGGCATCGGCGATGGCGACGGTGTCATCGGCATCGCCCCCGAGGCGAAGATCCTGCCCGTCCGCGTCATCCTCGAGGACGGTGACCCGGCCCGCACGAGGGCGCGGAACGCCCGCGGCAACGCACTCGCCGAAGGCATCCGCTGGGCCACCGACCACGGCGCCGACGTCATCAACCTCTCCCTCGGCGACGACTCCGACTCCGCGCACCCCGAAGCGGCCGAGGACGAGGCGGTGCAGTACGCCCTCAAGAAGGGCGCCGCCGTCGTCGCCTCGGCCGGCAACGGCGGCGAGAAGGGCGACCACATCTCGTATCCCGCGGCCTACCCGGGAGTCATCGCCGCGACCGCCGTCGACCGCTACGGCACCCGCGCCTCCTTCTCCACCCGCCGCTGGTACGCCACCGTCAGCGCACCCGGTGTCGACGTGGTCATCGCCGACCCCGATCGCAAGTACTACGACGGCTGGGGCACCAGCGCGGCGTCCGCGTTCGTCTCCGGTGCCGTCGCGCTGATCAAGGCGGCCCGCCCGGGGCTGTCCCCGGCCCAGATCAAGCAACTCCTGGAGAGGACCGCCCGCGACGCCCCCACCGGGGGCCGCGACGACGCCCGTGGCTTCGGCTTCATCGACCCCGTGGCGGCCATCAGGGCGGCGGCACACCTGAAGCCGGAGGGGCTGCACGCGGCGGCATACGGGCAGAAGTACTTCGGCACGGGCCCCGACACGAGCGACGACGCGGCGGGCTCCCCCGGCTGGGCGGGCGCGCTCGCGGGCGGCCTGGGCGTGGCACTGCTGGTGGTCTCGGTTGTGCTGTGGCGGGGCCGACGCAGGGGCGCCCAATAGGGGCGGGACCTCCTACGTGAGCTACTCGTCGCACCCGAGCTCGACGCCGTCCCTGAACCACGCGGCGTCCCGGAACGCCGAAACGGCCGCCTGCGCCGCCGCCTCCACCAGCGAAATCCCCATCGCCTTCGTCGTGTTGCCGTTCGACAGCGCGGCCACCAGACAGTCGCGGCCGTCCGCCGTCACCCGACCGATGCTGTTGACGTTCCACAGCCCGGTCGTGCTGCGCGGCAGCCAGCCGTTCTTCAGCGCCCACCGCGAGCCGTCGGCGACCGCGGACACGCCCCAGTCCTGATCCTCGGCGATGTTGCCCATGAGCCCCTGCAGATACGCCCGCGAGCCCTCGCTCAGCCGGGAGTCGTCCCCGAACACCTGCTGGAGCAGGACGAGCTGATCGGCCGCCGTGGTCCGGGTCAGCCCCCACAGCCCGCCGTCGCCACCCTTGGTGTCCGTCAGGCCGAAGCGCTTGTTGGCGCTGTCGAGGCCGTCCGCCTGCCCGATCGCGGTCCACAGCGCCGACGCGGAGTCGTTGTCGCTGTTCTCGATCATCACGGTGGCGTACGACCTCTCCCGCGCACTCAGATGTCGGCCGGCGTCCTGCGCCTGGAGCAGCAGCGCCGCCAGGATGTCGACCTTCACGATGCTCGCCGTGCCGAAGGTGCCCCGGCCGTGCGTGGCGCTCCGGCCGGATTCCATGTCCAGCACCGCCACGGCCACGTCCGCGCCGTCCTCGACGGTCACCGACTTCATGGCCGTCCCGAGCAGCGCGTCCGGGTCCGCCGAGGGCTCCGCCGCAGCTTCCACCGATGCCTCCCGGCTCCTGGAGGACGACGCCGAGGGCGTCACAGACCGACTGCGACGATACGGCCCCGCAACGGCGTGCGCCCGCACCCTCGCATCCGCCTTCTCCTGGTCTGTACCGTCTCCTGTACCGCGTATCCGCCGTCTCCTGTACGGGGGGCTCCGCGTCCCGGGGGCGGCACGAGTGCGGCAGAGACCCCCGATAGGGTCGGTGACCGTGGCGAACAAGAACATTCCCGACTCCGGCTTCTCCGACGACGACGGTTCCGCCGATCCCCGGCTGAGCGCGGCGCTCGCCGCGTGGGCCGAGGACCGCACCGCCGTGCAGCCTGTCCTGGAGGCACTCAAGGGCGCCCGGCTGCTTGTGCCGGTCGTGGCCCTGCTCGGTGAGGTCGAGGAGGACGAGAACGGCCTGCGCCGCGAGAAGACCAGCGAGATGGCCGTGCCGACGCTGAAGGCCGCGGGCCGCACCGCCCTGCCCGCCTTCACGTCCACCGAGACGCTGGGCCGGTGGGACCCCGCGGCCCGCCCCGTCGCCGTCCCCCTGCACCAAGCCCTGCAGGCCGCCGTGCACGAGAAAGCCGACACGATCGTGCTGGACATGTCGGGTCCGGTGCCGTTCGAGCTGACGGGCCCCGCTCTGGTCGCCCTCGCGGAGGGCCGTACGTCCACCGATCCGCTCGCCGACCCCGCTGTGACCGGCGCCGTACGGGCCGCCGTCGTCGCGGAGCCCGCCGTGGTGCGCGCCTATCTCGGCCCGGGGCAGGCGGACGGCATCCTGGCGCTCGTCCTGGACCCGGCGGCGGACCCGGCCGAGGCCGCACGCGCAGTGGCCCGGCGCCTGGCCGCAGACGAAACGCTGAGGGCCCGCCTGGTGCGCGGCCTCGACCTGGCAGTACTGCCGGCCGGGGCGACACCGCCGGGCGAGCCCTTGTTCGTACGTCGGTGAAGTTCGTATGTCGGTGATCCGGATGAACCGGTCGCCGAGCCGGGTGATCCGGATGAACCGGCCGAAGGGCCGGGTGAACTAGCCGTAGACGGGCCCGGTGTACTTCTCACCGGGTCCCTGGCCCGGCTCGTCCGGGACGATCGACGCCTCGCGGAACGCCAGCTGGAGCGACTTCAGGCCGTCGCGCAGCGGGGCCGCGTGGAAGGAGCTGATCTCCGTGGCGCTCGCGTCGAGCAGACCGGCGAGGGCGTGCACCAGCTTGCGGGCCTCGTCCAGGTCCTTGTACTTGTCGCCCTCCTCGGTCAGACCGAGCTTCACGGCGGCGGCGCTCATCAGGTTGACGGCGACCGTCACGATCACCTCGACCGCGGGGACCTCCGCGATGTCACGGGTCATGGCGTCGAAGTCGGGACCGTCGGCGGCAGCCGGAAATTCTGCGGACGCCGGGGATTCCTCGGGGGAGGTGTCACTCATGTCCCACACGATAGGCCCCGGCGTATTGCCTCCCGCGCACGGGAGGGGCGCGGGAGGGAGCCGGGTGCGGGGCGTTGGGTGCCGGGTGCACTCCGGTTCGCACCACTCCGGGGGAGCTGCTAACCTTGTGTGACGACCGGCTGGATGCGACTGTGTCCGGCCCACAAGTGGAGGCTCCGATCTCCCACCTGGCCGCCCTCCGGGGCGGCGGGTCACCGGTCAGGCGGCCACCACCGTTCCGTACGGACGGTGGAGTCGCCCGAAAGCGCGCCCCGCGGTCACCGCGGCGGTGCTCCGGAAAGCTCGGAGTCCCGCCTGTGCACCGTCCGGGGCATTTTTTGATGCGTCGCGATGGTTGGTCCCTATGTCATCCAGACATACGCGGCTGTCCGCCAGACGGCCGTGTGGTGCTACCGAGGAGGATCCATCAGCGCCGAGCCCCGCATCAACGACCGGATTCGCGTTCCCGAGGTGCGACTTGTCGGTCCCAGTGGCGAGCAGGTGGGCATTGTGCCGCTTGCCAAGGCCCTGGAGCTTGCGCAGGAGTACGACCTGGACCTGGTCGAGGTCGCGGCGAACGCCCGTCCGCCCGTGTGCAAGCTCATGGACTACGGGAAGTTCAAGTACGAGTCGGCCATGAAGGCCCGTGAGGCGCGTAAGAACCAGGCGCACACGGTCATCAAGGAGATGAAGCTCCGGCCGAAGATCGACCCGCACGACTATGACACCAAGAAGGGTCACGTCGTCCGGTTCCTCAAGCAGGGCGACAAGGTCAAGATCACGATCATGTTCCGTGGTCGCGAGCAGTCCCGGCCCGAACTGGGCTACCGACTGCTGCAGCGCCTCGCGGAGGACGTCCAGGACCTCGGTTTCGTCGAGTCGAACCCGAAGCAGGACGGCCGCAACATGATCATGGTTCTCGGTCCGCACAAGAAGAAGACCGAGGCGATGGCCGAGGCCCGTCAGGCGCAGGAGGCCCGCAAGGCGTCCGCGAAGGCCAACCCCGGCCGCTCGCAGAACGTCGCTGATGCCGAGACCACTGAGGCCCCGGCCGAGGCTTCCGCCGAGGCGTGATCCCGGGGCGAAGGCCCCGGGGGAGCACCGGACGTACGGACGTACGCACCTCCGCAAGGAGGACGTACGGACCCCGGAAGACCCGGGACGCCAGTCCCAGGATGTAACCGATACAAGAGCGACGCTCCAACGTGCCCGGTTTCGCGACCGGGCACCGGAGCGCCACCGACGAGGAGAGAACGGCGCTATGCCGAAGAACAAGTCGCACAGCGGTGCCAGCAAGCGCTTCAAGATCACCGGCTCCGGCAAGGTGCTCCGCGAGCGCGCCGGCAAGCGCCACCTGCTCGAGCACAAGTCGTCCCGTCTGACGCGTCGCCTCACCGGCAACGCCGAGATGGCCCCGGGCGACGCCAAGAAGATCAAGAAGCTTCTCGGCAAGTGACGCCTCGGCGCCTGAGCGCCGTACGTCTGGACCGGGACCCAATCGATTCCGGGCCGCGTGAGTCCAACCGCGGCCCCGCTACAAGGAGTTAACAAGTGGCACGCGTCAAGCGGGCAGTCAACGCCCACAAGAAGCGCCGGGCGATCCTCGAGCAGGCCTCCGGCTACCGCGGTCAGCGTTCGCGCCTGTACCGCAAGGCCAAGGAGCAGGTCACCCACTCGCTGGTCTACAACTACAACGACCGCAAGAAGCGCAAGGGTGACTTCCGCCAGCTGTGGATCCAGCGCATCAATGCCGCTGCCCGCGCCAACGGCATCACCTACAACCGCTTCATCCAGGGTCTGAAGGCCGCCAACATCGAGGTCGACCGCAAGATCCTCGCGGAGCTGGCCGTCAACGACGCGGGTGCGTTCGCCGCGCTCGTCGAGGCCGCGCAGAAGGCGCTGCCGGCGGACGTGAACGCGCCGAAGGCGGCCTGACCGCTGCGCCGGCGCAGGCCGACGTAACCACGGACCCGCAGGCTTCGCAGCCTGCGGGTCCGACTGCGTCCGGCTCCGCACGGTCGCGGGCCGTCGTGCCGCTGGGGCCCACGGCGCGCGCAGCGGCACCCTGCCGGGGCCGGGTGGGCGAGACCCTTCCGGTTCGGACAGCACGCTGCGCGTCGCCACCGGTGGTGCGGGCACCGCCGTCGTCCGCCCGCGTGGCCCCGCGCCGCCGCCGCAGAGGAAAGCGGCTGCCGCCGACCGCGGTGCCGAAGCCTCCGGTGGCCGCTGATCCGAGACTCCTGACCTCCCCGAAGGTGAACCGCATGCCCCCCGCCACGCCCGAGCCGATCTCCCCCCGGTCGCCCCGCGTCAGTGCCGCACGGCGGCTGGCCAAGCGGAACTTCCGGGGGAAGGAGCGGCTGTTCCTCGCGGAGGGACCGCAGGCCGTGCGGGAGGCGGCGGCGCACCGGGCCGACGGCACGGCGACGCTCGTCGAACTGTTCGCCACCCCGGACGCCGCGGATCGGTACGCCGACATCGTGGGCGAGGCCCGGGACGCCGGTGCCCGGGTGCACCTCGCCTCCGAAGAGGTCATCGCCGACATCTCCACCACGGTCACCCCGCAGGGCCTCGTAGGGATCTGCCGGTTCCTCGACACCCCCTTCGAGGAGATCCTGGACAGCGGCCCAAGGCTCGTCGCCGTGCTCGCGCACGTGCGGGACCCGGGGAACGCCGGGACCGTGCTGCGGTGCGCGGACGCCGCGGGGGCCGACGCCGTCGTGCTCACCGACGCCTCCGTCGACCTCTACAACCCCAAGGCCGTGCGCGCCTCCGTCGGGTCCCTCTTCCATCTGCCGGTCGCCGTCGGCGTTCCTGTCGAGCACGCCGTGGCGGGGCTCAAGGACGCCGGGGTGCGGATCCTCGCCGCCGACGGCGCGGGGGAGGACGACCTCGACGACGAGCTCGACCGGGGCACCATGGGCGGCCCCACCGCCTGGGTGTTCGGCAACGAGGCCTGGGGGCTCCCCGAGGAGACCCGTGCGCTCGCCGACGCCGTCGTCCGCGTGCCCATCCACGGAAAGGCCGAGAGTCTGAACCTCGCGACCGCCGCGGCCGTATGTCTCTATGCGTCCGCTCGTGCACAGCGCGCGGCCGGAGGGTGCCGTTCAGTCACCCCCGGCTAGTAGGGTGGCGGGCTCGGGGGCCCTCCCCAGGCTCTCGGCCTGTCTCCCCGCCCGCGGCCTCGCTCGGGCGGTGGGCCCGGAGCAGGGAGGTACCCCGATGCCAGAGGAGAGGTGGGGTACGGGGATGGGTGTCGGCACGAGCAGAGCACCGGGAGTACGCGGCGCGCGCCGCGCGCCCGCGTCCCTGTGCGGTGATCTCGCCGATCTCGCCGATCTCGGCATCGACCCGGACGACCTCCCCGACGGACTCGTGATCGCCGACGAACACGGCCGCGTGATCTCCTTCAACGCCGCGGCCACCCGCATCACCGCCGTCGCCGTCGCCGACGCCCTCGGCCGGCGCCTCGAACACGTGCTGCCGCTGGAGGACCTGGAGGGGCGCCGCTGGTGGCAGCTCACCGACCCCTACGGCGGGCTCGCCATCCGCGTACGGCAGCCCGAGCGCAATCTGCTGCTGCCCGGCGGCCGGGAGGTCATGGTGTCTGCGCGGTACGTACGCACGCATCCCACCGGGCCGATCCGCCGCGTCGTCGTCTGTCTCCGCGACACCGAGGCCCGGCGCCGAACCGAGCGCAGCCACGCCGAGCTGATCGCCACCGTGGCCCACGAGCTGCGCTCGCCCCTCACCTCCGTCAAGGGCTTCACCGCCACCCTGCTCGCCAAGTGGGAACGCTTCACCGACGACCAGAAGCGGCTCATGCTGGAGACCGTCGACGCCGACGCGGACCGGGTCACGCGGCTCATCGCCGAACTGCTGGACATCTCACGGATCGACTCCGGGCGGCTGGAGGTGCGCCGCCAGCCGGTGGACATAGCCGCGGCGGTCGGCCGGCACATCCAGGCGTACGTCGCCGCGGGCCAGCCCGCAGACCGCTTCCTGCTGCGCGTGGAGCAGCCCCTGCCCGCCCTGTGGGCAGACCCGGACAAGATCGACCAGGTGCTCAGCAACCTCCTCGAAAATGCCGTGCGCCACGGCGAGGGAACCGTCACGATTGACGTCACGCCCTCGGCGTCCCTGCGCGAAGGCACGGACGGGGGGAGCGACGAGAACACCGCCACGTCGGTCACGGTGAGCGACGAGGGTCCCGGCATTCCGGAGGAGTCCATGAACCGCGTCTTCACCCGCTTCTGGCGGGGCAGCAAGCGCGGCGGCACGGGCCTCGGGCTGTATATCGTCAAGGGCATCGTCGAGGCTCACGGCGGCGCCATCACGGTCGGTCGTGCCCCGGGCGGCGGGGCCGAGTTCCGATTTACATTGCCCGTGGGCGCCCCGGCGTATCTCCAGTAACGCCGCGAGGGCCCACGGGCTCCTCCGCCCTCCCCGGGAGCCTCGGGCCCTGTCGTGGACACCCGGTCCGGCAGCCGCTCCCACCCCGTTAGACTCGGCCTTTGGCACCTTTGCGTCCCGAAGTCGGCGACGATTGCTCATCGGACCAGTGTCAGGACCAGTGACGGGACCTTCAGCCAGCCAATCGGAAGCACGGGAAGAGATGTCGGCACCCAATAAGTCGTACGACCCTGTCGAGGTCGAGGCCTTGAAACCGGAAGAGATCGAGCGCATGCGGGACGAGGCGCTCGCCGCCTTCGCCGCCGCGGACTCCCTCGACGCGCTCCACGAGGCCAAGGTCGCCCACACCGGCCCCGCCTCGCCGCTGGCCCTCGCCAACCGCGAGATCGGCGCCCTGCCCCCGCACGCCAAGGCCGAGGCCGGCAAGCGCGTCGGCATGGCCCGCGGCGCCGTGAACAAGGCTCTCGCCACGCGCCAGGCCGAGCTCGAGGCCGAGCGGGACGCCCGCGTGCTGGTCGAGGAGTCGGTGGACGTCACGCTGCCCTACGACCGTGTCCCGCCCGGCGCCCGGCACCCGCTGACCACGTTCATGGAGCGGGTCGCGGACGTCTTCGTGTCCATGGGGTACGAGATCGCCGAGGGCCCCGAGGTGGAGGCGGAGTGGTTCAACTTCGACGCCCTGAACTTCGGCCCCGACCACCCCGCCCGGCAGATGCAGGACACCTTCTTCGTCGAGGGCCCGAAGGGCGATCACGGTGAGTCCGGTGTCGTGCTGCGCACCCACACCTCGCCGGTGCAGGCCCGCTCCCTGCTCGACCGCGAGCCCCCCGTCTACATCGTCTGTCCCGGCCGGGTGTACCGCACCGACGAGCTGGACGCCACGCACACCCCGGTCTTCCACCAGATCGAGCTGCTGGCCGTCGACGAGGGCCTGACCATGGCCGACCTGAAGGGCACGATGGACCACATGGTCCAGTCGCTCTTCGGGCCGGAGATGAAGACCCGGCTGCGGCCGAACTACTTCCCCTTCACCGAGCCGTCCGCAGAGATGGACATGCTCTGCTACGTCTGCAAGGGCGAGTCGGTCGGCAACCCGGACCGGCCCTGCCGCACCTGCTCCAGCGAGGGCTGGATCGAGCTCGGCGGCTGCGGCATGGTCAACCCGAGGGTGCTCGTCGCCTGCGGCGTGGACCCGGAGAAGTACAGCGGATTCGCCTTCGGGTTCGGCATCGAGCGGATGCTGATGTTCCGCCACAACGTCGAAGACATGCGAGACATGGTCGAGGGTGACGTCCGGTTCACCCGGCCGTTCGGGATGGAGATCTGATGCGGGTCCCGCTTTCTTGGCTGCGGGAGTACGTCGACCTGCCGGCGACGGAGACCGGGCGCGACGTCCAGGAGAAGCTCATTTCGGTCGGTCTCGAGGTGGAGACCGTCGAACAGCTCGGTGCCGACCTCAAGGGACCGCTGGTCGTCGGCCAGGTGCTGTCCATCGAGGAGCTGGATGGCTTCAAGAAGCCCATCCGGTTCTGCATGGTCGACGTCGGCCAGGCCAACGGCACGGGCGAGCCGCAGGAGATCGTCTGCGGTGCCCGCAACTTCTCCGTCGGCGACAAGGTCGTCGTGGTCCTGCCGGGCGCCGTGCTGCCCGGCGGCTTCGCGATCTCGGCGCGTAAGACGTACGGCAAGACGTCGCACGGCATGATCTGCTCCACCGAGGAGCTGGGCATGGGCGACGACGGCACCCACGGCATCATCGTGCTGCCGCCGGAGCACGAGGTCGGCACCGACGCCATCGAGCTGCTCGAGCTCGTCGACGAGGTGCTCGACATCGCGGTCACCCCCGACCGCGGCTACGCCCTCTCGCTGCGCGGCATCGCCCGTGAGACCGCCATCGCCTACGGTCTGCCGCTGCGCGACCCGGCGCTGCTCGACGTACCGGCGCCGAACGCGCTCGGCTACCCGGTGAAGATCTCCGAGCCGCTCGGCTGCGACCGCTTCACCGCCCGTACGGTGGCCGGGATCGACCCGGAGGCGCGCTCCCCGATCTGGATGCAGCGCCGGCTGCAGAAGGCGGGCATGCGCCCGATCTCGCTGGCCGTCGACATCAGCAACTACGTGATGCTGGAGCTGGGCCAGCCCCTGCACGCGTACGACCGCCGCCGCATCCTGGGTCCGATCGGTGTGCGCCGGGCCCAGCCGGGCGAGCAGATCGCCACCCTCGACGGTGTCACGCGCACGCTGGACCCCGAGGACCTGGTCATCACCGACGACCGTGGCCCCATCGGCCTCGCGGGCGTCATGGGCGGTGCCGACACCGAGATCGCCGACACCGACCACGAAGCGGGTGCCACCACCGACGTGGTGATCGAGGCCGCCCACTTCGACCCGATCTCGATTGCGCGCACCGCCCGCCGTCACAAGCTGGCATCCGAGGCGTCCCGTCGCTTCGAGCGCGGTGTCGACCCGCTGGCCGCCTCCGCGGCCGCCCAGCGCACGGTCGACCTGCTGGTGCTGCTCGCGGGCGGCACCGCCGAACCGGGTGTCACCGAGGTCATCGCGCCGTCCGCGCCGCGCACGATCACCATTCCGGCGAACCACCCGGACAAGGTCGCAGGCGTCCACTACGGCCGTGAGACCGTCGTCCGGCGGCTCCAGCAGGTCGGCTGCGACGTCTACGGGCAGGACGAGCTGATCGTCACCGTCCCGTCCTGGCGGCCCGACCTGACCGACCCGAACGACCTGGCCGAGGAGGTCATCCGGCTCGAGGGCTACGAGAACCTGCCCTCCACGCTGCCCAAGCCCCCGGCGGGTCTCGGTCTGACCGACCGGCAGCGGCTGCACCGCCGGGTGGGCCGCGGACTGGCCGGAGCCGGGTATGTCGAGGCGCTGAACTACCCGTTCATCGGCGAGCAGATCCTCGACCAGCTCGGCCTCGCCGAGGACGACCCGAACCGCAAGGTCGTCAAGTTGGTCAACCCGCTTTCCGACGAGGAGCCCGCCCTCCGTACGACGCTGCTGCCGGGCCTGCTCGGCGCGCTCCGCCGCAACGACGGCCGCGGCACGCACGACCTGGCGCTCTTCGAGACCGGACTGGTCTTCCATCCCGCCGAGGAGCAGCGCGTCGCCGCGCGCCTGCCCGTCGACCACCGCCCGACCGACGAGGAGATCGCTTCGCTCACAGCCGCTCTCCCCGAGCAGCCGCGGCACGTCGCCGTCGTTCTCGCGGGCGCCCGCGAGCAGGCCGGCTGGTGGGGCAAGGGCCGCCCGGCCGACTGGGCTGACGCCGTGGAGGCATCGCGGATCGTCGCCCGCGAGATCGGGGCCGACCTGATCGTCCGCAAGGGGCAGTACGGCCCGTGGCACCCCGGCCGCTGTGCCGAGCTGGCCGTGGAGGTCGACGGGACCGAGCAGGTCATCGGGTACGCCGGTGAGCTGCATCCCGGTGTCCTGAAGACCCTGGGCCTGCCCGCCCGTACCTGCGCGATGGAGCTGGACCTGGACGTGCTGGAGCGGGCGAGCGCCGGCCTGGTGAAGGGACCGCGGATCTCCGCGTTCCCGGTCGCCACCCAGGACGTCGCGCTGGTGGTCGACAAGACCGTCCCGCACGCGGACGTCGAGGCGGCGCTGCGCGAGGGCGCCGGTGAGCTGCTGGAATCCATCCGGCTGTTCGACGTCTACGAGAGCGAGCAACTCGGCGAGGACAAGAAGTCGCTGGCCTACGCGCTGCGCTTCCGCGCCCCCGACCGCACGCTGACCGTCGACGAGGCCTCCGCGGCCCGTGACGCGGCGGTCGCTTTGGCGGCGGAGCGTACGGGAGCCGCACTGCGGAGTTAGTTCCGCCGGGAGAGCCGGGAGAGCCGGGAGAACCGGGGGAACCGGGGGAACCGGGGGACTGCGGGCGTTTGCCGGCTGCGGATTGTCCGTGGCCGGGCGCGCAGTTCCCCGGGCCCCCACGGGGGCGCCTCCGCTACCCGTCGATCAGCTCACTCATTTGGGTGGCAAGCCCGGGTGATCCGGGCCGAACGGGGCATGCGGTCGACACAATCGGACCGGCCCAGGGGGTTGCGAGGTGGGACTCCGGGGGCCGCTTCTGCGCTCTCAGGGCTCTCATGGGGGGCCGATCGGCATGATCCGTATCAAGGCTGGGCCTGCCCGCAGGCCACGGCCCCGAGCACAACCCGCCGACGGGTTCAGGACCCTCGGCGACCGCGGTGCCGCGCGTCGGGCCCGCAGGGATCCCCGGCCCGTGCGCCGCGCGCTCGCCATCGGGCCGCCCGCCGTCTGGGGCGCCTGCGCGATCTCGTACAAGCTGGCCTGTCCGCTCTCCCAGGAGAGCGGACTCGGCGCACGGATCGTCAGCGGCGCGATGGTCTTCGCGGTCGGCACCGGGCTGCTCCTGCACGTCCGGCGCGTCCTCCTGAGGGAACTGCGACAGGCCCGCAAGGTCGCCGGTGCCGCCCAGAGTGTGCTGCTGCGCCCGCTGCCGCCGCGGATCGACGGGCTGAACGTCGCCGCCGCCCAGCTCTCCGCGGACCGCGGGGCCAGCGTCGGCGGCGATCTGTACGAGGTGATCGCGACCGAGCACGGCGTCCGCGTCGTGATGGGTGACGTCCGCGGACACGGACTCGCGGCCCTCGCCACCGTCGCCGCCCTCCTCGGCAGCTTCCGTGAGGCCGTGCACGACGAGCCCGAACTCGACCGGGTGCTGCGCCGACTGGATCGGGCCCTGGCCCGGCACCTGCGCGAGCGGGCCCGTGCCGAGCACCCCTCGGCCGGCCGCGAGCCCGACAGCCCGGTCGCCGAGGAGTTCGTGACCCTCCTGCTCCTGGAGATCGGCGGGGACGGGGCACTGCACGCCCTCAACTGCGGTCACCCCTGGCCGTATCTGCTGGAGCCGGGCCGGGCTGAACCGCTGGCCCGCACCGAACCGCTGCCTCCGCTCGGGCCGTTCCCGCTCCCCGACGAGCTGACTCCCGCCGACTGCGGACAACTGCTGCCCGGTCAGGCACTGTTCCTGCACACCGACGGTGCGGAGGACGCCCGCGACCCGCGTGGCCGGTTCTTCCCCCTGGAGGCCGCCCTCGCGGAGGCGGTCCGCGACCGCTCCTCGGTGATCCCGCAGACAGTGCTGCGAACCGTCTTCACCCGCCTGCTGCGGCACATCGGCGGCCGTCCGGCGGACGACGTGGCCCTTCTGGTACTCCGTAACAACCGCTCGGCCAGGAGCGCCCCTTCAGGGGCGCGGGGAACTGCGCGAGAAACGACGACGGACCAGCAGCCGACGAACCACCTGCAGTAACCCGGCATTTCCAGCGGAGCGCCGACGCGCCGTCCGCCCCGCCACGGAGTGTCGGGCAGGCAGCTGGGCGGACGGCGCGGAATCGGGCCACCGCACTGTACGAGGGGGAGCCGGCGGCCCGGCCGGCCTCTTACGAGGGATTTCAGTCAACCGGCCGGAAACTCTCCGCAACAGCGCACGCACAGCCCGGATTCGCGCACTCCGTTCACACCCCGTGTGAACCCGCACGCACTACCCTGTCGACACCGAGCCACCGGAGGGCACCCATGCAGCCCAACACCCTGCTCGACGCGATCCTCGACGAGGCCGGGATCTCCCACGCGGGACTGGCCGCTCATGTCAACCAGGCAGGTCGGGCGCGCGGCCTCACGCTCAGATACGAACACACCGCCGTGGCACGGTGGTTGAAGGGCCAGCGCCCGCGCGGTCAGGTGCCCGACCTGATCTGCGAGGTGCTCGCCGCCCGGCTGCACCGCCCGGTGACCCTGGACGACATCGGGCTCGGCGTGCCCGGCGAACCGGTCGCCCCGCACGGCTCCACCCTGTCCGGATTCGTCGAACGGGCCACCGCACTGTGGCGCTCCGACGAGCAGCAGCGCCCCCACGTCCTGGGCGCCCCGGCCGTGACCGGGACTCCCGCCGTGATGCCCGTGTGGGAGTGGGAGAACCCGCCGGAGGACGTGGATGTCTCGCGCGGCGGCCGGCATCGCGTCACCCCGGCCGACATCGCCATGCTGCGCGCCGCCCGCGCCCACTACGAGCAGATGTACCGCAAGGCCGGTGGCATAGCGACCCGCAGCCGTATCGTCGGCTTCCTCAACGCCGAGACGGCACCCCTGCTGCGCGGCAGTTACACCGACGCCACGGGCCGGCAACTGCACCGGGCCACCGGCGGTCTTGTGGCGATCGCCGGCATCTGCGCGTACGACTCGGACGCCCACGGTCTCGCCCAGCGCTACTTCCACCAGGCCCTGCGCCTGGCCAAGGCCAGTGGGGACCGCGGACTCGGCGCCTATGTGATAGCCCTGCTCGTCAACCAGTCGCTGTTCATGAAGGAGTACCGCCAGGCCGTCGCCTTCGCCGAGGCGGCGCTGCGCACCGCGGGCAAGCACATCACCCCGGCGCTCGCCTCCGATCTGTACGCGATGCAGGCGAAGGCGTACGCGCACCTGGGCGACGCCACCAGCGCGCTGTCCTGCATCCGGCGGGCCGAGTCGGCCGCCGAACGCATCCGGCGCGGCCATGAACCGGACGAGACCGGCTATGTCCAGCCCGGCCTCGTCAACGTCCAGGTCGCGGAGGCGCTGTTGAGCCTGGGCGATCTGGTGGCGGCGGGGGAGCACGCCACGGCCGCCGTCGGCACCCCGGCGCACGACCGCGGGCGGGTGCACCGGCTCGCCATGCTCAGCCAGATCGAACTGCGCCAGGGAAACGCCGACAAGGCGGTGGCCACCGCGGTCGAGATGGCGGAGCGGGCCCGGGGAATGGAGTCCATGCGCCTGCGCGACAGACTGCGGGCGGTGCGCGAACACCTCGTACGCAGCGGCTGCGCCAAAACGGCCGAGGCAGCCGAACTCATCGACGGGGCACTGCGCGTACCGCTGTAGACACCGCCCCACCACTGCCGCACAGCCCCGCTTCCCCGTCGGAGGGGACGACGCGCCCGCCGTTGCGCCGGGCATGCGCCGCTGTGAACACTGCTGAGTGGACGCTCCTGCTGCGATATTGCCACTTACTCGGCGGAAGGTGGCAGAACCGTGCAGTGGACGAAGCAGAACGAACAAACTGTGTATGAAAACCGCTGGTTCAGCGTCAATCTGGCGGACGTCGAGTTGCCGGACGGTCGGCATCTCGACCACTTCCTGATACGGCTGCGGCCCGTCGCCGTGGCCACCGTCGTGAACGAGGCGAACGAAGTGCTGCTGCTGTGGCGGCACCGCTTCATCACCGACAGCTGGGGGTGGGAACTCGCGGCGGGCGTGGTCGAGGACGGCGAGGACATCGCCGAGGCGGCGGCCCGCGAACTCGAGGAGGAGACCGGCTGGCGGCCGGGACCCTTGCACCATCTGATGAGCGTCGAGCCCTCCAACGGCCTCACCGACGCCCGGCACCATGTCTACTGGGCCGACGAGGGCGAGTACGTCGGACATCCCGTGGACGACTTCGAGTCGGATCGTCGGGAATGGGTACCCCTCAAGCTCGTCCCCGACATGGTCGCCCGCGGAGAGGTCCCGGCCGCCAACATGGCGGCCGCACTGCTCCTCCTGCACCACCTCAGGCTCGGGCAGGACGCATTGCCCTGATCCCCCCACGCGTCCGACGGGCTAACGGCCCAGAGCCTGCCAGATCGCCACGACGAGTGCGCCCACCGCCGTGAGGGCGGCGACCGCGGGCAGCGGCCAGCGCGTGTGTTCCAGCGCGACGACCCTCAGGCTCAGGTCGTCGACATCCTTGGCGGTCTGTTCGGCTCGATGACTGAGCAGGGCCAGTCCCCCCTCGACCCGTGCGTGCGCCACATCGAGGCGACGGCGTAACTCTGCGACTTCTCCTCGGACCACGGGATGCTCGGGGTCGGCGGTCACGTGTCCGCTCCTTTCCGTAGTCGTCACATCCCTTGCAATGGGCATCAAGAGTCAACTCGCCTGGTGGTCACGTGGGGAGAGTGTGCGAACGGCATATGCGTGTCCGGTGCGCACACGGTGTGTGAATGGCGCGGGCCCGGCACCGAGGACGGTGCCGGGCCCGCGCGAGCCCAAGCCTTACGGTCGGTGATCAGGAGTAGGTGTAGAAGCCCGAGCCCGTCTTCCGGCCGAGCCGGCCCGCCTCAACCATGCGTTGCAGCAGCGGAGGAGCCGCGTACAGGGGCTCCTTGTACTCCTCGTCCATGCCGTCAGTGTGGCGTTTGCCGCTCCCACCTGCGGTTTCATGGCATGTTGCGGGCCTGCGGGGCGCCCAGGGACTTCTCAGGGACATTCGGTTGTAGATCTTGACCGAACCACTCGTCCATGGCGGCGTGGCCCCGCCTGCCCGCCCCGGGCATGAAGTGAGCGTAGTGCGTCAGTGTGGTCTGCGGCGAAGCATGCCCGAGCCACGCCGACACGCTCACGATCGACTCGCCTGCCTCAAACTGCTTACTCGCGTACGTGTGCCGGAGGACGTGGAACATGTCCTCCCGGGAGAGTTCGTAGATAGGGTACCGACGGCTGCGGCCTCCGTACGTCCTGACTTTCTCGCCGACCTTCTTCAAGACACCGGCCGTTGCGAGTGCCGGCACCCAGCTCAGCCTGTTCCACATCGAGTAGTTGATTCGATTGCCTTGCGAGGTGATCACCAGCCTCAAGGGGTGGCGCCCCCTGGCGGAAGCTCCGCTGCAGCACCAACCGAATCACCGACGTCGTGAAGGCCGTCCTCGTCCTTCATCTCGCGTCAACGTGAGGTTGGAAAAGGCTCATTGAGGCGCGGAGATGGAGGCCGGGGAGGTAGCTCTCGGGCTGGCTGCAGTTGCCGAATATTTCATCCGACTAGATCAGGCGGGCGTGCTGATACGGGTGGATCACTCCGGCGAACCGGTCTCGGTGGCGTATGTCCACGACGGCTGCGGGAAAGGCCTGCTCGGCGTACGACGGCTGTCGAGATGAAGCTCGCCACGTGGTCTCCGGAGCGGCAAAGCGAGGACGACGTGCTGACCGCCGCCGGGTCTGTCGGAGGCCACATCATCGGCTGCGCCGAGGACTGGGAGGTGTCGAGCGCCACCGACCCGATGACCCAGCCGAAGCTGGGTCCTTGGCTTCGCGATGGGAGGGGCCTGTACGACGGTGGCTGCAGCCGTGGATCGGGCTCGGCTGCAACGTCGTGGACTGCTTGAACACCGGTTAGTTAGTGCGTCCGCTGGGGAGCCAGAGCCTTCTTCAAACCTGTGTGCGTCCACCGGCACACGACTTCACCCTGACGTCCCGTGTCGCGTGCAGAACAGAACCCGGCATACAGCCCGACTCGTCTGCGGCTACCTGCGGCTTTGCCTGGGAAAGGGCCTCTGACCCGCGTCGGAGGTCCTTTCCGATCTTTCAGGGGCTTGTCGCGTTAGGCGGCTGAAAGTCCCTCGGAAGTCCCTCGGACAGCGCTGAAAGTCCCTGAAAAGTCCCTGGAGTGGAGGGGGAGCGACGCCTTCGGGCGGTTTCGGATCGATGGGACGTAGGCCCGAGCGTGGACCACCCTGCTGCCGGCGAGCACAGTGCTGGTGATCTGCGCCGGGCTGTCGGCAGTAACGGTCCCGAGCGTTTCCAACGGAACCCCACCCTGCGCAGCAGTTCGCTCAGCCACGCCGCCGACACCCGCACGCCCCGTTCCTGATCCAGTCGGTTGCACAGCCCATGGGAGGTCCAGGTCACCCCCGCCTCGGCCGAGGCGTTCAGTAGGCACCCAGCGCCTCGAGGCCCTCGTCGGTGACCTGGGCGGGCCATCCCGGACCCGGGGCGTCGATCAGGCGCCAAACCTGGTCGAATACAACCATGGTGCGCGATGCGGTGTGCCGCTTCACCGGTGGCGGGTGCAGTTCTCACTCCTCGGCACTGCCTCGCCAACTGATCCGTGATCCGACGGCGGTCCGGCCGCGCAAGGCGTGCTCGGGCCAGGTTGAGCTGCATGCGCCGTAGGTTCCGCGAGTGCAGTGCGCTGCTGCTCTCCTCGGTGACAGGATGAGCGAATGGCCTCCAGGACTCAGGATGATGCTGCGCCGACGTACCTCGCGACGCCACCCGAGAACTGCGGAGAGGCCCCAATCAGCACGCGTCCCCAGCGGCTGCGACTCGGTTCCCTCACGCCCCGGGATTTCGAGCGCCTTTGCCACCGGCTGGCGCGCGTGCAGGGGAGCGTGGAAGACGTGAGGATCTTTGGCGTCCCGGGCCAGGCACAGGACGGGATCGACCTCTACGCCCGCCGGCACGACGGCACGTACGTGGTGATCCAGTGCAAGCGGAGCAGCGACACCTTCACCCCTGGTGAGATCACGGAGGCGGTGGACAAGTTCCTCTGGCGAGGATCGGAACGGCCAGCTGAAGCGGTGGTCTTCTTCATCGCCGCCGCCGTTCGCCGGGGCGGACAGCCCGGCCGGGCAACGGGGCTGGGTCAGGGCGTGGGCGTACCAGGACGTGCTGCATCGCAGTGGCTCCTCGCGGTTCGTAGGAGGCGCGATGCCGACTTCTCGTGCGAAGCCGTCGGCACCGCGCCGATGTGAATCCGCCTCACAGGGCGGGCCCGGGTCAGGGGAGTTGGTAGCTCCCGGACGCCAGCCTTAGGTCAAGCGCGGCTGCCAGCCGCGCTCGTAATCTCAGGCGGTGCACCAGGTCTCCTCACGGCTTCGGGGACGGGGGTCAACGAGAACACGGGGCCGCGTTTTTGGACGTGGCGACACGGATCAGCACAGGTCAGCGAGGGTGGAGCTGGGCTCCGCCTCGGTGATGTGGCGAGACAGTAGACCGGGATTCCGGCCGCACCAAACGGCCGTCGGACCCGGGAGCACCACCAGGGCTCGGTAGGTGCGGCCGGAAATCGCGGCTAACGTCCGGCACAACCCCGCTCTGAACGGACGCTGTTGAGCGCCGACCGGAGCGGGCCAAGTCCCGCCGTGCCCTGAAAGAGGCCCCGCACATGAGCTACACACTGCACCGAGGCGACGCCCTCACCGTGCTGAAGAATCTCCCGGAGGAGAGCGTCAACGCCGTCATCACCGACCCCCCGTACAACTCCGGCGGACGCACCAGCTCGGACCGCACCAGCCGCACCGCCCGCGCCAAGTACGTCACCAGTGGGTCCGCGCACGACCTGCAGAACTTCCCCGGCGAGAACCGTGACCAGCGCTCGTACCGAAGCTGGCTGACCGCATTGCTGACCGAGGCGTACCGGGCCTCCACCGAGCACACCGTCGCCCTGGTCTTCACCGACTGGCGCCAGGAGCCGACCACGTCCGACGCCCTGCAGATGGCGGGTTGGACCTGGAGCGGCACGATCCCCTGGATCAAACCAGCCAGCCGGCCCCGCAAGGGCGGGTTCAAGCAGTCGGCCGAGTTCATCACCTGGGGCGTCAAGGGCAGCCTCGACAAGAACCGGGACCTCTACCTGCCCGGCCACTTCATCGCCTCCCAGCCCCGTAAGGACCAGGTGCACATCACGCAGAAGCCGGTCGAGATCATGCAGCACCTCGTGCGGATCTGCCCCGAAGGCGGCACCGTGCTCGACCCCTTCAGCGGCAGCGGCTCCACAGGCGTTGCCGCACTGCGGGAAGGCCGGCGATTCGTCGGGGTCGAGCTGTCGTCGCACTACGCCGAGGTAGCCGAACGCAGGCTCCGAGCAGAGCTGACCCAGGACGACTTCGTCCTGGCAGGACCAGAGGCGTGAGCATGAGACCGACCAGGCTGGGGCCAAGGGACCGCAGATGCAAGGGGGCGTCTGGTGCATCGAGAAGCCAATGCACCAGGCGCCCTTCGTCTTGCGTCAGGCCGCCTCGATCGCCCGCTGGATCGGCGACCTCGCCTTGTCCAAGTTGCCCGTCCCGAGAAGGCCGATTCTCATTACGTCGCCGGAGAAACCGTCCTTCAGCGTTCGGCCACCTCGGAATGGTGGCCTGCAGGCAAGCTGGGACGACACCCGCAGTCGCGTGAACCGGCGGCCTACCGCCCATGCCACTGTGGCTGGCCGCCACATCCTGCTTGCGATGTTGCCGCTCTGCTGGTGCAGCACTCAGAGCACCCGGCTGTCGTGACACCAGGCAGGGCCTACAGGGTGCCTCGCTCCAACAGGTCGCGCACCGCGTCCTCCTCGCGGCGGAGTACCAAGCGTCCGTCGCCCTCACTGTAGGCGAGGATGCGGCTCCCAGCGTCGAGTCCGGCCTCGGCGAGAAGTCCGAGAGGGAGTGAGACTCGCCCGTCGGCGTCGATGGTCAGCTCTACGGGGGTTCGGGACACGCGTGCAGTCTCCCACAGCGCCACTGCTGCATGCCGCTGCTGTCCCGGGGGTGACAGCAGGGGCCCGTACGGTAGGCCATGCCGCCACCCAGTCACTGCCTGTCGCCCACAGGGCAACGGGTGGTCGCTGCCCGCCCGAAGACCGCGGCAAGCTCGGCGATCCGATCGACGCCGCAGTCCGATCACCCGCGAGTGCGGGAGACTGGTCATATGTCGCCAATCGCATCGTCGGCCTCCGTTGCCGCGCGCATGAGTCGCCAGGCATCCCGCGACACCGCGCAGGAGCTCGCCGTACGTCGCCTGCTGCACAGCAGCGGACTGAGGTACCGCGTGCACGTCCCTGTGCCCGGTATGCCCCGCCGGACGGTGGACATCCTGTTCGGCAGGTTGAGGATCGCCGTGTTCCTCGACGGCTGTTTCTGGCACGGCTGCCCCGACCACGCGACGAGTCCCCGAGCGAACGCGGAGTGGTGGCGCACCAAGCTCGACCGCAACATCGCCCGTGATCGTGAGACCGCGGAACACCTGACTTCGGCAGGCTGGACGGTGCTGAGGTTCTGGGAGCACGAAGCGCCCGAGGGGATCGCGCAGCGGATCGCCGCCGAGGTGCGGGCGAGGCGGTCCGAACAGCACTGACCCGTGGGGTATGCGGGCCGAAATGCTCCAGCGGGGCGTGCGAAAGCAGATCGTGACCTCGTTCTGCTCTTGTGCCCTGAGCGCGACGGCTAATGTGTGGGAATTGTGCGAGGAAGCGTGTTGTGCGTGCCTGGGGGGCCCTTGCCGCCTGTGAGCTGTACTCCGAGGCGGGGTGCCCTCGATGGTCCGGCTGTGTGCATAGAGTGGAAGCGGGGAACGGTCGACTGCCATGACCGATGATCTCGACGGAATGTACGACACGTTCAAGGCGCTCCTGGATGCGTTCCCCCCTTCGGAAGCGGTCAAGCGGCTGGAGCAGTTGGGCATCAGCCCGGACATCGTGGAACGGATCCGGGAGCGGCACGAGCAGCAGACGATTCGGATCAGGGAGCTCGAGGAGCCGCACGCCGTTGTTCTGGACGGTCGCAACACCTGGTACACGGGGCCGCAGGCCAAAGACAAGTGCTGGCCTGCGATCGTGGACCTGCTACGCAAGGACGGCTGGCCCGAGGACCCGGCGATCCGGAGCCTCGACGACTCCTCCACCCGCGTCGTCTCGCTGCTGAACCACCCGAAGGAGAAGGCGTTTTCGACGCGTGGCCTGGTCGCTGGCTACGTCCAGTCGGGCAAGACGACCAACTTCACCTCGGTCATGGCCAAGGCGGCCGACCGCGGCTACAAGCTGTTCATCGTTCTGGCAGGAATCCACAACGGGCTCAGGCGCCAGACTCAGGCTCGACTTGTGCAGCAGCTTGTGGAACCCAACCCCTCGCGGTGGTCCCAGCTCACCGGACTCGAGAGGGACTTTACGCCGCAGGAGAACCCGGCTTCGTACTTCGGGCGGAGCAACCGGACGCACGTGCTGTGCGTGGTGAAGAAGAACGCGACGGTGCTGCGCAAACTGGCCGGCTGGCTCCAGAAGGCGTCGGACTACCTCCAGGACTGCCCCGCATTGATCATCGACGACGAGGCCGACCAGGCCACTGTGGCGACGAAGTCGATCAACCCGCTCATTCTTGAGATCATGAGTCGCCTGCCGAGGTCCGCCTATGTCGGATACACGGCTTCCCCCTTCGCAAACCTGTTGATCGACCCGAGCGCGCAGGATCTGTATCCCAAGGATTTCGTCGTCAATCTCCCGAAGCCTGCGGGACACTTCGGCACCGAGGTCCTCTTCGGCCGCTATGCCCTCGACGGCGAGGACCCGGAGCAGGTCGACGACGGCTACGACATGATCCGGTCGGTACCCGAGGCCGACGTGCCGGCCGTGCGCCCCGAGACCAGGGCTGACGTCGAAGGCTTCGAACCTGTCATCACTGACACTCTGCGCCGGGCGATTGACTACTTCTGGCTGGTCACCGCTGCCCGACGGGTACGCGGGACGGGCAACCCGCACAACACGATGCTGATCCACACCAGCGTCAACACCGCCGTGCAAAACAGCTTCAAGAGACCCCTGGAGCATCTGCGCGACCGGTCCACGCAGTCTTTGTCCTCGGCGGACGCCGACTTCCTCTCGCGGCTGCGTGATCTGTGGGACGAGGAGACCAGGCGCGTGCCGGCCGGAGACTTCGGCGAGACGAAGGTGGAGTTCGAGAAGCTGTTGCCCGAGCTGCCCGTGGTACTCGACAGCTGCCGCATCATCATGGACAACTCCAGCAGCGAGGACCGCCTCGACTACGAGAACGGTCCGGTCGTGGCCATCGCCGTGGGCGGCAACACCCTTTCGCGAGGACTGACTCTCGAAGGTCTGTCGGTCAGCTATTTCGTCCGCTCTGTCTCGGCGTACGACACGCTGCTGCAGATGGGGCGTTGGTTCGGCTTTCGCAACGGTTACGCCGACCTGCCGCGGATCTGGATGACGGACGAGCTGGCCGAGTGGTTCCGGCACCTGGCCACGGTCGAGACCGAGATGCGTCGGGACATCGAGATCTACATGACCGAGTCCGAGACTCCGCTGACTTTCGCCGTGCGCCTACGCACGCACCCGGCCCTGCGCGTGACCGCTGCAGCCAAGATGCGCGATGCGGTGGTGGCGGCCTCGTCCTACGGCGGCAAGCGAGTCCAGACCCACTACTTCCACACGAACGCCGACTGGCTTAGCGACAACATCACCGCCGCACGCGATCTGGTCGCGTCCGCTGCGGCGAACGCGGTCCGGTCCGAGGAACGGGGGGCCGAGGGTCGATACGTCTTCCGCGACGTGCCGCACGACATCGTGATCGACTTCCTGTCGAGCTACAAGTTCCACGAGAAGTCGCCGGAGAACGACGCAGACTTGATCATCCAGTACATCCGGAAGCGAGTCACCGCAGCCGAATCGCTGCGCCGATGGAACGTCGCGATCGTCGGCAACCCCAAGGGGGACGACTTCACCTTCGCCCCCGGAGTGTGCGTCGGGCGGAACAACCGTGCCCGCCTCGAGCTCCCCAACCCCACCCCGGACTTCGCCGACATCAAGACCCTGATGAGCCGTCGGGACGCCGCTGTGGACCTGATCGGGGAAGTGGGCAACCTGACCGAGAAGGGCATCATGGACGAGCGTCGGAAGCAACTCCCCGACACCGGCCTACTGGTCCTCTACCCGATCGACAAGGTCTCCGAGCCAGGCCCCGCGAAGAAGTTGCGTGCACCCCTGAATGCAGAGGAGCACGTCATCGGCGTAGGCCTGGTCTTCCCCGAACCCCGGCACGGGGACAGCACTGTGGAGAGCTACATCTCCGCCGACCTGTCCAGGGTTGGGATCGAGGACGAGGACTACAGCCTCCTCGACGGCGAGGACGGATGAACGACGACGAGCTGCGCAGTCTCGTCGAGGAGCAGTGGACAGCGCTGCAGGCCGAGGCGGCCACAGGGGAACGACGCCTGCGGGTTTGCGACCTGCCCGTCGACGTCGACAGCGGGCCGTTGGCGTTGGCTGTCGACCACGAGGGATCCCGGCACGTCCTCGTTCCGATAGCCACACACCGCAAGGTCCGCCAGGGGCTGGACGGACCAGTGCTCCGGTTGCGCAAGCGTCCTCTGGAGGACGCCAAGACCTACCAGACCTACGCCGACCTCGCCTGCCTGCGGCACGACCTCGACGATCTGTTCACGGAGCTGTGCGTCGACGTGCTCGGCGCGGCCAGGGAGTTGCCCGACAACCCCGTCAAGGCGCTCTACCGTGTGCTCGATCGGTGGAAGGCCCTGTTCCGAACACAGGGCAAGCCACTGGGACCCGACGAACTCGCAGGACTCTTCGGCGAGCTGACGGTACTTAACCGGCTTCTCCGCAAGGATCCGAGCGCCCACCGGCTCTGGTGCGGGCCCGAGGGGTACCGCCACGACTTCTTCGCCGGGACGCGTGCCGTGGAGGTGAAGACGACTGCCAGCAGTGAAGGGCGAAGGCCACGGATCCACGGCCTCGACCAACTCGAGGCACCGGAGCACGGAACACTCTGCCTGGTCTGGTTCCGCCTGGACCGCGCTGGCGCGAACGGTGTCGGAACCGCTTTCACGGAGGCGGTCGGAGAGGCACTTCGGCTCTGCGACGACGAGAGCGCGCTGCTCGACCTGCTCGCGCGGGCCCGCTACCACCCTGCCGATGCCGACCACTACCAGGACGTGCGGTTCGCGATTGCCGAGGAGAGGTGGTACGGCGTCGACGCCCACTTCCCCGGGTTGACGGCCCGGGCCCTCACCGCGGCAGGCGTCCCGGTGTCGGTGCTGGACGTCGAATACACCATCGACCTGTCCGGCGCGATCCCCGCCCCCCTTCCGCCCGACCAGGTTTCCCAGATGATCGACAGCATGATCCAGGAGTCCGTGTGACGGAGCCCCGCTGGTTCTCCCAGCCCTATCCGCCGGAAGGCGCGAGCGCGGCCGAGGGCATCCGCAACCAGCTCGGACGCCCCGAGCTCGACCTGCTCACCATTCTGGTGCGCGAGTCCGCCCAGAACAGCTGGGACGCCCGACTCACGCCATCACCCGGCCCGATCGACTACCGCGTGGACATGTGGACGGTCGGCCCGGCACACGCCGCCGCATGGCGCGAACCGCTCCTCGAGGGCGCTCCCTCGGGGCCGGAGCACTTTCCGCTGCGCGAGACGCTCAAGCGAGGCCCGGTCCGGGTCCTGGCCGTCTCCGACCGCGGCACCCGAGGACTGGGAGGTCCCACCCGTGCGGACAACGCCCTCGGCCCCGATCGCGACTTCGTGTCCTTCATCCGCAACATCGGAGAACCGCGCGACACCGCGCTGGGCGGCGGAACCTACGGCTTCGGCAAGGGCATCTTCTACCTTCTGTCCAGGCCCGGAACGATCCTTGTGCACTCCCGCTGCCGGACGCCGCAGGGCGGCCACGAGACCCGGATCATCGGCTGCACCCTCTGGAAGAGCTACGTTGCCGCTGAGCCGCAGGGCGATCGCCGCTACACCGGCCGCCACTGGTGGGGCGACACCTCCGGCAACGTCGTCGAACCCTTGGTCGGCCAGCAGGCGGAGACCACAGCGCGGCGCCTGGGACTCAGGCCCTTCGGACCCGACGAGACGGGGACGACCATCGTCGTCGTCGACCCGAACCTGGACGAACTCGAGCCCGCCGCGGCAGCCGACTACCTGGCCGACACCATCGCCTGGCACCTCTGGCCCAAGATGATCTCCACGGACGGCAAGCCTCCGGCCATGCGCTTCACCGTCACCTGTGACGGCATTGAACACCACGTGCCGGACCCCAGGGAGACCCGGCCGCTCAACATGTTCGTCGCGAGTTACGAGACGATGACCGGCCCGGCCGGCAGCGACCTCCAGTGCTTCAAGCCGAAGCGCCATCTCGGGCGCCTCGGACTGGTCAAGCGGATCATGCCGCCCCTGGAGCCGACCCGCGCCTCGCGGATGGTCGACATCGAGGACCTCGTCCATCACGTGTGCCTGATGCGCCCCGCGGAGCTCGTCGTCACCTACCGGTCCGGACCGAAGCCGCCGAGCGCCAGCCAGGGCTACGCCGGAGTCTTCCGCGCGGACGAGGCCATGGACGAGATCTACGCCAAGGCCGAGCCGCCAACGCACGACGCCTGGCACCCGCAGTCACTCGACAGGCCGGAGAGCACCTTCGTGCACACGACATTCCGGCGCATCGACGAAGCGCTGGAAGGCTTGCTCTCGCTCGGGGGCGTCGCTCGTCCCGGCGCCAGCCACGTAGCGCTCGGCGCGGCCAGTTCCCTCTTCTCCGGGCTCGTGGGCGGAGCCTGGGGAATCGGCGGGGCCACCGCCTACGCCAAGCCCGGCAGCACGGCCGTACGTTCTCGCCCTCAGGGTCCCGACGACGAGCAGCAGGGCCCAGGCGGCGCCACCTCGGGCCGCCCCACCCCGAACCGTGGACTCGGTACAGATCGGACCGCCGGCGCTGAAGCAGCCAGGCCCGGTGATTCCACCGACGACCAGCACTCGTTCACCGATGAATTGACGAACGGTGCCGCCGTCACGGCACGTCGACGGCCACGCGTCCAGTATGTCGGAGAGCCCTACTACGACGACCGGGACGACGACACGGTGCTCGTCCAGGAATTCCGGCTCCCCGTCCCCGGACCTCAGCGAGTTCGGATAGAACTCGCCGTAACACTCCCCGGTGCCAACGGCCGCGAGACGGATCCACCCATGGGCGCGAGCATGCCCACTCTCGTCGGGTGGGAGGACGATGCCGGGGACCTCCACACGACCGAGTCGTGCGAGATCGAGGGCGGGGACTCCCTCTGGCGCGTCCTCGTACGCCCGGCACCGGACACAATGACCGAGATCGACATCAAGGTCGGGGCGGTGAGCAGCCAGTGACCCGGCGCGTACTTCCGTACCGCTCCCCTTCCGAGGACGTCGTCGCCGCCGAGCCATGGCTGCTCGTGACCGAGGACGGAGAGGCCGCCATGCCCGAGGCCCTGCCGGACTGGGACTACCACATGGACCTGCATCTGCGCAGGACCGTCCGCGTCGACCTGGACCGGGCCCGTGCGCAGTCCGGCCTCCCAGCGGACGCGGCACTCGCCCTTGCCGTCGTGTGGACAGCCACCGGGTCCAACCTTAGCGGGCCGGCGAACCACGCACGCCTGACCGACGACGGCACGATCACCACGGAAATCGACGTCCTGCTGCGCGGAGCCGACCTGGGCGGCCTCCTCCTCCTCGACACCGCTCTCGTCCTGGCCGAGCGCCGCCGCGATGCCCGCCCGTCCTCACCCCGCCGGGCCGGCTCCGTGCTGTGGAGCGACCGGGAGTCGCTGCGCCTCCAGGGCGACGCGCCCCAGTTCCCCATGGCCGTGATCGACTTCGCTCTGACCTCCTTCCCCGACAACGCTGCCTGGCACCTGCAGATCAGTGGCGGTCTGGACAGCGCCACCATGGGATCCCTGCTCCTGCTGGTCAACGAGCGGAACTCTGTCACCACCACTGCATTCGAGAACGCGGCCAAGCCCCGTCCAATTGATCGGCTCGTGCTCTCCGCGGTGTACGCCGACGCCGCCCGGGTCATGGTCGAACACGCCCTCGGCCACGACGATTTCACGGAGGACGCCGACTTCCCCGACGGTTCACTCGGCGCCACCCTGCTGAATCTCTTTCACCAGCTGTTCCCGGGACAGCCGATCACCGACATCCGCCTGCGCCAACGTAAGTCACCAGCTCTGTTCGCCTCCGATGTGCAGGCAGCGGTCAAGATCTTCGAGGTGTCCCGATGAGCTTCCTCTATCCTCGGCTGCTCGCCGAGCAGGCGAGACCACTCTTCGAGGAGTACCGGCACCTCGCCGTCGCCGAGCTTGCCGGTCGCGTCGCCCTGTCCCACGAATCGGCGGTCTACGTGGCCACCGGCGGGGACCGAATTTCCGCCCAGCAGCTCCGGGAACTGCGAACCGGCGTCGTCGACCTCGCCAAGCGCGCAGGATTCCCCGACGACTCCGACCGCGCCCGCAACGCCGAGTTCGACCTCCAGGTCGCTGCCCTGCTGCATGCCGAGATGGGTATGGTGCCGGCCGAGGCCGCCTCCCGCGACGTCTGGGCCTTCCTCGCCCTTGTCCTGATCCCGGACGTCGCCTTCTGGCGCTACCCCAAACCTCCCCAGGACCGTATCCTGGGCACCGACCTCACCCGCCACGTCTTCGGCCGACTGTGGTGGCGCGCCCAGCTCGTACGGTCCTCCGACGACCCCGAGCCCTACAGTGCCCTCAAGATTCTCGGTGAGGCCGCCTTCGACCAGATCTATGCCCGGCGGGCCGCCCTCGGCGGCAGCCCACACCTGGTCCGGGCCATCCTTCGGGTCTGGAAGGACCTCGACCTCACCGGACTCAGCGAACGTGAGACCCTCCGCGACTTCCTCAAACGACTGCTCCGCCTTGCCCCCTTCGTCCTCTTCGACGGCATCGAGGGGGACGCCCTGGACGACGAACTGCGCGCCGTCGCCCAGGAATCCGTCGACGCTCAACGCCGCGCCGACGCACCCGGGGGAGACCAGGCCGCTCTCCCCGCGCACGGAACAATCCGCCCCGCTGAGGCCGGCGAGCCATCGACATCCGCGCGACAGGAGGCCGAGCCCCCCACCCTCCCAGCCGCTCCATCTGCGCTATCCGTCGACGCACGGCAGTTCACATCGCTCGAGATCTGCGCTGGCGCAGGAGCACAGGCTTTGGGTCTCGAGCGGGCCGGCTTCGACCCGGTACTGCTCATCGACAGCAAGGCTGATGCCTGCTTCACGATCGATCTCAACCGGCCAGAATGGGACGTCGTCTGCATGGACATCGTGCAGTTCCGCCCCGACCAGCGCCCGGAGACGATCGGAGTCGACCTTCTCAGCGCCGGCCTCCCACGTGTGAAGTCCATGGCGACTGTCGCTCGGGCCGAGGACACGGAGGAGCGCAAGGTCCTCAGGGCCGCGATAGCCCTGGTACGGGGCATCGGCCCCAAGGCGGTGCTGCTGGAGAACGTCCCTGACCTTGTCGAGAGCCCGGACTTCGACGCCGACCGCTCATGGATCGAGGCCGAACTCCAGGAGGCGGGGTTCCGCTCGGCCTGGAAGGTGCTGAACGCGGCGGACTTCGGCGTACCCCAGAACCGCAGGAGCGGCTTCCTCGTCGCCCTCCAGGAACCTTACTTCTCCCGCCTCTCCTGGCCCGAGCCCGAGGAGCTGCCGTCACCCACCGTCGGTCAGGTCCTCGGCCCTTCCATGTCCGCAAACGGCTGGACCGGTGCAGAACGCTGGATCAAGGGAGCCGACCGCGTTGGTCCCGCTCTCGTCGGAGGCTCCGACCGGCGCGGTGGGGCCGACCTGGGTCCGACCGGAAGCAAGAAGGCGTGGGCCGCGCTCGGTGTGAATGGCAACAGCCTCGCCGACGCCCCGCCGGACATCGACTTCCCGGCCGATGAACAACCGAAGCTCACCGTCGACCAGGCTGCGCTGATCCAGGCGATCCCGGAGGACTGGCGCTTCTTCGGCGGCAAGACCTCCAGATACCGTCAGGTCGGTCACGCCATGCCCCCGCCCCTGGCCGCTGCAGTGGGACGGGCCATCGCGGCGGCGTTGCGCGGCTAGTGTTCCGAGTCGGGAATTCTGTTCAGATGTATAGGCCTGCTTTATGGCACGGACGGGGCGCAGCTATTGCAAAGTCTGATGATCTTGGGTTGGTGCTGGTCAGCTGAGTCCGAGGAGGGTCAGCGGTCGCTTGAAGGGGCGGAGGGCCATCTCCCGTAATTCGGCCGCGATGTTGCTGTGGCTGGCGGCACGGAGCTGGTTGATGGCGAAGCTCCGGAGGCCGATGCTGACGACTGGGCGACTTGGTCAGGCAGACGGTGGCAGACTGACGGCACATCGAAGCTCCGTTGGGCGAAGGCGACTTAGGTCACCTCCACAACGGAGCTGCGTTGCGCAGCCCGCAGACATCGTCACGTTGTCGTGACCTGCACACTTGCAAGATCACTCAGACTTTGAAATCGCCCTGGGCGCTGGCCTGCGCGAGAGGCGAACCGCGCTGGCAACCTGCGCCACCACAAACGCAGGCGGGCTGTCACTGCCAAGATCTAAGCTGGCGGGATGACTGACGGTCACGTGATCCTTCCTGGACAAATCCGGACTCGCGCTGAGATTCACGCGGTTTTCGGCGGAAGCCCGCAGCGCGGCATTTCTCCCCTCGACCCTACGAACTGACCTGTTCGATGCAACAGACCACGTTCTGTACGAAGCACAAGGCGCGAGCGACCGTGATTCTGTGAGGACAGCCCTTGGGTGACTACTGGACTACCGCAGGTATGTCAGGCAGCGCGACCGTCAATATGGGCCCGACACCGTAGTCCTTCTGCCTGGACGCCCTGATAGGGACATCGAGGGACTACTGAAGGACCACGAGACATCGTTGGTCTACCGCACTAAGAATGGAGATTTCGAGAGATCTCTATAAGCGATTCGCTGCCTTCACGAGTACCGACCCATTACAGGACAGTCCATTCTCTAACCGCTGTGCCCAGCACAGCCTTACCGGCGTAGGGCACCAGGTCAACCGGATGCATCCACGCCTCGGAGAATTGGATGTTCAGATGGCGCGCCAGAGGCAGTAGGACATCTTCACCCTCTGGAGCGTCTACCTGTACTAGGTGAGCCCCGGGTGAAGGCGTCCGATCCAGCAACCCACTCGTTGCATTCCTCCACTGAAGTGCCCCCTTTCCAAGGACCCAGATACTGTCTGGCCACTCCCAAACGGGACGCTCCTTGCACCACTCAACAAGGTGATCACCCAGGGTTTGCAGGTTCAACCCGTCAAATGCGACCACGATTCCAGAAGTTAGGAAATGGTCGTGAGTGCGGCCATAGGCGCTTGTCGTTCGCATGATAGGGCCCGGCACCCTAAGATATGCGGTCTTGCTCAAATCGCCGAGCATTTCTGATCTTTTCGCAGGAGTCTAGAAGATCTTTGCGAGTCAAGTTGGTCTTCACTTCGACCAGCCCGTAGATACACTCGTTAGGATTACTCGATATCCATCCAACGACGTGAGAGGGGGGCGTCTCCCGATTGACAACTACAACATCACACTGTCGCGACACGCCACCGTCGCTTGCAACGATCTCCGCGTTATGGATTGCTTGCACATGCGCCGGCAAGCAGGATGAAAGAAAGTCGCGAACCAAAACCTCTCTCGAAGTTCCTGCTTCACCGTTGTGGTTGAGAACTTTCGACCGGTCGAAATCGGCCCTCATTCGCTTAGCGACCGAACGTAGCATAATTGCCAGCGCCTCTTGTGACATGCCTCGATGTTAGACCACATTCGGGATCTAGCTAGGCAGCGGAACAGGGGTCGGCGGTGTCATAGCCTCGAAGCAGCAGTGCAGGTGAGAAGGGCTGCTCGTGGCAGTGCGGAGACCGTCGCCCTCGAGGAGCGTGAGGAGATCGCGGTCGGCCGCGCCCGGAACGAGGGAGTGCGGGAGATCGCCCGGCGGATCGGTCGGGCCCCGTCCGTGGTCAGTCGGGAGCTGGAACGTAACTCCTCTACTCGCGGCTACCGGGCCTCGACCGCCCACCACCGGGCTGCTCAGCGGTGCCGGCGACCTCAACAGCAATTGTTGGACAGGAACTTGGTTCTGCGGGAGCGGATGCTGGCGGACCTGCGGTACGGGCGGACAACGAACCAGATTGCGGGCCGTTTGAAAATTGCGGGCCGTTTGAAACTCGAGGCCACAGACGCGAGTTTGGCCCTCATGGAAGGCTCGCTCCCGGCTGGCGGGGAAACAATCTCCACGAGGCCGTCTACATCTGGATCTACGCACTGCCCAAGGGCGAGCTCGCCTGCCTGGACGTGACGCTGCCCAGCCGTCGTACCGTCCTCGGGCCCTGCAGCAGGCCCGACGCCTCCAAGGGCGCCCGCATCGTCGGCATGCGCTCGATCCACGACCGCCCCGCCGAGGCCTTCGGCCGCCAGGCCCCCGGACATTGAGCAGTGTGCATCGTGAAGTTGCAGGTCACGGTCTGGTATGCGCGGGGTTCTCGATCCTCGTGCTGGTCGTGGGTGGATGACTTCGGTGAAGATCGTCGGCCAGCGGGAGACTTCGTGGTTCATCAGGACCAGCAGGGCCCTCACCAGGGCGGTCGCCCATGCCGGGTCGGTACGGACCTTGTCGAGCACGCGCCAGTTCTTCAGGTGCGCCAAGGCGTGCTCGACCGGCCCGGACTGCGGCGAGCGCGGTTCGTCTTGTGCTATGGCAGTCGAAGGCGGCTCTCACAGGCCGCCTTGCCGGCTACCATGGGGGCTGTTCCATGCCCTGACCAGGGGAGCGGCGAGGAAAGCCAGCCTGTCCCCTCCTCGCCCTGCAAGGATTGCGCGTGTCCGACACCTTCAAGATCCTCGATCTCTTCGCCGGCCCGGGCGGATTCGACGTGGCCGCTCGAAACCTGGGCATCAAGGTCGTCGAAGGGATCGAGTGGGACCAGGATGCGTGCGCCACTCGCGTTGCCGCGGATCTGCCCACACACTGCGGGGACGTGCGGGAGCTCGGGCCCGAGGACTATTCCGAGGCGAACGTACTCGTCGGCGGCCCGCCCTGCCAGACCTTCACTGTAGCTGGCAACGGGGAGGGGCGTGCTGCGCTGCACGAGGTGACGAAGTTCGCCGAACGGTACGCCGAAGTCGAGATCGTCGAAGACTTCGCATCGATCGGCGAGGAACTGAAACACCTGAGTGACGAGCGCACCGGCTTGGTGCTCGAGCCCCTTCGGTGGGTTCTTGAGGCGTTGCTCAGAGGAAGGCAGCCCTACCAGGCGATCGTTCTCGAGCAAGTACCGGCCGTGCTTCCGGTATGGAAGGTGTTCGCCGGTATTCTCTCGGAAAAGGGCTACAGCGTTGCCGAGCCGGACATACTGCGAACCGAGCAGTACGGCGTGCCGCAGACGCGCCGGAGGGCGATCATGATCGCGCGATGGAAGGGACCGGGAGCACTCCTGCCGGAGCAGCCGAAGCTGCCTGAGCCCACCCACCGGCCCTACAGGAGAAGCATTCCTCGTGACGCCGGTGATCCGGCGCTGAAGGAATGGGTCACCATGGGCATGGTGCTGGCTCGCCGAGGTCCGTTCGAGGTGGTGTCCAACTACGGCACAGGGGGCGATCCCAAGGCCCGGGGGCGGCGGCGTCACGATCAGCCGTCGGCCACGGTCACTGGCAAGGGGTCACGGAACAAACTGGTATGGGGTGAACACAAGCTCGGCGAATTCGGCTTGGCCGAGCTGGGACAGCTGCAGACCTTCCCGGCGGACTATCCGTGGCGACGCCGTAACGGCGACGACGGAAGCGCACCCGGCGCGCGCAGCGTCATCGCACAACAGATCGGCAACGCTGTTCCGCCGCGCTTCGGCATGCACATCCTGGCCGCAGCGTTGGGCCTCGATGCCGAACTGAACAGTGCGCTGGAGAGGCCTCTGACCTGGCGTCGGTGAGAGGCGGATTAGTTCTCCATCGGGGAGGGAGGCCTGCCCCTGCTTCTCCGTCTGCGTGGTACCACCCGCGTAGGCAGCGCCACGACGTCATGCGTTCGGGTGCAGGACCCGCGCCGTCGGCTCGCGCAGGACGCGGATGAGCGCGAGCGCGGGGTTCATCCGCCCAAGGTGGACCACGGGTCGAAATAGCCGAGGAAGCCCTCGTCGTGCGCCCCGACAAGGTGCGCACGATCGAGGAACGTGTTGTTCATCTCGCAGCTGGTCTCGGGCAGCAGGACACATGCGTGACAGGCCGCAAGGTTGAGCCCGTTGACACCGTTGGCGTCGGCCTCCATGCACAGTGGGTCGGACGAGCACCAGGAAGCACGTTCCAGGGCGGACAAGAGGCTCCTGGACAGCTGTGCGATCTCCCCTCGCGCGACGATGCCGCCCAGGCTGCCTGCCGAGTCGCTCGTCGCGGTGTAGAGGAGGACACCGCACATCTCGTCGTTGACGTACAGCCGTTCCCGCAGGGACGCCGCGGGATAGCCGCAGTCGAGGCTCCATTCGTTGATCAGCACGTGAGCGAGCGTGTGAAGAAGGACGAAGCGTGACGTCAGCGGCGAGTGGGGCTTCTCCCACCCCTGCTCCCGGAGCATGGCCTCGTGAGCGGCCCGCATGCGCCGGATCCGGTCGGATTCGGTGGGGTGCACCGCCGACTCCCATTGCCGGAGTCGCGTCTGGTCCAGGGTGAGGAAGACGCCCTCGCCGACGACATCGATCGCCGGGAGCCAGCCGAGGTCCGGATTCTTGCTCAGACTGCCAACACGAGCCCGGTCGGCCTTCGAGCCCTGCGAAGGGCGGATGCGGGTGAAGCCGGTCAGGGCCCGAACCTCGCGGAGGCGTTTGACCTGCATCACATGGCCGACGCCTGGAATGTCGGACGGGCCTCGGTCTTTGGGGGGCTCACAGACGAAATGTTTGTTCTCGGGCGTGTCCTCGGTGACCTTGCGGAGCTGTTCGTACTCCTCCTGCCGGAGCAACTCGCCGGCGGCGAACCGGATCTCGTCCTCGTCGTCGGGCGTTGGCTCGGGCCGGTTTGCGTTCTCAAGCGTTCGGACTGTGCGCAGCACCTGTGAAAGGGAGAATCCGCCGGGCCTCAGCCAGCCTTCGTCCTCTGCGAACTCCGCGATGCGCTCGTCGCTCTTGCCGACGAGGTGTTTGCGGTCTGCCTCGACGAGCTCCATCAGCTCCGTGTGCCACGGGGGGATCGACAAAGCCGAGCGCAGTTCGGCGAACCAGGCTGCCGAGGATCCTCGCTGGAGGGTTTGCGGAGGCCGACTGCAATCGCGCTCCGCTGCGTCGCGCCCCAGCCATGGGCGGGTACCATGGCAGCGAAGGCCCCGGCGGACGAGGGCCTTCTCACCGAAGGCACCGTCCATCGATGCCTTCTTCCCACAGCTGCAGATGATCACGACGCTGCGGAGACTGGACGTGCGGCCGTCGGTCTCCAGAGTCAGTTCAGCGGTGGCCCGCGAGCACGAGGTGGGGGCACCGCTCTTGCGCTCCGGGTCGGCGTGGACCCAAGCCCAGTAGGGAAATTCGTCGAGGTGTCCGTCCTCGCAGGCCACCATGAAGCGCGAGGGCACCAGCAGGGTCGAGCACCGGGCACAACGATTGCTGTCCGGCCCTGCGCTGAGGTGGCGGAATGCCTTGAGGGCCTTGCATTCAGGGCACGAGTACGTGTCGGGAAAACGACGCACGCGGACGCCGCGTCCCGTGGGGACGCGGGCTGCGGGCGGGCGGCGGAACCCGCTGACCTGCAGTATCGGTTCCAGGCGCTGATCCCGGAGATCGGGCTCGCCCGTGACGTCCCAGGTGTCCAGCCCGCTGACGATGTACGACTGGTCGGCGACAGCGAGCAGGCCACCCACGCCGTACGTGGTGATCTGCTGGGCACGCCGGACGGAGCCGACGGACGGGCGTTTGCGGGCGTCGTCGGTCCCGGTAGTGCCGGAGTTGGTTCTGCGAGGCATGTCAGCTCTCCAGGTACAGGTGGGACTCGACGTCGACATCGCGCAGGCTCCACAAGGTTTGGCGGGCCTCGGTGAGGTCGTGGTCCACGTGGGTGCGGAGCAGGGCCAGGTCCGGCCTGCGGTGAGGGTCGGCCTTGAACTCGAAATCGGCCTCGTACTTCAGCTCATCGTTGGTCTCCACGAGTTGATGCCAGTGGTCGACGAAAGCACGCATCTCCGCGTCTGCGTGCTCGGCCTCGGCAGGTGAGACCTGTCGGATACGGTTCACCAACTGCTCGCGGACCGCAGCCAGTTGCTGACCGAAGCTGTTCACGTCCTTGGCGTCGACGTTCGCGCGGATCTCCGGGTGGAGGAGGCGGGCAAGTCCGAGGAACGCGGCATGGAGAGCCTTGTCACGGGCGCGCGCCGCGAAGGGGGTAACGCTGGTCGATTCGACCTGCCGGTAGAGAGCCGAGTGGTAGCCGACGAAGTTCTCGTAATGGGAGAGGTCCCTGGATCGAGCCGCGTTGAACAGGGTCACGACGAGACCGGGGTGGGCGCGGCCGACACGGCTGGTGGCCTGGATGTACTCGGCAGTTGTCTGTGGCTGCCCGGTCACGGCCATCAGGCCGAGGCGGTCGAAGTCGACACCGACGGAGATGATGTTGGTTGCCAGCGGCACGTCCAGAGCAGACCCGGTCCCAAGGGATTGTCCGAGGGCGCCGAGGAGCCCTGGAAGGTCACTGGACGGGACACGGCTGGTGATCTCGGTCGGGACGACCTGCCGAGGTTCCACATCGTCACGCGCGGCCAGTGCCCTGAGGCGTTCGTTGACGTCCGCGTTCACCTGCAGCTCGGCAGCACCGAGCAGTCGCAGGCTGTTGAAGTACCCCAGCAGCGTCCAGTAGGTGTCCCGTACCGCATGGTCCGGACACCGGAGGTGCCCTGCGTTGTGCAGGAGGGACGCATAGGCGCGGATGAGGAGGGTCGCCTGGGAGAGCCCGGGCGCGAGAAGACCCACGTAGAGCCGTGACGGTTTCCGCTCCCTGGGGGCCTCGACAGCGAACCACGAGTCGCGGGCGTCCAGGCCGGACGGTGGGAACTGCGCCACGTCCCTCCCGAACAGCGCTCGTCCCTGCTCCTGGGCGCGCCGGATCGTTGCCGTGGACGCGATGATCTTCGGGCGGGCGCACGCGATGTCCACGGCCGCTTCGTAGAGGCCGGCGAGGGTTCCGAGTGGTCCGGAGATCAGGTGAAGTTCGTCCTGAATCACCAGCTCCGGTGGTGGGGTGCTTTGCCAGAGCCTGCCCTTGTCCCGGTTGAAGAGCGCCGCGACGTCCTCACGCCAGGCAACACGGGCGAACTTGTCAGCAGTGGCAATGACGAGCGTGGGTCGGACTCGGTAGAGCTCCGTGTCGACGACGTGCACAGGGAGCCCGGGGGAGAAGTCGCACGCGCGGTCGTCGCAGCGGATGACCATGCGGTTCCCGGGCACGTCGACCTCATGGTTGCGGACCAACAAGGAGGTGCCGCACCAGGGACAGGCCTTGAGCTGGACGGGGTTCTCCTCCTGGAGCTTCTCACCGCGCATGAGCTTCTTCAGCGCCTTCTCGGCATCCTTGAGATTGTTGGGTGTGGCAGCCCTCCCCACCCACATGCCGATGGAGATCTGTTCCTGCCCCAGGCGTTTCGGTTGCTCGGCCCGTACGCTCTCCATCGCACAGATCAGCAGGGCTGCACGCTCGAACTGCTGAAGGGTGAGCAATCGCAAGGTGTACCGCATGAGCACACTCACTCCGCCCCCCGACGGGCCGTGGCGCAGACGTCGGTGGAAGACTGCGAAGGCGATCAGCCCGAGGTATGCCTCCGTCTTGCCACCACCGGTCGGGAACCAGAGGAGGTCGGCGACGGATCGGTCGGAGTGCGCCGGATCCACCATGCCGTTGAGACACAGCAGGATGAACCCGAGCTGGAACGGCCGCCACGAGCCCCCGGGCGACGGTTCTCCCACACGCTCCCGCTTGATCCACTGGCCTCTGCCGCGCTGGAGCGCCATGACGCGGTTGGCGAGGCGGAATGCCTCCAATGCATCGGGATCGCGCTCCAAGAGGTCCACACCGGCGCTCATGCGCCGCTGGGCGACACGGCAGCGCTCCAACTGCTCCTCGGCAAGGTGCACGTAGGAGGGATCGTCGTAGATTCCGTCGCGCAGCAGCTCCGCGTCTGCGACACGGTCGTCGATCCAGTTCCGGTACAGCGAGACGAACTTGCGTAGGGAGTCGATCAGTTCGTGCTTCGGTGCAGCGGCGAGGTACTGCATGCTCAGGAGGGTGCCGGGTACGGAGGAGTTCGAGTCGGCGAGGAGGACCTCGTTCACGGGGACGTGTTCCGTCCACACGGAGCTGACTCCCGCGGGCGTCTCATGTCGCGCGGGCCCTCCGACCGGCGAGGGGGTCCAGGACCAGTCCACCGCACAGCCGTGGCCGACGGCGAATGTGGGGGCGTGACGGTGGAGGAGCAGGGTGAGCCGGCTCTCGTCGTCGAGTTCGCGGACCGTCGGGCGTTCCACGAGCGCCGCGCTTCGGTCGGGAACCGTGATCCGCAGTCCCACTTGGAAGAAACACTTCAGATCTTTGATCTCCTGCTGCTCCACGGGGTGGGTGTTCACAAGGGTGGCGGTCACGGAGATCGTGTTTCGGGGCCCGCGAGGAGGACGAACGCGCAGGCGCAGGCTCAGGCCGTTGTCGAGTTCCACCTTTTCTGCGCGTGGGCCCTGAACGTCAACGGGTGTAGGGGGGAGTCGGAGGGGACGGCGGCGCCAGCGCACCTGGGGTATTTCGGTGCTGCCCTGTTCGGCACGTTCGGGTACCACAGGTTCACCCGAGGGCCCCACCGGCTCGTACACGGCCGCGGACACGTGCACGAGTATGTGGCGGCTGCGCGCCGGGTCGACGGCAAAGGTGAGACCGGTCGCCGAGGGACGCTTGACTTTGGTGAGCACGATGTCCGCATCGGGGGACTCGTTCACCGCCACAGTGGAGTCGGCATCGTCGAGGTCCTGCTCCGCAGTTTCCGGATCGGACCGTTCCGATTCTGTCGGGCCTACGACGCGCGGAAACAGTACCCCGGTGGAGTAGGTGGTGACCGGCCAGTCGTCGAGGATCTCGACGTCCTGGCCGTGTTCTCCGTGCGGGCCGAGCAGGTCCGACTTCAATCGCTCGACCAACTGCTCGCGGAAGCCGTAGTGCTGCTCGTGGTCGTCCGTCATGCGTCCTCGATCCTGCCGTCGTAGTGGAACCGGCCGATACCGATCGGCCGCGGTGCAAGCCAGAGTCCGCGCGCGCCGAGACCGGCACGCACGGCTGCGGCGTCCTCGCCGGCGACGGTCTCGACGAGATCGATCCGGGTTCCGGTGATGTTGCGAGGCCAGTGCGCCGGCTGGTGTGACTTCCCTTGTTGCATGAAGCGGTAGAGGTCGCGACGGAAGGCTTCAGAGGCGACGCCGACGACTTGTTCGTCGTGGAGCAGGGCGTAACCGGGGGCCGTTCGGCTCTCGTGTGTCTCGACCACCTCGTCCAGTCGTGTCCAAACCACCTCGTCACCCGGGAGGACTCTGCAGGCCAGGTACTTCTGCACCTGCCCGGGGTCGCAAATGACGTGTTCGAGCCCTACGGGGTGGTCACGATGGACGTCCCCGGCCAGGACGGAAAGACCCAACCGATGGCTCCGCTTGTAGCCGTACCGCCCCCATCGATCCGTGCCCTTGACCTTCCGTACCAGTCGGAATCCGCGGGAACGGGTGAGGTATGCGTCGGGCGGCTGCAGGCGGTAGAGCTCGTGACGGCCCCGGGTCATCGCCACGTAAAGGGCCCGGGCGACGTCGCAGCGATCGGCAGCCACCTGCTCGCGCCCGTCGTCCGGTGGGCCCGGGTCGACGACGAGCACCCGGTCGAACTCGAGACCCTTGACGCGGTGGAACGTCGAGACGAGCAGGCCGTCGTCCTCCTGCGCCACGAGGCTGTCCGGCAGGTTCCCACGGGCGACGGCTTCGTGGAGCCGCCCCACCTCCACGACACGTCCGCTGCGGTCGCACGCGGCCCGCAGAAGCAACCGCCACGCGCTCCGGCTTCGGTCGGGGCCGGGCGCGTGCTGCAGAGCCTCCCATGCTTTGAGGAACCGGTCCTCCGAGACCGAGACGGCGTCCGACAGCTGGGACACGACCCCTGCGACCCATGAGGGAACGGCATGTTCACCGGCGCCTCTGCGGACCCGGTGGCCGATGCCCAGATCGGCCAACCAGCGAGAGATCAGCAGTGCATCGCCGTTGGTGGGGCACAGGACGGCGGTCGTCATGCTGGAGTCGCAGAGGTGGGCCCGCACGTAAGGGACCTCCAGGTCGCCGAACTCCAGCCTGGTGGCCAACTCCGTGCGGAGATGCTCGTGCACTGTGTCGGCTTCCGAGGAGGTGACGCAGGAGCGAACCGCGGCCTCGTAGGGGAGCGCGCAGCCCGCTTCGTCGGAAGCGACCCGGAAGTTCTCGGCGAGGGTGAACTCGATGAGTTCGCCCTCGAACCGCGTGCGGAGCCAGGAGAAGAACCTGCCCGTTTCGTGGGCCCGCTCTTCCGGATCCTTCACCTGAAAGCCGTAGATGGCCTGGGCCGGGTCGCCGACAATGGTGAAGCCGCACTCGTAGGCTTCCAGAAAGGTCGTCACGAGCCGCCGGCGATCGCCGACAAGGTCCTGGACCTCGTCAATGATGACATGTCGAATCTCGTCGAGCGACTCGGGAGCGGTCGTCTCGTCCTCGATGAGCCGAGCGGCCGCACGGATCCGCTCGTCGAAGGAGGAGGCGTGCCAGGCATCGTCGTTCGAGGTCTCCCTGAGCAACGCAAGGGCCCAGGCGTCGAACGTCGAGACACGCACGTGTTGCGACCTGCCGCCGAGTGACCGCAGTCGCTCGCGCAACTCGGCCGAGGCGGCGCGCGAAAAGGTCAGGACCAGGAGGTCTCCGCCGGCCAGACCTTCCCAGGAGAGATGCTCGATCCTCCTGACCAATGTGAAGGTCTTACCGGTTCCGGCGCCCGCGGTAACCAGCACCTTGCGTCCGGCATGCTCCTCGATGATGCGGCGCTGGCCGTCCGTCGGTTCATCTGCCACCGCTGCGGATGCGGTCACGGGGTCCTCCTGTGCCACAGATGCTCCATACGCGTGTAGGCGAGCCCGCGACCGAAGTTCTCGATGTTGTCGGCCACGTTGAGGATCAGGCAGGACCCCTTGCCACCGTTGAGCTTGCCGCGCAGGCCTCGGCCGATCATCTGGATGTAGGTGTTCGGGCTGAACGTGGGGCGGGCCACCACGACGGCGCGGACAGCAGGAGCGTCGAATCCCTGAGTCAGCACCTTGTAGTTGGTCAGGACCCTGATTCTGTTCTCCTTGAACGCGGCAATGCGGCGTCGCCTGATGCTCGGCGGTGTCCTTCCGTCGATCGAGGCCGCTGTGATGCCACGGTCCTGCAACAGTGCGGCAAGGACCTGAGCATGCTCCACGGAGGTGGCGAAGACCAGGACGGGCCAGTCGGGGGGCAATTCCTCGATCCTGTCCACGATTCGCCGGGTGCGTGGGACGTCCTGGGCGAGGCGCCTGACGACGTCCGCAGGCAGGGCCATCGCGTGCGTGCTCTGCATCTCGGCCACTTGCTTCGGGTCCAGTGCGTAGGAGCCGCCGAGCAGCTCCTCGTGCTCGACCTCGGCCAGGACTTCCAAGGACTGCAGATGCCTGTAGGCGTCGTCGTCCTGGAACACGCCGAAGTCGAGGCGTTTGTGCCCGAAACGGGAGGCCAGGGTCCGAGTCTCGTCGTCGCTGTCGCCGCGGAAGGCCGTCGCTGTCAGACCGACCAGATGACGCGAGGTCCGATACTGGTCGATACCGAGAGCGTCGAGGATGCGCGTGTAGGTCTTCGGTACGGCGAAGTGGGCCTCGTCGACGATGACGAGGGCGCAGTCACGCAGCCAGGCGTAGTCCTCCTTCGGGAGCCTTAGCACCGCGGTGTCGTCGAGGGCGACGACCACCTGCGGCCCGTCGGGGACGGGAACGGCATCCGGCATTCCGCCCCACAATCGGGTGATTCGTAGCGGCTTATCCGTTCCCTCCGTCTGCCAGACGTAGGCCCAGGTCTCGATGGCCTGTTCCGCTAGTTCCTGGCTCTGGGAGATCCAGAGGATCGGGCGGTCGAGGAGGCCGTCGCGCATCGCCCGGACTCCTGCCTCGACAGCGATCCGCGTTTTGCCAGACCCAGTGGGGGTCTGCAGCATCGCCCTTCTCTCCTCGCCTTGGGCGAGATGGTCGTACATGCGCCGCACCAGTGTTTTCTGGTAGTCATGAAGCTCCAGAGGCTTGCGTGGGCCAGGGACGGTCTCGTACGGGGAGGGGGAGCCGGAAGTCTGCGGGTCGCCGGCCCAGGACTCCGGAAAACCGAACGCACGGACGAAGCTCCGCGCAGCCGACCCACCCGTCCATGTCTGAGGCACGTCGAAGCCCGCTTCGGCGAGCGCTGATGCGAGTACACGCAGGATGTCCTCTCCATGAGCGGCGAGAAGCAGTTCCGCCGCGCGCATGCCGTCGATGCCGGTTCCGCGCAACTCCGCGTCGGCGAGCGCCAGTCCTGGAGGGAGCTCGGAGATCAGTCGACTCTCGCCGAGGGCGAGCAAGAGCTTGGTGGCCGGGTCGGTCTCCTGGCGGACCTTCAGCAACCTTCTGTCGTTCTGGTCCTGTTCCTGCTGGCGGAGGAGCGCTTCGCGTCCCTCGACCCCGAGTCGCAGCCCCAGGAGCCGATCCACCGCTTCCAGGCTCGACTTCTCGTCGTGCCCCCCACAGAGCAGAACGGTGAGCCCCTGGACAGTTTCGGTCAGTGCCTGCTCCCGTCGACCCTCCGGCCCACGGATGATCCTGACCAGGTCGGAGCAATGCGCCAGCTTCCAGGCCGACCCTCGAGGCAGAACCTGACGCAACCGTGGGAAGACGTCGGTCAGGGAAACCGGCTCCGCCAGCGGGACGGAGTGGATCTCCTCGACCAGAAGGTCGGAGGGGATCCGGAAACGGAATCGGTCGACCAGGAAATGTGCGTCGGTGTCGGTGGGGACGAGGAGTGCGGGCACACGCTCACGGAGCAGGACGTCGTACTGGGCTTCGTCGAATGTGACGGCGATGCTCTCATTCCGCTGCACCTCCCAGTCGTCACCCACCCGGCAACGGAAAAGGTGCTCCTCGTGCTTCAGAGTGCCTGAGGGCGCTGATCGGGCCAGAAACGCGTAGGCCCTTCCGACGAATTCGGTATCCGTCCCCGAGTCCGCTCGTTGGACCAGTTCGGCCCACAAAGCAGCCGGTACGTCCTGGATGTTGGAAGGCAGCTCGAGCGCACGCGCATACGTGACGGAAAGATCGGCAACGGGGAGCAGGGTGCTGTCCACGTCCAGCTCGGGGCTCACCGCGGCAGTCGGCCGCCTCACTCCGAGCGAGGTACCGAGCATGCCCTGCTGACGGAGCAGCCAGACCAGGGGCGACACGACACGGAGGTCCCCACCCTGTCCGGAGGTCCGGATGCATCGCCAGTCGGGCACGATTCCGAGATCAGGGAGCTCCCGCGCGAAAGCGGCTCGACCTTCGGGGGAGAGCTCCCGCAGAAGGTGCAGGGGTCCGGGGGGATCTTGGCCGATGAGACTCACGGAGGACGCCCGTGGGCGGGAGCTGTTGGGCCCGAGGGTCGCGCAGAACTCGTTGTACATGACATTGCTGTAATCGCTGAACCAGGAGTCCGGGCGAGGATTCACCCGGGTCGCCGGTCGATCAACGGCACCAAGGGCCTTGAGTACCTCCGCGTCGCCTGCATGGAAAACCGGGTCCACGAGGATCGAGGCATCGCGCTGTCCGTCCACGGGCACAACGGGGCCCCCCAGGATGCAGTCACGGATGACCCGGTACTGGCCGGTGGCGGTGTGCACCTTGAGAACGTTCTCGGGCTCGGGGTAACGCTCCTTGACGATGCTGACCAACTCGTCGCGCTCGACCGTGCGTGCGAGAGACCAGAAGTCCTCCCAGTCGTTGTTCTTGTACCTGGCGAAGCCCGACGACACGGCGGCCCGCAGCCGTCCGGCGGCATTGGCCTCCTCGACACCCAGGACCTTCAGCGAGTGGAGCATCTCGACGTCGTTTGCGATCAATTCGTGCAGGTACACCGTCGTCTCGTACGGCAGACGAATGCCGTCGTGTCGGCGAAAAACCGTGCCTTCGGAAGACGAACGGAAGTCACCCCGCTCGGTCAGCAGGAGCCGCGCAGCCCGCGCCTCGGCCACTTGGAGCTGGTTGCCGGCCTCCACGACCGAGGCTGCAAGGGCCAGTGCGCACTTCGCCCCTTCGACACTGCGGTCGGAGACGAGTGCTTCCAGCCAGTCGCGCAGCGAGGACGGAGCGACGCCGGCCTGGTCGAGGATGTCCCTTGCCCGGGACCGCCTTTCACGATTTTCCACACTGTGGTGGCACCAGTGCTTGGGACGGCCCGGGTGGGTTGCCCACTGCTCCAGCCAGGTCGGTGCGAGGTTCTCCGGATGCAGGCGCAGTTCCTTGGGGAGGCGGAGGATTCCGTCCTGGTCCGGCAATGAGGGCCTGCGGGCAGCCGCCTGCAGCACCTTCTGGCTCAGCATCTCGTCGCCCCATTGAGAGGCTTCCCGGCCGCGGGCCGTGAGCAGGGTGAGGTAGGACGCCGGGTCCTTCTCCTCATACAGCTGAGGGATCGAGTCGACCACGAGCTCCGCCGCCCTGGTCACCAACTCCTCGTTGAAGTCGCTCTTGGTCAGGTTCTGGCGGTCCTCCGGGGTCTTCCAGGGCGCGTTGAGGATGCCGGTCAGGGTCGTGTCGTAGTTGGTCGGGAAGTAGGCCCAGAAGTTTCCTCGTTTCAGGCGCAGCGGGACGCCTTTGTCGGGAACCGCCCAGGAGATGGTGACGACAGGCCGATCATGCAGCTCTCCCGCTGTCTGCGCCGCAGTTGGGCTCGGCTCGTGGTCGACGCTGAAGACGAACCAGCGCTCACTGCTGTGGCGGGCACCGTCGTGCTGCTCCACGACTCGGCGCTGGACGCCTTCCCTCTCCTGCGTGATATCCCGGCACAGTTCGTGGCCGGCACGAGCGTCCTCAAGAACGAGGCGGTCCATGTGGGGGGAGAAGAGCATGAAATGCGCCGGGAAGTTGACGATGTCCCGCCCCAGTCTGTCGTCGGCACCGTCGTGCAGGGGGAGCACCACCGTTGTCGACGCCCACGTCATGAGTTCGTCGAGATGCTTGTCGAGCCGACGGTCCGAGTCCAGGTCCAGCGACTGCGCCATCCGCAGCACCGGGGTGGGGTCCAGCGCCGAGAGGTCGGGGACCGTGTCCCGGATGACCCGGGCCGACCAATCCTTGTCGAAGCCGAACGAGCCGGTCGTGCTGTAGAAGCGAGGAGTGTCCGACACGCTCAGCACCGACTTGACACCCACCCCGAAGCGTCCGATCTTCCCGGTTCGTTTCCGGGACACCGCCATGCGCAGGATCGTGTCGGTGCCGGCAGGGGTTATGGGCGTGCCGGTGTTGGCGCAGTAGAGGTGTGTGGCCGTGAGAAGCACGTGGATCGTGCCCGCGACTCCGGGGCCCCGTTCCATGTTCTCGTCCGCGCCGTTCTGGACGAGTTCGTAGATCTGTCGCTCACCGTAACCCCCTTGGGTGATGCGTCGCTCGTTGTTCGCGTGCTCCAGGACGTGGCCCGGGTCGGCTCTGTAGACATTCAGGACCCGCTCTGACAGGTCCTCGACCATCTTTACGACACTGTTCGTTTCCGGTACAGAAAAGGACACGACAGAACATCCCCCAGATTGCTTCGAAAGAAAGCAGTCTTCAGTACAGGCAATGAGATCTTCGACCGAAGGCCTGATCGAAAAAATGATTTTCAGTCGTTGATGTGGCGACTTGAAGGCATGGCGCGGCTCGACATGCTTGACGACTCCCCCGGTCTATGAGATCCGCGGCGAATGCGCCGGGTCCAAGGGTCGCATCTTAACGAAGCCCCTCAATTCGACGCAAGAACTTTCGGCGACGGATTACATGCATCTGAGAATGAGCTTGCAACGGGTTGAGCCTCCGCGAAGTTGCGCAGTTTCTGGCAACTATTCCTAATAGTCGCGTTTGGTTCTGCTTGCACTCCTTCTGCCTAGGTGGAAGGTATGCGCGTTGCGTGGCGATCGTGGGCAGCAGGGGGATTCTTCCCATTTTTGATGTAGATGTTCGTTGCCGTATCACAGATCTCTCGTTGGTTGGTAGTCGAGTTGTGTCGACGGACTTTCGGCTACATGCTGGGGCAGCCAGGACGGGTAGCTCTCGGGTTGTCGTGGGATGAGATGAGGGGGTGATCTTGAGAAGGCTCCATTGCGTGTCGGAGGGAACTGTCGTGGTTGGCTCGTTCGTGGTTGAGCGGGAAAATCGGCGGGGCGGAAAATGTACTCCCGAGATCCACCACCCTTACTCGTGGCGCGACAGTCTTTTGTGCTTTCTCGCATCCCTTAGATCCCGGATCAGGTCCCGCCGAACATGTCGTGCTGTGCGCCGGTTCTCGTATTTTTTCGCGGATGTCACGGTGAACGCATTGCTTGTCAATTCTTAACTGCACCACTCAACCGGTATGAAGGATGGAGATGCCATGACGCACGACAACGGTGCCGTAACGGCGTTGGCTTTTGCCCTGTTTGTCTTGGTGGCGGTACTGGTCGCGGTCGCAGCTGGCTATCTGGCTCGCCGGGACAGCGCCTCCTACCCCGCTGCACTGAGTCGGTCGGCGAAGGCGTTCGCGGCCACACTTACGTTGATGGCCGTCGTGACAGGGGCTCTGGTTGCGCTGAGAGGTCAGTAGCCCAGGCTGATGCGCGCATCGCCCGGAGTTCTTGATCGAGCGGGACTCGCGGCGTCCGCGCCCGCTGGCCCGAGGCCGGTGTGATGGACGGCGATGTCCCGCCACGGCAGGCCGTGAGCTGACTGTGGGCGGTGGGCTGATGGGTCTCGACCAGCCAGGAGGTGTTCGCTTCGGCCGAGTTCCAGGGCGTCGAAGGCGACCGCGGCGTCGGGTAGGTCCAGCGGCGCCGAGACGACACCGGTGCGGGCTCGTAACCGCTGGTCGGGTTGCTCCGAGGCGGGGAGCTCCCAGGGACTTTTCAGGGACATTCCGCTGAGTAAGCAGGAAAGAGACCGACAGCTTCGAAAGGAGCAAGGGCCCAGTTCAGGGGCGGTTTGCTGTCAGTCGAACCCGCTCGCCGGGCCGCGTCCCCCTGTCGTCCGCCCGGGCTGGGTGAGGGCGCGCGGACGAGGACCTGACGGTCGCCTCGGAGGCGCCGGCCGCGGCACCCGAGTGAGCGCTGTTCCGGGTGAACTCGCCCTGGAACAGCACCACTTGGCGGCGTCGCCGCGCTCGTCAGTACGTGTAGAAGCCCGAGCCCGTCTTCCGGCCGAGCCGGCCCGCCTCAACCATGCGTTGCAGCAGCGGAGGAGCCGCGTACAGGGGCTCCTTGTACTCCTCGTACATCGAGTTGGCGATCGAGACGATGGTGTCCAGGCCGATCAGGTCCGCGAGCTTCAGCGGGCCCATCGGGTGGGCGCAACCCATCTCCATGCCGTTGTCGATGTCCTCGCGGCCCGCGATGCCCGACTCGAACATACGGATAGCGGAGAGCAGATAGGGCACCAGCAGCGCGTTGACCACGAAGCCGGAACGGTCCTGGGCGCGGATCGCGTGCTTGCCGAGGGCCTTCTCGGCGAACAGCTGGGCCCGGCCGAGGGTGCCCTCGGAGGTGGTGAGGGCCGGGATCAGCTCGACGAGCTTCTGCACCGGAGCCGGGTTGAAGAAGTGGATGCCGACCACGTGGTCCGGCCGCGAGGTGGCGACCGCGAGCTTCACCAGGGGGATCGAGGAGGTGTTGGACGCGAGGATGGCGTCCGGGCGGGTCACCACCTGGTCGAGCACCTGGAAGATCTCGGTCTTCACCTGCTCGTTCTCGACGACCGCCTCGATCACCAGGTCGCGGTCCGCGAACTCGCCGAGGTCGGTGGTGAAGGTGAGGCGCCCCTGCGTCGCCTCCCGCTCCTCCTCGGAGATCTTGCCGCGCTCGGCCGCCTTGGACAGGGAGGTGAACAGACGGGTCCTGCCGATCTCCAGGGCCTCGCCGGTGGTCTCGGCGACCTTCACGTCCAGCCCGGCGCGGGCGCACACCTCGGCGATGCCCGCTCCCATCTGGCCGCAGCCCACCACTCCGACGCGTTCGATGTCGGTCACATCGTCCCCTTCGCTGATCATCGGGCCTGGTGAGGGGTCCCCTGGTTCACGCCGGCTCGCGGCACGACGAGACGCCCTCCGGCAGGTCCCCCGTGGTTCGGTGCCTGCTCCGTTCGTGCACGTTACCTCCGAGGCACCGATGATCGATCGTCCGGGTCCGGCATGCTGTGCCGGGACACGATCCGTGACCGGGCGGATCCGCAGCGTATGGGGATGAGTGCATGGGACGAATGTCACGCCGGGCGTTCACGGTGGCCGCGCTCACGACGCTGGTGGCGGCGGGCGACGCCGCCGCCGCGCCGCGGCGCACGGCGACAGCGGGGAGGGCTCCGGCGCCCGGCGGGATGCCCGCCGCCTCGGGCGAGATGCGGGGCATGTGGCTGGCGACCATGGGCAATCGCGACTGGCCCTCCCGCTCCGGGCTGACGGGCTCCGTGCAGCGTGCCGAGCTGCGCGCCCTGCTCGACACCGCGGTACGGCACGGGCTGAACACCGTCTTCTTCCAGGTGCGGCCCTCGGCCGACGCGCTGTGGCCCTCGCCGTACGAACCCTGGTCCCGCTACCTCACCGGCACTCAGGGGACGGACCCGGGCTGGGACCCGCTGGGCACGGCCCTCGAGGAGGCGCATGCGCGGGGACTGCAGCTGCACGCCTGGTTCAACCCCTACCGGGTCGCCCCCCACACCGACCTGAGTCGGCTCGCGGTCTCGCATCCCGCCCGCACGCACCCCGACTGGATCGTGGCCTACGGCGGTGGCCTGTACTACAACCCCGGACTGCCGCAGGTCCGCGCCTTCGTCGAGGAGGCGATCCTGGATGCCGTACGCCGCTATCCGGTCGACGGCGTCCATTTCGACGACTACTTCTACCCGTATCCCGTGGCGAGCCAGGCCTTCGACGACGACGCGGCGTACCAGGCCCATGGCCGGGGCTTCCCGGACCGGGCCGCCTGGCGCCGCAACAACATCGATCTCCTGGTACGGGAGACTGCGGCCCGAGTCAGAGAACTCCGGCCCGCCGCCCGGTTCGGGATCAGCCCCTTCGCGGTGTGGCGCAACGCCCAGACCGACGTGCGGGGTTCGGCGACCCGAGCGGGAGTACAGACGTACGACGACCTCTACGCGGACACCAGGAAATGGGTGAGATCCGGCTGGCTGGACTACATCTGCCCCCAGCTGTACTGGAACATCGGCTTCGCCGACGCCGACTACGCGCAACTCGTGCCCTGGTGGGCGCAGGTCGTCCAGGGCACGCAGGCGCAGCTGTACCTCGGGGAGGCGCTGTACAAGGCCGGTGCCGCGGCGCAGCCCGCCGCCTGGCAGGACCCTGCGGAACTCTCGCGGCACCTCACGTTCGCCCGGCGCTACCCGCAGGTGCGCGGGCATGTCTTCTTCGCCGCCCGGGACGTGGCGGCGGACCCCGTCGGCGCGATGGCGCGGGTGGTCGCCGACCACTATCAGCGGCCGGCGAAGCCCCCGCGCTGAACCCCTCAGCCGATCTGTCGGCTCATGTCCTTGTGACGGATCTCCGAGTCCGGGCCCGGGCAGCACACCGCCTCTTGCCCGTCCTGGAAGCGGACGCGGTACGGAGGGGTGCCTTCCGCGCCCATCACCTCGACGATCTCGGCGACCTTGTCGTGCTGCCCGACGACCCTGCCGTGCTGCACCAGCTTGTCGCCCACGGTTGCGTGCATCTGATGGGCCTCCTCGTCACGTGCGGGTGTATCGGTCCGAGGCCGCGGGTCCACGGCCGGGACGCCGGTCGACCCGGTCCGCGCGCGCCGCCCCGATCAGCCCCGCGCCCGCTGGGTTACCGCGATGCAAACCAGTACCGCGGCGGCCGTGAGCGGTGCGGCCGGGGTGAGGTGCTCGCCGAGGAGCAGTACCGACGACACCAGTGTGAGCAGCGGCTGCGCCAGCTGCAACTGGCTGGCCTTCGGTATTCCGATGGCGGCCATGCCCCGGTACCAGACGACCAGGCCGAGGAACTGCGAACCTGCCGCCACCCACAGCAGTCCGGCCACTCCGTGCACCGTGAGGCGGACCGGCTCATACGAGAGCGCGACGACTGCCGCCGGTACCGTGAGCGGCAGGCACAGCACCAGCGCCCAGCCGATGACCTGCCAGCCGGGCATGATCCGGGCCAGCCTTCCTCCCTCCGTGTACCCCGCGGCGCACACCAGCAGCGCGGCGAAGAGATATCCGTCCGCGGCGGTCAGCGCGCCGCCGCTCTGCTGCACGGTGAACGCGATGACGGCGGCGGCGCCTGCCAGGGCGGCGAGCCAGAAGGTGCGCGAGGGGCGTGCGCCGACCCGCAGGGCCGACAGGACGGCCGTCGTGAGCGGGAGCAGCCCGACGACCACCGCGGCGTGGGCGGTGGTCGACGTCTCCAGGGCGAGGGTGGTCAGCAGTGGGAAGCCGAGGACCACGCCGGCCGCGACGACGGCGAGTCCCGTCCAGTGCGTCCGCGCCGGCAGGGGGACGCGCAGGGCGAGGAGACAGCTGCCGGCGATGACGGCGGCCAGCACGCTGCGCATCCCCACGAGCGACCAGGGGCCGAACCCTTCCAGTCCCCAGGCGGTGGCGGGGAACGTGAGGGAGAAAGCGACGACACCGAGGGCCGCCTGCACGGTGCCGGACCGTCGGCCCGCGGCTGGGGTGCCCGGCCGGGCCGGAGAGGCGGCGGGCTCCGGGCGTGCGGTGGCAGCCGGGCGCCCACTCCGGGCGGTGGCCTCGGCTGCTATCGAGGAATCGGTAGTAGCGCTATCCTGAGCTCTCATGCAAGAGCGTAGCAGTGTGGGTGAACTCGCGAACCGGCTGCGAGTGGAGTTGAAGCGCTACTCGCCCGGAGAGAAGCTGCCGTCGAGCCGGGCGCTCGTCGAGCGGTTCCGGGTCAGTCCGGTGACCGTGTCACGGGCCCTGGGGCAGTTGGCCGCGGAGGGGCTCGTGGTCACGCGCCCGGGGGCCGGGGCGTTTCGCGCCGAGCCGCGCGCCGCCGCCCCGGCGGTGGGGGACACCGCCTGGCAGGAGGTCGCGCTCAGCGCCGACGCCTCCGCCGAACTCGTGCCGCGCAGTGTCGACGCGTCCGGCGTGGTGGTATCGCTGACCGCCCCGCCCGCCGGGGTCGTCGAGTTCAACGGCGGCTATCTGCATCCGTCGCTGCAACCGGAGCGCGCGATGGGCGCGGCCCTGTCGCGCGCCGGGCGACGGCCCGGCGTATGGGCGCGCCCGCCCGTCGAGGGGATCGCCGAGCTGCGCGAGTGGTTCGCCCGGAGCATCGGCGGCGCGATCACCGCGGCCGACGTACTGATCACGGCGGGCGGCCAGTCCGCGCTGACCACCGCACTGCGAGCACTGGCACCCCCGGGCGCCCCGGTCCTGGTCGAGTCGCCGACCTACCCCGGCATGCTGGCGATCGCCCGCGCGGCAGGCCTGCGGCCCGTGCCCGTTCCGGTCGACGCGGACGGGGTGAAGCCGGCCCTGCTCGCCGACGCCTTCCGGGCGAGCGGCGCCCGCGTCTTCGTCTGCCAGCCGCTCTTCCAGAACCCCACCGGTGCGGTCCTCGCGCCCGACCGCCGGCGCGAGGTGCTGCGTATCGCGCGCGACGCCGGAGCGTTCGTCGTGGAGGACGACTTCGTACGCCGGCTGGTGCACGAGGACGCGGGCCCGCTGCCCCCTCCGCTCGCCGCCGATGATCCGGACGGTGTCGTGGTCCACGTCTGCTCGCTCACCAAGGCCACCTCGCCCAGCTTCCGGGTGGGCGCCCTGGCTGCCCGCGGTCCGGTCGTGGAGCGCCTGCGCGCCATCCAGATCGTCGACACCTTCTTTGTGCCCCGCCCCCTGCAGGAGGCCGCGCTCGAACTCGTCGGCTCGCCCGCCTGGCCCCGCCATCTGCGCGCCGTCTCCGCCGAGTTGAAGCAGCGTCGCGACACGATGACCGCCGCCCTGCGCCTGGTCCTGCCCGAACTCGCCCTGCCGCACGTGCCGTCCGGCGGCTACCACCTCTGGGTGCGCCTGCCCGAGGGCACCGACGAGACGCTCCTCGTCGCGGGCGCCCTGCGCGCGGGCGTGGCGGTCACTCCGGGCCGCCCCTACTTCAGTGCCGAACCGCCCGCCGGACACCTGCGGTTGAGCTTCGCGGCCGTCGCGGGGGCGGGGGAGATCGCCGAGGGCGTACGCCGACTGCGTGCCGCCTGCGACGCGGTGCTCGGGCCGCACTAGCGCATCGGTACCGGCCCGCAGACGAACTCAGGGGACGCGAACAGCTCCGGCGTCGCGCGGTCGCCGGTGATGCGCCCGGACGGCGCGAACGCGGCTCGGGTCTGCGTCTCGTGCGACCGGTCGTCTCCCTCGCTCGGGTGAGGCCCAGCTCCCGCATCACCGCGACCAGTTCGGCGGGGCCGCTCCCGTGCCGCGCGCTCGGGAACAGCGGCTCGAAGCGGGGCCGGACGCAGCGACCGCGACGAACTGCCGGTCGCCGTCGTACGCGTCCCGGGGGTCGTGCGCCCGCTCGGTCAGGTCCGCCGCCCCCCCCGGGGCCGTATGTCCGCCTTGCCGCCTTGCCGTTCGAGCAGGGCATCCGGTGCGAGTCCGCGCACCGGCGGCACGCAGTACGCCCGCATCAGGGCATCGGGTCGTCGTACTGCTCGCCGAGCCATGTATGGTCCGCCGCCGTCGTCTCTCCCGTCATGCCCGCAGCATCGCACCCACCACCGACAACGCCCACGCCGAGCGGGCGAAAACCGTTCGACAGCACCGCCCCGGCCTGCGAGCCTCCCGACATGACCGACGCACCACGCCTGCCCGAAGGGTACGAGTTCTCCGCCGACCCCGCCCGTATCGACGTCGGACGCACCCACCACTGGCTGTCGACCGACGCCTACTGGGCGATGGGCCGTCCCCGCGAGAAGCACGAGCGCGCGGTCGCCAGCTCGCTCAACTTCGGCGTGTACGAGGCCGTGTCGGGTGATCAGGTGGCGTACGCGCGCGTGGTGAGCGACGAGGCGGTGTTCGCCTGGCTCTGCGACGTGTACGTCGACCGGTCGGTGCGCGGCAAGGGCATCGGTACCGCACTCGTCGGCGCGGTCCGTGACCACCTCGCCCCGCTCGGCCTGCGCCGCGTCCTGCTGGCCACGCACGACGCGCACGGGGTCTATGCGAAGCTCGGCTTCGAGCCGCTCGACCGACCGGACCAGTGGATGGTGCTCTGGTTCGACCGGGCGGCCCAGAGCCCTGCGTGAGGCCTTCGGCACCCTCGGTAACTCCTGAATGGCGCCTCTTGACCTGCACACTTGTGCGGCCCACGATCGCCGCATGCATCTTCGGGTCACGTTCGTCGCCGCCGCGCGCAGCTCCTCGCTGCTCGCGGAGCGCTTCGAGGACGACCGGCCGCTGGACCAGGCGGGCTGGGACGAGGTGCAGCGTGTCGCCGGGGACCTGGTGCCGCTCGCGGCGGCCGAGCTGCGCTACTGCTCACCGACGCCACGGAGCCGGGCGACCGGGGACTCGCTCGGGTACGCGCCGCTCGTGCAGCCCGCGCTGCGGGATTGCGACATGGGCCGCTGGCGCGGCTTCACACTGGGCGAGGCGATGGCCCGGGAGCCCTCGGCCGTGGATGCCTGGCTGGCGGACCCCCGCTCCGCGCCGCACGGCGGCGAGTCGCTGATGTCCTTCATCTCCCGGGTCGGCGGCTGGCTGGATACGCGCCCTGTGGACGACGGCAGCCGCATCGTCGCCGTGGCGGAGCCGTCGGTGGTGCGGGCCGCGCTGGTCTATGCACTCAGGGCACAGCCGGCGACGTACTGGAACATCGACGTCCGCCCGCTGTCGACGGTCACGCTCGCCGGGCACCACGGGCGCTGGAACCTCCGTCTGGAGGCCTCGTCACGACAGCGGGTCTGACGTCCGGGGCTCGCGCGTGTACTCGGTGGTCAGCACGAGGTCCTTCGCGGGCCCGCCGACCCGCCACACCGTGCGCCAGTGGTCCTCGTCGTGGACCGTGAACTCGCCGCCATAGAGGTCCGCGGCGCACGGGTGCTCGGTGATGTGGTGCCCGGTCGTGAGATCGAGGTCGTGGAACGGGCGGCCGTCGGCGAACCGCACCAGCGACGTGCCGGGGGAGTCGCCCGGCAGGAACCACAGCGTCCGCTCGGCGGGACGAGAGGCACCCCGCCACAGGAATGTGCCCGACTCCTGGTGCAGAAGACCGTCACCGCCGTCCTCCAGCGGCGAGAACACGGTCGTCCCGCTGAAGCGTCCCTCCTCCCCGCTCGCGAGGTCCTGCACCGTGCGCTCCACGCGCCAGCACCCGGCCAGATGGACCAGCACGTTCTTCACGGGCCAGGAACTCGCCCATCGTCATCCCCTCTTCGGTCGCCACCGGTCGGGCGGCTGGGTCGACCTTACGTCCATGACGGTTCCGCGTGGCGGGCCCCAGGGTCTCCCGGCGCGTGACCGCACCGGCCGCTGCGCTCGACGCGATGCACACCGGCACGTCCACCGCGCTCGCCCCGGACACCCCCACCTGCACGGGAGTCGCCGAACGGTCCATGTGCACCTTCCCGGCGAACTCGGTCGCCTTCCTGCGGACCGGGCAGAGTCAGCCGCCGGTCCGCGGGCTGCCGCCCCGGGCGGTGTCCGACAATTCCCGCCGGGCGCGCGACGCCTGGCACGGCGCCTCGCCGCGTTGTCGGACCACCCGAGTACGCCCAGTACGCGGGGAGACCCTCCGCCTTGCGATGCTCCCCCGGCCACCGCTGGGAGGTGCCCCCTGCACCGGACGCCGCGCGCTGATCCGACGCGGATTGTCAGACACCGCCCAGCGGCAGCAGCTCGCGCTCGGCGAAGACCTTCTTCGCGGCGAGAGTCGCGTTCAGCGCCCTGGGTATGCCGCAGTACACCGCGGAGTGCAGCAGGGCCTCGACGATCTGCTCCGGAGCCAGGCCCACGTTGAGGGCCGCGTTGACGTGCACATCCAGCTCGAGCTCGCAGCCGCCCAACGCGGTGAGCACGCCCAGCGTCACCAGCTGCCGGTCGCGTGGAGCGAGCCCGGGCCGGTCGTACATCTCTCCGAAGGCCCAGGCGACGATCTGGTGGCCGAGCTCGGGGCTGACGTCGGCGAGCGAGTCGACGACCCGCTGCCCGGCCTCGCCGTCGACCTGCTTCAGAACCCCCAGGCCCTGGGCGAAGCGCTCGTCACGGGTGGTTCGGGTGGTGCTGTCGCTCATGTCGGTCCGTCCGTCCCCGGCTGCCGCTCGTCGAGCAGCCGTTCGTAGTGATCGATCTTGTCGTCCAGCGCGGCCGCGTTCCGGCGCAGCGCACGGATCCTCTCCGCCAGTTCGGCGCGGTGCTCCCGCAGCATCGACAGCCGGTCGGCGACCGTCTCGTCGCCCCGGGCCCGCAGCCCGGCGAAGCGCTGCATGTCGGCGATCGACATGCCCGTCTCGCGCAGCCGCAGCAGGAACTCCAGCCAGGCCAGGTCGGCCGCCTGGTAACGCCGCTGGTTGCCGGTGGTCCGGCCGACCCGCTCGATCAGGCCGGCCTTCTCGTAGTAGCGCAGCGTGTCGTGTGTGAGGCCGGTGCGTTCGGCGACCTGGGCGATGGTCAAAGACTGCTGCCGGTCCTGCGGGAGGGGCTGTCCGCTGGTCATGAAGAGAACCGTAGAACCTGGAGTGTGCTCCAGGTCAAGCGATGCCGTCGACCGGCGTCCGCAGTACGCCTGAACTGCGTGGATCAGCAACTGCCGTAAGCCGCGTCCGACATCCGGGCGCTTGGAGGGCCGGAGGTCGTCGACTCGCCGTTCCGTCCCCCTTAGCATGCTGACTGCTCAGGGATTCCGCGGACAGGACGGAGTCGGCGACGTGCCCCTCGCGGAGTCGATCAGTGGCGGTGAGCCCGGCCCCCCTGGGCCGGCCTCGACGGTCGGGGGGCGCTCTGCGGTACCGCTGCTGGCCGTGTGCGCCGGGTACTTCATGGTCATCCTGGACGTCACGATCATCAACGTCGCCGTGCCCGTGGTGGGCCGGGAACTGTCGGCCTCGCTCACCGGCATCCAGTGGATCACGGACGGGTACACCCTGGTCTTCGCCGGGTTCCTGATGACCGGTGGCGCGCTGGGAGACCGGCTGGGCAACCGGCGCATCTTCTCCTCGGGCACGATGGTGTTCACGGTGTCCTCGGCCGCATGCGCGTTCGCGCCGAGTGCCTCCTTTCTCGTCGCGGCCCGACTCGTGGAAGGGCTCGGGGCGGCGCTGATCGTCCCCGGCTCCCTCGCCCTGCTCCAGGAGGCCTATCCGGTGCCGGCGGCACGCTCACGCGCCTTTGGGCTGTGGGGGTCGATGGCGGGCGTCGCGGCCTCCTCCGGGCCGCTGCTGGGCGGGCTGCTGGTGTCCACGGTCGGCTGGCGGTGGGTGTTCCTCATCAATCTGCCCGTCGGCGTGGCCTGCCTGGTGCTGACGTTGCGGTACGTCGCGCCCTCGGCGCGGCACTGCGACCGGGCCCTGGACTGGCCGGCACAGTGCGCCGTGGTGGCGGCGGTGGCCCTGCTGACCGCCGCGCTGAACGAGGCCGGACGGCGCGGCTGGTCCGATCCCGCTGTACTCGCCGGACTGGGCCTGGCCGTGCTGGCCGTCGCAGCGTTCGTGAGCCGGGAGCGGTTCGCCCGGTTTCCTGCCCTCCCGCTGCGTCTGCTGCGCTCGCGCGCGATGAGCGGCGCGGCCGTCGTCGGCCTGCTGTTCAACTTCGGCTTCTACGGCATGGTGTTCACAGCCAGTCTGGACTTCCAGCACCAGCGCGGATTCAGCGCCCTCGAGACCGGATTCGCCCTGTTCCCGGCGGTGGCGATGACCATGTTCGCCTCGGTCCTGTCCGGGCGGCTGACCCGCCGCACCGGTGATCGCCCGCTGGTCGTCTCCGGCATGCTCCTGGGCGCCCTCGGCCTGGCCGGCTGGGCCGCCGCGGGATCCGATCCCGCCTACCCGCTGCTGGTGGCCCCGATGATGGCCACCGGGTTCGGTACGTCCTTCGCGCTCACCGGCTCGACCACCACCGTGATGGGTGCCGCACCCCTGGCGTACGCGGGGGCCGCCTCCGCCCTGTTCAACACGACCCGCCAGATCGGCAGCGCCACCGGCGTGGCACTCGGCGGCAGCCTGCTGGCCACCAGCACCGACTACGGGACCGGACTGCGCACCAGCATGGTCATCGGGGCCCTCGCCTACCTGACGGCCGCGGCTTTTGCGTGGCTGTGCGTGCCGGCAAAGGCGGACGTGGTCGGTCGGTGACCGGAAGCAACCTCCGGCACAGGCGAGGATTGCATAAACGTGCAGCACAACGTATAGTCATGCCATCCAGGAGGAGGATCGATGACGGTACGTGCGGCGGTGGCCGGAGCGAGCGGGTACGCAGGCGGGGAGCTGTTGCGTCTGCTCCTCGCGCATCCCGAGGTCGAGATCGGCGCCCTGACCGGGAACTCCAACGCGGGACAGCGGCTCGGCGCGCTGCAGCCTCATCTGCTGCCCCTGGCCGACCGTACGCTGGCGGAGACCACCCCGGAGATTCTTTCCGGGCACGACGTCGTCTTCCTCGCCCTGCCCCACGGGCAGTCCGCCGCAGTCGCCGAGCGGCTGGGGCCGGATGCCCTGGTGATCGACATGGGCGCCGACTTCCGGCTGAAGGACGCGGCCGGCTGGGAGAAGTTCTACGGCTCGCCGCACGCCGGGACCTGGCCCTACGGCCTCCCCGAACTGCCGGGTGCCCGCGCCGCGCTGGAGGGGTCCAAGCGCGTCGCGGTGCCCGGTTGCTACCCGACCGCCGCCTCGCTCGCCCTCTTCCCCGCGTACGCCGCCGGGCTCGCCGAGCACGAGGCGGTGATCGTCGCCGCCTCCGGCACCTCCGGCGCCGGCAAGGCCCCCAAGCCGCACCTGCTCGGCAGCGAGGTCATGGGCTCGATGTCCCCGTACGGGGTCGGAGGCGTCCACCGGCACACCCCCGAGATGGTCCAGAACCTCAGCGCCGCCGCCGGGAAGGCCGTCTCCGTCTCCTTCACGCCCACCCTCGCGCCCATGTCCCGGGGCATCCTCGCCACCTGCAGCGCCAAGGCCAGGGCCGACGTCACCGCCGAGTCACTCCGCGCCGCCTACGAGAAGGCGTTCGCCGACGAGCCCTTCGTGCACCTCCTCCCCGAGGGGCAGTGGCCCGCCACCGCGTCCGTCCACGGTTCCAACGCCGTTCAGGTGCAGGTCGCGTACGACGAGACCGCGGGCCGCATCATCGCGATCAGCGCCATCGACAACCTGACCAAGGGCACCGCGGGCGGTGCCGTCCAGAGCATGAACATCGCCCTCGGGCTCGACGAGACCACCGGGCTTTCCACGATCGGAGTCGCACCGTGAGCGACGCACGGGCAGCCACCGGGCCGCAGCCAACGACGAAACCCGCACTTCTGCGCTGCACGGGCGGAGAAGCGAACAAGGAGATGCAGTGAGCGTCACCGCTGCCAAGGGCTTCACCGCCTCCGGCATCGCAGCAGGCATCAAGGAGAACGGCAACCCGGACCTCGCCCTCGTGGTCAACAACGGGCCCCGCCGCGCCGCCGCGGGCGTCTTCACCTCCAACCGTGTGAAGGCCGCGCCGGTGCTGTGGTCCGAGCAGGTCCTCAAGAGCGGACAGCTCTCCGCGGTCGTCCTCAACTCCGGTGGCGCCAACGCCTGTACGGGCCCCAAGGGGTTCCAGGACACCCACGCCACCGCGGAGAAGGCCGCCGACGTCCTGGGCGTGGGCGCCGCCGAGGTGGCCGTCTGTTCCACCGGTCTCATCGGCGTGCTGCTCCCCATGGACAAGCTGCTCCCGGGAATCGAGACCGCGGCCGCGTCCCTGAGCGAGCACGGCGGCGAGAAGGCCGCCATCGCCATCAAGACCACCGACACCGTCCACAAGACGTCCGTCGTCAGCGGGGACGGCTGGACCGTGGGCGGCATGGCCAAGGGCGCCGGGATGCTCGCGCCGGGCCTGGCGACCATGCTCGTCGTCCTCACCACGGACGCCGACGTCGACAGCGCGACGCTGGACAAGGCACTGCGCGGAGCCACCAAGGTCACCTTCGACCGCGTCGACTCCGACGGCTGCATGTCCACCAACGACACCGTGCTCCTGCTCGCCTCGGGCGCCTGCGAAGTCACCCCGGGCTTCGAGGAGTTCGCCGAGGCCGTCCGCGCCGTCTGCGACGACCTCGCACAGCAGCTCGTCCGGGACGCCGAGGGCGCCAGCAAGGACATCAAGGTCGAGGTGGTGAACGCGGCGACCGAGGAGGACGCCGTCGAGGTGGGCCGCTCCATCGCCCGCAACAACCTCCTCAAGTGCGCCATCCACGGCGAGGACCCCAACTGGGGCCGCGTCCTGTCGGCGATCGGCACCACGAGCGCCGCCTTCGACCCCGACCGGCTCAACGTCGCCATCAACGGCGTCTGGGTCTGCAAGAACGGCTCCGTGGGCGACGACCGGGAGCTCGTCGACATGCGCTACCGCGAGGTGCACATCGTCGCCGACCTCGCCGCCGGCTCCGAGACCGCCACCATCTGGACCAACGACCTCACCGCCGACTACGTCCACGAGAACAGCGCCTACTCCTCATGAGCGAGACCCCCGACAAGACGAGCACGACGCGCAAGCACAACGCGCTGCCCAAGGCCCAGATCCTCATCGAGGCGCTGCCCTGGCTGACCCGGCACCACGGCAAGACGATCGTCATCAAGTTCGGCGGCAACGCCATGGTGAACGAGGAGCTGAAGGCCGCCTTCGCCCAGGACGTCGTCTTCCTGCGGCACGCGGGGCTCAAGCCGGTCGTCGTCCACGGCGGCGGCCCCCAGATCAGCGCCGCCCTCGATCGGCACGGCATCGTCAGCGAGTTCAAGGCGGGCCTGCGCGTCACCACCGAGGACGCCATGGACGTCGTCCGCATGGTCCTCGCCGGGCAGGTGCAGCGCGAGCTGGTGGGGCTGCTCAACCAGCACGGACCGCTCGCCGTCGGCCTGACCGGCGAGGACGCGCACACCATCACCGCCACCAAGCACCAGCCCGAGATCGACGGCGAGTTGGTCGACATCGGACGGGTGGGCGAGATCACCGGGATCGACACGGGCGCGATCGAGGCCCTGCTCGCGGACGGCCGTATCCCGGTCGTCTCCTCGATCGCCCGGAGCCAGGACGACGGACATGTCTACAACGTCAATGCTGATACGGCGGCTGCGGCACTCGCTGCGGCACTGGGCGCCGAAACCCTCATGGTCCTCACGGACGTCGAGGGCCTCTACGAGGACTGGCCGCACAGCGACGAGGTGATCAGCCGCCTCACCGCCTCCCAGCTGGAGAAGCTGCTGCCGGAGCTGTCCTTGGGCATGGTGCCGAAGATGGAGGGCTGTCTGCACGCCGTGCGCAACGGCGTGCGCACGGCCCGCGTCATCGACGGCCGGGTCCAGCACTCGATCCTGCTGGAGATCTTCACCGACGAGGGCATCGGCACGATGGTGCTGCCCGACGAGCACGAGGGGGACAAGGGATGACGGGCATGCCGGGCATGACGGCCAACCAGGAGCTCACCCAGCGGTGGCAGGGCGCGCTCATGAACAACTACGGCACCCCCCGACTGCCCCTCGTCCGTGGCGCGGGCGCCCGTCTGTGGGACGCCGACGGCAAGGAGTACGTCGACTTCGTCGGCGGTATCGCGGTCAACGCGCTCGGCCACGCCCACCCCGCGGTCGTCGAGGCCGTCAGCAGGCAGATCGCGTCCCTCGGCCATGTCTCCAACCTGTTCATCGCCGAACCGCCCGTGGCGCTCGCCGAACGGCTGCTCCAGCTGTTCGGCCGCGAGGGCAAGGTGTTCTTCTGCAACTCGGGGGCCGAGGCCAACGAGGGCGCCTTCAAGATCGGCCGGCTGACCGGGCGTACCCACATGGTCGCCACCCAGGGCGGATTCCACGGCCGCACCATGGGCGCCCTGGCCCTCACAGGCCAGCCCGGCAAGCAGGAGCCTTTCCTGCCACTGCCCGGCGACGTCACGCACGTCCCGTACGGCGATGCCCAGGCACTGGCCGCCGCGGTCACCGAGGACACCGCCCTCGTGATCATCGAGCCCGTCCAGGGCGAGAACGGGGTCGTCGTCCCGCCCGCCGGCTACCTCAAGGCGGCCCGCGCGATCACCGCGGCCACCGGGGCGCTGCTCGTCCTCGACGAGGTGCAGACCGGCATCGGCCGCACCGGGCACTGGTTCGAGTACCAGGCCCACGAGGGCGTCCTGCCGGACGTGGTCACGCTCGCCAAGGGCCTCGGCGGAGGACTGCCGCTCGGCGCCACCGTCGCCTTCGGCCGTGCCGCCGAGCTGCTCCGGCCCGGTCACCACGGCACGACCTTCGGCGGCAACCCCGTCGCGTGCGCCGCGGGGCTCGCCGTCCTCGACACCATCGCGGCCGAGGGCCTGCTGGAGAACGTGAAGCGGCAGAGCGAGACGCTGCGGGACGCAATCGAGGCGCTGGCGCACCCGCTCATCGACCATGTCCGGGGCTCGGGCCTGCTCCTGGGTATCGTGCTCACCGAGCCGCTCGCGCCGCAGGCGCAGCAGGCGGCTCAGGACGCCGGTCTCCTGGTGAACGCGCCCGCCCCGAACGTCGTACGGCTGATGCCGCCGCTGAACCTCGGCGACGACGACGTGGCGGCCTTTCTGCAGGCGCTCCCCGGTGTCCTCGACGCAGTGCACGGGGACGGACGATCCGGAGAATGAGACGACGATGAGTCAGGCGCAGGACCACGAGCACGCGGGGCCGTCCGTGCCGCAGACCCGCACCGCACGCCACCGCCGGATCGTGGACATCCTCAACCGGCAGCCGGTGCGCTCCCAGAGCCAGTTGGCGAAGCTTCTGGCCGACGACGGGCTGACCGTAACCCAGGCCACGCTCTCCCGCGACCTGGACGAGCTGAACGCGGTGAAGATCCGCAACACCGACGGCGACCTCATCTACGCGGTACCGAGCGAGGGCGGCTTTCGCACCCCGCGCGCACCGCTGGGCGAGTCGGCCAAGGAGGAGCGGATGCGGCGCCTGTCCCAGGAGCTGCTGATCTCCGCGGAGGCCTCCGCCAACCTCGTGGTCCTGCGCACCCCGCCGGGCGCGGCGCAGTTCCTGGCCTCGGCCATCGACCAGGCGGAACTGCACGACATCCTCGGCACCATCGCGGGTGACGACACGCTGCTGCTGATCAGCCGGGCTCCGGACGGCGGGCAGGCGCTCGCGGACCATCTGCTGCGGCTGGCGCAGAACGGGAGCTGAAACCTGCAAGGCGGGCGTACCGGAATCGGTACGCCCGCCTCGTACTTGGTCATCCCAGCCGTGCCGCCAGTCCTCCCGTGCACCGCACCTCGTCCCCGGCCGTGATCAGCAGCGCCTCCACGTCCGGCAGGGACTCCAGCCAGGCCAGCCCCTGACGCGACCCCATCGCGAACGCGGCCGTCGCCCAGCAGTCGGCCCAGGTAAGGCGAGGGGCCACCACCGTCACGGCCACCAGGTCGGTCACCGCGGAGCGGCCCGTGCGCGGGTCCACGATGTGCGCGCCGCGCTCCGCGGTCCCGGACGTGGCCACCGCCAGCTCACCGACGCCGGCCGCGGAGACCACCGCGGCGAGCCCACCGGGCCGCAGCGGATCCGACACGCCGACCCGCCAGGGTCGGTGCGGCCCGGGCACGCCGTACACCTGCACGTCCCCGCCGCCGTTGACGCTCACCCCGCTCACCCCGGCCGCCGCCAGCCGCCGGGCCGCCCGTTCGACCGCCCAGCCCTTGACGATCCCGGTCGGGTCGATCCGGCCTTCGTACCGCGTGCTGAACCAGCCGTCGCTCCGCCGCTCCGCCTCCGCGCCCAGGGCGAGCACCTCGGCGACCTCCGGGGCGCACTCCCCGACGGTCACCTCTCCGCGGGCGAGCCGCGATATCTGGCTCCGCTCCCGGTAGGTGCTGAACACCTCGTCCACCCGGTGCAGTCCGGCGATCGCCTCGACCAGCGCGGCCCGCACGGCTTCGGGATCGCCGCCGCGCACGTCGAAGGAGACGACGGTGCCCATCACCTCCTCCGCGTGGCGCAGCGCGGGCGGTGCCTCGGCGGGGTCGGTCACCTGATCGGCCACTCAGCCACCGGCCTTGTCCAGGGCCGACTGCAGGGACTGCTTGTATCCGGTGCTGGTGTAGGTCGCACCGGAGACCGCGTCGATGTTCGCACTCTGTGCGCTCACCGCCTCCTGGTTGAGCTTGGGGACGGCCATGGCGGTCTTCTGGTCGCTGAGGCCGCCCTTGGGTGCCTGGACGGCTTCGGCCTGGGTGATCTTTCCGCCGCTGACGGTGAGGCGCACCTGGACGTTGCCGTACTGGGTCTGCGCCACGTTACCCGTCACCGTGCGCGCCTTGGCCGACGACCCCGACGACCCGGAACCATTGGCGGCGCCGGACGAGCTGCCGCCCGAGGAGGCGGCCTTCGCCTTGTCGAGCGCCGACTGCAGCGACTTCTTGTACCCGCCGCTCGTGTACGTGGCGCCCGAGACCGCGTCGATGTTCGCGCTCTGTGCGCTCACCGCCTCCTGGTTGAGCTTGGGGACGGCCATGGCGGTCTTCTGGTCGCTGAGGCCGCCCTTGGGTGCCTGGACGGCTTCGGCCTGGGTGATCTTTCCGCCGCTGACACTGAGGCGCACCTGGACGTTGCCGTACTGGGTCTGCGCCACGTCGCCGGTGACGGTCCGCGTGCCCGCCTGCTGGGAGCTGCCGCCCTGCGGCGATGCCTGGGCCGCCGCGCCCTGCTGCGGCGCGACTCCGCCCGCCGCCTGGGCCGAGGCCGGGCCGGACGCCGGCTTCAGCGACAGCAGCAGCACGATTCCGGACACGGTGGCGGCCCCGGCGAGCACGAATCGCCGAATGGGGTGGCTCTTCCTCATCGTTCCTGAGCTCCTGAATTCCCGTCGCTCACATCTCGAACGACTCGTGATGGATGCGGCGGGCGGGGACCCCCGCGCCGCGCAGTGCTTCGTACACCTGCTGCGCGAAGCCGGGCGGCCCGCACATGAAGACGTCGTGGTCGTCGATGTCCGGCAGCTTGCGGCGCAGGGTGTCCGGCGAGATGTCCGGGCGTTCCCCGTCGGGGCTGTTGACCGCGTACATCAGCCGGGCGCCGCGCTCCTCGGCGATCTGCGCCAGCTCGTCCCAGAGGGCGAGGTCCTGGGTGCTGTTGGCCCGGTACAGCAACGTCAGATCGCCGGCGGCCCCGGGCAGCGTCTCGAACAGCGCCCGCATCGGAGTGATACCGACACCACCGGCCACCAGCAGCACCTTGCCTCGGCTGCGCCGGTCGGCGGTCAGCGCCCCGTACGGGCCCTCCGCCCACACCCGGGTGCCGGGCTGCAGGTCGCGCAGCGCGGAGCTGTGGTCCCCGATCGCCTTCACCGTGATGCGGAGCATGTTGGGGCGGGGAGCGGCCGAAAGCGAGTACGGGTGCGAGCTGAAGCGCATACCGGGCGCGAGGAACCGCCAGCGGAAGAACTGCCCGGCCTCCGCGCCCATCCGGTGCAGCTTCCGGCCCGTCATCAGCACCGAGACGATTCCGGGCGACTCCTCGATGACCGCCTCGACCCGCAGCCGGTGGCGCATGTTCAGCCGGATCGGCGTGAGGATCCGGTACCAGATCACCAGCGCGGTCACCGAGCCGTACAACGCGTACCACGCGGTCTTCGCTCCGGGCTGGGCGGCGAACTCGTTGCCGGTCGACAGCTGGTGCCAGAACGACAGATATGTGGCCGCGTAGGTGAGCAGATGGACGTGGTACCAGAGGTCGTACGAGATCCTGCGGCGGATCGGGCCGATCGAGATCAGGCCGATGAGCACCAGCAGGCCCGTGCCGATGGCGGCCTTGCCCACGTCCGGCAACTGGTTGACCGAATCGATGGTCTGCTGCACGATCCCGCCGAGCCCCTTGCCCGCCTGCAGGGCATAGCCCCACATGGTCAGGAAGAGGTGGGCGAGGACGAGGCAGATGGTGTACCGCCCGGTCATCGCGTGCCAGCGGGCGACCCGGTCGGAGCCGACCCGGCGCTCCAGCGCGGGCACCCGCGCCATCTGCAGCACCACGAGGGCCATCAGATAGCCGGCGAGCAGGCCGGTGATCCGCCCCGCGTTGAGGATCCTGCTGTTGTTGTCGGCGATGGACGGGGTGTTCATCCACCAGAGCCAGATGACGCCCGCCGCGCCCGCCCAGACGGCGGCCAGCAGCGGGACGGCAGGGGAGCGGCGTGGGCGAATGGCGCGCATCGTCTGGCGCCGCGCGGCGCGGCCACCGGCGATCGTGGACACGGTCTCCTCCGTGGTCCTCCGTGGGGCGGGTGAGGCCAGTGGCCCCCTTGGCCCAGAGGTACGTGGCGGAGCGTCCGCGTGTTCAACCCCGCGCGGCATCCAGCGCCGACTGAAGTGACTGCTGGTAGCCCTGGCTCGTGTAAGTGGCCCCGGAGACCGCTTCGATGCCCGCGCTCTGCGCGGCCAGCGCCTCCCGCGTCAGCTGCGGGACGGCATAGCTGTTGATCTCCTGGTCCCTCGGGCTGTCCTGGGGGTAGGACACCGCCGTGACGTCCGTGAGCCTGCCGTGCTTCAGGGTGATCCGGACCTGCACGGGGCCGTACCGGGTCTGGACCGACTCGCCGGTGACGGTCCTCGTGCCGGTCGTGGCCGACCCGCTCGACCCGCTCGACCCGCCGGAACCCCCGGAACTCCCGGAACTCCCGGAACCGCCGGAACCCCCGGAATCGCCGGAACTCCCGGAACCCCCGGAACCCCCGGAACCGCCGAATCCGGCCGACGCATGCGCACCGTTGGACGGTGCCGGGGCGGCCACGGCGACCCCGGCCGTGGAATGCGGCTTCATCGACAGCAGCAGCACCATCCCGGAGACGGTGGCGGCGCCGGCCAGCACCATCCGGCGGAGCGGGCTCTTCCTCTTCAACGCGTGCATGACGGCCTCACAGCTCGAACGACTCGTGGTGGATTCGGCGGTCGGGGACCCCCGCCGCGCGCAGCGCCTCGTACATGTCCTCGGCGAATCCGGCCGGACCGCACAGATAGACGTCGTGGTCGGCGAGGTCGGGCACGGCGCCGAGCAGCGCGCCGGGTGTGAGGCGCGGGCGCGAGCCGTCCTCGCCGTTGAGCGCGTACAGCACCCGCGTGCCACGTTGGCGGGCTATGGCCTCCAGTTCCCCGCCCAGTGCCAGGTCCTCGGCCGAGCGCGCCCGGTACAACAGCGTCACCTCGCCCGGCAGCGTCTCGAACAGTGCGCGCAGCGGCGTGACCCCGACACCGCCCGCGATCAGCAGGGACTTGCCGGTGGTCCGCCGGCCGGCGGTCAGCGACCCGTACGGGCCCTCCGCCCACACCCGGGTGCCCGGACGCAGCAGGGCCACGGAGGCGCTGTGGTCGCCGAGCGCCTTCACGGTGACGCGCAGCCGGGTCCGGCGAGGCGCTGCTGACAGCGAGTAGGGCGTGGACGTCCAGCGCAGGCCGTCCGTGAGGAACCGCCACCGGAAGAACTGCCCCGGTTCGGCGCCCAGTTCGTCCAGGCGGCGGCCCCGCATGACGACGGACCACACACCGGGCGCCTCCTGGTGCACCGACTCCACCCGCAGCCGGTGACGAAGGTTGAGCCGCACGGGGGTCAGCACCCGGAACCACACCGCCAGGGCCGCGACACCCAGGTACAGCGCGTACCAGGCGGCCTGCGCAACCGCGTTCCCGGTGAACTCCGCGCCCAGTGCGAGCTGGTGACCGAAGGCGAGGAAGACCGCCGCGTACGTGAGCAGGTGCACGTAGTACCAGAACTCGTGGCCGACCTTGCGGCGGACGGCCCGCGCGGAGGTGATCCCGACGGCGAGCAGGATGACCGTGCCGATGGTGGCCTTGAGCATCTCCGGGTAGTCCAGCACCACGGTGACCGTCTCGTGCACCAGCGAGGCGCGGTCCTGGGCGGCGTACCCGGAGAGGACCAGGACGATGTGCGCGACCAGCAGGCAGACCGTGTACCGGCCCGCCATCGCGTGCCAGCGGGCCACCCGGTCCGAGCCGATCCGCCGCTCCAGGAGCGGCACGCGGGCCATCAGCCCGACGAGCACGACGCAGGCGTACCCGCACAGCAGCCCCGCGATCCGTCCGGCCCCGGTCAGCCAGCCGGCCGTGCCCACCACAGATCCGGTGTCCTGCCACCACAGGGCCACCACGGCGGCCGCCCCGGCCCACAGCAGTGCCAGCACCGGGCCCGCAGGGGAGCGCCTGACGAGCGGTGGCAAGGGCGGCGCCTGCTGCTGGTGGACCGTGGCCATGATCCGTTCCTTTCCGGCATCGAGGACGTCACTGTGCGGGTGGAACCTCTGAGGCGGCTCTGAGGAATCTGAGGCTGTGCTGAAGGGCCCGGGGACACACGAGCCCTGCGCAGGGAAGTCCCGGCGGGCGCACCCCGGCACTCATAGGGAACTCAGAGGGACCGGCGTCGCCGGCCACTCCCGCGGGTGGGCGATGCTGGTAGGCGCGATGAACACACCACGCTCCCGCCGCCCCGCCCTCGCCCGCCCCGACGGCACGCCCCTGCGGGTCCTCGTCGTCGACGACGACCCGGACCTCGCCGAGGTGCTGTCCGGGGCCTTGCGGTACGAGGGCTGGCAGGTGCGCACGGCCGGTGACGGCGCCGCTGCCGTCACCGAGGCCCGCGACCTGATGCCCGACGCCGTCGTCCTGGACGTGATGCTCCCGGACACCGACGGCTTCGCCGTGCTGCACTCCCTGCACGAGGTGAAGCCCGACGTCTGTGTGCTCTTCCTCACTGCGCGGGACGCCGTCGAGGACCGCATCGCCGGCATCACGGCGGGCGGCGACGACTATGTGACCAAGCCGTTCAGCCTGGAAGAGGTCGTCGCCCGGCTGCGCGGACTGCTGCGCCGCGCCGGCATGGCCCGGCAGCTGGAGGAGGGCCCCCGGCTGACCGTCGGAGACCTGGTCATGGACGAGGAGGCCCGGGAGGTGACCCGGGCAGGTGAGCTGATCGAGCTGTCGCCCACCGAGTTCGAACTGCTGCGCTTCCTGATGCGCAACCCGCGGCGCGTGCTCAGCAAGGCACAGATCCTCGACCGGGTGTGGTCGTACGACTTCGGCGGCCAGGCGCATGTCGTCGAGCTCTACATCTCGTATCTGCGCAAGAAGGTGGACGCGGGCCGGGAGCCCATGATCCACACGGTGCGCGGGGCCGGCTACGTGCTCAAGCCGGTGGCCCGGTGAGGGCGGGACCGTGGGCCGCGGTGCGGTGGGCGCGACGCCTGCCCCGGCCGCGCAGGCTGCGGGCCCGGCTCACCGCGGGGCTCGTCGCGCTGCTCACGCTCAGCTGCGCCGCGGTCGGGGTGGCCGCGGTGGTCGAACTGGGCGGCTTCCTCACCGGCCGGCTGGACCAGCAGCTGCACGACGTCGGCCCGCGGTTCCCCGCGAGTCTGGAGCACGGCCTCATACCCTCGGACCACGACGGCGACGAGCACGGCGACACCCGCAAGCAGTCCGCCGGTACCTTCGGGGCCCGGCTGGTGAGCGGCACGGTCACCAATGTGGCGGTGGTGCGCCCCCGCAGCGACAGCACCGATCTGAGCGCCCCGCTGGACGAGCGGGACAGGCACATGCTGGCAGCGGTACCCACGGACGGCAGGGGCCACAGCGTTCACCTGTCCTCCCTCGGCGGATACCGGGTCATGGCGACGACCGGTCTGGACGGCGACGTACTGATCACCGGACTCCCGCTGGAACCGGTGGAGGCCGCGGTGCACCGGCTGGAACTCGTCGCGGCCGTCGTCTTCGGCGCGGCCCTCGCGGTCACCGGCGTCGCGGGCGCCCTCTGGGTGCGCTGGTCGCTGCTGCCGCTCAGCCGGGTCGCCGCCACCGCCACCCGGGTCAGCGAGCTCCCGCTCGCCAGCGGCGAGGTCGTGCTGCCGTCGCGCGCTCCCGAGAGCGATCCGCGCAGCGAGGTGGGCCGGGTCGCCACCGCCTTCAACCGCATGCTCGGCCATGTCGAGGACGCGCTGACCAAGCGGCACGCGAGCGAGGAACGGCTGCGCAGCTTCGCCGCCGACGCCAGCCATGAGCTGCGCACGCCGGTCGCGTCGGTCCGCGGCCACGCCGAGCTGGCGCTGCTGCACCCGGGCCCGGTCCCGGCGGAGGTCACCCGCGCACTGGAGCGGATCGCCGCGGAGTCGGCGCGCATGGGGGAGATGGTGGACGATCTGCTGCTCCTGGCGCGACTGGACGCGGGCCGCCCCCTTGAGCGCCGCCCGGTCGACCTCACCCGGCTGGTCCTGGACGCGGTGACGGATGCGCGCGCGGCCGGTCCCGAGCACCGCTGGACGCTGGAGCTGCCCGAGGAGCCGGTGACCGTGACCGGCGACGAGCACCGGCTTCACCAGATGCTGGCCAACCTGCTGGCCAACGCGCGTTTGCACACCCCCGTGGGCACCAAGGTGACCATCGCGCTGGAGACCGAGGGCACGACCGCCGTCCTCACGGTGCACGACGACGGCCCGGGTGTCCCCGACGACATCCAGCCCGGTGTCTTCGAACGCTTCACCCGCGCCGACCACCGACGCCGACCGGAGAACCGGGGCGGCGGCGCCGGGCTGGGCCTGGCGATCGTCGCGGCGGTGACGGAGGCGCACGGGGGAACCGTGCGGCTGGCGAGCCGCCCGGGGTCGACGACGTTCACCGTGGATCTACCGGCTGCCGAGTAGGTGGCAGGGGGTGTGCCGACCCCGGCCGCACCGCTCAGTAGCGCGTGATCGCCGTAGCCCCGCCGGCCGTCCCGATCGCCATGTGCGGCCTTCGGGCAGGATCCGCCCACGCCAGAACCCGTCGCATCGCATCCACCGGCACCGACACACAACCCGCCGTCGCGCCCTTGCCGTCGACGTGAAGAAAGATCCCGGCGCCGCGCCCCCGTACCGGCTTGTCGTAGTTGAACCCGATGACGAAGGCGTAGGCGTACTGCGGGCTGTACGAGATCAGGTGCTCCGACTCGGAGGCCCGGCAGTCGGCAGCAAGAGGCTCCGTCCACCGGTTGTAGGAGTGTGAGCCGATGTCCTGGCACCACCAGGAGTCCTGGCGCACCCGGCGGTACCGCGCCTTGGTCCCCGTGGGCGCGGCCTTGATGCCGAACGCGTACGGCAGGTCGTACAGACCGGTGGGCGTGGTGCTGGTGCTCTGCTTGCGGGCGGTGCCCTCGGCGAGCCCGTTCGCCCCGAAGCGCGCGGCGGCCGTACCGGACTTCCCCCAGCGTCCGCCCCGGCGGTCCCACCATGTGACCGTCCCGGATGTCGCTCCCGCGCGGGGCGCCTGCGCGGTGATCAGCTGGGTGCCGCCGCCGGTGTCCGCCATCCGCTCGGGCAGCGTGGCCTCCTCGGCGCTGCCCGGCGCGGCGCCGAGCACGAGGAGGGACGCGGAGGCGAGGGCGGCGACGACACCGGGGCGCATGGCTCAGAACGTAGAGGGCGGCAGGGGCAACGGCAGCCCCGGCAGGCCGTCCAGGCTGGTTTCGACGTGGTCTTTCGCCCTGAAGTACGCATCGAGGGAGGTGTCGTCCTCGCGTGCGAACCGCTTGCCGTGCAGATCGCGCTCCTCTTCGTACGCCATGAAGGGCACCGCGTATCCGCAGGTGTCACGGATCAGCTCGGCCGTCACGACGATGATCGCCCGCAGGCCGTGCGGCGTCGGGTCGATGCCCGGGAAGTGGCCGAGGAGGTGCCGGAAGCGCGGGTCGTCGCGGAAGACCGGTTCCCCGCGTCCGTGCACCCGCACGATGTTCGGCGGGCCCTGGAACGCGCACCACATCAGGGTGATCCGGCCGTTCTCGCGCAGGTGCGCGATCGTCTCGGCGTTGGACCCGGCGAAGTCGAGGTAGGCGACGGTGTGTTCGTCGACCACCGCGAAGGAGCCCTTGAGCCCCTTGGGGGAGAGGTTGACCGTGCCGGAGGCGGCCAGCGGAGCGGTCGCGGTGAAGAACAGGGGCTGTGCCTCGATGAACGTGCACAGTCTGCCGTCAATGCGTTCATAGGTCTTTCCCATGTCCAGGGATTATCGCCGGAAAGCCTTTCGGCCGTCTAAGGAATTGCGGCGTCGGGATGCGTCGGGGCCCCGTGGAATCCGTGGCCGCCCCGGCCGACCCGCCGTGCCGCCCCGATCCGCCACGCCGGACCGTCCAGGATTGACGAACCATGCAGACTTCTGCATACTCATGCATGTCAGCGAATGCACTGTGAGGAGAAACCCGTGACCGAGCGCGTCGTACTCGCCTACTCAGGCGGTCTGGACACCTCCGTCGCCATCGGCTGGATCGCCGAGGAGACGGGCGCCGAGGTCATCGCCGTTGCGGTCGACGTCGGCCAGGGCGGCGAGGACCTGGACGTCATCCGCAAGCGCGCGCTCGCCTGCGGTGCCGTCGAGGCGGAGGTCACCGACGCCAAGGACGAGTTCGCCGACGAGTACTGCCTCCCGGCGATCAAGGCCAACGCCCTCTACATGGACCGCTACCCGCTGGTCTCCGCCCTCTCCCGGCCGACGATCGTCAAGCACCTCGTCGCCGCGGCCAAGAAGCACGGCGCCACCACGGTCGCCCACGGCTGCACCGGCAAGGGCAACGACCAGGTCCGCTTCGAGGCCGGCATCGTCGCCCTCGCCCCCGACCTGAAGTGCATCGCCCCGGTCCGCGACTACGCGATGACCCGGGACAAGGCGATCGCCTTCTGCGAGGAGAAGCAGCTCCCGATCGCCACCACCAAGAAGTCCCCGTACTCGATCGACCAGAACGTCTTCGGGCGCGCGGTGGAGACGGGCTTCCTGGAGGACATCTGGAACGCCCCGATCGAGGACATCTACGAGTACACCTCCAACCCGGCCGAGTCCCGCGAGGCCGACGAGGTGATCATCACCTTCAAGGAGGGTGTCCCGGTCGCCATCGACGGCAAGCCCGTCACCGTCCTGCAGGCCATCCAGCAGCTCAACGAGCGCGCGGGCGCCCAGGGCATCGGGCGGATCGACATGGTCGAGGACCGGCTGGTCGGCATCAAGTCCCGCGAGGTGTACGAGGCTCCGGGCGCGATCGCCCTGATCACCGCCCACCAGGAACTGGAGAACGTCACCGTCGAGCGGGAGCTCGCCCGCTACAAGCGGCAGGTGGAGCAGCGCTGGGGCGAACTGGTCTACGACGGCCAGTGGTTCTCCCCGCTCAAGCGCGCCCTGGACGGCTTCATCAACGAGGCCAACCAGCGTGTCTCCGGTGACATCCGGATGACCCTGCACGGCGGCCGCGCGGTCGTCACCGGCCGGCGCTCCCAGGAGTCGCTGTACGACTTCAACCTCGCGACCTACGACACCGGCGACACGTTCGACCAGTCGGCTGCCAGGGGCTTCATCGACATCTACAGTCTGTCGTCGAAGATCGCCGCGCGACGGGATCTCGCAGGCGCCTGACGCGGACCTCGAGCACCGGCCTCCGGGCACCCCACACGCATCAGCCTGACAGCCGCCTCCTCACTCCCGGGTGGGGAGGCGGCGGCACATCCAGACCTTCCGAGGAGCAACGCAAGTGAGCAGCAACAGCGGTGACGTACGGCTCTGGGGCGGCCGTTTCGCCGACGGCCCCGCCGAGGCCCTGGCGAAGCTGTCCGCGTCCGTCCACTTCGACTGGCGGCTCGCGCCCTACGACATCGCCGGTTCCCGTGCCCACGCGCGCGTGCTGCACAAGGCGGGGCTCCTCTCGGACGACGAGCTGACGCGGATGCTCGCGGGGCTCGACCGGCTGGAAGCGGACGTGGCCTCGGGCGAGTTCACCGGCACCATCGCCGACGAGGACGTCCACACCGCTCTGGAGCGCGGCCTGCTCGAGCGTCTGGGCCCCGACCTCGGCGGCAAGCTCCGTGCGGGCCGCTCCCGCAACGACCAGGTCGCGACCCTCTTCCGTATGTACCTGCGCGACCACGCCCGGATCGTCGGCGGTCTGATCGCCGACCTCCAGGACGCTCTGATCGGTCTGGCGGAGGCCCACCCGGACGCGGCGATGCCCGGTCGCACACACCTCCAGCACGCCCAGCCCGTCCTCTTCGCGCACCACGTCCTCGCCCATGTCCAGGCGCTGTCCCGGGATGCCGAGCGGCTGCGCCAGTGGGACGAGCGCACGGCCGTGTCGCCGTACGGCTCGGGCGCGCTCGCGGGCAGCAGCCTCGGTCTCGACCCCGAGGCGGTCGCCCGGGACCTCGGCTTCGAGCGCGGCAGCTCGGCCAACTCCATCGACGGCACGGCCTCGCGCGACTTCGTCGCCGAGTTCGCCTTCATCACCGCGATGATCGGCGTCGACCTCTCCCGGATCGCCGAGGAGGTCATCATCTGGAACACGAAGGAGTTCTCCTTCGTCACGCTCCACGACGCCTTCTCCACCGGCTCGTCGATCATGCCGCAGAAGAAGAACCCGGACATCGCGGAGCTGGCGCGCGGCAAGAGCGGCCGTCTGATCGGCAACCTCACCGGGCTCATGGCCACCCTCAAGGCCCTGCCGCTCGCGTACAACCGCGACCTGCAGGAGGACAAGGAGCCGGTCTTCGACTCGATCGACCAACTGGAGGTCCTGCTTCCGGCCTTCACCGGCATGATGGCCACCCTGACCGTGCACCGTGAGCGGATGGAGGAGCTGGCCCCGGCCGGCTTCTCGCTCGCCACCGACATCGCCGAGTGGCTGGTCAAGCAGGGCGTGCCGTTCCGTGTCGCGCACGAGGTCGCCGGGGAGTGCGTGAAGGCAGCCGAGGCCGAGGGCAAGGAGCTGGACGAGCTCACCGACGAGCAGTTCGCGAAGATCTCCGTCCATCTGACCCCCGAGGTGCGGTCCGTCCTCAACGTCCCCGGCGCCCTGGCTTCTCGCAACGCCCGCGGCGGCACGGCCCCCGAGGCGGTCGCCGTCCAGCTCGCCGAGGTGAAGGCGGACGTCGCGGCACAGCACGCGTGGGCCACCGCCAAGAAGGCGTAGCGGTACTCGGGGGCCGTGCCGTCGGCGAAACGGCCGCCCCACGGTTCCCTCGGAAGGGCCCGGACATCGCGTCCGGGCCCTTCGTCGTGTCCGGGCCCGCCGGGTAACAGATGGGATTCAGCCAGTGTCCGAATCCTTGACGTGGCATCTGTGCGGAGGTGACTATTCCGTTTGCTGGTCGGCATTGCCGAACACCGGTCGGCCAGGATTCAGCAGGAAAGGGACACCATGCGCGCAAGACGAGCCGCCCGCCTTCTCGCCGCCGTCGCAACCGCGGCCCTGTGCGCCTTCGGCCTCACGGCCCCCGCGAGCGCGGACACCGCCGACACTCCGCCACCGGGCGCCAACAACTGGTCCTGCAAGCCGGACGCGGCCCACCCACAGCCGGTGGTCCTGGTGAACGGCACCTTCAAGACCTCGTACGAGAACTGGCTGACCCTCTCGCCCGCGCTGGTGAACGCCGGTTACTGCGTCTTCTCGTTCGGCTACGGCGGCCTGGAGACCGCCCCGATACCGGACTCGGCGGCCGAACTGCGCGACTTCGTGGATGCCGTGCTCGGCGCGACCGGCGCCAAGAAGGTCGACATCGTCGGCCACAGTCAGGGCGGCATGATGCCCCGCTACTACGTCAAGTTCCTCGGCGGCGCGACCAAGGTCGACGACCTCGTCGGTATCGTGCCCTCCAACCACGGCACCACCAACCCCCTCGCCCTCGCGGCGGGCGCCACCGTCTGCCCCTCCTGCGCCGACCAGACGGCCGGCTCGGACTTCCTGGCCAAGCTCAACTCCGACCCGGAGACCCCGACCGGCCCCGACTACACGGCGATCGCCACCCGCAACGACGAGGTCGTGGTCCCGTACACCAGCGCCTTCCTCGACGGCCCGGCCTCCCGTGTGACCAACGTGCTGCTCCAGGACCGCTGTCCGCTCGACACCACCGAACACGACCAGGCACCCAAGTCACCGCTGGTCGAACAGTGGGTGCTCAACGCCCTGCAGCGGAACGGACCGGCCGACCCGGCCTTCGAGCCGCGCTGCGTCAGCACGGGCTGAACCGCAGGGCGCCGGTAGATTGGTGCGGGTTCCGGTCCGCCGATCGTGCAGGGAGTCCGCATGCCGTTCAGCCGCCTGGCCACCGCGACCACGCCCACCGCACACATCGGACTCGGACTGGCAGCCGTGGGCCGTCCGGGCTACATCAATCTCGGCCGGGAGGACGACCTCCCGGCCGAGCGGACCGTGGAGGCCCTGCGCGAGCGCACCCACGAACTCCTGGACGCCGCCCATGCCCAGGGCGTCCGCTACTTCGACGTGGCCCGCTCGTACGGGCGCTCGGAGGAGTTCCTCGCCGACTGGCTGAACGCGCGCCCGGGCATCGAAGACGTCGTCGTCGGCAGCAAATGGGGCTACACGTACACCGCGGGCTGGAGCACCGACGCCGCGCAGCACGAGGTCAAGGACCACGGCGTCGCCACCTATGAGCGGCAGCGCGCCGAGACCGCCGCCCTGCTCGGCGACCGGCTCGATCTCTACCAGATCCACTCGGTGACCCCCGACAGCCCGGCCCTCACCGACAAGGAACTCCACGCCAGGCTCGCCGAGGCCGCGGCGGAGGGCATCACGATCGGCTTCTCCACCAGCGGCCCGGCCCAGGCCGACGCGATCCGCGCCGCGCTCGCCGTGACGGTCGACGGCGAGCCGCTCTTCCGCACCGTCCAGTCCACCTACAACCTGCTGGAGACCTCGGCCGCCCCCGCGCTCGCCGAGGCCCACGACGCCGGCCTGACGGTGATCGTCAAGGAGGGCATGGCCAACGGACGGCTGGCCGCCCCGCATGCTCCTCAGGTCCTCAGGGCCGTGGCCGCGGAGACGTCCCTCGGCTGTGACGCGGTCGCCCTCGCCGCGATCCTGTGCCGGCCCTGGGTGGGCGTCGTCCTCTCCGGCGCGGCCACCACCGGCCAGCTCGCCTCGAACCTGCACGCCGCCGCCGTCGACCTGGACGAGGACCAGCTGGCCCGCCTCGAGGAGCTCGCCGAGGAGCCGAGGACGTACTGGGAACGGCGCGGACAGCTGCCCTGGCACTGAGCGCCACTGCTGGATACCAAGAGTAACCGCTCAACGAGTTTGTGAGACGCGCATGGTTCTTGTGAGACATGGATGTCTCACATGGGCTATATTTGTCTCATGGCTGTCGATCGTGACCACGTGCTGCGCAGCGCAGCCGCCCTGCTCACCCGGAAATCCACCGCCACCATGGACGAGGTCGCCAAGGCGGCCGGGATCAGCCGGGCCACGCTGCACCGCCACTTCGCCGGGCGCGACGCGCTCGTACGCGCGCTGGAGGCACTCGGCATCGAGGAGTGCGAGGCGGCCCTGGACGCCGCCCGGCTCGACGACGACTCGGCTCAGGAGGCCGTGCGCCGCTTCGTGACGGAGATCGAGTCCGCCGCGGGGCTCCTCGCCTTTCTCTACACGGAGAACCAGCTGTTCGAGGGCGAGGAGCAGAACGCGGGCTGGGCCCGGATCGACGCCCGGATCGCCGCGCTGTTCCGACGCGGCCAGGCGAGCGGCGAGTTCCGTATCGACCTCACCCCGGCCTGGCTCACCGAGGCGCTCTACGGCCTGCTGGCCTCCGGCGCCTGGGCCGTGACGGAGGGGCGCCTCGCCCCCAAGGACTTCACCCACATGATCGTCGAGCTGTTGCTCGGCGGCGCACTACGGAGAGAGGAATCATGACCAGCACCCTGCAGCACGGGGGTGCCCCCCGCTCGAGCAATGCCGAGAGCCCGGGGGAGATCGCGTCACGGACGGAGAAGCGTCCGGGCCGTTGGCTCGCGCTCGGCGTCCTCGTGCTCGCCGTGCTGCTGGTGGCCGTGGACGCGACAGTCCTCGGCCTCGCGACCCCCTACATCAGCGAGGACCTGAGGCCCTCGGGCACCCAGCTGCTGTGGATCGGCGACGTCTACTCGTTCGTCATCGCCGGTCTGCTCGTGTCCATGGGCGGCCTCGGCGACCGCATCGGCCGCAAGCGGATCCTGCTCGGCGGCGCCACCGCCTTCGGACTGATATCCGTCCTCAACGCCTATGCGGCGACGCCCGAGACGATGATCCTGGCGCGTGCGCTGCTCGGTGTCGCGGGCGCGACCCTGATGCCCGCCACCCTCGCCCTGATCCGCAACCTCTTCCTCGACCCGCGCGAGCGCAGCCTCGCCGTCGGAATCTGGGGCGCCACCGCCTCGGCAGGTACCGCGGTCGGGCCGATCGTCGGCGGCTTCCTGCTCGAGCACTTCTGGTGGGGCTCGGTCTTTCTGATCAACCTGCCGGTGATGGTGGTCCTTGTCGTCGTCGGCATCCGGACGCTGCCCGAGTCCCGCAATCCGAACCCCGGCCCCTGGGACCTGATCAGCGTCCTACTGTCGCTCGTCGGCATGGTCGGCACCGTGTACGCCGTCAAGGAGGCGGCCGCGCACGGGTTCACCTGGCCGGCCGCGGCCACCGGTGTCCTCGGCGCCGCCGCGCTGCACGGCTTCGTGCGCCGTCAGCTGACGCTGCCGGTACCGCTGCTGGACATGCGGCTGTTCCACCGCCGCGGCTTCAGCGGTGCCGTGCTCGCCGACCTGCTGACCGTACTCGGCATGTCCGGACTGGTCTTCTTCCTTTCGCAGTACTTGCAACTGGTGCAGGGCAGGCGGCCGTTCGAGGCGGGTCTCGCCGAACTGCCCGCCGCTGTCGGCGCGGTGGTCGCGGGCATGGTCGCGGGCGCGGCGGCGCGGCGCTCCTCGGTGCGGACCGTGGTCTCGGGCGGGCTCGCCGCGGTGGGCCTGGCGCTGGCGGCCCTCACCGTGCTCGACCGGTCCACCGGCTACCCGCTCATCGGGACCGCGCTGCTCGTCGTGGGCGTCGGCGCGGGACTGTCGTTCACCGTGACCGCCGATGTGATCCTCTCCAGCGTGCCCAAGGAGCAGGCGGGAGCCGCCTCCGCGGTCTCGGAGACGGCGTACGAACTCGGCGCGGCCCTCGGCATCGCCCTGCTGGGCTCGATCGTGACCGGCGTCTACCGGGACTTCACGGGCCCCATCGGCACCCCGGCCGTGGCCCGTGAATCACTGGGCGGCGCGGTCGAGTCGGCCGCCGCCATGCCGACGGCCACCGGCCAGGCCTTGCTGTCCTCGGCCCGCGAGGCCTTCGTCCACGGCCTCACGCTCGCGACAGGAGCCGGCGCGGCGGTCCTGCTGGCCACGGCTGTGGCGGCCTGGATCCTGCTGCGGGGACAGAGGCTGGAGGGCACTTCGTGATCCCCTGGGCCGCGCCCCGACACGGGCGCGGGGAACTGCGCGAGCAACCACGGACGACCCGCACCGGCAAACCGGCAAACCGCCCAAGGCGCTACGCGGCCTTCGCCTTCGTGGCGTACATGTCCACGTACTCCTGTCCCGACAGCCGCATGACCTCCGTCATCACGGAGTCGGTCACCGCACGCAGCACATACCGGTCGCGGTCCATACCCTCGTACCGGGAGAACTCCATTGCCTCGCCGAAGCGCACGGTGACCCGCCCCGGACGCGGCATACCGCGACCGCCCGGCTGCAGCTTGTCCGTGCCGATCATCGCGAACGGCACGACCGGGGCGCCGGTCATCAGGGTCAGGCGGGCGATTCCGGTGCGGCCGCGGTACAGCCGGCCGTCGGGGGAGCGGGTGCCCTCCGGGTAGATGCCGAAGATCCTGCCCTCCTCCAGCACCCGGCGGCCGGTCATCAGCGCGGCCACTCCGCCGCTCGCGCCGTCCCGGTCCACCGGGATCATGCCGACGCCCGTGAAGAACCAGGCCATCAGCCGGCCCTTGAGACCCTTGCCGGTGACGTACTCGTCCTTGCCGATGAAGAAGACCTGCCGCTTGGTCACCACCGGCAGCACGATCGAGTCGATGAACGTGAGGTGGTTGCCGGCCAGGATGACCGGGCCGTCGGCCGGGATGTGCTCCGCACCCTCCACCCGTGGGCGGAACATCAGGCGCATGATCGGTGCGAGCACTGCCTTGATGAGCACGAAGCGGGACAACGGGCCCTCCGATGTCAAGGGATGCGGTTATGAGTCTGTGCAGGTGAGGACATTACTCGTGGCCGGCGGCGGATCGCACATCGGGTCACCGAGTGGATACATGTCATTGACGAGTGTTTACCTGCGGCGGCCCGGTGTTGCCCGGCCGTCATGCGCCGGCCGGGTGTGACGGACATCGCACCCGACGTATGACGGGCCGTCATTATCCGGGTGTCCCCTACGCCGTCACCCATGCATGCCGCCACGCACCCCGGGCATCCCTGAGGACCGTCCCCGTCCGCGATGCGTTCCCGTGTACTTCTCCCGGCCGTCACCCGAACGCACCTACGATCGATCCGCACTCGACTGGTGTGGTGGGAGGAATACATGGCGACGCAGGAGTCGTACGAGCAGGGACGAGGGACGGGCCGGCGGGCGCTGCTCGGGGCCGCGGTGCTCGGCGCGGGCGGAGCGGTCCTCGGACTGCCCGCCGCCGCGACGGCGGACGCGCGGCACGGCGGCGGACTCAAGGGCCTGCCGGTGCCGATGATCATCGGGCATCGCGGGGCCAGCGGCTACCGGCCGGAGCACACCTTCGGCTCCTATGACCTGGCGCTCGACCTGGGCGCCGACATCGTGGAGGCCGGTGACCTGGTGCCCACCAAGGACGGCCACCTGGTGTGCCGGCACGAGCCGGAGATCGGCGGGACCACCGATGTCGCCGACCACCCCGAGTTCGCCGGCCGCAAGACCACCAAGGTTCTGGACGGCGTCTCCACCACCGGGTGGTTCACCGAGGACTTCACGCTCGCCGAGCTGAAGACCCTGCGGGCGATCGAGCGGATCCCCGCCACCCGCCAGCACAACACGATCTACAACGGCCGCTGGGAGATCCCCAGCTTCGAAGAGGTGCTCACCTGGCAGGACGAGCAGTCCCGCAAGCGCGGCAAGCAGGTGTGGATCTACCCCGAGACCAAGCACCCCACCTACTTCCGCAAGCAGGGCCTCGACATGGAGCAGCTGCTGGCGAAGAGCCTGCGCAGGCACGGCAAGGACAGGAAGAACTCACCGGTCCTCATCCAGTCCTTCGAGCCGAGCAGCATCCAGCGCCTGAACAAGCTCGTCGGCAACCCGCTCGTGGTGCTGCTGTCCGCAGCGGGCACCCGCCCCTGGGACTTCGTCGAGACGGGCGACAGGCGCACGGTCGCCGACCTCATCACCCCCAAGGGCCTCAAGGAGATCGCGTCGTACGCGCAGGGCATCGGCCCGACCCTCGACCTGGTCATCCCCAAGGACGCGAACGGCAACCTCACCAAGCCGTCCACCCTCGTCGCCGACGCACACGCCGCGGGCCTCATCCTCACCCCGTACACCATGCGCGACGAGAACACCTTCCTGCCCGCAAATTTCCAGAAGGGCAAGGACCCGGCCGCTTACGGGGACGTATTCGGCGCCTTCAAGGCGTACTTCGCGACCGGCATCGACGGCGTCTTCACCGACAACGCCGACACCGGGGTGCTGGCCCGCGAGGACTTCCTGCACCATCGCGGGGTCAATATCTGACGCACCAACACCGATTCGGGTGACTTTCGGCCTGCCACGGCAACCCCTCGCCGGGGCGGTTACGTCACGCCGCATATGACCCACGAGATGCTCGCGGCACTGCGTCCCCTGCTCGCCGCCGAGGCCTCGGCGGAGGCGTATGCGTGCGGGATGGACCAGGGCGACCTGGAACAGGCGGTGTGGCTGCGGCTGCTGGAGCGACTCGAGGTGGACCGGCCGCTCGTCGACCCGCAGGGGTGGCTGCGCCGGGCCGTCCGCTCGGAGGCGCGCCGCGGCCGCCGTGCCGCTCGCCTCGAGCTGCCGTACCGTGCCGAGCCCGCCGACGACACGGGGCCCGGTCCCGAGCAGCAGGCACTCACGGCGGCCCGCCGCAGGGCGCTGTACGCGGCCGTGCGCCGCCTTCCCGGCCGTTGTCCCCGCCTGATGGCGGCGCTGCTGTCCCCGCAGGACCTGACCTATCGGGAAATCGCAGGGGAGTTGGGTATCTCACAGGGGAGTCTCGGCCCGGAACGCTCCAAATGCCTGGGATGTCTACGGCGATTGCTGGCCGCGGAGGTTGCGGCTCATGAACCGCGGGGATAGGAGTGAGGGACGATCGGTGATCAGGTGAGCGGGAGGCATGCGCACATGGGCATGAGCGTGACCATCTCTGGGGCGACCGAGCAGGACGCCGAGCAGATCTTCAGGCTGCAGTACCTGTGCTTCCAGAGCGAGGCCGCCCTGTACGGCAACTACCGCATCGACCCGCTCGTGCAGAGCCTCGACTCGGTCCGCGAAGAGGTCGTCTCGGACTGCGTCTTCGTGGCGCGGCTGGGCGACGAGGTGGTCGGCTCGGTGCGCGGCAGTGTGACCGAGGACGGTGCGGCGTCCATCGGCAAGCTCTGCGTGCACCCGCGGCTGCAGGGCCACGGCATCGGTGCCCGGCTGCTGCGCGCGGCGGAGGCGGCGCTGGTGGAGGAGCGCGGCGCGAAGAAGTTCCGTCTGAGCGCGGGTCACCGCAGCGAGGTCAACCTGCGCCTGTACCGCCGTGTCGGCTACCAGGCGGTCGGCACCTCCCAGGGCGACGACGGCGTCCCGATGGTCGTCCTGGAGAAGCCGGCGGGAGCCTACGCGACGACGGCGTGAGTGCCGCGCCCCGCAAGGGGCGCGCCCGGCCGTGGCGACCCGCAGTCGCGCAACGGGCTCAGACCGCGTCTCCCTGTCGCGTGGATCCCTTCCGCAACCAGTACATGGCCGACAGCGGCAACAGGACCGGGATGAAGATGTACCCCATGCCGTAGTCCGACCACACGGTCGCGTCCGGAAACGCCGACGGCTCGACCAGCGTCCATGTGCCCACGGTCAGCACTCCCACCAGCTCGGCCGCGCAGCACACCAGTGCCGCTCTGCGCGCCGTCTCGCCACCGCGGACCAGCGAGTAGGTGATGAAGCCGTAGACGACACCGGCGACGGCGGAAAGGGAGTACGCGAGCGGAGCCTTGTCGAACTGCGTCGAGATCTGTACGACCGAGCGCGACACCGCCCCGACGACCATCACGCCGTACAGCCAGACCAGCAGCATGCCGGGCCCGCTGATGAGCCGTGCCTTCGCCGGCCTCTCCTGCGTGGCCGTCATCTCAGCCTCCCCAGATGTCGTAGAGCCGCACCTCGAGCACGGCGAGGACCACGCCGCCGGCCGCGACCGTCACCGAACCCCAGCGCGTGCGCTCCGCCAGCGACATGAAACCCACCGCCGGGATGCACGCGAAGGCACCGAGCAGATACGCGACGAAGATGGTCGTGCCCTGGGCCGGCTTCTCGCCCCGCGCCAACTGGACGACACCGACGACCAGCTGCACCAAGGCGAGCACAGTCACCACGGCCATGCCGATGAAGTGCCAGTCCTTCGTGGGCTGGTCGCGGTAGGCCGCCCACCCGCACCAGGCGGCGAGCAGCAGCGCGGCGACACCGGTCGCCAGCGTCAGGGCATCAAGCATGCCGTGACCCTATTACGGACCAAACGCCCCGATGCGCTCGGCCCCGGGCGGAGCGAGCGGCTGGAGGCCGAGGACGCGCAGGGCGGGGGCGTCGACCCGTGCCGCCGCGTCGTCCGCGAAGACCCCCGCCGGATCCGGCGGCCGCCCGTGCCGCCGGTGTGGCCGCCGTGGCGTTGGCCACAACCCGTCCGGCCCGCGAAGGAGACGCCGATCTCGCGGTGAAGGACAGCTCGGCCCTGTCCGCCCTGGTCACGGAGGGAGCCGTGGAGAACTCCGTCTACGGCTGAAGACTGTCCACGCCTGTCCGCTATTCGGACAGGCGTGGCAGGTTCCGGCTCTGTGTCTGCTTTACTTGATCCCATGACCACGACGAGCAGCCGCACCTTTGCGACCGAGGCGACCATGACGCCCGGTGCTCGTTGTATGTGTCGAATGTGCGCCTGCTAGAGGGCCCCTGCACCACCCCAGAGCCTCGCGCCCCGAAGCGAGACCGCCCCGGCATGTCCGTACACCTGCCTCGTACGTGACCGCGCCGCCCCCACCGCCTGAACGGCATGGGGACCCACCGCGCACACGTTCTCCCCGGTTCGATCGCCATTGCGAGAACCGTGCCGCGTTCCCACGCAATGCACCCGTGCCCGGCGCACATCCACGCCCTGCACTCGACAGTGACGGAATCCCAGTGATCACCACATCGGGCCTGACCAAGGTCTACCGCTCGCGCGGCCGCGAGGTGACCGCCCTCGACGGCGTCGACCTGCACGTACGCGAGGGGGAGGTGTTCGGCGTCATCGGCCAGTCCGGCGCCGGCAAGTCCTCGCTCATCCGCTGCGTCAACCTCCTGGAGCGCCCCACCTCCGGCACGGTCACCGTGGCCGGCCGGGACCTCACCGCGCTCACCGGCCGCGGACCACGCGCCGGAAAGGAGCTCCGGCAGGCGCGCAGCCGGATCGGCATGGTCTTCCAGCACTTCAACCTGCTGTCCTCGCGCACCGTCCAGGACAATGTCGAGCTACCGCTGGAGATCCTCGGCAGGTCTGGGAAGGAACGTTCCTGCCGGGCCCTGGAACTGCTCGACCTCGTCGGCCTCGCCGACAAGGCGGGGGCCTACCCGGCCCAGCTCTCCGGTGGCCAGAAGCAGCGCGTCGGCATTGCCCGCGCCCTCGCCGGCGACCCCAAGGTGCTGCTCTCCGACGAGGCGACCAGCGCCCTCGACCCGGAGACCACCCGCTCCATCCTCCAGCTGCTGCGCGACCTCAACCGGCAGCTGGGCCTCACCGTCCTGCTCATCACGCATGAGATGGACGTCGTCAAGAGCGTCTGCGACTCCGCCGCCCTCATGGAGAAGGGCCGCATCGTCGAGTCCGGCACGGTCAGCGAACTGCTGGCGACCCCCGGGTCCGAACTCGCCGCCGCGCTCTTCCCGGTCAGCGGCGACGCCTCCGGTGACGACCGCACCGTCGTCGACGTCACCTTCCACGGCGAGGCGGCCACCCAGACCGTCGTCTCGCAGCTCTCGCGCACCTACAACATCGACATCTCGATCCTCGGCGCCGCGATGGACACCGTAGGCGGCAGGCAGGTCGGCCGGATGCGCATCGAACTGCCCGGCCCCTACGAGGAGAACGTCGTGCCGATCGGCTTCCTGCGCGAGCAGGGCCTGCAGATCGACGTCCTGGGCCCCGAGCCCGCGCTGGTTCAGGGAGGTGCCAAGTGACCTGGACGGATTGGCCGGCGATGCAGCCGCTGCTGTCCGAGGCCTGTTGGGACACCCTCTACATGGTCGGCTGGTCCACCCTGATCGCGGTCGTCGGCGGGCTCCCGCTCGGCGTTCTCCTCGTGCTGACCGACCGCGGCGGACTCCTCCAGAGCGTCGTCGCCAACAAGGTCATCGGGCAGGTCGTGAACGTCGCCCGCTCGATGCCCTTCATCATCCTGATGGTCGCGCTGATGAGCTTCACGCGCACCGTCACGGGGACGACGATCGGCCGCGAGGCCGCGATCGTGCCCCTGGCCATCGGCGCGATCCCGTTCTTCGCTCGGCTCGTCGAGACGGCCGTTCGTGAAGTCGACGGCGGGCTCGTCGAGGCCGTCCAGGCGATGGGCGGCAACACCTGGACGGTCGTGCGCAAGGTCCTCGTACCGGAGGCCCTGCCCTCCCTGATCTCCTCCGCCACCACCACGGTCGTCGCCCTCATCGGCTACTCCGCGATGGCCGGCACGGTCGGCGCCGGCGGGCTCGGTGACATCGCCATCCGCTACGGCTACCAGCGCTTCGAGACCCAGTTGATGTGGATCACCGTCGGCATCCTCGCCGTCGTCATCTCGCTGATCCAGTTCGCCGGTGACTACGCGGCCCGCGCACTGCACCGCCGCGGCGGGGGCTCGGGTGCGGCGCCCCGGCTCCGGTTGCTGAGGGACCGGACGCTCGCGGCCGAGACCGCTACGGCCGGGACCGTCGCGGCCGAGACCGCTACGGCCGGGACCGTCGCGGACGAGACCGCCGCCGACGTGAGCAAGGTCGCCTGAACCCGGTCGCCCCACCCAGAACTCCACGGCCGCACATCCACCACCCGACCATCACCCCTCCCCGACGGCGCTTCGCGCCGCCGCCCCTTGATTCAAGGGGCCGCACCACCCCTCCAGGAAAGGCACTTTTCGTGCGTAACACCGCCAAGATCACCACCGTCGTTCTCGCCGCCGGAGCCCTCACCTTCGGGCTCACCGCCTGCGGCTCCGGCAAGAGCTCCTCCGCCGCCTCCGACACCAGCGGCCCGCTGATCGTCGCCGCGAGCCCCACCCCGCACGCCGAGATCCTCGACTACATCAGGGACAACCTCGCGAAGAAGGCGGGCCTGGACCTCCAGGTCAAGGAGTTCACCGACTACGTCACGCCGAACACGGCGACCGAGGACGGGTCCGTCGGTGCCAACTACTTCCAGAACCAGCCCTACCTCGACGACTTCAACAAGAAGAACGGCACCCACATCGTGCCCGTCGTCACGGTGCACCTGGAGCCGCTCGGTCTCTACTCCCACAAGGTCAAGAAGGCCGACGAGCTGAAGAGCGGCGCGACCATCGCCGTCCCGAACGACACGGTCAACGAGGCGCGGGCGCTCAAGCTGCTCGCCGCCAACGGGCTCATCACGCTCAAGAGCGGCGTGGGCAGCGAGGCGACCCCCCAGGACATCGCCAAGAACCCGAAGAACCTGAAGTTCAAGGAGCTTGAGGCGGCACAGACCCCGCGCTCCCTGGACGACGTGGACGCCGCGGTGATCAACGGCAACTACGCCATCTCCTCGGGCCTCAGCCCCGCCAGGCAGGCCATCGTCCTGGAGTCCGCGAAGAACAACCCGTACGGCAACTTCCTCGCGGTGAAGAAGGGCAACGAGAAGGACCCGCGCGTTCAGAAGCTCGCGAAGCTCCTCACCTCTCCCGAGGTGAAGAAGTTCATCGAGGACAAGTACCAGGGCTCGGTCATCGCGTCCTTCTGAGCCGTCCCACGGAAACCGCGTACCGATACGCACGGGGTCCGCTCCCTCACCGGGAGTGGACCCCGTGGTGCGGCTCGGTGCTTCCATGTTGCATGCTGGGCAGCTCAGCAGGTACTGACGGTTTCCGAAGGTTACGGAGCGGCGCAATGACGAGCACCTTCCCCAACGTCTCCATCAGCACGGAGCGGTTGGTACTGCGCCCTCTCGAGGACGACGACGTTCCGGCGCTGGCCGAGATGATGAACGACGAACTGGTCGGCGCCTGGACCGACGTGCCCCAGCCGTTCACCGAGGCGGCGGCCCGCATCTGGATCACCGAGCACGCCCCCGCGGAACGCGCCGCGGGCCGCGGCCTCGACCTCGCGGTCACCGAGTTCCTCACCCAGCGGCTGGTGGGTGTCGTCCAGCTCGGCAGGACCAACTGGCACGTCCGGTCCACCGAACTGTCGTATGTCATCGCCCCCTGGGCCCGCGGCGAGGGGTATGCCTCCGAGGCGGCGCTCGCCATCGCCCAATGGCTTCTCGGCGACCAGAAGTTCGAGCGGATCGAACTGCGCACGGCGGCCGACAACACCGCCTCCCAGCAGGTCGCCCAGAAGATCGGCTGCATCAGCGAGGGCGTGCTGCGCAACGCCTGCATAGCGCACGTCCGTACCGAGGACGGCATCTGGACCGACGTACGGACCGATTTCATCGTGTGGAGCCTGCTGCCGGAGGACCTCGACGGGGTCGGCGAGGGGTTGGCCGACACCGGTGGTTTCACGTCGTTCTCCAACTGGAACTGATGGCCGGGAGCCGTTCCCGCGGGCCGGACACCGCACCGCCGAACACGGCCGAACCAGGTACCCTCACGGAGCCCGCCGTACGGGCTGTCCCTGACGACCTGCGCAAACCCCCTGGAGACTGACGACGATGGCCGACCGGGTCACGGTGATCGGCTGGGACGGCTCGCCGCTGACCGCCGCGGCGCGCTCGGCCCTCGGGGCCGCCACGCTCGTCGCAGGCGCGGCCCACCATCTCGCGCTCCCCGATGTGCCGAGGACGGCCGAACGCATCCGTCTCGGCAGCGTCGAGCTCGCCGCCCGCCGTATCGCCGCCCACCGCGGCACCGCCGTCGTGCTCGCCGACGGCGACCCGGGCTTCTTCGGCGTCGTACGCACCCTGCGCGTCCCCGAGTTCGGTCTGGAGGTCGAGGTCGTGCCGGCCGTGTCCTCGGTGGCCGCCGCCTTTGCTCGGGCCGGGATGCCCTGGGATGACGCACAGGTGGTCGTCGCACACCGCCGCACCCTGCGACGCGCCGTGAATGTATGCCGCGCCCACACCAAGGTCGCGGTGCTCACCTCACCGGGTGCCGGGCCCGCCGAACTCGGGCTGCTCCTGGACGGGATCCACCGCACCTTCGTCATCTGCGAGGAACTGGGCACCGAACGCGAACAGGTCACCGTCGTCACCTCCGACAAGGCCGCCGACCACACCTGGCGCGATCCCAACGTCGTCATCGTCATCGGCGGCCCCGTCACCGCGGCCGGCGGCGGCTGGATCGCCGGTCGCGACCCGGGCGCGGGGCCGCGCGGCTGGGCGCTGCCCGCGGAGGCGTACGGCGGCCTGCTCGGCGAAGGTGAAACGGATCTGCTGCGCGCCGCCCAACTCGCCCGCCTGGGCCCGAGGGTGGGCGACCTGGTGTGGGACATCGGCGCGGGCAGCGGTGCCTTCGCCGTGGAGGCCGCCCGCTGCGGGGCCGCCGTCATCGCCGTCGACCGGGACAGGGACGCCTGCGGCCGCACGGCGGCCGCCGCCCGCCACTTCGGAGTGCAGCTCCAGGTGGTGCACGGCGCCGCTCCGCACATCCTGGAGAACCTGCCCGAACCGGACGTCGTTCGGGTCGGCGGCGGGGGAGCCGCGGTCGTCTCGGCCGTCGCCGACCGCCGCCCGCAGTGCATCGTCGCGCACGCCGCGACCCGGGACGCGGCCGAACTCGTCGGCCGGGACCTGTCCGAACACGGCTACGACGTCGAGTGCGCCCTGCTGCAGTCCGTGGAACTCGACACGCGGGCCTGGACGGAGAAGGAACGGAGTGTCGCGTTCCTGCTCAGCGGCCGATTGACCGACCGCTGCCCGTGATCCGGTTGTCGTACCGGCGCGGTAGGCTGGCCGATCGTTGTACTCCACTCGGGTGATCCGGCACTTCGTCAGTCAATGTCCGGAAACCACGCCCCTTTTGGGGCGAGTGTGGTACGGCAGAACCGGAGGACGCGCAACGTGGCGCAGTCCACAGCGGACCGCCGCGGATCAAGCTGTCGCGACGGTGGGACGACCGCGACAATGCCCTTCAATGGCTTTGTCGCTTTGTTGGCGGGTCGTTCGTGCCGCTGGGCACGCACGCTCGTTCTTCACTGCGGGCGGTCGGCGCGACGTTCCGGGCGAGCTGGTCGTAGAAGCACTAACCGATGGGCGAGGGGTACGCATGACCGACACCGGCCAGGTCCCGGGCGAGGGGCTGCCGGAGAACGCAGGCACGGTGGAGCAGCCGGGCGTCCTCACGCCGGGCGCGTACACCTACCTCGACCCCTCCGACACCCCCGCCGAGGACGACGACCTGCTCCTGATGCCCGGCCAGCAGGGCGCGTGGGGCAACGAGATGCCGCAGCCCGGCCCGGCCCCGGCGCAATTCGCCCACGAGCCGGGCCCGCACGAGGCGGCCGGCCGGGACAGCGGTTCGATCGACCTCGGCGGGGTCCGTACGCCGTCCCAGGCGTCCGCGCCGCAGCGCCGCCCGCTGCACCTCGGCCCGCCGACTCCGGACGCGTCGTCCAGCCCGGTTCGTTCGCTCGCCGACCGCGGGCCCGCGGACGTCCCGATGCGTGCCTCCGGGCCGCCGACGGCCGGACCCGAGTACCTCGACGTGCCGCAGCTCGGGGAGAACTCCCCGCAGGGCGCGGTGCCGTGGGGTGCTCCGCCGCAGGCGCAGCCCGTTCCGCCGGCCGGCTTCGAGGGGATGGCCGCAGAAACGGTCGCTCCGGCGCCTATGCCCGAGCCGGTGCCGGCTCCGGCCGTCGAGGCGGAGCCCGGGGCACCGGTGGGTTCCGGGCCGCTGCCGGGACACGCTGCCCCGGCCGGGTCCGAGGCGCTCGAGGCCTCCGCGCCGCCGGCCGACGCCGAGCTGCCGCAGGTGCCGGGCGTGACGCAGGACGCCCAGGGCGGGTCGGTGTCCCAGGCGGCCACGCCGCACGTTGCCGACGCCACACATGGCGTGCCGGCGCCCGACGGTGCCTTCGGCCTGCACGGAGGCGTGCCGGGTGCCGAGCCCGGGCACGCGCCGCAGGACGCGTCGGCCCCGTCCCTCCACCAGATCCCCGAAGCGGCGGCCCTGTCGCCGACGCCGGACGTATCAGGGACCCTCGACGCCGTACCGACGGCGGAGGCAGTGCCGCACGCCCTGTCGCCGGACGCCACGGCCTTCGCGCCCCAGCCGGACGCCCGGCAGCAGGCGGACGACACGGCACACGCGGGCGCGGCCGTGCCCGCGGCCGACGCAGGCGTACCCGGGCAGACCGCCGGCGCCGACGTCCCCGCGTACCCCGGCGCCATTCCGCCGCCCGCGCAGGCTCCCGAGCCCGTCCCTCCCGCTCCGGCCGAGCAGGCTCAGGACCCCGCCGAGGGCATGACGCCCGTGCCCGGTGGGCAGGCGCCCGAGCCGGGGCCCGTCGCACCGGTCGTCCACGTCGCGGACACCGAGGGTCAGGTCCCGGACGCCGCGGCCCAGTTGGCGGAGCCCGCGGCCACCGAGGTGGAGCGGCCCGCCGTGGCCGAGGCCGCCCGGACCGTGCCCTCGGCTGTCACCGCCCAGGGCGTGGTACTCCAGGCGACGGCCGAGCAGGGTCCGGGCGAGCAGCCCGCGCACGCCGAGCCGGCCGCCGTGCCCGCTGCCTCCGCCCAGTCCCCCCAGGACCCCTCGCTGGGCCAGTTCCTGCCCGTCGAGGGCGCCGTGCCGCACGCGTCGCACCTGTCCCCCACCCCGCCGCACGCCCTGAGCGTGCCGCCGCTGCCCGCCCAGGAGCAGCAGTTTGCCGAGGAGCCTGCTCCGGCCGCCGCCGAGCAGGAGGAGCCGGTGACCGACCGGCCGGCGGCGGAGGAGCCCGTCGTCATCGTTCCCGCCCCGCGCGAGGGCGAGGCACCCGCCCCGGAGCCGCTTGCCGCGGACCCGGAGTCCGTAGTCGCACAGCAGGCGGACGACCTGGACACCAGGGCCGCCGACCAGGAAGAGAGCACGGCCGAAGTGGCAGACGTACGAGAGTCCACCGGCCCGGCGGCCCCCGGATACGACGACGCCGAACGCGAGGCGGTGCTGCGCGTGATGCGCGAGCGCCGCGACATCCGCAACGGCTTCCGCGGCGACCCGATCCCGCACGACGTGCTGCTGCGCGTCCTGGAGGCCGCCCACACGGCGCCCTCCGTCGGCCACTCCCAGCCCTGGGACTTCGTGGTCATCCGCTCGGCCGAGACCCGCCGCACGATGCACGAACTGGCCCAGCGCCAGCGCGAGGCCTACGCGAAGTCGCTGCCCAAGGGCCGCGCGAAGCAGTTCAAGGAACTGAAGATCGAGGCCATCCTCGACACCCCGGTGAACATCGTGGTCACCGCGGACCCGACCCGGGGCGGCCGCCACACCCTCGGCCGCCACACCCAGCCGCAGATGGCTCCGTACTCCTCCGCCCTCGCCGTCGAGAACCTGTGGCTCGCGGCCCGCGCCGAGGGCCTCGGCGTCGGCTGGGTCAGCTTCTTCGACGAGCGCGAGATGGTCCGCGCGCTCGGCCTGCCCGAGCACTTGGAGGTCGTGGCCTATCTGTGTGTGGGTTACGTCGACGAGTTCCCGGAGGAGCCCGAGCTGATGCAGGCGGGCTGGTCGAAGCGGCGCCCCCTGTCCTGGGTCGTGCACGAGGAGACGTACGGCCGTCGCGCGCTGCCCGGCGAGGAGCCGCACGACCTGCTCGCCGAAACCGTGGCGGGCATCCGCCCGCTGGACGCCAAGGCGCTCGGCGAGGCCTGGGAGCGGCAGAAGCGCATGACCAAGCCCGCGGGCGCGCTCGGCATGCTGGAGATCATCTCCGCGCAGCTGTCCGGCCTGTCCCGGCAGTGCCCTCCGCCGATCCCCGAGCCCGCGGCCGTCGCGATCTTCGCGGGCGACCACGGTGTGCACGCCCAGGGCGTCACCCCCTGGCCCCAGGAGGTGACGGGCCAGATGGTCGCCAACTTCCTCGGCGGCGGCGCGGTCTGCAACGCCTTCGCCAACCAGGTCGGCGCCGAGGTGTGTGTCGTCGATGTGGGAGTGGCGGCGGATCTGCCCGCCACTCCGGGCCTTCTGCCGCGCAAGGTCCGCGCGGGCACCGCGGACATGACCACCGGCCCCGCGCTCACCCGCGAGGAGGTCAAGCAGGCGATCGAGGTGGGCATCGAGACGGCCCGCGACCTCGTGGCGGCGGGCAACAGAGCACTGCTCACGGGTGAGATGGGCATCGCGAACACGACCGCCTCGGCCGCCCTGATCTCGGTCTTCACGGACACCGACCCCTCCGAGGTGACGGGCCGTGGGACGGGTATCAACGACGAGACGCTGGCCCGTAAGACGGAGGTCGTCCGCCGGGCCATCGAGCTCCACCAGCCGGACCCGGCCGACCCGATCGGCGTGCTGGCCGCGTTCGGCGGTCTGGAGCACGCGGCGATGGTGGGCCTCCTGCTCGGCGGCGCCTCCCTGCGCACTCCGGTGATCCTGGACGGTGTCAGCGCCGGCGCCGCCGCCCTGGTGGCGCGCGCACTCGCTCCCGAGGTCCTCGCGGCGTGCATCGCCGGTCACCGCAGCGCGGAGCCCGGCCATGTGGCCGCCCTCAACAAGCTGGGGCTGCGTCCCCTGGTCGATCTGGACCTGCGTCTGGGCGAGGGCACCGGTGCGCTGCTCGCCCTGCCGCTCGTCCAGAGTGCGGCCAGGGCGATGCACGAGGTGGCGACGTTCGACTCGGCCGGGGTGACGGAGAAGTAGGGCGGTGCCCGGGGCCGCGGCCCCGGCGACGCGTCACCGTGCGGCGGTCTCGGGCATCCGTTCCCCGGGCGGAACGGGTGGGCGCGAACGCCCGGGGCCCAGCAGCCGGCGACGGTGCCCAGCTCATGGGGGTACCTGACCCGTCAGCTCACCCGCACCGTAAAATCCGCATGTCAGGGCCACTGCAGAGCCGCAGAGGCATCGTTCCGCACAGCCTGGACGAGGAGCCGCATCTCCATGGCCGAACACCCGCCCTACCCCGTAGGCCTCCGTCTCTCCGGCCGTCGCGTCGTGGTCCTCGGCGGAGGCCAGGTCGCCCAGCGCCGCCTCCCGGCCCTCATCGCGGCGGGCGCCGACGTCCTCCTCGTATCGCCGGAGGCCACCCCGTCGGTCGAGGCGATGGCGGACTCGGGTGAGATCAGCTGGCTGAAGCGCCGCTACGAGCCCGGGGACCTGGAGAACGCCTGGTACGCCCTCATCGCCACCAGCGATCCCGAGGCCAACCGCCGGGCGTCCGCGGAGGCCGAGGCACACCGGGTGTGGTGCGTCCGCTCCGACGACGCCGACGCGGCCACCGCCTGGACCCCCGCGACGGGCCACAGCGAGGGCGTCACGGTCGCCGTCCTGACCACCGCCGCGAAGGGCCGGGACCCCCGTCACACCGCCGCCATCCGGGACGCCGTGGTCGAGGGTCTGCGCGACGGCACGCTCGTCGCACCGCACCACCGCACCCGCACCCCCGGCGTCGCACTGGTCGGCGGCGGCCCCGGCGACCCGGACCTGATCACCGTCCGCGGGCGGCGACTGCTCGCCGAGGCGGACGTGGTCATCGCGGACCGCCTCGGCCCGCGCGACCTGCTCGCCGAACTCCCGCCGCACGTCGAGGTGATCGACGCGGCGAAAATCCCGTACGGCCGCTTCATGGCCCAGGAGGCCATCAACAACGCCCTGATCGAACACGCCAGGCAGGGCAAGTCGGTCGTCCGGCTCAAGGGCGGCGACCCGTTCGTCTTCGGCCGTGGCATGGAGGAGGTCCAGGCGCTTGCCGAGGCGGGCATCCCCTGCACGGTGGTCCCGGGCATCTCCAGCTCGATCTCGGTGCCCGGCGCAGCCGGCATCCCCGTCACCCACCGCGGTGTCGCACATGAGTTCACGGTGGTCAGCGGCCATGTCGCCCCTGACGACGAGCGTTCGCTGGTCGACTGGCCGTCCCTGGCCGGGCTCACCGGCACGCTGGTGATCCTCATGGGCGTCGACAAGATCGGGAAGATCGCCGAGACGCTCGTCGCCCACGGCAAGGCTCCCGAAACCCCGGTCGCCCTGGTCCAGGAGGGCACCACGGCCGCTCAGCGGCGGGTCGACGCCACCCTCGCGACCGTCGCCGAAACCGTACGGGCCGAGGGCGTGAAGCCCCCGGCGGTCATTGTCATCGGCGAGGTCGTGAAGGCCGGACCGCGACCGGTCGAGTAACCCGGGGTAACCCGTCCAGTTCCAGCCGTTGGCACCGCTCCCAGGACAAGGCAGTATCACCCCTGTGGCCGATCTCATCACCGTTGAGGACCCCGACGACCCGCGCCTGCGCGACTACACGGGCCTGACCGACGTGGAGCTGCGCCGCAAGCGCGAACCCGCCGAGGGCCTGTTCATCGCCGAGGGCGAGAAGGTCATCAGACGGGCCAAGGGGGCCGGCTACGAGATGCGCTCCATGCTGCTGTCCGCCAAGTGGGTCGACGTCATGCGGGACGTCATCGACGAACTCCCGGCCCCGGTCTACGCGGTCAGCCCGGAGCTGGCCGAGCAGGTCACCGGTTACCACGTGCACCGTGGCGCGCTCGCCTCCATGCAGCGCAAACCGCTGCCGACGGCGGATGAACTCCTGGCGGCCGCCCGAAGGGTCGTGGTCATGGAGTCCGTGAACGACCACACCAACATCGGCGCGATATTCCGGTCGGCCGCCGCCCTCGGCATGGACGCCGTCCTGCTCTCGCCCGACTGCGCCGACCCCCTTTACCGGCGCAGTGTGAAGGTCTCGATGGGCGCGGTCTTCTCGGTGCCGTACGCCCGCCTCGACACCTGGCCCAAGGGCCTGGAGTCGGTCCGCGAGGCGGGCTTCACGCTCCTCGCGCTCACTCCCGACGAGAAGGCCAAGACCCTCGACGAGACGGCACCGCACCTGATGGAGCGCGTCGCGCTGATGCTGGGCGCGGAGGGCGACGGCCTGTCCACCCAGGCACTGGTCGCCGCCGACGAATGGGTCCGCATCCCCATGGCCCACGGCGTCGACTCCCTCAATGTGGGCGCCGCGGCAGCCGTCGCCTTCTATGCGGTGGCCACCGGCCGCCCCCCGTCCCCATAGGCCCTGTTCCCCATGGCCCCTGTGGACCGGCGCGAGGAGATCGTCGCGGTGTCGCGGCGCCCCGGCCGGATGCTCCTCATCCAACGGGGTCCCGCGGCGCATCGCTCGGTTCCTCACGCCCAGTTCGTCGCGATGGATCCGGGCTTCGACTGCGACCCCGAGCTCTTCGAGCGGATCCTGCCACGGCTGTGACGCCCGCGGAGCCCGGCCGGGCCGGGTACTCGGGGATCAGCGGTCCGTGTTGAGCTCGCTGTGGTACTGCTCGGCCAGCAGGCCCCCGGGCGGGGGCGCGTACGGCTGCTGCGGCCCCACGTCCTTGCGTACGCGGCCGTCGTGCAGCCCGCGCGCCGGCCCCTGGCAGCCCTGGGCCGCCGCGATGCCCAGCGCGACCAGCAGCGTCACCACGACGAACACGAAGAGCCGCTGGCGCAGCAACCGCGGGTTGGCGGGGCGCCGCCCGGTCCCCGTGGTGCGGGGAGCCGGCCGGCCGGCCCCGCTGCGCGGCCCCGGCCGGCTGCCCGAGCGGGTCGTGTTGCGTTGCGCAGGCGTCGGGCGGGCCCCGGGCCGGGAACCGTGGCTACGGGGCGGAGGAGTCCCCGGCCCCTGCGGTCGCCGCAGGGTGCGCTGCTCGGCGTACTGCTCCGCCAGCCTTCCCGACGGCCGGTCCGGCTCACCGCGCTGTGCGGGCGGCCGTACGTCCGCGAGCCCCTGGGCCTCGCGGGCCGCGATCTCCTTGAGCCGGAGGGAGAGTTGGAGCGTGCTGGGCCGTTCCTCGGGATCCTTCGCCAGACATGCACGGACGAGCGGGGCCAGCGCGTCCGGCACGCCGTTCAGATGGGGTTCCTCGTGGACCACCCGGTAGAGCATCACCTCGGAACTGCCATGCCCGAAAGGCGAGTCGCCGGTGGCCGCGTACGCCAGCGTGGCGCCCAGCGAGAACACGTCCGTGGCCGGGGTGACGGCGGCCCCGCGCACCTGCTCGGGGGCGAGGAAGCCGGGTGAGCCGACGGCCGTGCCGACGTGTGTGAGCGTCGAGGCGCCCGTCGCCCAGGCGATGCCGAAGTCGATGATCCGCGGCCCCTTCGGGGACAGCAGGATGTTGGACGGCTTCAGATCGCGGTGGACGACCCCGGCCTCGTGCACCGCCACCAGGCCCTCGGACAGGGCGGCGCCCACGGCCGCGACCTCGGCGGCCGTCAGCGGGCCCTCCTCGGCCACCTTGTCGTGCAGGGAGGGCCCGGGCACGTACTGGGTGGCGAACCACGGACGGTCCGCCTCGAGGTCGGCGGCCACGAGCCGGGCCGTACAGCCGCCACGGATCCGCCGTGCCGCCGAGACCTCACGTGCGAACCGCGACCGGAACTCCTGATCCTCCGCGAGATCCGGCCGGATCACCTTCAGCGCGACCCGCTGCCCCCGCTTGTCGGAGCCCAGGTAGACGACGCCCATCCCACCCGCGCCGAGCCGCCGGTGCAGCCTGAACGAGCCGACGACACGCGGGTCCTCACGCCTCAGGCGCATCATCGCCATGTCCATCCCCGCTGCCCGGTCCGTTTGACGAGCCACAGCTTACGTTTCCACGGCCGGGTGCGCGCAGAGGCCGCGCCCTCTCGCCCCCATCGATTGTCTGTGCAGGGCAGGAAACTTGAGAGGTGGTCAGGGGAGGTGCGAGCCCTGTGGTGATGTGCCGCCGGTGATCCCAACCACCCATCGGCCAAGGGTGGTTGAAGGGGCTGGAGGGGATCGCGTGAAGGGGTGCGTGGACTCCGGCGACACGACAAGCACCCACGGGGCGCCGGCGGGCAGGGCGGGCCGACGCTCGGGGACGGCGGTGGGCGGGGACGCCCTGGAAGTGAGGGAAGTCACCCGTGGGGGTCCCGGATGGGGCACACGGGGCGTTCCCCTCCGGGAAGACCCTGAGACCTGGGACCGCGTCTCCACCCAGGGGAGTACACCGCAGGTCATCGCTCATCCTTCGGGAGGCCAGGCAATCGATACGAGGGCATGACGACCCCAGCCCGCCCGGCGCCTAGATTTGAGGTCAAGCGGCGGGTGCAGCACTCGTCCCCCGAGGTCAGGTACCCGCCGCTGCCAACGACAACAGCACTACGGTCAGGAGAGGGACCTTGACCCCGACGGCACCGCGGGCACTGGTCCGCACGCAGGGACGCAGTGCGCACGGCGCCGCGTTCCGCACCCGCCGCCCGGGCCGTCGCCACCCGCTGGTGGCGACCGCGATGGTCCTCCCCCTGGCGGCCCTGCTCGCGTACGCCTTCGGCGGCTGGGATGCAGTGGTCACACAAGCGTCGTCCGTGGGCGTGATGCTGGGGCGCTGAGCGGCGCCCCGGGCCCGGAAGAGCGGTCCGGGCGGGGACATCAACCCATGAAACCCCGTGGGGACGGGGGTGCGGCGGACGGCACACACGCCCGCGCAGCTGGGGAGCTGCGCGGGCGTTGCGTTTGTGCGCACGGCTGGGAGCGGTACTGCCGACCGTGAGGCAAGCGTGGCGGTCATGTTCGCGGGCACCCGTCGCGCCCGGCCGCACGACCACGTACGCTCCCCGACACGCCGTACGACCCGAGGGAGCCCGTGAACGCCCTGCTGCCCGCACTCCATGCGAGGGCACGCGCCGCGGTGCACAGGACCACCCGCACGCACTGCCGCTGCCCGGCCCCCGACACGGTCCTCGCCGACCGCGAGGACGCCACCGTCGTCCGGCACGGAGACACCGTCGCCAAGGCCCACGCCGCCGCTGCCGACCCCGCCCGCCTCTCCCTCCGCCTCACGGCCGCCGCCCGGCTCCCGGGCATCCTTCTCGCCCCCCTCCGCCCGGCCCCCGTCGACCTCCACGGACGCCCGGTGACGTTCTGGCCGTACGGCACCCCCGTGGACCCGGACACCCCCGAGGCCGCGCCGTGGGAGGCGGCCGCGTCCCTCCTCGCCCGGCTGCACCGGTTTCCCGTTCCCGCCGGCCTGCCGCCCATGGGCGGCCCCGCCAAGGCGGCCCGCGCGATCCGGCGTCTGCGTGCCGTCGGCCCCCGTCCCGCCGCCGAGCCGGTCCTCCGCGCCTGGGCCGCGCTTCCGCCCTGGGCCCGCGCCGAGAGTCCCGTACCGTCCGCGCGGACCCTCTGCCACGGCGACCTGCACCTCGGGCAGCTCGTACGCCACCCCGTGGACACCGGCCCCTGGCTCCTCATCGACGTCGACGACCTCGGAGTGGGCGGCCCGGCCTGGGATCTGGCCCGTCCGGCCGCCTGGTACGCCTGCGGTCTGCTCCCGCCCGACGTATGGGCCCGCTTCCTGTCCGCATACCGGCAGGAGGGCGGCCCGGCCGTCCCCGCCTCCGGCGACCCGTGGAGCGCCCTGGACGTCCCGGCCCGTGCCCTCACCGTGCAGACGGCGGCCCTGGCGATCGCCAAATCCGTCGCCGCGAAACGCCCCTTGGACGAGGTGGAGCGGGCGGTGGTCGACGCCTGTGCCCGAATGAGCACCATTTCGCCTGAGTTGTCGTAAGGACGTGCGACGTGGGCTGCAACCGGCCAGGACCGGAACGAGTCCCTACCTGGCGAAGCACCACCGACCGGCGAGGAGTTGAGCCGACCATGCAGTGTCCGAAGTGTCATGCGCCGATGTACACGTACAACCGCAACGGCGTCCAGATCGAGCAGTGCAGCGGCTGTCGCGGCATCTTCCTGGACTACGGCGAGCTGGAGGCCCTGACCCGTCTGGAGGCCCAGTGGGCGCAGCCGGCCCCGCCGCCCCCGCCGGCCCCGGGGGGATACCCCGCCGTGCCCGCCTGGGGCGCCCCGCACGGCGGCCACCACGGAGGCCACGGTCACTACGGCCACCACGGGCACAAGAGCTTCGGCCACATGCTGTTCTCCAGCTGAGGCCACGAGGAAGCCCCCGGCCGCGGGGCCGGGGGCTTCGGTGCGTGGACGATACTGGGATTGAACCAGTGACCTCTTCCGTGTCAGGGAAGCGCTCTCCCGCTGAGCTAATCGTCCTCGGGATCATGGCCATGCCCTGCGGACGGCCATGAGTACTGCGTGCGCGATACTGGGATTGAACCAGTGACCTCTTCCGTGTCAGGGAAGCGCTCTCCCGCTGAGCTAATCGCGCGGGGATCCTCGGGGATCATACAGACCCTTGCGGGCCGACGTCCTTGCGGACCAGTGGACGATACTGGGATTGAACCAGTGACCTCTTCCGTGTCAGGGAAGCGCTCTCCCGCTGAGCTAATCGTCCTTGGAGGTGGAGACGGGATTTGAACCCGTGTAGACGGCTTTGCAGGCCGTTGCCTCGCCTCTCGGCCACTCCACCAGGAGTGCAGGGGGTCACGAAGATCCCCTGGTTTTCGAGCGGACGACGAGGCTCGAACTCGCGACCTCAACCTTGGCAAGGTTGCGCTCTACCAACTGAGCTACGTCCGCTTGTCGTTTCGGTCCGCTCCCGCGGCCCGGCGACGTGTTGAACTCTAGCGGATTCCCGGGCCAGTACAAAAACGCGTTTGCGCAGCGTGCTGCCCTGCGCCTGGTCAGGGACATGGCCAGGGCACCAAGGGGACATGCTCGGGCCACCCGCGGGACACCGCCATAGACTCGACTGCGTGCTCGACCTGCCTCCTCTTGCCCGCTTCGGCGACCGCGTCGCCACCGGTCTCCTCGATGTCACCAGCGACCCCGCGGCCCTGGACTCCACCGGCTTCTGGGCGGTGTGCGCGGACTACGAGGGACGTCTGACCTGTGCCCGGTTCGCGGACGTACGCGAAGAGCCGGTGCCCGCCCCCGTGCCGGGGGGCTGGCGGGGGCCGGCGACCGGTGACTGGACGTCCTCGCTCGACCGCGCCGCGTACACGGCGGGGGTGCGGAGCATACGCGAGCGCATCGCGACCGGCGAGGTCTACCAGGCCAACCTCTGCCGTGTGCTCTCCGCGCCGATCGAGCCCGACGCCGACGTGGACGCGCTGACCTCCGTGCTGGCATGCGGCAACCCGGCGCCCTACGCAGGAACGATCCGTCTGCCGGATCACGGCGTGGAGATCGCCACCGCGTCTCCCGAGCTGTTCCTGCGCCGCGACGGACGGGTCGTCGAATCCGGTCCGATCAAGGGCACCGGCCGCACCGAGGCGGACCTCCTGGCGAAGGACTACGCCGAGAACGTGATGATCGTGGACCTGGTCCGCAACGACCTCGGGCGCGTCTGCGTCACCGGCAGCGTCACCGTCCCCGACCTGTGCGCCGTCGAGAAGCACCCCGGCCTGGTCCACCTCGTGTCCACGGTCCGCGGCGAACTGCGCGCGGACGCCGGCTGGCCGCAGCTGCTGGCCGCCACATTCCCGGCCGGCTCGATCACCGGCGCCCCCAAGTCCAGCGCCCTGCGGATCATCGACGCACTGGAGACCGCGCCGCGCGGGCCCTACTGCGGGGGCATCGGATGGGTCGACGCGGACCGGGGGGCGGGACAGCTGGCCGTCGGCATTCGCACCTTCTGGATCGACCGGGCCGAGGGCGTGCTGCGCTTCGGCACCGGCGCGGGGATCACCTGGGGCTCCGATCCCGAGGGGGAGTGGCACGAGACCGAGCTGAAGGCCGCGCGGCTGCTCGCGGTAGCGTCGGGAGAGTACGAGGCGAGTGGAAGGACCCTTACGTGAAGATCTGGCTCGACGGCGGGCTGCAGGACGCCGAGTCCGCCCGCGTCTCCGTCTTCGACCACGGACTGACCGTCGGCGACGGCGTCTTCGAGACCGTCAAGGCCGTGGACGGGCGACCCTTCGCGCTGACCCGCCACCTCGACCGGCTCACCCGCTCCGCGCGTGGCCTGGGTCTGCCCGACCCCGACCACGACGAGGTCCGCCGCGCATGCGCCGCGGTACTGGAGGCCAATCCGATGCCGCTCGGCCGCCTGCGCATCACGTACACCGGCGGTCACGGCCCGCTCGGCTCCGACCGTGGCGAGCACGGCCCGACCCTCGTGGTCGCCCTCGGCGGGACCAGCCGGCGCCCCGACTCCACCGCCGTGATCACCGTGCCGTGGACCCGCAACGAACGCGGCGCGCTGACCGGACTCAAGACCACGTCGTACGCCGAGAACGTCGTCGCCCTCGCCCGTGCCTCCCAACAGGGCGCGTCCGAGGCGCTGTTCGCCAACACGGTGGGACAGCTCTGCGAGGGCACGGGGTCGAACGTCTTCGTCGTCCTCGACGGCGAGATCCATACCCCGCCGCTCGCCTCCGGCTGTCTGGCGGGCATTACGCGCGCGCTCACCATCGAGTGGACCGGGGCGAAGGAGACCGACCTTCCGTGGGACGTCCTGGAGCACGCGGACGAGGTGTTCCTCACGTCCACCCTGCGGGACGTGCAGGCCGTCCACCGGATCGACGACCGCGAAATGCCGGGCGCGCCGGGCCCGGTGACCGCCAAGGCCATGCGGATCTTCGACGAGCGGTCCGGGAACGACCTCGAGCCGTGAAAAGCCGCGGAAATTCGGCTGACCCGGGTCTTCGCGACGGGTAGAACACCCCTGATGACCACGACCCTGCGGCCGACCGAGCCGCTCCAGCGCGCGGCCGACGGGACGCGTTCACGCCGCTACCAGGTGTGCGTGAACAGCCGTCCCGTCGGTGCGATACACCTCGGCACCTCTCCCTCCTTCGGTGACTCGGTGGCCCGGATCCTGGATCTGCGCATCGAGGAGCCGGACAGGCGGCGCGGCCGGGGCACGGTGGCGGCGCTCGCCGCCGAGGAGGTGGCGCGCGGCTGGGGGTGCCGGCAGATCGAGACGATCGTCCCCGCCGGCGCCGAGGCCGGACTGCGGCTAACGGAAGCGCTCGGCTACGTCCTGCGCAACCGGGGCATGGAGAAGAAGCTCGGTGACACCCCGCCCGAACTGCCCGTCGGCAGCAGCGGACGGCCCATGACCGAGGCGGAGTTCGACGCGTGGCAGGCGTACGAGTTCGAGCACTACGCGCGCACGTGGATCGAGCGGGGCGTGCCGGAGGCCGAGGCGTACGCCAAGGCACGGCGCGATCACGACCAGCTCCTGCCGCAGGGGGCGGCCACCGAGAACATGCTGTTCAGCGTCCTGGAACAGGAAGGGACACGCGTGGGCACCCTCTGGGTGGCGCTGCGTGAGGAGAAGGCCTTCGTCTTCGACGTCGAGGCCGACGCGGACCACCGAGGCCGGGGTCACGGCCGGGCGCTCATGCTGCTGGCGGAGATCCAGGCGACCGCCGCCGGCCGACGTGTCCTCGGCCTGAACGTGTTCGCGGGGAACACCCCGGCCGAGCGGCTCTACGAGTCCATGGGCTACGAGACGACGCAGTACGCCCTGTACAAACCGCTGGTGTGACGGCCGGGCACCGCGAGGAACGGCCTGGCCCGGGACATCGACGCGTCAGGCCTCCCGCTCGGCCAGCAGGCGGTCCGCGATCTCCTCGATACGCCCGCGCAGCCCCTCCTGGCTCTTGCCGCCGTCGAGGCGTTCCCCGCCGATGACATACGTAGGAGTGCCGGTCACGCCGATCGCCTTGCCCTCGGCCTGGTCGGCGTCGACGATCAGGATGTGACGGCCGTCGATCAGCGCCGTGTCGAACTCCTCTGCGTCCAGCCCCAGTTGAGCGGCCACCTCGATCAGGAGCTCCTCACCCCTGCGGTCCAGTTCCTCGACCCTGCCGAGCACGGCCTCCGCGTACGGCCAGCCCTGACCCTGTTCCAGCGCCTCCTCGGCGGCCTGCGCGGCGGCGAACGCATGCTTGTGCTTCTCCAGCGGGAAGTGCCGCAGCCGCAGCTCCAGCCGGTCGCCGTAGCGAGCGCGCAACGCACGCAGGTCGTCGAGGGCGGTGCGGCAGTCGGGGCACTGGAGTTCGCACCAGACGTCCAGGACGGGGGCGGCGGTCCGTGTCGGGGAGGAGTCACTCATGGTCACCAGTCTCCCAGCACCGGGGAGCGCGCCCAACCGGGACCCCCGACGGCTCGGGGCGGAGGTGTGAGCGGGACCTGTGCGGTCACAGGTGGAGACGAGACCGCACCCTGAGGAGGAGCAGACCCCGAGCCGGACCCGGAGATGTCCCTGAGGTGCGGTCGGAGCGTGGCATGCCGGGCAGGGGGCGGTGCAGGATGGAAAGGACGAACCGACCCGCCCGACCGATCACCGCCTGGAGGACCGGATGATTGCCGAGACAGTCTGTTCCGCCGCCTCCGTGGCGGGCCTGGGCATCGCAGCGGTCACCGCCTACCGCAAGCGTTTCCTCGCGGCGGCCCGTATCGCCGCGTACGCGCTCGTGCCGATCGGCCTGGTGATGACGGGAGCCGTGGGTTGGCTGGCCCACACGGCGTTCAGCCCCACGGCATGGGCGGGCTTCGGCGTGCTCGCCGTCGCCTGGCTGCTGTTCACGTCCACCCGCACCGTGGAACGCCGGGGCGGTCGGAACCGCAAGGAGCGCAGGGCGGCGCGGGCCGCGCAGCGCGAGGTGGTGGCTCCCTCGTCCTCCGCTTCCAGCACGCCGGCGCTGGGCACCGGCGGCCGTCCCGCGGCCCCGCCCGCGTCCGCGCCCCGGGCGGCCGACTCCAAGGACGACTTCAGCGACATCGAGGCCATCCTCAAGAAGCACGGCATATGACCGATTGAAACGACACAGCGATCGGTGGCTCACCGTGCCGGATGATCACGGGCGCTCACGGAGAGATCATCTTCGTTCGCGACGTCGCGGATATTGGCGAACTCCCCGTCATTCCGGGCGTGTTGATCGCATTGCCGCTGTCACCTGCGTCATCATCGCCGCGAGATGCTGGACAGAACCCAGAGCGACACCGTTGCTCCTCCCGAGGAGCGCCGGGGTTGTCTCTTCGCGCTTTCCCAGCCACCGCTGATGATCTTCCTTGCGGTGATCGGCTGTCTGCTGCTCATGGCATCACTGCACGACCTGCTGCTGCTCTGAGCCGTATGCGGAGCCCCTGGCGTCACCCGTCGAGGGCTCCGTCGGCCGGCACCGCGGATCGCGGAGGGGAGCGGGATCGCGGAGAGGGCGGCGACGGTCCAGGCGCTCGGTCATCTCGGTCACGGAGAGTAAGAAGGGTGCTCTCGCCCGGTCAGCGTCCGGTGACACGGAGTGCGAGTGAAGCCCCCATGCCGGCCGCACCCGGTCCACTTCCGGCCGCACCCGGGTCCATGCCGGAGCCGTGCACCGCTCAGCCCGCCGCTTCCTTCCGGCGGGCTCGGTACGCGGCCACGTGCAGACGGTTTCCGCAGGTCCTGCTGTCGCAGTAGCGGCGCGACCGGTTGCGGGAGAGGTCGACGAAGGCGCGTCGGCAGTCGGGCGCCTCGCAGCGGCGGAGCCGCTCCTGCTCCCCGGCGACCACGAAGAAAGCCAGCGCCATCCCGCAGTCGGCGGCGATGTGATCGGCGAGGGAGGCGCCGGGTGCGAAGTAGTGCACATGCCAGTCGTAGCCGTCGTGGTCGGTCAGCCGGGGCGTCGTCCCTGCCGCGGCGACCAGCTCGTTGATCAGCCCGGCGGTGGTCCGGGCGTCCGTCTCGGCGAAGACCGCGGCAAACCGTCCGCGGATCTTGCGCACCGCCGAGAGGTCGAGGTCCGACAGGGTGCCGACATCACTCAGGGCGAACTTGTGGGCGAATGCATCGAGGGCTCCGACATCCGGGAGCCCGTCCGTCTCGTCGCCCTCGGGCGCGGTGTTCACCAGGTCGACCACGAGATCGAGCGCGCACCGGGTGTCGTGGGTGATCAGCACGTGTGCTCCCTGGACTGGGGGGTCGGGCGGGCGCCCGCCGACGCTGGCCGAGCCTAGCGGCTCCGCCGCCGCTATCGGGCCGCCGCAGATCAAGCCGGGGCGCCTCGTGGCGACCGCAACGACTCCGTGACCCCGGGGCCACCCTTCGGTCACGGACCCGACCCGTAATGTCACCCTCCGCATGCACCCGGGCGCCGCCTCCGCGAGGGCTCGCGGCGACGGCGCCCGGGTGTGCCGTATGCGGTTGTCCTGGCCCGGGCCATCTCCCCGAGTGGATGGCGACGGGCGGCTTGAGGATCGTGGACTAACTCTCGGCCAGGATGTGGGAGAGCTCCGTGTCCAGATCGAAATGGCGATGCTCCGTGCCCGGCGGCACGGCAGCGTCCGTCCGCTTCAGGAACGACTCCAGGGCCCGCGCCGGGGCCTCGAGCAGGGCCTCGCCCTCCGGAGAGCTCAGGGCGATGCATACGACGCCCTGACCGTGGCTGCGGGACGGCCAGACGCGGACGTCACCGGTCCCTGTGGGCCGATGGAGGCCCTCAGCGAGGAGGTCGCGGGCGAACACCCACTCGACGGTCTCCTCGGCTCCGGTGTGGAAGGTGGCGTGCACGGCGTAGGGATCGGCCGTGTCATACCGCAGTCCCGCGGGTACAGGCAGTGAGGACTCGCTCGACACAACGAGGCGCAGGTGCAGCTCGCAGCTGACCGTGGTGTTCATAAGCGCCAGGGCCTTTCGCTCAGTGTGCGCTCGGGGATTCGCACGTCGGCGAAATCGACATGCCACCTACGGTGCCGTTGTAAACCCCTCTGAGTGTTTTGCCTGTCTTTACGTAGCTCATCCGGCCGAGACATCGTTCGCGAGGTACGGCCATTCCGGTGACTGGTTTCTCTCCGGTAGGGTTTCCCCGTACGAATACGGGGAGTGACGAACAGGGCGAGATCGTCGTGACCGACGGGGAATCCAAGGCCGAGCGGGCGCTCGGTTCCAGGGCGCCGGAATTCATCAAGGCGCGACGGGCGCTGCATGTCGGTTGGCAGGCCGGTGTTTTCCTGGTCGGCCTCGCCGTGGTCGGCGCGGGCGTGATCATGCTTCCGCTGCCCGGTCCGGGCTGGCTGGTGATCTTCGCCGGAATGGCGGTCTGGGCGACCGAGTTCGTCTGGGCCCGGTTGGTGCTCCGCTGGACGAGGCGCAAGGTCACGGACGCCGCCCCGGCGCGCGCTCGAGCCCAGGGTGCGCCGCCGCAACATCGTTCTGACGACGGTCGGTGTGACGATCGTGGCCGCTCTCCTGGGCCTCTACGTCTGGCAGTTCGGCCTCGCGATGCCCTGGAGGATCAAGGACGAGTGATCCACTGCGTGGTCGGGGGCACCCCTGACATGGGGTAATGTTCTTCCTGTGCCCGGGCGATTAGCTCAGCGGGAGAGCGCTTCGTTCACACCGAAGAGGTCACTGGTTCGATCCCAGTATCGCCCACAGGGTCGAGGGCGGCGTGTACTCGCGGACAACGCGGGTCGTGCCGCCCTCGTTGCGTTCCCACCCCTTGGCCGCCCGGCGGCCCGGTCCGCGAGGGTGCCGATGAATGCCATCACTCGCCGCGGATGCCTGCGCGCCGTCCCTGTGACGGGAGTTGTCCGGGGTGGGCTGGGCCAGTGTCCGATGGCTTCCCGTGGAGTTCTTCGGAACTCCCGTCGGCTTCCCGGTGGCCCGATGAGCCCCTAGTGCGCGGCTCAACTCCCCGTGCCTGCGCGGGCTCGGGGTGTCAGGGCCCTCCTGGGTGCCCCGGCGGGCGGCAGGCGACGAGGACTTCCCTGTGGGTGCGAGTCTCTTGAAACGATTCATGATGTACCGGCAGATGTACCCGAAGATCAAGTCAAGACTGACTTCCGGGATTCCGCGGTCTTTTGGGAGAAGTACCCGCCCCGGGTGGCGCGCGGAAATCCCCCGGACGTATTCCGGAACGCCGTGGGATTTCTGCGGAAGTACGACAAGAGAGGTGTTCTGCTCGATCTCAAGTCCCGGATGGACGCCGGGAATTTGTGGACGGTCAGCTTCCGGAAGGGCGTCGCCAAGGTCGGAGAGGCCCACGGAAAGCTGCTCGGCATTCCTGCCGTTGCCGTGGCCGGGATGCCGCAACCCTCGCTCAGCGCATCCGCCCCAGTGCCTCCCGCACCCGCTTGGCGTCGCGGATCCGCTGCTCATACGTCGCCCCGAGCGCGAGGAGCAGCAGTCCGGCGAGCGCGAGAGGCACCCAGCGGGGGAGTACACCGGTCAACTGCACCAGATACGGGGCGAGTTCATGCAGCGCGTCCAGTACGAGCACGCTCCCGCCGAGGACCAGCGGCGCCTGCAGTCGATGGCGAGCGCCCAGCAGCGTCAGGGCGAGGGCCGCGGTGCCGAGCAGCAGCGGGCGCCGCCAGTCAGCGTCGTCCCACGCCGTGAGCAGGCTTGGTACAAGTGTCACCGAGAGGCCCGGACCATACGCCGTCCAGGACGAGGCCAGAGGGTCCCGGCGCTGCCGGACGATCCCCACGACCAGCGCCGGGACGGTCACCGGCAGGGTGTACGCCTCCGGGGCGCCCACGGCCCAGGAGCCGAGCCGCACCCAGGCGGCCAGTACGAACAGGGCGGCGGCCAGGTAACCGGCCGGACGGCGGTCCGTGCGCAGGGCGGTCCCGGCCGCGATCACGCCGCACAGGGCCAGTACGAGCGCCAGCACGGGTCCGTCGGTGACGGCGAGCCCGATGGCCACCAGCCCCGCGGCGGCTCCGACAGCCTCGACCGGACTCCCGGTCCGCGGGACACGCGCGGCGAGCAGAGCCGCGACGGCCGGGACGACCACGACCAGCAGGGCGGCGTGCGGCGCCCGCCAGTCCGCCGCGGCACCCACCGCGCAGGCCAGACCGGTCGCGCCGGCCAGGGATGCACACACCGAGACCGCGGTCAGTCGCCGGTGCGCGGCGGCGGTCGCGAAGAGTGCGGTCAGCGCGGCGAGGACGACCAGGGTCGCGGTCCGGGAGGCGAGCGACAGCGCGGCGATGCCGAGTGCCGTGAGAAGCGATAGGAGAAGGGCGGTCAGGGACGTCGGCGCCCGACGCGCGTACGCCGCCACGGCCAGCCCCGCCACCAGTGTCAGCCCCTGCGCGAACAGCCCGGCGGCGTAGGGGAGTTGCAGTGCCGCCGGAAGGACGAGCGCGGTGGCCCAGGCCAGGGCAACAGCACCGGTCGCGGCCTGGGCACGCCAGGCCGTGGTGGCACGGGCCGCCAGGGCGAGCATCACGGCGACCACCGCGAGTACCGCTGTTCTCGCCGTCGCGTCCGGCGGCCAGGGCGCCCACAGCGCGGCGCGCAGATCCGACGGAGCGCCGGCCCAGATGTGCGCCGCCCGGCCGACCGGCCCCAGCAGCGCGACGACGACCACCGGCAGTGCCCACACCACCGCCAGGGCCTGCACACAGCCCGAGGCCCAGGCGAAGCCGCGCCGCATGTGCCCCGGGAGCGCAGAGCGTACGGCCGGCAGCAGTGCGACTCCGCACACCAGGTAGCCGGGCACCGCCCACACGTGGGGCAGTGCCGCGCGCGGGACACCGCCGAAGCCCGCGACCAGCAGCAGCCCGCCGGTCACCGTGGCGCCGGTGGCCAGGCCCGGCCCCGGGGCTCGCCACGCGACGCCCAGTGCGATCGCCGCCGCGAGGGCGAGGAGCGCCGCCGCACGGGCGGCGGCGCTCGGGCCCGTGGCCGTCAGGGACAGCCAGCAGGCCGCCAGGACGCCCCAGGTCCCCATTCCGCACGCACCGGCCGCCGCGACGACCCGTATGGACCGCAGAGGCACCCGGAGCGCGAGGACGGTGTCGCCCGCGGCCGTCACCAGGAGCGTGGCCGCCGTGGCGGCAGGCCCCGCATCCACCGCGATCACCCACAGCAGCAGCGGGAGTTGGGCGGCCACGGTCGCCATGGGCAGCGGCATGCGGAGCGCAGGAAGCCGGAGCCCCGCCGGATCGTGAAGGCCCTCGGGCCGGGACTCCGCCGTCGTACCGCGGCCCGCGCCGGCGGCGGCCGGGCCGGGCAGCGCGCCGAAGCCAAGGCCGTACACCGTCCACGCCCCGGCCAGGACCCCGGACGCGACCGCCGCGTACCCCGCGCCGTCCGACACCGTGAAAGCGACCTCGTGCAGCGCGTAGGCGTCGAGCACCGTCAGTGCCAGACCGAGTCCCGCCACCGCCTCGGCGGTCGAGCGGAGACCGCGCCTCACGAGCGCCCAGGGCACGCCGAGTGCCGCAGCGGTCACCGCGCCGAGCACGAGCGACCGCCCGGCGATCCCCAGGAGCCCCCAGCTGACCAGGGTGAACACGAGCGCGGCCACGGTCAGGAGGACGCCGCCGAGTACGAGGAGCACATTCTGCACGCCGGACGCCGTGGTCTCGGGGCGCCTCGGCGCGTGGGGGGCCGTGGTCTCCGGCCGCGGTGGCACCGCAGGAGCGGGCGGAAAGGCGGGCCGGAGGAGCCCGACGAGTACGGCACGACGCGCCAGCAAATGGGCCCGGCGGACATCGAGTTGCCGTAGCTCGGCGTCGAGGATCCGCAACTCCTCCGCCGGGGGCGGTATGTGGGTCATACCAGGGAGTGTGGCGCGCGTCACGTGATTTTGCATGGGTGCGCGTACTCAGATCCGTACCCGGGTACCGCGCCACGACGGCTCCGCACGGGCAGACTCGGCCCATGGACTGGTACCACTACCGCTTCCGCAGCGTGTGGGCGCTGCCCGTGCCGCCGGGCCGCGCGTACGCCGCGCTGGAACAGGCCGAGGGCTATCCCCGCTGGTGGCCGCAGGTGCGGGCGGTGAACCGGTTCGACGACAGCCACGCCCTGATCACCGTCCGGTCCCTGCTGCCGTACGCCATCACCTTCACCGCACGCCAGGTGCGCCGCGATCCCGTCGCCGGTGTGCTGGAGATCGCGATGTCCGGTGACATCGACGGCTGGGCCCGCTGGACGGTCGTCGCGGCCGGTTCCGGTTCCGTCGCCCGCTACGACCAGGTCGTCGACGTGAACAAGGCGCTGCTCAGGCGGTTCGCCGTGGTGGGACGGCCCGTCTTCCGCGCCAACCACCGGCTGATGATGCGGGCCGGACGGCGGGGGCTCGTGGCGCACCTCGAAGCGGTTTGAAGGAAACCCGCCGGGACCTGTATTGTTCACTGCGTTCCCGGGCGATTAGCTCAGTGGGAGAGCGCTTCGTTCACACCGAAGAGGTCACTGGTTCGAACCCAGTATCGCCCACCCGGAGAGGGCCGGTCCGTCATCGACGGGCCGGCTTTCGCATGCTCAGGCCGCCGCCGGGAGCTCCGGGCGCAGGGGCCAGTCCGGATTCACCGTCTCCTCCGTGCCGCTGCGCGCGAACCACGCCTGCAGCCCGCGCGCCTGCGCCGCGTGCCACCCCGTCTGCAGGGTGTGCAGCTCCGCCGGTGACAGCCGCTCCAGACGGCCCGCGAAGCGGCGCCCCACCGCCCGTACGACCTCCAACGCGGCCAGCGCGTCCGCCGCCGCGTCGTGCGCGCCCTCCAGCACGACTTCGTAGTGCGCACACAGGTCGGTGAGCGTCCGGCGGCCCTTTCGGTAGCGGTCCAGGTGCTTGTCCAGGACCCGGGGGTCGAGCACGCACAGCGGCGCCGACGTGAACCAGCGGTCGAGCGAGGAGCCGCGGTGGCGGCGCAACTCCCGGTCCAGGAGCGTCAGATCGAACGGCGCGTTCATCACCACCAGCGGCCGGCCCATCGCGGCCTGCTCGCCCAGCGCCCTGGCCATCTCCTCCATCACCGGCGACGGCCAGCGGCCGTTGCGCTGCAGATACTCCTGTGTCAGCCCGTGCACCGCCGTCGCCTCCGCCGGCACCGGCACCCCCGGGTTCACCAGCCAGCGGCTCACCCGCGGCCGGGTGCCCGGGGCGTCCTGGACGGCGACGGCGGCCGACACGATCCGGTCGGTCTCGACGTCCACGCCCGTGGTCTCCGTGTCGAAGGCGGCCAGAGGCCCCTCGTACCAGCACGTCATGCGCACCCAACTCCTTGATCACGCTCGGCAGTTGACATACCGTCCGCTGCCCGATTCGGTGATACCCGGGCTGTTTGCGCCGTACGCCGGAAGGACACAACAGGAGTACGGGTCTTTGCAGTTCAGGGGCCCGTCGCGGGGATACATCCGGTGGGAAGGCTGTTGGCCATGGCGATAGCGCAGCCCGAGCGGGGCGGGCTGCTTCCGGAGCGGACGGCGCCCCAGCGCGGCACACTCGCCACCACCGCCTGCATGGAGACCCTGCAGGTGGGCTATCTGCACGCGGTCGCCGCGGCGGCCGGCTGTTCGCTGTCACAGCCCTTTCCGGACAACGGCATCGACTGGCACGTCAGCCACAGCGCACCCGGCCACACCGTCGACGACGAGGTCACCATCAAGGTGCAGCTGAAGTGCACGTACCAGATCGCGCCCAACGTGCCCTCCCTTCCCCCGTCACACCCCTCGACGGAGGGTGCTGCGCCCCCGCCTCCCCGATTGGGCCGCTCCTTCTCCTTCACGCTCGACAACGAGCACCTGGCGAAGCTCGCCCGCACCCCGGTCTCGGTGCACAAGATCCTCGTCGTGATGATCGTCCCCCGCTCCCAGGAGCAGTGGCTGCGGGCCGGTCACGATCGCCTCGACCTGCGGCACTGCTGCTACTGGATCAACCTCGCCGGACATCCGATCACGGGCCGGCACCGCACCACCGTGCGCATCCCGACCGCGCGCATCTTCGACGACCGTGCGCTCTGCGAGATCATGACCCGGGTCGGAACGGGAGGCAGACCATGACACACCGTCCCCTCGACGAGCCCGCCCGCATCGTCCGGCCGCACCCGGTGGAGCCGCCGCTCTGGAATCAGCCGCCCGACCCCGCCCAGGTCGACCCGGCCGTACTCAGCGCCCTTCTGCACCGCCACGGCTGGCAGCGCCGCGGCGGCGCCCCCGGACGCTACGGCCGGTGGACCTCGCCGGGCCCCGGCGGCAGCGGGACGAGCCTGCTGGTGCCGGAGAGCCGGGCCTTCCCCGACAGTGAGGACCTGCTCGGTGAGGCCCTCATGGCACTGTCCCGCAGCGGCTCGCCCTCCGCCCACGACGTGCTGGTCGCACTCGCCGTGCCCAGCGACGAGATCCGCTGGTGGCGGGACGTGCCCACGGGCCCCGTCGACGCAGCCTCCTGGGCCGTCGAGGACCAGCTGCGCACCGCCGCACGCCAGATGCTGCTGGCGGGGGCGCTCGCCACCCGCGCCCGTGCCGGCTACTACGGGGCCCGGCACCGGGGGCCCGCCGCAGCGTCCCTGGAGAACGTCCTGGTCGGGGCGGCCCCCGGCGGCCGGAGGCTCACTGCCTTCCTGCCCGTCTCCACGGGCCGGCCGCTCGCCGTGCGACTGCACCAGGCGCTGTATGCGGCCCGGGAGGCCGTCGACTACCAGCGGGCCACCGGCGGTATGGATGCCTTCGACGCGGCCGTCGAGGCGGGCGTGAGCCACGAGCTGACCGAGGCGCTGGTCGCCCTGGTGCGAGGCTCGGAGGGCGCCCGGATCGCCGTCGAATGGGCGCCCGGGGCCGCTGTGCCCGAGGGCTGTGCGACACAGTCCGAGCCGGTCGAGTTCTCACCGGGCGACCTGCCCGTGCTGCGCGAGGCCGGGGCCCGCTATCTGCGCGCGGAGCCGTCCGTACCGGTGCGGATCACCGGGGCCGTCGTCCGTCTGCGCAGGTCCGGGCCGCGCGGCGAGGGCACCGTGCGGCTGCGGGTCATCGCCGGGGCCGAGGTCCCTCACGTACGGATGACGCTGGACGAGGAGTCGTACCGGATCGCGGGCCACGCGCATCTGGTCGGGCTCCCGGTGCGGGTGCACGGACGGCTGGAGAGCCGGGGCGGGTTCCGGCGGCTCGTGGCCGCGTCCGGGGTGGCGCCGGTGCAGGTCGACGAGGCCGAGCGGGACCGGCTCATGAAGTCGCTCCAGGAGACCGCGGAGATCACGGCGTTCTTCGAGGAGGCCTGCGGAGGGGAGTGACGGTTACCGTTTCGCGGCGGGGGGCTGCGGGTCGGTACGATCCCAGTCATGCGCGCGCTCCAGGTATGGCGCCGCATCCATCAGCAGTCAGGAGAGACCGGTGTCAGACGTCCGTGTGATCATCCAACGCGATTCCGAGCGGGAAGAGCGCGTGGTGACGACGGGCACAACGGCCGCCGACCTCTTCGCCGGCGAGCGCTCGATCGTCGCCGCGCGCGTGGGCGGTGAGCTGAAGGACCTCGCGTACGAGGTGAAGGACGGCGAGACCGTCGAGGGCGTCGAGATCTCCTCCGAGGACGGCCTGAACATCCTGCGCCACTCCACCGCGCATGTGATGGCCCAGGCCGTGCAGGAGCTCTTCCCCGAGGCCAAGCTGGGCATCGGCCCGCCGGTCCGGGACGGCTTCTACTACGACTTCGACGTCGAGAAGCCGTTCACGCCCGAGGACCTCAAGGCCGTCGAGAAGAAGATGCAGGAGATCCAGAAGCGCGGCCAGCGCTTCTCGCGCCGTGTGGTCACCGACGAGGCCGCCCGTGAGGAACTGTCGGACGAGCCGTACAAGCTGGAGCTGATCGGCCTCAAGGGCTCGGCGTCCAGCGAGGACGGCGCGGACGTCGAGGTCGGCGCGGGCGAGCTGACCATCTACGACAACCTCGATGCGAAGACCGGCGAGCTGTGCTGGAAGGACCTCTGCCGCGGTCCCCACCTGCCCTCCACCCGCAACATCCCGGCGTTCAAGCTGATGCGCAACGCCGCCGCGTACTGGCGCGGCAGCGAGAAGAACCCGATGCTCCAGCGCATCTACGGCACCGCCTGGCCGTCCAAGGACGAGCTGAAGGCGCACCTCGACTTCCTCGCCGAGGCCGAGAAGCGCGACCACCGCAAGCTGGGCGCCGAGCTGGACCTGTTCTCGATCCCGGAACAGATCGGCTCCGGTCTCGCCGTCTTCCACCCCAAGGGCGGCATCGTCCGCCGGGTGATGGAGGACTACTCGCGGCGCCGCCACGAGGAGGAGGGCTACGAGTTCGTCTACAGCCCGCACGCCACCAAGGGGAAGCTCTTCGAGACCTCGGGCCACCTGGACTGGTACGCCGACGGCATGTACCCGCCCATGCAGCTCGACGAGGGCGTGGACTACTACCTCAAGCCCATGAACTGCCCGATGCACAACCTGATCTTCGACGCGCGTGGCCGCTCGTACCGTGAACTGCCGCTGCGCCTTTTCGAGTTCGGGACCGTGTACCGGTACGAGAAGTCGGGCGTCGTGCACGGACTGACCCGTGCCCGCGGCTTCACCCAGGACGACGCGCACATCTACTGCACGCGCGAGCAGATGGCCGACGAGCTCGACCGCACGCTCACCTTCGTGCTGAACCTGCTGCGCGACTACGGCCTCACGGACTTCTACCTGGAGCTGTCCACCAAGGACCCGGAGAAGTTCGTCGGCTCCGACGAGGTCTGGGAGGAAGCCACCGAGACCCTGCGCCAGGTGGCCGAGAAGCAGGGCCTGCCGCTCGTCCCCGACCCGGGCGGCGCGGCCTTCTACGGCCCGAAGATCTCGGTGCAGGCGAAGGACGCGATCGGCCGCACCTGGCAGATGTCCACGGTGCAGCTGGACTTCAACCTGCCGGAGCGCTTCGACCTCGAGTACACGGGTCCGGACGGATCCAAGCAGCGTCCGGTCATGATCCACCGTGCCCTCTTCGGCTCGATCGAGCGGTTCTTCGCGGTGCTCCTGGAGCACTACGCGGGCGCGTTCCCGGCGTGGCTGGCGCCGGTGCAGGCGATCGGCATCCCGATCGGCGACGCGCACGTGGAGTACCTGGAGAAGTTCGCCGCGGCGGCCCGGAAGAAGGGGCTGCGCGTCGAGGTGGACTCCTCCTCCGACCGGATGCAGAAGAAGATCCGCAACGCCCAGAAGCAGAAGGTGCCCTTCATGGTCATCGCGGGCGACGAGGACATGTCCAACGGATCGGTGTCGTTCCGCTACCGGGACGGCTCGCAGGAGAACGGCATCCCGTTCGACGAGGCCATCGCGAAGATCGCGAAGGTGGTCGAGGAGCGGGCGCAGGTCTGACCCGTCGTGCGTGCCGGAGGGCCCCCGGGAGTTCACCTCCCCGGGGGCCCTCCGCCGTCGTCCCGCACCGTGAACCGCTGCATCAGCCACGACGAGAAGGACCCCGTCACCGCGCCCAGCAGACCGAGGCCGCAGCCCATCAGCACCACCGCGACCAGCCGACCCGGCAGCGTCACCGGCACGACATCGCCGTAGCCCACCGTCGCCAGGGTGGAGGCCGCCCACCACAGCGCGTCACCGAACGTGCGGATCGTCGCGTCCGGGTCGGTGTGCTCGTACTCGTACACCGCGAGCGCGGCGGAGAAGCCGAGCAGCACGGCCGACAGACCCGCGTAGAGCATCACCCGCGCCTGCAGGGAGAGCCGGGGCGTCCCCCGGCGGTGCTCCTGGAGGGCGTCGTAGACCCGTGCGATGCGCACCGGCCGCAGCAGAGGCAGCAGCACGACCAGTGAGTCCAGCCAGTGCCGCTGGACGAAGCGCACACCTTCACCGCTCAGATGCCAGCGCACCGAGTAGTCGACGATGAACAGCGCCCAGGTTCCGTACGTCACCGCCAGGCACATGTCGCGAACCGGACCGGGCAGCCCCTCGCCCAGGACCCGTGCCGCGTACGAGCCGAGGAAGAGCAGGGAGGCCGCGCCGAGCGGGATCCCCGCCCGCCGCTCCCAGCGGGCCGTACGGCTGTCGTCGTCCATCGGCCCAGCTTGGCCCGCGACCGTTTTGCCCGAGCCCCGCCGACACGCCGCGAACGAGCGAAGCCATATGCTGCACTGCATGACGAGTGAGCCGGAACAGCAGATCGGAGTGGGGACCCAGGACGCGTTCCAGCGTCTGTGGACGCCTCACCGGATGGCGTACATCCAGGGCGAGAACAAGCCGACCGGCCCCGGGGCCGGCGACGGCTGCCCGTTCTGCTCGATCCCGGCCAAGTCCGACGAGGACGGGCTGATCGTCAGGCGCGGTGAGCAGGTGTACGTGGTTCTCAACCTGTACCCGTACAACGGCGGCCATCTGATGGTCGTGCCCTACCGCCACGTCGCCGACTACACGGATCTGACCGAGCCGGAGACCGCGGAACTCGCCGAGCTCACCAAGCAGGCGATGACCGCTCTGCGCACGGCCTCCGGGGCGCACGGCTTCAACATCGGCATGAACCAGGGGACGGTCGCCGGCGCGGGCATCGCCGCCCATCTGCACCAGCACGTCGTCCCGCGCTGGGGCGGCGACACCAACTTCATGCCGGTGATCGGCCATACGAGGGTCCTGCCGCAACTGCTGGCCGACACCAGGAAGATGCTGGCGGAGGCCTGGCCGACGACGTCCGGCTAGCCTCGGGCAGGCGTGCCTCCCGGGACGGCGGCCCCCGGGGACGGGCGGCCCCGTCCGGCGGGGCGGACCCGGCTCACCGCCCAAGGGACTAGGCGTCGTAGACGTCGGCCTTCCGCGGCGACACGTCCTGCACCTGCGTGCTGAGGAACGACGACCGCGTGCCGAACTTCTCCGTGTCCACGCCGTTCTCCTCCAGCACCCGGATCGCCGCCGCGTGCACCACCCGCAGCACGGGCGTGGCCGCGCGCAGCGCGTCGTCCGCCATGAACCGGTGCCGCCACGGCTGGTCCGCCCAGGCGTGGCGCAGACCGAACGGCTCGGGCAGCGTCAGCGAGCCGCCGAGCCAGTTCAGCAGCGGCGGATACCAGGTGAGCGGGGCGCGCACGGCGAGCCGCACCACCTCGTCCGTGTCGACCAGCGGGAGCTTCACCTCTCGGGTCTCCCAGAATTTGACCTGCTTCTGCACGGTCTTGGTCGGCGCCGCCGGCTTGGTTGTGAACAGCGCGTTCACGGGGCCCAGGGCATGCCCGGTGACCTCGATGCGCAGCGTCTCGTGCAGGACCGTCACCGTGATCAGCATGGTGATGATCAGCTGGCCGTCCCAGAGCGTCCACTGGACCCCCAGGTAGTGCCGCTCACCGCTGCCGAACTGCTGCTTGTTGCAGATGTCCTGGATGGCGTGGGTCTTGATCTGGTACGCGTCCACGTCCGTGCCCTCGGGACGGGACACCTCCTTCGCGTTCTCCCCGATCGGGTTGACGACCCAGTGCCGGATCGACGGGGTGGTGAAACCTCCGGTGTTCAGCGGCCCCCGCTCCAGCATGCGCAGCTGGTCGTGGATGGCCCTGATCACGTCCCAGCTGCGGAAGGGATGGATCTCCTTGTCCGGATCGCGCGGCACCAGGTCCTCGGCGAGCTGCCAGCTGCCCCAGCGCGTGCCCATGCCGAGGATGCCCTTGGGCCCGGCGTAGAAGACGGAGTTGGACTGCTGCTCGGCGCTCAGCCGGACCAGCGCCTGGCGCAGCAGTTCGGCGGCGCTCTCCCCGGGGCTGCCGGGCACCGCCTCCGGGATCTTCGCGCCGAGTCCGCCGCCGGAGAGCAGGCTGTCCCAGCGCTCCCGCAGGTCGCGCGCCGTACGCTCGCAGATCTGCTTCGCCCAGAACCAGCCGACGACCGGCAGCACGACCGCCGCGCGTGCGTACCACGCCCAGAAGCCGCCGAACGGAATGCGGATCAGGAAGATCACCGCGAGGACGCCCACCGCGGCCAGCAGCGTGGTGCCGAGAGCGGAACCGCGCTTGGCGTCCCGCCGGGTGATGGTGGCCCGGATCGTGAAGACCAGCAGCCACACCAGGAGCCCCGGAAGGAAGAGCACCCCGCACAGCACCGTCACCGCCGACAGCCAGTTGTCGCGCTCCCGGCGGATGCGGTGCGCGGCCAGGCAGTGCTCCACGACCACCTGCGGCTCGGTGCCGAAGGACTGGATGAGCGGCTTGCGGCCGGCTCCCAGCATCCGGTCCCGCACCGCCAGCGAGAAGGCCTCCCCGAGGTTGGGCCGGAAGATCCTCGCCCAGGAGCGGCCGGGGGTGACGGCCGACTGGTGCCATTCGTTGTCGGCGTCGAGGATCGTCTCGACCTTCGCGTCGCGGTAGGCCGCCGAGGCCAGCGCGAAGGTCGCCGCCGTCTGGCCCGCGGAGCCCGACAGGGGCACCTGGGCCCCGGGGCTGAAATCGAATCCGTCCGTCACTGCCGCCCCCATCGCCGCCGAACCCGCTCCTGCGGCCTTCCCGACTTCCTTGCCCCGCACACCTGTTGAACAGGTCATCGTGCTGGTCGCGTCTCAACTTGATCAGGTCATCAGCGTATCCGCAGGCGCCGGCATTCGTCGGTGGACGGCCGGAAGCCGTCCACCGACGGGAGGGAAAGGGAACACAGGTCCAACTACGAGGCCTCACGCTCCTGTTCGCGGACCTTCACGGCGAGCTGCGGTGGCATCGGCTCGTGCCGGGCGTAGGAGCGGCTGAAGCGCGCGGTGCCGTGCGAGAGGGAGCGCAGGTCGACCGCGTACCGGCCGATCTCGATCTCCGGCACCTCGGCCCGTACGAGGGTGCGGCCGCCGCTCGTCTGCTCGGTGCCCAGCACCCGGCCGCGCCGCCCGGACAGGTCGCTCATCACGGCGCCGACGTACTCGTCGCCGACCAGCACCGTCACCTCGGCGACCGGTTCCAGGAGGTGGATCGTGGCATCGGCCGCAGCCTCGCGCAGGGCCAGCGCGCCCGCCGTCTGGAAGGCGGCGTCGGAGGAGTCCACGGAGTGCGCCTTGCCGTCGAGGAGCGTGATGCGGATGTCGACGAGGGGGTGGCCGGCGGCCACGCCCTTGGCGGCCTGGGCCCGGACGCCCTTCTCGACGGACGGGATGAACTGCCGGGGCACGGCCCCGCCGACCACCTTGTCCACGAACTCGATGCCGGAGCCGCCGGACAGCGGTTCGACCTCGATCTCGCAGATCGCGTACTGCCCGTGGCCGCCGGACTGCTTCACATGGCGGCCGCGCCCGGCAGACCTGCCCGCGAAAGTCTCCCGCAGGGAGACCTTGTGCGGGACCACATCGACCTGGACGCCGTACCGGCTGCGCAGCCGCTCGAGGACGACGTCCGCGTGGGCCTCGCCCAGACACCACAGCACCACCTGGTGGGTGTCCTGGTTCTGTTCGAGCCGCATGGTCGGATCCTCGGCGACCAGCCGTGCCAGCCCCTGGCTGAGCTTGTCCTCGTCCGCCTTGCTGTGCGCCTGGATGGCGAGCGGCAGCAGCGGGTCGGGCATCTCCCAGGGTTCCAGCAGCAGCGGGTCGTCCTTGGCCGACAGGGTGTCGCCGGTCTCGGCCCGGTTCAGCTTCGCCACGCATGCCAGATCGCCGGCGATGCAATGGGTGAGGGGACGCTGCTGTTTGCCGAACGGCGCGGACAGGGCGCCGATGCGCTCGTCGACGTCGTGGTCCTCGTGGCCGCGGTCGGCGAGCCCGTGCCCGGACACATGGACCGTCTCGTCGGGGCGCAGAGTGCCCGAGAACACGCGGACCAGCGAGACACGCCCCACGTACGGGTCGGACGACGTCTTCACGACCTCCGCCGCGAGTGGCCCGTCCGGGTCGCAGAGCTTGAGGTCGCGCGGCTTGCCGTCCGGTGTGGTGACCGTCGGTGCCTCCCGCTCCAGCGGAGTCGGGAAGCCGCCCGTGACCAGCTCGAGCAGCTCGACCGTGCCGAGGCCCTGCCGGGCGCCGTCGGAGGCGGGCGCGGCGGCCAGGACCGGGAAGAACCTGCCGCGGGCGACGGCCCGCTCCAGGTCCTGCACCAGCGTGCCGAAGTCGATCTCCTCGCCGCCCAGATAGCGGTCCATGAGGGTCTCGTCCTCGCTCTCCGCGATGATCCCCTCGATGAGCCGGTTGCGGGCCTCCTCCATCAGCGGCAGCTGGTCGGGCCCCGGCTCGGACTCCTTGCGCTCGCCGGTCGAGTAGTCGAACAGCTTCTGCGACAGCAGGCCGGTCAGCCCGGTCACGGGCGCGTGCCCGTCCGGCCCCTGTGGGCCGTGCAGCGGCAGGTACAGCGGCAGTACGGCATCGGGGTCGTCCGCCCCGAACGCCTCCGCACAGACCCGGGTCATCTCCTCGAAGTCGGCCCTTGCGGCCTCCAGGTGCGTGATCACGATGGCGCGCGGCATACCGACCGCCGCGCACTCCTCCCAGACCATGCGGGTCGAGCCGTCCACCCCGTCCGAGGCGGAGACGACGAAAAGGGCCGCGTCCGCGGCGCGCAGACCGGCCCTGAGTTCCCCGACGAAGTCGGCGTATCCAGGAGTGTCCAGCAAGTTGATCTTGATCCCGTCCCAATCGACGGGGACCAGGGAGAGCTGCACCGAGCGCTGCTGCCGGTGCTCGATCTCGTCGTAGTCGGAGATGGTGCCGCCGTCCTCCACACGGCCCGCCCGGTTCACCGCTCCCGCCGTCAGCGCGAGAGCCTCCACCAGAGTCGTCTTTCCCGATCCGCTGTGGCCGACCAGCACCACATTCCGTACGGACGCGGGGCGGTCGGCCGCCGTTGCCCTGCCGGCGGCTCCGGTGTGTGTATTCGCCTTGTCGCCCATGGCCTTGCCTCCCGTGCACGGTGAGGTCACTGTGGGCGGGGACATGCGGACCCGCGTGCGGTGGCGGCTCCGATGGCGCCCGCGGTGTCTTCGAGCTTCGCACTCGCGTCACGGTGCGTCCATACGAAGGACGCGATCCCGCCACCCGTGCGTGCCGCGTCGGCCCGCGATCGCGCCGTGGCCCCCGCCGTCAGGACGTGACACGGGGTGCGGGTGCCCGGCCGTCGCGCACCCGCGCGCGTGGCTACGATGGGCCAGCCGGTGGCCAGCAGGGGCCGCGCGGCGCACCGACCGTCGGGAAGGCCATGCTGAACAAGTACGCGCGTGCATTCTTCACGCGTGTCCTCACACCGTTCGCCGCGTTTCTGATCCGGAGGGGCGTCAGCCCCGACGCGGTCACGCTCCTCGGTACCGCCGGAGTGGTCGCGGGCGCGTTGGTCTTCTACCCCCGGGGCGAGTTCTTCTGGGGAACGGTCGTCATCACCCTGTTCGTCTTCTCGGACCTCGTCGACGGCAACATGGCCCGCCAGCTCGGCCGCTCCAGCCGCTGGGGAGCCTTCCTGGACTCCACGCTCGACCGGGTCGCCGACGGTGCCATCTTCGGAGGGTTCGCCCTCTGGTACGCGGGCAAGGGCCACGACGACGTCCTGTGCGCGGTCTCGATCTTCTGCCTGGCCAGCGGCCAGGTCGTGTCGTACACCAAGGCCCGGGGCGAGTCGATCGGCCTGCCCGTCGCGGTCAACGGGCTCGTGGAGCGCGCCGAACGCCTGGTGATCTCGCTGGTCGCGGCCGGTCTCGCGGGCCTGCACAGGTTCGGTGTGCCCGGCATCCAGGTCCTGTTGCCGATCGCGCTGTGGATCGTCGCCGTCGGCAGCCTGGTCACGCTGATCCAGCGGGTGGTCACGGTGCGCCGGGAAGCCGCCGAGGCGGACGCCGCCGCGGCCGACGAGAAGAGCGAGAATGCCTCGCACGGGAGCGAGGCGGCCACGTGAACGACGGGCGGGACCGAGAGCAGGACCGAGAGCAGGACGGAGAGGCGGCCTCATGACCAGCCTCCAGGAGCGGTTGACGGACGGGCTCTACGGCCTCGGCTGGAGCACGGTCAAGAAGCTGCCCGAACCTGTGGCCACCGCGCTGGGCCGGTCCATCGCCGACCTTGTCTGGAAGCAGCGAGGCGCGGGCGTGCGACGGCTCGAGAGCAACTACGCGCGCGTGGTGCCCGACGCGAGTCCCGAGCGGCTCGCCGAACTCAGCCGGGCGGGCATGCGCTCGTACCTGCGCTACTGGATGGAGTCCTTCCGGCTCCCGGCGTGGAGCGAGGAGCGCGTCAAGGGCGGTTTCGAACCCAAGGATCTGCACCACCTCACCGACGGACTGGCTTCCGGCAGGGGCGTCGTCCTTGCGCTGCCGCACCTGGCCAATTGGGATCTGGCGGGCGCCTGGGTCACCACCAAACTGGAGACGCCGTTCACGACGGTCGCCGAGCGGCTCAAGCCCGAGACGCTGTACGACCGGTTCGTCGCCTACCGTGAGGGCCTCGGCATGGAGGTGCTGCCGCACAGCGGCGGCTCCGCGTTCGGCACCCTGGCCCGGCGGCTGCGCGACGGGGGGCTGGTCTGCCTGGTCGCCGACCGTGACCTGTCCGACTCCGGCATCGAGGTCACCTTCTTCGGTGAGACGGCCCGGATGCCCGCGGGGCCCGCGCTGCTCGCCCAGCAGACCGGCGCGCTGCTGCTGCCGGTGACGCTCTGGTACGACGACTCGCCCGTCATGCAGGGGCGCGTTCACCCTCCGATCGGGGTGCCGGAGGAAGGCAGCCGGGCCGAGAAGGCGTCCGTGATGACCCAGGCGGTGGCCGACGCCTTCGCCACGGGGATCGCCGAGCATCCGGAGGACTGGCACATGCTGCAGCGCTTGTGGCTCGCCGACCTCGACCCCGGCAAGGACCCGCGGAAGGGCACGCCGTGAGGATCGGCATCGTCTGCCCGTACTCCTGGGACGTTCCGGGCGGCGTCCAGTTCCACATCCGGGATCTCGCCGAGTACTTCATCCGGCTCGGGCACGAGGTCTCCGTCCTGGCCCCCGCGGACGACGACACACCCCTGCCGCCGTACGTCGTCTCGGCGGGCCGCGCGGTCCCGGTGCCGTACAACGGCTCGGTGGCCCGCCTGAACTTCGGCTTCCTCAGTGCCGCGCGGGTCCGGCGGTGGCTGCACGACGGCGAGTTCGACGTGATCCACATCCACGAGCCGACCTCGCCGTCGCTGGGCCTGCTGGCCTGCTGGGCGGCGCAGGGCCCGATCGTGGCGACCTTCCACACGTCGAACCCGCGCTCCCGGGCGATGGTCGCCGCGTACGCCATCCTCCAGGCCGCCCTCGAGAAGATCAGCGCGCGCATCGCGGTGAGCGAGTACGCGCGGCGCACCCTGGTCGAACACCTCGGCGGCGACGCGGTGGTGATCCCGAACGGCGTGGACGTCGACTTCTTCGCGAAGGCCGAGCCCAAGGCCGAGTGGCAGGGGAACACGATCGGCTTCATGGGGCGCATCGACGAACCGCGCAAGGGCCTTCCGGTCCTCATGAAGGCCCTGCCGAAGATCCTGGCCGCCCGCCCGGAGACCAGGCTGCTGGTGGCCGGCCGGGGCGACGAGAAGGAGGCGGTGGAGACGCTCCCCTCTCGGCTGCGCTCGCGCGTGGAGTTCCTCGGGATGATCAGCGACGAGGACAAGGCCCGCTTCCTGCGCAGCGTGGATCTGTACGTGGCTCCCAACACCGGGGGCGAGAGCTTCGGGATCATTCTGGTGGAGGCCATGTCCGCGGGCGCCCCCGTGCTCGCCTCCGACCTGGACGCCTTCGCCCAGGTCCTCGACCGGGGGGCGGCCGGCGAGCTGTTCGCCAACGAGGACGCCGACGCACTCGCCGATGCGGCGGTGCGGCTGCTGGGGGACCCCGAGCGGCGCGCACAACTGCGGGAGCGCGGCAGCACCCACGTACGGCGCTTCGACTGGTCGACGGTCGGGGCGGACATCCTGTCGGTCTACGAGACGGTGACGGACGGGACGGCGGCGGTGGCCGCGGACGAACGGACGGGCCTGCGCGCCCGCCTCGGCCTGGCCCGGGACTGACCCGTTCCGACCACCGCGCGCCGGTACGGCCGACCACGGGGCCGGGCGGGTCGGAGTGCCGTGATCGGGGGCGCGGCCTGGTGGGCGGGGCTGGGGCCGACTGCCGGCAGCAGTTGGCCGCCGGGCCCGGCTGGACGCCACGGTCCGGCGGCCGCCGCGGCGCCCCGAAGCTCCAGCCGCGGCGTCCCGAAGCTCCAGGTGAGGGGAGCGCGGACAGGTAGCCTTGCCGCCCGTGACCGCAACCCTCATCTGGATCCTCGTCGCCCTCGTGGTGATCGGCCTCTACCTGAGCTGGACCGCGGGGCGCCTCGACCGGCTGCACTCCCGCATCGACGCGGCGCGCGCCGCACTCGACGCGCAGTTGTTGCGCCGCGCCTCGGTCGCCCAGGAGCTGGCGACCGCCGGCGTGCTCGACCCGGCCGCGTCGATCGTCCTCTACGAGGCCGCCCATGCGGCCCGGCAGGCGGAGGAGGAGCAGCGTGAGGTCGCCGAGAGCGAGCTGAGCCAGGCGCTGCGGGCCGTCTTCGGCGAGGCGCAGCAGGTGGAGGCGGTCCGGGAGGCACCGGGCGGGGAAGCGGCGGCCCGGGAGCTGACCGAGGCGGTGCGGAGGGTGCCGATGGCGCGGCGGTTCCACAACGACGCCGTGCGGGCGGTCCGGGCGCTGCGGCGTCACCGTAAGGTGCGCTGGTTCCGCCTCGCCGGCCACGCCCCGTTCCCGATGGCCTTCGAGATGGACGACGAGCCGCCGCCGGCGCTGACGGACCGTTCGACGGTGTGAGAGCGGGTCCGGGCCGGCGCGGGTGACGTCCCGGCGCGACCCCGGCACGTACCCCCGGTGGTCCGCAAAACGATCCACCGCCTCCTCATTGGCCCTTGCTGTGGCCTGGTCCCCTCCCGTTTCCTCGGTCGAGCAGAATTCCCTCTTTTCCAGAGTGAGGTCGAACCCGTGTCCAGCACGCTCTCCACCCCCCAGACCCCCGAGACCGGCACCGCCCGCGTCAAGCGCGGCATGGCCGAGCAGCTCAAGGGCGGCGTGATCATGGACGTCGTCACGCCGGAGCAGGCGAAGATCGCCGAGGACGCGGGCGCCGTTGCCGTCATGGCTCTGGAGCGGGTCCCGGCCGACATCCGCAAGGACGGCGGGGTTGCTCGGATGTCCGACCCGGACATGGTCGAGGGCATCATCAACGCCGTCTCGATCCCGGTCATGGCCAAGTCCCGCATCGGTCACTTCGTCGAGGCCCAGGTCCTGCAGTCCCTCGGCGTCGACTACATCGACGAGTCCGAGGTCCTCACCCCGGCCGACGAGGTCAACCACTCCGACAAGTGGGCCTTCACCACGCCGTTCGTCTGCGGCGCGACCAACCTCGGCGAGGCCCTGCGCCGCATCGCCGAGGGTGCCGCCATGATCCGCTCCAAGGGCGAGGCCGGCACCGGCAACGTCGTCGAGGCGGTCCGTCACCTGCGCCAGATCAAGGGCGACATCGCCCGTCTGCGCGGCCTCGACAACCACGAGCTGTACGCCGCCGCCAAGGAGCTGCGCGCCCCCTACGAGCTGGTCAAGGAGGTCGCCGAGCTGGGCAAGCTCCCGGTCGTGCTGTTCTCCGCCGGTGGCGTCGCCACCCCGGCCGACGCGGCTCTGATGCGCCAGCTCGGCGCCGAGGGCGTCTTCGTCGGCTCCGGCATCTTCAAGTCCGGGGACCCGGCCAAGCGCGCCGCCGCCATCGTGAAGGCCACCACCTTCTACGACGACCCCAAGATCATCGCGGACGCGTCCCGCAACCTCGGCGAGGCCATGGTCGGCATCAACTGCGACACCCTCCCCGAGGCCCAGCGCTACGCCAACCGCGGCTGGTAAGTCACCGGTCACCGCTCGAGGACATCACTTACATGACTGACGCACCCGTCATAGGCGTCCTGGCCCTCCAGGGCGACGTACGGGAGCACCTCATCGCCCTGGCCGCGGCCGACGCCGTGGCCAGGCCGGTGCGGCGCCCCGAAGAGCTCGCCGAGGTCGACGGCCTCGTCATCCCCGGCGGCGAGTCCACCACCATCTCCAAGCTGGCCGTCCTGTTCGGAGTGATGGAACCCCTCCGCGCGCGCGTGCGCGGCGGCATGCCCGTCTACGGCACCTGCGCGGGCATGATCATGCTCGCCGACAAGATCCTCGACCCGCGCTCGGGCCAGGAGACCATCGGCGGGATCGACATGATCGTGCGCCGCAACGCCTTCGGACGTCAGAACGAGTCCTTCGAGGCGGCGGTCGACGTCAGCGGAGTCGAGGGCGATCCTGTAGAGGGCGTCTTCATCCGCGCCCCCTGGGTGGAGTCCGTCGGGGCCGAGGCCGAGGTGCTCGCCGAGTACGACGGTCACATCGTCGCCGTACGCCAGGGCAACGCGCTGGCCACGTCGTTCCACCCGGAACTGACCGGAGACCACCGTGTGCACGCCCTGTTCGTCGACATGGTGCGCGCCGAACGGACGGCGGAGTCCTTGTAGGATCTCTGGCGTTCGTTGCAGAGATGGGTTACGCGAAGGAGACAGGCAGATGTCCGGCCACTCTAAATGGGCCACGACGAAGCACAAGAAGGCCGTGATCGACGCCAAGCGCGGCAAGCTCTTCGCGAAGCTGATCAAGAACGTCGAGGTCGCGGCCCGCATGGGCGGCGCCGACGTGGACGGTAACCCGACGCTGTACGACGCCGTGCAGAAGGCGAAGAAGCAGTCGGTTCCGAACAAGAACATCGACTCGGCGATCAAGCGTGGTGCGGGCCTCGAGGCCGGCGGCGCCGACTACGAGACGATCATGTACGAGGGCTACGGACCGAACGGTGTCGCGGTGCTCATCGAGTGCCTCACCGACAACCGCAACCGCGCCGCCTCCGACGTCCGCGTCGCCATGACGCGCAACGGCGGCTCCATGGCCGACCCGGGCTCCGTCTCGTACATGTTCAGCCGCAAGGGCGTCGTGATCGTGCCCAAGGGCGGGCTGACCGAGGACGACGTCCTGGGTGCCGTGCTCGATGCGGGCGCCGAGGAGGTCAACGACCTCGGCGAGTCCTTCGAGGTGATCAGCGAGGCCACCGACCTGGTCGCGGTCCGCACCGCCCTCCAGGAGACCGGGATCGACTACGACTCCGCGGAGGCCAACTTCGTGCCGTCCGTCCAGGTCGAGCTGGACGAGGAGGGCGCCAAGAAGATCTTCAAGCTGATCGACGCGCTCGAGGACAGCGACGACGTGCAGAACGTCTTCGCCAACTTCGATGTGAGCGACGAAGTCATGGAGAAGGTCGAGGCCTGAGCGCCGAGCGCCGGACACCTGGTCCGGCGCCGGCCGCCGGACATGCGAATGGCCCGCCGAAGTCTCTTCGGCGGGCCATCGCTATGCGTTACCGGCGCCTCGAGGGGCGGCCGACGCGCGGTGTTCGATCAGCCGTCGATGCTCTTCACCGTGCCGGTGTGCTTCAGGTGACCCTTGCCGTCGGCGGGGACGGTGGCCGCGCGCATGTCCTCGAACTGGCCGTCCTTCCACCAGATGTTGATGGTCGACGTGGTGTTGCAGGTGTTGTGGAAGTAGACGGTCGTGGTCGAAATGCCGTCGGCCCACGACCAGTTGAAGCACCCGCTGTGGCCGGTGTGCTTGGAGTCGGCCGCGGCCTGCGCAGGAGTCGCGATGGCCATGCCGGCCAGCAGAACGGACGCGGTCACAGCAGCCTTGGCTATGGAGCGCATGGATTCCCCGATTCTTGTCCGATGTGGTCGATGCGAACGTCAGTTCGCTTGAGCGCGCACAGTGGTCCTCTGTTCGCGCCGCACCGGAAGTTATAAGTGATCAAGGATGTGAAGCAACGATGAATGGCCGTTGCCGACCTGCTTTCTGATGACTTGTCGGGCAAAGTGGGCCACTCCAGCATGATCCTTTACTTCTCCTTTAAGGATCATGAGGGAGCCGGGCGGCGTGCACGTCGGTCCTTCGGCCGGTGCTCCGGAGCCCTTCCGGGGACGGGGGGGCGACGCGTTGTCGGTGGCGGCGGATAGCCTGACGCAGCAGGACGGACAGGCCACGGACAGAGGCGGGGAGGCGAAGGAGCGAGGTGCGTGTACTCGGTGTGGATCCCGGACTGACCCGATGCGGCGTCGCAGTCGTCGAGGGCGTCCCGGGGCGGCAGTTGACGATGCGCGGTGTCGGTGTCGTCCGCACCCCCGTCGACGCGGACCTGGGCCACCGCCTCGTCGCCATCGAACAGGGCATCGAGCAGTGGCTGGACGAGCACCGGCCCGACGTCGTCGCCGTGGAGCGTGTGTTCAGCCAGCACAACGTGCGTACGGTGATGGGCACGGCCCAGGCCAGCGCCATCGCCATGCTCTGCGCCGCCCGCCGCGGCATCCCCGTCGCCCTGCACACCCCCAGCGAGGTCAAGGCCGCGGTCACCGGCAGCGGACGGGCGGACAAGGCTCAGGTCGGCGCCATGGTCACCCGGCTGCTGCGGCTGGACGCCCCGCCCAGGCCCGCCGACGCCGCCGACGCCCTCGCCCTCGCCATCTGCCACATCTGGCGCGCGCCCGCCCAGAACCGACTCCAGCAGGCCGTCGCCCTGCATGCATCGAAAGGCCGTACCGCATGATCGCCTTCGTCAGCGGCCCGGTCGCCGCCCTCGCCCCCGACTCCGCGGTGGTCGAGGTGGGCGGCGTCGGCATCGCCGTCCAGTGCGCGCCGAACACCCTCTCCGGACTCCGGATCGGACAGCAGGCCAAGCTCGCCACGTCCCTGGTGGTGCGGGAGGACTCGCTGACGCTGTACGGCTTCGCGGACGACGACGAGCGCCAGGTCTTCGAGCTGTTGCAGACCGCGAGCGGCGTCGGCCCCCGCCTGGCCCAGTCGATGCTGGCCGTCCACAGCCCCGACGCCCTGCGCCGTGCCGTGGCGACCGGTGACGAGAAGGCGCTCGTGGCCGTCCCCGGTATCGGCAAGAAGGGCGCCCAGAAGCTGCTGCTGGAGCTGAAGGACCGTCTGGGCGAGCCGATCGGCTCGCCCACGGTCGGCGCACCGGTCACCTCCGGCTGGCGCGACCAGTTGCACGCCGCGCTGATCGGCCTCGGGTACGCCACCCGCGAGGCGGACGACGCCGTCACCGCCGTCGCCCCGCAGGCCGAGGCCACCGGGGGCACGCCCCAGGTGGGCGTCCTGCTCAAGGCGGCCCTGCAGACCCTGAACAGGGCGCGCTGAGCGAGGGCGGCCCCGACCCTGCGACCGCCACGGCCTGACGCAGCCCGGCAAGGGCATCCCACGCCCGTACGATTCCACCCGACCGCGACCCCGAGGCACACGCAATGAACTGGGACGACACGACCGACACCCCCGCCCCCGAGCGGTTCGTCGGCCCCGAGGCGGAGCGGCTGGTGGGCTCCGCCGCCGACGGTGAGGACCAGGCCGTCGAGGCTGCCCTGCGCCCCAAGGACCTGGACGAGTTCATCGGCCAGGAGAGGGTCCGCGAGCAGCTCGACCTCGTCCTGCGAGCGGCCCGCGCACGGGGTGCCACCGCCGACCATGTCCTCCTGTCCGGCGCCCCCGGTCTGGGCAAGACGACACTTTCGATGATCATCGCGGCCGAGATGGGCGCCCCCATCCGTATCACCAGCGGACCCGCCATCCAGCACGCCGGCGACCTCGCCGCGATCCTCTCCTCCCTCCAGGAGGGAGAGGTCCTGTTCCTCGACGAGATCCACCGCATGTCCCGGCCCGCCGAGGAGATGCTCTACATGGCCATGGAGGACTTCCGGGTCGATGTGATCGTCGGCAAGGGCCCCGGTGCCACCGCCATCCCGCTCGAGCTGCCGCCGTTCACCCTGGTGGGAGCCACCACGCGCGCGGGCCTGCTGCCGCCCCCGCTGCGCGACCGCTTCGGCTTCACCGCGCACATGGAGTTCTACGAGCCCGCCGAGCTGGAGCGCGTCATCCACCGGTCGGCGCACCTCCTCGACGTGGAGATCGACCCCGAAGGCGCCGCCGAGATCGCCGGACGGTCCCGCGGCACGCCCCGTATCGCCAACCGTCTGCTGCGCCGCGTCCGGGACTATGCGCAGGTCAAGGCGGACGGCGTCATCACCCGGGAGATCGCCGCGGCCGCGCTCAGTGTCTACGAGGTCGACGCCCGCGGCCTCGACCGCCTGGACCGGGCCGTCCTTCAGGCCCTGCTCAAGCTGTTCGGCGGCGGGCCCGTCGGGCTGTCCACTCTCGCGGTCGCGGTGGGGGAGGAGCGTGAGACCGTGGAGGAGGTCGCCGAGCCGTTCCTGGTCAGGGAAGGTCTGCTCGCCCGGACTCCGCGCGGGCGTGTGGCCACCCCTGCCGCCTGGGCGCACCTCGGTCTGACCGCACCGCGCGGGGCGACCGGGGGGAACGGACAACAGGACCTGTTCGGGGCCTGACGGCGCGGTACTCGCCTCAGCAGGAACTCGGGTGCCATGCTGAGCGTTGTTCCATGTGCGCGGACTCGCTTAGACTCCGCCGATGCCGCCCTTGCGGGCGGTGCCCACCACCCCCATCCACCAGGCCGCAGATCCAGCGGTCGTGCGAAGGAAACTCCGTCCCGTGAATACCTTGACCCTTCTCCCGTTCATCGTGCTCATCGCGGCCATGTTCCTGATGACCCGCTCTGCGAAGAAGAAGCAGCAGCAGGCCGCTCACATGCGCAACGAGATGCAGCCCGGCAGCGGCGTCCGCACGATCGGGGGCATGTACGCAACGGTCAAGGAGGTCCACGAGGACACGGTCCTCCTTGACGCGGGCCCGGGCGTGGAGCTGCTCTTCGCCAAGAACGCGATCGGCGCCGTCCTCTCCGACGACGAGTACAACCGCATCGTCCACGGCATCGAGCACGACCTGAAGGGTGACGGCACCGTCGTGCCGGACGACGCCTCCTCGCTCACCGAGAGTGACGAGCTCGCCGCCGACGCCTCTTCCGACGCCTCCGAAGGCAAGGCGATCGACCTCGGCAAGAAGGACGCGGACGACGTGGTCGACGCGAAGGCCGACGAGGCCGACGAGGCCGACGCGAAGGCCGAGGAAGCAGAGCCGAAGAAGACCGACGGCGGGTCCGACGCGAAGTAGTCACGCCCCGGGAGTGCGGCGCGGATCACGACCACCCGCGTCACCTGCCTCCCGGGACGTGCGTTTCGCGCACGGAATCCCGACACCATGTCATGGCCGTCCGCGCGCCCGTCCGGCGCCGGGCGGCCCGAGAGGGAGTACGAGAAGGTGGCAGCACCTAAGAAGGGCCGGAGCGCGGGCGCCCAGAGCAGGCCGGGGCGCTCGCTGGCCCTCATCCTGATCGCCATCGCGGCGCTCACCGGGGGAATGTTCGCCTCCGGGCATACCACTCCGCGTCTCGGCATCGACCTCGCCGGTGGCACGAGCATCACACTGACGGCGGTCAACGAGCCCGGTCAGCCCAACGCGATCAACAAGACCAACATGGACACCGCGGTCGAGATCATGAACCGCCGTGTCAACGGTCTGGGCGTTTCCGAGACGGAGGTGCAGACCCAGGGCGATCGCAACATCATCGTCAACATCCCCCGGGGCACGAACTCCAAGGAGGCCCGGGCACAGGTCGGCACCACCGCCAAGCTCTACTTCCGCCCGGTCATCCAGCGGGACGTCTCCGGTACCGGCGCCTCGACCACCCCGAGCGCCAGCCCGAGCACCGGCTCCGGCGCGGGCAGCGGCGCCTCGCCGAGCCCGTCGAGCTCCGCCAAGGCGAACGGCAAGCAGAAGGCGACGTCCGGATCGGCCAGCCCGACGGCGTCGGCCACGTCACAGGGCCGTGCCGTCACCGACGCGCTGAAGGCCGGCTCCCCCTCTCCGTCGGCGGCCGGCTCCGCATCGGCCAAGACCTCCGCCAAGCCCTCGGCGAAGGCTCCCGGCGGCGCCTCGCCGTCCGCAAGCGGTGCCCCCGCCGACGCCGCAGGCAAGCTCCAGGCCCAGTACGCCGCGCTCGACTGCAGCAAGCCCGAGCAGCGCGCCACGGCCGGCAAGGGCGCCAAGCCCGGCGAGCCCACCGTCGCCTGTGGCAAGGACGGCAAGGTGTGGACCAAGTTCCTGCTCGGCCCGGTCGCGGTCGACGGCACGGAGGTCAACAAGGCCCAGGCCGCCTACGACACCCAGAGCGCCGCCGGCTGGCAGGTCCAGATGACCTTCAACTCCAGCGGCACCAAGAAGTTCGCCGACATCACCAGCCAGCTGGCCCGGAAGACGACCCCGCAGAACGAGTTCGCGATCGTCCTCGACGACGAGGTCGTCTCCCACCCGTACGTCCAGACGCCCATCACCGGCGGCAACGCGGAGATCTCCGGCAGCTTCAGCCAGCAGGACGCCCAGAGCCTCGCCAACATGCTGTCGTACGGTGCGCTGCCGCTCACGTTCAAGGAGTCGAGCGTCACCACGGTGACCGCCGCGCTCGGCGGTGAGCAGCTGCAGGCCGGTCTGGTCGCCGGCGCCATCGGCCTGGCCCTGGTCGTGATCTACCTGGTCGTCTACTACCGCGGCCTGTCCGTGATCGCCGTCGCGTCCCTCATGGTCTCCGCGAGCCTCACCTACGTGATCATGGCGTTGCTCGGCCCGACGATCCACTTCGCGTTGAACCTGCCCGCAGTGTGCGGTGCCATCGTCGCGATCGGTATCACGGCGGACTCGTTCATCGTCTACTTCGAACGTGTCCGCGACGAGATCCGGGAAGGCCGCTCCCTGCGCCCCGCCGTCGAGCGGGCCTGGCCCCGCGCCCGGCGCACCATCCTGGTCTCCGACTTCGTGTCCTTCCTCGCCGCCGCGGTGCTCTTCATCGTCACCGTCGGCAAGGTCCAGGGCTTCGCGTTCACGCTCGGTCTGACCACCCTGCTCGACGTGGTGGTGGTGTTCCTCTTCACCAAGCCGCTGCTGACGCTCCTGGCCCGACGGAAGTTCTACGCGAGCGGTCACAGGTGGTCGGGCCTCGATCCGAAGCGACTGGGTGCCAAGCCCCCGCTGCGGCGCACCCGCCGTCCCTCCGCCCCCGTCGAGACGAAGGAGGCGTGAGATGTCGAAGCTCGGCAACATCGGCGCCCGACTGCACCGTGGCGAGGTCGGTTACGACTTCGTCGGCAACCGCAAGATCTGGTACGGCATCTCCATCCTGATCACCATCACGGCCATCCTCGGCCTGGCGGTGCGGGGCCTGAACATGGGCATCGAGTTCCAGGGCGGAGCGGTCCTCACCACCCCGAAGACAAGCGTCTCGGTGGCCCAGGCCGAGACCTACGCCCAGGACGCCTCCGGTCACACCGCCGTGGTGCAGAAGCTCGGCACGGGCGGCCTGCGCATCCAGATCGCCGGGGTCGACACCGGCAAGTCCGACCAGGTCAAGGACACGCTGGCCAAGGACCTGAACGTCGGTTCCGACAAGATCAACGCCGACCTGGTCGGCCCCAGCTGGGGCCAGCAGATCGCCGACAAGGCCTGGGAGGGCCTGGCGATCTTCATGGTGCTGGTCGTGATCTACCTGGCGATCGCCTTCGAGTGGCGCATGGCCGTGGCCGCGCTCGTCGCCCTGGTCCACGACATCACCATCACCACCGGTATCTACGCGCTCGTCGGCTTCGAGGTCACGCCCGGCACCGTGATCGGTCTGCTGACGATCCTCGGTTACTCGCTCTACGACACGGTCGTCGTCTTCGACAGCCTCAAGGAGCAGACGAAGGACCTCACCAAGCAGACCCGCTGGACCTACAGCGATGTGGCCAACCGCTCGATCAACAGCACCCTGGTGCGTTCCATCAACACCACGGTGGTCGCGCTGCTGCCGGTGGCGGGCCTGCTGTTCATCGGCGGCGGCGTCCTCGGCGCCGGCATGCTCAACGACATCTCGCTGTCGCTGTTCGTCGGCCTCGCGGCCGGTGCGTACTCCTCGATCTTCATCGCCACGCCGCTCGTCGCCGACCTCAAGGAGCGCGAGCCTCAGATGAAGGCCCTGAGGAAGCGCGTCCTCGCCAAGCGGGCACAGGCCGCCGCCGGGGAAGAGCTCGTCGCGGCGCGCGCCGACGACGGATCGGGCGCCGGTGATCCGGAGGATGCCGCGCCCGCGGTCGTCGGCCAGCGCAGCCAGCCCGCGTCCCGCGGACGGGGCCGGGGCCGACCCTCCGGGAAGCGCCGATGACGGACATAGAGGCGCCGACGACCGAGATCAGGGAGCTTCTGCTCAGCCGCATCCGTGACGTCCCCGACCACCCCGAGCCGGGTGTGATGTTCAAGGACATCACCCCGCTGCTCGCGGACCCGGCGGCGTTCACCGCGTTGACCGACGCTCTGGCGGAGCTGACCGTGCGCCACGGAGCGACGAAGATCGTCGGCCTGGAGGCCCGCGGCTTCATCCTCGGCGCCCCGGTCGCCGTCCGCGCGGGCGTCGGCTTCGTCCCCGTGCGCAAGGCGGGCAAGCTCCCCGGAGCAACGCTCAGGCAGGCCTACGACCTGGAGTACGGCTCCGCCGAGATCGAGGTGCACGCCGAGGACCTGGCCCCCGCCGACCGGGTGATGGTCATCGACGACGTGCTCGCCACCGGCGGCACCGCCGAGGCCTCGCTCCAGCTCATCCGCCGGGCGGGCGCCGAGGTCGCGGGTGTGTCCGTGCTCATGGAGCTGGGCTTCCTGGGCGGGCGCGCCCGGCTGGAGCCGGCCCTGGACGGTGCGCCGCTGGAGGCGCTGCTCCAGGTGTGAGACCCGCGCGGTACACCTCCGCGCAAGGACAAGGACGGCCGTAGGACGCCGCGAGGCGGGCCCGGAGGAATCCGGCGCCCGCCTCGTGCGTTTCTCCTGTGAAGGCGATCTCGGCGGCCTCCGGGCGAGCCCGGAGCCCGGGATCGCTACCATGGGGTCTCCGGAGCCTGACCGGGGGACCCGGATCGCGCACGAGGAGCCCTCTTGGCAGACGAGGCCCAGCACCTGACCGCGGCCAAGCCCGACCCGACGTCGAAGGCCGCGGCCCAGCCCGCGCGCGCCGCGAAGGACGCCTCGCACGGGCCGGTCGAGCACGCCCAGTCCGCGCCCGTCGAGCAGGCAGCCGAGCAGCCACGTCCCAAGCCGGTCCCGCCCGAGCGCACCCCGGCGGTCCGCCCGGCTCCGGCCCCGCCCGCGCGCTCCGGCTCCTCCAACCGCGTCCGCGCCCGCCTCGCCCGTCTCGGTGTACAGCGCGCCAACCCGTACAACCCGGTCCTCGAGCCGCTGCTTCGGATAGTGCGCAGCAACGACCCGAAGATCGAGAACGCGACCCTCCGCCAGATCGAGCGTGCCTACCAGGTCGCCGAGCGCTGGCACCGCGGCCAGAAGCGCAAGAGCGGCGACCCGTACATCACGCACCCGCTCGCCGTGACCACCATCCTCGCCGAGCTCGGCATGGACCCGGCCACCCTCATGGCGGGCCTCCTGCACGACACCGTCGAGGACACCGAGTACGGCCTGGACCAGCTGCGCCGCGACTTCGGCGACACCGTCGCGCTCCTCGTCGACGGCGTCACCAAGCTGGACAAGGTCAAGTTCGGCGAGGCCGCGCAGGCCGAGACCGTCCGCAAGATGGTCGTCGCCATGGCCAAGGACCCGCGCGTCCTGGTCATCAAGCTCGCCGACCGCCTGCACAACATGCGCACGATGCGCTACCTCAAGCGCGAGAAGCAGGAGAAGAAGGCGCGCGAGACGCTGGAGATCTACGCGCCACTCGCCCACCGGCTGGGCATGAACACCATCAAATGGGAGCTGGAGGACCTCGCCTTCGCGATCCTCTACCCCAAGATGTACGACGAGATCGTCCGCCTGGTCGCCGAGCGCGCCCCCAAACGCGACGAGTACCTCGCCATAGTGACCGACGAGGTCCAGGCCGACCTGCGCGCCGCCCGCATCAAGGCGACCGTCACCGGCCGCCCCAAGCACTACTACAGCGTCTACCAGAAGATGATCGTCCGCGGCCGGGACTTCGCGGAGATCTACGATCTGGTCGGCATCCGCGTCCTCGTCGACACGGTCCGCGACTGCTACGCGGCACTGGGCACGGTCCACGCCCGCTGGAACCCGGTTCCGGGGCGGTTCAAGGACTACATCGCGATGCCCAAGTTCAACATGTACCAGTCGCTGCACACGACGGTGATCGGTCCCAACGGCAAGCCCGTCGAACTCCAGATCCGCACGTTCGACATGCACCGTCGTGCCGAATACGGCATCGCCGCGCACTGGAAGTACAAGCAGGAGGCCGTCGCGGGCGCCTCCAAGATCCGTACGGACGCGCCTCGGTCGAGCGCCAAGAACGCCAAGGACCACGACGCCGTCAACGACATGGCGTGGCTGCGCCAGTTGCTGGACTGGCAGAAGGAGACCGAGGACCCGAGCGAGTTCCTGGAGTCCCTTCGCTTCGACCTGTCCCGCAACGAGGTCTTCGTTTTCACCCCCAAGGGCGACGTCATAGCGCTGCCGGCCGGCGCCACTCCGGTGGACTTCGCCTACGCGGTCCACACGGAGGTCGGCCACCGCACCATAGGGGCCAGGGTCAACGGACGGCTGGTCCCGCTGGAATCCACCCTGGACAACGGCGACTTGGTGGAGGTCTTCACCTCCAAGGCACCCGGCGCGGGCCCGTCCCGCGACTGGCTCGGCTTCGTGAAGTCGCCGCGCGCCCGCAACAAGATCCGCGCCTGGTTCTCCAAGGAGCGGCGCGACGAGGCGATCGAGCAGGGCAAGGACGCGATCGCGCGGGCGATGCGCAAGCAGAACCTGCCGATCCAGCGCATCCTCACCGGCGACTCGCTGGTGACTCTCGCCCACGAGATGCGCTACCCCGACATCTCTTCGCTGTACGCGGCGATCGGCGAGGGCCATGTGGCCGCGCAGAACGTCGTGCAGAAGCTGGTGCAGGCCCTCGGCGGCGAGGAAGCGGCCACCGAGGAGATCGACGAGGCCGTTCCGCCGTCGCGGAGCCGCGGCCGTAAGCGGCGCCGCAGGGAGGACCCCGGCGTCGTCGTCAAGGGCGTCGATGACGTCTGGGTCAAACTGGCCCGCTGCTGTACGCCCGTCCCCGGCGACCCCATCATCGGCTTCGTCACGCGCGGTAGCGGCGTATCGGTTCATCGCAGCGACTGCGTGAACGTGGAGTCACTGTCGCGCGAGCCCGAGCGCATCCTCGACGTGGAGTGGGCCCCCACCCAGTCGTCCGTCTTCCTGGTCGCGATCCAGGTGGAGGCGCTGGACCGCTCGCGACTGCTCTCGGATGTCACCCGGGTCCTGTCCGACCAGCACGTCAACATCCTCTCGGCGGCGGTTCAGACCTCCCGCGACCGCGTGGCCACCTCCCGTTTCACCTTCGAGATGGGTGACCCGAAGCACCTGGGCCACGTCCTGAAGGCGGTACGGGGCGTGGAGGGCGTGTACGACGTGTACCGCGTGACATCGGCCCGCAGGCCGTCGTAGCCGGCCGTCGGCACGGCAGACGAGAGGGGCTCCCGTACGCACCGTACGGGAGCCCCTCTCGCAGGCAGGGGACGGGAGCCTCAGCCGCCGAACTCCTGCAGGCCCTTCAGCGCCTGGTCCAGGAGCGCCTGGCGGCCCTCCAGTTCCCTCTCCAGCTTGTCGGCCTTGGCGTTGTTGCCCTGGGCCCGAGCCTGCTCGATCTGGCCCTGCAGCTTGTCCACGGCCGCCTGGAGCTGGCCGGTGAGGCCCTCGGCGCGAGCCCGCGCCTCCGGGTTCGTCCGGCGCCACTCGGTCTCCTCGGCCTCCTGAATGGCGCGGTCGACCGCGTGCATCCGGCCCTCGATCCGCGGACGCGAATCGCGCGGCACATGACCGATGGCCTCCCAGCGCTCGTTGATCGAGCGGAAGGCGGCACGGGCGGCCTTCAGGTCCGTGATCGGCAGCAGCTTCTCCGCCTCCTCGGCCAGCTCCTCCTTCAGCTTGAGGTTCTCGGCCTGCTCGGCGTCCCGCTCCGCGAAGACCGAGCTGCGGGCGGCGAAGAAGACGTCCTGGGCGCCGCGGAAGCGGTTCCACAGATCGTCCTCGTGCTCGCGCTGCGCGCGGCCCGCCGCCTTCCACTCGGACATCAGATCGCGGTAGCGCGCGGCCGTCGGACCCCAGTCGGTCGAGTCCGACAGGGCCTCGGCCTCGGCGACCAGCCGCTCCTTGGTCTTGCGGGCATCCTCGCGCTGTGCGTCGAGCTGCGCGAAGTGCGCCTTGCGGCGCTTGGAGAACGCCGACCGGGCGTGCGAGAAGCGGTGCCACAGCTCGTCGTCCGACTTCCGGTCGAGCCGGGGCAGCCCCTTCCAGGTGTCCACCAGCGCCCGCAGCCGCTCGCCGGCCGCGCGCCACTGGTCGGACTGCGCCAGCTCCTCCGCCTCGACGACCAGCGCCTCCTTGGCGTGACGGGCCTCGTCGGACTGCTTGGCCCGCTGCGCCTTGCGCTCCTCACGGCGCGACTCGACGGTCTTCACGAGCTTGTCCAGGCGCTCCCGCAGCGCGTCCAGGTCACCGACCGCATGGTGGGCCTCCACCTGCTCGCGCAGGTGGTCGATGGCGGTCTGGGCGTCCTTCGCCGACAGGTCGGTGGTCTGCACACGCCGCTCGAGGAGGCCGATCTCGACAACCAAGCCCTCGTACTTGCGCTCGAAGTAGGCCAGCGCTTCCTCAGGGGAGCCGGCCTGCCAGGAACCGACGACCTGCTCGCCGTCGGCCGTACGCACGTACACGGTCCCCGTCTCGTCGACGCGGCCCCACGGGTCGCTGCTCACAGCGCCTCCTCCACATGATGCCTATGGGGAGCCTCAGCGCCCCCGAGCATCGTCCACAGTTTCGTCACGGCCAACATAGGCGAACGGCGGGGCGGCTGTCCGCATCCCGCGCGACCGAAATTTCGCAGTTGACGGTCAGGATTTCGTCACAGTCGCCTTGTTGATCACGACGGTTGCGTTGGGTGCTCCGTCGCCCGCTCCCGTGCTCTCGCCGGCGGCGGCGATTTTCTTCAGGACCTTCAGGCCCGCCGCGTCGACGGTACCGAACGGTGTGTAGGTGGGCGGCAACTGGCTGTCCTGGTACACCAGGAAGAACTGGCTGCCGCCGGTGTGCTTCTGCCCGGTGTTCGCCATCGCGATCGTGCCCGCCGGGTACACGTTCCCCTTGAGGCTCGTGTCCTTGAGGTTCTCGTCCGGGATGGTGTATCCGGGTCCGCCGGTGCCGGTGCCCTTGGGGTCGCCGCACTGCAGCACGTAGATGCCGTTGGTGGTGAGCCGGTGGCACTTGGTGTGATCGAAGAAGCCCTGACCCGCGAGGAAGTTGAACGAGTTCACGGTGTGCGGGGCGGCGGCCGTCTTCAGCGCGATGCCGATGTCGCCGCACGTCGTCGCGAGCTTCATCGTGTACTTCGCGGACGTGTCGATGGTCATCGCCGGCTCCTGCTTCCAGCTCAGCGGCTTGACCTTGCCCGCGGCGGGCTTACCGCACGGGTCCGGAGCCTTGCTGGGGGCGGAGGCACTGGGGGACACCTCGGCGCCCGCGTTGGCCTTCTTGCCGTCGTTCTTGAAGACTCCGGTCGCGAACGACACGACGCTGCCCACCAGAACCACGCCGAGCACCGACGCGATCACGGAATTGCGCACGCGGGCCTTGCGCCGCGCCTCCGTGCGCCGCTGCTGTTGCCGCAAGAACTTCTCCCGGGCGAGCTGTCGCCGCCGCTGTTCCTGGGTGACCACGGGGTTTTCTCCTCATGCGTCTCGTACGCCGACCGGTACGCGTGCGTCTGGTGTGCCGACCGCATGCGCGTGCCCCGTACCGTATATGGGTTCGCTGAGGAATCGGCAGCGCCGGTAGGCTCTGACCCACAGCCAGTGACCCGTACGCCACAACAAAGGACGATCGTGCTGATTGCCGGGTTCCCCGCCGGGGCCTGGGGGACCAACTGTTATCTGGTCGCCCCCGCCGCGGGTGAGGAGTGTGTGATCATCGACCCGGGCCACCAGGCCGCCCAGGGAGTCGAGGAGGCGCTCCGGAAGCATCGGCTCAAGCCCGTCGCAGTCGTCCTCACCCATGGCCACATCGACCATGTCGCCTCGGTCGTGCCGGTGTGCGGAGCCCACGACGTGCCGGCCTGGATCCACCCCGAGGACCGGTACATGATGAGCGACCCGGAGAAGGCGCTCGGGCGATCCATCGGAATGCCGCTGATGGGCGAGCTCACGGTGGGCGAGCCGGACGACGTCAAGGAACTCGCCGACGGTACGCGGCTGGAGCTTGCCGGTCTGGAGCTGTCCGTCGCGCACGCGCCCGGCCATACCAAGGGGTCGGTGACCTTCGGCATGCCCGAGGCGGCGGACATCCCGCCGATCCTCTTCTCGGGCGACCTGCTGTTCGCCGGCTCCATCGGACGCACCGACCTGCCCGGCGGCGACATGGCCGAGATCCTCGACTCGCTGGCCCGTGTGTGCCTGCCGCTCGACGACTCGACCGTGGTGCTGTCCGGCCACGGCCCCCAGACGACCATCGGCCAGGAGCGCGCCACCAACCCCTATCTGCGCCAGGTGGCGGCCGGCCCGGGAGCGCACCTCGACGACGCTCCCCGACGAGGAATGTGACGAGACCTTTCGTGAGCACCTTCAAGGCCCCCAAGGGCACGTACGACCTGATCCCGCCGCGCTCTGCGACGTTCCTGGCGGTCCGCGAGGCGATCGCCGCTCCGCTGCGCAACTCCGGTTACGGCTACATCGAGACGCCCGGGTTCGAGAACGTCGAGCTGTTCTCGCGTGGCGTGGGCGAGTCCACCGACATCGTGACGAAGGAGATGTACGCCTTCGAGACCAAGGGCGGCGACAGGCTGGCCCTGCGCCCGGAGGGCACCGCCTCCGTACTGCGTGCGGCGCTGGAGGCCAACCTGCACAAGGTGGGCAACCTCCCGGTCAAGCTCTGGTACTCCGGCTCGTACTACCGGTACGAGAAGCCGCAGGCGGGCCGATACCGCCACTTCTCGCAGGTCGGCGCGGAGGCGATCGGCGCCGAGGACCCGGCGCTCGACGCCGAGTTGATCATCCTGGCGGACCAGGCGTACCGCTCGCTGGGCCTCAGGAACTTCCGCATCCTGCTGAACAGCCTGGGCGACAAGGAGTGCCGTCCGGTCTACCGGGCCGCCCTGCAGGACTTCCTGCGCGGTCTGGACCTGGACGAGGACACCCGCCGCCGCGTCGACATCAACCCGCTGCGGGTGCTGGACGACAAGCGCGAGTCGGTCCAGAAGCAGCTGACGGGCGCCCCGCTGCTGCGCGACTACCTGTGCGATGCGTGCAAGGCGTACCACGAGGAGGTCCGTGAGCTGATCACGGCGGCAGGCGTGGGGTTCGAGGACGACCCGAAGCTGGTGCGCGGGCTGGACTACTACACGCGTACGACCTTCGAGTTCGTCCACGACGGTCTGGGCTCCCAGTCCGCGGTGGGCGGCGGCGGCCGCTACGACGGTCTGTCCGAGATGATCGGCGGCCCCGCGCTGCCGTCCGTGGGCTGGGCTTTGGGCGTCGACCGCACCGTGCTGGCCCTGGAGGCGGAGGGCGTCGAACTCCAACTGCCCGCGTCCACCAGTGTGTTCGCGGTCCCGCTGGGCGAGGAGGCGCGGCGCGTCCTCTTCGCCAAGGTCACGGAGCTGCGCAAGGTGGGCATTGCGGCGGACTTCTCGTACGGCGGCAAGGGACTCAAGGGTGCGATGAAGAGCGCGAACCGCAGCGGCGCCCGCTACGCGATCGTCGCGGGCGAACGCGACCTCGCCGAGGGCGTCGTCCAGCTCAAGGACATGGAGTCCGGCGAGCAGACGGCGATCGGGGTGAACGAGATCGTGGCGGAGCTGGAGTCCCGGCTCGGCTGAACCGGTACGACACCACCACATGAGAAGGGCCCCGGGCACACGTTGCCCGGGGCCCTTCCCCGTGGATCGGCCGATCGTGCCGCAGGGCGCCGGTCACCGAGCTGTGGTGTTCATCGGTCGAGCAGCCCGTGCCGCATCGCGCTGATCACCGCCGCCGTTCTGTCGTCCACCCCGAGCTTTCCGAAGATCCGCAGCAGATGGGTCTTCACCGTCGACTCCCCGATGAACAGCCGCCGCCCGATCTCGGCATTGGTGCAGCCCTCGGCCACCAGCCGCAGAACCGCCGTCTCCCGGTCCGACAGGCGTGGGCGCTCCGGCTTGGTGCGGAGCCGGTCGACCAGGCGGGCCGCCACCGAGGGCGCCAGCACCGTCTCCCCCCGGGCCGCCGCCCGTACCGCGTCCGCCAGCTCGGCCCGCGGCAGGTCCTTGAGCAGATAGCCCGCCGCCCCGGCCTCCACGGCCCGCAGGATGTCCCGGTCCGTTTCGTACGTCGTCAGGACGATCACCCGGCACGGCAGCCCAGCCTGAGTCATCCGGGCAATGGAGTCGACACCTCCGCCGCCCGGCATCCGCAGATCCATCAGCACGATGTCCGGCCGGAGCCGGGCCGCCAGGGCCTCGGCCTGTGGCCCGGCGGCGGCGTCGGCGACGACCTCCAGGTCGGGCTCCGCGTTCAGCATCGCGCGCAGCCCCTCCCGTACGACGGGGTGGTCGTCGGCGAGGACGATACGGATCACAAGGCACTCCCGAGAGCGGACAGGGCGGGCAGCCGGACGGTGACGGTGGTGCCCTCGCCGGGCGCGCTGCGGACCACCGCCGCACCGCCCACCTCGGCGGCGCGCGCCCGCAGCCCGTTCAGACCGTAGCCGGCGGCCGGCGCGGTCGGGTCGAAGCCGCAGCCGTCGTCCCGCACGGAGACCGTCAACGCGTCGTCGGCGTACGCCAGTGTGATCGTGAGGGACACCGAACTCCCGGCGTGCTTACGTGCGTTGGCCAGCGCCTCCTGGCACGAGCGCAGCGCCACGACCTCCGGCCCCGCGGGCAGCGCGCGCACCGGCCCCGTGACCTCCACCAGCGCGTCGTGCCGTGCCGCTAGTCGCCGCAGGGCGTCCGGCAGCGACGACCCGTCCAGGTCGGCGGGCGCACCCCCGGCCACCAGGGCGCGCGCCTCGGCGAGGTTCTGCCGGGCAGTCTCCGCCATCAGGGCCAGATGGCGCCGGGCCTGGGGCACGTCGTGCTCGAGTTCGGCCTCCACCGCCTGGACCAGCATCAGCAGGCTGGTGAAGCCCTGTGCGAGCGTGTCATGGATCTCGCGGGAGAGCCGTTCGCGTTCGGTGAGCGCACCGTGCGCGGCGGAGAGACGGGAGATCTCGTGCCGGCTGGCGTCGAGCTCCGCGATCAGCTCGGCCCGTTCCCCGCTCTGTTCGATGATCCGGATGATCCAGCTTCCGATGACCACCGAGAAGACGAGGGTCACCAGGGCGAAGAGGGCGTTGGAGACGAGATCCCCGGCGGCCGGGCGCCACAGCAGCGCCCAGCCCGCCACGGGGAGCAGGTTGATGAGCGTCACGGCGACGAGCGCCCGGGGCATCCGCAGCGCCATGAAGCACTGCGGGATGAGCGCGAACGACATCAGCCGTGTCTCGCCGACCAGGACCGCCGAGGGCAGGAACAACGCCATCGCCCCGCCGAGGTAGCACAGCGCCCGCCGCTCCTTCGGCGGATCCCCCTGGAGCAGCGCGCGACCCACCACCACGTACCAGGGCACCAGCGGAACGAGCAGCCCGGCCGCCACGGCACGGGCGGTCCACCCCGAGTGGGCGGCGTCGAGCACGAACGCCAGGGTGGCCGCCCAGGCGACCGCGAAGTACGTGTCCCACAGCCGGATCGAACGGTCCCAGGCATGCGCGGCGCGCGCCGTGCCGGGATCGGTCGCCCCTCGCGCCGTGCCGGGCTCCGTCATCCCTCGCGCCGGTCCTTCCAGCGGAACGTCAGCAGACACAGCGCCAATCCTGCGATGCACCAGGCCGCGAGCACCAGCGCGATCCGCCCGAACTCCCAGCTTCCCGCCTGCTCCAGGACCTTCGCCGAGTCGGGCAGGAACACGCCCCGCAACCCCTGGCACAGCCATTTCAACGGGAACAGGGCGCCGATGTCGAGCATCCAGTGGGGGATGGCGTTGACGGAGATGTACACCCCGGAGACGAACTGCACCACCAGGAAGGGCAGGACGACCACCGAACTGGCGCTCTTGGCGGACTTCGGTACGGAGCTGATCGCGATGCCGAGCAGCGCGCACGCGGTCAGCCCGAGCACGAAGATCCAGCCGAAGTCGAACCACTTCCCGGCGTCCGACGGCAGATCGACGCCGTACACGGTGGTCCCGACGAGCAGCAGGATCGCCGTCTCCAGGACACCGGTGAACAGGACGAGCCAGATCTTCCCCAGGAAGTACGCCGTCGGGGGCATGGGGGTGCCGCGCAGCCTGCGCAGGACCCTCTCGTCGCGTTCCACCGCGATCGAGATCCCCAGGGACTGGAAACTCGTCGACATGATGCCCGAGGCCATCATCGCGGGGACGTACAGCTGCGAGGCGGTGACGCCGGTGCCGCGCACGGCGTCGTGGAAGATCGACGCGAACAGGAACAGGAAGACGACCGGGAAGGCGAAGGTGAACACCACCTGTTCGCGCTGCCGGAAGAACTGCTTGATCTCCAGGGCGCCCCGGTGCAGTCCGAGGACCCAGGCCCCGGGCAGCCGCCCGGCGGAGGCCTCCGTCCGGGTCCGTACGGCTGTCGTGGTCATCGCGCGTCCTCCTGCCCGGTCAGCCGCAGATACACGTCCTCCAAGGTGGGGCGGCTGATCCGCAGCCCCGGGATCTCTCCGTCGAAGCGGCGCGTGAGCTCGGTGACCGTGCGGGTCGGCGTCCCGGTGCGCTCACGGCGGTTCCTGCCGTCCGCCTCCGTCCACTCGACGATGGCCTCGCTGCCGAATCGGTTCCGCAGTGCCGACGCGGTGCCCTCGGCCACCACCCGGCCCTTGGCCACCACTGCCAGCCGGTCCGCCAGTTCCTCGGCCTCCTCCAGGTAGTGGGTGGTGAGCAGGATGGTCGTGCCCTCGTCGGCGAGCGTGCGGATCAGCTCCCAGAACTGGCGCCGGGCCGCCGGGTCGAATCCCGTCGTCGGTTCGTCCAGGAGCAGCAGCTCGGGGTCGCCGATCACGCCGAGCGCCACGTCGAGACGGCGGCGCTGGCCACCCGACAACCCCTTGATCCGGCTGTCCGCCTTCGCCTCGAGTCCCACCAGCCCGATGACCTTCTCCGGGTCGCGCGGCCGGGGGTAGTAGCGGGCGAAATGCCGCACGGTCTCGCGGACCGTCAACTCCGCGGGCGCGGATTCGTCCTGCCAGACGATCCCGATTTTCGAGCGCCACGCGCGTGCGGCGCGCGCCGGGTCCGCCCCGAGCACGGACACCTCTCCCCCGTCCCGGTCGCGGTTTCCCTGGAGGATCTCCACGGTGGTGCTCTTGCCCGCTCCATTGGGTCCGAGCAGGCCGAACACCTCGCCCCGCCGGATCTCCAGATCGATTCCGTCGACCGCGGTGACGTCCCCGTACTGCTTGCGCAGCCCTCGTACGTCCACCGCGAGTCCGTTCGCGTATGTGGTCATGGCCACGAGCCTCGGCCTGAACCGAACGTTCCGCGACGACCGTGCGTACTTCCTTATGTCCATCGAACGGTGGACACAGGCACGTGTGCGGCACAATGACCTCAGCCCGCAGATCCAACCCCGAGCATCGGAATCGGCGTGATGACCAAGACGACAGTTAGGGACGTCTCCACCGGATACACCGAGCCGGAACGCACGGACGCGCCCCGGACGGCCGGCGGCAGCCGCGCGTTCGCCGTGCTGCTGGTGATCACCGGTGCCGCCGGTCTGCTGGCCGCGTGGGTCATCACGATCGACAAGTTCAAGATTCTCGAGGGCAAGGTGAGCGGCAAGACGTTCACCCCCGGCTGCAGCATCAACCCGATCGTGTCCTGCGGCAGCGTCATGGAGAGCAAGCAGGCCGCCGTCTTCGGTTTCCCCAACCCGATGCTCGGCCTCGTCTGCTACGGCATCGTCATCTGCGTCGGCATGAGCCTGCTCGCGCGCGCCCGCTTCCCGCGCTGGTACTGGCTGACCTTCAACTTCGGCACGCTGTTCGGCGTCGCCTTCGTGACCTGGTTGCAGTTCGAGTCGCTGTACCGGATCAACGCGCTGTGCCTGTGGTGCTCGCTGGCGTGGGTCGCCACGATCACCATGTTCTGGTACGTGACCTCGTTCAACGTGCGCAACGACTTCCTGCCCGCCCCGCGCCCGCTGAAGAACTTCCTCGGCGAGTTCACGTGGGTCCTCCCCGTCACCCATGTCGGCATCATCGCCATGCTGATCCTGACCCGGTGGGGAAGCCAGCTCTGGGCCTGAGCCGGGGCCGGTCGCCGGGCCGGGCGGCGTCGCCAGTGGGGTACTGCGCTTTGCGGGGTACACCCCGAGACCCCCGGTAGGGTTTCAGCGTGGAGCCCGACCTGTTCACCGCCGCCGCAGAAGAACGCCAGGAGAAGGACCCGACCGGCAGCCCCCTGGCGGTACGCATGCGCCCGCGCACCCTCGACGAGGTGGTGGGCCAGCAGCATCTGCTCAAGCCGGGGTCCCCGCTGCGCAGACTGGTCGGCGAGGGCAGCGGAGGGCCCGCCGGTCCCTCCTCGGTGATCCTCTGGGGCCCGCCCGGCACCGGCAAGACGACCCTGGCCTATGTCGTCTCGAAGGCCACCAACAAGCGCTTCGTGGAGCTGTCGGCGATCACCGCGGGCGTGAAGGAGGTCCGCGCGGTCATCGAGGGCGCCCGCCGCGCCACCGGCGGCTTCGGCAAGGAGACCGTCCTGTTCCTGGACGAGATCCACCGCTTCAGCAAGGCCCAGCAGGACTCCCTGCTCCCGGCCGTCGAGAACCGCTGGGTGACCCTGATCGCGGCGACCACGGAGAACCCGTACTTCTCGGTGATCTCCCCACTGCTGTCCCGCTCCCTGCTGCTCACCCTCGAGCCGCTCACGGACGACGATGTGCGCGGACTGCTGCGCCGGGCCCTGGCCGACGAGCGCGGCCTGGCGGGCGCCGTCACGCTCCCCGAGGACACCGAGGCCCATCTGCTGCGGATCGCCGGCGGCGACGCCCGCCGCGCCCTGACCGCCCTGGAGGCCGCGGCCGGGGCCGCCCTCGACAAGGACGAGCCGGAGATCGGTCTGACGACCCTGGAGGAGACCGTCGACCGGGCCGCGGTGAAGTACGACCGCGACGGCGACCAGCACTACGACGTGGCGAGCGCCCTGATCAAGTCGATCCGTGGCTCGGACGTCGACGCCGCGCTGCACTACCTGGCCCGAATGATCGAGGCCGGGGAGGACCCCCGCTTCATCGCCCGGCGTCTGATGATCTCCGCGAGCGAGGACATCGGCCTCGCCGACCCGAACGCGCTGCCGACAGCCGTCGCCGCCGCCCAGGCCGTCGCGATGATCGGCTTCCCGGAGGCCGCGCTCACCCTCAGCCACGCCACCATCGCCCTCGCCCTCGCCCCCAAGTCCAATGCGGCGACCACGGCGATCGGCGCGGCCATGGAGGACGTCCGCAAGGGACTGGCCGGGCCCGTGCCCCCGCATCTGCGCGACGGGCACTACAAGGGCGCGGCCAAGCTCGGCCACGCACAGGGGTATGTGTATCCGCACGACCTGCCCGAAGGCATAGCCGCCCAGCAGTACGCCCCGGACGCGCTCAAGGACCGGGAGTACTACACCCCGACCCGCCACGGCGCCGAGGCGCGGTACGCGGACGCCGTGGAGTGGACCCGCAAGCACCTGGGTCGGAAGCAGCCGTAGTCAGCCTGTAGACTTACCCGAAGCGCTGCGTCCCGTGTCCGGCACCTCACAAAAGGGGAGCCGGCGCCACCAGAGCGGGACATCCAGCCGGAACCCCACCGCCGTACGGCATGGGGATCCAGGAGCGTCGCGCACCGTCGAACGGTGTCGCGGGCAGCCCACCACCTCCCCGGAAGCCCCGGGGACAGGTCGGTGGGCCACTCGCGTGCTGCACGTATGTGCCCAGACCAGGGGAGCGGCTGCCCGGCAGGTCCCACGCGGACCCGCAGGGTTTCCCCGGCTGCGGATGCGACCTCCCTAACCCTGGTGAAGCCGATTACACACAGAAACACGAGGTGTTTGGTTCATGGCGAACCAGTCCCGCCCCAAGGTCAAGAAGTCCCGTGCCCTCGGCATCGCGCTGACCCCGAAGGCCGTCAAGTACTTCGAGGCCCGCCCCTACCCGCCGGGCGAGCACGGCCGCGGCCGCAAGCAGAACTCGGACTACAAGGTCCGTCTGCTGGAGAAGCAGCGTCTGCGCGCGCAGTACGACGTGTCCGAGCGCCAGCTGGTGCGCGCCTACGAGCGTGCCTCCAAGGTCCAGGGCAAGACCGGTGAAGCGCTGATCATCGAGCTCGAGCGCCGTCTCGACGCGCTGGTCCTGCGTTCGGGCATCGCCCGCACGATCTACCAGGCCCGCCAGATGGTCGTCCACGGCCACATCGAGGTCAACGGCCAGAAGGTCGACAAGCCGTCGTTCCGCGTCCGTCCCGACGACGTCGTGATGGTCCGCGAGCGCAGCCGTGACAAGACGCTCTTCCAGGTCGCCCGCGAGGGTGGCTTCGCCCCCGACGGCGAGACCCCGCGCTACCTCCAGGTGAACCTCAAGGCCCTGGCGTTCCGCCTGGACCGCGAGCCGAACCGCAAGGAGATCCCGGTGATCTGCGACGAGCAGCTCGTCGTCGAGTACTACGCCCGCTGATCGCTTTCCGCGGACGCAGCACTCCCAGCACAGCAGCCCGTCGTCCCCCCGCCCCACCGGGCCGGGCGGGACGGCGGGCTGCCGCGTTGGCCCGGCGCAACTCCCCGAGGGGCGGCCCCTAATCCGGTACGGACCGGCCGCCCCGGCGCGATAGGCTCGGGGCACGACTTTTCGATGTTCAGGCACGTTCTAGGGAGCGGGTGCGCGCGGTGTCCGGTGGAGAAGTGGCCGGGATCCTCGTGGCCGTCTTCTGGGCGATCCTGGTCTCCTTCCTCGCCGTCGCCCTGGCGAGGCTGGCCCAGACGCTCAAGGCGACCACCAAGCTGGTGGCGGACGTGACCGACCAGGCCGTACCGCTGCTGGCCGAGGCCTCCACCGCGGTGCGCTCCGCACAGAGCCAGATCGACCGGGTCGACGCGATCGCCTCGGACGTACAGGAGGTCACGTCGAACGCGTCGGCTCTGTCGACGACCGTCGCGTCCACCTTCGGCGGCCCCCTGGTCAAGGTCGCCGCCTTCGGCTACGGCGTGCGCCGGGCGATCGCCGGCCGTCGTGAGAACGTGCCCGCCAAGGCGCCCCGGCGTACCGTGATCGTGGGCCGCACCGTCCCGTCCCCGCGACGGGAGAAGCGGAACGACCGGGGGAACAGCCGGGGAAACAACCGGGATAAGGGGAACTGACCGAGCGATGTTCCGCCGTACCTTCTGGTTCACCACGGGCGTCGCCGCCGGTGTGTGGGCCACCACCAAGGTCAACCGCAAGCTGAGGCAGCTGACCCCCGAGAGCCTGGCCGCGCAGGCGGCGAACAAGGCGGTCGAGACGGGCCACCGGCTCAAGGACCGCGCGCTGGACTTCGCGTCCGACGTCCGCGCGGGCATGGCCCAGCGGGAGGCCGAGCTGGACGACGCGCTCGGGCTGAACGCGCCCGTCGACCAGCTCCCCGCACCCCGGCGGTACACCGCCGTCGAGAACCGCAACGACCCGAAGTACATCGACACGTCGACGTACTCGTACAACCGGAATGAGGACCACTGATGGAGTCGGCTGAAATCCGCCGCCGCTGGTTGAGCTTCTTCGAGGAGCGCGGTCACACCGTCGTCCCTTCGGCGTCGCTCATCGCGGACGACCCGACTCTGCTGCTCGTCCCGGCCGGCATGGTGCCCTTCAAGCCCTACTTCCTGGGTGAGGTCAAGCCGCCGTTCCCGCGCGCCACCAGCGTGCAGAAGTGCGTGCGCACGCCCGACATCGAAGAGGTCGGCAAGACCACGCGGCACGGCACGTTCTTCCAGATGTGCGGCAACTTCTCCTTCGGCGACTACTTCAAGGAAGGCGCCGTAAAGTTCGCCTGGGAACTGCTCACCACGCCCCAGGACAAGGGCGGTTACGGCCTCGACCCCGAGCGCCTGTGGATCACGGTCTACCAGGACGACGACGAGGCCGAGCAGATCTGGCGCGACGTGATCGGCGTCCCGGCCGAGCGCATCCAGCGTCTGGGCATGAAGGACAACTTCTGGTCCATGGGCGTGCCCGGCCCCTGCGGCCCCTGTTCCGAGATCAACTACGACCGCGGCCCGGAGTTCGGCGTCGAGGGCGGCCCCGCCGTCAACGACGAGCGGTACGTGGAGATCTGGAACCTCGTCTTCATGCAGTCCGAGCGCGGCGAGGGCACCGGCAAGGACAAATTCGAGATCCTCGGCGATCTGCCGAGCAAGAACATCGACACCGGCCTCGGCCTGGAGCGGCTCGCCATGATTCTGCAGGGCGTGCAGAACATGTACGAGATCGACACCTCCATGGCCGTGATCAAGAAGGCCACCGAGCTCACCGGCGTCGCCTACGGCGACTCGCACGACTCGGACGTCTCGCTGCGCGTCGTCACCGACCACATGCGCACCGCCACCATGCTCATCGGTGACGGAGTGACCCCGGGCAACGAGGGCCGCGGCTATGTGCTGCGCCGCATCATGCGCCGCGCCATCCGCAACATGCGCCTGCTCGGCGCCACCGGCCCGGTGGTCCAGGAGCTCATCGACACCGTGATCGAGATGATGGGCCAGCAGTACCCCGAGCTCATCACCGACCGCGAGCGCATCGAGAAGGTCGCCCTCGCCGAGGAGGCCGCCTTCCTGAAGACGCTGAAGGCCGGCACCAACATCCTCGACACGGCGGTGACCGAGACCAAGGCCGCCGGCGGCAGTGTTCTGCCCGGCGACAAGGCCTTCCTGCTCCACGACACCTGGGGCTTCCCGATCGACCTCACCCTCGAGATGGCCGCCGAGCAGGGGCTTTCCGTGGACGAGGACGGCTTCCGCCGGCTGATGAAGGAGCAGCGGGAGCGCGCCAAGGCCGATGCCCAGGCCAAGAAGACCGGCCACGCCGACCTCGGCGCCTACCGTGAGATCGCCGACGCCGCCGGCGAGACCGACTTCATCGGCTACACGGACACCGAGGGCGAGTCCACCATCGTCGGCATCCTCGTCGACGGCGTCTCCTCGCCGGCCGCGACCGAGGGCGACGAGGTCGAGGTCGTCCTCGACCGCACCCCCTTCTACGCCGAGGGCGGCGGCCAGATCGGCGACACCGGCCGCATCAAGGTGGACTCCGGTGCCGTGATCGAGGTCCGCGACACGCAGAAGCCGGTCCCGGGCGTGTACGTCCACAAGGGCGTGGTGCAGGTCGGCGAGGTGACCGTCGGCGCCAAGGCCCACGCCTCGATCGACTCGCGCCGCCGCAAGGCCATTGCCCGCGCCCACTCGGCCACGCACCTCACCCACCAGGCCCTGCGTGACGCCCTCGGTCCGACGGCCGCCCAGGCGGGTTCCGAGAACCAGCCCGGCCGCTTCCGCTTCGACTTCGGCTCCCCGTCGGCCGTCCCGACGGCCGTGATGACCGACGTCGAGCAGAAGATCAACGAGGTGCTCGCCCGAGACCTGGACGTGCAGGCCGAGATCATGGGCATCGACGAGGCCAAGAAGCAGGGCGCCATCGCCGAGTTCGGCGAGAAGTACGGCGAGCGCGTGCGCGTCGTGACCATCGGCGACTTCTCCAAGGAGCTGTGCGGCGGCACCCACGTGCACAACACCGCCCAGCTCGGTCTGGTGAAGCTGCTCGGCGAGTCCTCGATCGGCTCCGGTGTCCGCCGTATCGAGGCCCTGGTCGGCGTCGACGCCTACAGCTTCCTCGCCCGCGAGCACACGGTCGTCAACCAGCTCACCGAGCTGCTCAAGGGCCGTCCGGAGGACCTGCCCGAGAAGGTCTCCAGCATGCTCGGCAAGCTGAAGGACGCCGAGAAGGAGATCGAGAAGTTCCGGGCCGAGAAGGTGCTGCAGGCCGCTGCCGGTCTCGCCGAGGCCGCCAAGGACGTCCGCGGCGTCGCGGTCGTCACCGGCCGGGTCCCCGACGGCACCACGCCCGACGACCTGCGCAAGCTGGTTCTCGACGTACGCGGCCGTATCCAGGGCGGGCGGCCGGCGGTCGTCGCCCTGTTCACCGTCAACAACGGCAAGCCGCTGACGGTCATCGCCACCAACGAGGCCGCCCGCGAGCGCGGTCTCAAGGCCGGTGAACTGGTCCGTACGGCCGCCAAGACGCTCGGCGGCGGCGGTGGCGGCAAGCCGGACGTCGCGCAGGGCGGTGGCCAGAACCCGTCCGCCGTCGGCGAGGCCGTCGACGCCGTGGAGCGCCTGGTCGCCGAGACAGCCAAGTAGGAACGGCCGCGAGCATGAGAAGAGGACGCCGACTCGCGATCGATGTCGGTGACGCCCGGATCGGGGTCGCCTCGTGCGACCCCGACGGGATCCTGGCCACTCCGGTGGAGACGGTCCCGGGGCGGGACATCCCGGCGGCCCATCGCCGGCTGAAGCAACTCGTCGAGGAGTATGAGCCCATCGAGGTCGTCGTGGGTCTCCCTCGCTCCCTCAAGGGCGGCGAGGGCCCGGCTGCCGTCAAGGTCCGCGGCTTCGCCCAGGAACTGGCCCGTTCGATCGCGCCCGTTCCGGTCAGGCTGGTGGATGAGCGGATGACCACGGTGACGGCCAGTCAGGGGCTGCGAGCCTCGGGCGTGAAGTCCAGGAAGGGCCGGTCCGTGATCGACCAGGCGGCCGCCGTCATCATCCTGCAGCAGGCGCTGGAATCCGAACGGGTGTCAGGACAATCACCCGGCGAGGGCGTCGAAGTGGTCATCTGATCGCGATACGGTAACGTTCCGCGCGATGCGAGGGTGTTCGAACAGCCATCGCACAGCAAGAGGCGGATCGGAAGCCGGGTCGGGATCGGCCGCGACCGCCGTCTCGCGGCTCAAGGGGATCGATGACTGAGTATGGCCGGGGCTCAAGCTCCGCACCGTGGCATCCGGAGGACCCGTTGTACGGGGACGGCGGATGGGGAGGACAGCAGGCCCACGCGGCCCAGTCCCCCTACGGCGGCCAGCCGCAGCACTACCCGGGGCAGCCGCAGCAGCACTACGGCGACTGGGAGAGCGGTCCGCAGGCCGGATACGACCAGGGGCACAACGACTACCAGCGGTACGGGAACCAGGGGCAGCAGGGCCACAACCAGTACGGGAACCAGGGGCAGCAGGGCCACGACCAGTACGGGAACCAGGGGCAGCAGGGCCACAACCAGTACGGGAACCAGGGGCAGCAGGGCCACGACCAGTACGGGGGCCAGGGGCAGCAGCAGTACCAGCAGCCAGGACCCCAACCGCACGGGCAGCACTACCCCGGTCGAACGCCGCAGGAGTACGGCAACGGAGGCTGGGACGGCAGCGGGCAGGGCCATGCTCCCTACCCGGCCGACCCCGCCGATCCGTACGGCACGCAGGCCGGCACGTACGGCGATGGGCAGCCCGACTTCTACCAGACGCCCGACGCGTACCCGCCGCCCGAGCCGCCGAACCGGCGGCGCGCGGAACCGGAACCCCAGACCGACTGGGACCCGGGGCCCGACGAGGGCGAACACGCCTTCTTTGCGGGCGGGGGCGACGATGACGAGGCGGAGGACGACGAGCAGGACGACCGCCGGGGGCGCGGCGGCAAGGGCAAGGGGAAGAAGCGCCGCAACGGCTGCGCCTGCCTGGTGGTCGTGCTGGTCTTCGGCGGTGGCATCGGCGGAGCCGGATATTTCGGGTATCAGTACTACAAAAGCCGTTTCGGCGCCGCGCCCGACTATGTGGGGGAGGGCACGGGCGAGCAGGTCACGGTCACCATCCCGAAGGGGTCCGGCGGTTACACCATCGGACAGGTGCTGAAACAGGCCGGTGTCGTCAAGAGCGTGGACGCGTTCGTGGCGGCGCAGGCGCAGAACCCCAACGGCAAGACCATCCAGGCGGGCACGTACACGCTGAACAAGCACATGTCCGCGGCCGCCGCCGTCGAGTTGATGCTCAGCCCGAAGAGCAAGAACAACCTGATCATCGCCGAGGGCTGGCGCAACACCAAGATCTACGCGGCGATCGACTCCCGTCTCCAGCTCAAGGCAGGCACCACCAGCGACATCGCCAAGAGCAAGTGGAAGACCTTCGGGCTTCCCGACTGGGCCGACACCGGCAAGGGGATCAAGGATCCGCTGGAAGGATTCCTGTACCCCTCCGCTTATCCGGTCGCCAAGGGCATGACACCCGAGGACGTCCTCAAGCAAATGGTCGACATGGCCAAGGCGAAGTACGCCGAGTTCGGCATCCAGGCCAAGGCGCAGAGCCTCAATCTGCAGAACCCGCTGCAGGTCCTGACGGTCGCGAGCCTCGTCCAGGCCGAGGGCAAGTACAAACACGACTTCGAGAAGGTCGCCACGGTCGTCTACAACCGGCTCAAGCCGGACAACACCGAGACCTACGGCCTGCTCGACTTCGACTCGACGGTGAACTACCTGCGTGGACAGTCCAAGCTCGCCACCGGCTCCGTCAACGCACTGCGGCAGATCAACGACCCGTACAACACGTACAAGATCAAGGGCCTGCCCCCCGGACCGATCGACAACCCCGGGGAGGTGGCCATCCAGGCCGCCCTCAACCCCGCCAAGGGCAACTGGTACTACTTCGTCTCGATCAGCGACAACGAGACGCTCTTCGCCGAGACGAACGCGGAGCAGAACCGCAACCGCGAGAAATACCTTCAAGAGCAGAAGAAGGGACAATGAAGGGACGATGACGGGCACCGCCAGCAAGCGCCGGGCCGCCGTCCTCGGCTCCCCGATCGCCCACTCCCTCTCACCGGTGCTGCACCGCGCCGCGTACGAGGAACTGGGGCTGAAGGGCTGGTCGTACGACCGGTTCGAGGTCGACGAGGAGGCGCTGCCCGGGTTCTTCGCGGAGCTCGGGCCCGAGTGGGCCGGGCTGTCGCTGACCATGCCGCTCAAGCGGGCCGTCATTCCGTTGCTCGACTCGATCAGCGACACGGCGGCTTCGGTGGAGGCCGTCAACACCGTGGTGTTCACCCGGGACGGGAAGCGCGTCGGCGACAACACCGACATCCCCGGCATGGTCGCCGCCCTGCGCGAGCGCGGGATCGAACAGGTCGACTCGGCGGCGATCCTCGGCGCCGGTGCCACCGCCTCCTCCGCGCTCGCCGCGCTCGCCCGGATCTGCACCGGCGAGGTCGTCGCCTATGTGCGCAGCGAGGCCCGTGCCGCCGAGATGCGGCAGTGGGGCGAGCGGCTCGAGGTCGACGTGCGGACCGCGGACTGGGCGGACGCCGAACGCGCGCTGCGCGCGCCACTGGTCGTCGCCACCACTCCGGCCGGGACGACGGACGCCCTGGCCGCGGCCGTCCCGGAGCGTCCGGCGACCCTGTTCGACGTGCTGTACGACCCCTGGCCCACCGTTCTCGCGGCGCGCTGGTCCGGGTACGGCGGCGCCGTCGTCAGCGGCCTTGATCTGCTTGTTCACCAGGCGGTGCTCCAGGTCGAACAGATGACGGGCCGCGCACCCGCCCCGCTGGACGCCATGCGCAAGGCGGGTGAGCACGCCCTGGCGGCCCGCTAGGACGGACTCGCCCGGAGGCGGTGACGGTGGAGTGCCGACCCGTGCCCGCTCGCGTCCGCCTGATGGACCTGGGACCGGTTCGTGCCGCCGGACGTGGGAGGATCGGAGGTGGCGGGCCGGGGCCGCGCACCCGGTCGCGCCGTCGCCGTACGCGAGGACGCGCGTACGCAGGGCAGTACCAGGGCGCGAGCACTGAGGAGCACCGTTGAGCAGGTTGCGCTGGCTGACCGCGGGGGAGTCCCACGGTCCCGCACTTGTCGCGACGCTGGAGGGCCTTCCCGCCGGCGTGCCGATCACCACCGAGATGGTGGCGGATCACCTGGCGCGGCGGCGGCTGGGCTATGGGCGCGGTGCGCGCATGAAGTTCGAGCGGGACGAGGTCACCTTCCTGGGCGGCGTCCGGCACGGCCTCACGCTCGGCTCCCCGGTGGCGATCATGGTGGGCAACACCGAGTGGCCCAAGTGGGAACAGGTGATGGCTGCCGACCCGGTGGACGCGGAGACCCTGGCCGCCCTGGCCCGCAACGCGCCGCTGACCCGCCCGCGTCCCGGGCACGCGGATCTGGCGGGCATGCAGAAGTACGGGTTCGACGAGGCGCGGCCCATTCTCGAGCGTGCGTCGGCCCGTGAGACGGCGGCGCGGGTGGCGCTCGGAGCGGTGGCGCGGTCGTACCTGAAGGAGACGGCCGGGATCGAGGTCGTCTCGCACGTCGTCGAGCTGGCCTCGGCCAAGGCCCCCTACGGCGTCCACCCGACCCCCGCGGATGTGGACAGGCTCGACGCGGACCCGGTGCGCTGCCTTGACGCGGACGCCTCGAAGGCGATGGTCGCGGAGATCGACCAGGCGCACAAGGACGGTGACACCCTCGGCGGAGTGGTCGAGGTGCTGGCGTACGGCGTTCCGGTCGGGCTGGGCTCGCACGTGCACTGGGACCGGCGCCTGGACGCCCGGCTCGCGGCGGCGCTGATGGGCATTCAGGCGATCAAGGGCGTCGAGGTCGGTGACGGGTTCGAGCTGGCGCGCGTGCCGGGCTCGAAGGCGCACGACGAGATCGTCGTCACCGACGAGGGCATCCGGCGGGCCACGGGCCGCTCCGGCGGCACCGAGGGCGGTCTGTCCACGGGTGAGCTGCTGCGCGTGCGTGCCGCGATGAAGCCGATCGCGACGGTGCCGCGGGCGTTGCAGACGGTGGACGTGTCCACCGGCGAGGCGGCGCAGGCGCACCACCAACGCTCGGACGTGTGCGCGGTGCCGGCGGCCGGCATCGTCGCGGAGGCCATGGTGGCCCTCGTCCTCGCGGACGCGGTGGCGGAGAAGTTCGGCGGCGACAGCGTGACCGAGACCCGGCGCAACGTGCGGTCGTACCTCGAGAACCTGGCCATCCGGTGAACACGCCGCTGGTCGTCCTGGTCGGCCCGATGGGCGTGGGCAAGTCCACCGTCGGGCAGCTGCTGGCCGAGCGGCTGGGCGTGGGCTACCGGGACACGGACGAGGACATCGTGGCCGAACAGGGCCGCACCATCGCCGACATCTTCGTGGACGAGGGCGAGCCCGTCTTCCGCGCGATCGAGAAGCAGGCGGTGCAGCGGGCGCTCGCCGAGCACGACGGCGTCCTCGCCCTGGGCGGCGGAGCGATCCTCGACGCTGACACCCGGGAGCTGCTGGCCGGCCGGCCTGTCGTCTATCTGGCGATGGACGTCGAGGAGGCGGTCAAGCGGACCGGTCTGAACGCGGCCCGCCCACTGCTGGCGGTCAATCCGCGCCGGCAGTGGCGCGAGCTGATGGAGTCCCGCCGCCATCTGTACGAGGAGGTCGCGACGGCCGTCGTCGCCACCGACCGGCGGGGCCCGGAAGAGGTCACGCAAGCCGTCCTGGACGCACTGGAGTTGAAGGAAGCATGAGCGAGGCAGTGACGCGGATCCAGGTCGGCGGCACCGCGGGCACCGACCCGTACGAGGTCCTGGTGGGCCGTCAACTCCTCGGCGAACTCGCCGGGTTGGTCGGCGACAAGGCCAAGCGGGTCGCGGTGATCCACCCGGAGGCGTTGGCCGGGACGGGTGACGCGCTCCGCGCCGACCTGGCCGGGCAGGGCTTCGAGGCGATCGCGATCCAGGTGCCGAACGCGGAGGAGGCGAAGACCGCGGAGGTCGCCGCCTACTGCTGGAAGGCGCTGGGCCAGTCCGGCTTCACCCGCAGCGACGTCATTGTGGGCGTGGGCGGCGGGGCCACCACGGACCTGGCCGGGTTCGTGGCCGCGACCTGGCTGCGCGGGGTGCGGTGGATCGCGATCCCCACCACCGTGCTGGCGATGGTGGACGCGGCGGTGGGCGGCAAGACAGGCATCAACACGGCCGAGGGCAAGAACCTGGTGGGCGCATTCCATCCGCCCGCGGGCGTGCTGTGCGATCTGGCGGCGCTGGACTCGCTCCCGGTCAACGACTACGTCTCCGGGCTGGCCGAGGTCATCAAGACCGGCTTCATCGCCGATCCGGTGATCCTGGAACTGATCGAGTCCGACCCTCAGGCCGCCCGCACTCCGGCGGGCCCGCACACCGCCGAGCTGATCGAGCGCTCCATCAAGGTCAAGGCCGAGGTGGTCTCCTCGGACCTGAAGGAGTCCGGTCTGCGGGAGATCCTCAACTACGGGCACACGCTCGGTCACGCGATCGAGAAGAACGAACGGTACAAGTGGCGGCACGGCGCCGCCGTCGCCGTCGGTATGCACTTCGCCGCCGAACTGGGGCGCCTGGCGGGCCGGTTGGACGACGCCACCGCCGACCGGCACCGCACGATCCTGGAGTCGGTGGGGCTGCCACTGCACTACCGCTATGACCAGTGGCCCAAGCTCCTGGAGACCATGAAGGTCGACAAGAAGTCCCGCGGTGACCTGCTCCGCTTCATCGTCCTGGACGGCCTGGCCAAGCCCACCGTCCTGGAAGGCCCCGACCCCGCCGTTCTCCTCGCCGCGTACGGCGAAGTGGGGGAGTAGCTCCTCCCCGGCACCGCGGCGGGCGGGTCGTCACCGTCGGAGCGGGTTGACCGGATTTGCCTGTGGCGATGGGCACTTCGGGCCGTCCCCGGCCGTTCACACAACGACGGCCGGGGACGGTACCGTTCGGTGGGAGCAGGGCGTCAGGCCCTGCTGCCAGCGACAATCGCCTGCAGCGGGTGAACCGAGGTGCTCGGCACCGGCTCTGGCGCCCCGGAGGCGAACGAGCCCGAAAGAACGAGACGGAGTGGCACCGGATGCAGCACGCAGTGGGAGCTCCGCTGCCGCCGCCCCACCAGCCGGGGCACGATCCGGGGACCGCCTGGTCCCCGGCCGCACACCACCCGGGACAGCCGGGCGCCCATCCGGGCCCAGTGCCGGGAATTCCGCCCGCTCCCGCGCCGGGCTTCACGGGACCACCGGTGCCTCCCGGTGCACCCCACATGCACATTCCGCCGCATCCCGCACCCGCACCTCCGGCATCCGACACCACGGGCCATGTGCAGCTTCCGCAGGGCGATCCGGTCGGGATACCGGCCACGCCGCCCGCCGCGGGCGCGCCCGACCCCTCCTGCACCACGCTGGCCGTGCTGCTCATCGGCCCGGCCGGTGCGGGCAAGACCAGCGTGGCGAAGTACTGGGCCGACCACCGAAGGGTCCCCACGGCTCACATCAGCCTCGACGACGTCCGCGAATGGGTGCGCTCGGGCTTCGCCGACCCCCAGTCGGGGTGGAACGACAACTCGGAGGCGCAGTACCGTCTCGCCCGCCGCACCTGCGGCTTCGCGGCCCGAAACTTCCTGGCCAACGGCATATCCTGCATCCTCGACGACGCCGTCTTCCCGGACCGCCCCGTCGTCGGCCTCGGTGGCTGGAAACGGCATGTGGGTCCCGGTCTGCTGCCGGTCGTCCTGCTCCCCGGCCTGGAGATAGTCCTGGAGCGCAACGCGGAGCGCACCGGCAACCGCCGTCTCACCGACGAGGAGGTCGCCCGGATCCACGGCCGGATGGCCGGCTGGTACGGCTCGGGGCTGCCGATCATCGACAATTCCCAGCTCGACGTGGTGGGCACGGCCCGGGTACTGGACGAGGTACTGGCCCGCTCGATCGCGAGCCCGCCCCCATGGTGAGGTGCTGACCGCCGCCATGGAAAAGCCGTAGGAGGGCGCCTCCCGGATCGTCGGGCGCCGGGAGCTGCCCAGAGCCCCCGGCGCCCCGGACGGGCGCCCACCGCCCGTCCGGACCCGCTGGACCGGCGACATCCGGCCACCGCTCGTAGGCTCGGGTCATGTCAGAGGTGTACGCGGCCCGCCGGGAGCGGTTGAGGGAACGCTGCAGCGCGGGTGGCAGTGCGACGACGCTGGTGTCCCGTCCCGCCAATGTCCGCTATCTCGCGGGCGCCGCTCCCAAGGGCGCCGTACTGCTGCTGGGACTCGGCGAGGACGTACTGCTGTGCGCCGGGCCGCCGGACGACCACCCCGCCTACGGGCGCCCCGACGAGGCGCTGCGGGTGCAGGTGCTGCCGGTGACCGGCCAGGACCCGGCCGTCGCGGCGGCCGATCTGGCCGCCGCACAGGGTGCGGAGTCCCTCGCGGTCGAGGAGCACCACCTCACCGTCGCCCGGCACCGCGCCCTGCGGACGATCGCGCCCCGGCTGCGGCTCGCCGACCTCGGCAGCGCGGTCGAGCAGCTGCGCCTCATCAAGGACGAGGAGGAGATCTCCCTGCTGCGGATCGGGGCGGAGATCGTCGACCAGGCCCTGAGCGAGCTGCTCGAATCGATCCTCGTGGGCCGCACCGAGCGCCATCTCGCCCTGGAGCTGGAGCGTCGCCTCGTCGACCACGGAGCCGACGGGCCGGCCTTCACCACCTCGGTCGCCACCGGCCCGAACTCCGGCCGCCGTGGTCACCGCCCCACCGACCGGCGCGTGGAGGAGGGGGACTTCCTCTCCGTCTGCCTGGGAGCCACCTACCGCGGCTATCGCTGCGAGATCGGCCGTACGTTCGTCATCGGCACCTCGCCCGCCGAGTGGCAGATCGAGCTGTACGACCTCGTCTTCGCTGCCCAGCGCGCCGGACGCCAGGCTCTCGCGCCCGGCGCCGCGTACCGGGACGTGGACCGCGCCGCACGTCAGGTACTGGATTCCGCGGGGTACGGAGGGGGCCTTCCGCCGTTGACCGGGCACGGTGTGGGGCTCGAAATCGACGAGGACCCGCAGTTGGCTCCCGCGGCCATGGGTAAACTGGACGCTTGCGTGCCGGTCACTGTCGAACCGGGGGTCCACCTCCCCGGCAGGGGCGGTGTCCGGATCGATGACACGCTCGTCGTACGCCCCGAGGCGGACGGCGGACCCGAGCTACTCACCATCACGACCAAGGAGCTGCTCGCGCTGTAGCGCGCGCCCCGGGGTCGTACGTCAGTCCAGGAGATTCCGCAACCGTGGCTTCCACGAACGACCTCAAGAACGGCATGGTGCTCAAGCTCGAAGGCGGCCAGCTCTGGTCCGTCGTCGAGTTCCAGCACGTCAAGCCCGGCAAGGGCCCGGCCTTCGTGCGCACCAAGCTCAAGAACGTGCTCTCCGGCAAGGTCGTCGACAAGACGTTCAACGCCGGCGTCAAGGTGGAGACGGCCACTGTCGACAAGCGCGACATGCAGTTTTCGTACATGGACGGCGAGTACTTCGTCTTCATGGATCTGGAGACGTACGACCAGCTCCACGTGGACCGCAAGGCCGTCGGTGACGCCGCCAACTTCCTGATCGAGGGCTTCACGGCCACCGTCGCCCGGCACGAGGGCGAGGTGCTCTTCGTCGAGCTCCCCGCCGCCGTCGAGCTGACGATCGCCGAGACCGAGCCGGGCGTCCAGGGCGACCGCTCCACCGGCGGCACCAAGCCCGCCACGCTGGAGACCGGCCACCAGATCCAGGTCCCGCTCTTCATCACCACCGGTGAGAAGATCAAGGTCGACACCCGTACGAGCGACTACCTCGGCCGGGTGAACAGCTAACCGTGGCTGCTCGTAACACGGCCCGTAAGCGCGCCTTCCAGATCCTGTTCGAGGGTGACCAGCGCGAGGCCGACGTCCTCACGGTCCTCGCGGACTGGATCCGGCACTCGCGGACCGACACCCGGCAGCCGCCGGTGAGCGAGTACACGATGCAGCTTGTCGAGGGCTACTCGGAGCACGCGAAGCGCATCGACGAGCTGATCGCGCAGTACGCGGTCGGCTGGACGCTCGACCGGATGCCGGTGGTCGACCGCAACATTCTGCGCCTCGGCGCCTACGAGCTGATCTGGGTCGACGAGACCCCGGACGCCGTGGTGCTGGACGAGATGGTGCAGCTCGCCAAGGAGTTCTCCACGGACGAGTCGCCCGCCTTCGTCAACGGGCTGCTCGGCCGGCTGAAGGATCTGAAGCCGTCGTTGCGCCGAGAGTAGCTCCGCGACGCCGCTCCGCCCGGTGCGCCCCTCGGGGGCACGGTGATCACCGGAAGCACAACGTCATACGAATGCCGGGGGCCCGCAGCCAGTGTGCTGCGGGCCCCCGGCGTACGGGCGGGCCGGCGCTTCCGTTGGAGCGAGCACGGCGCTCCCGTGCCCGGCGGAGTACGAAAACCGCCCGGGGTGACCGGACCACAGTGGTCCGGTCACCCCGGGCGGCACGTTTCTGCTGGGACTGGAGCGGTCAGCTCTCCTCGTGGGAGACCGCGCGGCGTGCGTCCGCGTCCAGGACGCCCCAGCTGATCAGCTGCTCGGTCAGGACGGACGGCGACTGGTCGTAGATGACCGCGAGCGTGCGCAGGTCGTCCTGGCGGATCGACAGCACCTTGCCGTTGTAGTCACCGCGCTGGGACTGGATCGTCGCCGCATACCGCTGGAGGGGGCCTGCCTTCTCGGCGGGCACGTTGGCCAGGCGCTCCAGGTCAAGGACGAGCTTCGGCGGCGGCTCGGCGGCCCCACCAGGGGTGGTGCCGGGCAGCAGCTCCTGTACCGGAACACCGTAGAAATCCGCCAGCTCGGCGAGGCGCTGCACGGTGACGGCGCGGTCCCCACGCTCGTACGAACCGACCACGACCGCCTTCCAGCGTCCCTGGGACTTCTCCTCCACACCGTGGAGGGAAAGGCCCTGCTGGGTGCGGATGGCCCGGAGCTTGGCCCCGAGCTGTTTGGCGTATTCGCTGGACATATGGCTCCCCGGACGAAGGCTGGTGACTCACTGTGAGGTTACGCAGCGTGACTCTCCCCCGTCAAGCCGAATGGTTCCGACCGACCCTTCCGTGGTAGATGACGTGCGGTAACGCCACACGAGTGACGGGAGACGCCAGGGGGGTGAAGAGCCACCGTCGGCGGGCTGGTAGCGTGTATGGCGCAATTCCGACGTCCTTTAAGGTCCGTCCCGTGAGGCGGAGAAGGAGGTCCGTTTCGTATGGACATGCAGTATTCCGATGCACGGCCCGTCCTCGAAGGCCCTGACATCGCACGGGTGTTGACCCGTATCGCCCACGAGATCGTCGAGCGCGCCAGGGGAGCCGACGACGTGGTTCTCCTCGGCATTCCGACCCGGGGGGTCTTCCTCGCCCGGCGGCTGGCCGCCAAGCTCGAGCAGATCACCGGCCGCTCCGTACCGGTCGGCTCCCTCGACATCACCATGTACCGGGACGATCTGCGCATGCAGCCGCCGCGTGCGCTCGCCCGCACCGAGATCCCCGGTGACGGCGTCGACGGCCGCCTCGTCGTCCTCGTGGACGACGTCCTCTTCTCCGGCCGTACCATCCGCGCCGCCCTCGACGCCCTGAACGACATCGGGCGTCCCCGCGCGGTCCAGCTCGCGGTCCTCGTGGACCGAGGCCACCGCGAGCTGCCGATCCGCGCCGACTACGTCGGCAAGAACCTCCCCACGTCGTTGCGGGAGACGGTCAAGGTCCAGCTCGCCGAGGAGGACGGTCGCGACACCGTGCTGCTCGGCGTGAAGCAGGCCGCCCCGGGCGCACAGCAGTAGCACTCCGGCGTACGCCACCGGCGTATGGCCCGGAGTGCGCTCTCACGCGCGCCCGTCCGCCCGAATCCTCCCGATTGACATGTCTTACGGAGCCTGAAAGATGCAGCGTCATCTCATCTCGGCCGCCGACCTCACCCGTGACGACGCCGTCCTGATCCTCGACACCGCCGAGGAGATGGCCCGGGTCGCGGATCGGCCGATCAAGAAACTGCCGACCCTGCGCGGCCGCACCGTCGTCAACCTCTTCTTCGAGGACTCCACCCGCACCCGGATCTCCTTCGAGGCCGCCGAGAAGCGCCTGTCGGCGGACGTCATCAACTTCTCCGCCAAGGGGTCCAGCGTCTCCAAGGGCGAGTCCCTCAAGGACACCGCCCAGACCCTGGAGGCCATGGGCGTCGACGCCGTCGTCATCCGGCACGGCGCCTCCGGGGCCCCCTACCGGCTGGCCAACTCCGGCTGGATCGACGCGGCCGTGATCAACGCCGGCGACGGCACCCACCAGCACCCCACGCAGGCCCTGCTCGACGCCTTCACCATGCGGCGCCGCCTCGTCGGCCGGGACGCCGGGCTCGGCCGCGACCTGGCCGGCAAGCGCATCACCATCGTCGGCGACGTGCTGCACAGCCGTGTCGCCCGCTCCAACGTCGACCTGCTGCACACGCTCGGCGCCGAGGTCACCCTCGTCGCCCCGCCCACCTTGCTGCCGGTCGGCATAGAGTCCTGGCCCTGCGAGGTCTCCTACGACCTCGACAGCACCCTTCCCAAGTCCGACGCGGTGATGATGCTGCGCGTCCAGCGCGAGCGCATGAACGCCGCCTTCTTCCCCACCGAGCGCGAGTACTCACGGCGCTACGGCCTCGACGCCGACCGCATGGCGAAGATGCCCGAGAACGCCATCGTGATGCACCCCGGCCCGATGGTCCGCGGCATGGAGATCACCGCCGAGGTCGCCGACTCCGACCGCTGCACCGCCGTGGAGCAGGTCGCCAACGGCGTCTCCATCCGCATGGCGGTCCTCTACCTGCTGCTCGGCGGGGCCGTGGCGGAGACGAAGGCCGCCCCCGACGCGAACCACGCGCCCGCCGCCACCCAGACCCGTACCGAGGAGAAGTAGAACCCATGAGCAAGATCCTGATCCGTGGTGCGAAGGTGCTCGGCGGCGAGCCGCAGGACGTGCTGATCGACGGCGAGACGATCGCCGCCACCGCCCGGCAGGGCGAAATCGACTGGAGTGGTGCCGGGCTGTCCGCCGAGGGCGCCGAGGTCGTCGAGGCGGACGGCAAGGTGCTGCTGCCGGGCCTCGTCGATCTGCACACCCATCTGCGCGAGCCCGGCCGCGAGGACTCCGAGACCGTCCTGACCGGTACGCGGGCCGCCGCGAGCGGCGGCTACACGGCCGTGTTCGCCATGGCCAACACCTTCCCGGTGGCCGACACCGCCGGTGTCGTCGAGCAGGTCTGGCGGCTCGGCAGGGAACACGGCTACTGCGATGTGCAGCCCATCGGCGCCGTCACCGTCGGCCTGGAGGGCAGGAAGCTCGCCGAGCTGGGCGCCATGCACGAGTCGGCGGCCGGGGTCACGGTCTTCTCCGACGACGGCAAGTGCGTCGACGACGCGGTGATCATGCGCCGGGCGCTGGAGTACGTGAAGGCCTTCGGCGGTGTCGTAGCCCAGCACGCCCAGGAGCCGCGGCTGACCGAGGGCGCCCAGATGAACGAGGGCGTCGTCTCCGCCGAGCTGGGGCTCGGGGGCTGGCCGGCGGTCGCCGAGGAGTCGATCATCGCCCGCGACGTCCTCCTCGCCGAGCACGTCGGCTCCCGGGTGCACATCTGCCATCTGTCGACCGCCGGGTCCGTCGAGATCGTGCGATGGGCGAAGTCCCGCGGCATCGACGTCACCGCCGAGGTCACCCCGCACCACCTCCTGCTCACGGACGAGCTGGTGCGCACCTACAACCCGGTCTACAAGGTCAACCCGCCGCTGCGCACCGAACGCGACGTCAGGGCGCTGCGCGAGGCCCTCGCCGACGGCACGATCGACATCGTCGCCACCGACCACGCCCCGCACCCGCACGAGGACAAGGACTGCGAGTGGGCCGCCGCCGCCATGGGCATGGTCGGTCTGGAGACCGCCCTGTCCGTGGTCCAGGCGACGATGGTCGACACCGGGCTGCTCGACTGGTCGGGCGTCGCGGACCGCATGTCCATCCAGCCCGCGAAGATCGGCCGGGCCACCGGCCACGGCCGCCCCGTCTCGGCAGGTGAGCCCGCGAACCTCACGCTCGTCGACACGGCATACCGTGGGTTCGTGGACCCCGCGGGCTTCGCCTCGCGCAGCCGCAACACTCCGTACGAGGGCCGTGAGCTGCCGGGCCGTGTCACCCACACCTGGCTGCGGGGCAAGGCCACGCTCGTCGACGGGAAGCTCGCGTGACACCTCTCATCCTGCTCGCCGCCGAAAAGAAATCGGCGGAAGTGACCGACTGGGCCGCCCGTATCGGCTGGCTCGTCGGACTCGTCCTCCTCGTCGCCCTCGTCTACTGGCTGATGCGCGAGGGCTGGAAGTGGCGCGGCACCCTCCAGGGCGACCTTCCGGAGCTGCCCAGCGCGCCCGAGGAGCCGGGCCCGGCGAAACTGAGCATGAGCGGTCGCTACCACGGCTCCACCACCGCAGGACAGTGGCTGGACCGCATCGTGGCCCATGGGCTGGGCACTCGTAGCCGGGTGGAGCTCACGCTCACGGAGGCGGGCCTGGACGTCGTACGCCCCGGGGCGAGCGACTTCTTCGTCCCGGCCGCGCAGCTGCGTGAGGCCCGGCTCGACAAGGGCATCGCGGGCAAGGTCCTCACCGAGGGCGGTCTGCTGGTGGTGACCTGGGCGCACGGCGACAGGCTGATCGACTCGGGGTTCCGCTCCGACCGCGCGGCCGAGCACAACGAGTGGGTCGCCACCCTGAACCAGATGATCAACAAGACGGAAGGCGCACGATGACGACCTCCACCAGGGGAGCTGCGAAGGCTCCCGCCGTTCTTGTCCTGGAGGACGGCCGGATCTTCCGCGGCCGTGCCTACGGGGCCGTGGGGGTGACCTTCGGCGAGGCAGTGTTCTCGACCGGTATGACCGGCTACCAGGAGACCCTCACCGACCCGTCGTACCACCGCCAGGTCGTCGTGATGACCGCCCCCCACGTCGGCAACACCGGCGTCAACGACGAGGACCCCGAGTCGAAGCGGATCTGGGTCGCGGGCTACGTCGTACGCGACCCCGCCCGCGTGCCCTCCAACTGGCGCGCCAAGCGCTCGCTGGACGAGGAACTGCGCCACCAGGGCGTCGTCGGCATCAGCGGCATCGACACCCGTGCGCTGACCCGCCATCTGCGCGAGCGCGGCGCCATGCGCGTCGGCATCTTCTCCGGCAACGCGCTGCCCGACGAGGGCACGATGCTCGCCGAGGTCCGCCAGTCCCCCGAGATGAAGGGCGCGGACCTCTCCGCCGAGGTCGCCACCACGCAGCCCTACGTCGTCCCCGCGATCGGTGAGAAGAAGTTCACCGTCGCCGCCGTCGACCTCGGCATCAAGGGCATGACCCCGCACCGCATGGCCGAGCGCGGCATCGAGGTGCATGTGCTGCCCGCGACGGCGACCGCCGAGGACGTGTACGCCGTGAACCCGGACGGCGTGTTCTTCTCCAACGGCCCCGGTGACCCGGCCACCGCCGACCACCCCGTCTCGGTCATGCAGGCCGTCCTGGAGCGCGGCACACCCCTGTTCGGCATCTGCTTCGGCAACCAGATCCTGGGCCGCGCGCTCGGCTTCGGCACCTACAAGCTGAAGTACGGCCACCGCGGCATCAACCAGCCGGTGCAGGACCGTACGACCGGCAAGGTCGAGGTCACCGCGCACAACCACGGCTTCGCCGTCGACGCCCCGCTCGACCAGGTGTCCGACACCCCCTACGGCCGTGCCGAGGTCTCCCACGTGTGCCTCAACGACAACGTGGTGGAGGGTCTCCAACTGCTCGACCGGCCGGCCTTCAGCGTCCAGTACCACCCCGAAGCTGCCGCGGGTCCGCACGACGCCGCCTACCTGTTCGACCGCTTCGTATCCCTGATGGAGGGCCAGCGTGCCTAAGCGCACCGATATCCAGTCCGTCCTGGTCATCGGCTCCGGCCCGATCGTCATCGGCCAGGCCGCCGAGTTCGACTACTCCGGCACCCAGGCGTGCCGGGTCCTGAAGTCCGAGGGCCTGCGGGTCGTCCTGGTCAACTCCAACCCCGCGACGATCATGACCGACCCGGAGATCGCCGACGCCACGTACGTCGAGCCGATCACCCCGGAGTTCGTCGAGAAGATCATCGCCAAGGAGCGGCCGGACGCGCTGCTGCCCACGCTGGGCGGCCAGACGGCGCTCAACACGGCCATCTCGCTGCACGAGAACGGCGTACTGGAGAAGTACGGCGTCGAACTGATCGGCGCCAACGTCGAGGCCATCCACAAGGGCGAGGACCGCGACCAGTTCAAGGAGGTCGTGGAGGCCGTCCGGGGGAAGATCGGGCACGGCGAGTCCGCCCGGTCCGTCATCTGCCACTCCATGGAGGAGGTGCTGGCCGGCGTCGAGCGGCTCGGCGGCTACCCGGTCGTCGTCCGCCCGTCCTTCACCATGGGCGGCGCCGGCTCCGGCTTCGCGCACGACGAGGACGAGCTGCGCCGCATCGCCGGACAGGGCCTGACCCTCTCGCCGACCACCGAGGTGCTCCTGGAGGAGTCCATCCTCGGCTGGAAGGAGTACGAGCTGGAGCTGATGCGCGACAAGCACGACAACGTCGTGGTCGTCTGCTCCATCGAGAACTTCGACCCGATGGGCGTGCACACCGGCGACTCGATCACCGTCGCCCCGGCGATGACGCTGACCGACCGCGAGTACCAGATCCTGCGCGACATCGGCATCGCCGTCATCCGCGAGGTCGGCGTCGACACCGGCGGCTGCAACATCCAGTTCGCGGTGAACCCCGACGACGGCCGTGTGATCGTCATCGAGATGAACCCGCGCGTGTCGCGTTCGTCGGCCCTCGCCTCCAAGGCGACCGGATTCCCGATCGCCAAGATCGCGGCCAAGCTGGCCGTCGGCTACACGCTCGACGAGATCCCGAACGACATCACCCGCGAGACCCCGGCCTCCTTCGAGCCGACCCTCGACTACGTGGTCGTCAAGGCTCCGCGGTTCGCCTTCGAGAAGTTCCCGAGCGCCGACAGCACGCTGACGACCACCATGAAGTCGGTCGGTGAGGCCATGGCGATCGGGCGCAACTTCACCGAGGCCTTCCAGAAGGCGCTGCGCTCGCTGGAGAAGAAGGGCAGCCAGTTCACGTTCGTCGGGGACCCCGGCGACAAGGACGAGCTGCTGCGCGAGGCCGCCCGTCCCACCGACGGCCGGATCAACACGGTCATGCAGGTCATCCGCGCGGGCGCCACACCCGAGGAGGTCTTCGAGTCCACGAGGATCGACCCGTGGTTCGTCGACCAGCTCTTCCTCATCAAGGAGATCGCGGACGAGCTGGCCGAGGCCGAACGCCTGGACGTCGACCTGCTCGCCGAGGCCAAGCGGCACGGCTTCTCCGACCAGCAGATCGGCGAGATCCGCGGGCTGCGCGAGGACGTCGTGCGCGAGGTCCGGCACGCGCTGGGCATCCGCCCGGTCTACAAGACGGTCGACACCTGCGCCGCCGAGTTCGCGGCGAAGACGCCGTACTTCTACTCCTCCTACGACGAGGAGAGCGAGGTCGCGCCGCGTGAGAAGCCCGCGGTGATCATCCTGGGCTCCGGCCCCAACCGCATCGGCCAGGGCATCGAGTTCGACTACTCCTGCGTCCACGCCTCCTTCGCACTGTCCGACGCCGGGTACGAGACCGTGATGGTCAACTGCAACCCGGAGACGGTCTCCACGGACTACGACACCTCCGACCGGCTCTACTTCGAGCCGCTGACGCTGGAGGACGTGCTGGAGATCGTCCACGCGGAGCAGCAGGCCGGCCCGATCGCGGGTGTCGTGGTCCAGCTGGGCGGCCAGACCCCGCTGGGCCTGGCGCAGGCGCTCAAGGACAACGGCGTGCCGATCGTGGGCACCTCCCCGGAGGCGATCCACGCCGCCGAGGACCGCGGCGCGTTCGGCCGCGTGCTCGCGGAGGCCGGCCTCCCGGCCCCCAAGCACGGCACCGCCACCACCTTCGCGGAGGCCAAGGCCATCGCTGACGAGATCGGCTACCCGGTCCTCGTCCGGCCCTCCTACGTCCTCGGCGGACGCGGCATGGAGATCGTGTACGACGAGGCCCGGCTGGCGTCGTACATCGCCGAGTCGACCGAGATCAGCCCCTCCCGGCCGGTACTGGTCGACCGCTTCCTCGACGACGCGATCGAGATCGACGTCGACGCCCTCTACGACGGCGAGGAGCTCTATCTCGGCGGGGTCATGGAGCACATCGAGGAGGCCGGCATCCACTCCGGCGACTCGGCGTGCGCGCTGCCGCCGATCACGCTGGGCGGCTTCGACATCAAGCGGCTGCGGGCCTCGACCCAGGCGATTGCGCGCGGCGTCGGGGTACTCGGGCTGATCAACATCCAGTTCGCGATGGCGGGCGACATCCTCTACGTCCTCGAGGCCAATCCGCGTGCCTCCCGCACCGTCCCCTTCACCTCGAAGGCGACCGCGGTGCCGCTGGCGAAGGCCGCCGCCCGGATCTCCCTGGGCGCGACCATCGCCGAGCTGCGGGCCGAGGGGCTGCTGCCGGCGCACGGCGACGGCGGCGAGCTTCCGCTCGACGCTCCGATCTCCGTCAAGGAGGCCGTGATGCCGTGGTCCCGCTTCCGTGACATCCACGGGCGGGGCGTCGACACGGTCCTGGGCCCGGAGATGCGCTCCACCGGCGAGGTCATGGGCATCGACTCCGTCTTCGGTACGGCGTACGCCAAGTCGCAGGCGGGCGCCTACGGTCCGCTGCCGACCAAGGGCCGCGCCTTCATCTCGGTCGCCAACCGGGACAAGCGCTCGATGATCTTCCCGGCGCGTGAGCTGGTCGCCCACGGCTTCGAGCTGCTCGCCACGTCCGGCACAGCCGAGGTGCTCAAGCGCAATGGCATCAACGCCACGATCGTGCGCAAGCAGTCCGAGGGCACCGGCCCGAACGGCGAGAAGACCATCGTCCAGCTCATCCACGACGGCGAGGTCGACCTGATCGTCAACACCCCGTACGGCACCGGCGGCCGCCTCGACGGCTACGAGATCCGTACGGCGGCCGTGGCCCGGTCCGTGCCGTGCCTGACGACGGTCCAGGCGCTCGCCGCGGCGGTCCAGGGCATCGACGCGCTCAACCACGGCGACGTCGGCGTCCGTTCGCTCCAGGAACACGCGGAACACCTGACCGCCGCCCGCGACTAGCAGCCCTGAGGGGGACATCGGAAACGGTGTCCCCCTCTTCGTGAGGACACTGAGTGATGTACAAGCTTTTCTTCCGTCTGGTCTTCCAGCGGATGGACCCGGAGCAGGCCCACCACCTGGCCTTCCGCTGGATCCGCCGCGCCGTCCGCATCCCCGTACTGCGCACGTTCTTCGCGGCCGCCCTCGCGCCTCGCTACAAGGAGCTGCGCACGGAGGCCTTCGGGCTGCGTATGCACGGCCCCTTCGGGCTGGCGGCCGGCTTCGACAAGAACGCCGTCGCGATCGACGGGATGTCGATGCTCGGCTTCGACCACGTGGAGATCGGCACCGTGACCGGGGAACCGCAGCCGGGCAACCCGAAGAAGCGGCTGTTCCGACTCGTCGCGGACCGGGCGCTGATCAACCGGATGGGCTTCAACAACGACGGCTCGCTGACCGTCGCCGCGCGCCTGGCCTCGCGCACGCCCGTCTTCCGGACCGTCGTGGGCGTGAACATCGGCAAGACCAAGGCCGTCCCGGAGGCCGAGGCCGTCGGGGACTACGTGAAGTCGGCCGAGCGGCTCGCACCGTACGCCGACTACCTGGTCGTCAACGTCTCGTCCCCGAACACACCCGGCCTGCGCAATCTGCAGGCGACCGAGGCACTGCGCCCGCTGCTGAGCGCCGTCCGCGAGGCCGCCGATCGTATGGTCGCCACGCGGCGCGTCCCGCTCCTGGTGAAGATCGCCCCCGACCTCGCCGACGAGGACATCGACGCCGTCGCCGACCTCGCCGTGGAACTGGGCCTGGACGGGATCATCGCCACGAACACCACCATCGCGCGTGAGGGCCTGGGTCTGAAGTCCGCGGCCTCCCTGGTGAAGGAGACCGGCGGGCTGTCGGGCGCGCCGCTGAAAACGCGCTCCCTGGCGGTTCTGCGCCGCCTCTACGCGCGCGTGGGCGACCGCATCACCCTGGTGGGCGTCGGCGGCATCGAGAACGCCGAGGACGCCTGGCAGCGCATCCTCGCCGGTGCCACGCTGGTGCAGGGCTACAGCGCGTTCATCTACGAAGGGCCCTTCTGGGCCCGCGCCATCCACAAGGGGCTCGCGGCGCGCCTGCGCACCAGCCCGTACGCCACCCTCGCCGACGCGGTCGGCGCCGACGTGAGGAAGCCCGCATGACAGGTCTGGAACCCTTCGGCGCGCGCCTGCGCCGTGCCATGGACGAGCGCGGCCCGCTGTGCGTCGGCATCGACCCGCACGCCTCGCTGCTCGCCGAGTGGGGCCTGAACGACGACGTGGCGGGCCTGGAGCGGTTCAGCCGCACGGTCGTCGAGGCGATGGCCGAGCGGGTGGCGGTCCTCAAGCCGCAGAGCGCCTTCTTCGAACGCTTCGGCTCCCGCGGCATCGCCGTCCTGGAGAAGGCGGTCGAGGAGGCGAGGGCGGCCGGAGCGCTCGTCGTCATGGACGCCAAGCGAGGCGACATCGGCTCGACCATGGCCGCCTACGCCGAGGCCTTCCTTCGCAAGGACTCCCCGCTGTTCTCGGACGCGCTGACCGTCTCGCCCTACCTCGGCTACGGGGCGCTCGAGCCGGCCGTGCAGCTGGCGCGCGAGAGTGGCGCCGGGCTCTTCGTGCTCGCTCTGACCTCCAACCCGGAGGGCGGCGAGGTACAGCACGCCGTCCGCGCCGACGGCCGGAACGTCGGAGCTACGGTGCTCGCCCACCTCGCGGCCGAGAACGCCGGGGAGGAGCCCCTCGGCTCCTTCGGCGCGGTCGTCGGCGCCACGCTCGGCGACCTGTCGTCCTACGACCTCGACATCAACGGACCGCTCCTCGCGCCCGGCATCGGGGCACAGGGAGCCACTCCGGCCGATCTTCCCGGGGTCTTCGGGGCGGCGGTGCGCAATGTGGTGCCGAACGTGAGCCGGGGAGTGCTGCGGCACGGTCCCGATGTCGTCGCTCTGCGTGACGCCGCGGAACGCTTCGCGCAGGAGATCCGGGCCTCCGTGGCCGCCCGCTAGACCCTCCGCGGGGGCCCTGTGAGTCCTCCGATGAGTGTCTTCGACGCGGCTCAAGTCTGAATACATCCTCAAATCCGGGGCAGTATGTCCGAAAAGTCCGGCTCGACGGAGGCTGACCAGGACTTTTCCGCTGTTCTCGCTGACTCTGGCGCACTTGCCCGCTAGTCTCCGACGAGAGTGAACGGGCAAGCGTGTTGCTCGTAGCTCCCCAGGTGTGGGGCGACTAGGTTCCTCACCGGTCCGTATCCGACAGTTCGACATCCGAGGTGACGTAGGCGTGGCTCTTCCGCCCCTTACCCCTGAACAGCGCGCAGCCGCGCTCGAAAAGGCCGCCGCGGCTCGCCGGGAGCGGGCCGAGGTCAAGAATCGACTCAAGCACTCCGGCGCCTCCCTTCATGAGGTCATCAAGCAGGGCCAGGAGAACGACGTCATCGGCAAGATGAAGGTCTCCGCCCTCCTCGAGTCCCTGCCGGGCGTGGGCAAGGTCCGCGCCAAGCAGATCATGGAGCGACTCGGTATCTCCGAGAGCCGCCGCGTGCGGGGCCTCGGGTCCAACCAGATCGCCTCCCTCGAGCGCGAGTTCGGCGGTACCGCCAGCTGAGTCCCGGGCACTCCGGGATTGCTGGAATAATCGCTGCATGAGTGAACGTCCGCGGCTGACCGTGCTCTCCGGCCCCTCAGGGGTCGGCAAGAGCACGGTCGTCGCCCATATGCGCAAGGAACACCCCGAGGTCTGGCTCTCGGTCTCGGCGACGACCCGAAAGCCCCGCCCCGGTGAGCAGCACGGAGTCCACTACTTCTTCGTCACCGACGACGAGATGGACAAGCTGATCGCCAATGGCGAGCTGCTGGAGTGGGCCGAGTTCGCGGGCAACCGCTACGGCACCCCGCGAGCGGCCGTGCTGGAGCACCTGGAGGCGGGTGTGCCGGTCCTCCTGGAGATCGACCTCCAGGGCGCGCGGCAGGTCCGCGAGTCCATGCCCGAGGCCCAGCTGGTGTTCCTGGCTCCCCCCTCCTGGGAGGAGCTCGTGCGCAGGCTCACCGGACGGGGCACCGAGCCGCCGGAGGTGATCGAGCGCCGTCTGGAGGCGGCCAGGATCGAACTGGCGGCGGAGCCCGAGTTCGACGCAACCCTGGTCAACACCTCGGTCGAGGACGTGGCGCGCGAGCTGCTAGCCTTGACGGACGTTGTCTGATCAGGGTTGTGTGACCAGGTCTGATCTTTCCCATCTTTCGGAAGGTAGAGCGTGTCCTCTTCCATCACCGCGCCCGAGGGCATCATCAACCCGCCGATCGACGAGCTCCTCGAGGCCACCGACTCGAAGTACAGCCTCGTGATCTACGCGGCCAAGCGGGCCCGCCAGATCAACGCGTACTACTCGCAGCTCGGTGAGGGCCTCCTCGAGTACGTCGGTCCGCTCGTCGACACCCACGTCCACGAGAAGCCGCTCTCCATCGCCCTGCGCGAGATCAACGCGGGTCTGCTGACGTCCGAGGCCGTCGAGGGCCCGGCGTAACAGGCCCGGGTGCAGTAAGTCATATCTGCGGACCGCAGTAGGTTTTTCCACAGGCCCGGCAGCGCGGCTGCCGGGCCTGTGGTCTGCTCGGAGGCGGGGGATCGTCCCCCGCGGTGATGCAGCATGGGGATGTACGTTTCCGAGGCCGGGGAGAGACGGTGGACAAGCCGAAGGTGGTTCTGGGCGTCAGCGGCGGCATCGCCGCGTACAAGGCGTGCGAGCTGCTGCGCAGACTGACCGAGTCCGGGCACGACGTGCGTGTGGTGCCCACCGCCTCCGCCCTCCACTTCGTCGGCGCCGCCACCTGGTCCGCCCTCTCCGGCAACCCCGTCTCCACGGAGGTCTGGGACGACGTCCACGAAGTCCCGCACGTCCGTATCGGTCAGCACGCGGACCTGGTGGTCGTGGCGCCCGCGACGGCCGACATGCTCGCCAAGGCGGCTCACGGCCTCGCCGACGACCTCCTCACCAACACGCTGCTGACCGCTCGCTGCCCGGTCGTCTTCGCCCCGGCGATGCACACCGAGATGTGGGAGCACCCGGCCACCCAGGAGAACGTGGCGACGCTGCGGCGTCGAGGCGCCGTGGTGATCGAGCCCGCCGTGGGCCGGCTGACCGGCGTGGACACGGGCAAGGGCCGGCTGCCCGACCCGGCCGAGATCTTCGAGGTGTGCCGCCGGGTGCTCGCGCGGGGCGTGACCGAGCCGGACCTGACGGGCCGGCACGTCGTGGTCAGCGCCGGAGGCACCCGCGAGCCGCTCGACCCCGTCCGCTTCCTCGGCAACCGCTCCTCCGGCAAACAGGGCTACGCCCTGGCTCGTACGGCAGCGGCCCGGGGCGCCCGTGTCACCCTGATCGCCGCGAACACGGGCCTGCCCGATCCGGCCGGGGTGGACGTCGTACAGGTGGGGACCGCGGTGCAGCTGCGCGAGGCCGTGCTGAAGGCCGCTGCGGACGCGGACGCCGTGGTGATGGCGGCCGCGGTGGCGGACTTCCGCCCCGCGGTGTACGCGTCGGGAAAGATCAAGAAGAAGGACGGCCAGGACCCCGAGCCGATCGTCCTGGTCAGGAATCCGGACATTCTCGCGGAGATCTCTGCCGACCGCGCCCGACCCGGCCAGGTGGTCGTCGGCTTCGCCGCGGAGACGGACGACGTGCTGGCGAACGGCCGGACGAAGCTGGAACGCAAGGGCTGCGACCTGCTGGTGGTGAACGAGGTGGGCGAGCGCAAGACCTTCGGCTCCGAGGAGAACGAGGCGGTCGTGCTCGGTGTCGACGGCAGTGAGACCCCGGTGCCGTACGGGCCGAAGGAAGCGCTGGCCGAAACTGTGTGGGACCTCGTGGCACGCCGCCTGGCCTGAACGTTTCATTTCGTACGAGACCCGTCCGAACCCCGGACATTCACGCGTGGCGACCCTGGAAATGAGCGTGCGGCATTGGGCAGAATGCCTGTGCCGCAGGTCACAGCGCTCCCGAGAGGCGAGACACGTGGGCCGGTGGCCGAGCGCGACCGATAAACTGTCTCCGGACGACGCCGGGCGCAGCCCCCGTCCCGTCCGCCAATGATCAGCCAGCAGCCGCTGCAACCACAGGGAGCGTTGTGTCCCGTCGCCTGTTCACCTCGGAGTCCGTGACCGAGGGCCACCCCGACAAGATCGCTGACCAGATCAGCGACACCATTCTCGACGCGCTTCTGCGCGAGGACCCGACGTCCCGGGTCGCCGTGGAGACGCTCATCACGACCGGCCTGGTGCATGTGGCCGGCGAGGTCACGACCAAGACGTACGCGCCGATCGCCCAGCTGGTGCGCGAGAAGATCCTGGAGATCGGCTACGACTCGTCGAAGAAGGGCTTCGACGGCGCGTCCTGTGGTGTCTCGGTTTCGATCGGCTCCCAGTCCCCGGACATCGCGCAGGGTGTGGACACGGCGTACGAGTCCCGTGTCGAAGGCGACGACGACGAGCTGGACCGCCAGGGCGCCGGTGACCAGGGTCTGATGTTCGGATACGCGACGGACGAGACCCCGACCCTGATGCCGCTGCCGATCTTCCTGGCGCACCGTCTGTCGAAGCGTCTGTCGGACGTCCGCAAGAACGGCACGATCCCTTATCTGCGTCCGGACGGGAAGACGCAGGTCACCATCGAGTACGACGGTGACAAGGCGGTCCGTCTGGACACGGTGGTGGTCTCCTCGCAGCATGCGAGCGACATCGATCTGGAGTCCCTGCTGGCTCCCGACATCCGTGAGTTCGTGGTCGAGCCGGAGCTGAAGGCGCTGCTGGACGAGGGCATCAAGCTGGAGACGGACGGCTACCGTCTGCTGGTCAACCCGACCGGGCGTTTCGAGATCGGCGGTCCGATGGGTGACGCCGGACTGACCGGCCGGAAGATCATCATCGACACCTATGGCGGTATGGCCCGTCATGGTGGCGGTGCGTTCTCGGGCAAGGACCCGTCCAAGGTGGACCGTTCGGCGGCGTACGCGATGCGCTGGGTCGCCAAGAACGTGGTGGCCGCGGGTCTGGCCTCCCGCTGTGAGGTCCAGGTCGCGTATGCGATCGGCAAGGCCGAGCCGGTGGGTCTGTTCGTGGAGACGTTCGGCACGGCCAAGGTCGACGCCGAGAAGATCGAGCAAGCGATCGCCGAGGTCTTCGACCTGCGCCCGGCCGCGATCATCCGCGACCTCGACCTGCTCCGCCCGATCTACGCCCAGACGGCGGCGTACGGCCACTTCGGCCGCGAACTCCCCGATTTCACCTGGGAGCGCACGGACCGCGTGGACGCCCTGCGGAAGGCGGCGGGGCTGTAGCCCTTCCCACACGTCCGCGACGAGGCCCGGCGCCCTTGGGGCGACCGGGCTTCGTCGCGTCGGAACGCCTCGGACACCGCCTTCGGACGCGGGCGAGCGACGGCCGAGTGAGCTCGGGCCCGCCCCGGTGTCAGTGGTCTTTGGTAAGAATGCAAGCGTGAGCAGCGGGAACGGGCAGCATCGGGCGGGCGAGGGAGAAGCCGCGCCGCCCGAGCAGCTTGCGCTGATGCGGGAGGCCGTGCGGAAGGCCCAGGTACCCAGGGCCAAGCCGCGGACGTGGCGGGGGGCCGCGTTGGCCAAGGAGCTGCCCGTCGCGCGTGTGCTGGTCGACAAGGGCGTGCTGCATCTCGACCGGTACTTCGACTATGCGGTGCCCGAGGAGCTGGACGCCGTCGCACAGCCCGGGGTCAGGGTCCGGGTGCGGTTCGGGGCCGGCGGGCGCAATGTGCGCGAAGGGCGCCGCGAGGGGGGCGGGCTGATCGACGGGTTCCTCGTCGAGCGGGTGGCCGAGTCCGACTACGCGGGACCCCTCGCGGCCCTGGCCCAGGTGGTGTCACCCGAGCCCGTCCTGTCGCCCGAGCTGTTGGGGCTCGCCCGGGGCGTCGCCGACCGGTACGCGGGCAGCCTCGCCGACGTACTGCAGCTGGCCGTGCCGCCGCGGCACGCCCGGGCCGAGGCCGCACAGACGGGTGCGCCGCCCCCGCCTCCTCCGGCGCCCGAGCCCGGGTCGTGGCGGCGGTACGGGCGGGGGGCGGAATTCCTGCGGTCGCTGGCTGCCGGAGCTGCGCCCCGGGCCGTGTGGACCGCCCTGCCCGGGCCGGAGTGGGCGGAGGAGATCGCCCGAGCCGTGCAGGCGACGCTGGCCTCCGGCCGGGGGGCGCTGGTCGTCGTGCCCGCCGGGCGGCCCGCCGCGCGGGTCGACGCGGCGCTGCGCGGGCTGATGGGCGACGGGCAGCATGCGGTGCTGACGGCCGACGCCGGGCAGGAGCGGCGCTACCGAGAGTGGCTCTCGGTACGGCGCGGCGCGGTGCGGGCGGTGGTGGGGACGCGGGCCGCCATGTTCGCGCCCGTGCAGAATCTCGGGCTCGTCGTCGTCTGGGACGACGGCGATGCCGGTCACAGCGACGACAACGCTCCCTTTCCGCATGTCCGCGAGGTCCTGGAGCTGCGCGCCTCCCGCGACAGATGCGGCTTTCTGCTGGGCGGCTGGAGCTGCACCGTGGAGGCCGCCCAGCTCGTCGAGACCGGCTGGGCGGCGCCGCTCGTTGCGGACCGCGAGCGGGTGCGGGCGACCGCGCCGCTTGTACGGACCGTGGGGGACGGAGACCTCGCCCGGGACGAGGCGGCCAGGGCCGCGCGTCTGCCGACACTCGCCTGGGAGGTCGTACGGGACGGGCTGCGGCAGGGCCCCGTACTGGTGCAGGTGCCGCGGCGTGGCTACATACCCCGGATGGCTTGTGCGCAGTGCCGCGCGCCCGCCCGGTGCCGCCACTGCGCCGGGCCCCTGACGGCGCGGGACGCCGGGGAGTTGCGGTGCGGGTGGTGCGGACGTGAGGAGACCGCGTGGCACTGCCCTGAGTGCGGCGGATTCCGGCTGCGGGCCCAGGTCGTTGGGGCCCGGAGGACCGCCGAGGAGCTGGGGCGCGCGTTTCCGGCCGTCCCGGTGCGGACCTCGGGACGTGAGCAGGTGCTGGACACGGTGCCGGGGACACCCGCCCTGGTCGTCAGTACGCCCGGTGCCGAGCCCGTCGCCGAGGGCGGGTACGCGGCCGCGCTGCTCCTCGACGGGTGGGCCATGCTCGGGCGCCCCGATCTGCGTGCGGGCGAGGACGCGCTGCGGCGCTGGATCGGCGCGGGTGCGCTCGTACGTCCGCAGTCGGCGGGTGGAACCGTCGTGGTCGTCGCCGAGCCGACGCTGCGGCCCGTTCAGGCGCTCGTCCGTTGGGATCCCGTCGGACACGCGGTGCGGGAGCTCGCCGAGCGGGCGGAACTGGGATTTCCGCCGGTGTCGCGGATGGCGGCGGTGTCCGGGCCGACGGAGGCCGTGGCGGATTTCCTCGCCGGCGCCGAACTCCCGCCGGACGCCGAGGTGCTGGGACCCGTGCCGGTGCCGGTCACCGAGGCCGGGCGGCCACGGCGGGCTGGGGGGCCGCCATCGGGGGAGCGGTGGGTGCGGGTGCTCTTCCGGGTGCCACCCGGAAGCGGGGCCGCACTGGCCGCCGGGCTGAAGACCGCACAGGCGGCCCGGACGGCGCGGGGAGGAAGTGACGCGGTGCGGATCCGGATCGATCCGCCCGACATCGGCTGAGAGCCGAACGCGGCGGCTGCGGATGGATCAGGATCGCTGCGCATCGACCCCGGCCGCTACAGATTGATTCCGGCCATCGTGGGTCGATTTCGGGTCGATTTCAGGGTGATTCCCGGTCCAGCCGGATCGATCCGGCGGCCGGGGGGGGGACCGGCGGCCAGGTCCGCGTGGCGTGTGCGCGTGGTGCCGTCCCGCGGCGGGGCCGTCGCGCGTCCGGGGGGCGCCCGTCGGTGCTGCTCAGGCACACATCACGGACGCCCCCCGGCAGGGCACCGAGGGTGGCTCAGCCGCTGCGCGGGCCGGGGAAGGCCGACGGGCGCGCCTCGTCGCGCAGGGTGGGGCTGCCCGCTGTCGGCTGGGTCGGCATCGAGCGGGCCGCGGGGACGGTGGGGATGCCCGCGCCTACGTTGAGCGTGCGGCTGCCGGACGGCTCCGGTGCGCGCTCGGTCTCGGCCGCTGGCTGGGCGGCGGCGCGGCGGGCGCCGTAACGACGGTGGACCGCCTGCTTGGTGACCCCGAGTGCGGAGCCCACGGCGTCCCACGAGAAGCCGAGCGAGCGGTCGAAGTCCACGGCCGCCGTGACCAGGGTCTCGACACTGTCCCGCAACTCCTGCGCGAGACGGACGGTCGGGGCGGGGGCGCGTCCGTAGACGACGAAGCCCGTGGACGGGCCGGAGCGGCGCGGGCGGTAGACGTTGCCCAACTGGGCGGTGAGCGTGCGCAGCGCGTCCACCTGCCGGCGGACCCGCTCGATGTCCCGCACCAGCAAGTGCAGGCTGGCCCGGGCCTGGGCGTCGTGGGTTGCGTGGTCGGCCATGAACAAGCCTCTCGAACCGGCGTTGAAAAGGATCGGGCCGCGATCGCGGCCCGGAGCGGTCAACTCTCTCTTGACCAACGCGTCTATTGGCCTGTGGTCACGGTGCGGGGGCGTAAGGGCATATGCGTACGCCCCCACGGGTGGTGTGCGCTGCGAGACGTATGCGACGCGGGTCGTGGCAGCCGTCGCGCCCACGATGCCCCGGCCCCCATAGACTGGTGCGCTGCCCGCCCGCCGCGCGCAGCCGGAAGCGTACGGCACCGTCAAACTCCCGCCCGAGAGGCCGTCACTCACCCATGAGGCTTGTGTTCGCAGGTACCCCCGAGGTCGCCGTTCCCGCGCTGGACGCCCTGATCGCGTCCGGCCGGCACGAGGTGGCCGCCGTCGTCACGCGGCCCGACGCGCCGGCGGGGCGTGGGCGCAGGCTGGTCGCCAGTCCCGTCGCGGAACGGGCGGACGAGGCCGGCATCGAGGTCCTCAAGCCGAACAGGCCCCGGGACGAGGACTTCCTCGCCCGGCTGCGCGACATCTCGCCCGACTGCTGCCCCGTCGTCGCCTACGGTGCGCTCCTGCCGCGCGTCGCACTCGACATCCCCGCCCACGGCTGGGTCAATCTGCACTTCTCCCTGCTCCCCGCCTGGCGCGGCGCAGCCCCCGTGCAGCACTCACTCCTCGCGGGGGACGAGATCACCGGAGCCTCCACCTTCCTCATCGAAGAGGGACTCGACTCCGGGCCCGTCTACGGCACCGTCACCGAGCAGGTCCGCCCCACCGACACCAGCGGCGACCTCCTCACCCGGCTCGCCTTCGCCGGTGCGGGACTGCTCGAGGCCACCATGGACGGCATCGAGGACGGCACCCTGAAGGCTGTCCCGCAGCCCTCCGAGGGCGTCACTCTCGCGCCGAAGATCACCGTTGAGGACGCGCACGTCGACTGGGCCGCGCCCGCGCTCCGCGTCGACCGGATGGTCCGCGCCTGCACGCCCGCACCCGGAGCATGGACCTCCTTCCGCGGCGAGCGGCTCAAACTCATCCAGGTCACGCCTCTCCCCGACCGGACGGACCTGGCCCCCGGGCAGCTGTCCATCGGCAAGAACAACGTGTACGTCGGCACCGGCTCGTACGCCGTCGAGCTCGTGTGGGTGCAGGCCCAGGGCAAGAAGCCGATGCGGGCCGCGGACTGGGCGCGCGGGGTGCGGATCGGAGCGGGGGAGACCCTCGGGAACTGACCTCCACTCCTGCCCGACACCCCACGGACGTACGCTGGAAGCGCACGTCGTCCCACACCCGGAGCACCTTTTTCGTGAGCGACCAGTCCCGTCGTCCCCGCAAGCCCGGCAAGCCCTACCGCCGCCCCAAGAAGGACCCCGTCCGCATCCTCGCCTTCGACGCGCTCAGAGCCGTGGACGAGCGGGACGCGTACGCGAACCTCGTCCTGCCGCCGCTGCTGCGCAAGGCGCGCGAGCGGGACGGCCTCGACGGGCGGGACACGGCGCTCGCCACCGAGCTGGTGTACGGGACGCTGCGCAGGCAGGGGACGTACGACGCCATCCTCTCGGCCTGTGTCGACCGGCCGCTGCGAGAGGTCGATCCGCCCGTCCTCGACGTGCTGAGTCTCGGTGTCCATCAGCTGCTCGCGACGCGGATCCCGTCGCACGCCGCCGTGTCCGCCACCGTGGAACTCGCCCGGGTCGTCCTCGGCGACGGGCGCGCCAAGTTCGTCAACGCGGTGCTGCGCAAGGTGGCCCAGGACGACCTGGACGGCTGGCTGGAGCGGGTCGCGCCGCCCTACGAGGAGGACCCCGAGGACCACCTCGCCGTCGTGCACTCGCACCCGCGCTGGGTCGTCTCCGCCCTGTGGGACTCGCTCGGCGGCGGGCGCGCCGGGATCGAGGACCTTCTCGCGGCCGACAACGAACGGCCCGAGGTCACCCTCGTCGCCCGTCCCGGCCGTGCCACCACCGAGGAGCTGCTCCGCCAAGAGTCCGCGGCGCCGGGCCGCTGGTCCCCGTACGCCGTCCGGCTGACCGAGGGCGGCGAGCCCGGCGCCGTCGAGGCCGTACGGGAAGGACGTGCGGGTGTCCAGGACGAGGGCAGCCAGCTCGTCGCGCTGGCACTCGCGAACGCGCCCCTGGAGGGGCCCGACGAGCGCTGGCTCGACGGGTGCGCGGGGCCCGGCGGCAAGGCCGCGCTGCTCGCCGCCCTGGCCGCCGAGCGCGGTGCCGCGTTGCTCGCCTCCGAGAAGCAGCCGCACCGGGCCGGTCTGGTCGCGAAGGCGCTCGCCGGGAACCCCGGGCCGTACCAGGTCATCGCCGCCGACGGCACCCGTCCGCCGTGGCTGCCCGGTTCCTTCGACCGCGTACTGATGGACGTGCCCTGCACGGGTCTCGGGGCGCTGCGCCGCCGCCCCGAGGCGCGGTGGCGCCGTCGGCCCGAGGACCTCGAGGGGTTCGCGCCGTTGCAGCGCTCCCTGCTGCGAACGGCGCTGGAGTCGGTGCGCGTCGGTGGCGTCGTCGGCTATGCCACCTGTTCGCCCCACCTCGCCGAGACCCGTGCCGTGGTCGACGACGTGCTCAAGCAGTGCCGGAACGCCGAACTCGTCGACGCCCGGCCGCTGCTGCCCGGCGTACCGGCCCTCGGCGACGGCCCCGACGTACAGCTGTGGCCGCATCTGCACGGCACCGACGCGATGTACCTGGCGCTCGTCCGCCGGACCGCCTGACCTGTGCACCGCACGCCCGCACGGCAGCGGTCGCCGTCGAGACGAGGGGGATGGCCGGATCCGGGCCCCATCCACCAGCCGGACCGACGACAACAGTCGGCGCCGGGCATGGCAGGCTTGGCTCATGGCCGTGCAGATCAACCCCAGCATCCTGTCCGCCGACTTCGCCCGCCTCGCCGAGGAGGCGAAGGCCGTGGAAGGGGCCGACTGGCTCCACGTCGACGTCATGGACAACCATTTCGTCCCGAACCTCACGCTCGGCGTGCCGATCGTGGAGTCCCTGGTCCGTGCGACGGACACCCCGCTGGACCTGCACCTGATGATCGAGGACGCCGATCGGTGGGCGCCCCAGTACGTCGAGGCGGGCGCCGGATCGGTCACCTTCCACGTCGAGGCGGCCTCGGCGCCGGTGCGACTGGCGCGCGAGATCCGGGCCAAGGGCGCCCGGGCCTCCATGGCCCTCAAGCCCGCCACGCCCATCGAGCCGTACGAGGACCTGCTGCCCGAGCTGGACATGTTGCTGATCATGACCGTCGAGCCCGGCTTCGGCGGCCAGTCGTTCCTCGACATCATGCTGCCGAAGATCCGCCGCACCCGAGAGCTGATCAGCAAGCACGGCCTCGAGCTCTGGCTGCAGGTCGACGGCGGTGTCTCGGCTTCCACCATCGAGCAGTGCGCCGAGGCGGGGGCGGACGTCTTCGTCGCCGGTTCGGCGGTGTACGGCGCGGCCGACCCGTCCGCGGCGGTACGTGCATTGCGCACCCAGGCGGAGCGGGCGACCGCCCGTGCGTCCTGGGCGTGCGACGACTGAGCCAACGGAACCTGAACGCCGACCGTCCGGGCTGATCAAGTTCGCCGGATCTGCAAGGATGAACGGCGAATGCAGTGTGTGCACAGCAGTGAGGAGATGGCCGTGTCGGGTATGTCGGCGGGCCGGTCAGCCATGCGGATGGGACCCGCTGAGCTGGTGCAGGCGGCGGCCATGGCCCGTCGCTTCTATCTCGAGGGCAAATCCAAGATCCAGATCGCGGAGGAGTTCGGCGTCAGCCGCTTCAAGGTGGCCCGGGTCCTGGAGACCGCCCTCGAACGGGATCTCGTACGGATCGAGATCCGTGTTCCGGCCGAGCTGGACGCCGAGCGCTCCGACGCGCTGCGCGCCCGCTACGGCCTCAGGCACGCGGTCGTGGTCGAGTCCCCGGCCGAGGCCGAGGAGTCGCCCGACCCGGAGAACCTCGGGGAGGTCGCCGCCGACCTGCTCGGCGAGCTGGTCGCCGAGGGCGATGTGCTGGGCCTGGCCTGGGGGCGCTCCACCATCCACATGGCGGCGGCCCTGGATCGGCTGCCACCGTGCACGGTGGTGCAGCTGACGGGCGTGTACGACGCCGGGACCGCCGAGCGCGGTTCGGTGGAGGCCGTTCGCCGCGCCGCGCAGGTCTCGGGCGGGGACGCGCACCCCATCTACGCGCCGATGCTGTTGCCCGACGCGGCGACCGCGGCGGCGCTGCGCAACCAGACGGGGATCGCCCGCGCCTTCGAGTACTTCGACAAGGTCACGGTGGCCTGCGTCTCCATCGGCTCCTGGGAGCCCGGCATCTCGACGGTGCACGACATGCTCAGCGACGAGGAACGCGCCCACTACGCGTCCCTCGGTGTAGCCGCCGAGATGTCCGCGCACCTCTTCGACGCCGAGGGCCGCCGGGTCGGACGGGACCTCGGGGAACGGTGCATCACGGTGAAGGCGGACCAGCTCCGTCGTATCCCAGAGGTCGTCGCGATCGCGGGCGGACAGCGGAAGGCGGCCGCGATCGACGCGGTTCTGCGGTCCGGGCTCGTCACCAGCCTGGTGACGGACACGTCGGCGGCGGACTACCTGATGACGGCGGGGCCGACGCCGAAGCCCGCGCTGAACCGCGCGGACCCCGACGGGTCCTGACGACCGCCCGCGCGGGGACGGCTGTGGCAGCATCGGCGCCATGCTGCTGCGGTCCGTCCCTCGCATGCTCGCGGGGCTCCTCGTCTGTCTGACCGTCCTGCTCACCGGTTGCTCCCCGACGCACACCGCCGGCCCGGCGACCCGTGCCCCCGCCTCGGCTCCGGTCCCCTCCTGGGCTCGGCACCTGGCCACCGTGAAGGAGTCCGAGCTCCCCGCGGAGGCCCGGCACACCCTCGTCCTCATCGACAAGGGCGGCCCGTACCCCTACACCCAGGACGGCGTCGTCTTCGGCAACTTCGAGCGCCGGCTGCCACCGCACCCGCGCGGCTATTACCACGAGTACACGGTGCGTATGCCGGGCTCGCGCGACCGTGGGGCCCGGCGCATCGTGACCGGGCAGGGCGGTGAGATCTACTACACCGACGATCACTACAACTCCTTCAGGGCGGTGCTGAGATGACCGACGACCTCAGGGGCCGGTTCGTGGTTGCGCTGAACCTCGACGGGGTCGCCGACAAGGCCGTGTTCATGGAGCGGGCCGTCCGCGCCCTGGACCTGCCGGACTGGTTCGGCCGCAACTGGGACGCGCTCGCCGACTCGCTCACCGACCCCTCGGTCTGGCCCGAGGCCGCGGCCGGGCAGGGGCTGCTGATCGTCGTCACCGGCTGGCGGGGCTACGCGACGGCGCGCCCGCAGGAGTGGGAGATCGCTCAGGGCGTGTTCGCCGAGGCGGTGGACCGCACGCCGGGGCTCTCCGTCGCGCTCGCGCTTGGAGGATCCCACGAAGACCCCGCTGACCTGCCTGGATGATCTGTCCGGGGACCGTACGGCCCCCGCCATGGGAGAATGAAGTACGTGCTCTTCCCCCTGGCTGTCCTGTCCGGGGGCCGCCTCTGATCGACTGGGATGTGCAGCACGTGCGTTTCCTCAATGACATCCAGCCCGGGTACGACCTGACGTACGACGACGTGTTCATGGTGCCGAGCCGCTCCGCGGTCGGCTCCCGTCAGGGCGTGGACCTCGCTTCCCCGGACGGCACGGGCACCACCATTCCGCTGGTCGTCGCCAACATGACCGCGATCGCCGGCCGGCGTATGGCGGAGACGGTGGCTCGTCGCGGCGGCCTCGTCGTCATACCCCAGGACATCCCGATCGATGTGGTCACCGAGGTCGTCTCCTGGGTGAAGAGCCGCCACCTGGTGCTGGACACCCCGATCGTGCTGGCCCCGCACCAGACCGTCGCCGACGCGCTGTCACTGCTGCCGAAGCGCGCGCACAACGCCGGTGTGGTCGTCGACGGGGAGCACCGGCCGATCGGTGTGGTCACCGACGCGGACCTCTCCGGAGTGGACCGCTTCACGCAGCTCGAGGTCGTCATGTCGAAGGACCTGCTGCTCCTCGACGCCGGCATAGACCCGCGGGAGGCCTTCAACATCCTCGACGGCGCCAACCGCCGCTACGCGCCCGCCGTCGACAAGGACGGCAGGCTCGCCGGCATCCTGACCCGCAAGGGCGCCCTGCGCGCCACGCTCTACACGCCGGCCACCGACGCGGGCGGCAGGCTGCGCATCGCCGCCGCCGTCGGCATCAACGGCGACGTCGCGGGCAAGGCCAAGCAGCTGCTCGACGCCGGTGTCGACACACTTGTCATCGACACCGCGCACGGGCACCAGGAGTCGATGATCAGCGCCATCAGGACCGTACGGGCGCTGGACCCGAACGTGCCGCTCGCGGCGGGCAACATCGTCGCCGCGGAGGGCGTGCGCGATCTGATCGAGGCGGGCGCGGACATCGTCAAGGTCGGGGTGGGCCCCGGCGCCATGTGCACCACGCGCATGATGACGGGCGTCGGCCGCCCGCAGTTCTCGGCGGTCCTGGAGTGCGCGGCCGAGGCGAAGAAGTACGGCAAGCACGTGTGGGCCGACGGCGGCGTCCGTCACCCGCGCGACGTGGCCATGGCCCTGGCGGCGGGCGCGTCCAACGTGATGATCGGCTCGTGGTTCGCGGGCACGTACGAGTCCCCCGGCGATCTGCAGCAGGACGCGAACGGCCGTCTGTACAAGGAGTCGTTCGGCATGGCCTCGGCCCGCGCCGTCCGCAACCGGACGTCCGAGGAGTCGGCGTACGACCGTGCCCGCAAGGCCCTGTTCGAGGAGGGCATCTCGACCTCCCGCATGTTCCTCGACCCTGGCCGGCCGGGTGTCGAGGACCTGATCGACTCGATCATCGCGGGCGTCCGGTCCTCCTGCACCTACGCGGGCGCGGGCTCCCTCGAGGAGTTCGCGGAGCGCGCTGTCGTCGGCATCCAGAGCGCGGCGGGCTACGCGGAGGGCGAGCCCCTGCACGCCAGCTGGAGCTGAGACACCCCCCTTCGGCACGGCCCCTGTTGTCCCGTCGCGGGACCGCGGGGGCCGTCCGCGCGTCCGGCCGAAAGCCGGGAGACACCGGGAGACACCGGGAGACACCGGGAGACGCGACGACCCGCGTCCTACGGTCGGCTCCATGGTGACCGGCTCCGACGCGGCGGACGAAGCCCAGGCACGCACGATCGCCGGGGCCGTGCAGGACGGCTGGGAACCCGCACCCCGCGGCCGGGCTGCGCAAACATCGAAAGGGCCTGCGCAACGAACATCCGCACCCGCCCGATGAACGCAATGATCTTGCGGAGATGCGCAAGGCTGCTGCATTACGCCCGTGGAGGGCGGACTCGTAGGGTCATGCGCTGTACGTGGCGTGGTGAGGACCCGCTCGGTGGTCCCCGCCCTTGTGGGGTGCCGCCGGTCCCGCCTGCCCCCTTGCCCGGCAGCGATAAGGAGCCGACGCGTGCTCGACCAAGGCGCACCTCCGCAGTCCAGCAGTCATCCAGTCCCCGCGACACCCGGCATCGGCGCGCGTCTGATGCGCCGCAAGCCCGTGGAGAGCCTGGTCGCCGAGGGCGGCCAGGGTGAGGGAGGCACGCTGCGGCGTTCCCTCGGGCTGTGGCAGCTCACCATGATCAGCATCGGTGCCACGCTCGGCACCGGCATCTTCGTGGTCCTCGGCGAGGCCGTCCCCAAGGCCGGTCCCGCCGTCACCCTCTCCTTCGTGATCGCCGGTCTCACCGCGCTGTTCTCCGCCCTCTCGTACGCCGAGCTGGCGGGCACCATCCCGGTCTCCGGGTCGTCGTACTCGTATGCCTACGCAACGATGGGCGAGCTGATCGCCTGGGTCTGCGGCTGGTGCCTGGTCCTGGAGTACGGCGTGTCGGTTGCGGCCGTCGCGGTCGGCTGGGGCCAGTACCTCAACGAGCTGCTGGACGGGACCATCGGGGTCACCATCCCGGCCGCCCTGTCCGCGCCGCCCGGGGACGGCGGCATCTTCAACCTGCCCGCGCTGATCGTCGTCCTGCTCGCCATGGCGTTCCTGCTGGGCGGCGCCAAGGAGTCCGCGCGCGCCAACACGATCATGGTCCTCGTGAAGATCGCCGCGCTGCTGCTGTTCTGCCTGATCGGCATCCAGGGCTTCCGCTCGGGCAACTACGCCAACTTCATGCCCCTCGGCATGGCCGGCGTCAGCGCCGCCGGGGCGACGCTCTTCTTCTCGTACATCGGTTTCGACGCCGCCTCCACTGCCGGTGAGGAGGCGAAGAACGCGCAGCGCGACCTGCCGCGCGCGATCATGCTGTCGCTCGTCATCGTCACGGCGCTGTACGTCGTCGTCGCGGCCGTCGCCGTGGGCGCGAAGCCCTGGAAGCGGTTCAACGACTCCGAGGCCGCACTCGCCCAGATCATGAAGGATGTCACGGGACAGACCTTCTGGGGCACGCTGCTCGCGGCCTGCGCGGTCATCGCCATCGCGAGCGTCGTGCTGACGGTGCTCTACGGCCAGACGCGCATTCTCTTCGCGATGTCCCGGGACGGCCTGGTGCCCAAGGTCTTCTCGCGCGTCCACCCGCGGACCGGCACCCCCCGCGCCAACACCGTCATCGTGTCCGTCTTCTGCGGCGTCCTCGCCGCGGCGATCCCGCTCGGGCAGCTCGCCGACGCAACCAGCATCGGCACCCTCTTCGCCTTCGCGCTGGTCAATGTCGCGGTGGTGGTGCTGCGCCGGACGCGGCCGCACATGACCCGCACCTTCCGGGTGCCGCTGTCGCCGGTGCTGCCCGCGATCGGCTTCTCCTTCTGCGTGTGGATGATGGGCAGTCTCTCGGCCGTCACCTGGGTGGTCTTCGGTGTCTGGATGGCCGTCGGGCTCGTGTTCTACTTCCTGTATGGCCACCGGCGCTCCCGGCTGGCCGCCGTGGAGCCCGCGGCCCCCGCAGTCACCGCACAGAAGTGAACCGCCCGCCGTGCTGAACGATCTCGACGAACGCATCGTCCACGCCCTCGCCGAGGACGCCCGCCGCTCCTACGCGGACATCGGGCAACTGGTCGGCCTGTCCGCGCCCGCCGTGAAGCGGCGCGTGGACCGACTGCGGGCGACCGGCGCCATCACCGGGTTCACCGTACGGGTGGATCCGGCGGCGCTCGGCTGGGAGACCGAGGGGTTCGTCGAGATCTACTGCCGGCGCAACACCTCGCCGGAGACCATCCAGCGGGGCCTGGAGCGCTACCAGGAGGTCGTGGCCGCCTCCACCGTCACCGGTGAGGCGGACGCGATCGCCCAGGTCTTCGCCTCCGACATGCGTCACTTCGAGCGCGTCCTCGAACGCATCGCCGGGGAGCCGTTCGTGGAGCGGACGAAGTCCGTGCTCGTACTGTCGCCGCTGCTGCGGCGGTTCTCGTCGGGTTCGCCGACGTAGACGTGTGTCCGGGGGCGTTGTTTGCCTGCTCGGGCGGAGAGTTGACCCGAGGATGTGACACCTGTTTGACTGCGGAACGGTGGCTCAGCCACTGGTCCGCAGTCAGCGCGCACCGGGAGTACCTCCGTGACCGTCGAGAGCATCCAGCACCAGTCGGTCGTGGACCTGCTGGAGGCCAGGCTGCGCGAGGACATTCTGCGCGGGAGGCACACCCCTGGCACGCTCCTGCCGCCCGAGCGTGAACTCGCGGCCGGATACGGCGTCACCCGTACCACCCTCAAGCACGCCCTTTCACGGCTCGAGCAGGCCGGGATGGTGAGCACCCGCCACGGCATCGGCACCCGGGTCCGGGACTTCCTGCGGGTCGGCGGGGCCGACCTGCTGCCGATGCTTGCCTCCCAGGACAGCGGCTGGCTGGTGGAGATCTTCGAGGTACGGCGGCACATCGGCTCGCTGATCGCTCGGCGTGCTGCAACCCGCCGTACGGCCCGGCAGTCGCGGCGGCTGGCCGAGCTGCTGGAGGCGGTGGCCGCGGCGCCCGACGCCGACGCCGCCCAACTGGCCGACGTCGAAGTCCATCGCGAGCTGGCCCGGGCCACCGGCAACCGGGTGTACCTGCTGCTCACCAATACGCTCTTCAACGCCTATATGCCGGTCCGCCGGGCGCTGTGCGCACCCTTCGAGGACCCGGCCAAGGCTGCCGCCCGGCTCGACCCGGTCGTCCGCGCAGTGATCGACCGTCGCCCACAGGACGCGGAACGCGCGGCGGAGAGGTATCTGCGCGAGACGGAGAAGCTCATGCTGGGCGCGCTGGACAAGGCGAATCAGGCACACGCGATCCGGTGAGCGGCCGGCCGAAGCCAACCGTCAGACGGATCCGGCCGCAGCACAGGACACGGCCAACGCAACTGCCATGATGGTGAGTTGTGGGTTCACCTCGGGGCAGCTCGGCAGGGCGGATCCGTCCGCGACGAGGACGCCCCGCACGCCTCGCAGCCATCCCCGGGGATCGGCGGGGGCCTTCTGGTCGTTCGTCCCCATGGCGATGGTTCCCGTCGGATGGAAGGCCGAAAGGTGCAACTGACGGGGAGTCACATTGCTGAGGGCGCGGTGCAGTTCGTCGGTGGAACGAACCGTCGGGGTGTGCGGCACGCCGGTGAGGACCTCCTCGGCCCCGGCCGCGAAGAGCACCGCACCCATCGCGGCGACGGCACGCACCAGTGATGCCCCGTCCACGGGGTCGAGGTCGTAGCGCAGCACCGGACGCCGGGTGCCGAGAACCCTGCCGCCGGGCCGGTCGGCGATCATCGCTCCCAGGGTCGCGAGGCGCTCGCCCTCCTCGAGTCCGGCCCGCAGCTGCCGTCCGACGCCGGGCAGAACGAAGGAGCTCATGCCGGGCGGCGGTGCGGTCGCCTCGATGAGGATGCCGTCATCGTGCAGTTCCTCGACCGCGGCGCTCTGCAATACCGCGGGGCCGTCGTGGACGGTGTCGGGAAAGCGGCCGGCGATGCTGGTGGCGGGGTGCACGGCGAGATTGCGGCCGATCCCCGGATGCCCGGCAAGCCCCGAACGCCGCAGCAGCAGGGGAGATTGCAGGGCGCCCGCCGCGACCACGACCATCGGGCTGAGGATCTCGAATCGTGACCCGTCGGGCCGTGCCGCCGCGATGCCCGCGGCGCGCGGGCCGCCGGGGCGGTCGGGGTCGACCAGGACGAGGCGGGCGCGGGCGGAGGTGACGATCCGGGCACCCGCCGAGCACGCATCGGGCAGCACCGACAGCTGAACACTGTGTTTGGCCCCGGTCGGACATCCCACGACACACTGGCAGGAGCCTTTGCAGCCCGGTGCGTTGCGGCGCAACGGGGTGGCCCTCCAGCCCAGACTCCCGGCTCCGTGCAGGGCCAGCAGGCCGTTGCGACCGAGCACATCGAGCGGCTGCGGCGCCACGCCGAGGGTGTGTTCGACGTTGTCGAGATGTGCGGCGAAGACCGCCGGATCGGCCAGGCCCACTCCGTGGACGTCACGCCAGCGGGCGAGGACGCGGTGGGGGGTGCGGTAACAGGTGCCGGCGTTGACGACGGTGGTACCGCCGACGGCCCGGGCGGTCGGGAGGAGAACAGGCGGTCTGCCGATCATCATGGTCGCCCCGCCGTCCCGGTAGAGCTCCGCGAAGCGGTCCAGCGGTAGGCGGCGGGCGAAGTCGGCAGTGGTGTGCCGGCGGCCCTCCTCGAGGACGACGACACGCAGTCCCGCACGGGCCAGGGTGCGCGCGGCGATCGCACCTCCGGCCCCGGACCCCACGACGACTGCGTCGGCCGTGGACCGGTCCGGCCACTGCGAGGAGGACACACAGTCCAGCGGAGGGTCGTCGGACGCCGGGGGAGCCGCGGCCGGACGAGGATCACGTTGCAGCATGCGTTCGGTCGCCCCGGCGAGCAGGACGGGAACCTTCAGCGCGTCGAGCACGGGGAGCAGCGCGGGCCGGGCGGCGAGGGAGGCGAGTACCTCGTCACGTTCGCCGGGGGTGAGGCGGTCGAGTCTCGCCCCGGTGCGCAGAGCCGCGTAGACGTCGACGGCGGCAGCCGCGCATCGGATCCCCGCGCGGGCGGGCCGCGGAATCGTCGCGAGAAGGGATTCCAGTCGGTGCGGAACCGCCGTCGGCCAGTGTTCCGAGCCGTCGTCGGCGAGCAGTGCGGCGGTCAGGCCGCGCAGGCTGCGGCTCATCGCTCGCCCACCTCCGCGTGAGCGGTCCCCTCCAGCGTCCATCGCGCCTCGGGCCGCCAGCGGCCCCACCACCGTTCCAGGACGATGTGCGCATCGGCGGATTCGCTGTTTCGGCACACCGGGCCGCTGCCGTCGGGATCGGCGTAGTCGAGCGTCAGGGTGCGTTCCTCGGGCTGGGCGACCGTGACGCGGATACGGCGCAGTCCGGCTCGGCCGGTGACCGACCACACCGGCAGCCCGATGCGCGCGCGGAATCGACCGGCTCCTGCCCAGCCGACTGCCGAGCGCAGTCCGAGGCGCGGCCAGGTGCGGTCACGGTGGCGCAGCCGCAGGAACACCAACGGCGGGAGCCTGTTCAGCCCGGGCCGTGTCGCGACCGCGGCGACGACCTCCAGCACGTCTCCGCCGCCGAGATCGGCATGGAGCCAAGCCCAACGCCGGGCGTTGCCGTGTCCGTAGATCCGTGCGGTGGCCCCGGGTGCCTTGTGCAGGGAGAGCCGGCCGCCGGGGTGGCTCACGGCACCGCTGAAATGCGATCCGGAGGACGGGAGCATGTGTGCCGCGGGCAGCACCGAGCGCTGCCAGGCCCAGCGCGGAAAGGTGTAGAGGGGTTGGCCCAGCGGGTCCTGTTCCAGGTCCCAGCGGAACTCCCCGGCCGTGCCGCGCAGCCTGTCGGGCCGTACCTCGGTCCCGGCGGCGGTGAAGCCCTGCGAGGGATCCGACCAGGGTTCGGGGCCGAAACGAGCGTGCTCCACGGGTCCGTCGGGCGGGAAGACCGCGACCCAGCCGTGAGCGTACGCCGGGGAACCGCCGGTGGGCGCCGTCAACTCGTGGTGCAGCCACACACCGGTGCCGGTGACGGGATCGGTGAGGGTGGTGTACCAGACCTCCGTCCGCCCCGGCGAGCCGTCCCAGCGCGCTGCGTAGGCGGACGGGCTCTCCTGGCGGGGAAAACGCCAGCTCCTCAGGAACGGCACCAGTCGGCTCGCGAGGGGGAACCGCAGCGTGCCGTGGCCGACCTGCTGGCCGTCCACGTAGACGCCGTACGGCAGCACTGTCATCGAGGTGAGCGGCCGGCGCAGGGAGACCGACTTCCAGCCCATGAGGAGGTGTCGCCGGCCGGCAGCCGTGAACCGGACGCGGTAGAGGATCCTGCGCCGGGCGATCGGGGAGATCTCCATCTCTCCGGTGGCGTCGGGGTCGTCGGCGAGACCCTGGATCCGGACTCGCCCGGAGACCCGCGCGTTGGTGGTGCGGTGTGGCGCGAGCACCTGCTCCGCACGGACGGTGAGGTCCAGGCGGACTCTCCGTGGTTCGGTCTTCCCGGGGAGCAGCAGGGTGCCGAGCATCGTCTCGGCGAAGGCCGTGCCGCGTGTGCTCATCCGTCGGTCCTCTGTGGAGTCCGGTTCCAGTGGTTCGGTGGCTCAGCCACTGAACCACTGGGGCCGTTCGCTGTCAATGACGGGGAGATGCCCCGCAGTTGGGCAGGTGCTGGTTCTGACGTCCCTGGGGAGGGCGCGCCCGGTGCGGCAGCCGGGACCCCGTACAGGACTCCGCCCCCGCGGGCGCACGAGCCGCGACCGAGGCCGTCGGACCGGTGGGAGAGGCAGGAGTGACCAGCGAGTAACATGACGGCCCCCGGTCGGAAGGAGCGGAGAAACCGTGGCCGTGTCTGTCGGTGACGCCGAGGCGTTCTTCGAGCAGGTGGCGGACGATCGATTCGTCCCCACCGCCTACACCCGGGGCCCCTGGGATCAGCACAGCCAGCACGGCGGCCCGCCCGCCGCCCTGCTCGGCCGGGCCGTCCAGCTGCGTCCGGGCGCCCGCGAAGACATGCGCCTGGCCCGGATCACCCTCGAGATCCTGCGGCCCGTGCCGCTGCGCCCGCTGACGGTTACCACGCGAATCCTGAGGGAAGGACGCAGTGTGGAGCTGGTCGAGGCGTCGCTGACCCCGGACGGCGGGCAGGAGGTGATGCGGGCGAGAGCCCTGCGTATCCGGACCGCTCCCGGCTCCGTGTCGCCGACGAAGGGCGCTCTCGCCGTCCCGGTCCCCGAGCGGTCCCGTCCCGAGCCGTTCTTCCCGGTGCCCTGGGACGCGGGCTACCACACGGCCATGGAGGCCCGGTTCGCGGCGGGCTCCTTCCTCGCACGGGGGCCGGCGACCTGCTGGCTGCGGATGAAGGTCCCCCTGGTCACGGGGGAGAAGATCATGCCGCTCGACCGCGTCCTGGTGGCGGCGGACTCCGGCAACGGGCTGAGCAATGTGCTGGACTTCGCGTCGCACGTGTTCATCAACCCCGACCTGACCGTGCACCTGCACCGTCATCCGGCGGGTGAATGGGTCTGCGTCGACGCTCGGACCAGCATCGACGCCGACGGGCTGGGGATGGCGGAAGCCGCGCTCCACGACGCGCAGGGCCCGATCGGCCGCAGCGTGCAGAGCCTGTTCGTGAACGCCCGCGGCTGAGCGGGTCGTTGGCCAGGAGACTGCGGGGCCGGCGCCTGAGGACCCGCCCCGCGCCCGGTCAGTCCGCCGTCTTGCGTGCCAGCGCGTTGTTCCCGATCGAGTTGTGGACGCTGAAGCTCACGGCATCCGAGCGGTAGCGGTCGTCCGACCACTCCACCGGGCGCCCTTCGCGTGTGGTCGTCACGCGGCGGACGCGCAGCAGCGGGCTGGTGCGCCGGATGCCGAGCAGCTCGGCGTCCTGGGCGCCCGCCGCGACCGCGTCGATGACGTGCTCGCCGTACGCGAAGACCAGGCCCGTGTCGTCGAGGAGCCGCTGGGTGACGGAGGGGCAGTCGGGCTCGATGGACTCGACCGCCGGGGAGATCCAGTCCGCGTACACGGTCCGCTCGAGCAGCACGGGCTCGCCGTCCAGCCCGCGCACCCGCAGCACATGCAACACGGGTGTCCGCTCCCGCAGATGGAGGCGCAGGGCGTCCTCCTTCGTCGCCGGCCGGTACTCCTGCTCCACCACCCGACCGGTCGCCTCGCGCCCCATCGCGCGCGCCCACTGCGCGAAGCTGCGCAGCTCGGCGAAGCTCTGGCTGCGGCGGCTCGCGAGGACCACCCGGCGGGCGCCCTGCCGGGAGCCGATGAGCCCCTCGGCGGTCAGGGCCGCCACGGCCTGGCGGACCGTGCCGCGCGAGACACCGTACCGGGCCGCGAGGTCCGTCTCCGCCGGGAGCAGACTGCCCACCGTGTACTCCTCGCGGTCGATCGCCCGCCGCAGTTCGTCCGCGATCTCCTCATGTCGCGCCGCCATGCTTCCCCTCTGAGTCGGCTTCTGTGCACAGCGTGACCAGCCTAATCGAAAGCCGAAGTGATCGGTGAGGCTCCCAATTGTGCAAAGAATCGCGGGCCAGGGTTTCGCAGGTGTTTACGAGTTGGACACCATTGGCAGGCTGACTGAGGCCAACTTGTTCAGACAAGTTCTCCTTCGCTCCCAACCCTCGCGCGCACTCCTGGAGAGACCCGTGACCGTGTCCCTGCCGAGAACAGCCGCCCTCGGCGGCGCCCTCGCCGTCGTCGCCGCACTCGCCCTCAGCGCCTGCGGTGCCGCCCCCGACAACGCCGCCACCACCGCCGACGGCAAGAGCGCGGCCTCCGCCGCCTCGGCCGCGGACTTCGGCGGCCTCGACGCCCTCGTGAAGGCGGCCAAGAAGGAGGGCACGCTGCACGCGATCGCCCTGCCCCGCGACTGGGCCAACTACGGCGCCCTGATCGACGGCTTCCAGAAGAAGTACGGCATCAAGGTCGACGTCGAGAACCCGGACGGCTCCAGCCAGGACGAGATCAACGCCGTCACCTCCCGCAAGGGCCAGGACCGCACCCCCGACGTCCTCGACCTCGGCAGCTCCTTCGCGCTGAGCGCCGCCCAGCAGGGGCTGCTCGCGCCGTACAAGGTGACCGGGTACGCCGACATCCCCACCACCCAGAAGGACCCGCAGGCGCGCTGGTACAACGACTACGGCGGCTACGTCTCCATCGGCTGCGACGCCAAGCGCGTGAAGACGTGCCCGACCACCTTCGCGGACCTGCTCAAGCCGCAGTACAAGGGCCAGGTCGCCCTCAACGGCAACCCCACCAAGTCGGGTTCGGCCTTCGGCGGTGTCTACGCGGCGGCCCTCGCGAACGGCGGATCCTTCGACAACATTCAGCCGGGCCTCGACTTCTTCGCCAAGCTGAAGAAGAGCGGCAACTACACGCCGGTCGAGTCGACGCCCGCCACGGTCGAAAAGGGCGAGACGCCGATCAGCATCGACTGGGACTACCTCAACGCCGGGTACGCCGACGAGTTCAAGTCCAAGGGCGTGGACTGGAAGGTCGCCGTCCCGACCGACGGGACGTACGCCCAGTACTACTCCCAGGCCATCAACAAGGACGCCCCGCACCCGGCGGCCGCCCGGCTGTGGCAGGAGTACCTCTACAGCGCCGAGGGCCAGAACCTGTGGCTCAAGGGGTACGCGCGCCCCGCGCTGATGACCGCGATGGAGAAGGCCGGCACGCTCGACTCGGCCGCCGCGGCCAAGCTGCCCAAGGTCAGCGGCACGCCCGCCTTCCCGACCGAGGCCCAGCAGAGCAAGGCCAAGACGGTCATCGCGCAGGGCTGGGGGAAGGCCGTCTCCGGATGACCGTCGTCCTCACCGAGGCCGAGGTGGCGCCCGCCGCTGCACCGCAGCAGCGGCGGCGCCGCACCCCCGGCTGGCTCGCCGTCGTCCCGCTGCTCGTCGTGACGGCGATCGCCTTCGGGATCCCCGCCCTCGCCATGCTCAACGGCGCCTTCACCGTCAAGGACCCGACGTCGGGCGCCACCTCGTACAGCACGGCAAACCTGACCGCCTCTTTGCACGGCGCCTACTTCACGGCCCTGATCGGCAGCATCAAGCTGTCCGCGCTCTCCGCCGCCCTCGGCACCGTGCTCGGACTGCTGCTCGCCCAGGCCGTGGTGACCTCCCGCGCCCGGGCCCTGCGCGAGGCCGTGCTGACCGCCTCCGGTGTCCTCGCCAACTTCGGCGGCGTCCCCCTCGCGTTCGCCTTCGTCGCCACCCTGGGCAACTCCGGCGTCCTGACCCGCCACCTGGGCCTGACCGACAAGGGCTGGAGTCTCTACAGCTTCTGGGGTCTGGTCATCGTCTATCTGTACTTCCTGATCCCGCTGATGGTCCTCACCATCACCCCGGCCCTGGAGGGCCTGCGTTCCCAGTGGCGCGAGGCCGCGCAGAACAACGGTGCCACCGGCTTCCAGTACTGGCGCCATGTGGCCCTGCCCGTGCTGCTGCCCTCCCTGCTCGGCGGATTCGTGCTGCTCTTCGGCAGTGCCTTCGCCGCCTACGCCACCGCCGCAGCCATGGTCGGCAGCGCGGTCCCGCTGGTCACCCTGCAGATCGCCGACGCCATCTCCGGCAACGTCCTGGTCGGCCAGGAGAACGTGGCACTCGCCCTCAGCCTCGACATGGTCCTCGTCGCCGCCCTGGTCATGGCCGTCTACCTGCCCCTGCAACGACGGAGTGCGCGATGGCTCGCCTGAACCTGTGGCGCTGGGCCGTCCTGGCCTGCGCCGGACTGTACTTCCTGGTCCCGCTCGCCGCGTCCGTGGTCTTCACCATCGACGTGCCCGGCCAGGGGATCACCTTCGACGCCTACCGCCAGATCGTCACCGCCCCCGGCTTCGGCTCCAGCCTGCTGCTCTCGCTGGAGCTGGCCGTCGCCACCATCGCGGTGGTCCTGCTGCTGATGGTGCCCGCCACGGTCGCGCTGCGGCTCGGCGCGCCCCGGCTGCGGCCCGTCGTCGAGGTGATCTGCTCGCTGCCGCTGGTCGTACCCCCGATCGCGTTCGTCGCGGGGATCAGCACGGTCCTGAAGTGGGGGCCCGAGTACCTGTCGCGCACCCCGTTCTTCCAGACGATCATGGCGATCCAGAACCCGAGCTTCCCGTTCGTACTCGTGCTCGCCTACGCGGTGATGTCCCTGCCGTTCGTGTACCGGGCGCTGGACGCGGGACTGCGCGCCATCGACGTACGCACCCTCGTGGAGGCCGCGCGCAGCTGCGGGGCGAGCCTGCCGCGGGCCCTGATGCAGGCGGTGCTGCCCAATCTGCGCGGCGCGCTGCTGAACGCCTCCTTCCTCACCCTGGCGCTGGTCCTCGGTGAGTTCACCGTCGCCCAGCTGCTCGGCTTCACGCCCTTCGCCGTGTGGATCTACAGCGTCGGCGGCTCGCAGGCCCAGCTGTCCGTCGCCGTCTCCGTACTCAGCCTGCTCGTCACCTGGGCCCTGCTCCTTTCGCTCGCCGTCTTCGGCGGACGTTCCCGTACCGCCGCCAAGGGATGAATCACATGACGCTCGACATGGCCGCGACCCGCGAAAAGGCCGCCACCGTCGAATTCCAGGGCCTGCGCCGGGAATTCGGACCGACCGTCGCCCTCGACGGGCTCGACCTGACGGTGCGGCCCGGCGAACTCCTCGCCCTGCTCGGTCCGTCCGGCTGCGGCAAGACCACCGCCCTGCGCATGCTCGCCGGTTTCGAGCACCCCGACTCCGGTGAGGTGCTCGTCGACGGCAGGGACGTCACCCGTGTCCCGGCCCACCGCCGCGACGCCGGGATGGTCTTCCAGTCCTACAGCCTCTTCCCGCACCTCAGCGTCCTCGACAACGTGGCGTTCGGGCTGCGGATGCGCAAGGTGCGCACGTCCGAGCGCCGGGCCCGGGCCGCCGAGCTGCTCGAACTGGTGGGCCTCGGCGACAAGGGCGAGCGCTTCCCGCACCAGCTCTCCGGAGGGCAGCAGCAGCGTGTCGCACTGGCCCGCGCGCTCGCCCTGCGCCCGCGCGTCCTGCTGCTCGACGAGCCGCTGTCCGCGCTCGACGCGAAGGTGCGGCTCACCCTGCGCGAGGAGATCCGCCGCCTGCAGCAGGAACTCGGCATCACCACCCTGTTCGTCACGCACGACCAGGAGGAGGCGCTGTCCATGGCGGACCGGGTCGCGGTGATGCGTGCCGGGAAGCTCGAACAGTGCGCCGCCCCGGACGAGTTGTACGGCCGTCCGGCGACCGCCTTCGTCGCCGAGTTCGTCGGCACGATGAGCCGGATCCCCGGTGTGCGCAAGGGCGACACGGTCGACGTGCTCGGCCGGTCGCTGCCGGTCGACGGGGAGGCGCCCGCCGCGACGGAGGTCGACGTGCTCGTGCGGCCCGAGGCGGTCCGGGTGCAGCCGGACGAGAAGAGCGACGCGCGGGTCGTGGCCACGGCCTTCCTCGGCGCGGCCGTCCGCGTCACCGTCCGGCTCGCCGACGGCACCGAGCTGAAGGCCGACGTCCCCGCCCACGAGGCCGCCGGCCTCGGCGCCGGGACCTCCGTCGGCGTGTCACTGCCCGACCGTCCGGTCCTGGTGGCAGAACGTACGAACCACTCGTGAAAGAGAGAAACGTGACCCCCCACCCCCGACTCCCGCTCCAGGCCGTTCTGTTCGACATGGACGGCACGCTCGTCGACACCGAGCGGCTGTGGTGGGAGGCGGTGGAGCACGTCGCAGGAAGGCCCCTGACCGAGGCGGACCAGCCGGAGGTGCTCGGCCGGCCGGTCGAGCACACCGCGGCGTGGCTGGGCGCGGCCACGGGCGCGCCCGTCGCGGACCTCGCCGCCGCGCTGCACCGGGAGTTCACCGGCCGCGTCCGCACCGGAATCGTGCCGCGCCCCGGAGCCCTGGAACTGCTCGACGCCCTCGCCCGTGACGCCGTCCCCACCGCCCTGGTGACCGCCTCCCCTCGCGCCGTCGCCGACACCGTGCTCGAGGCCCTCGGCGCCGAGCGCTTCGCCGTGTCCGTGACCGCCGACGACACCGAGCGCACCAAGCCCGCGCCCGACCCGTACCTCGCCGCCTGCCGCGCACTGGGCGTCGACCCCGTGGACTGCGTGGCCGTCGAGGACACCGAGACCGGTGTCACCTCCGCCGAGGCGGCGGGCTGCGCGGTGCTCGCGGTGCCGTCGCTGGCACCCATCGACGCGGCGCCCGGCCGGACCGTGCGGGAAAGCCTCACCGGTGTCACCCCGCAGGAGCTCGGCGCCCTGGTCACCCGTGAACTGCGCGTCATGAGCTGGAACCTCTGGCTCGGCGGAAGCGAGGTCGACGACCACCGGGCCAAGCAGCTCAAGGCCGTTCTGGAGAGCGGGGCGGACGTCGTGGGGCTGCAGGAGACGGGCGGCACCGCGGCCCAGGAACTGGCCGAGGCGCTCGGCTGGTACCACCACCGCGCCGGGGAGAACCTCGGTGTCATCAGCCGGTATCCGATCACGGCTCGCTTCGGGGACCCCACCGTGGGCTTCTACGGGGCGGCGGGCGTACGCATCCGGATGGACCGGGGGCTGGAGGTGGACGTCTGGACCGCCCATCTCCACTACACGCCGTACGGGCCCTACGAGTCCGCTTTCGACGGGCTCCCGCCGGCCGAGCTGATCGCACACGAGGAGGTGCGGCTCACACAGATGCGGGACACCCTGCGGCGGATCGGCGAGTCCTGCGCCGACGGCGTCCCGGTCGTCCTCGTGGGCGACTTCAACTGCCCCTCGCACCTGGACTGGCCGGACGTGGAGTGGCCGGTGACGAAGGCCGCCGAGCGGGCGGGCCTGCGCGACTCCTACCGTCAGGCGCACCCGGATGCGCTCGCCGACCCGGGCACCACCTGGTCGCCGATCCATCCCGTGCACGAGGACGGCAGCGGACGCCCCGAACCGCAGGACCGGATCGACTACGTGCTGCACCGCGGTCTCACGGTCCTGGACTCCCGGACGTACGTCGTGGGCACCCCGCGCCCCTGGCCCGATGTCGCGGGGAACGACTGGCCGTCGGACCACGCGGCGGTGGTCACCACTTTCGGCGTGCCGCGGACGTCCTGACGCGGTGTTACCCAAGGCAACCATTGCGGTCCGGGAGGTCATCCCGTAGGTTGTGCCGCACTCGCTACCGGCGGGTAACTGCGGGTAACCCGACCCGCCCGGCTTATATCGCACGTCCTGTCGCCCTGGGGAGACCATGCGCTGGCCCTTCGGCCGTCCCACCACGGTACGAGCCCGGATCGTGGCGCTCGCGCTCGCTCCGGCTCTCGCCCTGATGACGCTGTGGAGCTTCGCCATGGTGTCGGTCACCGGCGAACTCCGCGCGCTCGTCAGACTCCAGGGCGTGTACGTGGACTTCGGCACACCCGTCGACACGGCGATCGGGCAGATCCAGATCGAGCGGCGGCTCGCGGCCGCGTACCTGGGCGGCGGTCACCGCAACGGCGCGGCGGTCGACCTGCTGGAGCAGCAGCGCCGCACCGACCAGGCCGTGAACGCGATGCGCGACGCGATCCAGAACGGGGACCGCAGCCGGCTGTCCGCACGGCAGCGCCAGGTGCTCGACGGCACGCTCGGCGCCTTCGGCAAGCTGGAGGGGCTTCGGGAACGCGTGCTGGGGGGCCGCATCTCCTGGGACGGCGCGGTGGCCGAGTACAGCACCCTCGTCGAACCGGGCTTCGGCGTGCAGTCCTCGCTCACCGCCCTGCAAGCGGGGCAGCTCGCGCGCGAGGCGCAGGTCGTCGTCGAGTTGGTGCGGGTGCGGGAGTTCGTCTCGCGCGAGGACGCGCTCGTGGCGGGGGCGCGGGCCGCGGGCCGCCTGACCGACGGGCAGTACGACACGTTGACGGCGACCATCGAGGACCGGCGCGTCTTCGAGCGGACGTACGTCCCCGACCTGCCGTCCGACTCGAGGGCGCTCTTCGAGGATTTTCAGCGCGGCGCGGTGCACCAGGCGCTGACCCGGGGGGAGGACGCCCTGCTGCGGGCGGGGGCCGGCCGCGCGGGTCAGGCCGTGGCGGCCGACTCGTGGCGCACCACCACCGACCGGGCGGTCAAGCAGTACATGCTGCTGTGCACGCAGTCGGCCAAGAACTCCGCCGCGCGCGGGCGGGCGTTCGCCTACCGGGAGTTCTTCAAGGCCGCCGTCGTCGGGGTCGTCGGCCTCGCCGCCATGGGCCTGTCACTGTGGTTCGCGGTGCGCGGCGCGCGGCGTATCTCACGCCGTCTGGAGACCCTGCGGGACACCGCCGACCTGCTGACCACCCGGCAACTGCCACACGTCATGGAGCGGTTGAGCGAGGGCGAGGAGGTGGACGCCGTGGCCGAGGCGCCGCCCCTGGCCGACGAGGAGTTGAAGCCCGACGAGATCGGCCAGGTCGGCCGGGCCTTCAACGCCGCGCGTCTCGCGGCCGTCGAGGCCGCCGTCAAGCAGGCCACCCTGCGCCGGGGGCTGTTCGCGGTCCTCCTCAACATCGCGCGGCGCAATCAGGCGCTGGTTCACCGGCAGTTGAAGCTCGTCGACACGCTGGAACGACGCACCGACGACCCGGACGTCCTGGAAGAGCTCTTCCGGATCGACCATCTGACCACCCGTATGCGGCGCCACGCGGAGAGCCTGATCATCCTTTCCGGCGCGGCGCCCGGCCGCAAATGGCGGCGGCCCGTGCCGGTCGCCGACGTGGTGTCCTCCGCGGTCAGCGAGATCGAGGACTACGCGCGCGTCGTGGTCCCGCCGATGCCGGCCGTCGGAGTCGCGGCGGACGCCGTCGCCGACGTCGTGCACCTGATCGCCGAACTCCTCGAGAACGCCACCGTGTTCTCGCCACCGAACACCCGGGTCACCCTACGCACCGGCCGGGCACGCGGCGGTTTCGTCCTGGAGATCGACGACCGCGGCCTGGGCCTCGGCCCCGAGCAGAGCGACGAGGCCCGTCGGACCCTCACCCGCCCGGACGACTTCGACCCGACCCGGCACGACCGGCTGGGGCTGTACGTCGTGGGCCGGCTCGCCGCCCGGCACGGCATCGAGGTCACGCTGTGCCGGTCGCCGTACGGCGGTACGACGGCGGTGGTGCTGCTGCCGGAGGCGGTGCTGGCGGACGTGGAGCCCCCGATGCCCGTCCACCCGGCGGACGCGCCGGTGCGCGCGCTGCCCGCCCGGCGGGGAACAACAGCCGTGCTCGCCCGGGAACGGGCGCCGCAGCGCTCGCGCGAGCAGGGACTGCGGGCGGTCGGCCCCACGGCCGACAGCGGGGAGGAAACGCGGACGGCCGACAGCGAGGTGGAGGCCCGTACGGCGGACGGCCGGGACACAAGCCGCAGCGCGGACAGCCCGGCTACGGGCCGTACGGCGGACGGCCCGCGTATGGGCCTCGGGACGGACGGACCGGACAGCGGCCCTGCCCGCGCCCTCCCCACCCGCGTCCGTCAGACCTCCCTCGCCCCCGGGCTGCGCGACGAGAGCCCGGCCGACGACGGCGCCGCGGGGCGCGAGGTGAGCGCCGACGAGATGAGGGCCGTCTTCGGTGCCTTCCAGCGCGGCATCGACCGGGGCCGCAGGGGCATCCCCACGGGTACGGGCCCGACGGAACGAAACGACACCGAGGAAGGAACGGTGGCCGACGATGCGCCGTGACCAGGACCCCGAGTACTCCGCCGAGGCCGTCGAGCCGCCGGGCACGGACCTCGGCTGGCTGCTGGACGACCTCGTCGCCAGGACCGACCATGTCCGCCAGGCCGTGCTCCTCACCGCGGACGGCCTTCCCCTGAGCCGTTCGGAGGGCATGCGCAGACGGGACATCGAGCACCTGGCCGCCGTCTGCTCCGGCTTCCACAGCCTCGCCCTGTCCGCAGGGGAGCGGTTCGGTGCCGGAAAGGTACGGCAGACGATGGTCATGCTCGACGACGCCTACCTCTTCATCACCCCGGCCGGCGACGGCACCCGGCTGGCCGTCCTCAGCGAGGTGCAGACCGACGTCGGGCAGCTTGCCCACGAGATGGAACTGCTCGTCCGCCGGGTGGGCCGCCACCTGGACGCCGCCGTGCGCTCGGCGGCGGACCCCGCCGGCTCCTGACCGGCCGTGGCCGACGACCACTGGTACGAGGACGAGACCGGGTCGATGGTGCGCCCCTACACCGTGACCCGGGGGCGGACGCGCCCCTCGGACCGGCACAGCATCGACCTGATGTCGCGGGTCACCGCCGTGGAGACGGACGACGGGACACCGGGTGTCGACCACGCCCGCGCGGCCCTGCTGGACCTGGTGCGCCGAGGACCGCGGCCCGTCGTCGAGCTCGCCGCGGACTCCGATCTGCCGCTGACCGTCGTGCGCGTCCTGCTCGGTGACCTGGCCGAGGACGGGCTGGTGCGCATCGACGCACCGCGGCGTGTGCCCCGGGGCGCGCCGACGGCCGACCCGGACCTGCTGAAGGAGATCGTGGAGCGCCTGCGCGAGCTGTGAGACGGCGGCCCTGTCCGCTCTGAGACGCAGGTCACAGGCGGAGGGCGCGCAACGAATCGCCGCCCGGCACGGAGTGCACGCAACGATCCGCTCACCGGCGCGCAACGACTCCTCCTTGTCCGGCCGAGGGCGCCGACCGTACCGTCTTTCTGTCCCCGTCCCCCTCCCGCCCCAGTGGAGAACACGCATGCGCACCGCCCTGCTCCAGAGCTCCGGACGCCCCGGCTCGGTCGCCGAGAACCTCAAGGTGCTCGACGAGGCCGCAGGCCGTGCCGCCGCCGTGGGCACCGGGCTGCTGGTGGCGCCGGAGATGTTCCTCACCGGGTACGCGATCGGCGACGGCATCGGCCGGCTCGCCGAGCCGGCCGACGGCGACTCGGCGGACACGGTCGCCGAGATCGCCTCGCGCCACGGCCTCGCGGTCGCCTACGGCTACCCCGAGCGGGACGGCGAGACCGTCTTCAACTCCGCGCAGCTGATCTCCTCCGACGGCACCCGCCTCGCGAACTACCGCAAGACCCACCTCTTCGGCTGCTTCGAGCGCGATCACTTCACGCCGGGCGAGAAGCCTGTCGTGCAGGCCGAGGTCAACGGGCTGACCGTGGGCCTGATGATCTGCTACGACGTCGAGTTCCCGGAGAACGTCCGCGCCCACGCCCTGGCCGGAACCGACCTCCTCGTGGTGCCGACGGCCCAGATGCATCCGTTCCAGTTCGTCGCCGAGTCCCTTGTCCCGGTACGGGCCTTCGAGAACCAGATGTACGTCGCGTACGTCAACCGCGTCGGACATGAAGGGGAGTTCGAGTTCGTCGGGCTCTCCACGCTCGCCGGGCCCGACGGGATCGCCCGTGCCCGGGCCGGCCGCTGCGAGCAGCTCGTCCTCGCCGACGTGGATCCCGCCCACCTCGCCGCCTCCCGCGAGGCGAACCCGTACCTCAAGGACCGCCGCCCCGGTCTCTACGGGTCCCTCGCCTGACCCCCGCAGCCCTCTTCCCAGAGTTCTTCCCGCGCAAGGAGTCCCTACCCCATGACGTCCATGGTGCCCAACGCCGTCGAGCACGCAGACGAGCAGCAGCCGCCGATCACCATGTTCGGCCCGGACTTCCCGTACGCGTACGACGACTTCGTCGCCCACCCGGCCGGTCTGGGCCAGATACCCGCGACCGAGCACGGCACCGAGGTCGCGGTCATCGGCGGCGGCCTGTCCGGCATCGTGGCCGCGTACGAGCTGATGAAGATGGGCCTCAAGCCCGTCGTCTACGAGGCCGACCAGATCGGCGGCCGGCTGCGCACGGTCGGCTTCGAGGGCTGCGACCCCGCCCTGACTGCCGAAATGGGCGCCATGCGCTTCCCGCCGTCCTCCACGGCGCTGCAGCACTACATCGACCTGGTGGGCCTTGAGACCAGGCCGTTCCCCAACCCGCTGGCCGAGGCGACCCCGTCGACCGTGGTCGACCTGAAGGGCGAGGCCCACTACGCCGAGACGCTGGACGACCTCCCGCAGGTCTACCGCGACGTGGCGAACGCCTGGAACGCCTGCCTGGAGGAGGGCGCCGACTTCTCCGACATGAACCGCGCCATGCGCGAGCGGGACGTCCCGCGCATCCGCGAGATCTGGGCGAAGCTCGTCGAGAAGCTCGACAACCAGACGTTCTACGGCTTCCTCTGTGACTCGCAGGCCTTCAAGTCCTTCCGGCACCGCGAGATCTTCGGCCAGGTCGGCTTCGGCACCGGCGGCTGGGACACCGACTTCCCGAACTCCATCCTGGAGATCCTGCGGGTCGTCTACACCGAGGCCGACGACCACCACCGCGGCATCGTCGGCGGCTCCCAGCAGCTGCCGCTGCGCCTGTGGGAGCGTGAGCCGGAGAAGATCGTGCACTGGGCCCACGGCACCTCGCTGAAGTCCCTGCACGAGAACGGCGAGCCCCGTCCGGCCGTGACCCGGCTGCACCGCACCGCGGGCAACCGGATCACCGTCACCGACGCGCACGGCGACATCCGTACGTACCAGGCGGCCATCTTCACCGCCCAGTCCTGGATGCTGTTGTCCAAGATCGCCTGTGACGACTCGCTCTTCCCGATCGACCACTGGACGGCGATGGAGCGGACCCACTACATGGAGAGCTCCAAGCTGTTCGTCCCGGTCGACCGGCCGTTCTGGCTGGACAAGGACGAGAAGACGGGGCGTGACGTCATGTCGATGACGCTCACCGACCGCATGACCCGCGGCACCTACCTGCTCGACGACGGTCCGGACAAGCCCGCCGTCATCTGCCTGTCGTACACCTGGTGCGACGACAGCCTGAAGTGGCTGCCGCTGTCCGCGAACGAGCGGATGGAGGTCATGCTGAAGTCGCTCGGCGAGATCTACCCGGACGTCGACATCAGGAAGCACATCATCGGCAACCCGGTGACGGTCTCCTGGGAGAACGAGCCCTACTTCATGGGCGCGTTCAAGGCGAACCTGCCCGGTCACTACCGCTATCAGCGCCGCCTGTTCACGCACTTCATGCAGGACCGGCTGCCCGCCGACAAGCGGGGCATCTTCCTTGCCGGCGACGACATCTCCTGGACCGCCGGCTGGGCCGAGGGCGCCGTGCAGACCGCGCTGAACGCCGTGTGGGGCGTCATGCACCACCTCGGTGGTGCGACCGACCCGGCCAACCCCGGCCCCGGTGACGTCTACGACGAGATCGCCCCGGTCGAACTGCCGGAGGACTGAGCGGGGCCGGTGTCCGGGCGGCCGGTCGGAGGCCGACCGGTCAGATCCCGGCCGCCCGCGCCGCCGTGTACAGCTCGGCGGCAACGTCCTTCAGCTCTTCGGCGTCCCGTGCCGTGCCCTGCAGATCGATGAAGATCTCGTCGAGACCGACCTCGGCATGGGCCGCGAGGTCGTCCACGATCTGATCGACGTTGCCCTGGAAGGGGCCGCGGTCCGGGCCGTCGTACGCCTTGGCCGAGTACGCGGCGTTGGTGCGCAGCACGGTCTGGAGAGGCTGGGTACGCCCCCGCTCGGCGGCCAGCTCCTGCACCTCGCGCCACTGCGCGGCGAGCGCCTCGGCGCCCAGGCCCACCGGGATCCAGCCGTCGGCCTTGTCGACGAGCCGCCGCTGGGCGGTCCTGTTGCTCGCCGCCAGCAGGATGGGGATCGGCCTGGCGGGCTTGGGCGCGACCACCGCTGAGTCGATCCTCGTGATCGTGCCCTCGTAGCTGACCGGGTCGGGGCCCCAGACCGCGCGGCACACGTCGATCACCTCGTCCATGACCCGGCCGCGCTCCTCGAAGGGGCGGATGCCGGCCGCGGCGTACTCGTCGAGGGACCAGCCCGTGCCCAGGCCCGCCACGACCCGGCCGCCGGCGGCCGCGTCCAGCGAGGCGAAGGCCTTGGCGAGCTGGAAGGGCACGTGCAGGGGTGCCACCAACACGCTCGTACCGAGCCGGGCGCGGTGGGTGGCGGCGGCGGCGAGCGTGAGCGTCACGAGCGGTTCGGCCACCCCGCGGTAGCTGTCCGGCCAGGGCAGTCCCTCGATGCCGTACAGGCCCTGCGAGGCGGATTCGGGGAACAGGGCCCGCTCGTACACCCACAGGCTCTCGTAGCCCATCTCCTCGGCCGCGCGTGCCACGTCCGGCACGTCGCGCCCGATGTCGTACTGCTTGTTCTGGGGGAGGCTGAGTCCGAGCCGGGTCACCATACCTGTTGCTCCTTCGCAATGGATGTGCCTCGGGCTCAACGTACCGTGATCACACGGCAGTTCCGGCCGCGACAGGCACGGATGGCCCGATCAGTGCGGCAGCGGTGTGAGCAGCATCCGGCTCGCGAATCCCACCGCCGCGTCCAGGCGGCGCCCGAACTCCTCGGCCAGATCCGGAAGTTCCCGTAGCGCCCACAGTGCACGGGCCGCCGACCAGGCGGCCTCACGGGCCCGCTCCAGGCTCCACGCGCCGAACAGATGTGTGAGCGGATCGGCGACCTCGAGCAGATCGGGACCGGGCATCAGATCGTCGCGGATCCGCTCCTCCAGCGAGACGAGGATGTCGCCTACGCGGTCGAACTCGTCCTCGAGATCGGCCGGTTCGCAGCCGAGCGTACGGCAGGCGTCCACGACGGCGAGCGCGAGATCGTGCCCGATGTGCGCGTTGATGCCCGCGAGCGCGAACTGCAGCGGACGTACGCCCGGGTGGCGCCGGAACTGGAACAGTGGCCGCCAGCAGGCGGGCACGGGCCCCCCTTCCGCCACACGCAGATACCGCTCGGCGAACCGCACGTCCAGGGTGATCGCCGCCTGGGCGTCCGCGAAGCACCCGGTGTCGAGCCGGCGGTCGACCTCCTCCGTGACGGTCAGGTAGACGCGGTTGAACACCGCGACCCCGTCCTGCTCCGGCCAGGTCGCGCGGAGCGCGCGCATACGTGAGACGACCGTGTCCACGTCGGTCGTGAACTGCTCCAACAGCACCATGGAGGCAGGGTTCCAGGCGCAGGCTGCCCGCAGTGCGACCGGCCCGCGGGCTTCCCCGGAACGGGGGACCCCACCGGTGGGCCGTACGGGGGACAAGGGGGTGAGCGGTCCGTGTCGGGCTTACGCGTCCGGCCCGGCGCGCCGCCGGGCCGCACGCAGGCGTGCCGCCCGGCGCGCGGCCATGGTCGCGGTGGCTTCGGTGGTCGTGGCGGTGGGCACCGCGGTGGCGACGATGTCGGCGTTCGACGGGTCCGAGGGCAGCGGCGGAGTCGACCGGGCCCGTCCGGCCGTCGCCCGCTCGACGCCCGTGCAGCCGCTGCCCCCGCCGTCGGCGCCGAGCACGCCCTCCGTCCCCGGCCCGGCACCGAGCCCCCCGAGGCCGTCGTCCGCCGCGCCGGGCCGGACGGCCTCCCCGCCCACCGGAAGTCCGACGACTGTGGCCGCCGACGCCCGGCTCGACCGGCCCGTCGACTCCCAGGTCCTCGGCTGGATCGCGGTCCACCGAGTCGAGCAGCGGCTCCTGCGTCCCGCGGTGCGCGGGTCCCGGCGCCCGCAGCGTATGGCAGCCGGGATCGCGGGCCGGCCCATGGGCAAAGCCTTCTGAGCGACCGCTTACCATTGCCGGGTCCAGCGCCGCGGTGTCGCGAGCGCCTCACCAGGCCACTCCGAGGAGCCCCGCCCGTGACCGCCGAAGCCCAGGCCGTGCCCGCTCTGTCCCACGGCCGGCTGATCGCTGTTGCCGTCCACTTCGACGACCTGGACGCTCTGGGCCTGCTCCACAACGCCCGCTACCCGGTCATGGTCGAGCGCGCCTGGACCACCCTGTGGCACGAGCGCGGCTTCGGCTTCGACGGCGACTGGGAGGCGGCGGGCGACTTCTGCAACGCCGTCAAGGAGCTGCGGATCACCTACCAGGCCCCGGTGAACAAGCCGGGCGCCTACGCCGTGCACCTGTGGCTGGAGCGGCTCGGGAACACCGGACTGACGTACGGGTTCCGGTTCTGCTCGGCCGACGGGGCCACGACGTACGCGCACGGCACCCGGGTTCTCGTCCGGCTCGACGCGGCCACGCTGCGCCCGACGTCGTGGAGCGAGCGGTTCAGGGCCGTGGGCCGGGAACTGCTGCGCCCGGCCGACTGACCCTCGGGCGGTCGCGGTCGCCCGCGCGCAGGACACCGGCGAACCCGGCCAGCCCGCACGCCAGCACTGTGACCAGGCCGAACGACACCACCAGGCTCGTCGCCTGGGCCAGCGTGCCGATCGCGCTCGGGGCGACGAGCCCGGAGGTGTAGGTGATGGTCGCGACGCCCGCTATGGCCTGGCTCGGGTTGGGACCGCTGCGGCCGGCCGCAGCGAAGCACAGCGGCACGACGACCGCGATGCCCAGGCCCATGAGCGCGAACCCGCCCATCGCCGGCGCGGGGTGGCCCGCGACGACGACGAGCAGCCCGCCGAGCGCGGCGAGCACACCGCCGACCCGGACGGTTCGCACTGCGCCGTACCGGTCCACCACCCGGTCGCCCGCGATCCGCGCGACCGCCATGGTGAGCGTGAATCCCGTGGTGCACGCGGCGGCCAGACCCGCCGAACTGCCCAACCGGTCGCGCAGGTACACCGCCGACCAGTCCAGGCTCGCCCCCTCCGCGAACACCGCGCAGAAGCCGACCGCGCCGATGAGCAGCGCCGACCGGGGCGGCAGGGCGAACCGGGGCGGTGGTTCCTCGCCCTCGGCGGGCTGCAGATCGAGCACCCAGGTGCAGGCGACGAGGCCGAGCACGGTCAGCACCGCGGACGCCAGCGCATGGTGCAGGCGGGCATCCGAGCCCAGGTGCGCGGCGAGCGTTCCGGCCGCCGAACCGACCAGGGCGCCCGCGCTCCACAGGCCGTGCAGACCCGACATGATCGACCTGCCGAGACGGTTCTCGACCTCCACGCCCAGCGCGTTCATCGCCACGTCCGCCATGCCGGACGAGGCGCCGTACACGAACAGGGCCAGACACAGCGTCGGCAGGCTCGGGGCGAGGGACGGCAGGATCAGGCACAGCGTCCACAGCGAGATCAGTCCGCGCAGTGCCGTGCGGGTGCCGAAGCGGTGGCTGATCCGGCCCGCGAGCGGCATGGCGACGGACGCGCCGAGTGCCGGGAAGGCGAGGGCGAAGCCCAGCTGCCCCGGACCGACCTGCGCGTGGTCCTGGATCCACGGCACACGGGTGGCGAATGAACCGGTGACGGCGCCGTGCACCGCGAACACCGCGGCCACGGCGTAACGGGCGCGCCTCACCTCGCGTTGCCGTCGGCCCCCCTCGGCCACCCCGTCCATCCTCGGCCCCTCCCGGCTGTGTCCGCGCCGACTGCCCGCGTAAACTATCAGGAACCCTGCCTGATAGATAGGGAGCGACCGGGGGACCGACGTGCCGTCCGGTGAGCGGCCCCGCCGATCTGGGAGGATCCCGGCATGCCCGCATCCCCGAGCACCGCCCGGGTCATCAACGACCGCCTCGCCCTGCGGCTGCTGCAGCAGGAAGGCCCTTTGACGGCCGGGCAGTTGAAGCAGCTCACCGGACTGTCCCGGCCCACCGTCGCCGACCTGGTGGAACGGCTCACCGACGCCGGACTGGTCGCGGTGGTCGGGGAGTCGGGCGAGCAGCGGCGCGGTCCGAACGCGCGGTTGTACGGGATCGTCGCCGACCGGGCCCATCTCGCGGCGCTCGACGTGCGTACCCAAGGCGTCGCCGTCCTCGTGTCGGATCTGCTCGGCGGGGTGCTGGCCGAGGCGTCGGTGCCGATCGGCGGCGACACCGGAACGGGACCCGCGGTCGAACAGGCGGTGGCGCTCGTGGAGCGCGCCGCGAAGGAGGCCGGCGCCCAACGGCTGCACACGGTCGGTATCGGGGCGCCCGGGCTCATCGATCCGGCCGGCGGCGAACTGCGCGACTCCTCGGGGCTGCCGGAGTGGCACCGCCGTCTGGTCGCCGCGCTCCACGAACGGCTGCCCGCGCGTGTGATCGTGGAGAACGAGACCAATCTGGCCGCCCTGGCGGAACAGCGCGAGGGCGTCGCCCGGGACCGTGACACCTTCGTACTGCTGTGGCTGGGGCACGGTACCGGTGCGGCCGTGGTGCTGGACGGCGCGCTGCGCCGGGGCGCGTCGGGCGGCACCGGCGAGATCGGCTTCCTGCCGGTGCCGGGCACCGGAACGCTGCCGTCGGCAACGGACTGCGAGGGCGGCTTCCACTCCCTGGCGGGAGCATCGGCCATCGCGGAACTGGCCGGGGAGCACGGCCTGTTGACGCGCGGCACGGACCGCGAACCGCCGGCCGCGGGGCTGGTGCGGGGCGCCGTGCGGTCGATGGCGTCCGGCGCGGCCGACGCCGCGCGCGCCGCGCGCTTCCTCGCCGCGCTCGCCGACCGCCTCGCCATCGGTGCCGCCTCGGTCACCGCCATCCTCGACCCCGGCTGTGTGGTGCTCGGCGGCGAGATCGGGCAGGCGGGCGGGGACGAGCTCGCCGCGCGCGTCGAGGAGCGGCTGAAACGGATGTCGCCGCTGCCGACCGAGGTGCGAGCGAGCGCGCTGGGCGGTGGCGCGGTGCTGCGCGGTGCGCTGCTCACGGCGCGCGACGGCGCCCAGGACGAACTCTTCGCGCGACCGGCCCGCTGACCCGGCGGCTCCCCCCGGGGTTTCCGCCGGCACGGTTGCGCCGACGGCCCCTCACCTCGGCCGCCCGGTCCCGGACCGCCCCGTCAACGTCCCGTGGACCCGCCCCCGTACCGTGCCGCCAGGTACTCCTCGAACGTGCCCTTGCCCGTCGCGTTCCCGGGCGTGAGGTGGCCGCCGGTCCGCAGGGCGCGGAACGCCCTGCCCGGCACCGGTACGGCCGTCACCGGCCGTCGGCGCCCCGTCGCGCGCAGCCAGGCGTGCGCGAGGTCCGGGAGCGTCCGTACCTGGGGCCCGCCCATGTCCTCGACCCGTCCGTTCGGCTCACCGGGCGCCAGTTCCGCCAGTCGTTCCGCCACCTCGGCGACCTCGATCGGCTGGTCGCTCGTCCCCGCCGGGACGGGCAGCACAGGCAGTCTGCCCATCGCCTCGAACACTCGCACGAGCAGATCGTGGAACTGCGTGGTCCGCAGGATCGTCCAGCCGAGACCGGACTCCTCGATCAGCTTCTCGACGGCGTACTTGGCCCGGTAGTAGCCGAGGGGCACCACGTCCACGCCGACGATGGAGATGTACACGAGGTGGGCCACGCCCGCCCGCCGCGCGGCCTCGATCAGATGGACGGCCGCCTTCTCGTCGCCGCCGCGCGGCGTGGTCGCGCAGTGCACGATCGTGTCCACGCCCGCGACGGCCGCGTCCAGACCGCTGCCGCCCCGGATCAGATCGACGGCGTACGGCTGCGCGTGCCGCGACAGGACGCGGACCTCGTGCCCGTCCGTGCGAAGCCGCTTCGCGACGAGCCGGCCGAGGGTTCCGGTGCCGCCGGTCACCAGGATCGTGGTCATGCTGTTCAGCCTTCCGGACGCCGGGCGCTCCCTCGTGGAGTGCCCTTCATCCCCTACGACCGGACAGAGCCTCCGGAATGTGACACGGCTCGTACCGCATGGTGGAGGCCCGGCGGCGGGGCAAGGGCCACCGTCACCGCCGCCGAGCCGTTCGTGGACGCGTGCAGCGCCGGGACGCCGACCATAAGAGGACTAGACCAACACCGTCAATAGGTATGGACCAATCGTCAACTGGTGTTGCGTGGTGCGGGAGTTGCCCCTGGTGGCAGCGGGTGCGAACCCCGTACGAGCGGCCGTGGAAGTCCAGTATGTGAACATGTGATCCAGCACACAGTCGTTCACTCGCATGGCCGTCGATCGGGCGTGGCAGACTGAGGCTGTACCAGAAGCAGCGCACTCCGGGGTCGGTGAAAGTCCGAACCGGCGGTTACAGTCCGCGACCCGGTCGCTTCCAGCGGCCGGTTGACCAGGTGAAATTCCTGGACCGACGGTTAAAGTCCGGATGGGAGGCAGTGCGCGGCGGGCGGGCATTCGTGCGCGCCGCCGTACCGGCTCGTCCACACGGACGGGCGCCGTCCGGCGTCGTCCCGGTGTTCTCGCTCGCGTCCGCTGTCGTCATCGACAGTCCCCGGAGTCCGTGCCCGAACGTGGCAGGAGGACCCGGGAAGTGTTCACCGGAATCGTCGAAGAGCTGGGTGAGGTCACCGCCGTCGAGAACCTCGGCGACTCCTCCCGCTTCCGGCTCCGTGGACCCGTCGTCACCGAAGGTGCCCAGCACGGGGACTCCATCGCCGTCAACGGCGTCTGTCTCACCGTCGTGGAGCACGAGGGCGACGAGTTCACCGCCGATGTCATGGCGGAGACCCTCAAGCGGTCCAGCCTCGGCGCCCTGACGGTCGGCTCCCGCGTCAACCTCGAACGCCCCACCGCCGTCGGCGCGCGCCTCGGCGGGCACATCGTGCAGGGCCACGTCGACGGCACGGGCACGGTCCTGGAGCGCAGGCCCTCCGACAACTGGGAGCTCGTCACGGTCTCGCTCCCGGCGGAGCTGTCCCGTTACGTGGTGGACAAGGGCTCCATCACCGTCGACGGCATCAGCCTCACCGTCGTCGAGGCCGGCCCCGACCGATTCACCGTCAGCCTCATCCCGACGACCCTCGCGCTGACCACGCTCGGCATCAAGCAGCCCGGCGACCCGGTCAACCTCGAGGTCGACGTCATCGCCAAGTACGTCGAGCGACTGCTGGCCGGTCAGGGGGCCACGCGGTGAACTGGCTGAACTCCGAGGCCTTCACGCTCTTCGGCCAGCACATCAAGTGGTCGGACATGATCGGCAACGTGATCGGCCTGATCGCCCTCGCCTTCGGGTGGCGGCGCTCCATATGGAGCTGGCCGGCGCAGTTCCTCTCCGGCGTCATCCTCTTCTCGGCCTTCGCCACGGCCCACCTGTCCGGCAGCGCCGGCAAGCAGGTCGTCGTCATGGTCGTCGCCGCCTACGGCTGGTGGCAGTGGAAGCGCGGCACGAGCCAGGAGCAGGACGGCCACATCGCCGTGCGGTTCGCCACCTGGCTCGAGCGCGCGGTCCTGGCGGGCGCCGCGGCCGTGGGCACGCTCGCCGTGGCGGGCCTGTTCACCGCCTTCCCGACGCTGTCGTGGGACCCGTGGCCGGACGCGTACATCTTCGTCGGCACGATCGTCGCCATGTACGCCCAGGCGCGCGGCATGGTCGAGTTCTGGTTCGCCTGGCTGCTCGTCGACGTCGTCGGCGTCCCGCTCAACTTCGCAGGCGGCTTCGCCTTCTCCGGTTTCGTCTACGTCATCTACGGCGCGCTCGTCCTGTGGGGCATGCGCGACTGGTGGCTGCGCTCCCGCAAGGCGGCGCGGCCCGTTCTGGAAGGAGCCCCGGCATGACGGTCGCGCCGGTCCTGTACCGCACGGACAACATCGAGGACTTCTCGCTCGATCCGGTCGAGCAGGCCATCGCCGACATCGCGGCCGGCCGCCCGGTCGTGGTCGTCGACGACGAGGACCGGGAGAACGAGGGCGATCTCGTCGTCGCCGCCGAGAAGGCCACGCCCGAGGTCGTCGCCTTCATGATGAGCGAGTGCCGCGGTCTGATCTGCGCCCCGATGGAGGGCGACGAACTCGACCGGCTCCAGCTCCCGCAGATGGTGGACGACAACACCGAGTCGATGCGCACGGCGTTCACCGTGTCCGTCGACGCGAGCGCCGCCCACGGGGTGACCACCGGCATCTCCGCCTCCGACCGTGCCACCACACTGCGGATGCTGGCCGGGGGAGAGGCGGGACCCGGCGACTTCGTCCGGCCCGGCCATGTCTTCCCGCTGCGCGCCAAGCCCGGCGGTGTGCTCGTACGCAACGGCCACACCGAGGCCGCCGTCGACCTCGCCCGGCTGGCGGGGCTGCGCCCGGCCGGGGCGATCGTGGAGATCGCGGGGGAGGACGGCCATATGCTGCGCCTGCCCGAGCTGATCCCGTTCGCCCGCAAGCACGGCTTGACGATCATCTCGATCGAGGACCTGATCGCCCATCGGCGCTCCCTCGAGCCGCCGTCTTCTCCCTCACCGTCGGCTTCGCTCGAGCGGGAGGACCTCCATGAGCGGGGTGGAGCCGCGTCGCAGCCCACCGTCCGCCGTGAGGCCGAGGTCCATCTGCCCACGGCCTTCGGGGAGTTCACGGCGTACGGCTACCGGTCCACCGTCGACGGAGTCGAGCACGTGGCCCTCGTCCACGGGGACCTCGGCGACGGCGAGGACGTCCTCGTGCGCGTCCACTCGGAATGCCTCACGGGCGATGTCTTCCACTCGCTGCGCTGCGACTGCGGCCCCCAGCTGGAGACGTCGATGCAGCGCATCCAGACCGAGGGCCGCGGAGTGGTCGTCTATCTGCGCGGCCACGAGGGCCGTGGCATCGGGCTGATGTCCAAGCTGCGCGCGTACGAACTCCAGGAGCGCGGGCGTGACACCCTGGACGCCAACCTGGAGCTGGGCCTGCCCGCGGACGCCCGCGACTACGCGGCGGGCGCACGGATCCTGGAGGACCTGGGCGTCCGCAGCCTGCGTCTGATGACCAACAACCCCGACAAGACCGAAGCCCTGCTCCGGCACGGCCTGAAGGTCACCGGCCGGGAGCTGATGCCCGTCCAGGCGGGCGAACACAACCTCCGCTACCTGCGCACCAAGCGGGACCGGATGGGGCACGACCTGCCCTGGCTGGACGCGCCCGCCGTGTCCACCTGCGGCAACCAGTAAGAGAGCACTGAGGAGAGACGTGAGCGGCAAGGGTGCACCGGAGCTGTCCGTACGCAACGCGAGCGATCTGCGGGTCGCCGTCATCGCGGCACAGTGGCACGACACGGTGATGGACGGTCTGGTGAACGGCGCGCTGCGCGCCCTGCGGGAACTGGGGATCGACGAACCGACCCTGCTGAGGGTCCCCGGCAGCTTCGAGCTCCCGGTCGCCGCCAAGGTCCTCGCGGGCCGTGGTTACGACGCGATCGTCGCCCTCGGGGTCGTCATCCGCGGCGGCACCCCCCACTTCGACTACGTGTGCCAGGGCGTCACCCAGGGCCTGACCCAGGTCTCCGTCGAGACCGGCGTCCCCGTCGGCTTCGGGGTGCTGACGTGCGACACCGAGGAGCAGGCGCTGGACCGGGCCGGCCTGGAAGGCTCCAACGAGGACAAGGGCCACGAGGCGGTGACGGCGGCGGTCGCCACGGCCGCCACGCTGCGTTCAGTATCCGAACCCTGGCACTGAGGAGCGGCCCCGAGCGCGTAGGGTTAGGACCACCATGTCCAAGAAGACGTTCGAGGAGCTCTTCACCGAGCTCCAGCACAAGGCCGCCCACGGCGACCCCGCCACCTCCCGCACCGCCGAGCTGGTCGGCAAGGGCGTCCACGCCATCGGCAAGAAGGTCGTCGAGGAGGCCGCCGAGGTCTGGATGGCCGCCGAGTACGAGGGCAAGGAGGAGGCCGCCGAGGAGATCTCGCAGCTGCTGTACCACGTCCAGGTGATGATGGTGGCGCGCGGTATCTCCCTGGACGACGTCTACGCCCACCTCTGAGCCGCACCAAGCACAGCCGTACACCGCACGCACGCGTACAGCACGCGACGAACGAAGGAAGCCGACCCCATGCTGCGCATCGCCGTCCCGAACAAGGGTTCCCTGTCCGGCCCTGCGGCGGAGATGCTGCATGAGGCCGGCTACCAGCAGCGCCGCGAGTCCAAGGAGCTGAGGATCGTCGACCCGGAGAACGAGGTCGAGTTCTTCTACCTCCGCCCCCGCGACATCGCGATCTACGTCTCCTCCGGCCGCCTCGACATCGGCATCACCGGCCGCGATCTGCTCATCGACTCCGGCGCCAACGCCGAGGAGATCCTGCCGCTCGGCTTCGCCCGCTCCACCTTCCGCTACGCCACCAAGGCCGGTACGGCGAACGGCGTCGAGGACCTGAACGGCATGACGGTCGCCACCTCCTACGAGGGCATCGTCGCCAAGCACCTCGCCGACAACGGCGTCGACGCCTCCGTCGTCCACCTCGACGGCGCCGTAGAGACCGCCATCGAGCTCGGTGTCGCCGAGGTCATCGCCGACGTCGTCGAGACCGGCACCTCCCTGCGCAACGCCGGTCTGGAGGTCATCGGCGAGCCGATCATGAAGTCCGAGGCCATCGTCGTCCGCCGCACCGGCGCGGGCACCGAGGAGCCCAAGGTCCAGCAGTTCCTGCGCCGCCTCCAGGGCGTCCTGGTGGCCCGGACGTACGTGATGATGGACTACGACTGCCGTGTCGAGCAGCTCGACAAGGCAGTCGCGCTCACCCCGGGTCTGGAGTCCCCGACCGTTTCGCCCCTGCACAACGAGGGCTGGGTCGCGGTGCGTGCCATGGTCCCCGCCAAGGAGGCCCAGCGGATCATGGACGACCTGTACGACATCGGCGCCCGGGCCATCCTGACCACGGCCATCCACGCCTGCCGTCTGTGAGGGACGCACGGCGATGTCGGACCTGCCCACCCTCCCCGTCACCTTCCGGCCGGGCCGCACCCGTGCCGTGCTGCTCACCGCGGGCGTCGCGATCTTCGTGGTCATCACCACGGTCGCGATGCTCCTGGAGCGTCTCACCCCCGGAGAGCGCCTCAGCTTCGTCTTCATGGCTGCGGTCCTCTGCGGGGTGCTGCTCATGCTCTCCCGCCCCAAGGTCGTCGCCGACGAGACCGGGGTCACCGTCGTCAACATCGCCGGCCGACGCCACCTGGACTGGGCGCAGATCCTCCAGGTCAACCTGCGTCCCGGCGATCCCTGGGTGTTCCTCGACCTGAGCGACGGCACCAGCATGCCCGTCCTCGGCATCCAGCCCGGCATCGCCAAACAGCGCGCCATCGAGGACGCGCGCACCCTCCGGGCGCTCGCCGAGGCCCGCTCCACGGCCGAGCCGGAGCGACATCGCGACTGACTCGGTACCGTCCACCCTGACGCACATGCCGGTGTCTTGATTAATCTGGATGCGGAGGCGCTCGCACGGCGCCTTCGCCCCTGATGCTCCGCCCGGGACTCGGGGGCACCTGCTATCCGAGGAGTGACTCCCTCCGGCGATGGACGGATCGTCCTGTAGTACCTGCGCCGCCCCCTGCCGACATAGCGCGCACCGCACCCATGAGGTACGCGCGCACGCGGAGGCGGCGGCATCATGACCATGCCCCTGCTGCTCCTCGGAGCGGCGTTCCTGCTGATCCTGGCCAATGGCTTCTTCGTCGCGGCCGAGTTCGGACTGGTCACGGTCGAGCGGCCCGACGCCGAGAAGGCAGCGGCCGAGGGCGACCGACGGGCCGTCTCGGTCGTCGAGTCGCTGAAGGAGCTGTCCTTCCAGCTCTCCGGCACCCAGCTCGGAATCACCATCACCTCGCTCGTCGTCGGCATGCTCGCCGAACCGGCGCTCGCCCAGGTGCTGCACGACCCGTTCACCGCCGTCGGGATACCCGAGGGCGCGGCGGACCCAGTCGCCGTGGTCCTCGGCATGCTGCTCGCGTCGGCCGCCCAGATGGTGATCGGCGAACTCGTCCCCAAGAACTGGGCGGTGTCCCGACCGCTGCAGGTCGCACGCTTCGTCGCGGGCCCGCAGCACGTCTTCTCACGGCTGTTCCGGCCGGTGATCGCCGCTCTCAACGCGGTCGCCAACCGGCTGGTGCGCGCCCTGGGCGTGGAGCCTGCCGAGGAACTGGCCTCCGCCCGCACCCCCGACGAACTCGTCTCCCTGGCCCGGCACTCCGCGCGGGCCGGCGCGCTGGAACAGGACACGGCCGACCTGTTCGTACGGACGCTGTCCCTGGGCGAGCTGACCGCACAGCACGTGATGACCCCGCGGGTGAAGGTGAGCGCGCTTCAGTCGTCCGCCACCGCGGAGGACGTGGTCAACCTGACCCGGGCAACCGGGCTGTCCCGCTTCCCCGTCTACCGGCAGAGGATCGACGAGATCGTCGGTATGGTGCACCTCAAGGACGCCCTCGCGGTGCCCTCGCACGACCGGCTGCGCACGCCCGTCACCCGAATCGCCCAGTCGCCGCTGCTCGTCCCGGAGACGCTGCCCGTGCAGCCCCTCCTCGAGCGGCTGCGCAGCGAGCAGCCCATCGCCGTCGTCGTCGACGAGTACGGCGGCACGGCGGGCGTCGTGACCCTCGAGGACATCGTCGAAGAGCTGGTCGGCGAGGTGCGCGACGAGCACGACGGACTGGACCTGCCCGAGCTGGCCGCCGTGCCGCCCGAGGACGGGCGCCCCGCATGGGACGCCGACGGCAGCTGCCGGGTCGACATCCTGCAGCGGATAGGCCTCGACGTGCCCGAGGGGCCCTACGAGACCGTGGCCGGACTCGTCGCCGACCTGCTCGGCCGGATCCCCGCTTCCGGCGACCGGGCCGAACTGCCGGGCTGGCGCCTCACGGTCCGCGAGGTCGGGCACTACCGCGCCGAACGGGTGCGGCTCGTGAAGACGGCGGACGCCCCGGCCCTGGGTCCGGAGGCAGTGCGATGAGCCTTCTCCAACTGCTGTTCGCCGTGTTGCTCGTGCTCGTCAACGGGTTCTTCGTCGGCGCCGAGTTCGCGCTCGTGTCCGTTCGCCGCAGTCAGATCGAGCCCCTCGGAACCGCGCGGGCGCGGCAGGTGCTGTACGGGCTGGAGCGGCTGCCGCAGATGATGGCGGCCGCCCAGTTCGGCATCACCGTGTGCTCGCTGACGCTCGGCGCCGTCGCCGAGGCCACGGTCGCACATCTTCTCGAGCCGGTGTTCGCGGCGGCGCACATCCCCGACGAGATGGTGCACCCGCTCGGGTATGTGATCGCGCTCGCCGCGGTCGTCTTCTTCCATCTGGTCATCGGTGAGATGGTGCCGAAGAACCTGGCGATGGCGGCGCCGGAGAAGGCCGCGCTGTGGCTGAGCCCCGGGCTCGTGGCGTTCGCCCGGCTGTGCCGGCCGGTGACCGTGGCACTGAGCGCCTGCGCCAAGGTGATCCTCAAGCTGTTCCGGGTGGACCCCAAGGACGAGGTCGAGGCGGTCTTCACCAGCGAACAGCTCAACCAGCTGGTGGAGGACGCGGGCCAGGCCGGACTGCTCGACCCCGAGGAGCAGGAGCGGCTGGAGGACGCGCTCGAGCTGGGCTCCCGGCCGGTGACGGATGTGCTCCTCGACCCGGACCTGCTGGTGACCGTGGGGCCCATGGTCACGCCGGGCCAGGTCGTGGCGCTCACCGCGCGCACCGGCTACTCGCGGTTCCCCGTCGTCGCGGAGAACGGCGCCTTCATGGGCTATCTGCATGTGAAGGACGTCCTCGACCTGGAGGACTCGGAGTGGGCGGTGCCGCGGCAGCTCTGGCGGCCGATGACCACGCTCGCGGCGGATCTGCCGCTGGACGACGCGCTCACGGTGATGCGCCGCGCCGCCACGCACCTGGCCCAGGTGGCCGACGGCGCCGGCCGGGTGCTCGGCCTGGTCGCCCTGGAGGACGTACTGGAACTCCTCGTCGGCGAGGTCAGGGACCCGGCTCACCGGGAGGCTCCGCCCCAGCCCCGCATGGCGGAACCGCCGAAGGAGGCGGTGCCGAGCTGAGTCCGGTCTGCCCCGCGCCCCGGAAGGGGCGCGGGGCCCCGTGTCCATACGCGGCTCCGCCGCGTGGGCGCGCCAACCACGGTGCACCAGCACCCGCAGAGCGTCAGCACCGCCCTGGCTCCCGGGGACGGTCACAAACCGGAAGGGTCCTGAGGACCGCGCCCGGACAGGACCTCCCCGTACGCCTGCATCAGATCCGGCAACCGCAAAGTCGACAATTCGTCCCGAGTCGGCACCCCCGGGTACCCACTCAGCCGAAGATCCCGGTACGCACAGCTCTTCTCGTACAGCGTGCGCAGGAACCGGCCGTTACCCAGTTCGTCGATCCAGCCCTGGTCCACGACATGCCCGGCGATCGAGCGGAGTTCGTCCAGTGCCTCCTCGTCCCAGACGTCACCGTTCTCGGCGGCCAGTACCTCGCCGATCGCGGTCAGCTCGAGGGGGCGGTACGAGGGGAAGTCGACCCGCGTGGTGAAGCGGGAGGAGAGGCCGGGGTTGGCGGCCAGGAGGCGGTCCATGCCCTCGGGGTAGCCGGCGAGGATCACCACCAGGTGGTCCCGGTTGTCCTCGGCGCGCTTCAGCAGCACCTGCAGGGCTTCGTCGCCGTACGCGTCGCCCTTGCCGTACCCGGAGTTGGACAGTGAGTAGGCCTCGTCCACGAACAGCACGCCGCCGATCGCCGAGTCGATCAGCTCGTTCGCCTTCACCGCGGTCTGGCCCAGGTACTCGCCGACCAGATCCGCCCGCTGGGCTTCCACCAGATGGTCGCCGCCGAGCAGCCCGAGCGCGTAGAAGACCCGGCCCAGAATGCGCGCCACGGTGGTCTTGCCGGTGCCCGAGGGGCCGGAGAAGACGAAGTGCCGTTTCGGCGGCTGCACGGGTAAGCCCTGCCCCGCCCGCAGGCGCGCCATGTTCAACTGCGCCGACAGCGCCTTGACCTGGCGTTTCACCGGCTCCAGGCCGACCATCCGCTCCAGCTCGGCGAGCGCCTCCTCCAGCAGCGCGGGATCGGTGGGCCCCGCGGGCAACGGCTGCGTCGATGCCGCGGCCTTCTCCCGCACGAGATCGCTCTGTGCCGGAAGCGCACCCGGCGGCGGTTCGGGGTCGGACAGCTTCACGTCCCTGCCGTCCGAGCCGAAGAGCGGATCGAGACCGTCAGGGCTCTCCAGCGCGTCACCGCCCCCGGCGAACGCCATCGCCGTGAAGTCGGCGGACTCGTCGTACCCGTCGCCCTCGGCGATCGCCGCGAGCCGCGCCGAGGTGTCCATGAAGGCCGGATCCACGCGGTGCACCGCACGGTACAGAGGGAGCGCGGCGGCCGAGCGGCCCGTGCCCTCGTGGGCCCGGGCCAGCCAGTACCGCAGCTCCTTGCGCTGCGGCTGTTCGCTGCGGCAGCGCATCAGTGCGGCGGACAGCAGCGGCTCGGCCTGCCCGTACATCTCCAGACGGACCCGGGCCATCCCGCCGAACAGCCCGGCCTCGATGCCCAGCATGGGGTCGTCGATCAGCGGGTCGGTGTGCCGGATCAATTCCTCCCAGTCCTTGACCAGATAGGCCCGGCAGGCGTGCAGGAAACGGACCTGGGCGTCGGTGTCCACGGGCGGCAGCCCCGCCAGGGCCCGGTCCAGTTCGGGTACGTGGCGGCCGTCCAGCCAGTGCGAGGCGTGGGCGAGCAGCAGGTCGCGGGGGCTCTCCAGGACCGGCTGCACCCACCAGCCCAGCCAGTACCAGGAGTTGAGGGTGCGCCGATGCCGGGCGCGCTGCTCCCCGAAGCGGTCCCGGTGGCGGAACATCCTCAGCAGTGCCGTCGTCGTGTCGACCCGCAGTGCGTGCAGCCCGAGCCAGCCGTCGGCCATCCCCGGATCCATCCGGACCGCAGCGCGGAACTCCTCCTCCGCCTGCGGATAGGCGCCCATCGTGTAGGCGTCGACCCCTCGCAACCAGGCGAGGTCGGCCGGGGCCTCGAGGCCCTGCGTGCCGAAGTCCATCACGTCCCCCACAAACCGTGCCCCCGTTGGTTCACCGCCGGGCCCGTGCCCGGCGGCCGCCTTGCTCGAACCGCCGTGCAGCGGACCGGAGTTGCAACGGTGCGCAGAGCAGCGTCATCCGAAGGTCGCACCGAGAGGCATCGTACCCGCGGGGCAGTGGCGCACCGAAGGGTGCCGCACAGGCCGTTTGGCGAGGTGGGAGCAGATGGGGCGCACTCCACGTGGTGACCGAGGGTGAGCGCGCCACGCCACGGGGCGCCCGGAGAAGGTGTCCGGAACAGAACGAAGCCCCCGATCACGGGGGAACAACCGGGGGCTTCGCGACTTGGGGCGACCACGAAAGCCGCACATTGAGAACGTAAGACCTGTACGGTCCCCGGGTCAAGCCGACCTGGAGCAGTCAAGGAAGTTCTCCCGCAAGGGCCTTCACAAGCTCAGCTCGCTGCCGATGATCCGTCACTGTCGGTGAGATCCTGGTCCGGACCAGAAGTCCCGGCGGGCCCCGGCAGCACCTCGTATCCCATGGTCCCCTGCCGCACCAGAAGATCGGCGAACGGCCGTGACGGGTCCCCGGCGAAGTGCCGGCGCTCCGCCTCGACCCACTCGGCCCAGAAGGTGTGTTGCTCCTCGCCGTCCCGGACCCGTCCGCGGGTCCAGGCCTCCTCGTGGGTCAGTTCCATCCACACCAGCCGCGCCAGATGGGGGCGCAGGACCCGGCGGCCGGCGCCGACCCCTTCGACCAGGACCACGGGGGCGGGCGGTAGCGCGCATGCGGGGCCGAAGCTCCGGGCCCGCCAGTTGTAGGGGCGGTAGTGCGCGACCTCGCCGCGGCCCAGTGGCTGGATCACATCCCGCAGTAGTCGCTCCGTCCAGGCGAACAGTTCCTCGTGGGTGGCGATGTCGTCGAGGTGCAGCACGGGCGCGCCGTCGAGTGCCGCCGCCAACCGCCCGGCGAACGTGGTCTTCCCGGAGCCTGCGTGACCGTCGACGCCGATGAGGCGGACGGGGCCGCAGGACGGCGGCAGGCGCCGCAGTCGGGATGCGAGGAGGTGAAAAATGGCGATTCCCGGGGTGCGAGGGACTCTGGCGTATTCCGGAGGAACATTTTACGGGGGTCCTGAAGCCGCACGGCCGGGCGGACGACGGCAGGCGCACGGCCCGGCCTGGGCCTGGACACGGAAATCGTATTGCATTGAACTGTTCATCGATCAATCAATGGCGTCGTCCTATCGCCCTCGCTGACCCGGAGGAACGCTTTCGGCCGACTATTTGGGAATGGCCGTTCCGGTTGCGCCCGATGCTGAGTAGTGTGCCTGCTGCGCAACTGCGTGGTGTCGTACGGGGACGGACAGGGGAGCATGGCCGCGGGGTTATTCGAAGGGCAGTACGTGTGGCATCCGGCGGCCGACGACCGTGAGCTGGCGAGCGTATGCGTGGAAGTGCGGGCCGGTCGCTATCGGGGCGCGTACGAACTGCTCGCCGAGACGCGCGAGGACATGGGGCTGCGCGCCCACCGCTCCCTCGTGCTGGCCTCCGAGGCCGCCGACTCCGACCTCGCCGAACGCTGGCTGGCCGAGGAACCCACCCCTGAGGCCGCGCTGATGTGGGCCCGGGTTGCCGTCCTGCGGTCGCTGCGCGCCGCCGACGCCCAGGACGAGCGGGCCCGCGCGCTGGAGCTCATCGCGCTGAGCGCCTGTGAACGCGCCACGGCCATGGCGCCGTACGATCCCACGCCCTGGGTGGCCAGGCTGGCACTGGCGCGGCTGCACGAGATCAGGGAGCCCGCCCCGCAGGGGCTGCTCACCGCGCCGCCGGGCCCCTGGCAGCTGTTCTCGCACATCCTGCGGCTCGACCCCTTCCATCGCGAGGGCCACCACCGATTCCTCGCCTACTTCTTCGTGCGCCACGGCGGCTCGGTGAACGCCGCCTGGGACGTCGCTGCCTTCCTCGGCCAGCGGGCCCCCGCCACGTCGTCGCTGCGCCTGCTGCCCCTGGTCGCGCTCGTCGAGAGCTACAACCCCTCACAACTGCTCGCCGACCGAGTCTGGGAGCAGCCGCAGTGGCGCTCCGCCGCACTCGCGAACTACCAGAACTGGCTGCCGGAGGTGGCCGGTTACCGGTTCACGCCCGTGCTCGATCTGGCATACCTCGGGCATGCGCTGGTCATGGCCCAGTGCGAGTTCGAAGCGCGCGCCGTCCTCATGGCCATGGGGCCCTACGCCTCCCGCATGCCCTGGAGTGCCTTCGGCGATCCCGAGGAGCAGCTCTCGCGTGCCCGCCGCGCCTGCGGACTGCCCGTGCCGGGAGCCCCCTGACCCCTCGATCCTCCTTTCCACCCACCCCCACACAGAGAGGTCCGGTTGTGTCAGAACGGACGTCAGTGCCCCGTACGAGGCGACATGCGGGCCGGGAACCCGTCGTGATCGACGACGACGCGACCCTGCACGCGATGGGATATCCGCGAAAACTCACCCGGCGGTTCCAGGCATTCGACAACTTCGCCATATCCTTCACCATCATCAATATCCTCTCCGGAATCTTCTCCTCATTCGGGTTCGGTATGAACGCGGGCGGTCCGCGCATTCTCGTATTCGGATGGATCGGTGTCTCCGTCATGGTGCTGTTCATCGGCGCCGCGATGGCGGAAGTCGCCTCCGCATATCCGACGAGCGGGGCCCTGTATTTCTCCGCAGGAAAACTCGCCAAACGGCATCACGGCGCATGGTCCTGGTATACGGGCTGGCTCAACTTCGTGGGGCAGGTGGGCGGCACGGCGGCCACCGGATACGCGGCCGCGACCTTCATTCAGGCCTTCCTCGCCCTCCAGTGGCCCTCGTACGAGCCGACCGTGCACCAGACGGTGCTGATCACGGCGCTGATCATCGCGGTCCAGGGGCTGGCCAACACCTACACCGTGCGGCTCGTCGCCGTCCTCAACCGGATCTCCGTGTGGTGGCTGCTGATCGGGCTCGTGGTGATCGTGGGCGCACTGGTCGCGGGGCCGCACGAGCACCGGCCCGCGTCGTTCGCCACCCACTTCGTGAACAACACCGGTTTCAGCAACGGGCTGTACGGGGGCATGCTCGGACTGCTCGTCACCAGCTGGACCTTCACCGGCTTCGACGGAAGCTTCCACATGTCCGAGGAGACGGTCCGGGCGACGGTTAACGCGCCCCGGGGGATCACCCGCTCCATCGGCTATTCGGCGGTGACGGGTCTGATCCTCATCCTCGCCCTGGTGTACAGCATCGGCGACTACGGCAAGGTGGCCGGCTCCTCGGCTCCGCCCGTCCAGATCCTCATCGACGGGCTTGGCATGGGCACTGCAAAGGCGCTGCTACTGATCGTCATCGGCGCCATGCTCTTCTGCGGTCTGGCCAACCTGACCAGCAACACGCGGCAGATCTTCGCCTTCTCCCGGGACGGCGCGATGCCCGGCTCCCGCTGGTGGCACTCGGTCTCGCCGCGCACCCGTACCCCGGTCAAGGCGGTCTGGCTCGCGGTCGCCTGCTCGCTCGTCCTGGTGCTGCCCGGCTGGTGGTCCCACACGGCCTTCACCGCGATCGTCAGCGTCAACGTCGTGGGGCTGTTCCTCGCGTATGCCGTGCCGATCTTCCTGCGGCTGCGACTCGGTGCCGAGTTCCGGCCCGGGCCCTGGCACCTGGGGCGCTGGAGCAAGCCCATCGGTGCGCTCGCCGTCGTCTGGATCCTGCTCAGCAGCGTGCTCTTCATGCTGCCCCAGGCGTCCCCGATCACCGTCGACTCCTTCAACTACGCGCCGATCGCGCTCGCTGCCGTACTGGTCGTCGCCACGGTGTGGTGGTTCGCCACCGCGCGGCGCCGCTTCCGGGGACCGGTCAGCTACGGGCGTCCGGACGAGGTCGCCGCGATGGACCTCGTCTGAGCGCTGCCGCGGCTCCGGCGTACGGCGATCCGTGTCCGCCGGGGCCGCGGCACCCCAGTCGTGCCAGTGGTCGAGACCAATGTTGGGAGACGCGCCGACGGTCGAAGTGCTGGCAGAAGTGCTCGCGCGACGGCCATAGTTGGCGCACACCAAGCGTTCGAACCGCCGCCATCCGGACAACTGGGGGTCACACACCGATGACCAGAGCCGCAGAGCCGTCCCGCAGAACCCTCCTCGCCGTGGCGGCCGCCGCGGCCACGGCGGCCGGGGCCACGGGCCCGGCGGTCGCGGCCACTCCGGCCGGCGGGCCGACGAAAGCATCCCCGAGCCTCGTGGACTACCACGCCTGGACCTCGTACTCCGAATGGCGCAGCGGCAACGCGCAAGGCGTCCGTGCCGTGCCCGGTACCCGCCCCGGCGTGGAGATCGCCACCCCCGCCGGCCGCACCGACTACACCGACCCGCACACCGGCAGGACGGCCACCTGGGAGTACGCCATCTGGACCTCCCCGGAGCACCGGCTCGCCGTCCCCGCCACCGAGGCCGTCGCGTCGTGGAACGCGCGCACCCCGGCCGGCACCTGGCTCCAGGTCGAACTGATGGGCACCTACTCCGACGGCACGGCCACCCCCTGGTACGTGATGGGCCGCTGGGCCGCGGGCGACCAGGACATCCGGCGGACCTCCGTCGACAACCAGACCGACGGCAAGAGCAGCATCTCGACCGACACCTTCGCCGTCGCGGACGCCGCATCGGGCCTGCGTCTGGTCTCCTGCCGTCTGCGTCTGACCCTCTACCGCAAGCCCGGTACGAAGGCCACCCCGACCGTGTGGCGGCTCGGAGCCATGGGCTCCGCCGTCCCCGACCGCTTCACGGTCCCGGCCTCCACGCCGCGGCTCGCCCATGAGCTGGTCGTCCCGCGCTACTCGCAGGAGATCCACAAGGGCCAGTACCCGGAGTACGACAACGGCGGCGAGGCCTGGTGCAGTCCCACCTCCTCGCAGATGATCATCGAGTACTGGGGTCGGAAACTCACCCGTGAGCAGCTGGCCTGGGTCAATCCGTCCTTCGCCGACCCGCAGGTCTGCAACGCGGCCCGTTTCACGTACGACTACCAGTACCAGGGGTGCGGCAACTGGCCGTTCAACGCGGCCTACGCGGCTACGTTCAAGGACCTCCAGGGCGTGGTCACCCGGCTGTCCTCGCTCACCGACCTGGAGACGCTGATCGCTGCGGGCATCCCGGCCATAACGTCCCAGTCGTTCCTGAAGGAGGAGCTGACCGGGGCGGGGTACGGCACCTCGGGTCATCTGATGGCCGTGATCGGCTTCACCGCCGACGGCGACGTCATCGCCAACGACCCCGCCTCGCCCAGCGATCAGGCGGTACGCCGGGTCTACAAGCGGCGCGAGTTCGAGAACATCTGGCTCAGGACCAAGCGCCACAACGCCTCCGGCAAGGTGGTCTCCGGGAGCGGCGGCGTCTGCTACCTGTACTTCCCCGCCCGTCTCACCGCCGGGCAGCGCAAGGCGCTGGCGGCGGTGGGCGTCCGCTGACACCGCGCGATCCCCGGCGACGCCGTGGCTCCCGGAATGCCGGGGGCCACGCGTGTGACCAAGATCTCGGCCGCTCCGGTCCGCAGGGGTGGCAAGGTGGACAACCCGTGGGGGGAGTCCACCGCACAGCCCGAGACCAGCGAGTTGCCATGACCGCCACCTCCGCCGCCTCCGCCCGTCTCCGCGCCCGCACGGGCGGCCCGAAGGACGACGGGCCCAAGGTCCTCGAGCACATCGCGGGCTGGGCGCTCGTCGTGGTCCTCGCCATGCTGATCACGCAGCTCGGCCTGCTCTGAGCCGGACGGCCCCGTCATTTCCGCGTCGGCCGGTTGATTTCGACACGGCATCCGATCTGTCGATCAGAGTCGAACATGCCGACGGTGCCGTTCTGCAATACTGCCGCTGTTCCGCCGGCAGTCGGAGACTTGGGCCGAAATTGAACAACAGTCAACAGCGAGGCGCCGTACGCCCCCGGGTGCGCGGTAACGATCGCTCTCTGGCGCGCCGCGCCGAACTCATCGCCATCGGGCGGAAGTTATTCGCCGACACCTCCTACGACGCGTTGTCGATGGACGACATCGCGCGCCACGCCCACGTGGCCAAAGGGCTGATCTACTACTACTTCAAATCCAAGCGCGGTTATTACCTGGCCATTGTCGAGGATTCCGTTGCCGATCTCGTCACCCGGGCGGCCGGCGGTCTCGAACTGCCGCCGGTGGAGCGTGTACACCGCACCATCGACCGTTACCTGCGCTATGCCGAGAACAACCAGGCCGCCTATCGCACGATTGTCAGCGGCGGCGTGGGGTTCGACGCCCAGGTGCACGCCATCCGGGACGGGGTGCGCGAGGCGATCGTCGCCACCATCGCGGAGGGGGCGTACGGCCGGCGTGACATCGACCCGCTGGCACGCATGGGCCTGCTCGGGTGGGTGTGCAGTGTGGAGGGGGCGACCCTCGACTGGATCGACCGTCCCGAGCTGTCCCGTGAGGCCATGTGCGAACTGCTGGTGAAGACGCTCGGCGGCACCCTGCGCGCCATCGAGGAGCTGGCACCCGCGTACGCGGCCCCGCTCCCCGCCCGACGGGACACCTGACCTCCCACCGGGGCGGAAGCCGCCTCGGCTCCGCCCCGGGCGGCGGCCCCGTCGGGGCGCTCTGCTCGGGGGCTGAACCAGGTGAGGACTGGACCAATGCAACCCCGGCTGGGAGGGATCCACCGCGGACCGTTGCAGGTTTCTTGAAGTGAGCGGTCGTTAACCAGTGACGCGGTGCCTCCGATCGGGCATACTCCAAGCGCCACAGTTGCTGGTCAGCCGCCTCCGAGACCCGGAGCGGCGAGCATCGGCTGGGCCCAGTGAGACCCGGCGGGGGCGCCCCACCCAAGGCGCACGCCCGCCGATGTGCCCGACAGGGAGGAGAGCGCCGCCATGCCCGACCGCGCCCCGCAGCCGGTGGACCGTCAACTGCCCTCGGAGGAGGCCCGGGACCTGATCTCGCTCGTCCGTGACATAGCGCAGCACGAGATCGCCCCGAAGGCGGCCGAGGAGGAGGATGCCGGGCGCTTCCCGCGCGAGATCTTCCGACTGCTCTCCGAGTCCGGGCTCCTCGGCCTGCCCTACGACTCCGCGTACGGCGGCGGCGACCAGCCCTACGAGGTCTACCTCCAGGTGCTCGAGGAACTGGCCGCGGCCCGCCTCACCGTGGGCCTCGGCGTCAGCGTCCACACCCTGGCCTGCCACGCCCTCGCGCACTACGGCACCAAGGAACAGCAGGTCGAGCACCTCCCGGCGATGCTCGGCGGCGGTCTGCTGGGTGCCTACTGCCTGTCCGAGGCATCGTCCGGATCGGACGCCGCGTCCCTGCGGACGAAGGCCGTCCGTGACGGCGACGACTGGGCGATCACCGGCACCAAGGCATGGATCACCCACGGCGGCATCGCCGACTTCTACACCGTGATGGCGCGGACGGGCCAGGAGGGCCCGCGCGGCATCACGGCCTTCCTGGTGCCGGGCGACGCCGAGGGGCTGAGCGGTGCGGCACCCGAGAAGAAGATGGGCATGAGGGGCTCGCCCACCGCGCAGGTCCACTTCGACGGGGTGCGGGTGCCCGACGAGCGGCGTGTCGGCGAGGAGGGGCAGGGCTTCGCGATCGCCCTGTCCGCGCTCGACTCCGGACGCCTCGGCATCGCGGCCTGTGCGATCGGCGTGGCCCAGGCGGCCCTCGACGACGCCCTCGCGTATGCCACCGGGCGACGGCAGTTCGGACGGCCGATCTCCGACTTCGAAGGGCTGCGCTTCATGCTCGCCGACATGGCGACGCAGATCGAGGCGGGCCGGGCGCTGTATCTGGCGGCGGCGCGGCTGCGCGACGCCGGCCGCCCGTTCGCCAAACAGGCGGCTATGGCCAAGCTGCACTGCACCGACACGGCGATGAAGGTGACCACCGACGCCGTCCAGGTGCTCGGCGGGTACGGCTACACCGCGGACTTCCCGGTCGAGCGCTACATGCGCGAGGCCAAGGCGCTGCAGATCGTCGAGGGGACGAATCAGATCCAGCGGATGGTCATCGCCCGTCACCTGGCAGGTCCGGAGTCGCGCTGAACGGGACCTGGCCCGCCCCGCGCCGACCCGGCCCCGCCGGTGGCGCCGCGAGCCGTACCCACTCGGGGTCGTGGCGCCCGGGCAGCGTACGGCCGCGGTCGGCCCAGGTCCGCATCAGAGCGCGGTAGATGGGCGGATCGGGGAGCTGAGGCGGCGGAAGCCAGTCGGCCGGTGCCGGAACGAACACCCGTCGCCGGTGTCCGGTCGCCGATGGTGTAGGCGTCATGCCTGGGGAACGCCGGGGCCTGTGCGCAGGTCACCGGCCTCGGCAATCGCGCGTGAGTTCCCCGGGGGCTCGTACGAGGGCATGACGCGCCTTCTTCGGGCACGACGGCGCGCCAGGCGCTATCCGGGCCCCGCAGTGCCTGTGGGCGTGCGGGTCAGGCGGCCTGGCGCCGCCGCGTCCTCATGCGCATCGGGCGCGAGCCCGGGCCGCCGACGTGCGAGAACGGCTGCGTCCGCCAGTCGAGTCCCTGGGGGAGGGTCAACAGCAGGGCCGTGTCCTGCTCCTGGGGCGCCGAGGACTCGTCCGCGGGCTCGAGACCGGCCGCCGCGCGACCCGTACCGGCGCAGACGGTGAGACCGAACGGGTTCCACGGCGACGCGCACAGCGCGTGCTCGGGCAGGACCTCCTCGTCCGCCAGAAGGGCGATGGGCTGCGCGCAGTCCGGGCAGATCACCCGGTACATCTCGAAGGTGTCGTACGCGTCGAACTCGTCGTCGGCGGTTTCGACGCCCTCCGGCTCGGGCTCGACGAGCGGCTGCTGCCGCTTGGGCACGGTACGACCAGGGCGCTTGAGACTGTGCATGGGATTCTCCCCCTCGGGCTGGGCCGGCGAGGCGCTGTGGCCTCGACCACAGCAAGCACTTCCCGTCCGGTCTCGGCGGTAATCACGAGCACATCACGAAGCCCATCCGGGCCTTGTGGCATTCGTCACATGCCGCCCGCAGGTGCCGAGCACGGCGGCTTTGTCCCACGGACGGCTCAAACACCGCTCGCGGCCACATCACAAACCGGGCATGGCCTGCGCCGCCGAGGTATCCGCGCGGATCAAGCGCACTGTAAGTTCTAGCGCCATGGAGGAGCTGGACCGACAGATCGTGCAGCTGCTCGTCAAGGACGGGCGGATGAGCTACACCGACCTGGGCAAGGCCACGGGCCTGTCCACGTCGGCCGTGCACCAGCGGGTGCGCCGGCTGGAGCAGCGGGGCGTCATCCGCGGGTACGCGGCGGTCGTCGATCCGGAGGCCGTCGGCCTGCCGATGACCGCCTTCATCTCGGTGAAGCCGTTCGACCCCAGCGCGCCCGACGACATCGCCGAACGCCTGGCAGGCGTCCCGGAGATCGAGGCGTGCCACAGCGTCGCGGGCGATGAGAACTACATCCTCAAGGTCCGTGTGGCCACTCCCCATGAACTGGAGGAGCTGCTGGCGCGCCTGCGCACCATCGCGGGGGTCTCGACGCGTACGACAGTGGTGCTCTCGACACCGTACGAGGCTCGGCCGCCCCGCATCTGATGCCGTTCGGGGGCTGGACCGTCCCGTATTCGATGCCCGTTCGGGGGCGGATGCCTCACGGGGCGGCGGTCCCGCACACGGCGGCCCTGTGTGCCGGGCGGCTCGAGGGAGGCGCGAGACTGTTCCCCATGAATGAGCGCAGCGCCCCGTCGCAGACCGTCCTTTTGCGCCGAGGAGAAGTCCACAGCCCTGCCGATCCCTTCGCGACCGCCATGGTCGTCGAGCGCGGACAGGTCGCCTGGGTCGGCTCCGAGGGCGCCGCGGACGCCTTCGCGGAGGGCGTGGACGAGGTCATCGACCTGGACGGCGCGCTCGTCACCCCGGCGTTCACCGACGCGCACGTGCACACCACCGCGACGGGCCTTGCCCTCACGGGTCTCGACCTGTCCGGCGCGTCCTCCCTGACCGCAGCGCTCCGCCTGGTCCGTGACTTCGCGGCCGCCCGCCCGGACGACCGCGTCCTCCTCGGCCACGGCTGGGACGCTGCCCGCTGGCCCGAGCGCCGGGCCCCCCGGCGGGACGAACTCGACGAGGCCACCGGCGGCCGCCCGCTCTACCTCAGCCGGATCGACGTGCACTCGGCCGTCGTCACCGCCGCCCTGCTGGAGCTGGTGCCGGGCGTGCGCGACAGGTCCGGCTACACCGACGGGGAACCGCTCACCCGCGACGCCCACCACGCCGTGCGCGCCGCCGCGCTCGCGGCGCTGGCCCCCGCCCAGCGCACCGAGGCCCAGCGCGCGGCCCTCGCGCACGCCGCGTCCCTCGGCATCGGTTCGGTCCATGAGTGCGCCGGACCGGAGATCTCCTCCGAGGACGACTTCACCGGTCTGCTGCGTCTGGCCGCCGAGCAGACCGGGCCCCGCGTCGTCGGATACTGGGCCGAGGAGGGCGAGGAGGGCGTCACCAGGGCACGGGAGCTGGGCGCGCTCGGCGCCGCGGGTGACCTGTTCGCCGACGGCGCCCTCGGCTCGCACACCGCGTGCCTGCACGCCCCGTACGCCGACGCGAGCCACACCGGCACCGAGTACCTGGACGCCGCCGCCGTCGCGGCGCATGTCGTCGCCTGCACCGAGGCCGGGCTGCAGGCGGGCTTCCACGCCATCGGTGACGCCGCCGTCACCTCGGTGGTCGAGGGGATCCGCGCTGCCGCCGAGAAGGTCGGCCTGGGCCGCGTCCGCGCCGCCCGCCACCGGGTCGAGCACGCCGAGATGCTGACGCCCGAGACCATCGCGGCCTTCGCCGAACTCGGCCTCACCGCCTCCGTCCAGCCCGCCTTCGACGCGCTGTGGGGCGGTGCGGACGGCATGTACGCCCAGCGCCTCGGCGTCGAGCGGGCCCGGGCGCTGAATCCATTCGCGGCTCTGCTGCGCGCCGGTGTCCCGCTTGCCTTCGGCTCCGACAGCCCCGTCACCCCACTGGATCCGTGGGGCACGGTCCGGGCGGCGGCCCTCCACCGCACCCCGGAGCACCGGGTCTCCGTACGCGCGGCTTTCACCGCCCACACGCGCGGCGGCTGGCGGGCCATCGGCCGGGACGACGCCGGTGTGCTGGTGCCGGGCGCGCCCGCGGACTACGCGGTGTGGCGCACCGGCGAGCTGGTCGTCCAGGCCCCCGACGACCGGGTGGCCCGCTGGTCCACGGATCCGCGTTCCGGGACCCCGGGACTTCCCGATCTGACGCCGGACGCCGACCTCCCCGTCTGTCTGCGTACCGTGGTCGGCGGCCGGACGGTGTTCGTACGGCCGGGCGAGTGATCTCCGGGGGTGGCGCGGGGGCGCTCACCCGCCGGGACCGCGTCGTACGACCTGCGTATCCTCCGCCCTGACCAGGCCATTGACGAAAGACCCGCAGGTCGGGGGACTGTTGACAGCGAGGCGCGTGGGGCCGGTAGGTTCGGCCGAGTCCACCACCGGACGGCCGACCGGAAACCTCCGCGCAGTCGCCGGAGCGCCGCTGGGTCAGGGATGGCGTGCCGCACCGGCGCACCACCACTGGGAGCCAGGCTCAGCGCCCGCGCCACGGCGAGGGCAACGTTTCGGTCGGCAGGGTGTGACCCGGGTGGGGCCCGGACGTCCAGTAGACAACGGCTTTCGGTCGACCCGCAGCCAGCGGGTCCCAGGTCGGCCCGAAGGGCGCCGGGCCCCGATCCGCAGCGTGGCCCGGCGGCCGGGTTCATCCGGAGCCGCCCTCGGTCTCGCCCCACCGGCCGCCCCGGACAGCCCGCAACGACCGCTGCACGGCCCCGGAAGCGCGAGCGGCCCTCTTACCCGACTCTTGTGGAATCGACACCCCCATACGACCGTGCGGTCACGTCGGTGCATACGGGGGACACTATGGTTGGTCCCCTTGCGAACGGACATGAAGGGGCAGCAGTGAACGACGGCGACGGGACCCTTGCGGCTGGAGCCCAGGGGAGGCAGTTCGGTCCGCTCGGCACGGCCTTGGTGATCATCCCGACCTACAACGAGGCGGAGAACATCAAGACGATCGTCGGCCGGGTGCGGTCGGCTGTGCCCGAGGCGCACATCCTTGTGGCCGACGACAACAGCCCTGATGGCACGGGCAAGCTCGCGGACGAACTGGCGGCCGAGGACGACCACGTCCACGTGCTGCACCGCAAGGGCAAGGAAGGACTGGGCGCCGCGTATCTGGCGGGCTTCCGGTGGGGCCTGGAGCGCGACTACGGCGTGCTGGTCGAGATGGACGCCGACGGCTCCCACCAGCCGGAGGAGCTGCCGCGCCTGCTCACCGCGCTCAAGGGCGCAGACCTCGTGCTCGGCTCCCGCTGGGTGCCGGGCGGCCGGGTCGTGAACTGGCCCAAGACCCGCGAGTTCATCTCCCGGGGCGGCAGCCTCTACTCCCGCCTCGCGCTCGCCCTGCCGCTGCGCGACATCACCGGCGGCTACCGCGCCTTCCGCCGCGAGACCCTCGATGGCCTCGGCCTCGACGAGGTCGCCTCGCAGGGGTACTGCTTCCAGGTCGACCTGGCCCGCCGCGCGGTCAAGGCCGGCTACCACGTGGTCGAGGTGCCGATCACCTTCGTGGAGCGGGAGCTCGGCGACTCCAAGATGAGCCGCGACATCCTGGTCGAGGCGCTGTGGCGGGTCACGGCATGGGGCGTCGGGGACCGCGTCGCCAAGGTCAAGGGCCGCCGCAAGTCCTCCTGAGCGAGGCCGCGGCGCCCCGCGGGCCGCTTTGTCAACCAGGGCGTGCTTCCCGTGATCGCTCGTACGGGTTCACGGGGGCGGGCCCTGAGTGCGCAGGGGCCGTTGATCAACCCCTTTATCCCGCATTGAGGATGCGCCAGGCAGACTGGGAGCATGACGACTGGCGCATCGACCTCCTCGTACCCCGCCCGGCCACGGCGTTCCCGGCTGGGCACGTTCTTGCCGCTGGGTATCGCCGCGTGGCTGGTGCTGGAGATCTGGCTGCTCACACTGGTGGCGGGCACGGTCGGCGGGATCACGGTGTTCCTGCTGCTGGTCGCCGGTTTCGTGCTCGGCTCCGTGGTCATCAAGCGGGCCGGGCGCCGCGCCTTCCGTAATCTCACCGAGTCGCTCCAGGCCCGCTCGGCCGGTTCGGAGGAGTCCGGCACACAAGCCAGGGGCGAGAGCGGTAACGGCCTGACGATGCTGGCCGGCCTGCTGCTGATGCTGCCGGGCCTGATCTCCGACGTGGCGGGCCTGCTGCTCCTGCTCCCGCCGGTCCAGAAGACGGTGCGTAGCTCCACGGAGCGCACCATCGACCGCAAGCTGCGCCAGACGCCCTACGGGAGTTTCGGCGACGCGTTCCAGCAGGCCCGTATCCATCGCCCGGACGGCAAGATCGTCCAGGGCGAGGTGATCAGGGATGACACGCAGGGCGGGAACGACGCCTCCCCTGAGCCGCGCCCGCCGCTGACCCGCTGAGCCCTGCCCGCGGGCCGACACACCGCACACACGCAACAGTGGGCGCCGCACGTCACATCGACGTGCGGCGCCCACTGCCAATCAGCGTGCGCTGTATGCCGCCCAACCCCCGCAGGGGACTACGCGGACTTGCGGCTGTCCCGAGGATGAACCGCGATGTTCATCGCGCCGGAACGGAGAACGGCCAGGCGCTCCTCGAGGACCTCTTCAAGCTCCTCGCGCGTGCGCCGCTCCATCAGCATGTCCCAGTGCGTACGCGCGGGCTTGGCCTTCTTTTCTTCCGGGCCTTCGCCGTCCACCAGGAGTGCCTGGGCTCCGCAGACCTTGCACTCCCACTCCGGCGGGATCTCCGCCTCGACCGAGAAGGGCATCTCGAAGCGGTGCCCCTTCTCGCATGCGTACTCCACGGCCTGGCGCGGGGCCAGGTCGATGCCGCGGTCCGTCTCGTAGCTGGTCACCACGAGGCGCGTGCCGCGAAGAGCTCGCTCACTCATGAATCGTGCCTCCCGGGCTTGTCGCCCACAGGACAGGTGTCGCTGTCGTCGTCATCCGGTCAACGTCCGGTCGGCGGTAAAGATTCCCGTTCCGAGTCCCGTTCCGGGTCGTGCGTCGCCGTCGTAGCCGCCCCTTGTTGTACCCACCGGCGCCCGGTTTGTCACATCTGCTAGCAGATGTCACCCAGCGTTTCGGCTCCATTGACGCGCAGTAACGGTACGCCAGGCAGGCCAAACGCGTACACTACAGCCCTTTGCGTCCGGGTGCTAAATCCTCTCGGGTACCGGATTGCCCGCGTCGCGCACCGCCCGCTGTACCGGGACCCGGGCCAGCAGCGCAAACCCGAGGACGAAGAAGACCACCAGCGAGATGATCGCGTCCCGGTAGCTTCCGGTCAGCTGGAAGGTGAGCCCGAACAGCAGCGGGCCCAGCCAGCTCATGCCGCGGTCGCTCATCTCGTACGCCGAGAAGTACTCGGCCTCCTTGCCCGGCGGCACGAGATGGGAGAAGAGGGACCGGGACAGCGCCTGGCTGCCCCCGAGTACCAGTCCGATACAGGCGGCGAGGACGAAGAACCACGTCGGCGCGCCCGCGGGCAGGAAGTAGCCTGCGCCCAGCGTCACGGTCCAGGCGACGAGGGAACCGAGGATGGTGCGTTTGGCGCCGTAGGTCCGGGCCAGCCGTCCCATGCCCAGGGCGCCGCCCACCGCGAGCACCTGCACCAGCAGGACGGCGGCGATCAGTGTGGACTGGCTCAGGCCCAGCTCCTGCGAGCCGTACACCGAGGCCTGGGAGATCACCGTCTGGATGCCGTCGTTGTAGATGAGGTACGCGAACAGGAAGGCGAGGGTGAGCGGTGTGCGGCGCATGTGCCGCACCGTGGCCGCCAGCTGCCGCCAGCCGTGCACCGCCGGGGCCGCGGACGACGTCGTACGCCGGTCGCGCAGCCGCCGCAGCGGTACGAGCGTGAAGGCGCCCCACCACAGACCCGCGGAGGCCAGGCAGATCCGCACGGACATGGACTCGGAGACCCCGAAGGAGTCATGTGCCGTGAAGAGGACCAGGTTCGCGACCAGCACCAGGGAACCGGCGGCATAGCCGTAGGCCCAGCCGCGCGAGGAGACCGCGTCACGCTCCTCGGGCGGGGCGATCTGCGGCAGATAGGAGTTGTAGACGACCATCGAGACGGCCACCGACGCGTTCGCGACGACCAGCAGGAGACCGCCGAGCAGATAGCGGTCCCCGTCCAGGAAGAACATGCCCGCGGTGGCGGCGGCACCCAGATACGCACAGCCCGCGAGCAGGGGCTTCTTGCGGCCGCTGCGGTCGGCCGCCGCGCCCGCGAGCGGCATCACCAGGATCGCCAGGACCACGGAGGCGGAGACGGAGTACGCGAAGAACGAGCCCGCGCGGACCGGGACACCCAGCGGGTGCACATAGCCGTCGGCGTCCGCGGCCGACTTGGCCACGGACGTCAGGTAGGGGCCGAGGAACACGGTCAGCACGCTCGTCGAATAGACGGAGCACGCCCAGTCGTAGATGTACCAGCCGCGCTGTTCGCGCCGCCGTTCGGCGGCCTCGTCGGCGACGGCTGTCTGCACGGTTTCGATGCCCACCCGTGCCCTCGCTTCCCCGTGAACGTGACCGCGCGCGGGGCGTTCAGACCCAGGTGCCCCGTTCCTCGAGGACCTTGCGCAAAGTGTCGATGTGATCGGTCATGATGCCATCCACTCCGAGGTCCAGGAGCCGGTGCATGCGATCCGGTTCGTTGACGGTCCACACGTGCACCTGCAGCCCGTACGCGTGGGCGGTGCGCACGAAGCGGTGGTCGACCACCTGGACGCCCGACTGGATCTCCGGGACCTGGGCGGCGACCGCCGAGCGGCGCAGCGGCGCCGGTATGCCCCAGGAGCGCAGCCGCAGGCCCAGTACGCCGCGTGTGCCGTACGACGTCGCAAGGCGCGGCCCGGCCAGCTGCTGGGCGCGGACGACGCGTGCCTCCGAGAACGAGCCGACGCAGATCCGCTCCCAGCAGTCCATGCGCTCGATCAGGTCGAGCAGCGGGCGCAGGGCGGGCTCCGCCTTGACGTCGACGTTCCAGCGCACCGCGGGGAACTCTTCCAGCAGCTCCTCGAAGAGGGGCACCGGCTCGACGCCCGCCACGCGTGCGTGCCGTACGTCCTCCCAGGGCAGGTCGGCGATCCGCCCCGCCCCGTCCGTCACCCGGTCCAGGGTCGCGTCGTGGAACGCCACCAGTTTCCCGTCGGCCGTGGCGTGCACATCCGTCTCGATGTAGCGGTATCCCGCCGCCACCGCGCGCCGGAACTGGGCCAGGGTGTTCTCCAGGCCGTCCGCCGCCCCGCCCCGGTGGGCGAAGGCGATCGGGCCGGGATGGTCGAGGTAGGGGTGGCGTGTAAGGGTGGTCACCCGGGCAGTATCGCTCGTTCCGGTTGCCCGGTGGCAACGACCGTGCTGCGCCCCGATGCCGGGACGACGGCGAACACGCGCAGGAACAGCTGGGCGAGCGGTCCGATGGACAGCGCGTACAGGACGGTGCCCACCCCGACGGTGCCGCCGAGAGCGAATCCGGTCGCGACGACGGCGATCTCCACGGCCGTGCGGATCAGCCGGATCGAGCGGCCGGTGCGCCGGTGCAGTCCGGTCATCAGACCGTCGCGCGGACCGGCGCCGAACGCGGCGGCGATGTAGAGGCCGGTCGCCACCCCGTTGAGGACGATGCCCGCGAGGAGGAGGGGCACCCGCACGACCAGCGAGTGCGCGGCGGGGAACACGGCCAGGGCGGTGTCCATGGCGAAACCGATCACGAGGACGTTGGAGACGGTGCCGAGACCCGGGCGCTGGCGCAGCGGGATCCACAGCAGCAGGGCGCTCGCACCCACGATCGTCAGCGTCAGGCCCATGCTGAGCCCCGTGAGCTGCGCGAGACCCTGGTGCAGGACGTTCCAGGGCTCGAGGCCCAGGCCGGCTCTCACTAGGAGCGCGGAGCTCGCGCCGTACAGCGCGAGGCCCGCGTAGAGCTGGATCAGTCGCGGGACGATACGGCTCCTCGTCGACGACGGCGATGACGTGGACAACGTCGACGACGTCGACGACTCGGACGCATCAGCGGACAAAACGTGCCCCCCTGTGGTGTTAGTGGCCTGGTGCATGTCACTCTGTGGCTTGGAAAGAGAAGCCATCCATGGCCAATTCCGGGAAGGTGGACTGGGAATCATGGCGCAGTGGACCTCAGCGGTGGGTGCGGCGCAGCTCGCCCGGCTGCTCAACTCCCAGCACGACCGTCCGGCGGGCCCGGGCACCCGCCGTCCGCCCGCCTACCGCGCGCTCGCCGACGGCATCCGGCTGCTCGTCCTGGAAGGCAGGGTGCCGGTCGCGGCCCGGCTGCCCGCCGAGCGTGAGCTCGCGCTCGCCCTGTCCGTGAGCCGTACGACGGTGGCGGCCGCGTACGAGGCGCTGCGCAGCGAGGGCTTCCTGGAGTCCCGCCGCGGAGCGGGCAGCTGGACCGCCGTTCCGGCCGGAAACCCGCTTCCGGCGCGTGGACTCGAGCCCCTCCCGCCCGAGGCGCTGGGCTCGATGATCGACCTGGGCTGTGCGGCGCTGCCCGCCCCCGAGCCGTGGCTCACCCGCGCGGTACAGGGCGCCCTGGAGGAGCTGCCGCCGTACGCGCACACGCACGGCGACTACCCGGCGGGCCTGCCCGCACTGCGCTCCACGATCGCCGACCGCTACACGGCACGCGGCATCCCGACCATGCCCGAGCAGATCATGGTGACCACGGGCGCCATGGGCGCGATCGACGCGATCTGCCACTTGTTCGCCGGGCGCGGTGAGCGCATCGCGGTGGAGTCGCCGTCGTACGCCAACATCCTCCAGCTGATGCGGGAGGCCGGCGCCCGCCTCGTCCCCGTGGCCATGGCCGAGGGGCTCGGCGGCTGGGACATGGACCGCTGGCGCCAGGTGCTGCGCGAGGCCGCGCCGCGGCTCGCCTACGTGGTGGCGGACTTCCACAATCCGACGGGCGCCCTGGCCGACGAGGGCCAGCGCCGCCGTCTGGTGGAGGCGGCCCGGTCCGCGGGGACGGTCCTGGTCGTCGACGAGACGATGAGCGAGCTGTATCTCGAGGACGGCATGGCGATGCCGCGCCGGACATGCGGCTTCGACCCGGCGGGCTCGACGGTCATCACCGTCGGCTCGGCGAGCAAGGCGTTCTGGGCGGGCATGCGCATCGGCTGGGTGCGGGCCGCCCCCGATGTGATCCGCAGCCTGGTCGCGGCCCGTGCCTATGCCGACCTGGGCACGCCGGTGCTGGAGCAGTTGGCCGTGAACTGGCTGCTCAGCACGGGCGGCTGGGAGCAGGCGGTGGAGCTGCGGCGCGGGCAGGCCCGGGAGAACCGGGACGCGCTGGTCGCCGCGTTGCGCCGGGAGCTGCCGTCGTGGGAGTTCTCGGTGCCGCAGGGCGGGCTGACGCTGTGGGTGCGCACAGGCGGTCTGTCCGGGTCCCGTCTCGCGGAGGCCGGGGAGCGGGTCGGCGTCCGGGTTCCCTCGGGGCCGCGCTTCGGCGTGGACGGTGCGTTCGAGGGGTATGTGCGGCTGCCGTTCACGGTGGGCGGCGCGGTGGCGGAGGAGGCGGCGGTACGCCTGGCGGCCGCGGCGCGCCTGGTGGAGACGGGCGCGTCGGGTCCGACGGAGGCACCGCGCACCTTCGTCGCCTGATCAGCCGCCCCGGACCGGAGCCCTCCAGTGCGGGCCCGACTGCGGCCGGGGGCGGCTGTACGGGGTCGAGCCGCGGGGTGTCTCTTCGGCGTGGCCTTTGATGGTGTGTCAGCCGACGTGGGCTTGACGTCTGCCGGTTCGTCGGATGCATGGGACGGCGGGTTGCCGGCCCGTCGGGTGGATATGCGGCCGGGCCCCCAACAGGGCACGGGAGGCAGGGCACTGGCGGCAGGCCACCGGCCCGGAGTGCTCCGCCGCCGTGCCTCGGCGGGCGCCCCCTCAGCTCTCCGTCGCGACCGCCTCTGTCGCCAACGCCTCCATCGGCACCGCCTCCATCGGCACTGCCTCGACGGGGTCGCTGCGGCGCGGCAGCAGTCCCAGGACCGCCTGCCGGTGCTGTTCACTGGTCGCGTCGTCGTACGGATCCGGGGTGGCGGGCACCTGGAGGCGGTGGACCGGCCCCGACCCCAGGCGGGCGTAGCCGCGACCGGGCGGGACGTCCTTCACCGGCGTGGTGTGCGGCGGCGCACCGAGCACGGCTTCCAGCTCGTCCGGCGCCGCGGGGCCGAGCACCACGCGCGCGCGGGTGTACTGCCGGACCGCGTCGGACAGCCCCTCCAGTCCGTCGAACTGCTCGGCGACCACGACCGTGACGTTCGCCGCACGCCCATGGCGCAGGGGCACCTGGAGCAGCGCCTGCGGGTCCCCCCGTCCGTCGGCCGCCGCGAGATGCCCCAGTACGCCGGGCCGGTCCAGCAGGATCCACAGCGGGCGCCTGACGTCGTCCGGCGGGGGATGTCCGGCCTGCCGGGCACGGTTCGCCGCGATCAGCCGTCGCTCCGTCTCATGCGTGGCCCACTCCAGGCTCGCCATCGCGCCGGCGAGCCCGCACTCCACCGCCAGCACGCCGTGCCGGCCCGTCAGGCACGCGTACTCTCCGGTGCCGCCGCCCTCGACGATCAGGACGTCGCCGTGCTGCAGCGCCTGCAGCGCGATGGAACGCACCAGCGTCGTCGTTCCGCTGCCCGGGCCGCCCACGACCAGCAGATGCGGCTCGGTGGAGCGCATCCCCGTGCGCCACACCACCGGGGGGACGTCGCGCTGCTCCTCGCCGTGGGTGAGGGGGAGGGTGCGCTGGACGCCGGTGGGGTCGGTGAAGCCCAGGACCGTCTCGCCCGGGGTGGTCACGAACCGCTGGGCGGCGATATCGGTGGGCAGGGGCGGCAGCACGGTCAGCGTCAGCTCGTTGCCCTCCTCGTTCCACGCGAAGTGGTACTCGCGGCCCCGGCCCGACTTGGCGTGCAGAAGCTGCTCGATCCGGGCCCGGGAGGCGGCCTCGCCGTCGGTGAAGTAGGCCGGGTAGCGGATGAGCAGGCGCGAGATGCGGCCGCTGTCGTCGAAGTCGTAGGAGGGGAACGCCTGCGTCCAGTCCCCGCCGTGCGCGTACAGCGGGGCCGGGTCCTCGGCGACGGAGAAGTACGGCACGAGCGCCTCGTAGAGCGACCGCAGGCGTTTGGTCCCCGCGTCGCCCGGACCCGTGGGCGCGGGCGCCCTTCGGTCGCGCCCCTGCCAGGCCGCCGCCGCCATGACCGTGACGGCGGCGAGCAGCGGCCCGTACGGCACCAGGGCCACGACGAGGATCACCGCGGCGATCAGGAAGAGGAGCGGTCCCCGCCGGTCCTTGGGTGTCTCCCTCCACTTGCGCCGCCCTGCCCCGGCCAGCAGGCGCAGCCCGCGGGTAATGGTGATCAGTGGCTGGAGGACGTCGTTGGCGCCGCCGGCCGCGGTCCGAGCCAGCTCCCGAGTGCGGGCGATCTGGGCGCTGCCGTTGCTCAGAATGCGGGGGAGTGGGCGCCGGGCCACGGGGTTCTCCTGGTGGTACGTGCGAACGGGAGCGGGGTCAGAAATTGAGCCCGCCGAGGAGTCCCGCGAGGCTTTGACCACCGGCCTTGATGCTCGGGGCGATGGCGGTACTCGAGAGGTAGAACCCGAAGAGCCCACAGACCGTGGCGTGAGAGCCCTTCAGGCCGTCCTTGCGGCAGAACAGGAAGACGACGGTGCCGAGCAGGACGACGCCCGAGATGTTCAGAATCATTTGCTCTCTCCTGGTTCGTGGGGACAGTCACCATGAGTCCTTCCAGGATCACAGAATGTATCCATAGGATAAAAGGTGCAACTGGGTGAAATTTCCTGGTTTTCCCCCGACCGGCGGAGCCGCCTGCACTGCCTGAGCAGGGATGTGCGCTCAGTGGGCGCTCCCCTGATCTTTGCCTGGTGCGATGCCTGCCGTGTGTCATGGAAGCCAGTACGCTGGCGATTCACCCGTACGGCGTCACCGCTCGTCGCCGCACGAACCCGTGTACGACCGCAGCGCTCGCTGTCGTACGCTCCCGCAGTCCCCAGCAGTCGTAGTGAGAGGCGGTCCGGCCGATGAGTGAAGCCCCCGACCCCGAGGTCGTGGAGCTCGCGACCAAGATCTTCGATCTGGCGCGCCGAGGCGAGACCGAGACGCTCGTGGCCTACGTCGACGCGGGCGTTCCGGCCAACCTCACCAACGACCGCGGCGACTCGCTCGTGATGCTCGCCGCCTACCACGGTCATTCCGGCACCGTCCGGGCCCTGCTGGAGCGCGGGGCGGAGGCGGACCGGATCAACGACCGAGGCCAAACCCCGCTCGCCGGCGCGGTCTTCAAGGGTGAGATGGAGGTCGTGCGAGCCCTGCTGGACGCCGGTGCCGACCCGGCCGCCGGTACTCCCTCGGCCATCGACACCGCCCAGATGTTCGGCAAGACGGAACTGCTCGAACTGTTCGGCGCACACTGATGCGAACGCTCTGACCAGCGACAACAACGAAAACGGGGGAGGCGGAACGGGGCCGCCCGAAATAAGGTCGCGGCAGCGAGAGACGCCGGGTCATCATGACGTCGTGATTCACGGACGCGATGGCTGGGCAGGTGTTGCCGCACCGCGCGGACCGTGATGCGGTCCGCATGGGCCACCAACGAGAGGCAGAGGAAGATGGTCTACAGCAAGCAAGAGACGGCGGGCGCTCCGACGTGTTGTCACGCGGCCAGGTAATGCGTGTTCCCCGGTTGCGTCGACGCTTGATGTGAGGCTGTTTCCCATGTTCGAACCGGTCATAGCGCCCAGCGGTACGCTGCTGGGCCTGCTCCAGAGGGGCCGCGGCGACGGCACGCTGCACGCGCTCACCGCTCCGCGGGCCGAGGCGCTCGCGGCTCTCGACCACTGTGTGCTGCGCGATCCCCGCCACGACTGGCAGGTGGAGAACCGCTCTCTGTACTACGCCCGGCTCTATCTCGATCTGAACGGTGAGCTGGACGGCATCGAGGCGCACCTCTTCGGCGCCGAGGACGTCCTCGACACCGAAGAGTGCCGCACGGGTCTCGCCCTCGCGGTCCTCGGGCACCTCGCCTCGTACGGCAGGCGTGACGCGCTCGAACTGCTGCGCAGGTACGCGGCCACGGGTTCCAACTGGGCCTGGGCCCTGGACGAGCTGGCACTGCGCGACGACGACGCGGGGCTGCGCGCCCTCGCCGCTCCCGTCCTGGCACGCTTTCCCGCGGACGCGGAGGGCGAGGCCGAACTCGCCGCCGCCGTCCGGGACGCCTTCGAGCCGCGGCCCTGGCGCCTGTGGGCCGAGGACCCGCGCGAATCCATCGCCACGCGTGTGCGTGCCGCCCACGAGGCCGGCTGTTTCGACCGGTGGCAGCGACAGATGCGGCCGCAGGGGCCCCAGCCGGGGTGGAGCGTGCAGGCCGTCTTCGACTGGGCCCAGCAGGGCATCGAACGCGGTGCCGTGCTCCATGTGCCCGCCGCCCGCTGCCTCACGGCGGTAGCAGGCCCAGAGGACCGGCCCGAGATCGTGGAGGCCGCCCGATCGGGTGGCGACGGTGCGCGCTGTACCGCGCTGCGCTACCTCGCCGACAGCAATGATCCCGCCGCCCTCGACCTCATCGAGGGTGCGGTCTCCACCGGATCCGCTCTCGTCGTCGACGCCGCCGTGGCCGCCTTCGAACGCATGCACAGTCTCGCCGCCGTCGACCGGGCACGCGGCTGGGCCCGCCGGCCGGACGCCCTGGGGGCCGCCGCCGGCCGCATGCTCGCCTGCCGGGGCGGGGTACAGGACCGCGACACGGTGCTCGCGGCGCTGCGGGAGGCGGTACGGGGCGAGGGCCCCGACGCGCCCACGCTGTGGACCCTTGTCGACGGTGCCGGAAGACTCGGCATCGCCTGCGCCGCACCGGTTCTGCGTCATGTCTACCGCGAGACCGCCTCCTCCCATCTCCGTGGCCGCGCGGCCCGCGCGCTGGCCGCCACCGACCCCTCCTTCCCCGCCGGATTCGCCGTCGAATGCCTGTGGGACTGCGAGGAGTCCACCCGTGAGATCGCCGCACGGCACGCCGAGACCGGGGACGCACGCGTCGTGGAGCAACTGCGTCGGCTGGCCGCGGATCCGGCCGAGGAGGCCGAGGTCCAGACGGCCGTACGCAGCAGGATCGGCCCCGACATGCCGGCCGTATGAACGTTCGGTGACCCGGAGGTCAGGAGCGTATGGACGCCCGCTGACCTGGTCGGTCGCGCATCTCAACGCTCACAGGACGTTCCCCGGCCGGAAAGATCGACGTTGACGCGGCCACGTCCGGCACGGCGAGAACACGGTTATGCGTGTCGTCATCGTGACCGAATCCTTTCCCCCCGATGTGAACGGCGTGGCCCACTGCGCGCTCCAGACCGCCCGGCACCTCGTCGATCGCGGTCACGCTCCCCTCGTCGTCGCCCCGGCCACCTCCCCCAAGCTCTCGACTTCGCTCGAACAGGGAGGTGCCTCCGTCGCCGGGGCCGGGGCCGACGCCCTGGCACCGTGCCCCGTCGTCCGTGTCCCCTCCCTTCCGCTCCCCGGCTACCCCCAGGTCCGCGTCGCCCTCCCCAGCCGACGCGTCGCAGCGGCCATCACCGAACACCGCGCCGACATCGTGCACCTGGCCAGCCCCTTCGTCCTCGGTGTCCGCGGCATGGCGGCCGCCGCCCGGCTGGGCATCCCGGCCGTCGCCATCTACCAGACCGACCTGGCCGGATACGCCCGTACCTACATGGGCGCCGGTGAGGCCGCGGCCTGGCGGCGCATCCGCTCCGTGCACGCCGCCGCCGACCGCACCCTCGCGCCCTCCAGCGCGGCCCTGCGCGACCTGGAGGCGCACCGTGTGCCCCGGGTGAAACTGTGGCCGCGCGGCGTCGACACCGTCCGTTTCCGGCCAGACCTTCGCGGCGAGGCGATACGGCGCGAACTCGCCCCGAACGGCGAGCTGATCGTCGGCTACGTGGGCCGGCTCGCCCCCGAGAAGCAGGTGGAACTCCTCGCCGGTGTCTGCGAACTGGACGGCGTACGCGTCGTCGTCGTGGGCGACGGGCCCAGCGAGACGACCCTGCAGGGCGCCCTTCCCGGCGCCGCTTTCCTGGGCCGCCGCACCGGCGGCGAACTCGCCCGGATCTTCGCCTCCCTGGACGTCTTCGTTCACACCGGCCCGTTCGAGACGTTCTGCCAGACCGTGCAGGAAGCCATGGCGAGCGGAGTGCCGGTCGTCGCGCCCGCCGCGGGCGGACCGCTCGACCTGGTGGCGCACGGCCGCACCGGACTCCTCGTCCCTCCCGGAGACGCGGACGCGGTGCGGGACGCCGTGGGGACCCTGGCCGCCGACCCGGCACTGCGGGACGCGTACGGGGCCGCCGGACGCGCCACCGTCGAGGGGCGCACCTGGGCGGCCGTCGGCGACCAGCTCATCGGGCACTACACGGATGTGCTCGCCGAGCGCAGGACGGCGGTGGCGGCATGAGTTTCGCCACCGAGCGGACCGGCGGCGCTCTGCGGATCGTGCGACTCGCCAACTTCGTCGCGCCCGCGTCCGGCGGGCTGCGCACCGCGCTGCGCGAGCTGGGCAAGGGCTTCAAGGAGGCCGGCCACGAACCGGTGCTCATCGTGCCCGGCGAGCGCCACACGGACCAGGAGACCGAGCAGGGACGGGTCATCACCCTGCCCGGGCCGCTGCTGCCCGGCACGGGCGGCTACCGCGTGCTGACGGACAAGCGGCGCGTCGCCGCCCTCCTGGAGGAGCTGGACCCCGACCGGCTGGAGGTCTCCGACCGGACCACGCTGCGCTGGACCGGCAAGTGGGCGCGGCGCGCCCGGATCCCCGCCGTGATGGTCTCCCACGAGACCGCCGACGGCGTCCTGCGCACCTGGGGCCTGTCCGAGAACCTGTCCCGGCGCGCCGCGGACGCCCTCAACACCCGTACGGCGCACACCTACGCGCGCGTGGTGTGCACGACCGAGTTCGCCGAGCGGGAGTTCGTACGGATCGGGGCCCGCAACGTCGTACGGGCCCCGCTGGGCGTCGATCTGGAACAGCGGAGCCCCGCGCTGCGGGACGCGGCCCTGCGCGACCGGTACGCGCGCGCGGACGAGGCCCTGCTCGTCATGTGCTCCCGCCTCTCCGTGGAGAAGCGCCCCGGCACCGCGCTGGACGCCCTGGAGGCACTGCTGCTGCGAGGACGGCGCACGGTGCTCGTCGTCGCCGGTGACGGGCCGCTGCGCCCCCGGCTCGAACAGCGGGCGCACGAGCGGCGGTTGCCGGTGACCTTCCTCGGCCATGTCGCCGACCGGGAGCTTCTCGGCGCGCTCCAGGCCTCGGCCGACGTATGCCTGGCCCCGGGGCCGGCCGAAACGTTCGGGCTCGCCGCCCTGGAGGCGATGGCCTGCGGAACCCCCGTGGTGGCCAGCGCCTTTTCCGCGCTGCCCGAGGTGATCGGTTCCGCCGGGGCCACCGCAGTGAACACCGGTGACGCCTTCGCGGACGCGGTCGGGCTGCTGATGGAGCGGTCCGAGGGCGAGCGCCGGGAGGCGGCACGCGCGCGGGCCGAGTGCTTCGGCTGGAAGACCGCGGTGGACGCATTCCTCGCCGCGCACGACGCCCAGCCGTGCGCCGCCCACGGCGCGCAGCCGTGCGCCGCGCCGTCGGCGGCCGGTGACGCCCGCGCGCGGGACGCCGCCCGGGAGGGCGTCGCATGAGACCGCTGCGGTTCGTCGCGCTCGGTGACTCGTTGACGCAAGGCGTGGGCGACCCCGTCGGGGACGCCTGGCGGGGGTGGGCGGCGCTCCTCGCCGAAGGAATCGGTCCGGCCCACGCCCCCGCGGAGTTCACCAACCTCGCCGTCAGCGGCGCCCAGACCCGGGACGTGCTGGAACGGCAGACCCCGGCGGCGCTCGCCCTGCGTCCGGACATCGTCTCCGTCGTCATCGGCGTCAACGACACGCTGCGATGCACCTTCGACATCCATGCCGTGGCGGCCCGGCTCGACAAGGTGTACGCCGCCTTCCGGGAGCAGGGCGCGGTCCTGCTCACGGCTTGCCTGCCCGACCCCGGGACGATGCTCCGGCTGCCCGGGGCGCTGGCGCGTCCGCTGGCCCGCCGGCAGCGGGCCGTGAACACGGTCGTGCACGCGCTGTCCGAACGGTACGAGGCGGTGCACCTGCATGCCGCGGAAGGGGGCTGGGTCACCGACCGTTCGATGTGGAGCTCGGACCGGCTGCACCCGGGCGAGCGCGGGCACCGGCAGCTCGCTCTGCGATTCCACGCGGTGCTCGCCGAGGCGGGTCTCGCCACGGGCACCGCTCCCGCGGCCGAGCCCGAGTTCCCCGCGCCCACGCGATCGGCCAGCCTTTGGTGGCTGGCCACCGCCGGAACGGGCTGGGTGGCGCGGCGGTGCACCGACCTGTTGCCGCAGCTGCTCACCCTGGCCGCCGCCGAGGTGCGCCACAAGGCCTGGGGGACCAGCTCCCGGCTGGATCTGAGCGCCTCGCACGCGGTGGCATCGGCGCTGGCCGCGCTGTCCGTGACCGAGCAGCCGGACGCGGCTTGAGCGGACCGTTCGACCGTATGAGGATCGTTCTACCGTATGAGGGCCGTTCGTCTGTGCGGGCGGTTCGTCTGTGCGGGCGGTTTGCCTGTGGGCGGGCGGTCCGACTGTGACCGGGCTGTTCGATCGTGTTCGGGCGGTTCGTCTGCGCGGGCGGTCCGACTGTGACCGGGCTGTCCGACCGTGTGCGAGCACTCCGCCCCCGAGTGGGCACTCCGCCCTTGAGTGGACGTTCAACGCCGGCCCACGGCCGTGAAGCGCACGGGGGTTCCCGGAGTCGCCTGGGCGGCGGCCGCGAGGTCGGCGGCCCGCACGACCGCGACCACCGGGTAGCCCCCGGTGGTCGGATGGTCGGCCAGGAAGACGACCGGTCCGCTTTCCGGCGGCACCTGGACGGCCCCCAGCACCACTCCCTCACTGGGCAGTTCGCCCGGCACAGCACGTGCAAGGGCGGGCCCCTCCGTGCGCAGGCCGATACGGTTGCTCGCGGGGGACACGCGGTACGCGCGCGTGAGCAGGGTGCGCACCGCGTCCGCCGTGAACCAGTCGTCGCGTGGTCCCGGCGTCACCCGCAGCACCAGCTCGGCCGGCGGGCCCGGCTGTGGAGCCGCGTCCACGTGCGCGGGCGGCCCGACCGGCCTTCCCAGCGGGAGAACGGCGCCGTCCGCCAGCGGGGGCGGCCCGAGACCGGAGAGCAGGTCCGTCGAGCGGCTGCCGAGCACCGGCTCCACGGCCACGCCGCCCGCGACACCGAGATAGCTCCGTACCCCACGCCGGGCGGGCCCGATGTCCAGCAGCGCCCCGGCCGGGACGCGCACCGGCGCCCCCCAGGGTGCGGGGCGCCCGTCCACGGTGACCGGGCAGGGCGCGCCGCCGACCGCGACGACGACCGTCGAACGTGGACGCAGGGAACAGCCGTTGAGAGTGGTCTCCAGCACGGCCGCCTCAGGCACATTGCCGACCAGCCGGTTGACGAGCGCCGCCGCGGGCGCGTCGAGCGCCCCGGAGCGCGGCACACCGAGGTGGGCGTGGCCGGGCCGCCCCCGGTCCTGGACGGTGGTCAGCGCCCCGGCGCGTACGACGCAGAGCGCACGGTCCGTCATCAGGAACCCACCGGGAGGAAGCGGACCCGGGCGCCCGGAGCGAGCAGTGCGGCCCGCACGCGCGCGTGGTCCCACAGGACCGCGTCGGTCGTGCCGATGAGCTGCCAGCCGCCCGGCGACGAGCGCGGGTACACGCCGGTGTACGGGCCCGCGAGCGCCACCGAGCCTGCGGGGACGGCCGTGCGCGGGGTGGCGCGGCGCGGCACGTCGTAGCGATCCGGCAGACCGGTCAGATAGCCGAAGCCGGGCGCGAACCCACAGAAGGCGACCCGGAATTCGGCGGCCGCGTGGATCCGCGCCACCTCGTGCCGCGGTACGCCCCACAGAGCGGCCACGTCCGCCAGATCGGGACCGTCGTACCGTACGGGGATCTCGATCGCCTCCTCCGCGCGCGGGGGGACATGCGGGATGTTCCATCCGGCGAGCCGGGCCGCGAGCCTGGAGGGCTCGGACAGACCGTCGAGGAGGACCGTACGGGCAGCGGGGACGATCTCGCCCACGGTCAGCTCTCCCGCCGCCCTGCGGCGCAGCAGCTCGGCGTGCAGGGCCTGGGCCTCGTCGCCGGAGGAGAGCTCCACCAGCAGGGCGTCGTCACCGACGGGCAGTGTCCTCATGCGAAGGCCTCCACCGGGACGCCCGAGGCATCCAGCGCGGCGCGCACCCGGCGGGCCAGGTCGACCGCGCCGGGCGTGTCGCCGTGCAGACACAAGGAGCGCGCCCGGACGGGAATCTCCCGCCCGGAGCGCGCGGCGACCACCCCGAGGCGGGCCAGGCTCACCGAGCGCTCCACGACCGTGTCGGGGTCGGTGACCACCGCGTCCTCCTCGCCGCGCGGTACGAGGGTGCCCTCCTCGGTGTACGCGCGGTCCGCGAACGCCTCGGCGACGACCGGGAGTCCGGCCTTCCCGGCCACCTCCAGGAAGCGTGATCCGGGCAGCCCGAGCACGGGCAGGGTGGCGTCGGCGAGCAGCACGCCGTCGACGACGGCCCCGGCCTGCCGCTCGTCGTGGACCACCCGGTTGTAGAGCGCGCCATGCGGCTTCACGTAGGACACCCGGGAGCCCGCCGCGCGTGCGAACACCTCCAACGCGCCGATCTGATACGCCACTTCGGCCGCCAGCTCGGCGGGCGGCACGTCCATCGCGCGCCGCCCGAAGCCGGCCAGGTCGCGGTAGGAGACCTGGGCGCCGATCCGTACGCCGCGTTCGGCCGCCAGCTCGCACACCCGGCGCATGGTGGCCGCGTCCCCGGCGTGGAAGCCGCAGGCCACGTTGGCGCTCGTGACGACCGAAAGCAGCCGCTCGTCGTCGGTGAGCCGCCAGCGGCCGAAACCCTCGCCGAGGTCGGCGTTCAGATCGATCATGGTCCCTCCCCGTCGTTCGACGTCAGACGACGCGGTACTGGTCGTCGCGGGCGTCGGTGATGAACATCTGCCCCGGTGCGTGGGTGATGGCGAACGGGGGGCGCGAGGCCGTCACCGCCGCCTGCGGGGTCACACCACAGGCCCAGAACACCGGGATGTCGTCCGGTTCGGCGTCCACGGGGTCGCCGAAGTCGGGGCGCCCGAGGTCCTCGATGCCCAGGCCCGCCGGATCGCCGCAGTGTACGGGGCTGCCGTGCACCGCGGGCAGCAGACTGCTCTCCCGGATCGCGGCGGCCAGGTGCTGCGGCGGAACCGGGCGCATGGACACCACCATGGGGCCGTGCAGCCGCCCCGCCGGACGGCACTGGCGGCCGGTCACGTACATCGGGACGTTGCGGCCCTGCTCGATGTGGCGGAGGGGGACTCCCGCCTCGGTGAGTGCCCACTCGAAGGTGAAGCTGCACCCGATGAGGAAGGAGACGAGGTCGTCGCGCCAGTGCTCCCGGACGTTCGTCGGCTCGTCCACCAGCTCACCGTCCCGCCACACCCGATAGCGCGGCAGATCGGTGCGCAGGTCGGCACCCTCGGCGAGGACCGTCGTGACGGAGCCCGCGTCGGTGACGTCCAGAACCGGGCAGGGCTTCGGGTTGCGCTGGCAGAACAGCAGCGTCTCATAGGCCCAGTCGGCGGGGACCGAGACGAGATTGACCTGGGTGTGGCCCGCGGCGGCCCCGGCCGTCGGACCGGTCAGCCCTTCCCGGAAGCGGGCCCGGGCGTCCTTCGCGCTCCACGCGTGCGCGTGCTCGTCGACGAGGGTCAGGGGGCGGTCTTCCGTACGGTTCACTGCAACTCCTTCCCGCGCGTTTCGGGCAGTCCCAGCAGCGCCAGTGCCGCGAGGCCGTATCCGATCGCGCCGAAGACCAGCGCACCGCCCACGCCCCAGCCGTCGGCGAGGAAGCCCACGAGGGTCGGGAAGACGGCGCCCACGGCGCGGCCGGTGTTGTAGGTGAAGCCCTGTCCCGTGCCCCGCACCGGCGTCGGGTACAGCTCGCTCAAGTACGACCCGAAGCCGCTGAAGATCGCCGACATGCAGAACCCGAGCGGGAAGCCGAGCACCAGGAGCAGGGTGTTGGCGCCGCCGAGGATGTTCGCGTACGCCAGGACGCAGACCGCCGAGAGCAGCGCGAAGAGCCAGATGTTGCGCCTGCGGCCCAGCCGGTCGGTGAGATGTCCGCCGGTCAGATAGCCGATGAAGGCTCCCGAGATCAGGAACGTGAGGTAGGAGCCGGTGCCGACGACGGACAGGCCGCGTTCCGTCTTCAGGTACGTCGGCACCCAGGTCGCCAGGGTGTAGTACCCGCCCTGGACACCGGTGGAGAGCAGGCAGGCGAAGACCGTCGTGCGCAGCAGCCCCGGTGCCTCGGCCGTCCCCGGCTTGAAGATCGCCGCGAAGGATCCCTTCTGGTCGCTCCGCTCGCGCTCGGCCTGCGCCTGTGGGGCGTCGTGCACCCGGCGGCGCACCCAGATCACCAGCAGCGCCGGCAGCGCGCCGGTCCAGAACATCACGCGCCAGGCGAGGTCGTTGCCCACGAAGGTGAACACCAGGGTGTAGACGATCGCGGCCAGCGCCCAGCCCACGGCCCAGGAGCTCTGGATGGCGCCGAGCGTACGGCCCCGGTGCCGTGCGCTCGCGTACTCGGCCACCAGGATCGCGCCGACCGCCCATTCGCCGCCGAAGCCGAGGCCCTGGAGGGCACGGAAGACCAGCAGCGTCTCGTAGGTGGGCGCGAAGCCGCAGGCGACCGTGAAGACGGCGTACGTGACCACGGTGATCATCAGGGCCTTGACCCGTCCGATGCGGTCGGCGACCACGCCGGCGACGGCGCCCCCGACCGCCGAGACGACGAGGGTGACCGTGGTGAACAGGCCGGTCCGGCCACTGTTCAGACCGAAGTGGGCCGCGAGCGCGACCATGCTCAGCGGCAGCGTGAAGTAGTCGTAGGCGTCCAGGGCATAGCCGCCGAAGGCGCCGGCGAAGGCGCGCCGGCCGCGCGGCCCCAGGGCGCGGAGCCAGCCCAACGGGCCGTCGTCGGCGCCGCGTTCGCCCGCGCCGGAGCGGGTGTCGGTGGTCAGGGACCGGGATGGAGGGGTCGTGCTCATGGGCACCTCGCAATGAGGGACGAAGGGTGCGTGCGGAACGAGCCGTGCGATGAGCCGTGCAGCACGGTAGAGGATCGTTGAACGATCCTTCAATACCCCTGTTGTTTCGTTCTGGTGTCTGCGGTTGAATTCCGGGCATGGCAGAGCAGCTGACGGGCCTGGCCGACGACCGTGCCCTGCTGGGGCGCACCAGCACCGCCGAGCGGGTCTCGGACATCCTCAGAAGCCGGATCGCCGAGGGCTACTTCCCGCCCGGCACCCGGCTGTCGGAGGAGAGCATCGGCGGCGCGCTCGGTGTCTCCCGCAACACCCTGAGAGAGGCGTTCCGGCTGCTCACACACGAGAGGCTGCTCGTCCACGAGTTGAACCGCGGGGTCTTCGTGCGGGTGCTGACCGTCGAGGACGTCGAGGACATCTACCGCACCCGGGGACTCGTCGAGTGCGCCGTCGTGCGGGGGCTCGGGGAGCCTCCGTACCCGCTCGACGGGCTCGCCGAGGCCGTGGCGGAGGGGCAGCGGGCCGCGCGCGAAGGTGACTGGAAAGGGCTGGGCACGGCCAACATCCACTTCCACCGCGAACTCGTGGCGCTCGCGGCCAGCGAACGCACGGACGAGCTGATGCGCAGCGTCTTCGCCGAACTGCGGCTCGCCTTCCACGTCGTGGACGACCCGCGCCGACTGCACGAGCCGTATCTCGTGCGCAACCAGCAGATCCTCCAGGCCCTGCAGGAGGGTGAGCGGACCGAGGCCGAGAATCTGCTCGCGGTCTATCTCGACGACTCGCTGGCACGGGTCGTGGAGGTGTACCGGCGGCGGGTCGGCGAGGACGAGTAGCGGGCCGGTCGCAGCGGTGGGACAGCCCGGACGCCAGGGCGCATCTGCGTCGTTTGGGTCGTTGTCGGACCGAGGACCTAGTCTGTGCACCGTGACTTCGCCTGCATCGACGGACAGGGTTCCGCCCCAGCTCAGCGCGGGGCCGCGCCCCGCTTCGGGCCCGGCTGCCGACGAGGGGCTGGCGCGGCGGCTGCGCGCGCTCGCCTGCACCGCGCCGCTGCACGACCTGGACGCGCGCAAGGCGAACCTCGCGGGTGAGTACTCGGTGTACGGGATGGCGGAGGTCGCCCTCGCCGCCATCGACCTGGTCACGCTGAACATGGACTTCGACACGGGCGCGGACCACGACCAGATAGTCGCCCGCCTCATCCCGCGCATCGCCGCCCAGGCTCCGCGGCGACCGGTCGTCGAGCACGAACGCGTCGCCCGGTGGGTCCTGGAGAACCTGATCAACGTCGGCAGCGTCGACCGCGGTTTCCGCGCTGTCTACGGCACGTTCGCGCCGGACGGAACCTATGTCCGCAGGGACTACGACTTCAAACTGATCGAAGAGGTGCCGGGATACGGCGGGAGCGTCTACCTGCGAACGACGGACGAGGCGGTCAACGTCCTCGTCGGCGCCCTGGACACGGACGTCACCAGCGCCCAGATCGCCGCCGAGGTCAAGCTGGAGGTGCTGATCAGCCGTGGGCGCCTCGCCGACGCCCAGCTCGCCGCCGAGCAGGCGCGCTACCGCACCGTGCAGTACTCGGAGACCCTGCGCAAGGCCCTGGACGCGACCCGGCGCAATGTGCGGGCGGTGGACTGGCTGAACGCGGTGCCGGACATGATCGCCGAAGCCCTCGACCACGTCGCCGACCGCTACCGACACGAGAACGCGATCCTCACCAACATCCGCAAGGCCCGTGACGAGTCCGAGGACCCCGAGCAGAAGCGACGGGCCGCCGAGCTCGTCGACATCGTCAAGGACTGCATCCGCCGGCATACGCAGCTGCAGTCGCGGCTCCTCGAAGCGGGCCCGCTGTTCCGTGCCGAGCAGGACCGGCAGGCGTTCGCCACGCCGATGACGACTTCGGGGACAGATCTGTACGGCCATCTCGTCGCACCGGTGCTGCCGCTTCCGCTGGAGCAGGCGATCCGTGTCACGGACGCCTTCTTCGCACACGGGACGGGGCTGCGCACACCCGGGGCCGTGCGGGTCGGGGACCTTGTCGACCTGCTGCTGACGCCCCCGGTGGAGCGCGAGCACCTCGGGGCCGAGATGCCCGAGCCGGATCTGATCGCCACGCCGGACGACAGCCGGTTCAGCGAGGAGCAACTGGCCGCGGCCATGGAGTTGCTCGACCTGCCGGCGGACGCGCCGCGCCGGCTGTCCGGGCTGCTGGCTCAGGCGCGCCGCCAGGATCCCGACCTGCCCTACCTCGTCGCCCTGCTGGCCGTGCACGCGGCCAGTCCGCCGGTCGGCACCGCGTATCGGCAGGGCGAGGAGAAGCTGTTGTTCGCCGTGGACGACGGTACGGAGCTGGACGACCCGGAGTTCGGCGGTGCCGACCTCATTGTCGGGACCGCCCTGCTGGACGCGGTGGGCATGGCGGCGGACCGGTCGGAAGCGGCATGAGCACGTACGAGTACCAGCGCGACAAGGAGTCCCAACCGTGACCGAGCACGTCGAGTGGAGTGAGCCGGAGGCCGCCGCGTCGGTGAGCAGCGCCGTCACCCCCGCCGACGCCGCCGACGCGGCGCGGCTCGTCGCCTTCGGGCTGCAGCCGAAGCTGCAGCCCGCCCGCGACCAGGAGTACGCGGAGCTGCTGCGCCGCTACCGCGAGGACCCGCCGTTCGCGCGGCTCGCGGACGCCGTCGCCGCCGGGCTCGGTCTTGTCGTCCTCGAGGTGTCCCCGCGCGCGGGCATGGCCGTGACCGCAGCCGAGGACTCCGTGTTCGCCGTCCGCATGGGTGACTACGCGCGTCGCACGTCGGCCGACTCCGGTGACCGCTTCCTGCACGGACTCGCCCATCTCGCCGTCGCCGCCCTCGCGTTCCCGCGCCCCGAGGACCTGGCCGACGACGGCTACATCGGGCGCGTCACGGTCAACGGCGTCGACGCGTTCGTGCGCCAGGCCTGCCGTCGCCTCGAGGAGCGGGCCGACGAACAGGGTGAGAACACCGACCCGGCCACGGACGCGCCGGGCCTGGAGGCTGCCTGGCGCATCTGGGCCAGACGCAGCGCGACCGGGGCCACCAAGGACGCGCGCAGACTGGCCGGTTCGACCACCGGAATCGTCGGCAAGGCCGTCGCGTTCCTCACGGACTCCGGGTTCCTGCAGCGCACGGGCGACGAGAGCGGCGGCACCTACCGCACGACGGCCCGCTACCAGCTCCAGGTGCGGGACATGGCGGGCAGCGCCGCGATGTCCGAACTCCTCGAACTGGGCGTCGTCCCGGTGACCGACGGCACCGCCACCCTGCTGCCCGCCGAGGACACCGACGGCCTGGAGCTGGTGGCCGACGCCGGGCTGCCGTTCCACTCCGGAAGCGCCTGACGCGCCCACCGCACCCACTGCACCCACCACGCCCACGAGCCCACCTCGCTCACGAACTTCCCTACGTTTCCGAAGACTTAGCAAGACCAACGACGAGAGTCCGCCGCCATGTACGAGCTGTCCCGGGTCCGCCTCTACTCCATCGGGCCTGCCGGTGCGCGCTATGCCGACACCGTGCTGGACCTGCGGGGTGTGGGTGATCCGGTGCCCGACCCCGCGCCCACCCAGGCGGAGTTCTTCGAGGAGGAGCCCGTCGGGCCGCCGCGCCGGCCGGCGCCCGCCGGCGTCCTCTTCCTGGAGAACGGCGGCGGCAAGTCCGTGCTCCTCAAGCTGATCTTCTCGGTGATGCTTCCGGGCCACCGCAACACCCTCGGCGGCGCCAGCTCGGGTGTTCTGCGCAAGTTCCTGCTCGCCGACGACTGCGGGCATGTGGCGCTGGAGTGGCAGCACACGCTGACCGGTGAGTGCGTCGTCGTCGGCAAGGTGAGCGAATGGCGCGGGCGCCAGGTCTCCAACGACCCGCGGAAGTTCGCGGAGGCCTGGTACTCCTTCCGGCCCGGCCCGGGACTCAGCCTGGACAATCTGCCGGTCGCCGAGTCCACCGCGGTACGGCCGCCCGTCGAGGGAGCGTCCGGGGCTCAGGGGCGGCGCCGCACGATGAAGGGCTTCCGGGACGCCCTGACGGAGGCGGGCAAGGCCTATCCGCATCTGGAGGTGCACTGGGAGGAGATTCACGACCGCTGGAACGAGCATCTGACGCACCTCGGGCTCGATCCCGAACTCTTTCGCTACCAGCGGGAGATGAACGCCGACGAGGGTGAGGCCGCCGGTCTCTTCGCGGTCAAGAAGGACTCCGACTTCACGGACCTGCTGCTGCGCGCAGTCACCGACACCCGGGACACCGACGGGCTCGCCGACCTGGTCGGCGGTTTCGGCAACAAGCTGGGACGGCGCTCCGAACTGATCGCCGAACGCGACTTCACCGCCGGGTCGGTGGACCTGCTCGGCCGCATCGTCGACGCCGCTCAGGCGCGGTCGCGGGCGCGTGACATCCACACCGGCGCCGAGCGGCGCACGCGAACACTGGCACGACGGCTGTCCGCGCGCGGGGTGCAGGAGCGGGTACGGGCCGCCGACCTGGCCCAGCGGGTGACCGCGGCCGCCCACACCGTCACACACGCCGAGGGCGCCCGGGAACGCAGTGCCCTGATCGCCGCCGAACTCGCGTACCGCCACGCCTCGTTGGCGCTCGCCGGAGCGGAGAAGGCCGCCGCCGCGCAGAAGCGTGAGCTGGCCGACGCACGCCAGCTGTACTCCGCGTGGCAGGCCGCCGAGGCCGTGCTGCGACACCGCGCCGCCGCCGACCGCTCCGCACGCGTGGCCGCCGCGATCCGCGAGGCCGAGCGGGACGCCGCACCCGCCCTCGCCGCCCGGGCCAAGGCGGCCGTCGACCTCGTACGGGCGCTGCACGCCGCCGCCGAGAGCGCCGAGTCCCTCGCCAACGAGGAGGAGGAGCGGTCCGCCGCGCTCCAGGAAGTGAGCGAGTCCGCGTACCGCGACTCGACCGCCTCCGCCACCGAGGCCCAGCGCGCCCGCAGCGAGAGCGGACATCTGCGCCAGCGTCTCTCCGAGGTGGAGCAGGAGACCGCCGAGGCCGTGCGAGTCGGCTGGCTGGACGACAGCGCGCCCGACGCCGACCCGGCACGGGCCGCACTCGCCGCGAGCGACGCCGAGAAGAGGGCCGTCGCCGCCTGGGACACCGCTCGCGAGGCCGCCCGCCGGACCGCCGAGCACGCGCGTGAGACGGCTTCCGCCGAGTCCCGCGCGGAACTGACGGCGGCTCGAGCGGCGGACGCGGCGACGGCCGCGGAGCGGGCGTACGAGGCCGAGCGCCGGACGGCCGAGACGCTGGCGGCGGAGGAGCGGCTCGCCGAACTGCTCAGCCTGTCCGGCACGGACGCGCGTACGTGGGTGTCGGGGCCCCGCCGCGACGAGGACACGAGCGCGGCCCACGCCCCGGCCGCCCAGGAGGGCCCTCTCGCCGCCGAGGAGCTGGACCGCTTCGCCGACGAACTGCGTGCGCTGCTCGACGCCTCCGTCTCCTCCGCCGAACGGCACCTCTTCGAGCTGCGGACCGCGGCGGCCGACGACGCCCGTATCCTCGGCGCGCTCGGTGACGGCGGGCTGCTGCCGCCGGGCCCGGACGTGCTGGCGACCGTCGAGTTCCTGGGCGAGCACGGCATCCCCGCGCTCCCCGGCTGGCGCTATCTCGCGCAGGCCGTCGACCCGGCCGACCACGCGCGCGTGCTGGCCGCCCGCCCCGAGCTGGTCGACGGCGTGATCATCACCGACCCCGCCTCGCACGCCCGGGCCCGCGAAACGCTCAGCGAGGCCGCGCTGCTGCCGCGCTCCGCCGTCGCCGTCGGCACCGCCGCCGCGCTGCTCGCCCCGACACCGGCCCTCGACGAGGGCGACAGCGCAGTCGGCGGCGTCTTCCTCGTACCACCGAACCCGGCCATGCACGACGAGCACGCGGCCGACGAGGAGCGGCGGGGGCTGCGTGCCCGGGCCACCGAGCGGGACGAGGAGATCCGGGCGCTCGCGGCCCGGCTCGGCAAGGACCGGGAACTCGCGGCCCGGCTGGCTTCCTGGCGCACCGGCTGCCCGGCCGGACGGCTCGCCGAACTCGCCACGGCCGCCCTGGACGCGCGTGCGTTCGCCGAGGAGTCCGAGGCGGAGCTGGCCGAGGCGCGCACCGCCCGGGCCGAGGCCGACGAGGCGGCGGCGGAGGCCTCCCAGGTGCGTGACGAGCGGCAGGAGGCCGCGCAGAAGGCCCGGCGTGCCGCCGACGCGCTCGCCGGGCTCGCCTTCCGGCTGCGCGAGCGCGCGGGCTGGCAGGTCAAACTGAGAGAACTCGCCGACGAGGCGGTCGAGTCGGAGGGCCGCGCCCAGTCCTGTCTGGAGCGCGCCCGAGCCGCCGACGAGGACCGGCGTGCCGCCCAGCGCGCCGCCGACGACGCCCGTCGCACGGCGCGTGCGCTGCGCGCCGAGCGCGCGGAGATCGCGGGCGCCCCCGACGACGTACCGGACGACGACACGGACGCGCCCAAGGCGTCCCTGCCCGCCCTCCGCGAGGCCTACCGGGCCGCCTCTCAGGTCTACGAGAAGGTCGGCGTCGGTGCCGACCTGCGCGCCGAACAGGCGCGGGCCGAGAGCGACGAGTCCGCCGCGCTCGCCGAACTGGACCGGCTCAGCAACAAGGTGCGCACCCGCGCCGAGCAGCTCCTCCAGTCGCCGGACGGCTCCGACGGCCCCTCCCGGCAGGCGGCCGCCGCGCGCGCCGAGGAGCTGGTGCAGCTCCTGGAGACGCGCATGTCCACGGCGAGCGAGCAACTCGGCCGGCTGCGCGGCGAGGCCGAGCGGCACGCGCCCGAGAGCGGCGGGGCCCACACCGAGCTGCCCGAGGAGCTGGTCCCCGGCGACACCGAGCAGGCCCAGGCCCTGCTGCGCACGGCGACGGCCGAACTCGCCTCCCGCACCGACGCGTTGAGCCAGGCACGGGAGGCCCACACCGAACTCCTGGAAGCCCACCGAGCCGCCGCGGACGCGGCGAGCGGCTTCGACGAGATCGCTGCGATGCTCCGTGACCTGCTGCGCGAGCACACACCGGACGAGGAGCAGGAGGAACAGGAGCCGTATCCGGGCACGCTCGAGGAGGCCCGGCACACCGCCGCCGAGGCCCGACGGTCGCTGCGTGGCTGTGCCGGCGACCTGTCCGCAGCCGAGACGGCCGTGCGCGAGGCGAGCGACGTACTCGTGCGGCACGCCAACTCCACCCGGTACGAGCAGGTCCGCACGCCCGCCCGGCAGCAGATCCGCGAGCTGCCCGGGTCCGCGCTGCCGGAGCACGCACAGAAGTGGGCCGAGGCGTTCGCGCCTCGCCTCAGGGTCCTCACGGACGAGTTGGCGCAGCTGGAGCGCAACCGCGACTCGATCGTGGACCGGCTGCGGGGACTGGTCGAGTCGGCCCTCGCCACGCTGCGGTCGGCGCAGCGGCTCTCCCGACTGCCGGAGGGACTGGGCGAGTGGTCGGGGCAGGAGTTCCTGCGTATCCGCTTCGAGGAGCCCGACCAGGCCACGCTCGTCGAACGCCTCGGTGAGGTGATCGACGACGCGACCCGTGCGGCCGTCAAGAAGAACTCCGACCTCAGGCGTGACGGGATGTCGCTGCTCCTGCGGGGAGTCGGCGCGGCGCTCCATCCGAGGGGAGTGGCCGTCGAGATCCTCAAGCCGGACGCCGTGCTGCGCGCCGAGCGCGTGCCGGTCGGACAGATGGGTGACGTGTTCTCGGGCGGCCAGCTGCTGACCGCCGCCATCGCCCTGTACTGCACGATGGCCGCGCTGCGCTCCAACGACCGCGGCCGCGACAAGCACCGCCACGCGGGCACGCTGTTCCTGGACAACCCCATCGGGCGCGCCAACGCGACGTACCTGCTGGAACTCCAGCGGGCCGTGTCGGACGCGCTCGGCGTTCAGCTCCTCTACACCACCGGTCTGTTCGACACGACCGCACTCGCCGAGTTCCCCCTGGTGATCCGGCTGCGCAACGACGCCGACCTGCGGGCCGGGCTGAAGTACATCCGGGTGGAGGAACACCTCCGGCCGGGACTGCCGCAGCAGCCCCAGGCCGGAGAGGCGGTGCACAGCGAGATCACGGCGACACGGATGTTCAAACGACCCGCGTAGCCGTCACACGTCCTCCTTCAGAGGATCCGCGCACCTCTCGCCGATCGTCATCGTCGTGACGCCCGGGTTGACGGAGATCAGATCCGCCATGACAGTCCCGGTCCGGCGTGAACTGGCGTGTGGCGCCGACCCGGTGGAGTCCGCGCCCCTCGACCGCGCCGACCGCTCCGCGACGGGCTCGCCGAGGAAGCCGCCCCGCGGCCACCGGCGGCGGGCCCGCCCCGCGGCCAACAGGTCACGGGTGCGACAGCTGCCCGGCCCCGCTCTGCCTGCGTATGCGTTCCTGTGCCCGCGCCGCGGCCCGCGTCTGACGGCGGGCCATCCGGCGCTCGCGGCGCAGGGCCCGGGCCGTGCTGTTGGGGGCCGACACCACGCCATGACGCTGGTTCCACACCTGGCGCGTCACCCACACATCGAGCACGCCCCACGTGGCGACCACCGTGCTCGCCACGCTGCTCAGCACCATGGGGAACGCCAGCCAGGATCCGGCCAGGGTGCACAGGAAGGCGATCACCGCCTGCATCAGCGTCAGGGCGATGATGAGCACCGCCCGCACCGCCGCCGTTCGCACGGGATCCGGCAGCCGCCGCCGACGCGCGGGCTCCTCCACCCACAACGGCCGGTAGTACGACGCCTCGTACTCTCCCTCTTCCGTCGTGGCGCTTCGCGCGGCGGCCGGAGCGCCACACCCGTCCGCGGGGTCGCGCACTGTCGTCGTCCGGCGGTCGATGCCCTCCTGAATGCCGTGATCCGGTGTCTCCGGGCCCCGCCGCGCCGTCGTGGACGTCGCAATGCCCGCCACGGGCTTCTCGCGCTGCTCCACCGTGCCCATCACCTTGTCACTCCCCATCCCCCGAGGACCGCTCGTCCCGGTGTCACCGAACCCGGCTCCCCAGTGGCTGCCCGGCTTACGCTGTTTTATGCCGCCTGAGTGCGGCATGCGGCGCCTGTGGCCGATTCCGCCCCCGGTTTCCCGTACATGAAGACGACGGATGTGCCGCGAAGATTCCCAACGAACGGCAAATTCCGGCCAACCGGCCCCTGTTCCGCACCGCACGTCCCCCTGGACCCCACGTCGGCTCCGGGAGGCAATCTCCCGTAATGGCGGGACAACTGCCCATGTCCGGTTCGCTGTCCATGGGGTGGTGCGCCCCGTCGGCCCTTCGAGATACCTGTGTGTCGGTAGTAGGCTCACGCCGTTTGTTGACGCACATGTGTACCCCCGGGCCGAGGGGGTCGAGCTGGGGGAGGCCATGCGCTTTCGCGGGAAGTCCATCCGCCGGAAGATCGTGGCGCTGCTCCTCGTGCCGCTGCTGTCCCTGACCGCCATCTGGGCGTTCGCGACCGTGATCACAGGTCGTGAGGCACAGTCGCTGTTCAACGTCTCGTCCATCGTCGAAAAGGCGGGCTACCCCACCGAGGACACCGTCCGCGTCCTGCAGCAGGAACGCCGCCAGACGCTCGTCTACCTCGCCGACCCGCGCGCCTCCGAAGCTCTCGTCGCACTGCGCCGCAGCCGCGCAGCCACCGACCAGGTCGTGGCGAAGCTCCGTCGCAACAGCAAGGACGAGGACCTCCACGAGGTCATGGGAGAGGGCACCGCCGAGAGACTCACCTCGATCCTGGACGCCCTCGACGGCGTCGAATCGCTGCGCCGCGGCGTCGAGGACGGCACTGTCAACGCCTCCCAGGCCTTCGACCTCTACAACCGGCTGGTCGACCCCTGCTTCACGCTGCTGGGCAATCTCCACGTCCTCGACGACGTGGACGTGGACAAGGAGGGTCGCGCGCTCGTCAATGTCTTCCGCGCCCGCGAGTTGCTCTCCCGCGAGGACGCGCTCCTGGGCTCCGCGCTCGTCTCCGGCCGGATCGCCCGCACCACCATCCACGACGTCTCCGACCTCGTCGCCCAGCGGGCCGTGATGTACGACGTCAGCCTGCCGCTGCTGCCGGACTCGGAGAGCGAGCGGTTCGACGGCTACTGGAAGAACGCCGACACCGCAACCCTGCGCGCGGCCGAGCAGTCCGTCATCAGCGCCGCCCCCGGCGCCCCGCACGGCGTGAGCGCCAAGAGCTGGGACGAGGCCGCCGGCCAAGTCCTCGACCGGCTCGACACGATGAGCACCCAGGCGGGCGACCGCTACCAGGACCGCGCCCGCCCCCTCGCCGTCGACGTCATCGTGAAGGCGGCCGTCGCGGGTGTCCTCGGACTCGTCGCCCTGCTGGTCGCGCTGATCATGTCCATACGCATCGGCCGCGGCCTCATCCGCGACCTGCGCCGGTTGCGCCTGGAGGCCCACGAGGCGTCCGGGGTGCGGCTGCCCAGCGTGATACGCCGTCTGTCGGCGGGCGAACACGTCGACGTGGAAACCGAGGTACCGCGCCTCGAGTTCGACAAGAACGAGATCGGCGAAGTCGGCCAGGCCCTCAACACCCTTCAGCGCGCTGCCGTCGAAGCCGCCGTCAAACAGGCCGAGCTGCGTGCCGGGGTCTCCGAGGTCTTCGTCAACCTTGCCCGCCGCAGCCAGGTCCTGCTGCACAAGCAGCTCACCCTGCTCGACACGATGGAGCGCAGGACCGATGACACCGAGGAACTTGCCGACCTGTTCCGCCTCGACCACCTGACAACACGCATGCGCCGGCACGCCGAGGGCCTGGTCATCCTTTCCGGCGCTGCCCCCTCCCGGCAGTGGCGCAAGCCCGTCCAGCTCATGGACGTGGTGCGCGCCGCCGTCGCCGAGGTCGAGGACTACGAGCGCATCGAGGTGCGCAGGCTGCCCCGTGTCGCCGTCACCGGCCCCGCGGTCGCCGACCTCACCCACCTGGTGGCCGAACTCCTCGAGAACGCCACGGTGTTCTCGCCGCCGCACACCGCCGTGCAGGTCATCGGCGAACGCGTCGCCAACGGTTTCACCCTGGAGATCCACGACCGCGGCCTCGGCATGGCGGCCGAGGCGCTCCTGGACGCCAACCTACGGCTCGCCGAGACCCCCGAGTTCGAGCTCTCCGACACCGACCGGCTCGGCCTCTTCGTGGTCAGCCGGCTCGCCCGCAGGCAGAACGTCCGCGTCTCCCTCCAGCCTTCTCCGTACGGCGGCACGACGGCGATCGTCCTCATCCCCGACGCACTGCTCACCGACGACGCCCCCGACACCAACGGCATGGGCTTCCGGCTCGACCGCGCGCTGCCCGACCCGGAGGCCGCCGCCGCCGAGGACCCGGGGCTGCCTCCGGGGCCCGTCGCGCTGCCCGGTATCCCGGCATCGATCCTGGACGGTCCGGTCGAACTGGAGGCCCCCGTCGATCTGGACACGCTCGACGGGTTCCCGGGCGCTCTCGGCGAGGAGGACAGCCGGCCCGGCGGTCTTTTCCGCCCGCGGCGTTCCTTGGCGGACACGCCGGGCCGGCAGCACCAGCCGGGCCGCGACACGAGGCCCGAGTCCGGCTGTCCTGGCGACACCGACCACCCGGGCGCCCCGGTCCCGCTGCCGCGGCGCCGGACCCCCAAGCTCGTCAGTTCGCACGGCCGCCCCGTCACGGGATCGGGGCCGCGGCGCGGGGCAGCGGACGAGGGGCCCGATCCGCTCGAAGGGCGCGTGACCGAGCTTCAGGAGGCCAGGCGAACGGCCGGCCGCTCAGGGGAACCCAGGGGAGGCGCCGCGCGTTTGCCCGATGACCGCGACGAGGCCCCTGCCCTGCCTCAGCGGCGCCGCACCCGGCCTCCGGGGGGACCGGACGGGTCCACCCCGCACCCGGACACCGCGGCCGGACCGGCAGAATCGGGCGGGGGCGCTCTGCCCCGCCGGGTGCGGCAGGCCAGTCTTGCCCCGCAGTTGAAGGAAGACCCCGACCGGCTCGCCGAGCGCGAGCGGTCCCGCACCGCGCAGCGGGCGGGGCTCGCCGAGCGCGACGCCGACGAGGTACGCAGCCGTTTCGCCTCGCTCCAGCGGGGCTGGCAGCGCGGCCGCAAGGAGAACGCCGCGGGCGACGAGGCCCGGGACGGCTCAGCACGAGGAACGACAGAGGGGGACGGTCGATGACCGCACCGAAGGCCGCAGGGTCCCATGCGATCAACACGGGGTCGGGAGAGCTGAACTGGCTCCTCGACGACCTGGTGGAGCGCGTCGCCAGCATCCGCAAGGCGCTCGTGCTCTCGAGCGACGGCCTGCCCACAGGAGTCTCCAAGGAACTGAGCCGGGAGGACAGCGAGCACCTGGCGGCGGTCGCCTCCGGATTCCACAGCCTCGCCAAGGGCGTCGGCCGGCACTTCGACGCGGGCGGCGTCCGCCAGACCGTCGTCGAACTCGACGAGGCGTTCCTGTTCGTCACGGCCGCCGGCGACGGCAGCTGCCTGGCCGTCCTGTCGGACGCCGATTCCGACATCGGCCAGGTGGCCTACGAGATGACCCTGCTCGTCAAGCGGGTCGGAGTACATCTGGGGTCGGCTCCGCGCACCGATCTGCCCTCGGGCGGGTAGTGAGATGGCATGAGTGGAGACGGTCAGGGAAGCAGCCATTGGTTCGACGACGAAGCCGGACCGGTGGTCCGCCCGTACGCCATGACGCGCGGCCGCACCAGCCACGAAGTCCAGCACCGCCTCGACCTGATCGCGGTGGTCGTCACGGAACCGCACGTGGACGATACCGAGGCGGACCCGTCGCTGTCCCCGGAACACGTGGACATCGTCGACCTGTGCCGTGACACCCCCCAGTCGGTCGCCGAACTCGCCACCGAACTCGATCTCCCCGTCGGCGTGGTGCGTGTGCTCGTCGGGGACCTCGTGGACGAGGAACTGGTGCATGTGACGCGTCCCGTGCCGCCCGCCGAACTGGTGGACGAGAGCATTCTGCGTGATGTGATCAGCGGCCTGCGGGCCCTGTGAGCGAGGGTTTCCGTCCGCCTCGCCAGAGCGCACGGAAACCCCGGCCGACCGGACGACCGGCCGTCGCGGCTCGGCGGCGGCCGTCGTCCCCCAGGTGCCGCCGGGCACCCGCGGCCGGTGACCGGGACGGCGTAGCCCGCCGCCTGCCCGGCACGCGTGCGGACCGCCGGGGCGCCGAAGTCCTCGGACCGGCGTCGAGGCGGTCCTCCCGATATGATCTGAGCGATCGTCGACCATTGACCGCAGCGCGCCGATCAGCCGCCTGCGGATCCGGTTCCGAGCAGTGCGATCGGAGAGACGGACGTGACCAGGGCCAGGGGCTGGCAGTTCTGGGTCGACCGCGGCGGCACCTTCACCGACGTCGTCGCGCGTCACCCGGACGGCCGCCTGCTCACCCACAAGCTGCTGTCGGACAACCCCCACCGTTACGCCGACGCGGCCGTCGCGGGCGTACGCGAGCTCCTCGAGGACGGCGCCCCCGTCGACGCGGTCCGCATGGGCACCACGGTCGCCACCAACGCCCTCCTGGAACGCAAGGGCGATCGCACCCTGCTCGTCATCACCCGCGGCTTCCGTGACGCCCTGCGCATCGCCTACCAGAACCGTCCGCGCATCTTCGCCCGGGCGATCGAACTGCCCGAGCTGCTGTACGAACGGGTCGTCGAGGTGGACGAACGCATCGCCGCCGACGGTACCGTCCTGCGCGCCCCCGACCTGGACGCTCTGGCCGGACCGCTCCGGGAGGCGTACGACGACGGGATCCGCGCGCTGGCCGTGGTCTGTATGCACAGCCATCTGCACCCCGCCCACGAGCAGGCCATCGGCGAGCTGGCCGCCCGCACCGGATTCCCGCAGATCTCGCTCTCCAGCGAGGTCAGCCCTCTGATGAAGCTGGTACCGCGCGGCGACACGGCCGTCGTCGACGCCTACCTCTCGCCCGTACTGCGCCGCTACGTCCAGCACGTCGCCGATGAACTCGAAGGCGTGCGGCTGATGTTCATGCAGTCCAACGGCGGGCTCGCCGAGGCCGGGCAGTTCCGCGGCAAGGACGCCATCCTCTCCGGGCCCGCGGGTGGCATCGTCGGCATGGCCCGGATGTCGCAGCTCGCCGGCTTCGACCGTGTCATCGGTTTCGACATGGGCGGCACGTCCACCGACGTCTCGCACTTCGCCGGCGAGTACGAACGCGTCTTCACCACCCGGATCGCCGGAGTCCGGCTGAGGGCGCCCATGCTCGACATCCACACGGTCGCGGCGGGCGGTGGCTCCATCCTCCATTTCGACGGCTCCCGCTACCGCGTAGGGCCGGACTCGGCGGGCGCGGACCCGGGGCCGGCTTGCTACCGGGGCGGCGGCCCGCTCACCGTCACCGACGCCAACGTCATGCTCGGCCGCATCCAGCCCGATTACTTCCCCCGGGTGTTCGGCCCCGACGGCGACCAGCCTCTGGACGACACGCTGGTCCGCGACCGCTTCGCCGCCCTCGCATGCGAGATCCGCGAGCAGACGGGGGACGACCGCACCGCCGAACAGGTCGCCGAGGGCTACCTGCAGATCGCCGTCGCGAACATCGCCAACGCCGTCAAACGGATCTCGGTGCAGAAGGGCCACGACGTCACCCGTTACGCGCTCACCACCTTCGGCGGTGCAGGTGGCCAGCACACGTGCATGGTCGCCGACTCCCTGGGCATCCGCACCGTTCTCGTACCGCCCATGGCCGGGGTGCTCTCGGCGCTCGGCATCGGGCTCGCCGACACCACCGCCATGCGCGAACAGTCCGTCGAGGCACCCCTGGAGCCGGCCTCGATGCCCGGCGTCCTCAAGACCGCCGACGACCTGGCGGACGCCGCCCGTGCCGAACTCCGCGCCGAGGACGTGCCCGAGGACCGCATCCGGATCACCCGCAAGGCCCAGCTGCGCTACGACGGCACCGACACCACCCTTACGGTCGAGCTTGCGGAGCCCGACACGATGCGTCACGCCTTCGAAGAACGTCATCGCGCCACGTACTCCTTCGCACTCGACCGCCCGATCGTCGTCGAAGCCCTCTCCGTGGAAGCCACCGGCATCACCGAACCCCCCGATCTCTCCGCCCTCGCCCCGTACGAAGGCCGCTCCGCCGCCCCCCGGACCGTCCGCCTCCACACGGGCGGCGCCTGGCGCGACGTACCTCTCCACCGCCGCGAGGATCTGCCTCCCGGCGAAACCGTCACCGGCCCCGCGATCATCACCGAGGCCAGTGCGACGACCGTCGTCGACGACGGCTGGCGGGCCGCGGCGACCGACGACGGACATCTGGTCATGGAACGCGCGGCGGTTACGGAGAGTTCCCATCTGGACACGGAAGCCGATCCCGTTCTGCTCGAGGTCTTCAACAACCTCTTCATGTCCATCGCCGAACAGATGGGCGCCCGACTGGAGTCCACCGCCCAGTCCGTCAACATCAAGGAGCGCCTGGACTTCTCCTGCGCCCTGTTCGATCCCGAGGGCAACCTGGTCGCCAACGCCCCGCACATCCCCGTGCACCTGGGCTCGATGGGCACCAGCGTCAAGGAGGTCGTCCGGCGGCGCGCGGGCAGCATGCGCCCCGGCGACACCTACGCCGTCAACGACCCTTACCACGGCGGCACCCATCTGCCCGACGTCACCGTCATCACCCCTGTCTTCGACACGGACGGTGAGCGGATCCTGTTCTACGTCGCCTCCCGCGGCCACCACGCGGAGATCGGCGGGATCGCGCCCGGCTCCATGCCCGCCCAGAGCCGCACCATCGAGGAGGAGGGCGTCCTCTTCGACAACTGGCTGCTCGCCGAAGCAGGCCGCTTCCGGGAGCAGGAGACGTCCCGCCTGCTCACCGGGGCGCCCTATCCGTCACGCAATCCGGGGACCAACCTCGCCGACCTCCGGGCCCAGATCGCCGCCAACCAGAAGGGCGTCGACGAAGTCGGCCGCATGATCGAGCACTTCGGGCTCGACGTCGTCCAGGCCTACATGAAGCACGTCCAGGACAACGCCGAGGAAGCCGTCCGCCGCGTCATCGACGCCCTGGACGACGGGGAGTACGCCTATGAGACCGACTCCGGCGCGGTCATCCGCGTCCGCGTCCGCGTGCACCGTGAGAACCGCTGCGCGACCGTCGACTTCACCGGCACGTCCGCTCAGCTGGCCACCAACTTCAACGCGCCGTTCTCGGTCGTCAACGCCGCCGTCCTGTACGTCTTCCGCACCCTCGTCGCCGACGACATCCCCCTCAACGACGGCTGCCTGCGCCCCCTCGACATCGTCGTGCCGGCCGGTTCGATGCTGGCGCCCGAGCCCCCGGCCGCAGTCGTTGCCGGCAACGTCGAGACCTCGCAGGCCATCACCGGTGCCCTGTATGCCGCCCTGGGCGTGCAGGCCGAGGGCTCCGGCACCATGAACAACGTCACCTTCGGCAACGACCGGTACCAGTACTACGAGACCGTGGCCTCCGGCTCCGGCGCGGGGGACGGCTTCCCGGGCGCACCGGTCGTACAGACCCATATGACCAACTCCCGCCTGACCGATCCCGAGGTGCTGGAGTGGCGACTGCCCGTCCTGGTCGAGGAGTTCGCGGTACGGTACGGCAGCGGGGGTGCCGGCCGCTGGCGCGGCGGGGACGGCGCCGTCCGCCGTGTCCGCTTCCGGGAGCCCATGTCCGTCTCCACCCTCTCCCAGCACCGCAGGATCCCGCCCTACGGGATGGCGGGGGGCGAGCCGGGAGCGCTCGGCGCCAACCGCGTGGAACGCGTGGACGGCACCGTGCTGCATCTTGCAGGCAGTGATGCGGTGGATGTCGGCCCCGACGACGTGCTCGTCATCGAGACCCCCGGCGGCGGAGGCTACGGAACGCCGCCGACCGACCCCCACCGAGCAGGAGAAGAGAACGATGATCGTCGGGCGCAGTGAGCGCGGCAAGCCTCCGGTCGAGCCCGTCACGCTCAAGATCCTCGTGGCCGGCGGTTTCGGCGTGGGCAAGACGACCCTCGTCGGTGCGGTCAGCGAAATCAGGCCCTTGCGCACCGAGGAACTGCTCACCGAGGCGGGCCGCCCGGTCGACGACACCAGCGGCGTGGAGGCCAAGCACACCACCACCGTCGCCATGGACTTCGGCCGCATCACGCTCCGCGAGGACCTGGTGCTGTACCTGTTCGGGACGCCGGGCCAGGACCGCTTCTGGTTCCTGTGGGACGAACTGGCCACCGGTGCCCTGGGTGCCGTCGTCCTGGCAGACACCCGCCGCCTGGGGGACTGCTTCGCCGCCGTCGACTACTTCGAGCGCCGCTCCATCCCCTTCATCGTCGGCGTCAACTGCTTCGAAGGAGCAGCCCGTTACCCCGCCGACGCCGTACGACGGGCCCTCGACCTGGATGACGACGTGCCGGTCGTCCTCTGCGACGCCCGCGATCGGGAGTCGGTCAAGGAGGTCCTGGTCGAGGTCGTCCGGCACGCCATGACGCACTCGGCCGACCACCGTCGGGAAAGTCTCACCACCTGACCCCTGTGCGGCACATGCGGCCCGTACCCCCGCCGACCGGGGTACGAGCCGCAGCGGTGCACGCGCGCGTGGCTCACACGTCAGGCACGCGCGCGTGGAGGGAGGTCAGTGCGCCCCGTCCTCGTGCCAGCCGAAGCTCTTCTCCACGGCCTTGCGCCAGTTGTGGTATTCGTGGTCGCGCACCGATGCCTCCATGACGGGCGTCCACTCGACGTCCTTCTGCCAGTGCGACTTCAGCTCGTCGAGGTCGTTCCACACCCCGGTCGCGAGGCCGGCCGCGTATGCGGCGCCCAGGCACGTCGTCTCGGAGACCCTCGGACGGATCACGGGCACGCCGAGCACATCCGCCTGGTGCTGCATCAGCAGATCGTTCTTGGTCATGCCGCCGTCAACCTTGAGCGTGGTGATCTGCACCCCGGAGTCCTGGTACATGGCGTCCACGACCTCGCGCGTCTGCCAGCTCGTGGCCTCGAGCACCGCCCGCGCGAGATGTGCCTTGGTGACGTACCGCGTCAGACCGGTGATCACTCCGCGCGCGTCGGAACGCCAGTACGGCGCGAACAGGCCGGAGAACGCGGGCACGATGTACGCTCCGCCGTTGTCCTCCACGCTCGCCGCCAGGGTCTCGATCTCGTCCGCCGTGCGGATGATGCCGAGCTGGTCGCGGAACCACTGCACCAGTGCACCCGTGATCGCGATCGAGCCTTCCAGACAGTAGACCGGCGCCTCACTGCCGATCTTGTAACCCATGGTCGTCAGCAGCCCGTTCTTCGACGGAACCGGCCGGTTCCCGGTGTTGAGCAGCAGGAAGCTGCCTGTGCCGTACGTGTTCTTCGCCGTGCCCACGTCGTAGCAGGCCTGTCCGAACACGGCCGCCTGCTGGTCGCCCAGCGCCGATGCGACGGGGACGCCCGCGAGCTGGCCGACGGCGGCGCCGTACACCTCGGCGGACGACCTGATCTCGGGCAGGACGGCTTCCGGGACGTTCATGGCCGAAAGGATCGAGGAATCCCACTGGAGCGTCTCCAGGTTCATCAGCATGGTGCGCCCGGCGTTGGTTACGTCGGTGACGTGCTGCCCGCCGTCCGTTCCGCCGGTCAGGTTCCAGATCAGCCAGGAGTCGATGGTGCCGAAGGCGATCTCGCCGCGCTCCGCGCGGGCCCTGAGGCCGGGCACGTTGTCGAGCAGCCAGGCCGCCTTGGGCCCGGAGAAGTAGCTCGCCAGCGGCAGTCCCGTCGGTTCACGGAAACGATCCTGCCCGTCGGAGCCCCCGAGTTCGTTGCACAGCGCGGCCGTCCGGGTGTCCTGCCAGACGATCGCGTTGTGCACGGGCTTGCCCGTGGCACGGTCCCACAGGACCGTTGTCTCCCGCTGGTTGGTGATGCCGAGCGCGCTGATCTGGTCGGCGCGCAGTCCGGCCTTGGCGATCGCGCCCGCCACGACCGCCTGCACCTTGGACCAGATCTCCGTGGCGTCGTGTTCCACCCAGCCGGGCTTGGGGAAGATCTGGCGGTGTTCGCGCTGGTCGACGGCGACGATCGCACCGTCGTGGTCGAAGATGATGCAGCGGCTGGACGTGGTGCCCTGGTCGATCGCGGCGACGTACTTCTGGGCGTTGTCCGTCATGACGTCCCCTTCGTCAAAGGGTCGGATTCGTCAAAGGTCAGAAGGCTGCTTTGTACACAAGGGCCGACAGCGCCCCGCCGATCAGCGGCCCCGCCACCGGTATCCAGGCGTAACCCCAGTCCGAGGTCCCCTTGTTGGGTATCGGCAGCAGGGAGTGGGTGATGCGGGGGCCGAGGTCGCGGGCGGGGTTGATGGCATACCCGGTCGGCCCGCCGAGGGACAGGCCGATGCCGACGACCAGCAGGGAGACGAGCAGGATTCCGATGCCGGAGCCGTACGCCGTCGTACCGGGGATCGGGCCGATGCCGGTGCCGAGGTTCTTGCCGAAGAACAGGATGGGCAGCACGAGACCGGCGGTCGCGATGATCTCGGTGATCAGGTTGGCGACCGGATTGCGGATCTCCGGGGCCGTGGAGAAGATCCCGAGCGTGGGCTGGGCGCTGTCCTCCTCGGCGTTGGCCTGGAACTGGGCGAAGTAGAGCAGCCAGGTCAGGACGGCGCCGAGGATCGCGCCCGCCATCTGCCCCAGCAGGTAGTAGGGGACGTCCCCCCACTTGGTGATGCCGGCGACGGCGAGACCGAGGGTCACCGCCGGGTTGAGATGACCGCCCGACTTCGGAGCGGCGGAGTAGGCGCCCGCCAGCACGCCGAAGCCCCAGCCGAACGCGATGACGATCCAGCCCGCGTCCTTGGCCTTGGAATGGTGGAGAGTGACGGCGGCGCAGACACCCGCGCCGAACAGGATGAGGATGGCCGTTCCGATCAACTCGCCGACGAAGATGCTTCCATGGGTCATGGCGGCTCCTAGGCCCTCGCCCGGGGCTGTCCCGCCCCGTGTCCGTCCTCCGTGCAGGGTGCGTTTCCCTTGGCGACTTCAGCCGATGGCAGGGAGGGCGCCGCGCCCCGCCCGGCGTCCGCGACGAGCGTGCCTGTGCAGCGGAATCGCCCGTGGGGGATGACCCGTCGGACCGGCGTGGGCTTCGGGGGCCCGCCATCTGAATACGCCCGAATGCGGCGATGCCGACTGACAACCGGAAGTTTTCCCCGGCTACCACGGAGCGTCAAGGTCGGCGACGGCATCGGTTGGGAGCGGTATCCCCGGTCCGGTGCGAAGGGCGGCCGAGCCGCGGAAGGCCGGGTGCGGCCGACTCAACCCCATCTCGGGCCGCCCGCCCCGGCCGGGGCCGGCGCCGAGCCGCGAAGGATCTCATGGCCGGGCAGACCGGCTCGGCCCAACACCCAACTTGCCCCGCTCAGCGCTTTCGCGGCCTGTTTGAGAGGCGCGAGGCAAGCCGCCGCCTGACGGTGATCGGTCACGCTGCCGGGTGCGCACACAACCGTGGCCAGGGACAACGTGACCATGCGCCCACCGGCCGACCAGGGCGCGTCCAGCAGCGAAACGGCCAGCGGATCGAGCCCCTCCGGGTCCGCCAGCACCAGGAAGTCGTCCCCGCCTATGTGCCCCACGCGCGTGCTCCCGGACGCGACTGCCTGCAACGCCCGTCCCACCGCGCGGATCAGTTCGTCGCCCGCGGCGAACCCCGCCCCGTCGTTGACCTGTTTGAAGTGGTCGACGTCCAGCCAGCTCAGCGCGAACATCCGACCGTCAGCGATCCGCCGGTCCACCTCACCTGTGATCGCGTCCGAACCGGGCAGCCGCGTCAGGGGATTGAGCCCCGCCGCCTCCTCGACCCGGCTCTCGGCCAGCGCCCGTACGAGATCCGCGAGGCGTACGACGCCCACGCACCGCCCATGGTGGTCGACGACCGCCACGTCGTCCGAGGTGCGGTCCCGCTCCCCGTCCGCGACCACGTCGAGCACCTCCCAGGCGGTGGCGTCGACTCCGACCGTACGGGGCGCATCACCGAGCTTCGCGGCGGGCCGGTCGGCGTACAGCGCATGGCCGTAGCGTCCCGACAACGACAGCAGGAAGCGCGAGCGGTGCACCGAACGGACCGGTGTCCCGTCCGGATCCACCAGCAGCACCCCCGACACCTCGGGTGATCCGGTGAGCAGCGCCCGCACCTGCCCGGCCGAGGCCGTGACCGGCAGCAACGCAGCGGGCCGCAGGAACTGCCGCACCGACGGCCCGATGCGCGGTGTCGCCACCACGGAAGCCGGCAGCCCCGGAATGTATACGTCCGCTGCGGGCCGCCGTGACGGCGGTGCGAACAGGTCGCCCTGCGCCAACTGCGCGCCCGCCGCCCTCACGTCCGCGCACTGCAGCTCGGTCTCCACGCCCTCCACCGAGAGCAGCGCGCCCAGTTGCTCGCACAGCGTCCGCATGGCCCGCACAGCGGCCGGCCGCGTCAGCAGGGACACGTCGAGTTTGATCAGGTCCGGCTCAAAGTCCGAGAGCAGCCGCAGGGGCAGGTCGCCGTCGCCGACGCCGTCCGCGCAGATCTGGAAGCCCTCGGCGCGCAGCACTGTGAGCGCCTCCAGCAGCGCGCGGTGCGGCACATGTGCGTACGGCGGGCAGATGTCGACCGTCACTTCCCACGGCAGGCGTCCCGCCTCGGCCACGGCCTCCCGAAGTGCGGCGAGGCCGCCGAGGTCGGCGAGGGTTCCGGCGAACACATTGACGTGCAGCGGCAGCAGCGCTTCCTTGCGCGCCGCGGCGCGGACCGCCAGCGCGGCCAGATTCCCGTCGAGTCCGGGGTCCCGGCGGGCCTGGGCGAGGACGTCGCCGGTCTCCGGGCGTGCGAGGATCTCCAGCGCCGTGACGCCTCCGGTCGTCAAGTTGACCACCGGCTGGAAGGCGAAGCGGAGAGTATCCGTCCAGGAGGGCACGGCAGCATCATGACGCCGTCGGTGCGCCCTGGGGCCCGGTTCATGACCTGTTCACACAGGATTCCCGGGCGATCACGGAGCGTGTGAACGGCCTCTGTGGGGAGAGGGGTTGACGGTCGCCGTCCGAAGGACATGGCGGCCTGCCCCCCGGCTCGCCCGCAGTCGCGAGGGCCTTCGCCGTCACCGATCACCGCACCGCGATCACGGCGGACCCATGTCCGAACAGCCCCTGGTTCGCGCTGATCCCGACCCGGGCTCCCGCCACCTGCCGGTCGCCCGCGCCGCCCCGCAACTGCCAGGTCAGCTCGCACACCTGGGCGATCGCCTGAGCCGGAACGGCCTCTCCGAAGGACGCCAGCCCGCCGCTCGCATTGACGGGTATCCGCCCGCCGAGCGTCGTGGCCCCGTCCCGCAGCAGCTTCGCCGCCTCACCCTCCCCGCACAGGCCCAGGTCCTCGTACCACTGCAACTCCAGGGCGGTGGACAGGTCGTAGACCTCGGCGAGGGAGAGGTCCTCGGGCCCGGTCCCCGCCTCGTCGTACGCGGCCCGCACGATCGACGCGCGGAACGTCTCACCCGTCGGCTCCACCGCCACGGCCGAGTCCGTGGCGATGTCGGGCAGGTCCAGAACGGTGTTGGGGTAGCGGGGCGTGATCGTCGACACCGCCCGGATCCGCACCGGATCCGTCGCTCCGTGCCGTCGCGCGAACGCCATGCTCGACAGCACGAGTGCCGCCCCGCCGTCCGAGGTCGCGCAGATGTCGAGCAGCCGGAGGGGATCGGCCACGACCGCGGAGGCGGCGACCTCCTCGGCGGTGACCCGCTTGCGATAGCGGGCGTTCGGGTTGAGGGCTCCCGCGGTCGCGTTCTTCACCTTGACGCGGGCGAAGTCGTCGACGGTGTCCCCGTGCATGGCCATCCGCCGACGTGCGTACAGCCCGAAGTACGCCGGATTCGTGGCTCCGAGCACCCGGAACCGCAGCCAGTCCGGATCGTCGGGCCGGTCCCCGCCCGCCGGGCGGAAGAACCCCTTGGGCGCCGAGTCCGCACCGATCACGAGCACCACGTCCGAGAGTCCCGCGAGGATCTGCGCCCGTGCCGTGCCGATGGCCTGAGCGCCCGACGCGCACGCCGCGTACACACTCGTGACCCGAGCCCCCTGCCAGCCGAGAGCCTTGGCGAACGTCGCTCCCGCCACGTACCCGGGATAGCCGCCCCGCACCGTGTCCGCGCCCACGATCGAGCCGATGTCCCGCCGGTCGAGCCCGGCGTCGGCGAGCGCCGCACGCGCTGCCGCCGTCCCGTACACGGCGAAGCCGCGTCCCCATTTCCCCCAGGGATGCATGCCCGCGCCGAGCACCGCCACGTCGTCCGTCATACCGCCACCCCCGTCGGCCGCCAGTGCCATGTCGTCCAGATGGTCTCCGTGTCCTCGCTCAGCACTCCGGGGACGACCTCCACCTCCATGCCCACCGCCAGATCGGCGACGGTCACCCCCGGAACCGCCTGCCCGAGCACGACGATCCGCTCTGCTTCCAGTTCCACCGCGATCAACGCGTAGGGCTCCCACGGAAGTTCCGGATTCGTCACATAGGGTGACGGAGGTCGGTACCGGGTGTCGGTGTACGACCAGATTCGTCCTCGTCCGGACAGTGACACCGCGACGAGATCCCCGCCCTCGCACCCGGGATTGCGGCAGAAGACGTCCTCCCGCGGGAAGAAGACCGACCGGCACGCCGAACAGCGCGTGCCGACGAGACGGAACTCGTCCCCCTCGCCGGTGAACCATCCGGCCACCACGGGGGTGCGGGTACGCGACATGGCCCCTCCCGGTATCTAATCTGACGACTCGTCAGAAGTGTGCCACGGGCGGCCGGAAATCGGCAGCCGTCACGGAGGGCCGCATCTGTGCTTCCCCGTCGGAACTCTTGGCTGATAAATGGAGTGGGCATGACATGTCTCTCTGTCGCGGTACGAGGTCTCGTCACCGCGTTCGCCGCACTTCTGGCCGTCGCGTCCGCTTCCGCCACCGCCCGGGCCACGCCCGAACCCAAGGCCCCCGAGGACTTCGTGGCGCTGAGATCCGTGGACCGGACGATCCTCCAGGAGATCCGCTACTTCACCCCGCACAACTTCGTCGGCGAACGCATCGATGGCTACCGCCAGCCCCTGTGCATCCTCACCCGCCCGGCCGCCGAAGCCCTACACAAGGCGCAGACGAAGCTGCTCCGCAAGGGCTACACACTCAAGGTCTACGACTGCTACCGGCCCCAGCGCGCCGTCGACCACTTCGTGCGGTGGGCAAAGGACCTCGACGACCGGAGGATGCAGACCGAGTTCTATCCGCAGGTCGACAAGACCCGCCTGTTCGCGGACGGCTACATCGCGGCGAAGTCGGGCCACAGCCGGGGCTCCACCATGGACCTGACGATCGTGCGGCTTCCGGCCGGGCCGACCCGGCCCTATGTTCCGGGCGAACCGCTCGTGCCGTGCTATGCCCCCAAGAGCGAGCGCTTCCCGGACAACTCCGTCGACATGGGGACGGGATTCGACTGCTTCGACACCCTCGCCCACACCGACGACCCCCGGATCGTCGGCGAGCAGCGTGCCGACCGGCAGCTCCTGAAGGGCACGCTCGAGGGCCTCGGTTTCGTCAACCTGGCCGAGGAGTGGTGGCACTACACCTACAAGCCGGAGCCTTACCCGGACACGTACTTCGACTTCCCGGTCTCCATGAACTCGCTCACCTCCCACCACTGAACCGCCCCGGAAGACGCCCTCCCGGTGATCGGCTACAGTCCGCCCCGTGTCCGAATCCTCGTTCCCATCCGCCGGCTCCGTGCCGGACTCCCACTGCTCCGGTTGTGGGGCGTCCTACGGAGAAGGCGTCTCCGGCTGGCCGCGCACCTGCGCCGCGTGCGGCACGGTGGCCTACCGCAATCCGCTGCCCGTAGCGGTGGCCCTCCAGCCCGTGTACGACACCAAGGGCTCGGCCCTGGTCGTCATCACCCGCACGATCCGTCCCGCACGCGGCGGCATCGCCCTGCCCGGAGGGTTCATCGACCACAGGGAGGACTGGCGGCATGCCGTCGTGCGTGAGCTGAAGGAGGAGACGGGCATCGACGCAGCCGCCCGGGACGTGCGGCTCGTCGACGCGATGAGCTCACCCGACGGTCACTTGCTGCTGTTCGGGCTCCTCCCCGAGCGTCCGGCCGCGGACCTGCCGCCGTCCGCCGGCACGGACGAGACCGAGGGCTGGCACCTGCTGCGCCGACCGGCCGAACTCGCCTTCCCGCTGCACACGCTGGCGGTGCAGGGATGGTTCGAGGGGCGCTACGTGTGAGCCGCGGGCGGGACGGCCCTTGCGCGTCCCGCCGCGCCACGGCCGGGGACGGCACCGCGTGCCGCCGCCTCACCCCGAGCCGAGGCCCCGCACACGCACCGGATACGCGGACTCGCTCCGGCCCTCGGCCCCCTCCCGCCGGACCACCACCCGCCGGCCCTTCCACCGCGTCACATACCGTTCGATCTCCGGCTCGTCCCAGCCGTCGCCCGCGTCAGGCACCACCAGCCCGCCCCCGGACCGCCCTCGCTCGGGTGCCCAGACCTCCAGCTCCAAGCCGCCGTCCTCACCCCGCACGGGCAGGACGGTGCCCGCGCGCGCGAGCACCGGAATCCGCCCCAGGGGGGCGTCGATCACCACCTGACCCGGCCCTTGGTACGCCTGCTCGGTCACCGTGTCGTACCAGCGCCCCCGCGGCAGCGGCACCGTCCGCCGGACCGCGCCGGGATCCAGCACCGGTGCCACCAGCAGGCCGTCCCCGAGCAGGAAGGTGTCCTCGCAGTCCCTCAGCGCCCGGTCCTCCGGCGCGCCCCACCACAGGGGCCGCACATAGGGCGCACCGGTGCGGCGTGCCAGATGCGCCAGTGTGACGAAGTACGGCAGCAGGCGGCGCCGTTCGACGAGCGCCACGCGCGCGTGCTCGAGGACGTCGTCGCCGAACTCCCAGGGCTCCCGGCGCCCTGCCCGGATACTCGCGTGGGTACGGAACAGCGGCAGGTACGAGGCCAGCTGGAACCAGCGCAGATACAGCTCCGGCGACGGACTTCCGTCGAAGCCGCCCACGTCCGGCCCGGAATAGGGGACCCCGCACAGACCGAGACCCACCACGAGTGACAGCGAGGCACGCAGTCCGGGCCAGCCCGTGGCCACGTCCCCGGACCAGGTCCCCCCGTAGCGCTGCATTCCCGCCCACCCCGAGCGCGAGAAGAGGAACGGCCGCTCCTCGGGGACCAGGTCGCGCAGGCCCTCGTACCCGGCACGGGCCATGCACAGCGCGTACACGTTGTGGGCCTCCCTGTGGTCACCGCCCCGCCCCTCCAGCGCGTGCCGGGCCGAACGGGGCAGGGTCTTCTCCCCGAAGGCCGTGAACGACACCGGCTCGTTCATGTCGTGCCAGAATCCCGCGAAGCCCTGCGCGAGACGTTCCTCGTAGAGTCCGCCCCACCAGGTGCGCACGCCCGCGTGCGTGAAGTCGGGGTAGACCGCCTCCCCGGGCCATACGACCCCTTCGACGAGCCGGCCCGAGGCGTTCCGCACGAACACGTCCTCGGCGCCACCGCTGTCGTACACGGAATGACCGGGCTCGGCCTTGACCGCCGGGTCCACGATCGACACCAGACGGATCCCGTCCCGGCGCAGCTCCTCGGCCAGCACCGGCAGCTTCGGAAAGCGCTCCCGGTCGACCGTGAACACCCGGTGGCCGTCGTAGTGGTCGATGTCCAGATGCACGGCGTCGAGCGGAAGACCGCGCTCCTGGTAGCCGGCGACGATCCGCCGCACCTCCTGCTCACTGCCGAAGCCCCACCGCGCATGATGGTGACCCAGCGCCCAGGCCGGCGGCAGGGCGGCAGCCCCCGTCAGGGACGCCCAGACGAGCAGCACGCGCGCGGGGGTGCCCACCATCACCCAGCAGCGCAGCGGCCCGCCGTCCATCCGCAGGTCACAGGTCCCCGGCCGGTCGTGCCCCGATCCTGCGCCCTCCTCGCCCTCGCGCAACGTCACCATGCCGTCCCACGAGGTGTCGTGGAACACCAGGTGCGTGGCAGCGTCGGCGACCACCATCTGCACCGGCATGGTGATGTACAGGGGGTCGTCACCGGGCCCGAAGGGGCGTCCAGGGTCCGTGTTCCACAGCCGGTACGTCCCGTTCCGCAACCGTGGTCCCGCTGCCCGCCCGCCGAGCCCGAAGAACCGTGCGTCCGGCAGGACTTCCGACCGCTGCATCCAGCGCGCGCCGCCCCCGTCCGCCGGCTCCCACCACCGGGGCGGCAGATCCCGGCGCAGGGTGACCCCGCCGGGCGTACGCACCTCGATCGCGCCGTGCCGCGACACCACGACCGTGACGCGCTCCGCCACGACCCGCCAGCCGCCGTCCTTGTCCGGCTCCAGCACCGCCCGCGGATCCGGCTCGGGGCCGTGGCCCGCGAGTGCGTAGGAAGGCTCCGGGCCGGCCCCGTCCCAGCCCCAGAACACGGCACCGTTCACCGCGACCGTGATCCGAAGCTCGGTCCGGGCGAAGCGTACGACCCCGCCGCCCGTTCCCGGCTCCACGTCCTGCACGGGGCCGGGCACCCGCGCCCGCTCCGCACGCCGTCGCGGCAGGCCGCTGGCGTCGGCACGCCTTCTGCGCCATGCGGCCCGCATGGTGCGCAGGCCCTGTGCCGCACCTCCCGAACCGACCGCCTTCACCGAACGCACCAGGTCACGACCGTCCATGCTGCTCACCCTGCCATTGACGTCCCCGTACGGGTGCGCCGTTCAACTGTCGTTCACCCGTGGCGAGAGAACACGTCCACGACGCCGACTATGTGTGGCACACCCTGGTGCAGAAGTCGATCACATGGCATCGTCCGTGTCAGCCGCGTACGCGCACACCCCGCTCGTGCGCGACCCACGCACACGACGCGCACAGTCCGGGAGCAGGCCCATGACCTCAGCGAACCCCACGCCACTCTGGCAGCCCGATGCCGACCGCATCGCCCGGGCCCAGATCACCAGGTTCCAGGCCTGGGCGGCCGAACACCACGGGGCCCCTTCCGAGGGCGGCTATGCGGCCCTGCACCGCTGGTCCGTGGCCGAACTGGACACCTTCTGGAAGGCCGTCACCGAGTGGTTCGACGTCCGGTTCTCCGCGCCTTACGCGCGCGTGCTCGGCAACCGCTCCATGCCGGGCGCGGAATGGTTCCCCGGGGCGACCCTGAACTACGCCGAACACGCCCTCCGGGCGGCGGCCACGCATGCCGACGAACCAGCCGTCCTGGCCCTCGACGAGACCCACGAGCCCCGCCCGGTCAGCTGGTCCGAGCTGCGCCGCCAGGTCGGCTCCCTCGCCGCCGAACTGCGCGCCCTCGGTGTACGCCCTGGAGACCGAGTCAGCGGGTACCTCCCCAACATCCCGCAGGCCGTCGTCGCCCTCCTCGCCACAGCCGCGGTCGGAGGCGTGTGGACCTCCTGCGCACCCGACTTCGGCGCCCGCAGCGTCCTGGACCGCTTCCAGCAGGTCGAGCCCGTCGTCCTGTTCACGGTCGACGGCTACCGCTACGGAGGCAAGGACCACGACCGCCGCGAGACCGTCGCCGAGCTGCGCCGCGAACTGCCCACCCTGCGCGCCGTCGTCCATATCCCGCTGCTCGGCACCGAAGCCCCCGAAGGCGCCCTGGAGTGGTCGGCCCTGACGTCGGCGGACGTCGAGCCCGTCTTCGAACAGGTCCCGTTCGACCACCCGCTGTGGGTGCTGTACTCCTCGGGCACCACCGGTCTGCCCAAGGCCATCGTCCAGTCCCAGGGCGGCATCCTGGTCGAGCACCTCAAGCAGCTCGGCCTGCACTGCGACCTCGGCCCCGGGGACCGCCTCTTCTGGTACACGTCCACCGGCTGGATGATGTGGAACTTCCTCGTCTCCGGCCTCCTGACGGGCACCACGATCGTCCTGTACGACGGCAGCCCCGGGCATCCCGGCACCGGCGCCCAGTGGCGCGTTGCCGAGCGCACCGGGGCCACGCTCTTCGGCACCTCCGCCGCGTACGTCATGGCCTGCCGCAAGGCCGGCGTGCACCCGGTGCGCGACTACGACCTCGCCCGCGTGCAGTGCGTGGCCACGACCGGCTCGCCGCTGCCGCCGGACGGCTTCGCCTGGCTCCACGACGAGGTACGCGACGACCTGTGGATCGCCTCCGTGAGCGGCGGTACGGACGTGTGCTCCTGCTTCGCCGGAGCCGTACCGACCCTCCCGGTCTGGATCGGCGAACTCCAGGCGCCCGGCCTCGGCACCGACCTGCAGTCCTGGGACCCCAGCGGCGAACCCCTGATCGACGAGGTCGGCGAGCTGGTCGTCACCAACCCGATGCCCTCCATGCCGGTCCGCTTCTGGAACGACCCCGACGGCAGCCGCTACCACGACAGCTACTTCGACATGTATCCGGGCGTTTGGCGCCACGGCGACTGGATCACCGTCACCTCCCGCGGTTCGGTGATCATCCATGGCCGTTCGGACTCCACGCTCAACCGCCAGGGCGTCCGTATGGGGTCGGCCGACATCTACGAAGCCGTCGAGCGCCTCCCCGAGATCAAGGAGTCCCTCGTCATCGGCATCGAACAGACCGACGGCGGCTACTGGATGCCCCTCTTCGTCCACCTGGCCGACGGTGTCGTCCTGGACGACACCCTCCTGAACCGCATCAAGCGGACCATCCGCGAGGAGCTCTCACCCCGTCACGTACCCGACGAGATCATCGAGGTCCCGGGCGTCCCGCACACCCTCACCGGCAAGCGCATCGAGGTCCCGGTCAAACGACTTCTTCAGGGGACCCCCTTGGAGAAGGCCGTCAATCCGGGCTCCGTCGACAACCTCGACCTGCTGCACTTCTACGAGGACCTGGCCCGCAAGCGAGCCTGACCACCGTTCGCCCCCGTCGAAGGCATTGTCAGTGGCTTCGATTACTGTGAGTGAGGAATGATCGACTGTACGTAGGGGGAAAAATGGCGCACACCGAGAACCGGGCGATCCGACGCGTCCTGCGCCGCGAAATCGCGGGCACCATCGGCCTGTTGACCGATGAACACGACTTCATCGCGATGCGGCGCTACCGCACCTTCGCCTTCGACGACCACACCGCCTACCTCCAGCAGGTCGAACACCTGCTCAAGACCCTCGCCGCCCAGGGCAGCCACACCACGGTCGCCCTCTTCGACCCACAGGAGTACGCCGACTACTGCGCCGAGGGCGGCCTGGAACCGGACGCCCCGGCCAGCCGCACCCGCTTCACGGCGGAACTGGCCGCCACCGGAGCGACCGTCCCGTACGAGGGACAGCCACTGGCCGAACTCGTCCCGGAACTGGTCGACGAAGCCGTACGTCAGGCCGCCTGGCAGTACGCGACCACGGTGCTCGCCCACCTCGGCAGCTGTGCCTCGTGCGGCGAGGACATCGGACGCGCCGCCTTCGCTCAGGCCTCCCGGCTCCTCACCCGCATCCTCGACACCGCCAGCCCCGGCCACCGGCACCTCGTGTGCAGCGTCTCGGCGGCACCCGAGACACTCGTCGCGGTCCTCCACGCCGACCAGGACCCCGACGGCACGACCCGCATCGACGAAACAGAGGCACTCGAATTCACCTCCGTCCTCGCGCTGGGTATCGCCACCCACAGCGCCGGCGGACTCGTCATGCGCACCACCGCACCCGGCACCGCGGACCGTGTCTACGGCTGGCGCCTGCGCGGAGAACGCCTGGAACCGCTCACCGCGGCAGAGGTCTTCGACGCCTACTGCACCGACATCGAGTCCGGAGACCTGGTCTCCCCGGAGTCCGACGTCGACTACTGCGCCCCACCCGACCTCGGAATCGACACCGACCCCACGGGCCACAGTCACTGAAGCCGACAGGTCACCCGCACGAAAAGGGGTGAGGGGCACCCCACCCGCAGGTGGAGTGCCCCTCACCACGACGCCCGGAGCGACGACCCGTCCCGGCTACTCGCCGGACAGCACCGCCTGAGCCGCCCGGCGCGCCTCATCGGCGGTGTCGGCGGCACGCGCGGCCGCCGCGGCACGCTCGCACTGCGCCAGCGTGTACTTCGCCAGCGTGGCGCGGACATAGGGAATCGACGCCGCGCCCATGGACAGGGAGGTGACACCCAGACCGGTCAGGACACACGCGAGCAGCGGGTCCGATGCGGCCTCACCACAGACGCCGCAGGTCTTGCCCTCGGCGCTGGCCGCCTCCGCGGACAGTGCGACCAGGTCGAGCAGCGCCGGCTGCCACGGATCCTGCAGACGCGACACCGCACCGACCTGACGGTCCGCGGCGAACGTGTACTGCGCCAGATCATTGGTGCCCAGCGAGAGGAACTCGACCTCCTGCAGGATCGCGCGCGCCCGCAGAGCCGCCGACGGAATCTCCACCATGGCACCGAACTTCGCCTGCAGCCCGGCCTCACGGCACGCGTCGGCGAACGCCTTCGCGTCGACGCGGTCGGCGACCATCGGCGCCATGACCTCGAGGTAGACCGGCAGCCCCGCCGCGGCCCTGGCGAGTGCGGTCAGCTGCGTGCGCAGCACCTCGGGGTGATCGAGCAGCGCCCGCAGACCACGCACGCCCAGCGCCGGGTTCGGCTCGTCCGACGGGGTCAGGAAGTCCAGCGGCTTGTCCGCACCGGCATCCAGCACCCGGACCACGACACGGCCCTCGGGGAAGGCCTCGAGGACCTGCCGGTACGCCTCGACCTGCTTCTCCTCGGACGGCGCGTTCTTGTTGTCGTCCAGGAACAGGAACTCCGTACGGAACAGACCGACACCTTCGGCCCCGGCCTCGACAGCGGCCGGGACATCCGCGGGACCGCCGATGTTCGCCAGCAGCGGCATCTTGTGACCGTCGGCGGTGGCACCAGGCCCGGTCGAGGCCGCGAGGGCGGCCTTGCGCTCGGCGGCCGCGGCCTCGAGCTGCGTCTGCTTCTCGTCGCTCGGGTTCACGAAGATCTCGCCGGTGCTGCCGTCGACGGCGATCACCGTGCCCTCGGCGAGCTCACCCGCGCCAGGCAGCGCCACGACGGCCGGAACACCGAGTGCCCGCGCCAGGATCGCGCTGTGGCTGGTAGGGCCGCCCTCCTCGGTGACGAAGCCGAGCACCAGGGCCGGGTCGAGCAGGGCAGTGTCCGCGGGCGCGAGGTCACGGGCGACAAGGACGTACGGCTCGTCGCTGTCCGGAACACCTGGCATGGGCACCCCGAGCAGGCGTGCGACGATACGATTCCGCACGTCGTCGAGGTCGGCCACCCGTCCGGCCAGGTACTCCCCGGCGTTCGCCAGCAGCTCACGGTATGCGGCGAACGCGTCGTAGACCGCGCGCTCCGCCGTGCTGCCGACGGCGATACGACGGTCCACATCCGCCATCAGCTCCGGGTCCTGGGCCATCAGCGCCTGAGCCTCAAGGACTGCCTGCGCCTCGCCACCCGCCAGATTGCCGCGCGCGACAAGATCGGCGGCCACAGCATCCACGGCCTGGCGGGCGCGCCCCTGTTCGCGCTCCGCGTCCTGTGCCGGAATCTGCTTCGCCGGGGGCTCGAGCACCGCCGTCCCCATGTGCCGGACCTCGCCGATCGCCACACCGTGGCTCACACCGACGCCTCGCAGCGTTGTCTCCATCTCACCCGTCTCCGAATCATGCGGCGGGTATCGCCACCGCGATGGTTGTCTGTTCTGCCGTTCCGTACGGCGCTGACATCACTGCCAGGCGAAGAGCTGGTCGCCTGCCTTCACATCGCCGTCCTCACGGAGACCGGAGAGGGAATCGGCCGTGGCCTCGAGCGCCACCACCGGGCACACCGGAGACTTCCCGGCCTGCTCGACGGCGGCAGGGTTCCAGCGCACGATGGCCTGACCTCGCGTGACGGTGTCACCCTTGTTGACGAGCAGCTCGAAGCCCTCGCCGTTGAGCTGCACGGTGTCGATGCCGAGGTGGGTCAGCACACCGTGGCCTTCACCGTCGACCACGACGAAGGCGTGCGGGTGAAGCGAAACGATGACCCCGTCCACGGGGGAGACGGCCTCGAGGGGCTCACGCGCGGGGTCGATCGCAACGCCGGGCCCGACCATCGCTCCTGAGAAGACGGGGTCGGGCACTGCGGCCAGTCCGATCGCGCGTCCTGCGAGAGGGGACGTCACGGTGGTCATGGGAAGCCTCCCAGGGGTGGAGATCCAAATGGGCCGTCACTGCCTGTCCCGGACGGCGCACTGCTGTGCAGCGTATGTCATATGAACTGCGGGTTCCGCGCGAGACGTAGCGGTTGGCGCCCCCCCCGGAGCGTCCCGTAATCGATTTGCACCTCGTCCGCGGCCCCGTGTACAGTCGTAGCCCTGCCTGAGGCCGAGTGATGCGAACAAGCGTCCTTGCCTGGCAGCACCCAACTTGTCGGATCCTCTCTCGGGGGCCCTTCTGCATGCCCGCAGAACGGTGGTCAGAGAGACGGAAAAACGCTGATAGAGTTGGGAGCACCGAAGGGAAGCGCCCGGAGGAAAGCCTGAGAGAGTCTCTCGGGTGAGTACGAAGGAAGCGTCCGTTCCTTGAGAACTCAACAGCGTGCCAAAAGTCAACGCCAGATATGTTGATACCCCGTCTCCAGCTCTGCTGGGGCGAGGTTCCTTTGAAGTAAAACACAGCGAGGACGCTGTGAACGGTCGGGACTATTCCTCCC
>NZ_LBMW01000058.1 GCF_026168105.1 Streptomyces hygroscopicus
TTCACACCGCACAGCGTGGTGAACGAACCGGTCGACGCGTTGCCGTTCTGCTGCGGCTTCGCGGCGACGTTCGGCTGCACCTTCGTGATGTCCACGAAGTCGGCCGCGGAGGGGCCGTTTCCGGCCTGACCGCCGTTGCCCGCCTGCTGGCCGTTGTTCTGGCCACCATTGTTGTTCTGGCCACCATTGTTCTGCTGCTGGCCGCCGTTGTTCTGTTGCTGGCCGCCGTTGTTCTGCTGCTGACCACCATTGTTCTGCTGGCCGTTGTTGTTCTGGCCGCCCGTGCTGGTCTGGTCGGCCGGGGTGCCGGTACAGCTCGTCAGACTCTCCAGGCTGCTGGGCGTGCTGCCGCCCACCCGGTTGATCTCCAGTTTGATGCGGTCGATGATCGCCTTCCGGCGGTCCTTCAGCGGCTGGAGAATGGAGTTCTGGACGTAATTCGCGTCCCTGGCCTGTGCGTCCCGTGTGGTCGCCAGACGCTGGTAGGCGTCCGTGATCTGACGGTCGAGGTTGCCCAGTTCACCGTCGACTTCGGTACGGGCCTGCTGCGGCACGTTGGTGAGCTGCTGGCCCACATCCGGGCAGGTGATGGTGGCCACCTGGGCGGCGGCCGACTTGGTGCTGTTCTGTGTCCAGTTCGACTCGTGTGCCGAGGCGTAGTAGTTCGCCCAGATCAGCCCGCCCCCACCGAGCGCTAGGGCAGCCGATGCGGCTATGGCCTTGGTGGCCAGCGGCGTACGGCGTTTTCGTGTGTTGCGTCCCATGGAACTCCTCTGACTTCCTTTCGGGGCGGAGGCGCCCGACAGGGGTGAAGCGGCTCCATCCCATACGGAGGTGGCCCATGGGGTGTTCAGAAACCTCGGAAAAACTTGGAAGTTCCTGAGGTCAATTCGGGCGCAAGCGACCCAGAAGCCCCTGTTTCAAGGGGAGTTGCGGAGGGTGGCCTGCACGTTTTTGAATCTGATTCAGTATCCGGCGCCGACACGGTGTTCGCCGGCCGTGATCCAAATAGGCGAGTACGGTCGGAACCCGCCGATTTTCGTCGTCGAAAACCCCAAGCCCCGGTTCGGCGGCGATGTTGGAGGTATGTTTCGCGATCGCCCGATTTCCCTGACGACGAGTCGAGTGGCGATCGCCGCGCCCGGGCGGCCGGGTGCGTACGGCACCAACCCCGACCCGGCGGCCACCCCCCGACCATGCGAACAACCTCCGATCATGCGGTCAACCTCCGATCATGCGGTCAACCCCCGACCATGCGGTCACCCGCCGAGAACCCTCGCCTCCACCGTGGGGTCCAGTCCCACCGCCGGCCGGTCGGGCCGCTGGGGAGGGCTCCCGCCGATGCTCCGCAGCCAGCTCCAGGTGTCGGCCACGGTCTCGGCGGCGGGGCGGCAGCGCAGTCCCGTCGCGAGGGCCCGCGACACGTCCGCGCGGTAGAGGGCGTTGTGCATGTCGGTCCCCGGGGGTACCCACACGGGCAGCTGGGTCCACGGCCGGATGCCCGCGTCGAGGACGGCCTCCGGCGAGGTCCACCGCAGCTCGGCCGCGCCGCCGGCGACGTTCACGCACGCGTCGAGGAACCCGCCCATCGTGGCGTGTCCCTGCGGACCCATGAGGTTGTAGGCCCCGCTCAGCTGCCGCTCCACCGCGCCGAGGATCCACCCGGCGAGGTCGCGGACATCGACGTACTGGAGGGGCAGGTCCCGTGGCCCGGGCGCGAGGACCGGGCCCCCGCGGGCGATCCGGGTGAGCCACCACGGCAGCCGGCCGATGTTCTCGTAGGGCCCGAGGATGAGTCCGGCCCGCACGAGCACCGAGCGGTCCGGGCCGAAGGCGTCCAGCGCGGCCAGTTCGCCGCCCCGCTTGTCCTGCGGGTACTCGGTGTGCTGCGCATCCGCCTCGGCGCCGTCCACCAGCGGCGCGTCCTCGGTGTACCCGGCGGGCGGGGCCCATGCGTACACCGAGCAGCTCGACACATACACATACCGTTCGGCGCGGTCGGCGAGCAGCCGGGCGGCCTCGTGCACGGCTCGCGGCGCCGACGCCCAGGTGTCGACGACAGCGTCCCATGTGCCGCCGGCCACTTCCGCGAGCCCGCCGGGCAAGGTGCGGTCGCCCCGCAACGACCTTGCTCCCGGCGGGGGGCGGTGCCGTCCCCGGTTGAGGACGGTCACCTCCCAGCCACACCCGAGCGCCGCCTCCACCACGGCCCGCCCCGCGAACTCCGTTCCGCCCAGCACCAGAAGTCTCATGCCGAAGATCGTGCATGGCCGGGCCGCGGGACGGAGCCGTATTCTGCCGAGGGCAGAGGAGGTCAGCGTCCGGTCGGCGGCGTGTACTTGTAGCCGACGCGCCGGACCGTCTGGATCGTCCGGCGGTGCTGAGTGCCCAGCTTGCGGCGCAGCCGGGCGATGTGGACGTCGACGGTGCGGCCGTCGCCCACGTGGCCGTAGCCCCACACCGTGGTGACCAGCTGGTCGCGCGTGTGCACCCGGTTGGGGTGGGCCACCAGGTGCGCGAGCAGTTCGAACTCCAGGTACGTGAGGTCGAGTTCGCGCCCGTCGACCTGGGCGATGCGCAGCGCGGTGTCGATGCGCACAAGCGGATCACCCGCGCCCGCGGCGGCGCCCGGGGCAGGGGCCTGGGCCTCGGGCTCCGGCAGGTCCGGCACCGCGACCGGCAGGAACGGCGGCTGCTGGTCTGCCGGGACGAGCAGCAGGTAGCCGACCATCGGCGGTCGGCCGGGGAGGGTGGGCAGGGTGTGCTGCGGCGCCGGCAGCCAAGTGGCTCCCGGCGGCAGGAAGTGGGCCACGTCCTGCCGCAGGCTCTCGACTTCGTTCGAGCCCGGGAGACCCCAATCCTCGTCCCGGTCGACGGCACGCAGCCGGTGCCGGGCGCCGTTCGCCGAGGTCGGGGTGGTGAGGGTGGCGGTGGAGTAGGAACGAGTAGTCGCCATGAGAGGTCAGCTCTTTCGCGCGAGAGGTTCGTCGAGGAGGCCGACGACCGCGAGTTCGTGGTCGGGGTCGTCGAGGACGTACGTCGTGCGCGCTGGCCGAAGACCGGGGTGTACGGCTTCAGAGGGCCCGCGCGCTCCGCGCGCGACAACACACCCGGTCGAAGTCGTGGTGCTGACGGGAAGGCCAGAAGGGCTCGAGGTCATGGCGACCCGTCGCGCTGTACTTCTGGAAACTGGCCATGGCTCCATTGAAGCAGACCCCCGGGCCCCACAGGAGTCTTCTCTCACCCATCGGACGCCTGCTTGAGGTGAATCCGACGTTGCATACCGCGTCCGACCAGGTGTTTGCCCCGGCCGGGAGCGCGACGGAGCCGACGGCGTCCGCGGAGCCGTCCCACTCCGTGGACGGCACCCCGCGCCCGGCAATACGAGAGGGCGCCCACCACAAGGATGGACGCCCCGGCCGAGCGGACGGATCAGACCTGACCGGCCTTCTCCAACGCCGTGCAGCAGGTGTCGACGAGCAGACGGGTCACCACGTACGGGTCGACGTTGGCGTTCGGGCGGCGGTCCTCGATGTAGCCCTTGCCGTCCTTCTCGACCTGCCACGGGATACGGACCGAGGCGCCGCGGTTGGAGACGCCGTACGAGTACTCGTTCCACGGGGCGGTCTCGTGCAGGCCCGTCAGACGGTCGTCGATTCCGGCGCCGTAGTTCTTGACGTGGTCCATCGGCTTGGAGCCCTCGCCGAGCGCCTCGCACGCCGTGATGATCGCGGCATAGCCCTCGGGTCCCTCGCGCATCGCCCTGGTCGAGAAGTTGGTGTGCGCGCCGGCGCCGTTCCAGTCGCCCTTGACCGGCTTGGGGTCCAGGGTGGCGGAGACGCCGAAGTCCTCGGCGGTGCGGTACAACAGCCAGCGGGCGACCCACAGCTGGTCCGCGACCTCGAGCGGGGCGAGGGGGCCGACCTGGAACTCCCACTGGCCGGGCATGACCTCGGCGTTGATGCCGGAGAGGCCGAGGCCGGCCTTCAGGCAGTTCTCCAGGTGCGCCTCGACGACCTCACGGCCGAAGATCTCGTCGGCGCCGACACCGCAGTAGTAGCCGCCCTGCGGGGCCGGGAAGCCGCCCTCGGGGAAGCCGAGCGGACGCGTGCCGTCGAAGAACGTGTACTCCTGCTCGATGCCGAAGACCGGCTCCTGCGCGGCGAACCTCTCGGCGACCTCGGTCAGCGCGGCACGGGTGTTGGAGGGGTGCGGGGTCATGTCCGTGTTGAGGACCTCGCACAGCACGAGGAGGTCGTCGCCGCCGCGGATCGGGTCGGGGCAGGAGAAGACCGGCTTGAGCACGCAGTCCGAGGAGTGGCCCTCGGCCTGGTTGGTGGAGGACCCGTCGAAGCCCCAGATCGGCAGCTCGGCACCCTTGGCGTCAGCGGCGAGGATCTTCGTCTTGGATCGCAGCTTGGCCGTCGGCTCGGTGCCGTCGATCCAGATGTATTCAGCCTTGAAGGTCACGGGCCACATCCTTCGGGGTGGGTCCCGACCGCGCGGTCGAAGGCGTGCGGTCGAAGTCGTTGCGGGTGCGCGGCGCGGCGGCACTGAGGCGCCGACGATGCCCGGAAGTCTGTCAACGGGCGATTTCCCGTCCATTGCCCAGGTGTGAAGCCCGTGTTACCCACGCCCTACGGCACCACGCACGTCAACAGCTGCGGCCCCGCCGCAGGTCCGCCGCTCGTCCTCCTGGCGGGCGGCCGCGCGACCTCGGTGTCCTGGTACGCCAATGCGGCCGAGCTGTCGCGCTCCCACCGCGTCCACGCCGTCGACCTGCTCGGCGACCCCGGCCGCAGCGTGCCGGACCCCCGCCGCCCGCTGCGTACCGTCACCGATCTGATGGCCTGGCTCGACGCGGTCCTCGACGGCCTGGGCATCGACGGACCGACCTGGCCGGTCACTCGTACGGCGGCTGGATCGCCCTCACGTACGCGCTGCACGCACCCGGCCGGATCAGCCGCCTCGCCCTGCTCGACCCGACTCGGTGCTTCGCCGGATACCGCGTCCCGTATCTGCTGCACGCCCTCCCGATGCTGCTGCGCCCCTCCGCGCGCCGGATCCGGGCCTTCCTGGAGTGGGAGACGGGAGGGCTGCCGCTGGACCCGGCATGGCTGCGGCTCCAGGAGGCGACGGCCGGTTTCCCGGTGGCCGGGCCGGTCATGGGGCGGCGCCCGAGCGCCCCCACGTTGCGCTCGCTGCACATGCCGGTCCTGCTGCTCGTGGCCGCGAGCAGCAGGACCCATGATCCCCGCCATGTGGCGGCCCGTGCCGCCGAGTTGCTGCCGCAGGTGGAGACAGCCGTCCTGCCGGACGTCTCCCACCATGCCCTGCCGCACACCAACCCGGCGGCCACGAACCGTCGCCTCCTGGGGTTTCTAAGCCGCTGACCTCACCCCACCTTCTCGATCACGGCCCGGCGGATCAGGAACTTGCCGGGCTGGCGGACCTGTTCGAAGGCGGCGTTGTTCAGCAGCACGCAACTGCCGGAGACGGACGTGACCGTCACCGTCGTGGACTTGTTGTTGTCCAGGTTGGTGACCTTCAGCTTGGTCCCCGCCGGGAACTGGTTGCTGGAGGCGGCGGGCGCGCCGCCCTCGCCGGAGAGCGTCACGGTCGAGCCCTTGCAGACCTGCTGACCCGCGGCATTCCCGGCATTCCCGGCGTTCCCGGCGTTGCCGGCGTTCCCGGTGTTGCCGGCGTTGCCGGCGTTGCCGGCGTTCCCGGCGTTCCCGGTGTTGCCGGTGTTGCCGGCGTTCCCGGCCGGTGCCGACATCGTGGGTGCGGCGGAGGCGGCCCCCGAGGCCTGGGGGTCCTGAGCCGACCCCCCAGCCTGCGCGGCGCCGCCGGACTGCGCCGAACCGCCCGCCTGTACGGACTCCCCGACCTGGCAGCCGGACGCCTCCTGCTTGCGCTTGATCTCGGCGACGACCGCCTCGCGGTTGGCGATCCGCGCGGCCGACTGGGCGTCCGGATTCGCCTTCTGCGCGGCGATGAACGACTCGTTGTTGCCGAGCGCGGTGGCCAGGCCCTGACAGGCCGTCGAGTTGGACGCGTTCTGCACGTTCGCCGCGTTCGAGGTGGCCGCGAGGGCGAAGGCCCCACTGCCGGCCACGGCGAGGGCGGTGACCGCCAGCGCGATCTTCTTCTTCGGACTGAGGGTTCTCCTACGCGACATGCGCGCCTCCTGTCCCCGGCCACCGTCACCGGCGGCCGGATGCGATAGGTACGCCGCTATGTACGAGATACCGAACGGCGTTACTCACCGGTTTACAGGAGTCACCGAAGTGAGGTGAGTCACAGAGGAGTTGGGTCAGCGCGACAAAGCATCGCGTACCGCCTCGTCCGTGCGCGCGACGACGGCCGTACCGTCGTCGGCGGTGATGATCGGCCGCTGGATCAGCCGGGGGTGCTCGACGAGTGCGCGCACCCAGCGGTCACGGTTCGCCGCGTCCCTCGGCCACTCCTTCACGCCGAGCTCCTTCGCCACGGCCTCCTGGGTGCGGGTGATGTCCCACGGTTCGAGGCCGAGTCGCGTCAGCACCTCGCGGATCTCGTCCTCGCTCGGTACGTCCTCCAGATAGCGGCGCACGGTGTAGTCGGCGCCCTCTGCGTCGAGCAGGGTGAGCGCGCTGCGGCACTTCGAACAGGCCGGGTTGATCCAGATCTCCATGGCCCACACGGTACTGGAAACGCGTTCTCCCACCGCTGTCACAGCCCCACCCAAAGCCCCTCTGGCCAGCGGCTTTTGTCAGTGGGTGGCGGTAGAATAGAAGCAGTGTTCGAGGGAGTTGCCGGGGCCTCCGGACCGCTCCCCGACCGCGACAGGAGGATGCCTGTGCCCGCTGCCGCAACCAAGCCGAAGCCGATCCGGTCCACCGCCCGGCGAGCGGTCCCGCTGGACCTGCCGTACGCACCGGTGGAGAAGCGCCCGCTCCCGCCGGGGCGGCCGCGCGAGTGGTACATCACGCACAACCGGCGCCTCAAGGCGATGCGTCTCGCGATCGCCCTGCTCGACTCCGGGGTGTACGTGCCGAACCAGGCGCACAACGACACGATACGGAGCACGGCGGAGCAGATCGGTGTGCACCCGCCGTCGGACACCACGTGCCACATGGTGCGGGCGCTGATGCGATACAGCCGGTGAGCCGTGGCGCCGGGTGTCCTCCCGCGTGGGGGCGCCCGGCGCTGTGCCGCCGGTCCGCCAACTCCCTTCCTCCGCCGAGTCCTTCACTTCGCCAGGTCGCTCTGCTCACCGGCTCCCTCTGCTCACCGGCTCCCTCTGCCCATCGGCTCCCTCAGCTCGCCAGCTCCTTCTCGAGAGGCGTCCGGAAGCGCGGTGTCACCCGCGTGCCCGCCAGCCATGAGGCCAGTCGTGCCGCTTCCGTCTCGATCGCCGCTCGGCCCTCCCGTCCCAGCCCCTCCGTCTCCAGCAGGCGCCACACCACCTCGCCGTCCGGCCGCTGGGCCCAGCCCCCGACCACCCGGCCGTTCCACCACACCGTCGGGCCCACGTTGCCGCTGCCGTCGAAGAGGGCCGGGCGCAGCCCGGGTGCCAGGTACCAGTCCCGTTCCCGCCAGCCCATCGCCGTGGGGTCGAGGCCCGGGAGCAGGGCCGCCCAGGGATCGGCCGGGGCCGCGACGGGTTCCTCGTCGCCGGAAGTCACATAGGCGGTGACCCCGCCGCCGAGCGTCACCGGTACCGCCCCGATCGCCGTCAACGACCGGCGGACATCCGTGACCCGCCAGCCCGTCCACCAGGTGAGGTCCGCCTCCGTGGCCGGGCCGCAGGCGGCCAGCCAGCCGCGCAGCAGCTCCGACCGGGCCTCGGCGGGCGGCAGGTCGGGGTGGGGTGCGGCCACAGCCCAGCGGAACTGCGACGACGTCCAGGTGCCCAGCGGGCGCCCGCGCACCACCCGGGCCTCGACGCCGAGCACCCGCATCAGCCGCGACGACACGGTGTGCAGGCTCTCGTAGCTCTTGCCCGCGCCGTAGGTGAACCGCTCCTTCAACCGCGGCTCGTCCCGCGTGAGTTCGGCCACCGTCGCCTGCCCGCGGCGGGCCAGCGCGGCCAGCGCCGACGCCTCGACCTCGGCCAGCCACTCCTCCGCCAGCCGGCCGTCGCTTCCCGCCACCATGTCCTTGACCAGCCCGGCCCGTGCCTTCGCCGCGTTCGCCAGTCCCGTCGACGCGTGCACCACGGCCGCCAGCTCCGTCGGGAACACGAACACGGTGTGCCGCATGCCGTGCATGCGCACCAGTGTGCGGTCCTCGTACAGCGCCCGCTCCACCTCCGCCACCGTCTTGCCCGCGTCCGCCAGACGCGCCCCGACGGCCAGGTACACCGTGGCCGGATCCGTTCCGTGCAGCGCGACCAGCGATCCGGCGATCTCCTCGGGTGCCGATGCGCGAGCCCCGGTGGCCAGCCGCTGCCGCAGCGCGAGCCGGGCCTGCCGCTCCGCCACCCCGATGTGCCGCTGCCGCCCGCCCATGCGCGCCTCCGCCCTCTCGGCCCCACGGTCGACGTCCATCCTTCCGGAACTCGGCCGGCCGTGGCACGCCGTCACCCGAAGTGCCGTATCCGGCATGCGGATGCGTTCCGGCCTTGCCTTTACTGAAGGCACCACGCGCGAAGACGGGAGAGACGATGGCACGACACGGGATGCGGGCCCTGACGCGGACCCTGGCGATTGTCGTCGCGGCGGCTGCCGTGCTCAGCGGCTGCTCCGGCAACAGCGGCTCCTCCACCAGCCCGACCCATGCCGCCTCCGCCGCATCGTCCCTCGCCTCGCAGGCAGGCAGCGCGCTGGCCTCCGCGACCGCCGAGGCGGGCCGACGGCTCGCGGGGATCAAGGGCGCCGTGAACGCCAAGGGCGAAGTCAAGCTCGGCACGGTCACCAGCGACGCCGCGGGGCACAAGGTCGTGCCGGTCACTGTCACCAACTCGACGTCCAAGACCCGTACGTACGCCGTGCAGGTCGACTTCCGCGACTCCGGTGGCAACCTCCTGGACACGGTCGTCGTCACGGTCGACAACGTCGCCGCGGGCGCCTCGAAGAACGCCACCGCGACCAGCAACCGCGCGCTCTCCGGCAACGTCACCGTGGACGTCGCCCGCGCCGTCCGCTACGGCTCCGGGTGACCGGCCCCGTTCCCGCCCGCGTCCCCACGGGGCCTGACGCACAGCGGCCGGGCCCGGGACACCCGCGGCCCGCGGTGTGACGGTGCGGTTCCGCTGCTCGCCCGTGTGAGGGTCACATCGCGTCGCGCGCGGCGGGCGGGCTCGCACCTCGTGGGGCGGCGCGCAGGGCGTCGGGTCCCGCGCGCCCCACGTGCCCCACAGGCCCAAGTGCCCCGTGCGCCCCCAGGCTTCCCCGCGCCCCCAGGCTCCCCGCGTCCCCGCGTCCCCCGCACTCCCCGTCCCGCGAGGACACCGTGGCGCGCGCCGGGCGTGGCGAGCGCCCTCGCGTTGTGGTTGCGCCACCGCGTGGCGCCCGACCGAGGCGGCCCGGGACCGTACCGCCACGAAAACGGGATGCACGCGCGGTGACCGCGTCCTTACGCTGGACACGCGTTCCGGAGCAGCTCTCCACCGGTTTCCGCCGGACAGGTACCACCTGGTGGACCCAGGGCTACTCTCTACGCACCGATGGCGGCCGCCCACCCCCAGCGCCCCGTCGGACCCTCTGGCACAACCACTCACCCACGCCACGGAGGCCCGTCATGGGCACCATCGTCATTGCCGGAACCGTCGTCCTCGTCATCCTGGGGTTCGGCAACCACGCCTGGTGGCTCGCCGCCGTCGCCCTGCTCTTCCTCTACGCGGGGTACGGACGGGGCTCGTCCTCGCCGGGCACCGGAGCCGCCCCGGGATCGGCCGCCACCTACCAGCAGTACCGCGAGCGCCGCGACCAGCAGGCCAAGTGGGAGCGCCGCTACCGCCGCGAGCGCCCCTTCGAGGCTCGCCGTCAGGAGCGGGACAAGAGCAAGTGACCGGTGCGGCGCCGCCCGCTCACAGGCCGGGCGCGCCCCAGACCGGGAACCAGCGGCCGAGGTCCTGCTCGATCCGCAGATCGTCCGCGAGCGCGGCCTTGATCTGCAGCTCCAGTGCGTTGTCGCGCCGCTCGCCCTGCCCGGCGAGCGGCGCGAACGGGTAGAAGGTGCCGCGTTTGTACAGATAGACCAGGCCGAGCCGACGCCCGCCCTCGTCCTGGAAGCCGGCCACCGAGCACAGCAGCTGCGGCCCGAAGCCATTGACCTCCATCGCGCTGTTCACCGCATGCAGATCGTTGACCAGCGAGGACAACTGGTCGGGTGTGCGGCGCGACACCAGCCAGGAGTATCCGTAGTCGTCCCGCTGCAGCTCGACGGGCGGCCCTGTGCGGTCGGTGTCCGCGTCCAGCAGCGCCTGGACCTCGCGGTTCGTCTGTGTGAAGGCGCCGCCCTCGACCGTGGCGAAGCAGACCGCACCGTTCCCGGTCGGGGTGAACCCGGCGGCGGCCTCCAGGGTGACCGCCGCCGAGGGCAGGGCGAAGAGCTGGTCGAGATCGGGCGCCACCGGTTTCGTACGGCCGAGCAGGATGTCCAGGAACCCCATCTGTGCTCATTCCGCCTTTCCCGGCGTCGCCGCCTCGCCCAGCTCCGCGGAGATCCGGGCGAGCTGCTCGAGCCGCTGCTCCAGGGTCGGGTGGGTGGAGAAGATGCGGGAGATGCCCGCGTCGGCGCCGAAGGCGGGAGTGAAGTAGAAGGCGTTGAAGGCCTGCGCCGTGCGCAGGTCCTTCGTCGGGATGCGCGCGATCTCTCCCGTGACCTTGGTCAGCGCGGACGCCAGCGCCGAGGGGCGCCCGGTGAGGTAGGCGGCCGCCCGGTCGGCGGCCAGCTCACGGTAGCGGGACAGGGCCCGGATCAGCAGGAAGCTGATCGCGTAGACGAGCGCCGAGATCCCCATGACCGCGCCGAAGACGGCGACGGTGTTCTGGTCCTTGCGCCCCCGCCCGCCGAAGAGCTCCGAGTAGAACGCGAACCGGACGACCAGCCCGGCGATCACCCCGAGGAACGAGGCGACGGTGATCACGGCGACGTCCTTGTGCGCCACGTGGGACAGCTCGTGCGCGAGCACGCCCTCCAGCTCGTCTGGCTCCAGCCGCCGCAGCAGCCCGGTGGTCACACAGAGCACCGCGTGGTCGGGATTGCGGCCGGTCGCGAACGCGTTCGGCATGTCCACATCGGAGACGGCGACGAGCGGCTTGGGCATGTCGGCCACAGCACACAGCCGGTCGACCACGCCGTGCAGCTGTGGACACTCCTCGCGTTCCACGATCCGCCCGTGCATGGCGTACAGCGCGATCCGGTCCGAGAACCAGTACTGCGCACCGAGTGCCAGGGCCGCGATCACGATGACCAGCACCCATGACTTCAGCAACGCGATCAACGCGGCGACGAACGCCACGTACAGCAATCCGAGCAGAAACAGCGTGACCGTCATCCGGACGGTCAGTCGCCGATCGCTCCGGAACCGGCTCTGCATCCTGCATCACCCCGCAGTACCCCACAGAAAGGCACTCGTCCCACCCCCATTGTGCGCCCACCCCCACCCATGAGCCGGTCCGCAACGGTTCCATGGCAGGCAAAGAGTCCGTGTGAGTTCCGGTGCGGGAGGCCCCCGCGATGGAGCCCCGTCACCACCCGGGGCGGGAACGGGGCTCCGTGGCAGCGCTACGGGAGCGGCCGGCTCACACGTCGAAGAAGTGATGACCCGGGTCGGTCACCTCGGCGGATCGAAGGCACCGTCCGTCTGACCAGCACGGGCGTCGTCGTTGTCCGGCCCTCCGTGTCCACGGCCGCCGCCCCAGCTGCGGTGACGAGCGCGTCCTCCCGGGCCGCCGGCCTGGCGACGGGACCCTGATCTGCCCGGACTGCGCGGGCTTCATGATGTCCTACCGCCCCCGTAGATCGGCAGGAGCAGGGTGAAGGTGGTCGGGGTGCCGCGGGTCAGGGAGAGGCGGCCGCCAAGGGAGACGGCCAGGTCACGGGCGAAGGCGAGCCCGATGCCCGTCCCTCCGCCCCTGCCCGTGTGGCCCCGGTCGAACAGCCGTGCCGTGTCACCGCTCACCTCGCCCTCGTCGGTGACGTCGAAGGCGAGGGCGTCGTCAAGGTCGCGCACCGTCACGCGGATCATGCCTCGGCCATGTCGGCGGGCGTTGTCCAGCAGGACGTCGAGGATTTCGGTGACGGCTCCGCCCGGCACGGGCAGGCCGTCCGGCACGTCATGGGTGACGTACTCCAGGCATCTGCCGTCGTCGGCGAACAGGCCGTGCCAGCGCTGTTGCGTGGCCCGCAGCACTTGTCCCACCGGCCGCAGCGGGGCACTCGACCGGTGAAGGCCGGGTGAGCTGGACAGCCGCAGTACCTCCTCCACGGTGCGGTGCAGTTGGCGGGTGGTGGCAAGGGCCTCCTCCAGGGCGGGCCGGAGGCGTGTGTCGTCGCGTTGTTCCAGGCCCGCCTCGAGGGTGAGCTGGAGAGCGGTGAGCGGGGTGCGTAGCTGGTGGGAGGCGTTGGTGGTGAAGTCCCGTTCGCGGCGAAGGAGTTCGGACAGGCTGTGCAGCATTTCGTTGTGGGTGCGGGCGACCTGGTCGATCTCGTTGATGTTGCTGGGGGCGGCGCGGGCGTTCAGGTGGCCGTGCGTGACGGCCCGGCAGTGGCGCGAGAGGTCCTCCAGCGGGGCGGCCAGTGCCCGGGCCTGACGGCGGGCGACGAGGACGGCGGCAGCCAGCGCGAACGCGGCGGCGCCCAGCAGGGCGCCCCACACGGCGAAAACGCGGTTGCGTACGGTTGCGACGGGAGAGGACGCCCGTACCACTCCGATCACCTGTTCGGCGTGGGACACGGGCACGGCGACGACCAGGTCGCCGCCCGACCGGCTGTGGACCGCCTCACCTGTGAGGGCTTGGCGGACCGGTGTGTCGCCTGGTCGAGAGCCGCTGCCGGCCCGTAGCCGCAGCTGCGGGTCGTACAGGCCCAGGCGCTCGCCGTCCGGGGGTCTGGGGAGTTCGACTGGGTCGCCCGTCCGGTAGTCCGGGCTCACTTGCACGGCACCGGCGAGGGCTGTTCTCTCCAGTGCATCCCGCTGGTCGGCGTAGAGCGCCGACCTGATGGCCCAGGCCAGGGGGGCGGCGAGGAGGACGACGGCGATCAGGGCGGCGGTGAGGGCGACTCGCACCACGCGCTGTCTCATGTCTTTCATCATGCGGGCCGTCTGCCTGGCCGGACGGAATGCGCCACACGCTTTTGCCGTCGTCTAACTGTCGGCGTGTGAGGCGTTAACCGGCGGGTTTCTAGCGTCGGTGCCATGACCGTCTGGTCCAAGGGCTCCTTTGGAGGGCAGTGGCCATGGCATCACACGCACGGAGGTGCGCCGTCGTCGGTCTGGCGCTGGTCGCCGCGGTGAGCGCCGCCTGTTCCGGCGGTGCCGGATCGCACTCCGGTTCCGCCCCGCCGCACCACGCGGCGACGTCGCACACGCCGGCAGGTGGTGGCAATGCCCCGAACCCGGCGCCCACCGAGTCCAATCCCCCGGGCGATATCCCCGACAACCAGGTCTACGTCGCCTACCGGCCGGGCGGCGGCACCTTCGTTTTCACCGGCTTCACGGTCAAGGTGCCCGAGGGCTGGGCCCGCACCGACCAGAAGAACACGACCGTGTTCACGGACAAGCTGAACACGGTGCGCATCGCGGCGGCCTCCGCCTCCAGCGCCCCCACGGTCGGCTCGGTCACCAACACGGTCGTCCCCCAGCTGCGCACGCAGGTGCCGAAGTTCGCGTCGCCCAAGGTGTCGGAGGTGACCCGGCATGCCGGCCGTATCGTCCTGCTGACCTACCAGGGCGACTCTGCGAAGGACCCGGTCACCGGGAAGGTGGTGCGGGACGCGTTCGAGCGGTACGCCTTCTACCGCTCCGGGCACGAGGTGGACCTGACGCTGTCCGGTCCGGTCAACGCCGACAACGTCGACCCCTGGCGGATCATCAGCGACTCCTTCACCTGGCAGTGAACAACATGTCCGCCAACGCCTGCCAGGACATGCCGACCGGTGGCTCCGCGGAGAACGTCCTCACAGCCCGCGAACTGTACCGCTTCTACCGGGCGGGGGAGGAGGAGACACTCGCGCTGCGCGGGGTGTCGCTGAGGGTCCGGCGCGGCGAGACGGTTGCGGTCGTCGGGCCGTCCGGGTCGGGCAAGTCGACCCTGTTGTCGTGTCTGGCGGGGCTGGACGAGCCTTCGGGCGGTGAGGTCCGGGTGAACGGGGTGCGGATCAGCCATCGGCCCGAGACCGAGCGGGCGCGGCTGCGCGCCCGGCACGTGGGCGTGCTGCTGCAGACCCGTAACCTGCTGCCGCATCTGAGTCTGCGGGACAACATCCGCCTGGCACAGCGGGCAAAGGGCCGCGGCCCCGCCGCCTCGCCACGAGAGCTGCTGAGCCAGGTCGGGCTCGCCGAGCGGGCGCATGCCCTGGCCGGGCAGCTGTCCGGCGGGGAACTGGCGCGGGCCGGACTCGCCGTCGCGCTGGCCAACTCGCCCGCCGTACTGCTGGCAGACGAGCCGACGGGGGAGCTCGACGGCGACACCGAGCGCATGGTGCTCGCCATGCTGCGCGAGAGGGCCGCCAGCGGCTGCGCGGTTCTGATCGTCACGCACAGTGTCGAGGCCGTGCGGGTGGCCGACCGGGTCATCACCCTGACGGATGGAACAGCGACCGATACCTCGACTCCCCACGGCGGACGTCCCCAATGGCAGGAGGTCCGCGATGTCGCCGGATGAGGTCCTTGTGGCCTGCCATGACGCAGCCCTCACCTTCGGCCAGGGCCCGCAGGCGGTCGTGGCCGTGCACGGAGCGAACCTTCAGATCGCAGCCGGCGATCGGCTCGCAGTCGTCGGCCCCTCCGGCTCGGGGAAGAGCTCGCTGCTGCACCTGCTGGCCGGGCTCGAGCAGCCCACCAGCGGCAGCGTCACCCGGTCCGCGTCACTCGGACCGTACGACATCGGCCTGGTCTTCCAGGGCGACAGCCTGATCCCGGCTCTGAGCGTGGTCGAGAACGCCGCCCTGCCCCTCGTGCTCGCCAACCGGACCGAAAGGGAGGCACGGCAGGCCGCCCTTGCGGCGCTGGACCTGGTGGATGCCGCCGACCTGGCCGACCGGCTGCCCGAGGAGATCTCCGGTGGACAGGCCCAACGAGTGGCCGCCGCCCGGGTCCTGGCCCAGTCCCCGCGGCTGATCCTTGCCGACGAACCCACCGGCCGTCTCGACCACGCCACCGGCGCCCATGTCCTTAACGCCCTGCTGACGGCCGCCGACCGCACCGGGGCCGCCCTCGTCGTCACCACGCACGACCCGGCTGTCGCCGCCGGGCTGTCCATCCGGCGAGCGATGCACGACGGCAGGCTGCTCGCGCCCGAGGAGGTCTCGTGATCACCGCCTGGGTGCGCGGCCTGACCCGGCACCGCGCCGGACGGCTGCTGGCCGCCCTCGCCGGGATCGCGCTCGCGGTCGCTCTCATCGCCGCGCTCGGCTCCTTCCTCACGGCGTCTAAGGCGAGCATGACCCAGCGCGCCCTGCGCTCGGTCGCCGTCGACTGGCAGGTCCAGGTACAGCCCGCAGCCGACCCGAACACAGTTCTCTCCCTGGTCCGCACGACACCCGGGACCCGCACCGCCCTGCCGGTCGGCTACGCCCACACCACCGGCTTCACCGCCCGCGTCCAGGGCAGCACCCAGACAACCGGCCCCGGTATGGCGCTCGGCCTGCCCGACGGCTACCGCAGCCGGTTCCCCGACGCCATCCGTACTCTCTCCGGCTCCGCCACCGGCGTCCTGCTGGCCCAGCAGACCGCATCCAACCTGCACGCCGCGCCCGGCGACACCCTCGGCGTCCAGTTCCCAGGCATCGGAGTGCGGCAGGTGAGGGTGGACGGCGTCGTCGACCTGCCCCAGGCCGACTCCCTCTTCCAGATGGTCGGCGCGCCCGCCCAGTCTCAGCCGACCGCGCCCCCGGACAACGTCGTCCTGTTGCCCGCCACGCAGTTCGCCTCCCTCACCCACGGCGCAGGCGGCGTCACGACCCAGATCCACGTCGCCCGCGACAACGCGCACCTGCCCTCCGACCCGGCCGCCGCCTTCACCACGGTCACCGGCGCCGCCCACCACCTGGAAGCCCGCTCCTCCGGCGCTGTACTCGTCGGCAACAACGTCGGCGCCGCCCTCGACTCCGCCCGCCAGGACGCCCTCTACGCTCAGATGCTCTTCCTCTTCCTCGGGGTCCCCGGAGCTGTCCTGGCCGCCGCGCTCACCGCCGCGGTCGCCTCAGCCGGTGGCGAGCGCCGCCGCCAGGAACAGGGCCTGCTGCGCCTGCGCGGTCTGCGCCCGACCCAGATCACCGCCCTCGCCGGGCTGGAAGCAGCTCTGATCGCGATCGCCGGTGGCCTGGCCGGACTGGGCATCGCCGCGCTGGCAGGCCGCCTCGCCTTCGGTGCCGCGTCCTTCGGGGCGAGCGCGGGCACCTGGGCCATCTGGTACGGCCTCGCCTTCGTCCTCGGCGCCGCCGTCGCCACCGGCGCCGTCCTCATACCCGCCCTGCGCGACCTGCGCACGGTGAGCGTCGCCGACACCCGCAAGGAGGCCGACGCACGCAGCACCCGCACTCCCTGGTGGATGCGCTACGGCCTGGACTTCATCCTGCTGATCGGCTCCTGGCTCATCTTCCGCGCCTCCTCAGGCAACCAGTACGCCCTCGTCCTGGCCCCGGAAGGCGTCCCCAGCATCTCCGTTTCGTACTGGGCCTTCCTCGGCCCCGCCCTGCTGTGGATCGGCGCCGCCCTGCTGCTGTGGCGCCTGACCATCCTCGCCCTCATGCACGGCCGCCCCGCCCTGTCCCGCCTGGCCCGCCCGTTGACCGCCACCCTTGCCGGCACCACCGCGGCCGTCCTTGCCCGGCGCCGACGCCCCCTCGCCCGCTCCGTGGTCCTGCTCGCCCTCGCCGTGTCCTTCGCCGTCTCCACCGCCGTCTTCAACGCCACCTACAAACAGCAGGCCGAGGTCGACGCCCGGCTGACCAACGGCGCCGATGTCACCGTCACCGAACCACCCGGCTCCCGCATCCCGCCCAGCGCCGGATCCGCGCTGCAGGTCTCCGGCATTCGGCACGTAGAACCGCTCCAGCACCGCTTCGCCTATGTCGGCTCCGACCTGCAGGACCTCTACGGCGTCCGCCCCGACACCATCGCCCGCGCCACCTCTCTGCAGGACGCCTACTTCGCCGGCGGCAGTGCACACCAGCTCATGCAACGGCTCGCCCAGCGCCCGGACAACCTGCTGGTCAGCGTGGAAACCGTCAACGACTTCCAGCTCTCCCCGGGCGACACCGTCAACCTGCGCATCCAGGATGCCCGCACCAAGGCCCTGCGCACGGTGCCCTTCCACTACGCCGGCATCGCCAGGGAGTTCCCCACCGCCCCCAAGGACAGCTTCTTCGTCGCCAACGCCTCCTACATCGCCAAGGCCACCGGCAGCGACGCGGTCGGCGCCTTCCTCCTCGACACCGGCGCAACCCACCAGAGGCAGATCGCCGCACACCTGCGCCATCAGCTCGGCACCAGTGCCACCGTCACCGACCTCACCCAGACCCGCGGCACCGTCGGCACCAGCCTGACCTCCGTCGACCTGGCCGGACTCACCCGCATCGAACTCGCCTTCGCCGTCCTTCTGGCGGCCGGAGCCGGAGGGCTCGTCCTCGCACTCGGACTCGCCGAACGCCGCCGCACCTTCGCCATCGCCACCGTCCTCGGCGCCAAGACGCGCCAGCTGCGCGGCATGGTCCTCACCGAAGCCCTCCTCCTGGCCGCGGCCGGTCTGGCCGGAGGCGCCCTCATCGGCTGGGCCCTGTCCGAGATGCTGGTCAAGGTCCTGACCGGCGTTTTCGACCCACCGCCCGCGAGCCTGTCGGTCCCCGGCTCCTACCTGGTCCTCACCGCGCTCGCCGCTCTGATCGCCGTCCTGGCAGCCGCGCTGAACGGCATCCGCCGCGCGAAACGCCCGGCCGTGGAGGAGCTGCGTGACCTGTGAACACTCCGCCAACGCCGACCGAGCCGATTCCCGCGCGTCCTCCTACGCTGTCGACCATGCGCACGCCCGCCGCACCAGACCGCAGCCGCCTCCGCGTCCTCGTCATCGAAGACGACGACACCATCGGCCGCCACCTGGAAACCGGTCTGCACAGCAACGGCTACGCGCCGACCTGGAGCCGCACCGGCGCGAGCGGCCTGGCCGAAGCCGCCCGCACCCCCTACGACGCCCTCCTCCTGGACCTCGGCCTGCCCGACATGGACGGCCTCGACGTGGCCCGCACCCTGCGCACCCGCTGCCCCGACCTGCTCATCATCATCCTCACCGCCCGCACCGACGACATCGACGTGATCGCCGGCCTGGACGCCGGAGCCGACGACTACCTCGTCAAACCCTTCAGCCTCACCGTCCTGCTGGCCCGCCTGCGCGCCCACCTGCGCCGCCACAGCCCCACCTCGCACCCCCAGGAAGTACTCCGCCTCGGCGACCTCACGGTCGACACCACAGCGCGGCGCTGCACCCTCCACGGCCAAGAGGTACAGCTGCGCCCCAAGGAGTTCGAACTCCTCGCGCTCCTCGGCCGGCACCTCGGCGAAGCCGTATCCCGCGAAACCCTCATGGCCGAGGTCTGGGACGAGAACTGGTTCGGCCCCACCAAGACCCTCGACGTCACCATGGCCAGCCTGCGCCATCGCCTCGCCGCAGCCGGCGAAGCAACCGACCGTCCCTGCCGACTACCCCGCATCACCACCCTCCGAGGACACGGCTACCGCCTGGAAGACCGCCCCTAGACGTCGAGGGAAAGGCGCAGCGTGGGGCGGCAGGAACAAGGGTGTCGACGCCCCGCAAGGTGCGGAGTCAGCACCACCTCGACGGGCTTTGGCGGGACGAGGACTTCGTCGAGTGGTACCCGCGGGACGGCAAGCCGGGGCTCTCCGGCCCAGCCGGCGACGGTGTCGGTCCTCCAGTTCAACGGACCGACGCCACACGCATCTTGAGCGCTGTCCGGGACCTGACGCGCCTTGAAATGGTCACCGAGGCCCATGCTTGCTGCCCTGGGGGAAATCGCACGTCAGGCACCCCAGGAGTTGGTCGGGCTGGTCACGGACGAGTGGGGCGAACGCTACGGAAGGCCAGCCCGGCTCGGCGGGACCCCGACCCGCCCGAAGACCCGTATCAAGGACACCGGCGACGACGTCTACATTGGCGTCACGGAGCGGACACCGTCGCCGACGCGGGCCCGGGAGGACCTACTGTCCGCCCTTCGGTTCGCCGGTCCAGTACTGGCCACGCTGCTGCTGCCAGCGCTGGACCTCGATGTTCCGCCACGTCAGTGCGTGCTTGATCTCATCGGAATTCAGTCCGGTCTCCCTCGCCAGATCTTCCGGGCTGATCCCGTTGGGATGTTGCCGCAAGACCCGGGTGATCTTCCCGGCCCACAGCTCGGCATACAGGAACGGTCGGCGTTCGTACTGTTCGACGACTGCCGCCAGGTGTTCACGCGAACAGCTGACCACCAGGCGCTTCCCGTCGTACTTCGGGTCAATCGCATGGATGGCTGACGAATCCCGCACCAGCGCATTCCACTGTGTGCCGTCCAAGACCAGCGTTCCGCAGAGGTCGCACAGGTCCGCCTGAGCCTCTTCCTCGTCGCCGGCGTTCGGGCCGCTGTCGGTACTCACTGGCTGCTGCCGGGTGTCGGTGGAAGTTCTGCGGACACCTGTAGCACCGCTGGAGCCACTGTGGTCGGGTCTCCGCTGGCCACCCAACGGTAGCGGGCGACCATCATCGTGTGGTCGATGCTGTCTCGCACGTACCCGTACACGATGCCAGGGCTGCCCGGGCGTCCGTGGAAGACGACCTCGCCCGGCTCGCCCTCGCTCGCGATCTGTTGGAAGTCCCCTGTCTCGGGACAGCCCGCAAACTCGTACACCCAGTCACCCATACCTGCAATCCTGCCCGGACCGCCGATCACACGGCTAATCAGGCACAAAGGCCGGGAAGCGGATACGCCCGAAGGGATCAGACGGGGTGTCGCGGCGGTGGCCGCACCTGTGTACGGGTTAGGTGCGGCCACCACTCGCAGGGAGGCAGAGCCTCGCCCACTTCAACGGAAGCCCGCCCTGGTCTCAGCCGGCGTGATCCCCGAGCGGTCGCCGGGGGGAGCGGTTCAGGCAGTCGCGCGAGCACGGCATGCACGCCCTGAGGCACTACTACGCGTCGGTCGTGCTGGACGCGGGGGAGAACGTGAGGGCCCTGGCCGAGTACCTCGGGCACGCGGACCCCGGCTTCACGCTACGCACCTACACGCACCTACACGCACCTGTTGACGAACGGCCGGGATCGAGCCCGCAAGGCCATCGACCAGGCGTTCCAGGAGCGACAGGACGACGCAGCCTGAGCCGGCCCCGAAAGCCGGAGCCGAAAAGCCGACGGCCGACTCTCCCAGCGTAGGAGAGCCGGCCGACGGCCCGCAGATGCCCAGGGGAGCGGTTACCGCTCTGACCTGGGGCGATATCACACGTCGAAGTAGAGCTCGAACTCGTGCGGGTGCGGACGCAGCTGCAGCGGGGCGATCTCGTTGGTGCGCTTGAAGTCGATCCAGGTCTCGATCAGGTCGGCCGTGAACACGTCACCCTGGAGCAGGAACTCGTGGTCGCGCTCGAGGGAGTCGAGGACCGCCGGGAGCGAGGTCGGGACCTGCGGGACGCCCGCGTGCTCCTCGGGAGCCAGCTCGTAGAGGTCCTTGTCGATCGGCTCGGCCGGCTCGATCTTGTTCTTGATGCCGTCCAGACCCGCGAGGAGCAGGGCCGAGAAGGCCAGGTACGGGTTGCCGGACGAGTCCGGGGCACGGAACTCGACGCGCTTGGCCTTCGGGTTCGAACCCGTGATCGGGATGCGCATGGCCGCGGAGCGGTTGCGCTGCGAGTACACCAGGTTGACCGGCGCCTCGAAGCCCGGCACCAGGCGGTGGTACGAGTTCACGGTCGGGTTGGTGAAGGCCAGCAGCGACGGGGCGTGCCGGAGGATGCCGCCGATGTAGTAGCGGGCGGTGTCCGACAGGCCCGCGTAGCCGGCCTCGTCGTAGAACAGCGGGTCGCCGTTGCTCCACAGCGACTGGTGGACGTGCATGCCCGAACCGTTGTCGCCGAAGATCGGCTTCGGCATGAAGGTCGCGGTCTTGCCGTTGCGCCAGGCGACGTTCTTCACGATGTACTTGAAGAGCTGGAGGTCGTCGGCCGCGGCGAGCAGCGTGTTGAACTTGTAGTTGATCTCGGCCTGGCCGGCGGTGCCCACCTCGTGGTGCTGGCGCTCGACCTTCAGACCCGCCTTCTCCAGCTCCAGGGAGATCTCGGCGCGCAGGTCGGCGAAGTGGTCGACCGGCGGAACCGGGAAGTAGCCGCCCTTGTAGCGGACCTTGTAGCCACGGTTGTCCTCGAGGGCGCCGGTGTTCCAGGCGCCGGCCTCGGAGTCGATGTGGTAGAAGGACTCGTTCGCGCTGGTCGCGAAGCGGACGCTGTCGAAGACGTAGAACTCGGCCTCGGGACCGAAGTACGCGGTGTCGGCGATCCCGGTGGAGGCCAGGTAGGCCTCGGCCTTCTTCGCCACGTTGCGCGGGTCACGGGAGTACTGCTCGCCCGTGATCGGGTCGTGGATGAAGAAGTTGATGTTCAGCGTCTTGTCGCGGCGGAAGGGGTCGACCCGGGCGGTCGACAGGTCCGCGCGCAGCGCCATGTCGGACTCGTGAATGGCCTGGAAGCCACGGATCGAGGATCCGTCGAAGGCGAGCTCGTCGTCCGGGTCGAACGCCTCAACCGGCACCGTGAAGTGCTGCATCACGCCCGGCAGGTCGCAGAAACGGACGTCGATGAACTTGACGTCCTCGTCCGCGATGAACTTCTTGGCCTCGTCGGCGTTCTGGAACATCCAGCTCCTCCTACTCCCGACCGTCCGTGCCGGGGTGGTAGTTCGTTCGTGCGGCCAGTGCGGTGGCACACGCTGCAGCCGACCTTAGGGACGGAGGATTTCTCGGGCGTGACCCGTTTGTTTCTCCCAGGTTAACCGCCCCATGTCGTCGTGACCCCACCTCCGGGGCGGTCCTGCGGTGCGCAGTACCGTGGACGGGTGGAAAACAGGCAAGCAATCGGATCGTGGCTCTCCGGTCCCCGCGCGGCGATGGAAGAAGCCGGAGCGGAGTTCGGATACCGGGGAGAGCAGCTCGGTCTGCCGCAGGAGGGACCGGGCTCCATCGCCCGCCCGGGTCGGCGCCTCGGCGCCCTCGCCGTCGACTGGGGCCTGTGCCTCTTGATCGCATACGGTCTGATCGCGGACAGCTACAACCAGGCGGCCCAGGTCTGGGCACCGCTCGTCCTCTTCGCGCTGACCGTTCTGACCGTCGGCACCATCGGGTTCACCCCGGGCAAGCGGCTCTTCGGCCTGCGGGTGGTGGCCCTGGGCACAGGCCGCGTCAACCCGCTGCGCACCCTGCTCCGCACGGTTCTGCTGTTTCTCGCCATCCCGCCGCTGATCTGGGACCGGGACGGCCGGGGCCTGCACGACCGCATGGCCGGGACCGTCGAGATCAGGCTCTGAGGGCGCCCTCGGCCGCGCTCCCAGGGGCGCGGGGAACGGCGCGACCAGCCACGGACGGCGCGCGGCGAACCACGTTTCCGCACCGAGCCACCCCGCACCGCGAGCCACACCGCCCCGCAGGAAAACGCGCCGCAGGAAACGCACCCCAGGAAACGCAGGGCGCCCCCGGGAAACGCACCGCACCCCGGGCAACGCACCGTACCCCGGGAAACGCACCGGGGCCCGGAGAACCGCCAAGGTTCCCCGGGCCCCGAAACGTCGGCTCAGCCCAGCGGCAGTGTCACCGCATGCGCCCGCCCTTGGGCATCCGCATCCCCTTGGGCAGCGGACCCTTCGGCAGCGGCATGTTGGTCATCAGGTCGCCCAACGCCCGCAGCCGGTCGTTGGTCGCGGTGACCTGGGGGCCGGTCAGCACCCGGGGGAGCTTCAGCATCGTCGTACGGAGCTTCTTCAGCTCGACCTGACCCTCGCCCGTGCCGACGACCACGTCGTGCACCGGTACGTCCGCGACGATGCGGGCCATCTTCTTCTTCTCGGCGGCCAGCAGGCTCTTGACCCGGTTCGGGTTGCCCTCGGCGACCAGCACGATGCCGGCCTTGCCGACCGCGCGGTGCACCACGTCCTGGCTGCGGTTCATCGCGACCGCCGGGGTGGTGGTCCAGCCACGTCCGATGTTGTCCAGGACCGCCGCGGCGGCGCCCGGCTGGCCCTCCATCTGCCCGAAGGCGGCTCGCTCGGCCCGGCGTCCGAAAACGATCGCCATCGCGAGGAAGGCGAGCAGGAGGCCCAGAATGCCGAGATAAATGGGGTGACCGAGCAAGAAACCGATCGCGAGGAGGACACCGAAGGTGATGATGCCGACAGCCGCGAGTACAAGACCGATCTTGGGGTCGGCCTTGCTGGTCATCTTGTAGGTCAGGGCGATCTGCTTCAGTCGCCCGGTGTTCGCAGCATCCGCTGCGGTTTCCTTCCTCGCCATGCCACGAAGTCTACGTGGCCCGGGGAGCGGCGGACGACGGCAGTGCCGGGAGGGGGAGCGGTGGGGGCGCTCCGGGGAGTGCGAGCGGTGGTTACGAGCGCGACGCCACGGCCTCGAGGACGCGCTGCGCCTCGACGCGGTCCTTGGCGCGGCGGCGGTCCTCCAGGACGGAGGTCCAGGCGTTGCGGCGGGCGGTTCGCTGGCCGCTGCTCATGAGCAGCGATTCAATGGCACGGAGTGCTTCGGTGAACGACGGGATCGCGGTGGCGCGAACGGGCGCGGCCTGCATGGTGGAGGTCCCCCCTCGGATCGGCGGCTGCGGGTCAGGACTGCACGGGGCGTAAGACCAGGGTCACTGTTTGGTGTTACCAGGGCGTGACCGACCGGTCAAACGCCAATGAAGCCTTGATACGGAGTGCGAAAAGCCTGACGCGGCCCTGACGTCCCCGCTAGCTGGGGGGACGGTCGGGGCCGCGTCAATCGGCCACTACCGGGGGGTAGTTGCTTGTGTGCGGATTCACACACGGGAACTGGCACGCAGTGCCAACTCCCTGGATGCGATCAGCTCAGACCGCCTGCGAGGCGATGTAGGAATCCCGCTTCTCGACGGCCATCCGGTACAGCCGCCCGGCGCGGTAGGAGGAGCGCACGAGAGGGCCGGACATGACGCCCGAGAAGCCGATCTGCTCGGCCTCCTCCTTCAGCTCCACGAACTCCTGGGGCTTCACCCAGCGCTCCACGGGGTGGTGGCGGACGCTCGGGCGCAGGTACTGCGTGATGGTGACCAGCTCGCAGCCGGCGTCGTGCAGCTGCTTCAGCGCCTCGCCGACCTCCTCGCGGGTCTCGCCCATGCCGAGGATGAGGTTCGACTTCGTCACCAGGCCGAAGTCGCGGGCGGCGGTGATGACCTTGAGGGAACGCTCGTAGCGGAAGCCGGGACGGATGCGCTTGAAGATCCGCGGGACCGTCTCCACGTTGTGCGCGAAGACCTCGGGCCGGGCGGAGAAAACCTCTTCGAGCTGTTCGGGGACCGCATTGAAGTCGGGCGCGAGCAGCTCGACCTTGGTGTGGCCGCCCGCACGGCCGGCGGTCTGCTGGTGGATCTGCCGGACCGTCTCGGCGTACAGCCAGGCGCCGCCGTCCTCGAGGTCGTCCCGGGCGACACCGGTGATGGTGGCGTAGTTCAGGTCCATGGTGACCACGGACTCGCCCACACGGCGCGGCTCGTCGCGGTCGAGCGCCTCGGGCTTGCCGGTGTCGATCTGGCAGAAGTCGCAGCGCCGGGTGCACTGGTCGCCGCCGATGAGGAAGGTGGCCTCGCGGTCCTCCCAGCACTCGTAGATGTTCGGGCAGCCGGCTTCCTGGCAGACCGTGTGCAGGCCCTCGCTCTTCACGAGGTTCTGCATCTTGGTGTACTCGGGACCCATTTTCGCCCGGGTCTTGATCCACTCGGGCTTGCGCTCGATGGGGGTCTGGCTGTTGCGGACCTCCAGGCGCAGCATCTTGCGTCCGTCGGGTGCGACTGCGGACACATCGGCTCCCTGTAGCTTCGATTCTTCGGCGTACACCAGGGTACGCCCGGGCAGACTCCGGCCCTGTGGGTGGGCAACCTTCGGAGGCGGGGGCGCATTCCCCCGGCTACGCCGACACCCGCTCGACGACCCGCGGCTTCAGCTCCGCGTTCTCCAGTACGTCCTTCAGGTGCCGCTCCGCCACCGGCAGCACCTCGTCGATCGTCATGTCCCGTCCCAGCTCGTTCGCCAGGGACGTCACGCCCGCGTCCCGGATCCCGCACGGGATGATCCGGTCGAACCAGGCGTTGTCCGGATTCACGTTGAGCGCGAAGCCGTGCATCGTGACGCCCTTGGCGACGCGGATGCCGATCGCCGCGATCTTGCGGTCCTCCCGGCGCTGGCCGGCGTTGGAGGGCGCGTACTCCGGGCCGTTGAGCCGCGGATCGAACTCCTCGTCGTGCAGGCGTGGGTCGAAGTCCAGGGAGAGGCCGCCGAGGGAGGGGCGCCGGTCCATCGGGTCGCCGAGGACCCAGACGCCGCTGCGGCCCTCCACCCGGGTGGTCTCCAGGCCGAACTCTGCGCAGGTGCGGATGAGGGCGTCCTCGAGGCGGCGGACGTGGGCGACGACGTCGACCGGGCGCGGGAGCTTCTGGATCGGGTAGCCGACCAGCTGGCCCGGGCCGTGCCAGGTGATCTTGCCGCCGCGGTCCACGTCGATCACCGGCGTGCCGTCCAGGGGTCGCTCGTCGTCCGCCGTGCGCCGGCCCGCCGTGTAGACCGGTGGGTGCTCGACCAGCAGGCAGGTGTCGGGGATCTCGTCGGCGAAGCGGGCGGCGTGCACCCGGCGCTGCTCGTCCCAGGCCTCCTGGTACTGGACGGCCTGTGCCCCGAACCCCATACGGACGAACCGCAACTCACTCACGGCAAGCGCCTCCCTAGAAGCTTCGTAAGGCGTGAAAGACGCCCACGCCACTGTACGTCCAGCCGACGCGCCGGTGCCCTCGGGTGGCCGCCCACGGCTTTCGTCAGCCCGACCGGCCAATCCTCACACGATCGGATGAATGGACGCGGAAGTGTGCGATCGTCTGCTCACTCTCCGCTACATTCACGCCGTTCACAAGGCCGTTAAGGCTGCTCACAGGCGATACGGAGACCGCACCGCAGATGACGGAACGACCCGCGCAGCGCACCCCCAACCGACAGCTCGCCGCGCTCATCGCAGAAGCGGGGTTCTCCAACGCAGGTCTCGCCCGTCGCGTCGACCAGCTAGGCCTCGAACACGGGCTCGACCTCAGATACGACAAGACATCCGTGACGCGATGGCTGCGCGGACAGCAGCCGCGCGGCACCACGCCCGCGCTCATCGCCGAGGTGTTCACACGGCGGCTCGGGCGTCGGCTCACCGCACAGGACCTCGGCCTCGACGCCTGCGCCCCGGTGTACGCGGGCCTGGAGTTCGCCGCGACCCCGGAGGAGGCCGTCGACATCGTCAGCGGCCTGTGGCGCAAGGACTCCGGCAGCCATGCCGAGCTGCGCAAGATCGCGTTCACTCCGGCCGGGCTCGTCGTGCCCAGCCGGGACTGGCTGATCGGCCGGGCCGACGACAGGGTGAGCCACGGCGAGACACCCGCCCGCATCCCCGCCCAGGGCCGCCCCGCGGTACCCCGCCAGCGCGGCCAGTCCGAACGGGGCCCCGGCCAGAAGGTCTCCGCCGGTGACATCGCCGCGCTCCGCTCGGTCGGCGAGCTGTTCCGCGCCCTCGACAACGCCTACGGCGGCGGCCACGCCCGCCAGGCGCTCGTGCGCTATCTGGAGCACGAGGCCGAGCCGATGCTGCGCGGCACCTACGGCGAGCAGACGGGCCGCCGCCTGTTCGCGGCGGCCGCCGATCTGACCCGGCTCGCCGGCTGGACGTCGTACGACATCGGCGCGCACGGCCTCGCCCAGCGCTACTTCGTCCAGGCGCTGCGGCTCGCACAGGCGGCCGGGGACCGGATGTACGGGGCGTACGTCCTGGTCACGATGAGCCGGCAGGCCGTCTACCTGGGCCACGGACGCGAGGCCGTGCAGCTGGCCCGCGTGGCCCAGCAGGGCGTCGGCACCTCGGCACCGCCCGTCGTCCAGGCGATGCTGCACGCCGTCGAGGCACGCGGCCACGGTGTGCTCGGCGAGGTACGGGCGTGCACGGCCTCGCTGGTGCGGGCCGAGCGCGCCCTGGAGGCCGCCCGCCCCGGCGACGAAGTGCCCTACTGGGCGCGGTTCTTCGACGAGGCGCAGCTCGCCGACGAGTTCGGGCACTGCCACCGGGACCTGCAGCAGTACCGGGCCGCCGTCCAGCACGCCGAGCGCTCCCTGCAACTGCGGGCACCCGGCTATGCCCGCAGCCGGCTGTTCTGCCGGGTGGTGCTCGCCTCGGCGCGGCTCGGCCTCGGCGAGCTGGACCAGGCCTGCCAGTTGGGGGCCGAGGCCGCCGGACAGGCGTCGGAGATGCGGTCGGTGCGGGCGGTCGAGTACGTACGGGACTTCGAGCGCCGCCTGGAGCCGTACAAGGACGCCGCGGCGGTGCGCGGCTACCGCGACAAGGTCGCCGCGCACCAGTGAGCCTCAGGCGGCCCTGGGCAGCGGCTCCGCGACATGCATAGGACCCGCGCCCAGGTCGGCCAGGAGTGCCGACGCGGCCCGGTGCCCGGAGTGCAGCGCGCCCTGGACCGTGCTCGTGTCGCGGTGGTCGCCGCACACATACAGCCCGGCCAGCAGCCGCACCGGCCGGCGCAGATCGTGCGGCGGCCGCATCGCCGGGACGGCCCGCGCGGTGTGATGCACGGCGAGGGTCTCCCAGCGCCTGGTCGACGTCCCGTACAGGCGCGCCAGATGGGCCCGTACGGTGGCGTCGACGTCGTCCGGGGGCGCCCCGAGGACCGTGGACGAGACCAGGGCGCGCCCCGCGGGCGCCCGGGACGGGTCCACCAGGCTCACGACCGCCGTGTGCGCAACCGGACCGTCGCGGTCCGCGTCGAGCAGCAGGGCCGCGCCGGTCGACGGCGGCAGGTCCATGGTGTGGTGGACGACGGTCACGGGATGGAAGTCCGGCACGCGCAGGCCCGGTAGCAGCTCGGCCGCGGCGGGCGCGTCGGCGGCCACCAGGACGGCACGGCAGCGGAACTCGCCGTGCTCGGCGGTGGTCACCGCGGTCGTGGCGACCGAGGTGGCGCGGACCCCGGTGTGCACCGTGCCCGGCGGCAGCGCCCGCGCCAGCAGTTCCGGCAGGACCTCCGCCCCGCCCTCCGGCAGGCACAGCCGGCCACTGGCGAAGGAGCGCAGCGCGAGATCGGCGCAGCGGCTCGACGTGGTCAGTTCCGGGTCGCACAGCAGGGCGGCGAGCAGCGGACGCAGAAATCCCTCGACCGTACGGGCGGGGATCCCGCGGGCCGTGAGCGCGCGCCCGGCGGGCAACTCGGCCCGGGCCAGCAGCCGTTCCACGGGCGTGGCGGCGATCCGGGCGAGCGCCGCGCCGAGCCGGGCCTGGTCCACGGCGCCGCCGAGCGGGGCGCCGGACCGCGCTCCGGCCGGGCGCGCCCCGGCCGCCCTCGACCGGGCGGTACGCACCCCGGACATTCCGTGCACCGGCCGGGGAGCGGAAGCCGTACGGGGAACGGCGGCGAGGGCGCGTACGGCGTTGAGCGCGCTCCGTGCGCCCCCTGCGCCCCCTCCCGCCGGGGGAGCGCCCGCGCGATGGTGCCGCCCCTTGCTGTGCACCAGGACACCCGGCTCGAAGGCGCGCAGCACCAGCGCGTCGAGCCCCGGGATCAGGCTCAGTTCGGGATACGACGTGAAAAGGAGCTGTCCGATCCGGTCGAGCCGGAAGCCGTCGACCTTCTCGGTCGACATACGGCCGCCGACATAGGGCGCGGCCTCCAGGACCGCGGTCGCAACTCCTGCGCTGGTCAGCCGGTGGGCGGCGGCGAGGCCGGCGACCCCGGCCCCCACGATGACGACGTCCGCCTGGTACACGGGCTCTAGCACGTGCCCCTCCTCGAGGTTGTGCGGCCGGTGGAGACGTCATGCCCCCAACAGGCTTCAGGGATACCCGAGTTCGGATCGAGCGTAGGTCCGTGAAGGTGCAGATGAAGTCGCGCATGAACAGAGCACGGTCGCACAGCGGTCGCATATGGTCGAACCCGGGAATCCCTGTCACTGCCGCGCCCCCGGCCCCGCACGCCACGCCCCTCCCGGACCGCGCTTCACGCCCCTCCCGTCCTCCCGGGCGACATCCTCCGGCCCGCCGCGTCATGTCCTCCGGCCCGCCGCGCACGTCCCCGGACCCGCGCCTCGCGGCCTCCCGACTACCCCTCGAGTGCGGCCCGCAGCGCTTCGTCGATCGTCGGGAACGCGAAGGAGAACCCGGACTCCAGCAGCCGCGTCGGCAGCACTCGCGCACTGCCGAGAACGTCCCCCGCCATCTCGCCGAGCACCAGCCGCAGTGCCCCCGCCGGTACCGGGAAGAGGGTGGGCCGGTGCAGTACGCGTCCCATTGCCGCGGTGATCTCACGGTTCGTCAGCGGCTGCGGGGCCGTCAGATTGAACGGGCCCGAGGCCGCCTCGTCGTCGATGAGATGGCGGATCGCCGCCACCTCGTCGTGCAGCGCGATGAACGACCAGTACTGGCGCCCGTCACCCATCCGGCCGCCGAGCCCCGCCCGGAACAGCGGAAACAGCCGGCCCCAGGCCCCGCCCTCGCGGGCCACCACCAGCCCGGTCCGTGCGAACACCGTCCGCACGCCCGCCTCCTGCGCGGCGGCCGCGGCCTCCTCCCACTCCACGCACAGCGAGGGCAGGAAGCCGTCCCCGGGCGGCGCGTCCTCGTCGACCGCGCGCTCCCCCGTCTCGCCGTAGTAGCCGATCGCACTGCCGCTCACGAAGACACGCGGCGGCTCGGGCAGCGAGGCGACGGCCTCCGCGAGCGCCGCCGTACCGAGCACCCGGCTGTCGCGCAGCGTCCGCTTGTACTCGTCCGTCCAGCGGTGGTCGCCGATGCCGGCCCCGGCGAGGTTCACCACGGCGACGCACCCGGTCAGACCGGCCGCATCGACATACTGCCCCTCGGGATCCCAGCGGACCTCGTCCTCGCTCCGGGCCGCACGGCGCACCAGGCGCACCACCTCGTGCCCGTCCGCGGTCAACGACCGCACCAAGGCGCCGCCGATGAGCCCGGACGCACCGGCCACGGCGATTCGGGAACGTTCCATGCGCCCATCCTGCACGCTGCGCCACCGCCCGACCTGCCCGGCGGCCCCGGAAAACACCGGACGGGTTCTCGTACACCCGCCGTACAGTGGCGCTCATGCCCGTTCCGTACATACGTCACGCCATGCTCGACGACGAGGAGACGCTCGGCCGGCTCGACCGTGTCACCTGGTCTCCGCTGCACTCGGTGCAGCCGCGCCCCCAGCCTCCGTACGAGCCCTTCTTCAACGAGCGGTTCGGGCCGCGGGACCATCTCGTCGCCGAACTCGACGGCACGGTCGTCGGCTACATCCGGCTGGCCTTCCCCACGCCGCTGGCGTGCAACTCCCACGTCCGCCAGATCCAGGGGCTCGTCGTCGCCGACGAGGCGCGCGGCGCCGGGGTCGCCCGGGCGCTGCTGCGGGCCGCGCAGGACGAGGCCCGGCGGCGCGGAGCGCGGCGCCTCACCCTGCGGGTCCTCGGGCACAACACCCCGGCCCGCAAGCTCTACGAGTCCGAGGGGTTCGTGGTGGAGGGGATCCTGCCCGAGGAGTTCCTGATCGAGGGCGAGTACGTCGACGACGTGTTCATGGGCCGATCGCTGTAGGGCTCAGGAGGTCACGAGGTCGCCGGTGTCCACGGCCGTCGTGGACCGCGCCGCGCGGTGCGCGTCGCCCGCGACCTCGTCCGCCGTCAGAACGTATCCGGTCTCCGGGTCCGAGGTGGAGCGGGCGAAGACGACCCCGTAGATCCTGCCGTCGGTGGTCAGCAGCGGGCCGCCGGAGTTGCCGGGCAGGACCGTCGACCGTATCGAGTAGATCTCCCGGGTGACGGTGTTCGAGCTGTAGATGTTCTGGCCGGTGGCCCGGACGCGGCTCGCGACCGTGGCGGCCCGCAGCGTCAGGTCGCCGTCCTGCGGATAGCCCGCGACCACGGCCGCGTCACCGCGCTTCGCGCTCCCGTCGAAGCGCAGCACGGGCGCGCGCAGATCGGGCACGTAGAGAACGGCCACGTCCCGGTCGGGGTCGAAGAGCACCACCCGCGCCGCGTACGACGGACCCACTCCGCCGATCCGGACGGACGGGTGGTTGATGCCCGCCACCACGTGCGCGTTGGTCATCACGTGCCGCGCCGCGTACACGAAGCCGCTGCCCTCACGGCCCTGGGTGCCCGAGGCGCCCTCGATCTTCACCGTGCTGAGTTTCGCGGCGTTCGTCGCGCTCTCCGTGACGCTGTCCCCGGAGGGCTCGGCAACCCCGGCGGTGGGTTCGTTCTCGAACGGGTTGAAGACCTGCGGGAAACCCGCCTGGGCGAGCGCGGACGTGGCGCGCGAGAACCAGGCCGGGGTCGTGTCCGGCATCGCGTTCTGCACGGTCCCCAGCAGCCGCGAGTCCCGGATCGCCCCCGTCACCAGCGGTGACGAGGACGCGCCAAGGACGCTCGCGGCCACCCACGCCACGATCAGCACGGCCACCGTGTTCGCGACCGCCCCGCCGATCCCGTCGGCCACCCGCAGCGGACCCCGACCAGCACGGTCCAGTTCGCGGCGCAGCCTCAGCGCGAGGCGCCCCGCCAGCTCGTGCCCCACCGCCGCCGGGACCAGCACCGTGAGCACCGCCGTCACCGTCGCCCCGGTGGTCCCGCGTGTCACCAGCTCCATCACCCACGGAAGGATCCACACGCCGACGACGGCACCGCCCACGAAGCCGGCCAGCGAGACACACCCGGCCACCAGTCCGCGCCGGTAGCCGGACGCAGCGTAGGCCAGGATCACCAGCATCAGCAGGATGTCGAGCAGGTCCACGGAGCCGCCTTTCTCTCGGACCCCTTAGTACGCGCAGGGGGAGCCCAGTGATCAGCCACGCGCGGGTGGCGCCCGGAACCGGGCACGCGCGCGTCGACCTGTAGAAACGTCCCGGACCGGGGCGTTGGTTCCACCAGGTGGCACACCACACATCGCGGATGCGGGAGAACCGGCCGACAGTGGGTCCATGCGTGTCTTCCGAAGAGCGAGGGGGGCACGACGATGGCCTCGGGTACCGATGCCCGGAGCCGTCCTGCTGCTGCTCGGGGCCCTGCCCGAGTTCGCCGCCGCCCTCGCGCTGCTGATCTGTGCCTCCGCCGTCGGGAGCACGGCGGTCGTCCCGCCCTCCAGGTCCCCGGGGCCCCCGCGGCCGGTCGAAGGCCGGTCCGCGGCCCTGCATGCGGCGCCGAAGCCGCACATCGTACCGAGGACCGCCTGGAAGGACGACGGAGCCAAGGGCCAGCCGCCCCCGCGCTACGACGACAAGGTCGTCGCGGTCTTCGTGCACCACACCGACTCGCCCAACCAGTACGACTGCGCCGATGTACCGCGCATCATCCGGGCCCTGTACGCGGGCCAGATCGGCAACCGCCGGTGGGACGACATCGGCTACAACTTCCTCGTCGACCGCTGCGGCACGATCTACGAGGGCCGCGCGGGCGGCATCGAACGCGCCGTCACCGGCGCCCACACCCAGGGCTTCAACCACCGCACCTCGGGCATCGCCGCCATCGGCACCTTCATGGAGGGCACGACCGTGCCCAAGGCCATGACCGACGCGATCGCCGCGCTCGCCGCGTGGAAGCTGGGCCTGGCGGACATCGACCCGCGCGCCAGGGTCCGGCTCGTCTCCAGCAACGGACTGAGCCGCTACAAGGCGGGCACCACCGCCCTGCTGCCCACCCTGGCGGGCCACAACGACGGCTATATGACGAACTGCCCCGGCGCGGCCCTCACCGCCCTCCTCCCGGACATCCGGGCCAAGGCGGCGCACCTGCAGGGCAGGCGATGACGCCCACAGAAACGTCACAGGGCCTACGAAGAGTCCTCAGATCCCCGCGCCCTACGGTCGTGGTGGTAGCCGACCGGAGGTGGGGATCATGAGCGACGACAGCCGTACGGAGACGACGAGGACGCGCACCTGGGCCGCGGCCGTGCGCAGCCCCTGGACGGTGGTCTGCGCCGTCACGACGGTCGTCCTCGGCCCGGCCACTGCCACCGCGTCAGCCCTGGACCGGGCCAACAGGGCACCCCTGCACCACACGGCCGAGCCCCACCGCGCGCCGGGACACCTCGTCCCCGGCGCCGGTCGGGCGGCGGCCTGACCGCCCTGCGACTCCACCCGTCGCCGCACGGCGTGATCGCCGGGGCGGCGGGTGCACCACCTCAGGCCTTGAAGCGATCCCACAGCCGGGGGTAGCGCTCGGCGAGCACCGACTTGTTCTCCAGGTCGAACGGCGTCCCCTCCGGATCGGAGGACGCGGGCGGGAGGCCCAGGTCGGGCGCCACGGTCCCGGTGAGCTGCTCGTACGCCTCGTCCGCCGCGTAGCCGAGCTCCTCGCCGTCCCCGTCGACCTCCTCGTCGAAGTCCTCCAGCAGGTCGGCGAGCGAGTCGGGATCGTGCACGGCGCCCTCGAAGGTCTCCCGGCCCTGGCCGATCAGCCAGCACCGGAAGAAGTCGAACGCGTCGTCGCTCGCCCCGTCGAGCAGCACCCAGGCGGCGCCCCACAGGTCCCAGCGGTAGGCGCGGTTGTACCGGGACTCGAAGTGCCGGGCGAAGTCCAGGACGGATTCCGGATCCAGCCGCAGCAGACGCTCGACGAGCTGGTCGGCCTGCTCGTCCGGGTCGCCCTCGGCGGCCTCGCGGCTCTCGTCCACCAGCTCCCAGAACTCCGTCTCGTCCATCACGGGACCAGCATCGGGCCTGGGCGGGCGGGCCGCACGCGGAGTGCGGCGGACCGTCAGGGGCCGTAGAGCCCGGCGAGCCGTGCCGCGTCGCTCGCGAACCGCGCGCGCAGCGCCCGCGGGGACAGCACTTCGACCTCCGGCCCGAGCCCCGTGAGTTGCGTGTGCGCGACCTCCTCGGACTCCACCGGCACGGTCACCGTCACCCATCCGCGCTCGTCCGGGGCGCCCGCGGTCGTCAGCGCCTGGCGGGCGGAGACGGGATCGAGGGCGTACGGCAGCCTGCGCACCCCGTCCTCGGACAGCCGCACCACGACCTCCGCCCGCAGGATGGACCGCGCGAACTGCTCCGCCCGCTCCGCCCAGAAGGCGGGCAGTTCGAACTTCTCGTCCCGCGTGAACCGATCCTCGCGGGCCGCAACGGCCGTGAAGCGGTCGATGCGGTACACCCGGAAGGTCGCCTGTCCCGCCATCCGCGCGCACAGGTACCAGACCCCAGCCTTGAGGACCAGGCCATAGGGCTCGAGTTCCCGCTCGACCTCGGCCTCCCCGCGGCGGTAGCGCGCCGATATGCGCCGGTCGTCCCACACCGCGTCCACGACGGCCGACAGCAGTTCGGGCGTCCCGGGCTCCCTGAACCAGTCGGGCGCGTCCAGATGGAACCGCTGGGCCGCCGTACGGGACGCGTCCCGCAGGGAGGGGAGGAGGGCGGCGGACACCTTCAGACGGGCCGCGGAGGCCGCGTCCTCAAGGCCCATCTCGCGCAGCGCCCCCGGCACGCCGCTGAGGAACAGAGCCTCGGCCTCGCTGCGGGCCAGCCCGGTCAGCCGTGTGCGGTACCCGCCGATCAGCCGGTAACCCCCGGCCCGCCCCCGGTCGGCGTACACCGGGACCCCCGCCTCCGACAGCGCCTGCGCGTCCCGGGTGACGGTCCGCTCGGACACCTCCAGCTCCCGGGCCAGCTCGGCGGCGGTCATCGAGGACCGGGACTGCAGCAGCAGCACCATTTTGATGAGACGGGCGGCACGCATGCGTTCATGATGCCGGGCCCCACCGACTTGATGGCTCGTTCGCCCAGGGGGCGCTCTCCCGCGACAGCGAAGGGGTACGGCGGTCGCCGTACCCCTTCACCCGATGGCCGGTCCTACAGGCCGTACCTGTCTACAGGCCGTACCGGTCGCGGGCCTCCTTCACGGCCGTCGCCTGGACCTCGCCGCGCCTGGCGAGCTGGGCCAGGGCCGCGACGACGATCGACTGGGCGTCGACGCCGAAGTGACGGCGGGCCGCCTCACGGGTGTCCGACAGACCGAAACCGTCGGCACCCAGCGAGGAGTAGTCCTGCTCCACCCACTGCGCGATCTGGTCCGGGACCTGGCGCATGTAGTCGGAGACCGCCAGCACCGGGCCCTCGGCGCCCTGGAGCGCCTGACGGATGTACGGGATCCGCTCCTCGCCGCGCAGCAGCGCCGCGTCCGCCTCCATGGCGTCGCGCCGCAGCTCGCTCCACGAGGTCGCCGACCACACGTCCGCCGCGACGCCCCATTCCTCGGCGAGCAGCTTCTGCGCCGTGAGCGCCCAGTGGATCGCCGTGCCGGAGCCCAGCAGCTGGATGCGCGGGGCGTTGGCGTCCGGGGTGAGGCCCGCGGACTCCGCCGTGTTGAAGCGGTACAGGCCCTTGACGATGCCCTCGTCGATGCCGAGACCGGACGGCTTGGCCGGCTGCGGCAGGGGCTCGTTGTAGACGGTGAGGTAGTAGAAGACGTTCGGGTCCTCGCCCGGCGCCGCCTCGCCGTACATACGGCGCAGACCGTCCTTCACGATGACCGCGATCTCGTACGCGAACGCCGGGTCGTACGTCAGTGCCGCGGGGTTCGTCGCCGCGATCACGGGCGAGTGGCCGTCGGCGTGCTGCAGGCCCTCGCCCGTCAGCGTCGTACGGCCGGCGGTGGCGCCGACGAGGAAGCCGCGGCCGAGCTGGTCGCCGAGCTGCCACATCTGGTCGGCCGTGCGCTGCCAGCCGAACATCGAGTAGAAGATGTAGAACGGGATCATCGCCTCGCCGTGTGTCGCGTACGACGTGGAGGCGGCGATGAAGTCGGCCATCGAACCGGCCTCGGTGATCCCCTCGTTGAGGATCTGGCCGTTCCTGGCCTCCTTGTAGTACATCAGCTGGTCGCGGTCGACCGGCTCGTACGTCTGGCCCTTGGGCGAGTAGATGCCGAGGGAGGGGAACAGGCTCTCCATGCCGAAGGTGCGGGCCTCGTCCGGGACGATCGGCACCCAGCGCCTGCCCGTCTCCTTGTCGCGGACCAGGTCCTTGACCAGGCGGACGAAGGCCATGGTGGTGGCCACGTTCTGCGAGCCGGAGCCCTTGTCGAAGGACGCGAACGCCTTCTCTGCCGGAGCCGGCAGCGGGGCCAGGGCGTGCGTACGGCGGGCCGGGGCGGGACCGCCGAGGGTCGCGCGGCGCTCCTGGAGGTACCGGACCTCGGGGGAGTCGGCGCCCGGGTGGCCGTAGGGCACCACGCCGTCGACGAACGCGCTGTCCGGGATGGGCAGCTCGAGCAGGTCGCGCATCGCCTTGAACTCGTCCGCCGTCAGCTTCTTCATCTGGTGGTTGGCGTTCTTCGACGCGAAGCCCGGGCCGAGGGTGTGGCCCTTGACCGTCTGGGCCAGGATCACGGTCGGGGCGCCCTTGTGCTCGACGGCGGCCTTGTAGGCGGCGTAGACCTTGCGCGCCTCGTGACCACCGCGGGAGAGGTGGAAGCACTCGAGGATCTTGTCGTCGCTCAGCAGCTTCGCCATCTCGGCGAGCGCCGGGTCCTTGCCGAAGAAGTCCTCGCGGATGTAGGCCACGCCGCGGGTCTGGTACGTCTGGATCTGCGCGTCCGGCACCTCGCGCAGACGGCGTACGAGCGCGCCCGTGGTGTCGAGGGCGAACAGCTCGTCCCAGGCCGTGCCCCACAGCGTCTTGACGACGTTCCAGCCGGCGCCGCGGAACTGGGCCTCCAGCTCCTGCACGATCTTGAAGTTGGCGCGGACCGGGCCGTCGAGGCGCTGCAGGTTGCAGTTGATGACGAAGGTGAGGTTGTCCAGTTCCTCACGCGCGGCCAGCGCGAGCGCCGCCGTCGACTCGGGCTCGTCCATCTCGCCGTCGCCCAGGAACGCCCACACGTGGGAGTCGGAGACGTCCTTGATGCCGCGGTTGGTCAGATAGCGGTTGAAGCGCGCCTGGTAGATGGCGGAGAGCGGGCCGAGGCCCATGGAGACGGTGGGGAACTCCCACAGCCAGGGCAGACGGCGCGGGTGCGGGTACGACGGCAGGCCGTTGCCGCCCGCCTCCTGGCGGAAGTTGTCGAGGTGGTGCTCGTTCAGCCGGCCGTCGAGGAAGGCACGGGCGTAGATTCCGGGGGAGGCGTGGCCCTGGATGTACAGCTGGTCGCCGGAGCCATCACCCTCCTTGCCCTTGAAGAAGTGGTTGAAGCCGGTCTCGTACAGCCAGGCCGCGGAGGCGAAGGTGGCGATGTGGCCGCCGACGCCGTATTTGCTGCCGCGGGTCACCATCGCGGCCGCGTTCCAGCGGTTCCACGCGGTGATGCGGCGCTCCATCTCCTCGTCACCGGGCACGGCCGGCTCGGCGGGGGTCGGGATGGTGTTGACGTAGTCCGTCTCAAGGAGCTTCGGCAGCGCGATGCCTGCGCCCTCGGCGTGCTCCAGCGTGCGGCGCATCAGGTACGCGGCACGGTGCGGCCCGGCCGCCTTGGCGACGGCGTCCAGGGAGGCCTGCCATTCGGCGGTCTCCTCGGGGTCGCGGTCCGGGAGCTGGTCGAGCTCGCTCGGCTGGATGGCGCTGGGGTCGGTCATGTCGCCGCCTTCCTCAGTCGAAGGGGGGTTCCCTCATCGGTAAGGGCCGGGGTGCCCTTGGTCTTTGGCAGGACAGGGCTGGGGCTCGGGTGAAAGCCCGTCGGCGACAATAACTCCCTGATCGATGATCGATCAAAGGGTTGAGGCTCAAAACCTCTTGATCACGAGAAAGTAGGCACGGGGTGCCTTTGGTGGAGGCACCCCGTGCCGCCGATTTCCCGGGTTTTCGCAGGTGAAGGCGGCGTTTGAGCGGGGGTGTGCTCTGCTGCTCGAGGGCGGGAGTTCCCTCCTCACGCCCTCGGCGCGCACCCCAGGACATGCGCCTTCACGATCTCGGCGATCCGGGGGTCCCGGCGCCGGAACGCGGCGACCAGCTCCTCGTGCTCCTCCGCGTACGACTGCTGCACCGTCCCCAGCCACCGGATCGACAACGCCGTGAACACCTCGATGCCCAGCCCCTCCCACGTGTGGAGCAGCACCGAGTTCCCGGCCGCGCGCACCAGCTCCCGGTGGAACCCCACCGTGTGCCGCACCTGCCCCGTACCGTCCGACCTGCGGTCCGCCTCGTACAGCGCGGCCACGTGCGGCTCCAGGGCCGAGCAGTCCTCGGCCAGGCGCTCCGCCGCCAGCTCCGCCGCGATGGCCTCCAGACCGGCCCGTACGGGGTAGGACTCCTCCAGATCGGCCGCGGTCAGATTGCGCACCCGCACGCCCTTGTTGGGCGCCGACTCGATCAGCCGCAGCGACTCCAGCTCCCGCAGCGCCTCCCGGACGGGCGTCTGACTGACCTCCAGCTCCGTGGCGATGCGGCGCTCCACGATCCGCTCGCCCGGCTTCCAGCGCCCGCTGACGATCCCCTCCACGATGTGCTCGCGGATCTGTTCGCGCAGCGAGTGGACGACGGGCGCGGTCATGAGGGCTCCTTAGGGAGGGGCGATCCAATGCAGCGGCCCGAAGGGCCTCGTCTGGGGGTGGCGGTCGGGCGACGGGCGGACCCCGGGGGCGTTCGACGTTTAGACAATAAGGCCGGGAGCCCACGGGGGAAGGGCGCATGCCGGGGCTTTCATGCAGGTGAGACGAGGCTTACACAACGAACGGCGCCCCCGTCCGGAAAGATCCGGACGGGGGCGCCGCGGGAGCGGGCCGCCCCTCGGTGACTCAGAGGCCCAGCTCGACCTCGAACTCGCCGGCTTCCAGGATGGCCTTGACCGCGGTCAGGTAGCGGGCCGCGTCGGCGCCGTCCACCAGACGGTGGTCGTACGACAGCGTCAGGTACGTCATGTCGCGGACGCCGATGACCGTACCCTCCTCCGTCTCGATGACGGCCGGGCGCTTGACCGTGGCGCCGATGCCCAGGATCGCGACCTGACCCGGCGGCACGATGATCGTGTCGAACAGCGCGCCGCGCGAACCGGTGTTGCTGATAGTGAAGGTCGCGCCCGACAGCTCGTCCGGGGTGATCTTGCTGGCCCGGACCTTGCTCGCCAGGTCGGCGGTGGCCTTGGCGATGCCGGCGAGGTTGAGGTCACCGGCGTTCTTGATGACCGGGGTCATCAGGCCCTTCTCGGAGTCCACGGCGATGCCGATGTTCTCCGTGTCGAAGTACGTGATGGTGCCCTCGGCCTCGTTGATCCGGGCGTTGACGGCCGGGTGGGCCTTCAGCGCCTGGGCCGCCGCCTTCACGAAGAACGGCATCGGGGAGAGCTTGACGCCCTCTCGGGCCGCGAACGCGTCCTTGGCCCGGGCGCGCAGCTTCATCAGGCGGGTCACGTCGACCTCGACCACCGAGGACAGCTGGGCCTGCTCGTGCAGGGCCTTGACCATGTTGTCGCCGATGACCTTGCGGATCCGCGGCATCTTGACGGTCTGGCCACGCAGCGGAGAGGCCTCCAGGACCGGCGCCTTCCTGGCGGCAGGGCCCCCGGCAGTCACTGCGGCGGCCGGAGCCGGAGCGGCGGCGGCTGCCTTCGCGGCCTCGGCGGCGGCGATGACGTCCTGCTTGCGGATACGGCCGCCGACGCCGGTGCCCCTGACGGTGGCCAGGTCGACGCCGTTCTCGGCGGCGAGCTTGCGCACCAGCGGGGTCACATAGGCGCCCTCGTCGGTCGGCTGGGCGGCGGGAGCGGCCGGGGCGACCGGAGCCGGCGCGGGAGCCGGAGCCGCGGGGGCGGCCGGGGCCGGAGCGGCGGC
>NZ_LBMW01000028.1 GCF_026168105.1 Streptomyces hygroscopicus
TGCCCATGACCCTGACGCCCCTCACGGCCGATCAGAGCGGAAGACCACGACCGGCGTTTCTGGACGACTACGCCCGCACGCGGTTCCGGCGCCGGCTGAGCCCGCTCTCGCGGGTGCCGCACACCGGGCGGATCGGCGAGGCATGGCATCTCGCCGCGCGGCGCGGCAGGTTCGGCCCGGTGATCGTCGACCGCGCGCCGGACGTCGATCCGGATGGCCCGCTGGTGCGCAGCTACGACGAGTGGGCGTCCTTGGTGGACGATCTCGCCTCGCGGCTGTACGCACTGGGAGTACGCGAATGGGACCGGGTCGCCGTCATCAAACGCAACCACCTCGACGTGGCGCTGCTCGCCTCGGCCGCCGCGCGGATCGGCGCGATTCCCGCGCTGATCACCGACAACCATCCCGCTGAGACTCTCACCGTTCTCCTCGAACGCCTGGAGCGCCCCTTCCTGGTGGCGGATCGGCAAGCCCTGTCACGGTTGGCCCTCGACGAGGACGGCCTGGCCCGGCTGACGGAACGTACGGCCTGCGTGGGCACGCCGTCTCCGGACCGGTCCGATGTGACGGCATTCGCGGAACTGGCCGGCGGGCCCGTGCCACAGGTCAGGATGCGCAAGCCGCACGAACCGATGGTCATCACCCACACGTCGGGCACGACGGGGGTGCCCAAGCTGGTGATGCACTCGGCACAGTCTCTTTACTCCCTGGCTCTGGTCGAGACCGAGCGGTGGCCGCTCATCCGGCTGCGCAGGAGTGACACCGTGGCGTTCTGCCACCCGTACTCGCACCAGCGGGTCATCACAGGACTGCTGCCCCTGACCACCGTCGGGCCGAAACTGCTGATGCTGTCGGACCCGGAGTCGCCCACAGCGCACGCATTGCTGGCCGCGCACGCCCCCACTCTCGTCGAAACCCTCCCGAACGCGTTCCTGGCCTGGGAGGACCTGGCTCATGACCCACGCCGGCCGTTTCGCAACGTCCGGCTCTACATCAACTCCTTCGACGCCATTCACACGCGCACCGTACGGACCTTCCTCGCGGCCACCGATCGCAGGCTGCCCATCTGGGTGCAGTCGTGGAGTCAGACCGAGGCCGGAGCCGTCGCCATCCGCCCGTATCTGCGCGGCTCGGTGAAGCGGTGCGGCAATCGTCCCCCACCGACCCAGAACGTGGGTTGGCCGGTTCCTGGATTCGGCAAAGTGCGCGCGGTTGCGCCGGAAAGCGGGGATCCCGTACCGGCCGGGCAGGTGGGTCTGATCCAGTTCTCGGCACCCGGCCGTTGCCTCGGCTACGTCGGAGAGCAGAAGCGGCACACCGCCAAGTGCGAGGGGCTCTGGTGGAACCTCGGTGACATGGCGGTCATCGGTCGCTGGGGAACGGTTCGGCTGATCGACCGCGAAGTCGACCGGATCCCCGGCACGAGTGCGCTGGAAATCGAGGACCTGCTGCTCGACCGGCTGCCACAGATCACCGAGGTGGTCGTGCTCGCCGTCCGGGACGGCAACCCCCAACCCGTGCTCAGCCTGCGGGAGGGATCCTCCCTCGACCCGGCGCAATGGCGTCGGGCCACCGCGGACCTGCCCGTGATGGCCGCTCCGGTCAAGATCGGCTGGGACGAGTTTCCGCGCACCGCGACCTGGAAGATCCGGCGCACCCTGCTGCGCGAACAGCTCCTCTCGGGGGCCCGCGGGATCGGGTACGGACGGTGGACGTGACACGTCGGACAGGGGCCACGCCATGCTGATGAACCGGATCGAGAAGGCGGCCATCGACAACGCCGGCCGCCGAGCGCTGCAACGTCACTACGAGATACCCAAGCTGCTGCAGCTGGCGGGTGGACCCCTGCCGCCCGGCGCACACGCGGTGGAGATCGGCTGCGGCCCCGGCTACGGAACCCGGCTGATTCTGGACGGGTTCCGCGCCGCGCAGGTGGACGCGTTGGACCTTGATCCCGGCATGATCGACAAGGCCCGCCGCCGGCTGTCCCGCCACCATCCGGACCGTACCCGGCTGGCGGTGGGGGACGCCACGGACCTGCGGTCCGCCTTCGGTGCCGCCGACGGTTCCTATGACGCCGCATTCGATTTCGCCATCATTCACCACATACCGAACTGGCGTGCCGCGCTGGCCGAGATCGCCCGCGTACTCAAACCGGGTGGCCTGTTCGTCTTCGAGGAGGTCACGGCTCACGCGCTTGCCAGACCCAGCTACCGGCTGCTGTTCGATCACCCCACAGAGGACCGGTTCAGCGCCGCCCAGTTCTTGCCCGAGCTGCATCGGCACGGCCTCACGGTGCGCGATGCCTGTACCCGCATCAGCGGCGACTACCTGTTCGGCGTCGCCGAGCGCCGGGCCTGACGCGATGCGGCGGGCCCGCACCGGATGCGACTGAGACGCCCATCTCAGCGCCATGCAAGCCACAACTGCCATGCTTCGTTTGTCACCCACCAAGGGCGACTGGAGAGATACCCATAGCGGCCCAATGGGGATCGGAGTTCACCTCCGATGAGGGGTTCTGCCCCACGCAGGTTCGAATCCTGCTCTCTCCGCCACGGCTCGGCACCCCGCCGCCACCGTGACCGCACCGCCTGCTGTCAGGCAGGCAGATGCGCGGCACTGCTGGTGAGTGAACGGGCGGTCTGCGTATGGACGTACTCCATGGGGCGGGTCAGGACCTCCGGATCGGTGGTGCAGACTCATGCACCTGACGCTCAGTCAAGTCTTTTGCGTACCGCTGCCAGCTGACGCAAAGGGAAGAAGGCGGGCGGTGCCCCGGCGTGAGCGGTCATCGGCGCTGACGCGCCAGCCGCCCGGTGATCCGCCGGGCGGCGAACTCGGTGCCGGCCACGAAGCGCAGCATCGGACCGAACGTGGGTGCCGCCAGCGAGCCGGTGAAGTACAGTCCCGGCACGCTGGACTCGAACGCGCCGGACAGGCGCGGGGCTTGAGCACCGGGAACTCGGGCCACCGCCTCGCGCACCGGCGGCGTGAGGAAGCGCAGGGCATCGACGTCGAGCCGGTAGCCGGTGGCGGCCAGCACGTGGTCGACGACCACGTCGGCTCGCCCGCTGCCCGTCCCGCCGAGTCGCAGGTGCACCTCATTGCCTGCCAGCCGCGCCTGCTCGACGCGGCAGGCGGTTCGGACGGGAACGACATCTTCGACGCGCTCGCGCAGCCACCAACCGCCCGAGGGGCCCAGGGCGCGCCGGAACAGCTGCATCCGCGCGGCGGCCGGCAGGGCCCGTACGGTGCCAGGAGCGCGGCAGACTGCGGCCAGGATCCAGCCGGTACCAAGCGGGGAGGCCGGTTGGGCCAGCCGCCGCGTCCACGGCCGCCGCAGCTGCGGGCGCTCACCCCAACGCACCCGAGAGGCACGCACCAGCACCTCGACGTCTGCGCCGGCCTCGTGCAGCAGCGCGGCGCTCTCCAGCGCCGACTGGCCGCCCCCAACCACCGCGACGCGCAGTCCGGCGTACCGTGACAGGTCGGTGTGCTGACTCGTGTGGGACAGCGCCGCCCGCGGCCCTGGCTCGCCAGGCGACAGCAGCAACAGTTCGTCGGGGATGTGCGCGAGCGTGGCAAGTCCGGTGGCCACCACCACGGCCGCGGACTCGATCTCCTCGCCATCCTGCAGACGGACGGCAAAGCCCGCCCCGGCGCGCTCCACCGCCGTGACGCGGGTCGGGTCGACGGAGCCGACGTACCGCTGGGTGAACCACATCCCGTAGTTCACGAACGTCTGGCACGGGATCGGCGTCAGCTCGGTCAGCTCCGGCTCGCCCGTCTCCCGGCAGAAGTCCGCCAGCCGACCACCCGGCACCGGGGCGGACAGATCGGTTGCCGCCGGCGTCGACTTCAGGAACATGCCGGTCGCCACCGCGTGCCGCCAGCTGCCCATGATGTCGCCGAAGACGCGCACCGGGACGCCGGCCGCCCGCAGATGCGCGGCCACCGACAGGCCGTACGGACCGGCGCCGATGACCACCACCGGCTCGCCCCCCACTCCGGAGTCGAGCCCGTTTTGGGCACGGCGCTGCCCGTCAATCGACTGCGTCATCCATCCCCCAAACGCCACGGCGGCGCCCCAAGGCGCACGCGGCCAACGGCGGCTCGCCGGCCCCTGGGCCCGATACGCCGCCTCCCCCTCCGGCGTCAGTGTGCCCACTTTCGCGCCAGTCGCGGTCGATACAGGCGCACGTTGCCCAAAAACTTACCTGTCGGACAGCGCGCTGGGGCACCGCAGCGGCGCCCAACTCGCCGGAGCCGCAGGGATTCTGGCGCTGGTGGCCTTCGGTTTACGGTCCGGTCGCCCGTGCTCGGCGAGGAAGTGGGCCAGCGCGGCCGGGTCGACCAGCGCCACGCCCGTGAAACTTGAGGGTGGCGATGGCTTGTTCGACCAGTGCCCGACCCTTCGCGTGGGACCGGTTGACGGCCTGCTGACCGGCGGAAAGGCTGTCCCATCGGCCGCGGTAAGGAAGGCGGACGACGCCGCCTGCGCCTTGGTAGCCCTTGTCCGCCCAGCAGTTGACGGCTTCCGCTCGCCGGAAGTTGCCCCGGGCCGACCCGAATGGACTCAGTTGGTCTAGGCCTCTTGACGGAGGGTCCCGCGGGCTGTTTGGTATGTACCAAGCCCTTCGCGGCCCACCCCCACCACTTCGCCCCCCGATGGGCATCCCCGAAAGGGGAACTGTCATGCACCTGGCCAGATTTGCGGCTTCCGTGTGCGCCCTCGCGCTTTCGGCCACCGGCGTCGCCGTCGCGCTGGCCCCCGCCGGCAGCGCCGCGGTGAGCAGCGTCTACTCCGTGGCTCCCTACGTCGACATGTCGAACAGTCAGGAAGGACTGCTCGACACCGCCATCACCGGACACCACCTCAAGGCCTACACAGCGGCGTTCGTACTCGGCGAAGGCTGCACCCAGATCTGGGGCGACACGCTCCCCATCGGCGCCGACTCCTACACCGATCCCGAGATCGCCAAGGCGAGGTCCGAAGGCGCCTCCGTCATCGTCTCCTCCGGCGGGGCGAGCGGCGAGCCGCTCGCGTGGACGTGCTCGAACCAGAGCAGCATCGACGCCGGATACCAGGCCATCGTCAACGACTACGGCGTCACCCGACTCGACTTCGACGTCGAAGGCGCCGCCGTCGCGGACACCGCGGCCGCGGCCCGCCAGATGCAGGCGATGAAGGACCTCAAGGCGTCCAACCCCGGCCTGCAGTTCTCCATGACCCTGCCGGTGCTGACGAGCGGGCTGACCAACGACGGCGTCAACATCCTCAAAGCCGCTGAGAACGCGGGCACCAAGATCGACGTAGTCAACATCATGACCATGGACTACTACGGCGGCACCGGCACCGAGATGGGCCAAGGCGCGGTTTCCGCAGCCAAGGCCACGCTGGCGCAGATGCAGTCCGTCGACTCCGGTTACACCTACGCCAACCTCGGCATTACTCCGATGATCGGCAAGAACGACGACGGTTCCACCTTCACGCCGGCGGACGCCCAGACGGTGGAGAGTTTCGCCGCACAGAACGGTGTCGGGCGGCTGGCGTTCTGGTCGGTCAACCGGGACCAACCGTGCAGTGGAAGCGCCAACTCGCTGTCCACGTGCAGCGAAATCAGTCAGGACAGCCTCGCGTTCACAGACGCGTTCGTGCCGTACGAGGGCAGCTCAGGCGGAGGCGGGGGCACCACCAGTGACTTCTCCCTGTCCCTGTCGCCGGACTCCGCCTCGGTCGCCCGGGGCGGTTCCGCGACCGCGGCCGTCTCCACAGCTGTCACCTCTGGCAGCGCCGAATCCGTCAGCCTCTCCGCCTCCGGCGCACCCTCCGGCGTCAGCGTCTCCTTCGGCCCCGGATCCGTAACATCTGGTGGCAACTCGACGCTGACGGCGACGGTCGGCTCGTCCGTGGCCGCAGGCATCTACCCAATCACCGTCATCGGCACCGCCGCGAGTGGCAGCCACAGCGCGACCTACACGCTCACTGTCACCGGCAGTGGAGGCGGCGGAGGAGGAGGCGGGGGCTCACTGGCCAACGCGGGCTTCGAAACCGGCAGCCTGAGCCCTTGGACCTGCACGGGCGGCAGCGCAGTGGTCTCCAGCCCGGTCCACAGCGGCAGCCACAGCCTGGAGGTCACCCCGAGCTCCAGCGGCACCGGCGAATGCGGCCAGACCGTCACCCTGTCCCCCAACCAGAGCTACACGCTCACCGGCTGGGTGCAGGGCCCGTACGCCTACATCGGAGTCACCGGCGGCGCCACCGCGAGCACGTGGTCGAACAGCATGAGCTGGAACCAGCTCAAGGTCGGCTTCACCACCGGCAGCAGCGGAACGATCACCGTCTACGTCCACGGCTGGTACGGCCAGTCCAACGTCGGCGCCGACGACTTCGCCCTCGGCTGAGGGAGCCGGCGCGCGTGGGGAAGATCGACGTTGGACCATCCGGACGCTCCGGACGGACAATCGAGGCGTTTGACAGCGAACCCAGTCGTTCAGGCTTCCTTGTCAGCGAACCTGGTCGCTCTTCGGCCCGATGCCTTTGATCCTGGTCGGAGTTCCGTCCGGGGCGAACGAGTGGTGGAAGGTGAAGGCGTGCGGCGCGGAGCCGTGGTCGTGGAGGTGTTCCAGCCTGGAAACCCCGTCCTGCCAGGTGGGTATCACGCCATCGGAGACCCACCAGAAGACGTAACCCGGGTGTGCTGCCCTCTCGAACCAGTCGTAACGCCTGTTGAGTGCCTCACGGTGCAGACCGGTGTAGATGGCGTCGAAGGCGGGGCGCAGGTCGGTCCAGAGTGAGAGGGTCGCGGCCAGGGCGATGGTTTCCACCGTATGGCCCTTGCCGTACCAGGTCGGTACGGCGAACTCGCCCCATGCACCCCAGTCCAGGTCGAAGTGTGTGCCCCGGCCGCCGTCTGCCGCTTCAGCACGAGCGAGGTACCCGGGGTGCTGGCTGATCCTCCGGTAGATGGCCTCGCCGCTGTCGTGGAGCTCGCGCGTGAGAGGGGCGGGATCGGCGAGAGGTGACTTCAGGACGCCGAATGTGTACAGCGCAAGATGGGGCATGCGTCTCTTCCTCGTTGGGGGTGCCTGGTGTGGACCCGCGGGTGGCTCAACCTGAAGGAACTCCTGTGCGACCGTGGGCGATCGCCGAAGACCAGGTGAAGGTAGCTGCCTCTGCGGGCCATGTCGAAGTTGCGTTTTCCCTGCCCAAGTGGCCTCTTGCACCGGTCATTGCGGGGGCTGGGGCGGTGACGGGCGGGGCAGGCTGCGGGGTACCAGTGATCCACTTCGGCCGGTCGGTTCGCCCGCCATGCCCGTCCGCACCCCCTGTCCGATAGCCCCGAGTGCCGCCGAACGCGCGCGGTTGAAGAAGATGGCCTACGGCCACAAGACCGAGCACCGGCTGCGGGTGCGTGCACAGGTGGTGCTGCACGCCGCGCGACCCGTCAGCGACACCGGCGGGCGTTGAGCCGGACGACCGGGCTGTTGCTCGGACGCGCGAGCTCGCACCCCAAACGCATCTGGCGACTCGTTGTCCGGAGTCTGTTGTCCGGCCTCCGCTCACCGACACCGGACAAGACCGATCCCGTAGAACCGAGGTCAGCGGCCGGCGGCGCGGGCCTGGTTACGCCGTCAGCGGCAGCGGTTGCTCCGAGGGTCGGTCGGGAGACGGGCCACGCGCCGCGGGCCTCAACGGTTCGCGTACCACAAGGATGCAAACCGCTGTCCCGCCGCATGCTCGACACGCCAAAGCGACTACGAGAACACCACCAGGGAGAGCCCGTGTTCAAGAAAAGGATCAGCGTCCGCATGGGGACGGCGGGAGCTGCAGCGGTCCTCGGCCTCATGGGCGCATTCGCCGGACAGGCGAGCGGCGCCAGCGACAACATCGCCGGTTGGAACGCCGCCGCGCACCGGACGGTCTCAGCCGCATCCTCGAGCGTGTGGTGCGGTGCCTGGGATCCCGACCCGGCCAACACCACCAACAAGCGACTCGTGGGCCCCACGCACACCAACTCAGATGGTTCGTGGGTGGGCCTGTACGAAGGCGAGTACCACGGGACAACGTACATGTGGGCCTACCTCGGCCACGCCCACGTGGGAGCGACGGTGGACCTGGCCTGGCAGTATCGCGTGAACAACGCCTGGTACACGTGCGGCGATGCAAGCGGCAGTGACCACGCGACGGTGTGGTCAGGAACGAACCAGACGTGGACCTCCGGGGTACCGGTGAGCTCGGTCAGGACGTGGATCATCGAGCAGTAGCAGCTCAAGACCGTTCTCCAGCCCTGTATCGGGCCCGGACGAACGCCACCACGCAGGACACAACCCTCTGACGCCCGGCGCCGCGCATGCCTCTACGAGGAACTACGAGCCTGGGAAAGAGGGGCCCCTCGGTGGTTCGCCGAGGGAGCCATAGATCACGGGGTGTGCGGTCCAGAAATCGCACACCGGAGAGAAAGGATCCAGTCGTGAGCACAACCCGTCAGCGTGCAGGCATCCTGACCGTCGCGGCCACCTTGTGTCTCGGTCTCACCCTGACCCCGTCCGCCCATGCCGCCTCTGCCTCTGGGACCGCCTCCGCCACCCGGCCGGCCGCAGCGCAGGCTGCGTGCACCCCGTGGCACGACCAGAACACCTACGGTGTCACGTGCTCCAAGGGCACGTACATGGCCTGGGCGAAATGCAAGAACGGACGCATGGCGACTGGTGCACTGGTGGACGCCCGCAGTTGGTCGTATGCCTACTGCACCAAGTACCACTCCTCCCTCGCCGTCCCGCTCGTGGCCGGCTGGCTCTGAGTGAGAACGGGATTCTGCAAGGACCGCTGCTGACCGCCCTGGGAGCGTTACGGCGAGCTCCCAGGGCGAGCCTGCCAGCGATGTGCCACGTTGGCTCGGCGCGCGACGCGCTCTGCGTGGGCCCGCGAGCAGGTCCGGCTGGTCATCGCGCAGCTCGCAGTCACTTCATGCCGCTGCTCACCGGGGAGACCATGGCGCGCTTGATCTCCGATCTCCGGCCGCGCCTTCGACGCTGCAACTTTCATGCCCAAGCGCCACGGGCGCCCGCCCACCATCTGCTCGACCCGTGCCCTGGTCGTCCGTCCGGCACGCGAGAAATGCCTCACGGGGCTACCGGCGGATCCACGGCAACCTCGCGGCGCATCCACCTTACGGTGACGACGAGTCCAGCGGAACGGACGATCGGCCGGAACGGCCTAGTACTGGCGCGGTTGATGAGCGGGGTCCGGGTACTGCGGACGCATCCTCGTCCGTGATCCGTTGCCCGTATTGATCAGCAGCGTGGTGATAACCATCCCGATGAGGGCGTTGAGCACGGTGGTGGCGATGATCTCGGTGCTGGTGCCGATGACCTTCAAGGGGATCACCACCGCGACGACGGTCAGCAACCCCATGATCCAGCCGAAGAAGGTAGTGCCGCTCGGAGTGGTTCCGATTAGAAAGTGCAGCAAGCCGGTTGCTACCAGCGCGATGACACCAGCCCCCACCGCGTAAGTGGTGGTGTTGGCGTCGCCCCACAGCCCATCGCCTATCGGGGCGAAGACCGCGAGGTGCAGCAGCCCTCGCGCGACCAGGATGCCGACCTCAGCGACCAGTCCGACCACCACGGCTGTCGCGAGCCCACCCGCCCACAACCGTCCGACGTCGATCCGCAGCTCGAAATCCTCCGGGTAGCCGCTCGACACTAGGATCCTCCTCATTGCGCGGTCGATGTCCGCATCGGTCGTCTGATCTACAAAACCCCCGGCACTCGGACTCGAGTGGCCAGCAACGCTAGCGACGCCTCCCGGACGTGGCACGTAGCTCTTGTGAGCCTTTCGCAAAGATTGCTCACAGGTGGCAGTGAGCCGCGGTACAGCAGCGCGGTACAGCAACCGCGGCGACCAACCGCGACCCGGCACGCCCGTTGGAGGCCCCGCAATGGCCTGTATGACCGCTGGTGACCGATCCCTCCATGGCTACGGATCAGAAGGTACCCGTGTGTCCCACGGGTGCCCGCGTCCTCCACCGCCTCGCCCGCTGCTACGAACGCCGTACTACGGTCGTCAACGCCTTCTTTGACCTTGCCGACACGATCATCACCGTTCGCAGCCTCATCCGCCGAGGCTGGCCCACCTACCGCCGGCACAAGCGACGAACCACCGCCGAGAAACACACACCTTCCGTGAGAGCTCTCGGCGCACGGATTCCCCTGGTCTTCACCGAGGCAGGGTGATCGCGCTCACGTCCGGTAACGGTAGAGGATCCGACCCCGGGTGAGGTCGTAGGGGCTCAGCTCCACGAGCACCCGGTCGTACGGGAGGATCTTGATGTAGTTCTTCCGGATCTTCCCGCTGATGTGCGCGAGCACCTTGTGCCCGTTCTGCAGCTCCACCGTGAAGGTGGCGTTGCGCAGGCATTCGACGACGGTTCCCTCCATTTCGAGACCGCCCGATGTTTTCGGCAATTCACTCATTCCTGGAGTCGATGACTGTGAAAAACGCGGGGACGCGCTGAGGTGTGGCGGCGACTCAAAGGCGAACCAGTTCCAGATTTCCGCCCGTGCACCTGGCGCCGACGCCCTCGAAGAGCGCTACGGCCGCGGCATTGGATTCGTCCACTTCGGCCCATGCCGATTCGGCCCCGGAGCGGTGCAGCGAACCCAGCGCGTGGGCCAGCAACGCCCGCGCGATGCCCCGGCGCTGCGCATCGGCCAGGACCGCGATCAGCCCGATCCGCGGCCTTCGGGTGACCGGCGCCACCCGGACCAGCCCCACGTACCGGCCGGACAGTTCCGCGACCGCGTACTTCGACGGGTCCACGATCGTGACCCCAGCAGGGCGGGGCAACACCTCGGCCGGCATCGTCTGCCAGCCGACCGTGGCCTCGACCTCGTCGCGAATCGCCCGGTCCAGCACGCGCAGCAGGTCCTCCTGCGCCTCGCCGGCGGGCACGATCGTCACAGCCGACGGCGGTCGCACCGCGTGGAGTCCGGTGACCCCCGGGTCGGTGGGCACGGCGTACTCCCGCTCACGGCGCCCTATCGTGAAGCCGACCCGCTCCCAACCGGCCCTGACCTCACGGTCGGTCTCCTCGAGCACCACGTGCAGCGGCGTCGGCAGGTCCGCCACCATCGCAGCGGCGAGCCGGTCGAAGACCGCGCCCTGCCACGCATCGATGCTGACGAACATCCGCCCGTCGGGCCTGCACACAGCGTCGCCACGCCCGATTTCCCGGTGGTCTTCGACGGCGAGCCACTGCGTCTCCGCGACCCGCGTGATTGTTACCGGGCGCTTCCCCGCGCCCGAAGAGAAATGCGATGTGTTCATAGTGACGGCCTTTCAAAAGTGCCTTGGCGGTCGAGGCACTCCCGAGGACACCTATGTCACTCGCGCACCGTGGAGAAAAGAGGGAGCACCCACTTGAGAACTGCGTTCACGGGTCTCACCTCCTAGCGGCCTGTCACGGTGTTCCGCACGCTACCAAGCGGGCGGCACCCCGCCCAACCCATTTTCCGCGGGCGCTCCCCGGCCCCGCAAGGCAACGCGGCTCCGGGACGGCTGGGCGGTGCCGGCGGGCGCTCTCGGAGACCAAGGCGTGCATGGAGACTCAACGCAGGACTCCCAGAACTTGCCCCCTGGCGTGGTCAAGCAGTTGGCAAGTTGAACATTGTGGCCGGTGAGCGAGTTGATCTCTGTTTGGCGACGGCAGCTGTGGATGTCGTTGCAGCGTGGACGCGTCGGCTTCGATTGGCGGGACCCGGTCGGCGTATGCGGGTCGGCGGCGTCTCCGGTCCCCGGTCCAGCGCTCCGGATTTCCAGCGCATGGTCGCCGGCCCGGAGCCGTTGCCCAGGAGTGCGCAGCGGACCGCGCAAGTCGCGCCCCGGCCGCCCCGCCGAACAGCGGAAAGTCCAGGAACCGAGTCGGGGCGTGCGGCTCGCCTGAGCGTCGGCCCTCCTGTCGTCTGATAGGGGATCTTGGGGATTGCGGGGTCAGCCGCTGACCGCCCGCCAGGATCGAAGCCGGGGAATCTGCTGTGACGCGGGCGCCCGCGGGTTGGCCCCGCAACCCGAGCGGCGGGGCCGGGCGCCGGTCAGTTGTAGTACAACCAGACCTTGAAGTACTCCTTCTGCCCCCAGGAGAAGCCGGTGGGGTGGACGGTCACCCGGGCGTACACCGAGGAGTTCACGTTGATCCAAGGGCTGCAGTGATCAGAACCGAAACCGTCAACGCCGGTGTAGTTCTGACTCGCCCACACCCGGGACGCGTTCGAGGCCTGTCGGATGGAGAAGAACCACTCGGGGTCGGCGATGTTGCCGCTCGACGCGAATTCGGGGATACACACCTGCACGTCCTTGTGCGGAGTCACTTTGGGCGTCGACGCCCAATTGTCGTCGCGCACTCCACTTTCGATCGTGTAGCTGTACGGACCGCGCGCAGCCGCTTCGGCGCCCGTCGGCATCAGAATCACGAGTGCGGCGGCCGCTGTCGAGACCAGGGCCGTGAGACGAGTTTTCGTACCGAGCGACATGGGAGACACTGCCATCTCCGATGGTGTGGTGGGGTGATGGCGACCGTCGGCGCGTGTGGCCGTGCGGTCGTGATGTCGCTGCACTGGCTTCGTCGAGGGGGGCGGCGACTGCGGCCCGAATCCGGGTCCCGTTGAGGCCGTCAGGCGATGACGAAACGGCCGTAGAACGACGTTCCCCAGGCCATCTTGTTGAAGTCGTTCTTGGCCAGGCTGTGGATCGCTCCGGCCGCGGGGTCCCAGATCGAATAGGCGGCCTTGCCGTTGTAGTTGGTGTTGTAGCCGACGATCACCAGGTAGTGGGCCTCGCCGAAGCTGCCGCCACCCCACGGGATCTTGCGGGACTGCACAAGAATGATCAGCGCCCGGCCTTGCTTGATATCCCTGACCGCCAGGTCCCACAACTTCTGGTTGCCCATGTCGGTGGTCGGCGTATTGCCGTACACCTGGTAGGGGCCGTTCTTCCAGTGCAGGTGCGATTTGATGTGCTTGTTCAGGGTGTTGGCCAGGTCACCGGGAAAGGTGAACCCGAAGGAGTCCGTCCCCATTTCCGAGGCGAGCCTGGACTGGGGGACCCCGGAGATCCGCCAGTTCGTCAGGACGGTCGCGCCGGCAGCCGGCCCGCACCAGTTGTCACGCTGTTGAACCTGCCCGCTGTAGTACACCGTGTGCCAGCTGTTGCTCGCCGCGACCGCGTTGGCCGGGGCGCTGCCGAGCGCGATGGTCGCCGTGAGCAGCACGGTTACCACGCCGATCCAGCGGGACGCTCTGCTTCTGAGCCTGTTCTTCATGGTTCTCCTGATTCGATGTCGATACGGACGTGGTCGGAGCGGTGTCGGGCATTGCGATCGACGCCGGCAATCGGAATCCGTCCTGATACGGAGATGCCGTCGATGGAGTTCGGCAGCCACGTGAAACAGGGCTGCAGCACGGTGCGTGCGACCGTGGCGAGCCGCGCGGCTCCCGGTCGTCCTGGTCCGGGGAGCGGTGACGCGTGGCCCGCGAAGGGGCCTTCCAGGTCACCCGTCAGCAGGGGTACCAGCCGCTCCAGGAACTGGTGTACGTGCTGCACCAGTAGTCGGATTCGTCGGCCGAGGGGCCGACGTAGACCTGGACCCTGGGGTGGCCGTTCGCGTCGTAAAAGGCCCAGTTCATGTCCGCTGCCCGACCGCCCATGCTGCGCCAACCGTTGAACCACGAGGCGATGTGCCAGATGGCGAAGTCGGTGCCGATGCCGAAGACCTCCCAGTGGCCGTTCCAGTTCACCTCCAGGAGGCTCGTGTTGCACCTGAACCAGCCTTTGTGGCCGTAGACGGTCTTCGGGGTCACTGAGCAGTTGTCAGGGAGCGGGATCCGCACGATGGTGCTGGGCTCGTTCGCCGGCATGGTTGCTCCGGCGGCGCCGGCCATGCCGGCCGGGGACAGCGCCGACCTGTTCGGAGTCGCCTGACGACGCGCGGTAGGAACCGCGTGAGACGTGATACTCGGGGTCGATGCCCACTGGCCATGGGCTATGCCACTGTTGACGGTGTGGCTGTACTGACCAACCGTACCGGCGTCGGCAGCCATCGGAGTGAGCAGCACAAGCGCCGCAGCACCTGCCGAGACCAGCGCCGTGAGGCGAGCCTTCGTACGCAGTGACACGATCAACACCACCTTTCCGTTATGTGAGCGCCTGCCAGCCGATCTACCGGGACGCCTCCACGGATGGAGATCGACACCGGCGATGGAGGGCAGCGAAGCCGCCCTGGGACGCTGACCGGCGAAGACGTCGACGCCTGGAGACACGGACGATTCCAGACGGCCCACGCGAAACTGCAGGTCAACGCATGCCTTGTATCTCTAGGCAAGGGGACTTCTGCGGAACCCCGACTGCCGGGGCACTACTCGACAGTGCCAGCCGGCAGACGGCGGGTCGTCAACCCAGTGAGGTAGACGGGGTGTAAACCTCGGCGGTATCGGCGTCGCCCGGGGGCGAGTTCGGAATCGTGATCTCGTGCCGGGGACCGCTTCCGGCCCAGTCCGGCGACGGCTTGTCGGCGTGCGATCCTTTCGTCGGGCCTCAGGTTGAGTCGGCCTGGGTGAACAGGCCGGGTTTGGGCTCGGTGAGCAGACCGCGGCTGACCAGGCGTCTCAGCTTGGCGCGGATGCCTTCGACGTGTCGCGGCCCGGTTCCGATACCGAGGATCTGGCACAGCTGCTTCGGGCGAAGTCCGTCCGTAGCGTGCTCGATGACGGCGAGGATGTCGTGGTCGCCCGGCGGGAGGGTGTCGACCGTCGGCGGTCCCTCCTCGGCCGCCGGCTCCTGCACCGTCACGGAGGTGATCTGGAGGCGCTCCAGGGCCCGTTCGGCCTGGTTGAGCTGTTCGGTGATCCGGGCGACCTGGTCACGCAGCTGGTCGATGGTCTGCTGGACGAGCTGCTGACGGGCGGCGAGTTTCACATGCTCAGGGCGGGTTTCCTGACGCACCGAGAGCAGCGCGACTCCCGCCTCCGCAGCGACCTCACCGTGCACCGCGGCATGCGCCGGGCTGTCGAGCTTGACCGCGACCGCGGCTGCCCCGGCCGCGCCCGCGGCGTGCGCACCGGGGAGGACCGGTGGATGCACGGACCGACCACGCAGGAAACGACCTTGACGAACTACCGGTGACGAACCACCGCTAGTGTGCCTCCATGGTCCGGCCGCCCCACCTTCGACTGCCGATAGGAACGCTGCCGCCCCTGGCAGTGGATGCGATGATCACGCTCGCCATGACGACCGTGAGCGTTCTGCTCGGACTCGAGCGACCGCCGGCCCACTGGCCTCCCTTCGGCATCCTCGGGATCACCCTGACCTGCATCGCCAACCTGAGCACCATCGCGCGCCGACGGGCACCGCTGACGGTCATGCTGGTCTGCTGCGTCCTCTGGATCTGCTACATCGCCCTCGGCTACTGGCCCATGGTCAACTCCCTGGCTCCCATGCTCGCCATCTACACCGTCGCCGCACAACGGCCGCCCCGACTGGCCGCGTTGGCCGCGGCGGTGATGGGCAGTACCTGGATCTACGCGGGACTGCGCACACAGGGTTCCGACATGGCCTCGGTCATTGCCCAGGCCCTGGCGTGGCCCACGGTTCTCTGGAAGTTCGGCGACTCGGCCCGCAAGCTGACGATCAACAACAGGCGCCTTGCCGAGACAGCGGAGCAGTTGAGGCTGGAACAAGAGGACCGCGCCCGGCGAGCCGTGGCTGACGAGCGCACCAGAATCGCCCGCGAACTTCACGATGTCGTAGCGCACCACCTGTCCGTGATCGCGGTGCAGGCCGGGCTGGCCCGCTACGTCCTGGAGAGCAACGTCGACACAGCGGCCCGTGCACTGGACACGGTGCTGGACACGGGCAGCGAGGCACTGGACGAACTGCGCCGCGTACTTGCCCTGCTTCGCACCACCTCCGAGGAACCCGATGAGGGCGAGCCGTACACGCCTGCGTCAGGGCTCAACCAACTCACTGCGCTCGCCGAGCGGGTCACCGCCGCCGGCGTCCCGGTGCGCGTTGAGACGATCGGCAATCCTTGCCCGCTGCCGCCCGGTGTGGACCTGTGTGCTTTCCGCATCGTCCAGGAGAGCCTGACCAACACCATGAAACACGCCCCCGGATCGCGAGCCACGGTCGCCGTGTGCTACGGCGGCGACCACCTGACGGTCCGGGTCACCGACGATGGTGCCGGCACCACGCCCGCCCCCGGCCCTGGCACCGGTAACGGCCTGCTCGGGATGCGGGAACGCGCCCAGCTCTACGGCGGGCTGTTACGGGCAGGGGCCAGACCTGAAGGCGGTTTCGAAGTCCTCCTGAGACTGCCCGCAGGTGACGCGACGGTCGGCCATCCTGGATGATGATCCTGTCAGCTGATGGTTGGGCGGCCAGCCAAGGGGGCGGGGGAGCACCGTGACGAGGGTTTTGGTCGTCGATGATCAGGTCTTGATCCGTGCAGGGCTTGCTGCGCTGATCGACGCGGCCCCCGGCCTCGAAGTGGTGGGCGAGGCCGCCGACGGACTCGAGGCCCTCGCCGGTGTGGAACAGCACCGTCCGGACGTCGTGGTGATGGACATCCGTATGCCTGGCCTGGACGGCGTGGCCGCCACCCGCCGCATGCTCGCACCCGACTTCGCGCACCACCCCAAGGTGCTCGTCCTCACCACCTTCGACCTCGACGAGTACGTCTACTCGGCACTCAGCGCAGGCGCAAGTGGCTTCCTCCTCAAGGAGACGCCGCCTCAGCGGCTGCTCGCGGCCATCGAGACGGTGGCCCAGGGCGACACCCTGCTCACGCCGAGCGTCACCCGCCGCCTGGTGGAGGCGTTCGCCCCGCGTCTGGCAGCGCCGGAAGGGCCGTTCACGGACCTGGAGAGCCTCACGGGGCGGGAGAACGAGGTGTTACGGCTCGTGGCCCGAGGGATGAGCAACGCCGAGATCGCCTGTCATCTCCACGTCTCCGAGGCGACGGTGAAGACGCACCTCAACCGCACGATGGGCAAGTTAGGGCTGGCGAGCCGGGCACAAGCGGTGGTGGTGGCATATGAGACGGGCCTGGTGACCCCCGGGGTTGGCTGAGCGGGACCGCCGCCGCCACGTGTTCATTGAGGCAGCAGGGACAATCACAGTGAAGACGCGACCGAGGGTGTCCGTGACGAGGTGGCGCCTACGGCCGTTGCTCTTCTTCCCTGCGTTGATGCCCTGACTCATCTCCGCCAGATGGGCCGAGGGCTTGACCCGCGGGGCGGGCGTCCACAACGGCCGCCGACGGGGCCGTGGTGCGGCCGTGCACGCGGCGGGTCTTGCCCCGTAGCAGACACGGGGACCTCCCCAGCACCGCGATGGGGCACGTGCGGAGGACCTGAAGGCGTTCACGGCGGAGTTGTTCGAGGCGTTCCCGGGTTCTGATCAGCGGCGGTGGGGACGGGCGTACGTGGGGGGGTTGCTGTTAGTGCGGCGTTCACCCGCCTTTCCAGGGCACCGAAGAACTGCTTCTTCAGCAGGGAGAGTTGAAAAAAGACGGCCCGCCTCTTGTTCAGGTAGCGGCCACCCGCATCAGGTGTGCGCCCCGGGCAGACGCCCGCGTACTCCCACACTTTGATCGGCTACACCACGGGAAGGGGCACGATCCTGGTCCCTCGTCGGCCGACGGCGGTATGGACGCCTACTGCAACGGTTTACCCCCTCACTGTGAAAACCCCGAGCGGTAGGCGACCGGCCAGAGCCATACCGCGTGGGTTGCAGCGAGAAATTCAAACCAGTGCGGGATGCCGGGACAGCCGGCCGATCCGTAATTTCTCGCTTGCACCTCATCACCGACAAGAGCCCGGTGCCGCCGGATTCACATTCTGCCGGCAGGTCCCCGAGGACATGACCGAAAGACCATGACGAAGGAGAACGCAAATGCTCACACGCATGGCCGTCGCCGCCGGCGCGGCTCTGCTCGGCGCGGGAGCTCTCGCCATCCCCGCCTCAGCCGCACCGGCGGCACCCGCCGGGACGAGCAGCTACCAGGAGTTCCGCGATATCGGCGGAGGCAGCACCCAGTTCCATTCCACCCGCAGCCACTACGCCGGCCGTGACGCCCAGACCTGCATCCTGGCCACCGGCTACGACAGCTCCGCCTGGAACCTCGGCTACAACTTCTCGCTGCGCGCCGACCCGTCGCACAGGAAGCTGTGGGAGAGCCCGACCTACCACGGCGACCACCAGCGCTGCAGCCCGTGGGTGAACTACCGCGGCAAGGCCTACACCCGCGTCACAACCTACGAGTACAGCCACCTCAAGAGCGCGAAGGTCTGGGACTACCGGAACTGACCGCTCGCCCCGGTGCCTGGCGGGCCATGGCTCGCCAGGCACCTTCCCGGTCCCGTCCGCACGATCGCTCGAGGAAACCGGAGCCTGCCATGTCTCGTCGCGCCCCCGCGGCCATCACCGTCGCCACCGCGGCCTCGATCCTGCTCGGCGCATGCGCCACAGGTTCTCCGACACCCGGGCCTGCGCAACCATCGGGGGTCGGTACGCGCACCGCGCACACACCGGTGTCCGAACTGGCCCACGACACCACATCGGGGCTGTCCTGGCGGCTGGTCAGTTTCCGCGATCCAGAGGGTAATGACTGCCTGACGGTGGACACCGCGAGTCAGCAGGGCATACCGGCCTGCGACATCGACGTCGACAACCACTATCCGGCCAACGCGGCGGTCATGTTCCGGGACAACACCGCGATCCTGTACGGCCGCGTCTCTCCGGCGGTGGACAGCGTCTACTCCGTCCGGAACGGAAAACGCGAGCAGCACACCATCGCTGTTGATCCCCTTACCCATGACAGGTACTTCGCTGTCATCTACACGATCGGCACCATCACCGATGTGGTCTCGGTATCACATGATGGCACCACGTATTCCCTCCGGAACAAGTTGTCCGACATCTAGAGCTCGGCCGAACCGCAGCAGCTTCCGGGATGCCTCGTGATCAACGGTAATGGCATCTCAACCACATGAGCGCACCGATCAGGGAGGACACCTTCATGCACGTCATTCGCGCACTCGCCGCCGGCACTGCCACCGCCGGCCTCATCGCCGGCGGTCTGATCGGCGCAACAGGCGCACACGCCGACTCCTACAAGCAGGCCAGCGTCCACACCATCTTCTCCGATGAGTTCTGGCTGTGCGGGAAGAACCAGTACCACCAGACGGTGTGCACCCCGTTGATCGAGTCGCCGAACGACTGGAAGCGGGTGTACGGCTGGTGGTGGACCGGAAAGGTCGAGTTCACCGGTCGCCAGTACCACAGCGACGGCAGTGTGTCGGTCCGCTACCGCACCTGTGACTCCGCGAAGCACCAGCACGACCAGTTCTTCGACTGCTACGCCATCTGAGGGGCCGGAATGGACAGACACCTACCCAAGGACTGCCCCACCTGCCCAGCGCGTTCGACGCGCACGCGGACAGGGTCGTAGCCGACCACTACCTGGGCACCGGGCACGCCGACGCCCACGCCCACTCAGCTGGACAGGGCCCCGGCGGCCTGCCTGGAATTCCACCTTGCACCAAGCGGCCCGCCGGGGCACCTGGGCCAGCGGACTCCGCCCCCTGTGAGTCACGGTCAACTGCAAGCCACCAGCCCGGTGGTCAGCCGTTGGTCATCCCGCCAACCCTTTTTCCCGCCACGTGATCACAACTCCGGACAGGCCCTGGGCCGCTTGCGACTCCCGGACGGTCTCGGCCACGAACGCCGAGGCGCGGACGAGTGCCGCCGTGGCGGTGGATCGGGACTGCTGTGGCCAGGCGATAGCCAGGACCGACGGCGGTGCGTCCGGGACCGGCCGGTAGACGACGCCGGGGCGCGGATAGCGAGCGGCGACGGAGGCGGGCAGCAGGGGGGTGGGTCCTACAGGCGTGCCGACGTGGGTTGCTGGACCGCACCTTGATCTGGCACCAGCACCACCTTCCGCACGTACTCCGCCATTTCGAGACCTGATCGGCCCCGCAAATGCCGGTGGCCGTCAGGGGCCGATGTACTGCGTGCTCAGCCGGAAGTCGGCGAAGTAGGCGTTCTCGTCGTGGTCGGGGCCCCAGCTGTTGTCGCTGCCACCGAAGAACGTCGAGAAGAACACGCCGCTGAACGGGATCTGGTCCAAGCCGGACAGACCGGCGTCGCTGGAGACTTGCCGACCGTCGAGCCACACCGTCACCGCGCCCACCGAGCGGTCGACCTGCTGCTCGACGGCGTGCCACTGGCCGTCGCCCTGCCACTGCCAGTCACCCAGGCCCAGGTCGTCGCCGTAGCCGCTGCCGGTCGGCGAGTAGAAGTAGACCTCGCCGGCGCCGGTGCTCGGCTTGTTGCGCCACATGTAACGGGTGGAGAAGGCACTGCCGTCATGGTTCCCGCCGCTCTCCGAACCAGGCGCGCCACCGTACAGGCCCGGTAGCTTGCCGCCTCTGCCGAAGTCGAACCCGCCATCGAACTTCACGTAGTAACGCAGGTCCAGACGTGGAGCGTTGGCGAGGTCGGAGCGTCCCATGGAGTTGAGGTCCGTGTAGAACTGGCCGCCGCCGGGGTTGGGGCATTCTCCGCTTTCGTAGCAGGAGTGGGCTCCGGAGCCCTGACCGTAGGACACCTGCAAGACGGTGCCCTTTGCCGAATCGGCATCCGACACGGGTTGCAACTGCTCCCAGCCCCAGTTGTGGCCGTCCGAGGTGTCAACTCCCCAGGCACTGGCCCAGGCCGACTCGTGGAAGCCGTCGAACGTCCCGGTCCAGTCGCCGATGTCGTTCGAAGCCGCGTGACTCGTACCGGCTCCCGTGATGGCAAGGAGCAGGGCGGCGGTCACGGTGAACAGTTGGCGCAGTGTGGCGCGTGACATCGATGACCTTTCTGCGTCGGTTGGTGTGGCGGCTCAGTCGTGCGGGTCGGTGATGGTGATGTTGAAGTCGGCGCCCACGGTCAGCGGCGCGCTCAGGTCCCAGTTGCCCTGGTCCGCCAGTTGCTGAAGTGCCTGTGTCCGGTCGACTGCCTGCGGCCAGTCGTTCTGACGCCCGGGGGTGCAGGGGTTGGCCATGTGCTGCCGGCGGATGGTGTTGAACCGGGCCAGCCACTGGGCTTCGTCGACACCGGAGGCGGGGTTGCCGCCGAGGGCGGAGTCGGTCTCGTGGGCGATCTTCACGACCCCGTCGCAGTCGTTGGCCCCGGGTCCCATCATCAGCGCGGTGTCGAAGAGGTTCTCCAGGCCCAGGTTGGTCTTGAGCCCCTCCTGCGCCGCCAGGGCCTCGGCGGGCGTCAGATACGTGTCGTGACCCACCTGGAGTTGCAGCTTCCTGAAGAGCGGGTCCTGGGCGGCCTGTTGCCAGTCGTCCGTGAAGGAGGCACCGAGCGCGCCGGTGTCGTCGCTGCCCGAGTCGGCCAGCCTCTGCAGAGTGTCGGTGTATTTGGCGAGTACGTTGTCGGGCTCGGCGGCGTTGTACTGCTTGATCAGGCTCAACATGTCGCCGGTCTGGGTGCAGAAACCTATCCAGCCCGCGGTGTAACCGCAGCCGTCGTCCAGGTTCTTGATGTAGTCGTACTGCGGGGTGGAGGCGCTGTTCTCGAACACGGCGGTGATGTCGTCCATCATGGTGACCGTCTGCTGGTCCACCTGGGGCTTGACCGGAGTCTCGGCCATGGCCGGGGCGGAGATGACTGCTGCGAGCGTCGCACCGAGTGCCGCGGGCAGCAGATGACGAGCCGTAGAGCGCTTCATGGAAGCCTCCGTGGTAGGGGGTGATGGACACCCATTTGATCGTTAGGAAAGTTTCCTAACCACTGCTGGCCCGGGACTTTAGGGGCCCTCACCGCCTGGGTCAACCCCGAGGCGCTGCACCTGCGTTCCGCGTAATTCGCCCGTACCGCTTCAAAACTGCTTCACGACTGCCGACCTGGGCGTTGTCCAGGCGGTCGGGCATGATCCGTCGCCATGCTCGGACGAGAGCCGCCCTCGGTACGGCCGCCTTCACCCAAGGGCGAGAGCCTGGCCAAGCCCGGCGGTGTGCCTGACCGAGCCGTCGCGATACGGCCACGTCGGGCTGGCCCTGTCGCGGCTGTCGCAGGTTCACCCGCACGCCGGCACGCTTCCGGACGCACCACCAGAAGTCCGCAACCCCCAGGATGGGACGGAGTCGGGAGGACGACGTACGCTGCAACCGCACGGCCCACAGGGACCCGGCGTCGGCCGGTGCCCGAGCACATCGGAGGCGATTGCCCTGCTCACGTTGGATCTGCACCCGATCTTCCGCAACAACCGCGACATCGACGTCGCGCTGCGCCAGACCCTGTTCAAGGCCGCCGCCACTGGGGTCGACGTCGTGCAGATCATCCCAGGCAAGGGGACGGGCCAGCTGAAGAAGCGGGTGCTGGCCCTGCTGGCGCAGAAGCACATGAAGAAGCTCTACGTCCGCGTGGAGACCGACGCGACCAACGCCGGCCGGGTCCTGGTCCACCTTCGATGACTCCGGCGGCGGACGTGACGGGCACCGTGCGTTGCACATCCGCCGAGGCGGAGGCCCTGATCGGCTGACCCTTCAGGCCATGCTCGCCGACAACTCCGATGTCTTCACGTGCACAGACATGGACGGCATCATCATCTGTCGTGCTGCTGCGCCTGGCGTTGCCCCTACCGAGAACCTCGTCCGCCAAGGTGGGAGCCGATGTGCGGGACGCGCGGGGTCCCGAGCGCAGACGCTGCCGGTGTGTGGCGGGAACAGCCGACCCGGCCGACACTGTTGCACCGGTCAAGAGACCGGCGCCACGCGGGCGGGGAGCACAGACGCCAAGAGGCCGTCCCGACGTGATCCCGGGCCCTCGGGTCCGCGGTACATCCGACATCCGACAGTGAGGGGCGACCGCTCATACGCCCGCAACGGACTCGGACCGAGACTTTTTCATACAGGAGGACTGTTTCATGAATGACTGGCCCTTGACGCTCATGGCGGTACACGCCCACCCAGACGATGAGGCCACGGGAACAGGAGGTGTCCTCGCGCGATATGCGGCGGAGGGCATTCGCACGGTCCTCGTGACGTGCACCGACGGCGGTTGCGGTGACGGACCCGGGGGTGTCAAGCCGGGCGACCCCGGGCACGATTCGGCGGCCGTCGCCTTGATGCGGCGGCAGGAACTCGAGGCAAGCTGCGAAGTCCTGAAGGTCAGTCATTTGGAGATGCTGGACTACGCCGACTCCGGGATGATGGGCTGGTCGGCCAATGACGCCCCCGGATCTTTCTGGCAGACACCCGTGGAGGAGGGCGCCGCCCGACTCGCGGAACTCATGCGACGCTACCAGCCCGATGTGGTCATCACCTACGACGAGAACGGCTTCTACGGCCACCCCGACCACATCCAGGCCAACCGCATCACGATGGCGGCGCTGGCGATGACCGCGCTGACACCGAAGGTGTACTGGACGACGGCGCCCCGCTCGATGATGAAGCGGTTCGGGGAGGTCATGCGCGAGTTCGGCGCGGACTGGCAGGAGCCGGATCCCGCTGAGGCCGCCGCGATGGCCGAGATCGGACTCCCCGACGAGGAGATCACCACCTGGGTGGACACCACCGCGTTCGGCGGCCAGAAGTTCGATGCGCTGGCCGCGCACGCCAGTCAGGGCGAGAACATCTTCTTCCTCAGGATGGGCCGCGAGAGGTTCACTGAGTTGATGGGTGTCGAGACCTTCGTACGTGTCCAGGACACCACCGGAGCCGCCGTGCCCGAGAACGACCTGTTCGCCGGCCTTCGCTGATCCGTTCGCCCACCGGGGGTCAGAGAGCTCATGGTCCGTACGGCTCGATAGGGCGTACTCGCACACCCGGAGGTCTGGTCACTTGGGTTCCGCTCCGGCGGCCCTTGATCGTCAAGGGTGGCCCTGCTCGGTCGCGTGGCGGTTACCAGGACGACAGTCCCCAACCACGCGCCCGGGCAGGGCTCTTGAGCGGGAACATTCAACACACTGGGCGGGTGTTCGGTCCGACCAGCACCCGCATCCCGGGCAGGCCGCTCGCCTGGCGGTCGTTCGGGCGTCGACCCGGACGATGGTGTCGGACATCTCGACGGACTCCACGCACAAGCCCTCAACCAAGGAGAACAACAGCTCATCCAGCTGCGGCCGTACCTCGTTCACGACGTCGCACTGTCGACCCCGCCCGATTCAGGGCGGGCGATTTTCGGGCGAGATCAACACACATCACTCAAAGACCAATAGCCACGCTGCGTACGCCACTTGGGTGGGTGCATGGCGAACTTCTCGCGGAAGGTGTCGACGGACTGCCCGAAGTCAGTACTGATCGACGCTCCTAAAGGTTGCCGAGACTCTCAGTCAGCCGCGGGCGCGCAGGCTTGCTTCTTCGAGGTCGAGTTCGCGCTGGAGCCGACGGCGGGTGGCGTTGCTGATCTTGTTCGCTTCGTAGAGGCGCTGAAGTTCGGCCGCCTCAATGGCGATGAGGGTCCGGCGTATCTCGCGGTAGGCGTCGGCAGGACGGGCGTCCGGGTCGTTGTAGTGGGCATCTTCGGCCTGATGAATGCGCGCTTCCAGATGGCGACGGGCCTGTTTCAAGGCGGCCTCGGAGGCGGCACCCAGATCGGCGAGTTGATCAAGATCGCCAAGCTGTTTGAGCTCTTCGAGAGCGGCGTGGGCAATGCGTCGGCGGGTCCGGGCTTCCTCGCGTGCAGTGTGCTCTGGTTCCAGAGCGATGCCAGAGCGGCGGACGACAGGGGCGAGGGTGAAACCCTGGAAGACAAGAGTGAGTGCGATGGTCCCGGTGGTGAGCGTGAGGATGAGCGCCCGGTGCGGCAGCGGCGCCCCCGTGTGCGTGGCCAGGGGAATGGAGAGCGCGGCGGCCAGCGGCATGACGCCTCGGGTGCCTGCCCAGGACAAGACGGCCGGAACGCGCCAGGAGAGGCGACCGTCGCCCTCCCTGTGCCGGTACTGGATCAGGGCGGACAGCGGAAAAATCCACAGCAGGCGGATCGCCAGCACAGTGCAGGCGATCACCGGCACCCACAGCGGCCAGCCGTGCTCGTCGTGCGCGAGATGACGGACGGCGGAGGGAAGCTGGAGGCCGATGAGGGCGAAGACGACACTCTCCAGCAGAAAGGTCACGGTGTCGTAGACGGCGTGGACCTGGAGGCGGATGGGGGCGTTGCTGAGCTTCTGGCCTGTGCTGCCGAGGACGACCCCGGACACGATGACGGCGGTCACGCCGGAGGTGTGCGATTGCTCCGCGATGACGTACGAGGCGTACGGAGTGACCAAGGCGATGACGGTCTCCAGCATGGGGTCCTCGGTCCGTCTGCGGATGAGGGTCACCACTCCGGCGACCGCCGCGCCGATGACGGCTCCTCCGCCTGCAAGGATCAGGAACTGCTCGACGGTCCCGGGCACGGTGATGGCGCTGCTGGAAACCGCGGTGGCCACGGCGACCTTGTACAGGACCAGGGACGTGGCGTCGTTGAAGAGGCTTTCCGCCTGCACCATGGCCTGCACCCGGGGTGGGAGAGACAGGCGCCGGCCGAGCGCGGTAACGGCCACGGGGTCGGTGCTGGCCAGGACAGAGCCGAGGATGAACGCGGTCGCGGCGGTGAGCGGGGTGATCGCCCGGGCGACGTACCCGACGGCGATCGCCGAGGCAAGGACCAGGCCGAAGACCAAGCCGGTCACAGGCCGCCACACGGTGCGCAGGTCGCGGACGGAGATTTCCCCGGCCGAGGCGAAAAGCAATGGCGGCAGCACCAGCACGTTGATCACGTGAGGCGGCAGGCGAACCTCGGGAACCCAGGGCATCAGCCCAACGACCATACCGGCAACTACGAGGAGCGAGGGGGCGGGCAGGCTCCAGCGCCGGGCACCGGTCGCTACGGCTGTGGCCAGGACCACGAGCAGCAGGATGACGGTCAGACCGGTCATGGAGCGTCCCCGGCGCGTTACGGCGTGTTACCCCCCTCTGACCAGGTGCTTTATCAACGTAACCGACCTGGGGCGGTGATGCAGCTGGCCATGGAGTCGCGACCGTCCAAGGTGTGGCAGTCGTTGCGGCGGCGCACCTGCCCATGGTCCAGCCCCTCATACAAAGCGCCGTACCCGGCGGCGTTCCGTGGTCAGGGCCGGCCCGCACAGCGTCTTCATCGGCCCGTCCGTTCAGCGCACTGGGCGGTGAGCTCGAATAGCGCCTCTGCAGGCGCGGCCAGGCACGCGTACACCTCCGTCCGGAGAGACAGCATCCTGAACGGCACTCTCCCGCGGAACATCGTGGTGCAGCAGATTCAACCTCACGGTCTGCACCGATCCGGTTGCCTCGGTGACGGAGCACAGGATCAGCAGGAGACCGCACTCGCGTCCGCGCAATCTGCTTCTGAACGATCAAGTTCCGTGGACAGTACGGGCTGTGGGATGCGGCCGGGCTGGCGGACTGCACTCGTGGCCCTCAACGAAGCCTGGACGCCGGTCGGGCGCAACGGCCCCCGAGGACCAGGAAGGCTGCCGTACTCCTGTGCTGGCGGCCCCGGACCCGGCCCCATCACCGAAACCCTGACTCGCGCTTTCGCGAGGTGGCCTGTCCGAGGGTTGAGCGAAAACGCGGAAAGTTCCCGCGCCGAGGACCGCATCCGCGCCACCGGCCTGCGCAACCTCCCCCTGCACCAAGCCGCACAGAACCGGATCTGGCTGGAGATCGTCCGGATCGCGCTTGACCTGCTGGCCCGGATGCCGATGCTGGCGCTGACCGGCCCGGCCCGGCCCTGGGAACCCCGACGGCTCCGCCTGCGGCCGTTCTCCACCGCCGCCCAACGAGTCACCACCGGACGCCGCCGCATCCTCCGCCTCGCCAAACACTGGCCCTGGACCCGCGTCCTCACAGACGCCCTCGACCGGCTCGAAGCTCTGGCGAACCCTGGCCGACCAGCAGCGTCCCGTCCCTACGAGCAGCCCCACCACGACCGGAGCCGTGGAACCCGGCGCCTCCCCGCGCGACAGCCGGGCCACCAGCATGACCGCAAGCAGAAATCTCCATTCTGAACGACCCCAAAAGGGTCCGTCAGCAAGCTGACGGCACCTCATACAAGACCGAGGCTGGTTGTTGCTGGTAAGCAGGTTCTTGACGCCTTGCTCTAGCCGAAACAGTGGAGTTCGTCGGCGACGGCGAACATGCCGACCGCGACAAGACCACCGTCGCACGGGAACCGCGCACGTCGTGGTCGCCGGCCCGTTCGACTGAGCTAGCCGCGCTCGGGGTCGTCGTGGATGGTCAATGCTCCGGCGAGGTCGAGGTCGGCGACAGTGCCGTGTGCCCCGGCGCGGACGAGTAGCACTGCGCCGAGCGCGGTGCTCCAGAACGTCCTGGCCTCCACGTCGAGTGGTCGACGGGCCCTCCAGCCGCGACCGTCGATGAGCTGGCTCACGAAACGCTCGGATTGCCGGAACAGCAACTGGAGGTGCTGGTCGACCACGGGGGCGAGTTCGGGCTTGGAGATCCCGGCGGCGAGTGCTCGCGCGACCGATGGGAGCGAGGGCATGGCCAGTACGGCGCGGGCGATGTTGCGCCGAAATGCCGCCGCATCGGGGGCTTGGCGACCGATGCGCTCTATCCGTCGGGCGTCGTGCAGCAAGCCGAGAAAGGCGGCGTGCACGAGCAGCGAGTCCTTGGAGCCGAAGTAGTAGGTGACCTGATTGGGGAAGACGCCTGCCGCGTTCGCGATCTCTGCGACGCTCACCTCAGCGCCGGGCCGCTCCTTGCAGAGCCGTGCAGTTGCCTCAATCAGCCGGCGCCTCGTCGCGCGACCGCGGTCACGCGACCGAGCCGACGTTGATCGAGCTTCGGTTCGCTTCTTCTCCACACCCAAATTGTATGTGATACAACAAAGCTCTGTTCACTTGTATCGCATACAAGAAAGGGTTGAAGGGCATGCACCGGACTGAAGTCGTCGTGACCGGACTCGGCGCGATCACGCCACTCGGTGGAGACGTGGTGTCCACCTGGGAGGCCCTGCTTGCCGGCGAGTCCGGCATCCGCGGCGGCGTCCTGCGCGGCCACGAGGACGTCGGCCTTCCCGACACTGTCGCGGGGACGATGGCGATCGACCCCGCCGAGTCGCTGCTGCCGGTGCAGGCCAGGCGGCTCGACCGCTCACAGCAGGCAGCCTTCGCCGCGGCGGCCGAAGCCTGGGCCGATGCCGGCGCCCCAGAAGTGGACCCGGACCGGCTCGCATCGGCGATCGGCACGGGCATCGGTGGCGTACGGACGCTGCTGAAGGAAGACGACGTACTGGAAGCGGCCGGGACCCGGCGCGTCTCGCCACGCACGGTCCCGATGCTCATGCCCAATGCGGCGGCGGCGCTGATCAGTATCGAATACGGTGCACGGGCAGGGGTCTACACGCCCGTCTCGGCGTGCTCTTCCGGTGCCGAGGCGATCGCCCTTGGGGCCAGGCTCATCCGCGCCGGCGAGGCGGACGTCGTCATCGCGGGCGGGACCGAGGCCGCAATCACCCCGATCACCGTCGCCGGCTTCACCCAGGCACAAGCACTGTCACGGCACACCGACGAACCCGCGTCAGCGTCCCGGCCGTTCGCCGCGGACCGCAGCGGATTCGTCCTCAGTGAAGGCGCCGCTGTCATGGTGCTCGAAAGCGCCGAGCACGCCAGCGCCCGAGGCGCGCGCGTCCACGCGGTACTCGCGGGCGCCGGCATCGCCGCCGACGCCCACCACATCACGGCACCCGCTCCCGGCGGCTCCGGTCAGATCTCGGCCATGCGGAAGGCCCTCGCGCAAGCCGGTTTGGCTCCCGAGCAGATCAGTCACGTCAACGCCCACGCCACCGGAACTCCGGTCGGCGACGTCGCCGAGGCGCACGCGATCGGGGAAGTATTCGGCCGCGCCACCGTGACAGCCCCCAAGGCAGCGCTCGGTCATCTCTTTGGCGCCGCCGGCGCGATCGAAGCGCTCATCGCCGTCCTCAGCGTGGAGCACGGCGTCATCCCGCCGACCCGCAACCTCACCGCGGCCGGCGTCGATCCCGACATCGATCTCGATGTCGTCGCAGAGCGACGAGACGTCCCCCAGGAAGCCGTGCTCAGCAACTCCTTCGGCTTCGGTGGGCAGAACGTCTCACTCATCGTCACCGGCACACGGCACCATGCGCCCCGTACGGCCTCGACGACACCATGACCCACGCGAACGCACCATTGTCCGTGGAGGGTCGCCGCCGATTGATCGAACGTTGCAAGACTCGTCCGATCGCGCATGTCGTCCCAGAGATGGGGATCTCCCGAGCAACGGCGTCGAAGTGGGTGCACCGGCACCGGCGACACGGCGAGCTCGGGTTGGTTGATCGAAGCTCGACGCCGCACCATCAGCCGAGTGCGACACCAGTCGACGTAGTCACACGCATTGAGGAGATGCGGCGTGTCCACAAGTGGTCGGCCACTCGCATCGCCCACCAGCTCGCCGTCGACGGGATGGTGATCACGCGCCGCACGGTCACCCGCCACCTGGCCGCCCTCGGTCTGAGTCGACGGAAGTTCATCGACCCCAACGGCAAGGCCAACCGAGAGCTGCGGACGATCACTGCTCGACGGCCCGGCCACATGGTGCACGTGGACGTGAAGAGACCACCCACTCCTCCGGACGGTCCCACGGGCGGTGCAGGTCGGAGAATTCCTGGTCGTCCTTGTTCAGGCGGCCCCTGCCGCGGCGCCGGCCGCACAGGGCGGCGTACACGGCGGCGTGCCAGCTGGACTTCGCTGCCTCGTTTTCGCCGCAGACCACCGTCATCCCCGGGGCGAGGGCCAGAGTCTCCCCTGCCAGGGGGCCGAAGGCATGAGCGGTCACCTTCTCTATGCGCATCAGCGCACCTCCAGATCGTCCGTGCGGCCGTCGAAGGCCCGCAGGCCGGTGACCAGGACCCGTCGGCGGGTGTCGTCGTCAAGATGGGCGGCCGCCTGTACGTCCCGAACGAACTGGCCGCGTACGGTGGCCTCCTCGGCCAGTGCCGTGAAGTCGTAGGCCGCACGGACGGTCCCGAGCCTGGCCACCAGCGCATCCAAGTGCGGGGCGACGCGGTCAAGCCCGTCCGTGCGGACGTCGACGTCCGGGGCGACCTCGCCCTCCAGCGTCACCCGGACCATGCCGGAGAGAGTGGCGACGGCCTCCGCGACGCGGTCGCCCACCTGCCCGCTGTGCCGGATGCCGTCCAGTCGGACGGTTACGTCGTGCACCTCGCTGCGCGCGACACGGTGCCGCGCCCGCTGCACGGTGCCTTCCGGGGCCACGGTGACGATGACCGCGGCGCGCTCTCCGGTCTCGCCGAACTCCAGCGGGTCGGGGTTGCCCGGGTAGGTGTGGGTCTCGGCGTCCTTCGGCAGATGGAAGTGGCCGAGCAGGGCGTGGTCCAGGCCCGCCTCGCGGATCTGACTGGCCCGGAAGGGCGCGTGCGGCATCTTCCCCGACTCCTGATAGGGCAGTTCCGACTGCTCCGAGCCGTGAAAGAGCGCCAGGTTCACCCCGCCGCGCTCGGCTTGGAAGCCGTCGAGGAAGTTGTCGGTGTTGGCCGGCGCCTGATGGGCCGCGCCCCACAGCGTGAAGCCATCGGTGAGCTCCACCGCGGACAGCCTCGACTGGGCGAAGACATGCACGTTCGACGGCCAGTCAACCTGCCGGTACAGGCTGCTGGGCCCGTACCAGTCGTGGTTGCCGGGGGCCAGGAACACCGGGCGTGGATGCAGCGCGCCGAACACCTCGCGGAGGAACGCCCCGGTGTCGGGCGACACCCGGTCGTGTTCGTACAGGTCGCCCGCGCACACCAGGGCGTCGACGTTCTCCGATTCCGCCAGGTCACGGACGCGCTCAAGCGTCTGACGCAGCGCCAGCCGACGCTGCCTCGCCATCTTCCGCCCCGCCCAGCGGAACGGCGTGTCCAGGTGGAGATCGGAGAAGAGCAGCAGCTTCACCGGGCCGCTCCGGTCGTTCGTGGACCCATGGCAATCGTTCCTTTCGCAAGCGGGAGTGGGAGGGGCGGGCAGCGCGGGGCCACCCGCCCGCGGTGGTTAAATCCCGGGGGCGGGCTTGATGTCTTCTGTCCGGCGTGCGTTAACCAGCCTGGGCAGCGGCGGTAGTCGGCGAGGGCGCCGGTGGGGTATCGCCAAGGTGCCCAAAAGCGGTGAGTAGCTGGTCTTTGGTCCGGCCGACGTCGGCCGTCACCCATTCGACTCAGAGGCGAAGACGGCCGACTCCACGTCGGCCGGGCGCGATGCGATGCGGCTACGCCGGCTCAGCATCCCCACGACGCCGGCGCGCCTCGTCCCGCAGCGTCAGCCCGTACCAGACGCCGACCGCACCAGCGGTGCCCACGGCCGCGATCCAGGCCGCCACGCCTCCATCGAACAGCCAGCCCCACAGGAGCGCCAGCCAAGGAACCTCCATCAACAGCACGAACCTGCCGTGCGTGAGGCTCCTGCCGGCCGCTGCGGCGCGGCGCACCATCCACGCCCCGAGGAACAGCGGGCCCAACGCCAGCACTGCCACGGTGACCAGCACGAAGAGAACGAACTCCCCGCTGTCCTCGCCGTCCTCGCTGGACATGTTGCCCTGCACGTGGTTGTCGGCAATCTCGTAGTAGGCCGCCGCCCCGCCGACCGCGCCTGCGGCGGCCGCAGCAGCCCCGGCAGCTGGCTGAACCCACGGCTGGGCGTGAGCGCGGGGCACCCGGGGTGCGTCGCCTCCCACGTAGTTGTACCCGTATCGTTCGGCCGGGCCGAGCTGGTGGTTCTGGGTGAAGGCGTTGCCGTGGGCGTCGTAGTGCGTCGTCTCGTAGACGGCGCCGTTCGTGTCGTTGTACCGCTCGCGGCGGTACTTCCCAGGGTGCAGTACCTGGTTGGGTTCCTCGACAAACCGTTCGTGATCCACGGAGCCCCCTGGGCTTCAATGTCGGTTGAATTCCGACTGGTTCGGATTATGCACCGCTGATCCCAGCGCGCCCGCAGTTCCTCGCCTGCCGTTTTTTGTTCCAGGCCCACCGGGTGAAGTCGCTGTCCGGCGCCTGCGGCGTGCCCTCCGGCAGTCCCCGGTCACGGAACTCATTCCGCAGAGCCTGGGCGTAGGGCTCCGGGTACGCCGCTCGCACCACACGCCGCTTCAGCTTCTCCACCGGCATGGAGAGATCGGCTACTCGACGGGCACGCTGCTCCTTGCAGACGGCGTCCGCCTGGGACCGCGCCCGGCGCACCTTGCGCGCGTGCTCGCGCAGTGGTCGCAGCCGCTCGGCAGGCTGGGCTGAGAGCTCGGCTCGCCGGACGTCCCCACGGGCGAGGACGTCGGCGTGGGCAAAAGCGATAGCGCTGGGACCAGCAAGCGAGGAGTGCTCCAGGGCCGCGGCAGTCCCCGAAGCGCAGATCCCGTTCATTCGTGCGAGGACGGCGTCCTGCAGCGAGGTGAAGTCTTCGGTGAAGTGGTGGACCAGCTCGGTGTGCGTGGGGATCGTCACGGTGACCTTCCAAGTCACGAGCGGGGTAACTGGTACAGGCATTTGGGGTGTTGTGCCCAGCCGGAACGACCCTCCGTATGGCCTTCTGTCGTCATTGCCGCCTTCGGCGGGCCGCCGGCCGTGCTGGGATCTCCCGGCGGAGGCTGGTCTGCGGCGGTGCCGGGGCAGGGGGAACTGCCGGTCTCGACAGGAAGGTTCGGACGGCGCGGGCTCCGGCTACGACATCAGTAGTTGCCGTTGCTCAGGATGTCGCCGTCGGCGTTGTAGACGGTGACAAGGCCGTTCTTGCTGGCCTTCCCCCGACTGGACTGGAAGTCCGCGAAGGCCGAGGCGAGCAGCTTGGCGTTGCCGGTGTCCGCGCTGGCCAGGTCCCCGGTGTAGTCCGTGTAGATGTCAGCCGTATCCATGATGCCGTTGTTCTCGTCGGCACCCTGGACCTTGGTGACGTGGGCCGCGGCCTCCCGCGTCGTCGCGGACTCGTGCTCCTTCACGTACGCCTTGAAGGCGTCGACGGTGGACTGCCGGGGCGCGGCGGTCTTGGAGGAGCCGGTGGCTCTGGGGGAACCGGTGGCTCTGGGGGAACCGGCAGACGCGGCGGAGTTCGCGGCGCTGGACGAGGAGTCGCCCGAGCCGGACCCCACCGCGGCCGCGATACCACCGATGACGATCGCGGCAGCCAGGATGCCACCGCACCCGAGACAGCCCAGCTTGGCCTTGGACCGCTTCTTCTGCGGCGAGGGAGGCTGCGGATAGGCCGGCTGCTGCGGGTAGCCCGGCTGCTGCTGGAAGCCGGGCTGCTGCGGGGGCGGGTTGGTCATCTGGGTTCCTCCTGTTGTGAGTGCGCGGCGAGGACAAAGCAGAGCACCTCGGGCCGCCGCTTCCACTCGGAAGCAGGACCAGATAAGCATGACACTGAAAGCGTCGTCAAACACTTTGCCAGACTTGACGACCGCTGTAATGTGTTAACCGTCCACCATCCGACTGGCCCGAGAGGTGCGGAACCCCACGCCATGCCCCAGCAGCCACCAGCCCAGCCGGCGCCCTCCGCGCACGTGACGGCCGCCGAGATCTCCCGCATCGCAGGGGTCACGCGTGCCACCGTCAGCAACTGGCGCCGCCGCCACGACGACTTCCCGACCCCGAGCGCGGGCACGGAGACCAGTCCGCTCTACGACCTGCCGGCCGTCCAGGCCTGGCTGCGGGCACGTGGGCACACCTCCACCGCCTCGCCGACCGAGGAGTTGCGTACGGCGCTACGGTTGCTGGGACCCGGCTCGGGGGTGGCCGCGCGACTGTTCCCGCTGGTGGCCGCCGCGTCCCGCCGCACACCGCAGGAGCTGGCCGAACTTGCCGCCCTGTCCGACGACCAGCTGATCACCCGAGCGGAAAAGTCCGCGGGAGAGCTCCCGGTTGCCGTGCCCGAGGCCGAGCCGTTCCGCTACGGTCCGGACGACGCGGGCGTGCTCCGCGCGCTGCTGGGTTGCATCCGTGAGGCGGGGCCACAGGCCGCCGTCGACGTCCTCGCCGAACGCGAACTTGACGAGGGCGCTGCCAGCGGCGTCTACCAGACCCCGGAGGGCCTGGCCCTGCTCATGGCACGGCTCCTGCCTGCCGGCGCGTCCCGCGTCCTCGACCCCGCCTGCGGCAGCGGCACGCTCCTCGCCGCCGCCGCCCGGCAGGGCGCAGAGGAACTGTTCGGGCAGGACTCGCTCCCCGTCCAGGGCCAGCGCACCGCGGTCCGGCTGCTGCTCGCCGCGCCCGAGGCCGAGACGACGATCCGCGTCGGAGACAGCCTGCGCGCCGACGCCTTCCCCGACGTCACCGTGGACGCCGTCCTGTGCAACCCGCCGTTCGCCGACCGCGACTGGGGTCACGACGAGCTGGCCTACGACCCGAGGTGGGCGTACGGGCTCCCACCGCGCTTCGAATCCGAACTGGCCTGGGTACAACACGCCCTCGCGCACCTGGAGCCCGGCGGCCACGCGGTCATGCTGCTGCCGCCCGCACTCGCCTTCCGCTCCTCCGGCCGCCGCATCCGCGCGGAACTCATCCGCAGCGGGGCCCTGCGCGCCGTCGTCTCACTTCCCGCACGTGCCGCGTATCCGCTCCACATCGGCCTGCAGATCTGGGTGTTCCAACGCCCCGAGCCGGGAGGCACGGACCGTACGACAGTGCTGTTCGTCGACGGGGAGGGCGAGCAGCGGGACGGCGCCGCGGGAACGTCGTCCGCCACCGACACGGCCACGACCGGCACCGGCACCCGTGGCGGCTCACGCCCCCGCCGGTCCGGCTCCTCCTCTTCCGCCGCCTCCTCTGCCTCTTCCGCCTCTGCCACCTCCTTCGACTGGGCGGGGCTGACCGAGCGGGTCCTCGGCCAGTGGGCCGCGTTCACCACCGCCCCCGACACCTACGCCGACGAGCCCGGCGTCGCCCGCGCGGTGCCGCTCGTCGACCTCCTCGACGACGTCGTCGACGTCACCCCGGCCCGCCATGTGCGGGCGACCGCGGCCGACATCGACCCCGCCGCCCTGTCCCGGCGCGTCCACGACCTGCACGGCCAACTGGCCGACCAGGTAGCCGCCTTGGCGGCCGCCTCCGCGTCCGGCGGGTGGCAGCCGTCCGGGGCCTCGGCCCGCGAGTGGCGTACGGCGACCGTCTCCGACCTGGCACGCGGCGGGGCTCTGACCGTGCTGCGGGCGGCGACGTCCGGAACACGAGGCTCCAAGGGCGGCACAACCCCCACCGCGGGGCGGCCGGTCCTCACCGCCCAGGACGTCTCCGCCGGAAACCCCCCGTCCAGCAGGGCCGTTGACATCCACGCTGACGCCGCGCAACCCGTAGCCGCCGGTGACGTCCTCGTACGCGCCGTCGCGAGCGGCGGCGACGCGGCCGCGATGACCCGGGTCGCGGACGACCAGGACGCCGGAGCCCTGCTCGGTCCGCACATCCACCTCCTGCGCCCCGACCCGGCCCGCCTCGACCCGTGGTTCCTGGCCGGGTTCCTCGGCGCCGAGGACAACATCGCCTCCGCGTCCACCGGCAGCACCCTCGTGCACGTCACACCGGGCCGCCTGCGCGTACCGCTGCTGCCGCTGGAGGAACAGCGGCGCTACGGGGAGGCCTTCCGCCGCGTGTACGAACTGCGCGCGGCCGTCCGCCGAACCGCCGACCTCGCCGCCGACACCGCGGCCACCCTCACCACCGGCCTCACCGCCGGCGTACTCCTGCCACCGGACAGCCCGGACAGCAGTTCCGCCTGAAACGCCCCACGCGTCCCACCTCACACGACCACACTGGATCCCTGCCGTCCCACGCCCGGACGGTGCTCATCGGAAGGAAGCCGGGACCTCTTGAACAGCAGCAAGCACACGGAGCTGGCGAACCACGCCTGGTCCGTCGCCGACCTCCTGCGCGGTGACTACAAGCAGTCCGACTACGGCAAGGTCATCCTGCCGTTCACCGTGCTGCGCCGCCTGGAGTGCGTCCTGGAGCCGACGCGCGAGAAGGTCGTCGAGACCCTCGCCAGGTTCGCGGGCCAGGACATCGACACCGACCACTTCCTGCGCAGGGCCTCGGGCCACTCCTTCTACAACAAGAGCGACCTCACGCTGCGGAAGATCGCGGCCGACCCGCAGAACGCGGCGAAGAACCTGCAGATCTACGTCGGCGCCTTCTCCGACAACGCCCGCGAGGTCCTCGACAAGTACGAGTTCAACCAGCAGGTCAGGAAGCTCGACAGCGCGAACCTCCTCTACCGGGTCATCGGCAGGTTCACCGACCTCGACCTGCATCCCGATGTCGTACCCAACCACAACATGGGTTACATCTTCGAGGAGTTGATCCGCCGCTTCGCCGAGCAGTCGAACGAGACCGCGGGTGAGCACTTCACCCCGCGCGAGGTCATCAAGCTGATGGTCAACCTGCTGGTGGCGCCCGACGCGGACGCCCTCAGCCTGCCGGGTGTCGTCCGTACGGTCATGGACCCGGCCTGCGGCACGGGCGGCATGCTCAGTGCCGCCGACGACCGCATCAAGGCCCTCAACCCGGACGCGACGGTCGAGGTGTACGGGCAGGAGCTGAACCCCGAGTCCTGGGCGATCTGCCGGTCCGACCTCATGATCAAGGGCCAGGACCCGGAGAACATCCGCTTCGGCAACTCCTTCTCCGACGACGGCCACGCCCGCCGCACGTTCGACTACATCCTCGCCAACCCGCCGTTCGGCGTGGAGTGGAAGAAGGTCAAGGAGGAGGTCGAGTACGAGCACAAGTCGCTCGGCGACGCCGGCCGCTTCGGCGCGGGCCTGCCGCGCATCAACGACGGCTCGCTGCTCTTTCTCCAGCACATGATCTCGAAGATGAAGCCGGTGGACGTCAACGGCGGGGGCGGCTCCCGCATCGCCATCGTCTTCAACGGCTCCCCGCTGTTCACGGGCGCGGCCGAGTCCGGCGAGTCCAACATCCGCCGCTGGATCCTGGAGAACGACTGGCTGGAGGCGATCGTCGCCCTCCCGGACCAGCTCTTCTACAACACCGGTATCTCCACGTACTTCTGGATCCTCACCAACCGCAAGGACGCCGACCACAAGGGCAAGGTCGTCCTGCTCGACGCGCGCGACCAGTGGCAGAAGATGCGCAAGTCGCTCGGCGACAAGCGCAAGGAGCTCGGCGACGGGACGAACGGCCGTCCCGACCACATCGGCGACATCACCCGGCTGTACGCGGAGGCGCTGCAGGTCGCGGGCGACCCGGAGCACGCTCTGCACGGCAAGGTCAAGGTCTTCTGGAACGAGGACTTCGGCTACCAGCGCATCACCGTGGAGCGGCCGTTGAAGCTCCGCTTCGAGGTCACGGAGGAGACCCTGGCCGCGCTGGCGGAGGCCAAGCCGGTGGCCAAGCTGGAGCGGAGCGAGGAGTTCGTCGCGGCAGTGCGTACGCTGCTCGGCTCGTCCTGGACGACGAAGTCCGAGGCGTTCGTCGCGCTCAAGGACGCGGTGGTCGCGGCCGGCCTGACGTGGCCGTCGGGAGCGCCGTTCGCGAAGGCGGTACGAGAGGCTGTCGGGGTACGGGACCCGGAGGGCGAGGTCCAGAAGGTCAAGGGCGCGCCGGAGCCAGACCTGGACCTGCGGGACTACGAGAACGTTCCGCTCGGTGAAGACGTTGAGGACTACCTCAAGCGCGAGGTGCTGCCGCACGTCCCGGACGCGTGGATCGACCACACGAAGACGAAGATCGGCTACGAGATCCCGTTCACGCGGCACTTCTACGTGTACAAGCCGCCGAGGCCGCTGGCGGAGATCGACGCGGAGTTGCAGTCGCTGGAGGCGGAGATCCAGGCGCTGTTGGGTGAGGTCACAAAGTGACTTTCTGGAGCAAAGTTCGCCTGAAGAACCTGTGCGTAGATGCCGGCCAATATGGACTGAACATCTCGGCCGAAAACTATGTTGAGACGGGAGTGCGTCTGCTGCGGACAACGGATATCAGCAGTGGCACGCTAACCACTACCGAAGAGGGTGTTTTCGTATCCGGGCTACCGGAGGCACGATTCACGCTCGAAGCAGGCGACCTTCTTCTTTCTCGAAGCGGCACTCCTCCCGGGCAGTCCTACCTCGTTCGCGCCGCCGACGCTGGCGCAACATTTGCTGGATATCTGGTGAGATTTCGCCCTCTGTCGAGTGTGGAACCTCGCTTCCTCGCCTACGTCGCCCGGAGCGAGCCATTCCAGCATACAATTCGCTCCGAATCGGTTGCCTCAACGATCCAGAACTTCAATGCAGAACGGTATGCGAACATCGAGTTCAGGGTGCCTGATTCGGTAGAGCAGTGCCGCATCGCCGACTTCCTCGACGCCGAGACCGCCCGCATCGACGAGATGCGCCACTGCAGTCAGCGACAAGTAGAACTCCTCGGGTATCGATTCAAGGAGTTCATGCGCCAGGAGACGACGGTCGGTCAGGGACCCACGACAGAAACCGGTGTTCCGTGGATGCCAATGATGCATCATAGATGGCAGCTTCACAAAGTCAGCCAGGAATTTCGCACCGCGAGTGGCACTACGCCAACGTCGAGTGATACTTCATACTTCGGTGGCCCCTATCCTTGGGTCAACAGTACAGATGTTAGAGATGGCTTGATTAGGCAGGTCGAGAAGAGCGTCACAAAGAAAGCACTGCTCGACTTCTCTGCTTTGAAGGTACATCCAGCAGGAGCGCTTGTCGTGGCCTTGTACGGCCAGGGTACCACAAAGGGAAGAGTGGGCATTCTCGGCATGGATTCATGCCTTAATCAGGCGTGTTGCGCGCTAGTTCCCGTTGGAAGAATCTCGACCGAGTATGCCTACTATTGGTTTCGCGCGCACAAGGATGGGATCGTGGCCCAGGCCGTTGGTGCCGGTCAGCCCAACCTTAGTCAAGAGCTGGTCCGCCAGTTGCGAATTCCTGCACCAAATGTGGCAATGCAGCTGCAGATCACGAGTCGACTTCGGGATGTTGAGAGATCCACCCTGGCGCAGGTGTCACAACTTGAAAGGCGAGGTGCACTGCTCGCCGAACGCCGCCAAGCCCTCATCACCGCCGCCGTAACCGGCCAGTTCGACGTATCCACCGCCAGCGGACGGAACGTAACGGACGGAGTCACCGCGTAGCCATGAGCCCCATCCACACGGAGTCCGCCTTCGGTGACGCCATCGTCGCCGCCATGGTCGAGCGCGGCTGGCGCGAGGCGCGCCCGCAGGACTATCGGGCCGATCTCGGCCTGGACACCAACGAGTTGTTCACCTTCATCGGGGGGACCCAGCCCGACGAGTGGAGCGAACTGCTCACTGTCTACGGCGGCGACCCGAACGAGGCGCAGCGCGGGTTCGCCGGTCGCCTGGACCAGGCCATAGCCACGAACGGGCTCCTTGACGTCCTCCGTAACGGCGTCAAGGACCGGGGTGTCCTGATCCGCGTCGCGTACTTCAAGCCGAACCTCGTCGCCCACGACTCCGTGCTGGACGGCTACCGGGCCAACCGCCTCACCGTCGTCCGTGAACTCGAGTACGCGACGAAGCAGGCCGACTGGGGCAACCGGCTCGACCTCACCCTCTTCCTCAACGGGATCCCGGTCGCCACGGCCGAGTTGAAGAACCCGCTGACCAAGCAGGGGGTGGAGCAGGCCAAGGAGCAGTACCGCGCCGACCGGGACCCCACCGAGCTGATCTTCACGCGCCGCGTCGTCGCAAACTTCGCCGTCGACCCGGACCTGGTCTTCGTCGCCACCCAGCTCAAGGGCAAGAACACCCGCTTCCTCCCGTTCAACACCGGCTCCAACGGCCCCGGTCAGCCGGGCGGCGCAGGCAACCCGGCCCCGACCACGTACGGCACGTACGCGACCTCCTACCTTTGGGAGCAGGTCTGGCAGCCGGACAACTGGCTGGACCTGCTCCAGCGGTTCGTGCACCTGCACAAGAGCAAGACGCCCGGCGGCGGCACGACGAAGACGATGATCTTCCCCAGGTTCCACCAGTGGGACGTGGTCAAGAAGCTCACCGCTCATGCCGCCACGCACGGCGCGGGACACGACTATCTGGTCATGGCCTCGGCCGGCTCGGGCAAGTCGAACACCATCGGCTGGCTCGCCCACCGCCTCAGCGACCTGCACACACCCACCGACCCCCGCGAGCTCGACGCCGAGGCCGTGGCCAAGGGTCTCAAGCCGGGCGTGCCGGTCTTCGACAAGGTCATCGTCATCACCGACCGCCGCAACCTTGACGCCCAGCTCCGGGAAACGGTCGGCAACTTCGAGCAAACCGCGGGCCTCGTCGTGAAGATCGACGAGAAGCACGGGGCGAAGGGCGAGCAACTCGCCAAGGCCCTCTCCCGCGACACCGGGAAGATCGTCACCGTCACCCTGCACTCCTTCCCGGCGCTACTCGACTACCTCCAGCGCAACCCCACCGAGATCCAGGGCAGCCGCTTCGCGATCATCGTGGACGAGGCGCACTCCTCGCAGTCCGGCGACGCCGCCACCGCCGTACGGTCCGCCCTGCGCGACCTCGGCCTGGACTCCGACTCGGACGACGCCGGCGCGACCACGGTCAAGGCCGAGGCCGCCACCCTCGACGAGCAGCTCAGGAAGAGGGCCGAGCAGCGTTCCCGCGCCGCGAACCTCTCCTACTTCGCGTTCACCGCCACGCCGAAGGCCAAGACCCTCGAACTCTTCGGCACGCTCCAGGACATCGACGGCAAGGCGGCCTACCGGCCCTTCCACACGTACTCCATGCGGCAGGCGATCGAGGAGGGGTTCATCCTCGACCCGCTGCGCAACTACGTCACGTACAACACGTACTGGAAGCTGGTGAACCAGAACCCCGACGAGCGGGAGGTCGACCCGTCGAAGGCGAACTCCCTGCTCGCCCGGTACGCGCTCACCCATGATTCGACGGTCGCCCAGCACGCCCAGGTGATCGTGGAGCACTTCGTGGCGCACAGCCGGGGCCGCCTCGGCGGCCGGGCCAAGTCGATGGTGGTGACCGCCTCCCGGCAGTCGGCCGTGCAGATGGCGCGCGCGATCAAGAGCTACATCAAGGACCGGGACTACGACACCAAGTACCCCGACCTGGGCGTCCTCGTCGCCTTCTCCGGCTCGCTCACCATCGACGGCGAGGAGACCACCGAGCCGAAGGAGAACGGCGGACTGTCGGAGGGCGCGCTGCCGAAGGCGTTCGCGTACACGCGTGCCGACGACAAGGCCGCCCGAGCCGGCGGTGCGGGCCAGCGCGAATACAGGATCCTGGTCGTGGCGGAGAAGTACCAGACCGGGTTCGACCAGCCGCTGCTGACGACGATGTACGTCAACAAGTCACTGACCGGCATCTCCGCCGTCCAGACTCTGTCCCGGCTGAACCGGACCGCCGAGCGCAAGACCCAGGCGGACCTGGCGGTACTGGACTTCGTCAATGACGCCGACGACATACAGGAGTCCTTCCGCCCGTACTTCGAGGAGGCGAACACCCTCCCCTCCGACCCCAACCTGCTCTACACCGCGCAGAGCCGGGTCATGCAGGCGGCGATCCTGTCCGGGCAGGAGATGGACGAGTTCGCCGCCGCGTACTTCGCCGCCAAGGAGAAAGCCGCAGGCTCACAGTCCAAGTGGGAGAAGCTGCACGCCGAGCTGTACCGGCTGCTCTCCCCCGCCGTCGCCCGCTTCACCGCTCTGCTCGAAAGCGAGGACGAGGACGACCAGGAGACGGCGGAGGGCTTCCGCGCCGACCTCAACGACTACGTCAGGAAGTACGGCTTCCTCGCGCAGATCGTCCCCTACCGGGACGCCGAGCTGGAGCGGCTGCACCTCTACGGCCGCTACCTCCTCAACCGGCTCCCGCGCCGCGCGGACGGCGGCGTGGACATAGGCGAGATCGACCTCAGCCACATGCGGGTGGAGAAGACCGGCGAGTACGACGTCTCCCTCACCTCCGAGGGGCCGACGACGATGAAGGGCTTCGGCGACGGCTCGGGCGGTGCCAAGGAAGCGGAGAAGTCACTGCTCTCCCAGCTGATCGACAAGTTCAACGAACGCTTCGGCACCGAATTCACCGAACAGGACGTCATCCGCCCGTTCGAGGAGGCCAAGGCCGACCCCAAGGTACGGGCCGCGGCCGTCGTCAACGACGAGTACAACTTCGGGCTCGTCTTCGACAACGTCTTCGCGGACAAGATGGCCGACCACATCGACACCATCGCGGGCATGGGCCGCCAGTACTTCGGCCCCGACAAGGGCTTCAAGTCCAGCCTGGACCGCAGCGCCCGCAAGGCCGCCTGGCGGATGATCCGCCGCGAGGAGGGCCTGGACGACTGACGTCCGACTCGTATGCCCCGGCTGAACGTGCCGGCCGGGGCACCCCTTGTGCTCCGCACGCCGTAGCCGTGCGGAGAAGAAGGCTCACGAGCTGGTGCCGGCAGCCGCGGCCTTCTACCTCCCCCTCGACCACGAGAAGCCACTTCAGGAGCGGGCGATGGACAACGAGATTCAGCTGATCAGTGACGGTGACGGACTGGCGGTCATAGGGAATCCGACGGATGTCGATCGCTTCCTCGTCTCGGAGGGACTGGCGTCCCAGGACCTCGGACTGGAACGGCTCAAGCCCGCCGTCGGTACCGGGGCCGTAGTCGCGCAGGCAGGTTCGGAGATCGCCGCCAACTCCGGTCGCTGGGTGAAGCTGACGCGGGAGTCGGCACAGAGTGTCCAGAAGTACGGGCTGAGGAAGAGCTCGAAGACGGGTCTCAGCACAGGCGTGGTCAAAGGACCAAAGGGCCAGATCAGAGGGTTCATCGAGGTCGTGAAGGCGCCCCGATCGCTTCTGACCAACCCGGCGATTCTTGCCGGTGCCGCGGGGATCATGGCGCAGGTAGCCATGCAACAGAGCATGGCCGAGATCACCGACTATCTCGCCACGATCGACGAGAAGGTCGACGACGTGCTGCGCGCCCAGAAGGACACTGCGTTGGCCCGGATGATCGGAGTGGGCTTCGTCATCGAGGAGACCATGACCATCCGGGAGAAGAGGGGCAGGGTCGACGAGATCATGTGGTCGAAGGTGCAGACCGCGCCGACGACGATCGCAGAGACCCAGGCGTATGCATTGCGTCAACTCGACGCGCTCGCCGAGAAGATGGAGCGCGAGACTGACATCGGTGATCTCGCCACGACGGCCGAGAAAGCCGAGTCGATTGTTCGGGAGTGGCTCGCTGTGCTGGCTCGCTGCTTCCAGTTGCAGGACGCGATCGCCGTACTCGAACTCGACCGGGTGCTGGACGCGTCTCCGGAGGAGCTGGACGGGCATCGCAGTGGGCTGAAGGGTGCCCGGCAGGACCGGCTGGAGCGGATCACGCTCAGCACCGAGCGCCTGGTGGCCCGGATGAACGCGGCCGCCGACTCGGCCAACGCGAATGTGCTGCTGAACCCGGCCGCGTCCCCGGCTGTGGTCCAGTCGAGCAACCGTGTCTCGGCCAGTGTCCATGACTTCCACGGACGGCTCGGCATCGAGTCCGGACGCCAGTCCTCGGAGGCGAGACGATGGACGGACGCGGCCGCGGAGGCGATGGACAAGGTGCTCGAGGCAGGAGAAGAGGGCGTCGATGCCGCCTGGCGCGTCGGTAGCGAGACCCTCGGCCAGGCCAGATCGGCGACGGGCAAGCTTTCCAGCGGGATTGCCGAGCGAGCGCTCCGTTGGTTCGGGGACAACGAGTAACGCCACGAGGAAGGTTGATGAGCGGCGACCGTCAGCCATGGGACTCGGTTGACGGATTTGGTCCCCAGCAACACCCTCGATTGCGACGAGCCAAGAAGGCCGGTGGTCATGGTCGGCCCTCAGACGTGGGTGCCCGGCCGCCAGTGCGACTGAGCACCCACTTTCTGCGTACAACCCTGTGCGCTGTGCAAGTTGTCCTCTGCGTGAGGTGCAACGGATCTGTAGGGGAAAGAATGAACCACGCGGCGGGCGAGCTCGAGGAGTCTCGGCTCCAGAAGGCCGTCGAGACGATCGTCATCACACCGCAGGCGGCCGCCAAGCTCGTAGACGGTTACCGTGCGACTTTCGAGGCCAAGTTCAAGCGGAAGCCCGAAAGCCTGGAGGACAAGCGCCGGATCGCCGCCAAGATCATAGGCCGGTACGCCAAACTCTCGGCGGTCACTGGGGCGGCCACCGCAGCTCCGAGCGTGATTCCGGGGATCGGGACGGCGGTCGCAGTCCTGGGCGGCGGTGCCGCTGATGCTGCCGCAGCACTCAAGCTCCAGGTCGACATGTGCATGTGTCTGGTCGAGGTGTACGAGACCGAGCTGGGCGATGAGGACAAGAAGCAGCTCGCCTTCGTGCTCGCGTTGGCAAGTTCGGCAGAACAGATGGCGGCGAAGGGCGGCAAGGCAGCGGTCATGAAGATCGCCGAGAAGTTGGTCTACCAGTACCTGCGGGGGCCCGCCCTGGTCACGATCAAGCAGTTGTTCAAGCGGGTGTCCATCACCTTCACCCAGAAGGCGATGGCCAAGGCGATACCCGCCGGCGTAGGCGTCGCTTTCAGTGGCTCGACCAACTACGTCCTGACGAGGGTGGTGGGCAGGGTCGCCGTCGCCGTCCTGGCCAAAGACGTGAAGTAGCGCGGGCGTCTTTCTGCCGCAGCCGACCGGGCAACCCGTGAGGCCCAGCCGCCTGTGCGACTGGGCCCCGCCGGTTACGAAGGTACGGCTCAGAGGGTCTGGTCGGCGGCCAGCCGGACGAGCCCGGCCCACGCCTCGGGGGCGACCGTCAGAACCGGTCCGGAGCGGACCTTCGAGTCACGGATGTGTATGCCGTCGACGGCGGCTGCGACCTCGACGCACTCGCCACCCCCGCCGCTGCTGTAGCTACTCGTGAACCAGGCCGACACCGGCACGGTCGACTCGGTGTGCTGAACACTCATCTCTCTCCCAGCAGTTCCTCGATGAAGGCCAGCGACTCACAGGGGGTGAGCGCCTGTGACCGGAGGATGCCATATCGGGCTTCAAGCTCACGGATCTTTCCCGCACTGGTGTACAGGCGGCTGTCGTCCTGTACCTCGGTGTACGCGATGCGTCGCCCTTCGGCAGTGTCGATCAGATTGAAGGGGCCGCCCAGCCCTGCATGGTCTTCTCGCTCAGTCGGCATCACCTGAATCTCCACGTTGCGGTTCTGCCCTACGAGCAGAATCTGCTCCAACTGCCCTCGGAGTGCCGCCCATCCACCGATTGGCTTGCGCAGCACAACTTCCTCGATGACGAAGCTCAGCAGCGGTGCTGGTCGACGAGTGAAGATGTCTTGCCGCACCGTCCGAGCCGCCAGACGCTGTTCAATGACATCGTCATCAAGTAGCGGGCGCTGCATGCGGAAAACGGCCCTCGCATACTCCTCTGTCTGCAACAGGCCCGGCACCGCATGCGTCGCGTACACGCACAGGCCGACCGCGCCCGCCTCCAACCGCGCCATGTCCCGGAAGAACGCCGGATACTGTGCCCGCCCCACCTCCTCCTTCAGCGCCTTGAGGACGCCTCCGGCGTCCAGCACCTCGTCCGCGCGGTCGATGAACCTCGGCGGGGGAATCCGCCGCCCCTGCTCGAATGACGCGATCGACTGGGCCGCGTAGCCCGTGAGCTTCCCGAACTCCGGCCGTTCCAGGCCCGCCCGTACCCGCAGCAACTTCAACTGCCGCCCGAACGCCGTCACCACGCCCGATCCCGGCTCGTCCTCCGGCCTCGGCCCGGCGTCATCCCGCGCACCCTCGGCCTCGCCCCGCTCCACCGACTCCATCGGCTCCACCGCCTCCCCGGCCCCGTTCCCCGGCCCAACGCGCCCGCCCCGAGCCGGTCACGCGGCGCGCCTCGTACACCTCCCGCCCCGTCGCGTACAACCGGCACGCGACGGCGCGTCACCACTGGTCACGCTACGCCACCGCCGGGAGCGTTGAGGGCATGAACAGTGAGACCGCTGCCCCCGACCCCCTCCCCCGGCCCACCAACCCCACAGGCCACTTCGCGATGCGGTTCAGCTCCACCCCGCGCGGCGCGCGGCTCGCCCGGCGTCTTGCCGGGCAGCGGCTCGACGCGTGGGGCATCCCCTACGACTGCGAGACGCACCACGCGCTGACGCTGATCGTCGCCGAGCTCGCCGCCAACGCCGTCCGGCACGGCCGGGTCCCCGGCCGCGACTTCCACCTCGCGTTGGCCCGCGACGCCACGACCGTACGGATCGCGGTCACCGACACCCGCACCGAAGGCGTACCGGTCGTGGCGACACCCACGGACCTCCGCGACACCGGCCGCGGCCTGCTCCTGGTGGAGCACCTCGCCGACCGCTGGGACTGGCACGCGCGCCGGGACGGTCCCGGCAAGACGGTCTGGGCGGAGTACGTCCTGCCGCCGGCGGCAGGCCGACCGGCCGCCGCACCCTCCTGCCCGCCGTCCACCGCCGCGGCCCTGCCCATGTAGCACCGCGAGCCCTGGACGGCGGATCGACGCAGCGGTCACACTTGACCCCTGACAGTGACTGCTCATCACGCACACCGGGGGCAAGGTGCCGCAGGAGGCGATCTCCGACCGTTACGAACTCCTGGAGGAGCTCAGCCACGGCGGCATGGGCGACGTGTGGCGCGGCTACGACGCCGTGCTCGACCGGCCCGTCGCCGTGAAGCTCATCCGGCAGGCGTCGGTCACCTCCCCGCAGCTGGCCGAGGAGTTCGCCAAGCGCTTCCGCCGCGAGGCCCGTATCACCGCGCGCATCCAGCACCCCGGCGTGCCGCAGGTGTACGACGCGGTGCTCGACGCGTCGTACGAGCGGCTGTTCCTGGTGATGGAGCTCGTCGACGGCGTACCGCTGTCCGCCTACCTCGACCCCGGCCGGCCGCTGCCGGTCAGCTGGGCGGCCGCCGTCGCCGCGCAGGTCGCGACCGTGCTGTCGTACGCGCACGACGTGCCGGTCATCCACCGGGACCTCAAGCCGGGCAACATCCTCGTCGCACGCGACGGCACCGTGAAGGTCCTCGACTTCGGCATCGCGGCGATCCTGCGCACCGACGTCACCAAGCTGACCGCCACCGGCAGCCCCATCGGCACCCACCAGTACATGTCGCCCGAGCAGGTCCGCGGCGGACGCATCACCCCTCAGACCGACCTGTACGCGCTGGGCTGTGTGCTGCACGAACTCCTCAGCGGGCGCCTCGCGTTCGAGGCGGAGAGCGAGTACCTGCTGATGTACCAGCACGTCAACGCCGCTCCCACCCCGCTGCGACAGCTGCGGCCCGACGTCCCCGAGGCGCTGGAGGAGCTGGTCCTGCACCTGCTGCGCAAGGCGCCCGAGGCGCGGCCCGCCGACACGCAGGAGGTGTACGCGCGGCTGCTGCCGTTCCTCCCGCCGCCGGGCCGAGAGCCCGGCGCAGCCGACGCCGGGCCGGTCGGCGCGCCCGACCCGACGGGCGTGTTCCGTCACCCCTTCGCGCCCCGCGCCCGCGCCCAGGCCCCTCAGCCCGGTGGTTCGGCGCCGACAGCCGTCCTCCCGGGGGCCCAGCCGGTGCCCGTCCCCGCCCGGCTGCGCGAGGACATCAAGGAGGCGTACGCCCACTCCGACGCCCTGCTGGAGGAGGAGCGGTTCGCGCAGGCCGCCGAGGTGCTCGGCGACGTCATCGAACGCGCGGCCCTCGCCCTCGGCTCCGAGAGCAAGCAGGTCCTGGCGCTGCGCCGGCAGCGAGCGGCGATCCGCCTCCTCGGCGGCGATTACCGGGCCGCTCTCCCCGAGTTCGACGCCCTCGCCGACGCGTACGCCCGCATCGCCGGACCCACCGGCGAGCAGGCCCGCGCCTGCCGCGCCCAGGCGGCCCGGTGCCGCGCCGAACTCGGCCAGGTCACCGACGCGCTCGCCGCGCTCCAGGGCGTGCTGAACGTCGTACGGGCCGTCGACAGCGACGTGAGCGAGGAAGCCGTGGAGCTACGGCACAACATCGGGATGCTGCTACTCGCCCAGGGCCGGGCCGTCGAAGCCCGGCAGGTCCTCGAACCGCTCCACCAGGACATGTGCATGGTCTTCGGCCCCGAGGACGAGATGACCGTCGAGATCGCCGAGGCACTCGCCGTGATCCGCCTCGGCCTCGACGGATCGGCCTCCTGACCCGATTCCTCCAGAAGCAGCATCGCCGCTCACCCCCCGCCCCGGCCGCCACCCGCACCGCGCTCGACGAGTCCGACAAGCCGGTGCCCGTCAGGACCTGGCGCAACCGCCTGACCCTGAACACCGAGGGCATCCAGCTCCGCTGCGGCCCCGACGGCCGCTGGCACCCCTACGCCCGCGAAACCTCGCGGGCCGCACCGACTGGTGGCCCTGCGCCCCCGCCCAACCCGACCCGCTCGCCGCCCTGACCAGCGCCCGCACCGCCACCGGGCGCTGACGACCGTGGCGTGTGTGCCCCACCTGGTCGCGCGGACCAGGTGGGGACGCCCACAACGAGTGCCCCTCCTCTGCCCGGACCTCCCTTCGGCGGCTCTCGCGCAGGACTCGAAGCTGCGGCAACGGGCCGGGCCACTTCAGAGGTACAGAGTGGGGCCCCACGGTGATCCGTGATCCCGGAGACCACCGCCCGCCCCCATTCCCATCTGCCTGGTGCCCCGCCAGAGACTCGAACCTGGGCCACAACCATCGGCGCCTCCCCATCTGCCGCCAATCGGCCGCGACGGCCCCGTCCCGGCCTCCATCCGACGTCGATAGGCAACGGCACCAGCGCACACCCACCCGGCACCGACACCGCCGACGACGGCCCACAGCACCCCGTTGGCAACGGAATCCGTAGCCGGACACCCACCCCACCTTCTGACAGCACGTCAGCTCTATCCAGCACCGATCCAGCAGGGGGTACGACGACGGGGCCGACCCCGAATGGGCCCGACCCCTCCTGACCTGCATATTTGCCAGATCGTCACGCTGATTCTACGGCCGCCACTAAACGTTGAACCGGAACTCCACCCATTCCCGTCCTGGGCCATGTGGTCTCACCTGGCCCTCTATGTGCGCATCGCCCTCGGCGCGGATTCAGCCACCGAGCCCGTTCCACAAGGGCCCCGGTCGACACAGGACGACAATTCAGCGGTGCGGCATTTCTATAGGGGATGTGCCAGCACCAACGAGTACTCCGGCCCCAGCGCCCGACGGCGCATTCCCCCAGCCCCACCCGAGCGGCACTCGATCACGGACATCCCTAGGAGCATCCACGTAGACCTCCCCCAGGAACCACCCGAGGTGACCGGGCCCGTCGCCGCCGCCCTCTGCAGCTCCTTCAAACCATGATCGCCCCTACCCCCGCTACACCGGCCACGAGGTCTGGAACAAACAACGCAAGGAAGAACGCCTCCTCGACATCGACGACGTCGCCCTCGACCACCGCACCACCATGACCCACAACCCCAGCGATGAATGGATCTGGTCCAACGACCCCGCACACGACCCGCTCATCACCACCGAACTCTTCGAAGCCGCCCAGCGCGCCCGCAGGCAGCGCGCACGCGCCTACCAACGGCAGGAACGGCCCAACCGGCGAAGCGGCCGGCGGCCCTACGTCCTGCGAGGACGGGTGAAGTGCACTCTGTGCGGACGGAAGATGCAGCCCTCTTCGATCCGTGACCGCGTCTACTACCGATGCGAGTACAAGGAACAGGAAGCAGCGCTATACCCCGGGCTCGACCACCCCCGCACCATCAACCTGCGCGAAGACATCGTGTGCCGGGCACTGGATGCACGGATCGCCCGCGCCTTCGTCACAAAGCGGCTCACCGCCACGATCACTGCACTCAGCCAGGCCAGCATCGCGACAAGCGCGGCGCAGCCCCAAACACCCGAGCAGGCCCAAGCCCGCCAAGCGATCAAGGAATGCGAGCGGCGTCTTGTCCGCTATCAGGCCGCCCTCGACTCCGGAGCCGACCCAGCCGTCGTCACCCAGTGGATCAACGATGCGCAACGTGACAAAGAAGCGGCGCAGAAGAAGCTCGACGCACTGCCCACCGTCACCCGGAAGAAGGAACCACCCCTCACGGCCGACCAGATTCGGGAGATCACTGACAGACTCGGAAACATCGCACAACGTATCCAAGCCGCCGACGCCGAGAAGAAAGAGCCTCTCTACGAGGCCCTGGGCATCACGATCACCTACGAAAACACAACGAGGACCGATCCTCGGTGCCACCGCGCACCCGACCGCCAACTGGATCGTGCAGCTCGGGCGCACCCTCCTCATGGACCTGGAGGACGCCGGCAGCCGGGCCAGATTCTTGATCCGCGACCGAGACTCGAAGTTCACCGCCACCTTCGACGCCCTCATGGCCGACACCGGGCCGAAGGTCATCACCACCGGCATCCAAATACCGCGGATGAACTTCATCATGGAGCGCTGGATACAGACCTGCCGGCGCGAACTCCTGGACCGCACCCTGATCTGGAACCCCAGGCACCTCCTCCACGTGCTCCGCGAGTTCGAGACCTTCTACAACGGACACCGCCCGCACCGAGCCCTGGGCCAAGCCGCTCCCCTTCGCCCACTCCCCCACCCGATCAGCGAACCGGGGAACACCAGACACCTGGAGATCCGCCGACGAAACCGACTCGGCGGAACCCTCCACGAGTACCACCATGCCGCGTGACCAGGCCGGACGATTTATCGGCACCCGCAGGAGAGCCGGGAGGTCGCGTCGGCGGCCAGGTCGTCGTGCCGGTCGGCGTACGCGGACAGCGGGCCCGCCAGCCATGACCGCAGCCTGCGACGGGCCTCGGATTCCCCGCCGGCGGGCAGGCCCGGCGAGGTGGAACCCGACGTGAGGGACTCTGCGCGAGGAAGGCCGGCCGAGCCCGCGTCCGGTAGCCGTACGACGTCCGGTGCGGGCAGGACGCCGCGCACGGAGAAGCTCTCCCATCGGCGGAAGTACGGGGTGAAGACGGCGAAGTGGCTCTTGCCCGCCGGTGTCAGTCCCCCCGGCGGTACGACCGTCAACGAGGCGTCGTGGACACGTAGTTCCCGTCGGTCGCCGGCCAGCTCCGCGCGCAGCCGGTCCTCGCGCCGTACCGCGTAGCGGCTCACCCCGCCCGCGATGTGCACCACGGTGGCCCCGGTCTCCGCCGCCACCTGGCAGGTCTCCTCGACCACGTCGCCGACGCGCGCCACCAGCCGGCCGCCCCGAGTCCTCAGGGTCATGTCGAGGTCGGCAAGGCTGTCGGCGAGGAACGCCGCGCGGTTGGGTCCGGCGAAGCCGGTGCGGCGGATGCCGGTGTCGACGACGAAGAGCGGGACCACACGTTCGGCATCCTTCAGCGCGGCCTGGAGGACCGGGTTGTCGTGCACCCGCAGGTCGGCGGTGAACAGGGCGACCCAGACGCGCACGGTTCCTCGAGCCCCTCAGTGAGTGCGAGCCGGTTCGGGGGCGGCCGATTCGGCCGCGGCGGCGATGTTGCGGGCCATGCCGCCGAAGACCGCGGCGTGGAAGGGGGCCACGCCCCACCAGTAGGCGTGCCCGGCCAGGCCGTGCGGGTGAAACAGGGCCCGCTGCCGGTACACCGTGCGTCCCTGTGGGTCCCGGTCGACGGCCATCTCCAGCCAGGCCAGGCCAGGCAGCCGCATCTCCGCGCGCAGCCGGAGCAGCCGGCCCGGCTCGATCTCCTCCACGCGCCAGAAGTCCAGGCTGTCGCCGACCCGCAGCCGGGTCGCGTCCCGGCGGCCCCGGCGCAGACCGACACCGCCCACGAGGGTGTCCAGCCAGCCCCGCAGGGACCAGGCCAGCGGCGAGGAATACCAGCCGTTCTCGCCGCCGATCGCCTCCACCACCCGCCACAGCGCCTGCGGCGACGCCGCGACCGTGCGCTCGCGGCGATCCGTGTAGAGGCTCCCGCCCGCCCAGTCGGGGTCGGTGGGCAGCGGGTCGCTGGGGGCGAGGGGAGTTGAGGCCGAGGACCATCTGGTGGCGACCTCCGCGTCCTGCACGCGCCTGAGAGCCAGCCGGATCGCCCGGTCGAGGGAGACCGGTCCCTCCGGCGGGTCCGGCACGTAACGGACGATGTCCCGCTCGGCGCAGATCACCTCGTGCTTCAGCGACTCGACCAGCGGGCGCGCGAGGGCGCCCGGCACCGGGGTGACCAGACCGACCCAGAGACTGGACAGTCGGGGTGTGAGCAGCGGAACGGGGACGACGACGCGTTTCGGTAGCCCGGCGACGACGGCGTACCGCCCCATCATCTCCTCGTACGTGACGATGTCCGGTCCGCCGATGTCGAAGGCGCGGTTCACGTCGTAGGGCAGCCTCGCGCATCCCACGAGGAAGCGCAGCACGTCGCGGACGGCGATGGGCTGGATGCGGGTGCGCACCCAGCTCGGGGTCACCATCAAAGGCAGCCGCTCGGTCAGATACCGCAGCATCTCGAACGAGGCCGAACCCGACCCGATGATCACGGCTGCCCGCAGTACGGCGGTGGGCACGCCCGAGGCCAGGAGGATGCGGCCCACCTCGGCCCGGGACCGCAGATGGGGTGAGAGTGCGTGCTCGGGTACTCCGGAAGGGCTCAGACCGCCGAGGTAGACGATCCGACGGATTCCGGCGGCACGCGCCTGCTCACCGAAGATCCTGGCCGCTCGCCGGTCCGTCTCCTCGAAGCCCCGGCCGGTGCCCAGCGCGTGCACCAGGTAGTACGCGACGTCGATGCTCTGCATGGCCGCGCGCACGGCCCCCTCGTCCGTCACGTCCCCGCGCACGGTCTCCGCCTGCTCAGCCCACGGATGGTCCCGCAGCTTGCCGGGAGATCGGGCCAGGCAGCGCACGGAATGCCCGGCGGCCAGCAGCTCCGGCACCAGCCTGCCGCCGATGTAACCGGTGGCGCCGGTGACCAGACAGCGCAGCGACCGGTCGTCGTCGGTCATGCCGATCGCACGCATGCCTGTCGAGTGCGCCTTGTCCGGCGACGGCCGACGGACCGGGGGGCAGGAAACGGCATGGCTCTCATGTCCTCCCGGGACGTTCCCCTCCGATGTGCTCTGTCGCTGTTCTCCTGAGCCCATGCTTGGGCCCGAGGACGAGCACCGCAACCTCGCCGGTCCCGGCCTGAGGGTGGTGACCACGGGGTCGGCGCACGCCTGGGTGTCAACCGTGTGGGTCGGTCTCGCGTCGGACGGGGCCAACAGCGGCTCGTCCCGGGGCGTCCCAGGTGTCGGCCGCGCCGTCAGGAACCGAGGCGGCTGAGGACGGCGAGGACGGGTGTGCGGCAGGGGCGTGCCCGATCCGTGCCCGTAAGTGCGGACAACCACGGTCGAGCATGGGCGCTCGCCCTCCTGTACAACGATGCCGGCACAACGAATCCGCGCAGGTCAGCGACTCAGCGCACCTTCGGTGCGCGCCGGGGGCGTAGTAAATGCCGTGGCGCGCGCCGGGGGTGCTTCTGTCTGCCCTGACGTGGGCTGATGCCGGTGCGGGATGCTGGAGGGGTTCGTTCCGGCCGAAACCGATGCCTCTGTGATGCCAGTGAGCTCGCAGGTCAGCGTGGTGATGGGGGCCGTCCACGGGAACCGTGGAGTGTTGCTGTGAGCACGGGCGTCAGAATTCCTGTTCCACCCTGGCCCTCCCGGAACGGCGTACGCGGTTTGCGGTGAGGGAGGGAACAAGGCCGTGGATGTACTGCACGAACGCTGCGCGGGAGTGGACATCAGCAAGAAGGACGCCAAGGTATGCGTCCGCACTCCGAGCACCAAGCGGCGGGGAGCGTTCACCAACCAGACCACGACCTGGGGTTCGACGACGGCTGCTCGGTTGGCTCCTGCCGGACGGCGGCCCAGCCGGCTCGCTCGCCCAGGAGGACGTGGAGCGGTTCTGCTGGTACGAGCTGCCGGTCAAGTGGGTGGCAGAGCCCGCCGAGTACCCGCACATCCTCACCGCCCTCGCCGAACTTCTCCAGGACGCCGGCCGGCCCGGTCCGCGGCCGTCTGCACCTCGGAGGCCACCCGCGAGATCCGCGCCGCATGGCAACACTCGCCTGATCAGGGGCGGGCCGCCTACCGGCGGGCGGTGGACGCCTCCCCGGTGACCCCGCCGGACACCGACCTGCTCACCTGGGGGCCGGTGATGGGCATCGACGAGGCCGTCGCCCGCAGCAACGCCTCCCGGCTGCTGGAGCAGGCGCTGGACGACGGCGCACTGGTGCCCGGCACCCGCGGCTACGCCGCCGCACGCATCGAGCACGTGGAGCGCTGGCTCACAACCCCGCGTCCCGCGCACGATGGACGCACCCCGCTCGATGCCGTCCACAGCGAGCGCCGCCGCACCTGGGCCGAGGCCCCACCCGACGCCCGGCGTCGTCTGCGCGGCACCGTGATGGACCTGCTGAGCGTGGCGCCCGAGACGGCCGCCGACACGGCCGAACCCCTGCGCTGGCTACTGGAGGCGGTAGGCGACGGGGTGACGCTGACCCAGGCCGGCTACCTGCCGCGGACTCTGGTCATCGAGGCCCGCCGAGCGCTACGACTGGTATCTGCCGGGCATGGTGCCGCGCACCGAGTACGACGTCGTTCGCCTCGCCGAACTGCATGAACTGGCCCGCGCGGCTCGGCTGCTCGCCAAGCGGCACCGAAAGCTCGCCCGGACCACCCGCGGCCGACAACACCTCGCCGACCCGGCCCTGCTGCAGGCCGCGGCCGCCCGCGCGTGGTTCGGCGACGGTGTCCGAGCCGAACTCGCCGAAGCCGCCGCAGCGGCCCTGCTCGGCGGAAAACTCACGCTCGACGACCTCACCGCCGCCGTTCACACCCTGGCCGTCGAGGTGTTCACCCTCCCCGACGGCTCCGCGCCACGACGCGACGACACCCGCCACTTCCTGTGGCAGTGGCTGCGTCCCGGCGAGGCCCTCGGCTTCCTGGCATACCGTGACCGCCGCCGCTCCACGATCTCCCTCACTCCCACCGGCCGAGTCGCCGCCCGCACCGCGCTCCGAGAACGTGCCCAGGCCCCGCGGACCGCACCCTGGACGTGAACCTGCCGTTCAGGTTCGGGCGGGCAGTACGCAACCGAGTTTCAGCAGCGCGGCGCGGACGGCCGGCAGGTCGCCGGGGGCCACCATGAGATGCCTTGGGCCGATCCGGGAGCACAGCGCGCCCGCCCTGCGGTCCTTCGCGATCACCACGGCCTGCGCCTCGTCCACGCACTCCAGCAGGTGGCACGTACCCAGATCCCGTACCTTCTCGGCGCGGGAGACGGCGTCGGCCAGCAACGCCGTGACGGTCTGCGGCAGTTCCTCTCCTGTGCTGGTCTCGGCGAGAAAGCGGCGCAGCTCCTCCAGACCTCGGCCCGCGTGGAGGGCCTTCAGCAGGGAGGCGGTGGACAGCGTCCAGACACGGTCGGTGGACCGGGTTGCGAACGCGTCGAGCAGCAGCGCCTCGGCGGGGGCCAGGCCGTCTAGTGCCACAATGTCAAAGTTCGGCAGAACCCTGACCGGGTTCCGCGCCCCGGCGGCGGGCTCCGGGCCCGGTCGGTAGGCGTCGGTGCTCCTCGTCGCGTACGCCCCGAGCGGGTTCAACCGGATGGCGAGCAGCCCGTCGTAGCGGCTGAGCCGCTGAAGCCGGTCGGCACCCCACATGTGGCGGAAGTCGTCCCGGGCGCCGTCCGGGTCGATGTACTGGACGTCAACGAGGCCGAGGGTGGCCGCGTACTCGAACAGCACACACAGGGTGTAGCGGCCCTGCAGCACCGGCCAGTCGTGGTGTCCGTCGTAGCCGAGGCTGCCGTACTGCGCGTCCTCCAGGTACAGCGTCCACAGCGCCCGCTCGGAACGGACCAGGTACGGGTCATGCCCTGCGGTACGCATCGCCTTGAACAGCTCGTCCACCGCCATCCATTCTCCTGGCGGGCAGCACTCGGCGAGCGCCGCACCCACCGCCTTGCGGCGCGGGCCGGCCGCGCTGAGGACGTTCGCCGCGCGCTGCCCCTTGACTGCCTCGATGCGGCTGAACTCGTCCAGTACCCCGTGGCTCAGCCAGCGCCGCCACAGGTGCCGGATCGTCTCGTGGGCGGGCGCGGCCAGCGCCTTGCGGCCCCGCGCGGTCAACTCCAGTCGGCCGCCCGATAGTTCGGCAAGACCGCCAGCCTGGAGCAGCAGCGGCCAGGCGAATGCCCTGACCGCCTCGCCCTCGTAGAAGTCACTGCCGGTGAGGACCTCGCCCAGTGCGCGGAGGGTGGCCGCGGAGGGGCGCTTCGTCTTGTCGCCGCACCGCAGCCTGCCCGCGGCAACCAGCTGCAGCACGGCCGCGAGCTCCGTTCTTGCATCATGCTCCATCGCCCGCTCGGTCCACACCGCCACAGCCCGCTCCTCCCCGTCACGGCTCGCCTCGGCTCACCCTATGGCGTTTGATTGCTGCCTCCGGTCGGCTCCGCTGCCGTGGCCCATCCGCGCCCGAGCCCACCCGCGGCGGCGATAGGGTCCGCCGTGTGAGCGAGTACCAGTACTACGAGTTCCAGGCCCTCGACCGGCCGCTCAGCCGCGAGGAACAGGAGCAGCTGAGGGCCATCTCCACCCGGGCCCGGATCACCGCCACCAGCTTCACCAACACCTACAACTGGGGCGACCTGAGCGCCAATCCGCGCAAAATGGTCGAGCGCTACTTCGACGCCCACCTGTACGCGACCAATTGGGGCACCCACCGGCTGATGCTCCGCCTGCCCAAGCAGACCTTGGCCCTGCCGGCGGTGCGGCCGTACTGTCTCGACCACCACATCGAGGCCTGGACCACCCGCACCCACCTCCTACTCGACCTGACCAGCGAGGACGAGGGCGGCGACTGGATCGAGGGCGCCGACGACTCGCTGTCCGCCCTCATCGGCGTACGCGACGAACTCACCACCGGCGACCTGCGCCCCCTCTATCTGGCCTGGCTCTCAGCGCTCGCCGCCTGGGAACTCGAAGACGACGAAGAGGAGTACCGGACCTGCCCCGAACCGCCCGTCCCGGCCGGGCTCGGCGAACTGACCGCCCCGCAGCGGGCGCTCGCGGATTTCCTGCGCGTGGACGACGACCTGCTGGCAGTCGCGGCCCAGGCCGGTTCCGCCGCATCCAAGAAGCTGACCAAGCCTGCGAAGAAGGAACTCGCCCCGCTGATCGCCGCAATGCCCCAGAAGGAGAAGGACACTCTGCTGCTGCGGCTCGCCCTCGGCCCGGAACCTGGGCTGCACACAGAACTCCTGCATCGCCTGCGCGGCGCCGACGCCCCCACCACAGTCCCCGGGCGCCGGTCCGCCGCCCACCTCCTGGACGCCGCCCACACCCTGCGCACCGAACGCCAACAGCGCGCCGAACACGAACGGGCCACCGCCCGCGCCCGGCATCTGACCGCTCTCGCAGGCGAGGCCGAATCCGTCTGGCAGCAGATCGAGGCGCACATCGCCACCAAGAAGACCAGCTGCTACGACCAGGCCGTCAGCCTCCTCGCGGAACTGCGCGACGCCTACGCCCACGCCCGACAGCACACCGACTTCCACCAGCGCCTGGCCCGCCTGCGCGAGGACTACCAGCGCCGCCCCGGCCTCATCCACCGCCTCGACCGCCACGGTCTCCGATAGGCCGCCTCGTCCCGGCACCGATCGAGCCGCATTGCGCCCTCCCCACCTCAGTGAGGCAACGTGAGCGCCTGAACGTGCACGGCCCCATGGAGCGCTGAGACTCCACGACGATCTCCTTCCTCCGGTTCGCAGAGCCCCGGCCGCGAGGAGTGAGGGTGCTATGGAAGTCGTAGTCGCGGCTGTCGTACCGGATGGGCACTGCCCGGCACTGCTTCCATTTGCTGACGCACCGTTCTGCGGTACTGCCCCGGTGGTAAGGGCTCGCAGAGAAGCAACATGCTGCTTTGATCCCTGTGCGGCTGCCGTTCGTGAGGAGGGCGGTGACGTCAGCGGGCGTCCGGACCTGGCTGTCGAGGGTGTAATGGTGTAGCCGTGGTCGGCAAGGAGGCGCTGGACTCGGCGAATGGCCCTGGTGCGGGTGCTGCCGTTGGCTCCGAAGAGCTGGGCGAGCAGTTCTCGGGTGCCGAGTTTGCGCAGGTAGAGCACGGCGGCCATCGTCGAACAGATCACCGACCGCCCGCGCACCTATCGCGCAGCGTCCCAGGAGCCGACCGCACAGTCCCACCGCAGTGCCGTGCCGGTTCCAGCCAGCGCGAGGAATCGGCATGGCAGCTTGCATCGTCAGCGTTCGACCACCGATCTTCACCCGTTCGGATCAACTTGATGTGTCTCGGTTCATCCTGCCTCCCTGTCTGGGCATTGGGCGTCGTCGCTCAAGGCAGACTCGGCCTCTGAGACCTCTTTCGGCTGCTGCTGCCCGTTCGCGTCTTCTTCCCCCGCCTGACGACCACCGCCTGACCCGGGCACCCGTCAGCGCTCGTGCATGCCCGCGCTGGTGAACCGGACGTGGGCGTAGTCCCAGTGTCCGGCCTGCTTGTTCGGCGACGGGATGGCGAGGAGGCGAGTGGTTGGTCAGCCTCTTCGGCACCCCAGCGACGCTGCCCCTCCGGCGCCGAGAACTGGTCCTGTGTCTCGCGCGGGAGAATCCGCTGCGGGGACACCGACAAAGTGCTGACACACAGTCATACCCGAGGCGCGTCCGCAGATACACGAAGTTAACTTCCCCGACTCGGGTGTGAGACCGGTCCGGCCGACGATCGCAATACCTATCAAGCGACAGGTATCTGTCGACCGATCGGAGGTGCGGCGATGGGCCGGCCCGAACTCCCCCTTGCGCAGGACCCTGGCGGCGGTGGCACGACCGGCCACGCCCACTTCGGCTACCCGCAGGAACTCCGACGCGGCGTAGGCAGCTTCGCGTCGTTCGCCGCGGGCTTCTCCTTCGTGTCGATCCTCACCACCGTCTTCCAGCTGTTCGGCTTGGGCTTCGGTCTCGGCGGCGCGGCGTTCTTCTGGACCTGGCCGCTGGTCTTTGCAGGCCAACTCCTCGTCGCGCTGTGTTTCGCCGAACTGGCCGCACGCTGGCCCGTATCCGGGGCGATCTACCAGTGGTCGAGCCGACTGACCGGCACCACGACGGGCTGGTTCGTCGGCTGGATCATGATCATCGGGCAGGTACTCACGGTCGCGGCGGCCGCGATCGCGGCGCAGGCGGTGCTGCCCGGTATCTGGTCCGGTTTCCAGATCGTCGGCGGCCCGGGTGCCGATCCGTCGGTCGCCTCCCCGACCGGCGCACAGAACGCGGTCCTGCTGGGATGCGTTCTGCTGGTGATCACGACGGTGGTGAACATCCTGGGAATCCGCCAGATGGCCGCCGCCACCAGCTTCGGCGTCACGGTCGAGATCATCGGCGTGCTCGCGCTGGTGCTGATCCTCTTCTTCCTGCCCGAGCGGGGTCCGCAGGTGGTGGCCCACCCCACCGGCTGGGCCGGCCACGGCGGCTACTTCGGGGCCTTCCTCGCGTCCTCACTGATGGCGGCGTACGTGATGGTCGGCTTCGACTCGGCCGGCGAGTTGGCGGAGGAGACCCACAGCCCGCGCCGAACCACTCCCCGGACCATCCTGCGGGCCTTGACCACCTCGGGTGTCGGCGGCGCCTTGCTGATCCTGTCGGGGCTGATGGCGGCGCGCGGCCTGACCGACGGAAAGCTGGCAGCCGGTGGTCTGTCCTGGGTGCTCACCGACCGGCTCGGCGGGGTTCTGGGCCGCCTGCTGCTGTGCTGCGTGGCGGTCGCGGTGTTCGCGTGCACCCTGGCCGTGCAGACCTCCGGGGCGCGGATGATGTACTCCATGGCGCGCGAAGGCGCCCTGCCCTTCCACCGGCACCTCGGCAAGGTCTCGGCCCGCACCGGTACGCCGATCATCACGTCGATCGTGGTGGGCGTCGGCGCCGCGATCGCACTCGTGGTCAACATCCGCCAGTCGGCGATCTTCACCGCCCTGTCCAGCCTCTGCATCGCCCTGCTGTACCTGGCCTATCTGGGCGTGACGGTGCCCCTGCTGGTCACCCGTATCCGGCGAAGGGGCAGCGGGGGGCTGCCGGCGGGCGTCGACGAGACCGGCCGGCCTCTGTTCTCGCTGGGCCGGGGGGGAGTGGCGGTCAACACGCTCGCCGTGCTCTACCAGGCCGGCATGACGGTCAATCTGATCTGGCCCCGTGCGGAGATCTACGACCTCACCGGCGGCACCTGGTGGCTGCGGTGGAGCGCCCCGCTGTTCATCGGGCTCAGCCTCGCCGCCGGTGCCGGTTACTTCCTCGCCCGCCGGCTGCACCGCCGTATCGAGCTGAGGCACGTACCGCACACGCACATCGAGCCGCCCCTGGACACGCAGGCCGTCGCGGAGCCCGCCTGAGGGCCCGTGTGACGCGAGGGGACGCATCGATGACGTACCGACGAAGCGACGACGGGACATCCATGACCACCACCGAGAGCTCGACGGCCGTACCGCAGCACGGCCGCTACGCGACCGGGCAGGCTCCCGCCCGCGCCCGTGATCTGCACCTGACCGACAGCGTCCGAAGCGCCCGTGACGACGCCCGCGCCCAGGGCGGGCAGGTCGGCGCGTGGATGCCGTACCTGCCGGCGTCGGACAGCCCGTACTGCCCGCCGGGGGTGGACGCGGCCGCCCTGGTGTGGGCGGAGACGGTGGCGCCCGGCGGCTACACGCACAAGGTCCTTGCCCGCGGCACGCGGCTGCGTTTCGACGACCCGGGCGGTGACGCCTGCGCCCACCTGCTGCTCTTCAACGCCCTGGAGCCGGTGGAGCGGCTCAACGTCGCCGACACCCAGAAGGTGCCGTGGCAGGCGTATCCGGGCCAGGACCATCCGCTGCTCTCCGGCGACGGCCGGGTCCTGGCCGTGGTCAGCGGTGATTCCTCCGGCCGGCACGACGCCTTCTGCGGCACCACCACCGACGCCTGGAACGAGCGCAAGTACGGTGACGCCCGCCCCGAGGGGCCGTCGCCGTCCGGCCGCGGGCTCTTCCTCAAGGCGGCCGCCAAGCACGGTCTGACCCGGCGCGACCTGCCGCCCAGTCTCTCCTTTTTCCAGGGCGTGCGCGTCGAACCGGACGGCACCCTGACCTGGCAGGGCAGCGCGGGGGCGGGCACGCATGTCGAACTCGTCGCGGAGATGCCCCTGCTGGTGCTGGTCGCGAATGTCGCCCACCCACTGGATCCTCGTCCCGGCTATGTAGTCGGCCCACTGCGGGTGCACGCCTGGCGTGGTGCCCCGACCGGCCCCGGCGAGCGGCGGTTCACGGCGACTCCGGAACTGCACCGGGCGTACCTCAACACCGTCGACTACTGCGAAGCCCGGGGGCTGTGACATGGCGACCACACGGACCGAGACCACGCCCGTCAGCTGCCCGACCGCCGCCGGCGGCGGCACGGTCGCCTCCACCGTCCCCGTGGGCGCCGTGCATGCGGAGGGCTCCCCCCTGGACTGGGGTGCGAGCCTGGTCGAGGGCAAAGTCGTCCTGGACGAGACGGTGGCCCCCAACGCGCCCTGGTCGGCGGTGGTGCGGACGGGGCACGTCCTGACGATCGTCGACGTCGGCGGCAACCAGTCGGCCGACTGTCTGCTCTACAACGCCGACGATCCCGAGGAGCGCTACAGCGTCCCCGACACCCTGGCCTGGCAGGGCAACGCCTATGTGCGCACCGGCACCGTGCTGCGCAGCAGCGAGGGCCGCCCGTTGATGACCGTCGTCGCCAACGAGGTCGACCGCCAGGACACCATCGGCGGCGCGTGCGGCAAGGAGTCCAACACCCTGCGCTACGGCCATCATGTGATGTTCCAGCACGGCTGCCGTGAGAACTTCCTCGCCGAGGCCCTTCGGCGTGGCCTCGGGGTGCGGGACATCGTCTCCAACCTCAACTGGTTCATGAACGTGCCCGTCGAGGCGGACGGCGCGCTGGGCATCGTGGACGGCATGTCGGCGCCGGGCCGTCGGGTTGCGGTGCGCGCCGAGACGGATGCGCTGGTGATGGTGTCCAACTGCCCGCAGATGAACAACCCGTGCAACGACTTCAACCCCACTCCGCTGCGGATGATCGTCGTGGAGCCGGCACCGGTCGCCGATGACTCACGGTCCGCGCACGCCGCCCGCACCGCGAAGGAGGGCGCGTGATCCGCCCCACCGCCGTTCTCGTCGCCAACCGCGGTGAGATAGCCCGCCGTGTGATCCGCACCGCCCGGAAGATGGGCTTGGGCACCGTCGCCGTCTTCTCCGACGCCGACCGGGCCGCCCCGCACGTCCGCGAGGCCGACCACGCGGTCCGCCTCGGTCCTGCGCCCGCCCGCGCGTCGTATCTGCGCGGCGAGGCGATCATCGAGGCCGCGCTCGCCCAGGGCGCGGGCATCATCCACCCAGGCTACGGCTTCCTCTCCGAGAACACCGTCTTCGCCCGTGCCGTCGAGGAGGCCGGTCTGCGTTTCGCGGGACCGACCGCCGACCAGATCACCGCCTTCGGTGAGAAGCACACCGCACGCGCCTTGGCCAAGGCCGCCGGAGTGCCGCTGCTGGCCGGGACGGAACTGCTGGCAAGCGCCGAGGAGGCCGTCACCGCGGCCGGGGCGATCGGGCTGCCCGTGATGGTCAAGGCCACCGGCGGTGGCGGCGGCATCGGCATGCAGGCCTGCGCCACCGCCGACGAGGTGCGTGAGGCATTCGCCCGCGTCGCGGCGCTCGCGGAGTCCAACTTCGGGTCCGCCGGGGTGTTCCTGGAGCGCCTCGTGCGCCCCGCCCGCCATGTCGAGGTGCAGGTCTTCGGCGACGGCACCGGCCGGATCGCCGTCTTCGGCGACCGGGACTGCTCGTTGCAGCGCCGCAACCAGAAGGTCGTCGAGGAGGCCCCGGCCCCGGCCCTGCCTCCTCATGTGCGGGCAATGCTGCACGAGTCCTCGCGGCGGCTGCTCGCCTCGGTCGGCTACCGGGGCGCGGGGACCGTGGAGTTCGTCTACGACCCCCTGCGCGAGGAGGCCGCCTTCCTGGAGGTCAACACCCGTCTCCAGGTCGAGCACCCGGTGACCGAGGAGGCGTACGGCGTCGACCTCGTCGAACTGATGCTCGTCCTGGCCCGCGACGGCTGGGTCGAGGACGCGGTGTTCGAGCGGGAGTGGACGCCCGCCGGGCATGCCGTGGAGGCTCGCGTCTACGCCGAGGACCCCGGCAAGGACTCGCTGCCGTCCTCGGGCCTGATCACCCGGGCGGCCTTCCCCGGCCAGGGCGCCGACAACATGCCCGGCGTGCGCGTCGACGGCTTTGCCGAAACCGGTCTGGAGGTCTCGCCGTACTACGACCCCATGCTCGCCAAGGTGATCGCGAGGGGCCCCACCCGGGAGGCCGCGTTCGACGTGCTCGGCCAGGCCCTGGCCGCGAGCCGGGTCGACGGCATCGTCACCAACCTGGGCCTGCTGCGCGAGCTGGCCGTGCGGGGCGAGGTACGCGAGGCGGTGCACAGTACGAGCACGCTCGCCACCACCGTCGACCCCGAGCCGCGCGTCGACGTCCTGGTGCCGGGCGCGATGACCACCGTCCAGGACCTTCCGGGCCGGCTCGGCTACTGGCACGTGGGCGTACCGCCGAGCGGCCCCTTCGACGCCGTCTCCTTCGCCGAGGCGAATCTGGCCGTCGGCAACCCGGCCCAGGCGCCTGGCCTGGAGGTCACCGCGGGCGGGCTGACCCTGCGCTTCTCGGCCGCCACCGTGGTCGCCGTCACCGGCGCCCCCGTCCCGGTCACGGCGGACGGCATCGCGGCAGCCCTGTGGGAGCCGGTCACGGTCCCGGCCGACGGCACCCTGGTGCTGGGCGCCTGCCGGGGGCCGGGTCTGCGCAGCTATGTGGCCGTCCGGGGCGGCATCGACGTACCCGGATATCTGGGCAGCGCCTCGACGTTCACCCTCGGCGGCTTCGGCGGGCACGGCGGTCGGGCGCTGCGCGCCGGGGATGTGCTGCGACCCGGAGCTTGGGCGACGGCCGGTGGCGGCCCGACCCCGCCCGAGCGCCGGCCGGCGATCACCTCGCACTGGCAGATCGGTGTCACCGAAGGGCCGCACGGAGCCCCCGAGTTCTTCACCCGCGAGGACATCGACACCCTCTACGCCACCGACTACAAGGTGCACCACAACTCGGCCCGCACCGGCGTCCGCCTGATCGGGCCCAAGCCGCAGTGGGCCCGCCAGGACGGCGGTGAGGCGGGCCTGCACCCCTCCAACATCCACGACACGCCATACGCGGTGGGAGCCCTGGACTTCACCGGCGACACACCGATCATCCTGGGCCCCGACGGTCCGTCCCTCGGCGGGTTCGTCTGCCCCGCGGTGGTCGCCAGCGGCGAACTGTGGAAACTCGGCCAGCTCCGCCCCGGCGACACCGTCCGCTTCGTACCGGTCAGGGAAGCCGAGGCGGCCGCCCTCGACGCCCGCCGCTCCTCCCCCACGCTGATCAGCACGGGCGGAGACGGCGACGACGGCGTACTCGGCCGCCTGGAGGCCACCGATGCCCGCCCCGCCGTCACCTACCGCCGGGACGGCGACGACAACGTCCTGGTCGAGTACGGCCCCATGGTCCTCGACCTCGGCCTGAGGATGCGGGTCCACGCCCTGCAGGAGACTCTCGCCGGCCACGCCCCCGAGGGCATCCTCGACGTCACCCCGGGCATCCGCTCCCTCCAGATCCACACCGACGCCCGGCGGCTGAAGGCCCGTGACCTCACCGCCCTGCTGCGCGAGCTGGAGGACGAAGTCCCGCCCAGCGACGAACTGGTGGTCCCCTCCCGCACGGTGCGGCTGCCGCTCAGCTGGGACGACCCGGCCACCCGGCTCGCCATCGAGCGGTACATGGCCGGGGTGCGCGACGACGCCCCGTGGTGCCCGTGGAACATCGAGTTCATCCGCCGTGTCAACGGCCTTCGGACCGCCGACGACGTCTACCGCACCGTCTTCGACGCCTCCTACCTGGTGCTCGGCCTCGGCGACGTCTATCTCGGCGCCCCCGTCGCCACCCCGCTCGACCCACGGCACCGCCTGGTGACCACCAAGTACAATCCGGCCCGCACCTGGACCGCGGAGAACTCCGTCGGCATCGGCGGCGCCTACTTGTGCATCTACGGCATGGAAGGCCCCGGCGGCTACCAGTTCGTCGGCCGCACCGTGCAAATCTGGAACCGGTTCCGCAAGGGCGGCCTGTTCCGGGACTCGCCGTGGGCGCTGCGCTTCTTCGACCGCATCGAGTGGTATCCCGTCACCGCGGAGGAACTACTCGAACTGCGGGCCGAGACCGACGCCGGGCGCGGTGACTTCGCGACCGAGGAGGGCACCTTCTCGATCGCCGAGTACAACGCCTTCCTCGCCGCGGAGGCCGACTCGATCGCCGCGTTCCGCCGGCGGCAGAGCACCGCCTTCGAGGCCGAGAAGCAACTCTGGCGAGCCGCGGGAGAGTTCGACCGCGCCCACGATCCCGAACCCGTGACCGCCACTGCTGCCGTCACCCTGCCAGACGGGGCGGTCCCGGTCACCGCGCCGTACACCGCCACCGTCTGGCAGATCGCCGCCGAGCCAGGCGCCACCATCGCGAGCGGCGATGCGATCCTGTCCCTGGAGGCGATGAAAATGGAGTCCAAGGTGAACGCCCCCACCGCCGGGACACTGCTGGAGATCTACGTCAAGCCCGGTGAGCAGGTCGCCCCCGGCCAGATCCTCGCGGCGGTGCGGGCATGAACGCCATGACACCGACCGCACGCGTCCGGGCCGCCTACGACCGGATCGAGGGCGTCGGCCGGCCCGAGATCTGGATCCACCTCAGGCCACGCGAGGAGGTGCTCGCCGAGGCGGCCGGTGTCGACCCGGCGCTGCCGCTGGCCGGCCTGGTGGTGGCCGTCAAGGACAACATCGACGTGGCCGGCCTCCCCACCACCGCGGGCGCCCCGTCGTACGCCTACGAACCGCAGGACGACGCGCCGGCGGTGGCGCGGCTGCGCGCAGCCGGCGCGGTGGTGCTCGGCAAGACCAACCTGGACCAGTTCGCCACCGGTCTGGTCGGCGCCCGCAGCCCCTACGGTGCGGTGCGCAACGCCTGGGACGCGGCCCGCATCTCCGGCGGGTCGTCCAGCGGATCCGCAGTCGCAGTGGCGCTGGGCATTGCCGACATCGCGCTCGGCACCGACACGGCCGGCTCCGGACGGGTGCCCGCTGCCCTCAACGGCATCGTCGGCGTCAAGCCCACCAAGGGTCTGGTGCCCGTGACCGGGGTGGTCCCCGCCTGCTACACGCTCGACTGCGTGACCGTCTTCGCCCGCGACCTGCAACTCGCCCGAACTGCCACGGAGTTTGTCGAAGGCCCCGATCCGGCCGATCCGCTCTCCCGCACCGGCACCCAGCTTCCGCCGCCCCCCGCGCGCCCGCGGATCGCCGTACCGGCCGGGGAGCATCTGAACGGCATGACCGACGGCTGGCGCGAAGCCTTCGACGCCGCCGTCGCCCGCCTGGCGGGCACCGGGACGGAGATCGTCGAAACCGACATCACCCCGTTGCTCCAGGCCGCGGACCTGCTGTACGGCGGCGCGTTCGTCGCCGAGCGGTACGCCGCCGTGGGCGCGCATCTGGAGAAGCACCGCGACCTGATCGGGGCGGACCTCGATCCGACCGTCGCCGCCATCGTGCTGGCAGGCCGGGAGAAGACCGCCGCCGACTGGGCCGCCGACACCGCCAGGCTCGCCGCGCTCGGCGCCGCCGGACGCGCGGTGGTCGACGGCTGTACAGCTCTCCTGACGCCGACCACCACCTGGCATCCCACCCTCGATGAGGTGGCGGCCGACCCGGTCGGCGCCAACGCCCGGTTGGGACGATTCACCAACTTCGCCAACCTGCTGGACTGCGCCTCGCTCGCCGTTCCCGCCGGGCTCGTGGACGGCCTGCCGTTCGGCGTGATGTTCACCGGACCGGCCTTCTCCGACCGCGCCCTGGCCGCGCTGGCCGAGCGGTTCGCCAACCCCGGGCTCAACCTGTTCGTGGTCGGCGCCCACCTCACCGGTCAGCCCCTCAATGCCCAGTTGGTGCAGGCCGGCGGCACCCTGACCGGCCCGGCCCGCACCGCAGGCGGCTACCGGCTGTACGCCCTGGCCACCGAGCCGCCCAAGCCCGGCCTGCTCCGGGTCACCAAGGGCGGGCGGGACGCCGGCGCCGGGCCGGGTCACGCCACGGGGTCAGGCGGCGACGCGCGGACGGGCATCGAGGGCGAGATCTGGTGGCTGCCCGCTGCCGGGTTCGGGGCGTTCACCGCCGCCGTGCCCGCGCCGATGACCATCGGAACCGTCGAACTGGCCGACGGGCGGCAGGTCTGCGGCTTCCTCGTCGAGCCGTACGCCGTCGAGGGCGCGCCCGACATCACCCGCTTCGGTGGCTGGCGGGCGTACACGGCGTCCGCGTGACCGGAGGCCGCAGGGCGGACACCTGGTGGCAGGATGGGGCCATGACGACGACGCGTCCCCGTCAAGGCAGGCCCCGGCACACGCCGCCGTCCGACCCCGGCACCTCCGCCCGGGAAGAGATCCTCGACGCCGCCGGGGCGCTCTTCGTCGACCATGGCATTACCAGCACCAGCACCCGCATGATCGCCGAGCGGGTCGGCATCAGGCAGGCCTCGCTCTACTACCACTTCGCCACCAAGGAGGAGATCCTCGCCGAGCTGCTGGCGACGTCCGTCCGGCCCAGTCTGCAGATTGTGGACCGGATCCGGGCCCTGGTGCCCGAGCAGGCGGATGCGGCCGCCGCACTCTACGCCGTGGCCGCTATGGACGTACGCACCCTCTCCCGCACTCCGTACAACATCGGCACGCTCTATCTGCTGCCGGAAGTGCGGGCCGAGCGGTTCAACGCCTTCCGGACCGAGCGGGGCCGTCTGCAGTCGAGCTACGGCACGCTGGGCGCCCTGGCGGCGAGCGAGGACGTCGCGCGCGGCCTGCCCGCCGAGCGGCTCGGTGAACTGCTGATCCAGCTGGTGGAGGTTGTCATCCAGATACGGCGCTCCCGTGAGCCGGATGCGGCTGACACCGAGGCCATCGCGTCGTCGTGCCTGCGCCTGTGCGGGCTCGGAGAGCCGGCGGTGGCCGCCGCCCGGGAGGAGGGCCGAACGCTGCTGAGCAGCCTGGACTGACCGCCGGCCCTGCAGGTGCCAGCAACCTCATCCGTGCCGGTCAGAAGGCGCGTGAGCACTGTCGTGAGTCCCTGCCGGTCAGGGGTGACGATGGGGGCCTCGCTCGGTGATTGCCCACTGGCTCCAGGCGACGCCAGGATGGTCCGGTGCTGCTGCGACTGCCTTACCTGGCCCTGACGAGCGTGTTCACCTTGATACGACTCCTGCCGATGGGCGAGCGAGACAAGGACGCTGAGATCCTGGCACTGCGCCACCACCTGGCCCTGCCGCAGCGGCAGATCGACAAGCCCAACCTCACCTGGCCCGACCGCGCGCTGCTCGCCGCGCTCCGGCACCCCCGGATCAGGGGAGTTCGCGAACGTGCAGGCCCGTCGACGCGAGTGACGGACCGAACTCCGCACGAGTACCAACATTGCGGGTGCCGATAAATCATCCACCCAGGTGGAGGCCTTGATCGACTGACCTCTCAGGCCGCGCTCGCCGACAACTCCAATGTCTTCACGTCTACAGACGCAGACGGCATCATGATCTGTCGTGCTGCTGCGCCTGACCTACCTCGCTGCGACCAACGCCCTGTCGCTCCTGCGCCTGCTGCCGATGAGCGACCGGGACAAAGACATCGAGATCCTTGCCTGCGGCATCAACTGCTCATACTGCAACGCCAGGTCAGCAAGCCCTGTCCCGCTCGGAAACTCGATTCTGGTCGTGACCTGCAAGCTCCTCCGACAGAGCATGGACCGCACACGGCATCTGGGACGATCTTCCGATGGTGCTGTCGCTCGTCACCGCCCTGGTCCGGAACTTGGTCGCAGCGCCCGCTGCCGTGCTGCGCAGCCGCGGGGCCAAGGACGCGGAGGTGTTGGCGCTCCGGCATGAGAATGCGGTGCTGCGCCGTCAGATCGGGCGGGTCCGCTACGAGCCAGCCGACCGGATTCGGCTCGCCGTGCTCTCGCGGTTGGTCCCTCGCGAGCGATGGCGCGAGGTGTTCGCGGTCACCCCGACAACACTCCTGCGTTGGCACCGGGAACTCCTCACGCGTAAGTGGACATTCGCCCACCACCGCCGCCCTGGCCGCCCTTCCACCGCACCGGCCGTCAAGCAGCTCATCCTGCGCTTGGCCCGCGAGAACAGCAACTGGGGTCACCGCCGAATACAGGGCGAACTCGCCCGCCCCGGATACCCGATCGCCCCATCCACAGTCTGGGAGATCCAGCACACCGCCGGCATCGACCCTGCCCCGCAACGCTCCGGTCCAACCTGGAGCCAGTTCCTCACCGCCCAAGCCCACGGCATCATCGCCGCCGACTTCCTGCACCTCGACACCGTCCCGCTCAAGCGCCTGTACGCCCTGGTATTCATCGAGCACGGCACCCGGCGCGTTCACCTCGCCGGCGTCACCGCCCACCCCACCGCTCAGTGGACCACGCAGCAGGCAAGGAATCCCGCCATGACTTTGGGGAGCCGGATGGACTCACTTCGCTTCCTACTCCGGGACCGGGATACGAAGTACACCCGTTCCTCCGACGCCGCCTTCGAGGCAGACGTGGAGGTCCTACTCAACCCACCCCGGGCACCGAGAGCAAACGCGATCTGCGAAAGAGTAGCGGGCACCCTACGCCGCGAAATCCTCGACCGGATCCTCATCTACAACCAGACTCACGCCCACAGAGTTCTCACCGCCTACATCAGGCACTACAACCAGCACCGCCCCCATCAATCCTGGCAGCAACTACCCCCAGACAGCACCGAACCACCCGCCCCGGCCACTGTCACCAACCTGCAAGCCCATCGCATCCGGCGACAACCCGTCCTCGACGGCCTGATAAACGAATACCGTCACGCTGCCTGACCGCGCCGCATCACCGCAGCTCACAGGACTAAATCGTATTTTCGAGCGGCACACGTCCACGAGACCGTCGAGGAGCGGACCGAGCTCATCCCGCTGACCTGCCCCGAACTCGTCCGCCTCCTGCGGGTACTTGTGCTTCCTCCACCCGTCAGCGACCGCGACCACATCCTGCACTGGACCGCCTGGCGCGAGCCGTCGCAACGGCCTGCCATCAGCAACGACACCGCCGTCACGACCAAACGTGATCAACAACTACAGCTGCCGTGTCTGTCCCGTATCAAGCTCGACAAGGTTCTTCCCCGGCATAAGACCTGTCGAGGCAACGCGCAAGCTAAGCAACCGGTTCCGCGGCATCACCGATTTCCACGTCGCCAAGAAATCGAGATCGCGATCTCATTCTGAAATGATCAGCTAGCCGTTGTTAAAGGACCCCAAGGCCAGAACCTCATGAATGTCGAGGAATCGGCATTCCCCGGTCTCCCTGTGCACCGAAATACAGTTGGGTCCGTAGCTGAAATATTTATCGTCCCTGGTTTCAATGTACTTGACGGACTGGAAGCCAAAATAGAAGAAATCACCCTTTTCCATGGCGAATTCACCCTTACCGAAGAGCGCGACCTGATCGCTCCACTCGCCAAACTCCTGACGCAGAGCCTCCGCCGCCAGTCGCTCCGCTTGGTCCATCGTGTACATCAATTAGTCCTCATCAGCTTGAATGTCTTGAAATACGTCGGGTCGACGAACCCTGTCTGCACATCACAGAACAGCACATGGCCCTGGTGGTTAACGATGTTGAACACGTGACCCGCCGGACCTTCTTCAGGCATCGCAGCCACGATCCCCCGAGCCCCGTGGCCAGAATTTCGAATATGGTCGACCATGTCCCAGAACCCAGTATCCTTGAAGTCCCGCCCATACACGCTCTCAAGTCGATCGAGTGATTGGAACGGAATATCGCCGGGGACAGCCTTGATGCCCTCGCCAGCAAGGTACCGGTCAAATGCCTCGCCCAGGTAGGTGCAGTTTCTCATCCCTCCCTCCGGGTTGAAGTACTTTACCAAGTGGGAAAGATCGGTTGTTTCGTATGGCTTAGGGGGGAGCAGAGTCTTCTGCGGTGCGAGGCCGAGGGGATCGCAGCTCACTGACGGACGGTCCACATAGGTGGCAGGATTGGCCGCCGGAGCCAGCCCGAGGGGGTCCAGACTGACGTATCGGCCCACTTCGGGGTCGTAATACCTCAGATAGTTGTAGTTCAGGCCCGTCTCGGGGTCGAAGTACTGCCCTGGGAAACGCAGCGGTGTGTAGGCGTGGCTCCGCACCGACCACGACTGTTTTCCCCAGTTCGTGGTCCGGGACCGCCAGGCGATCTCTCCGGACTCGTCGATCAGTTCGCAAGGAGATCCCGAGAGATCGGCCACGATGGCGAAGAACCGGGCGTCTACCTCTTCCTGCGAGGCTGCGGTCATGGTTCTGCGTTCGCTCTGCGCAACCGCTTCGGCACCGTTGAGATGCCAAGTCAGGGTCACCGAGTCGGCCGAGGAACCCCAGCTCGTCGTCTGTTCGCACAGCGAGACGCCGTCCCAGCTGAAGTCCACCTGCTCCAGGACGTCCACACCGTTCTCGGCGATGCGCTGTTTACTCACGCGCCGCCCGAGAGCGTCGTACCTGTAGCGCCATACGGTGCCGTCCGGAGTGACGACCTGGGTGAGCCGGTCTTCCGCGTCCCAGCTGTAGCGCCATGTGTCCGGCTTGCGGGAGAGCCGGGCCTTCTGGCGGAGCACGACACGTCCAGCGGCGTCGTACTCGTAGCGGATCCGGCCGGCGCGCACGAGATCGGCACCCTGGTAGACGCGCTCCCCGCATCCGTCGTCTCCGAACGGGTGTGCGGGCCAGTCGGCCGACACCTGGTTGCCGAGCGCGTCGTAGGAGTAGGCCTCCGCCCATCCTTGTCCGTGGACTCGTGTGGTTCTGCCCGCCAGGTCCAGTTCGAACAGCTGATCGCCATTCAGTTGGTCATGGATCTTCGTCAGGCTGCCGTCGGCGCGGTACTCGTAGGCGCGCTCTTGGATGCGCCCGAGCGGGCCGTCCACTGCCTGGGACGCCAGTCGGCCGATTGCGTCGAACGAGCGGGAAATACTCAGGGTCTCGGCGAACCGGCGATGGGCTTCACGCCCGACCTGGTCGTACCCCAGCGTGATGACACGTCCGTCCGCCAGGAGCCGGCAGGGCTGCCCCGCGGCGTCGAACTGCCAGACGGTCTCGGCGCCCGAAGGTGTCGTGCGTCCCTCCAGCCTGCCGAACTCGTCGTACCGATAGGCCACCTCCCGGCCGTTCACGCGCTCGGAAACCAGATGCCCATGGCGGTCACGAAGAAGGCTCAGGTCCACATGAGCGTTACTGGCCTGGGCGATGCGGCCGGTGAAGTCGTAGTCGTATGTCGTCACCTCGCCGTCGGCGGTCTTGCGGACGATCTGTCCGAGTTCGTTGTGCTCGAAGGTGACGACCTGCCCGAGTGCGTTCGTGCGGGAGATGAGCTCACCGGCCGCGTTGTAGGAGTAGCGGGTGACCCGGCCCCCGAAGTCTGTCTCGCAGGCAAGCCGCCCGACCAGGTCGTAGTCGTAGGTCCAGGTCTGCCCGTGGGGGTTGGTCACAGCGGTCAGGCGGAGTTCGTTGTCGTACTGGAACTCGTACCGTGAGCCGTCGGGCTCGACACGCGCCGTCAGCAGGTCGAACTGGCCGTATTCGAAGCGGGTGACGCCGCCGATGGTGTTCGTGTGCGTGAGGCAGTTCCCCTCACCGTCGTAACTCCACGTCTCCTCGGTGCCGTCCGGGTTCAGCCGACGCTTGAGCCGGCCTTCGACGGTCCATTCCATGCGACCCGTCGCCCCCAGCGGGTCGGTGATGGAAATGACCCGTCCGAGCGGGTCCCGCGCGTAGCGCATGACGCCGCCCTGGTGGTCACGCACCTCCACGGGCAGACCGGCGGCGTCGCAGCGTATGCGGGTCATCCGGCCGAGATGATCGCGCACTTCGGACAAGTGCCCGGACGCGTCGTAGGTGAAGAAGGTCGTGCCGCCTGCCGAATCGGTCACCGAGGTCCGGTTCCCGCAATCGTCGAACTCCTGGCGGACCGTGCTCCCGTCGGGACGCACCACCCGGGTGAGCAGGCCGCGGTCGTCGTAGGAAAACGTGGTGGACCGGCCGTCCGGGCGGATGATCTGCGTCGGGTTGCCCAGGTCGTCGTACCGGTAGGACGTCGTACGGCCGACGGCGTCGGTCTCGGACAGCAGGCGGTTGAACCGGTCGCGGGTGAAGCGCCTGGTGTGTCCGGCCGGATCCACGATGGCGACGATCTGGTGCAGGTCGTTGACGAAATAGCGGCGTACGGCGCCTGCTCCGTTGACTGCTGTGGTGATGTGCAGGCCGGATTCCGGGTCCTTCTCGCTGTAGGACAGCCGGAGGCTCATGTGGCCCTGTGTGCCGCCCTGGGCGATGCAGCGGTTTCTGTCGTCGTAGGCGTACTCGTACGCATGCCCGTTGGTGTCCGTCCACGACGTGATGCGCAGCGCCTCATCGTAGGTGAACCTGAGCGGCTTCCCGGACGAGTTGCGGACTTCGGCCAGGTTTCCGCTGGTATAGCCGTAACGGATCAGTGCGAGGTCGGATCCGTCATCGGCCCCGCCGACAAGGTGCAGGCCGGTGACCAGGCCCTCGGCGCTGTCGATGCGCAGGCGGTATCCGGCGCTGTGGGCGATGCCCGAGGGAACTCCGGCGCCGTCGTACTCGAAGGTGATCCAGTTGCCGTTGCTGTCGTCGATCTGTACCAGCTCGGCGAGTTCGTCGTTCCGGTCGGCGAAGTGCCACACCTGCCGGGTCCGCGGGTCGGTGACGGTGTAGCCGTCCGCCTGCCGGCTCAGCGGCCAGCGGGGGCCGTTGTGCGGCAGGACGGGAAGGCCGGGCGCCGGGTGCGGGTAGAACAGCCGCATCCCGTCCTCGTGGACGAAGACAACGCCGGCGGAGGTGATGTCCAGTCGTTGGTCTATGGTGCTCGTCCACGCGGGGCCGAACCAGCGCCCGTACGTGTGGCCCGACTCCACCCGGCGCTTGAACGCCAACGGCAGCGCACCGGGAAGCGTCACGTCCGTTTGGGACAGGTACATCGTGCCCGTGGCGAGGTTGATCGGGTCCGTGCCCGCGGACTCCACATCACCCGGAGCATGGCTCTCGGCCGCACCCGGGATCTCGGCGGCACCGTCCGCCGCAGCAGCCTCCGCGCCGTCGGCGCCGAGCATGCCGCCCTCGGCCACGTCCGCTGCGGCCCCGGCCCCGCCCGTCCCCGCGGCCAGCGCGGCCTGGGGAACCAACTCCCCGAAGAAGTTGGCCGGGTCCGACGAAAAGGATTTCCAGCCCGACTTCAGGGCACGGTCGGGATGCGTCGCCATGGAGACGACGCCGCCGAGCAGCTGCACCTTGTTCTGCAGGAACGCGGCCGGATGCGTCAGGTTGTAGGGGTCCAGGGGGTCGAGGCTGCGGGAGAAGTTCACGATGCCCGCTGTGCCCTTGACGACGCCGCCGAGGAAATGCGCCGCGTCGATGGAGTCGGATGCCAGGACGTCCATGCCGTCCAGCTTCAGCTGCTGGACGGCCGACGGCTCCTTCGGGGCGTGCTGCAGCGCAGCCCTCAGCTTGGTCTCCGTCTCGCCGGCGATCTTGTTCCGCTGCCGCCGGGCGGCGTCGAGGATGCCCTGCGCCTCCTGCATCGCATGCTCGCCGGGGTCCTGCTCGGAAGGGCGTGGCCCGGGGTCGTCGCTGCCCTGTTCCACCTTGTGGTTGTACGAGTCGACCTGCTTGCGGTGCGCGTCGGAGGCGGACTTGCCCTGCTTGTACAGGCGGATCGCTTCCCGCGACTGCCCCTGGGCCCATTCGACGGTGTCGGCCAGGCCGTTCAGTGCCGTGGCCGCCTCCTGGCAGGCTGTTGCGGCCTGCAGCCACTTGGTGGGGTGCAGGGCGAACTTCTCGCGGAAGGTGTCCGCGGCCTTGCCCTGCCAGCCGCCCGAGTCGACAGCCTTCATGCCCACGCCGACCTCCTCGAAGGCCATGGCGAACACCAGCAGGTGCTTGGCCTTCTCACGGATCGTCGACGGCTTGCCGTGGATCAGATCGGCCGGTTCGACATCCGGTCCCAGCTGCCGTTCGGCGACGTGCGCACCGAGATAGGAGGCGACCCGGTCTCCGCCGTGCCGCACCTCCTGGGCCACGCCGTGCGCGCCGACCTTGTCGAGCGCGTCGCCGGTGAGGTCGGCTCCCTCGTCGACCACCTCTCCCGTCACCCGCTTGGCGTGGTCGTAGAGGCTCTTGCCCCCGCTCAGGAGCTCGCCGCCCAACTTGCCCCAGCTCGACATCAGTCCTGCCCCTCCTGCTTCAGGCCGAACTCCTCGTTCACCGCGGCGTTGTACTGGTCCTGGTCCATCCCGGTGAGACTCGGCGCCAGCTCCACGCCGGGAAGCTGCTCGGCGGTCGCCAGGTCACGTCCCATTCCCTTGAGCGTCTGTTCCGAGACGGCGAGACCGTCTCGGAAGGACTTCTCGCTGTAGTCCGGATGCAGCCAGCCGGGCGTGGCCAGTTGGCCCCAGCTCTCCTGGTCGATCTGCTGCTCGGACGCGTAGGGGTTGCCCGTCAGGGAGTTCAGGCCGACCTTGAGCGAGTTCTTCACGGTCTGGTCCGTCTGGTACATCGTCCCCGCCGCGAGCCCGACCCCCGCCGCGAACGCGTTTCCCTCGTCGATCAGGGCCCTCACGCCCCATTCCCAGCGCTCGCAGAACGAGTGGAAGACGGCGCCGACGGTCTCGTCACCGATGGTCATACCGTCCATCTCGAGGTCGTTGAAACCACGCCCTGTGCCCGACCGACCCGCGTCGTTGACGAGCCCCAGCTTCCCCAACTCGCTGAGAGCCCTGTTGATCCCGTCGGCGATCAGATCCAGCCCGATGACCTTCAGATCGGGAGTGCCACCCGCACTCGGCCCGCGGTCGAACCTGACCATCCTCTCCATTACCGGTTTTCCTCCCCGTCCATACGATGTTCCGGCCCGTTCACCGCGACCGCCTCCGGCACCACTTGGGCCACCGGCGGCAGCACCAGTCCGTGCGCACCGTCCGCCGCGTTCACCAGCACTCCGCACGGCACCCCCGACTCGGCCACTGCCGGCACGGCCGCGTCCAGCAGAGCGGCACCCCACACGCTGCGGTACGGCCATGCCCGTCCGTCTTCCCCTCGGGCCACCACGTACCGGGCCAGCGCTGCCTCACCGGTGAACGCCAGGATCCAGCGCACTCCGCCCATATCCACCGTCAAGGGGGCTTCCTCAGCGTTCGGGCCGGGCAACGCGCCCACCGGCACCAGCACCCGTGACCGCCGGAACTCGCCCAACTCGGCAAGAAACCTACGCCGACGAGCCTGCACCTGTGCGGCCTCCTCGTCGGAAACCGCCTCGCCGTGAGGCGGGGCGGGCCCCGGGTCGGCAGGGGCGTCGACGTCCGCCGGCGCGGCGGCAGCCAAGGCGGCGGTGACATCCCCCTCCGGTTGCTCGCCACCGGTACGAATCACGGTTTGATCGGCGATGTCCGTCAGCCGCGAACGTGGCGACGCCGGTACGGATCTGCTCGCTGCCGCCTCGCTGGGGTCGCCATGCCGCTCGTCTCGCTGCACAGCCTCAGTGCCGCCGTGCGCGCCCGGCGTCTCTCCTGGCTCGTTCACCATCAAGTCCCTGTCGCGGGGCAGGCTTTCAACCCCGTTCATGATCAAACTTCAACATGTTCGCAAGGTGTGATCGAAAGTGACAACCACCTGCTCATCAAGTGCACTCAAAGGAATCCTCAAACCGTCCACGCTTGGACGACGTGGTCATCCGCCTTCAGCACGAGGAGGCACTGGACGACGGGGATCGCTCACGTGAGGCTCAACCTCGGGAGTGGACACCGGGTTTCATGCGACGAGCGACAGCGTACGTGATGAGATCAGCTGTTGCTCGAACTCGACTGGCGTGAGGTAGCCGAGGGCGGAGTGGCGGCGGCGCCGGTTGTAGTAGGCGAGCCAGCGGAACAGCTCCAGCCGTGTCTGCGCCTTCGAGGTGAGGCGTCGCCCGTGGAGCAGCTCCCGTTTCAGACCCTGGAAGAACGACTCGGCCAGGGCATTGTCGTAACTCGAGCCGACGCGGCCCATGCTGCGGAGAATCCCATGCCGGCGGCAGACCTCGGCGAAGGCCGCCGCCGTGTATTGCGCGCCCCTGTCCGTGTGAAACACAACGCCGTCGACCTTGCCGCCGCGGGCGCAGACCGCCATTTCGATCGCGTCGGTGACGAGCTGGGTGCGCATGTGGTCGGCGATGGACCAGCCGATCACGCGGCGCGAGCAGATGTCGATGACCGTGGCCGGATACAGCCACGTTGAGCTGTCGATGACCGTGGCCAGGTACAGCCACGTTGAGCCGACAGCGACATACGTGATGTCGCCGCACCACCGGGTGTTCAACGTCTTCGCGGTGAGGTCGCGCATGACCAGGTCCGGTGTGGGAGGGGCTGTCCTGTCCGCGATCGTGGTGCGCTTGGTGCGGCGCAGGTGACGGCCGACGATCTGGTTGATGCGCATCGAGCGCGTGACACGCTTACGGTTGATCTTCCGATCCCTCGAGCGGAGTTCGGCATGGATGTGCGGGGCGCCGTAGGCGCCGTGGTGTTCGGCATGGATCTCGCGGATCTCGGCGACCGCGGCGGTCTGCTCGGCCTGACGCGCGGCACGGACCTGCGTGGTGGCCTGGTGCCGGTAGTAGCCGGAGCGGGAGACACCCAGGACCTGGCATATCCGCTGCACGCCGAAGTCGGCACGGTTGTCGGAGATGAAGTCCCAGCGGCAGGGGCTCACTTCACCTCCCGGGTGAAACAGGCGGCTGCCCGGCGCAAGATCTCCCGCTCCAGCTGCCACTCTTTCTCCGCCTTCAGCAGCCGCTGGTTCTCGGCCCGCAGCCGGGCCAGCTCCTCCGCCTGACCCTGCACGCTGCCGTCCGACAGCTCGGGCGCGGAGCGAACGGTGTCCTTGCGGACCCACCTGCGCAACGTCTCCCCGGTGATCCCGAGCTCCGCGGCCACCGCCGCGTACGTGCGCTTGCCGCCGGACGCGCGGTACAGCGCGACGGCGTCCTTCCGGAACTCCTCCGGGTACGGAGACTGGCGTCCCACTTGGACATCCCTCCCCGGACCGTCAAGATCCATTGTCAGGGTGTCCACTCCAAAGGATCAGCCTCAGTTCCTCGGCAGGTTGGTACGGCGCACAGACGCCCATAGGAGTCGGGCGCTCGTGGGGGCCAAACAGGGGGCCAAAGGTCACAGCCGCGGTCAGACGGTCTTGGACGGTAATGGAACCGTTCCGGCACTGAACTGGCAGGCCAGCGACCCCCGAGGCAAGGTTGGTCTTGCCCAATACCTCATCCATGCAGCTGGGAACGGGTTTCGGCACCAGTCGAGGCCGCTCGAGTCGCAGCTGTCGCGCGGCGGCGGTCGGCGCGGCATGATGATCAGTCGTGCTGTTGAGACTGGCGTACTCGGGCATGACGAACGCGTTCGCGATGCTGCGGCTGCTGCCTATGAGCGACCGTGAGAAAGACGTCGAGATCCTGGCCTTGCGCCACCAGATCGGCGTTCTGGAGCGGCAACTGAACGGGCAGCAGGTTCGGTTCCACGCGAGCGACCGGGCGTTCCTGGCGTCGCTCCTCCATGGCGTGCCACGGGAGGTGCTGCGCCGGATGCGGCTGCTGGTGCGGCCGGACACCGTGCTCCGCTGGCACCGCAACGTCATCGCCCACCGGCACGCCGCCCAGCCCCGACCCAGGCGCGGAGGCCGACCGCGGACCGTTTACTCGATCCGAGCCCTGGTACTGCGCCTGGCCAGGGAGAATCCAAGCTGAGGCTACCGGCGCCTGCACGGCGAGTTACTCGTGCTCGGGGTGAAGGTGGCGGCGTCCACGGTCTGGGAATGCTCATCGAGAGCGACGACTGTGGCAACGGACCCCGCTCTTCAGCCTGACGACCCCGTTCGTCACACTAACGCCGTGCCTCGAATAGCCACCGCCACCTCGTCCCGGCAGGTCCGCCGCCTCACCACGATGGCGTTTTTCGGTCCGCCGGTGATCGTCGGGCTGTCGTTGCTGGCCGCCAATCCGGACTGGAGCGGGCTCGGACTGGTGCTCGGGACCTTCGCGCTGATCGCGACTCTCACGCTGATGACCATCGCAGCGCCGAACGGGTGGTTGATCGTCGGCGGGGTGATCGTGGGGATCGCCGCGCTGTCCGGGCCGGGGCCGGTGCTGCAGGCGGAGGTGATGGCGCACCAAGGGCAGCGGGTGCAGGTGCGGGTCACCTCGGTGAAGACGTACCAGGGCAAGCACGGGCCGGAGTACACCTGCCTTCTGGGGCGGGTGGACGGCGAGCCGCTCAAGCACGCCGAGCTGGGCAACGACTCCTGCGACGGGCCGATGGAAGTCGGGCAGACCGAGGACGTACTCGTCGACCCGCACGGCTGGGCGGCGCCGGAGCTGGCCGAGACGGACTACAGCGGGATCGACATCGCCGCGTGGGCCCTGCCGGTGGTACTGGTGCTCTTCGAGCTGCTGGTCTGGCTGTCCCGGCGGCTCGGGCTGCGCCGGTTCGAGAGCCGCTGATGGCGCTGCTCGCGCGGCCAGGGCGCGGGCGAGCCAGGCGTCGACGTCGGCCTGGACGTACGACCCGGCACGGCGGGTGAGCTCGTAACGGGCGGCTTCGTCGCCCTCGCGGGGCTCGACCTGCTCCAGCGTGCTCAGCTCGTTCCTGGCGCCGCTGGTCGATCGCGGCGATGTGCTGTTACAGGCCGGGCGAGACGTCCCGGCTGATCTACCGGCCGCGCCGCCACCGCAAGCATCGAGGCAAAGGACGCGACACCTTCGCGTGGAGTGGCTACCGCGACATGGTCGTGCGTGCCCACATCCAGCTCCAGGCTCCCATCGTGCTGATCTGGGATAATCTCAACACCCACCGGGCTGCCGGGATGCGCGAGTACGCCGGCGCACACGACTGGCTCACCATCGTGCAACTGCCCTCTTATGCACCCGACTTGAACCCGGTCGAGGGCATCTGGTCGCTGTTAGGCGCGGGCCGCTGGCCAACACCGCCTTCACCGACGACGAGCACCTCGAACGGACCCTCCGCCGAGGTCTGCGACACATCCAGCTCCGCCCCGACCTGATTGACGGCTGCCTTGCCGGCACCGGACTCAGACTCACCCACCAGCCGACAACAACCCGAAGAGATCAGTAGCCAGCCACTTTGGCGCGAGCCACGCGCTCGCACATCTGCACCAGGGTGCGTCCGACTGCCCGGCGGGCGCCCAGAGCACCAAGGCCGGCGCGATGAAGAAGGGGACGCAGGAGGTCAGCACGGGCTCCGGCGAGCTGGCTGTCGCCTGCCAGCGCATCCAGGCCGTCAAGTCCTCCCCGTAGCCGGACACTTCACGGCACGCTCATGGCGACGGTCCCGCCGACGGGAAAGTTCGGCGGGGCCGCGAACTACTGCTCACATCATCGTCACGGACCGACGGGTCCTTGATCGTTGTTACGACATCAAGACCAACCCCGGACGGAACCGTGACGACCGGCCGGCCATCCGGCAGCGACGGCCGCCTAGTGGACCATGCTCCAAATCTGCCACTTGTTGGAGTGGTTGTCACAGGTCTTCCGGAACTGGCCGATGTCGAAGACCATGTTGTTCGCGTGGCCTGCCTGTCCCCGGTCTAGGCAGAAGTCGAACTCGCTGCGGCCCGACAGCGGGCCTGATGGCTGCCAGTTGAGGAACTGGAAGCTGTTGGAAGGGTTGCCCGGGGTGTTTCCGACCCAGGTCATGTTCCACTGGTCCCGGTAGTTGCTCGCGTCGCAGCTGTCGGTCTTGGCCTCGTAGCCGTTTCCGGCGAAGAACTGGACCCGCAGACAACGGCCGGTCCGGACGTTCTGGATCTGCACCCTGCTGTAGTAGTTGTTCACGTCCGGGGCGTAGGACGTGACGTTCCAGCGCTGGAAGCTGCCGCCGTTGCAGGGCAGGATGTACAGCGACCCGTTGTAGTTGCTGTCCAGGCAGTCGACGCCCTGGTCCTGGAGGTCCTGCAGCTGGACGTTGCGCTGGTAGGTCTCGGCGTGCGCCGTCCCCGACAGGGCGAGCGTGCCGGCCAGGGAGCCCACGGTCATGACACCCGCCGCCACCGCGGTCCTGAGCTTCTGCTTCATATGCCTGTCCCGCGTGAAAACCCGAGTTCGGGCCCCTGATCACGACGTTTCGCTGCGGGACGGTGGTGGACCGGGGCATGATCGAGATCCATGCGGTGGTCATGGATCTATCTGCTGACGCGCAGGTCGCTGGAGCTGGCGGTACTGCGGCTGCTGGGCAACGCTGCCAAGGACGTCGAACTGCTGGTGCTGCGGCACCAGCTCGCTGTACTCCAACGCCAGCTCGGTAAACCGAGGTTGGAACCGGCCGACCGGGTCCTGCTGGCGGCCCTGTCGCGTCTGCTGCCTAGACAGAGCTGGAGCAGCTTCTTCGTCACCCCAGCGGCGCTGCTGCGCTGGCACCGAGAACTGATCGCCGGCAAGTGGACCTACCCCCACAAGAGCCCCGGTCGGCCGCCGATATCGGAGGAGACGCGGGAGCTGATCCTGCGTCTCGCGCGGGAGAATCCGCTGTGGGGACACCGCAGAGTGCAGGGAGAGCTGGCCCGGTTGGGCATCACGGTCTGCGCCGCCACCGTCCGGTCAGTTCTGCGGCAGGGCAACATTCCGCCCGCGCCCCAGCGGGCTCACGACGCCTGGGCCTCCTTCCTACGCGCCCAGGCTTCCGGACTGCTGGCCTGCGACTTCTTCCATGTGGATACCGCGTTCTGCCGGCGGCTGTACGTGCTGTTCGTCATGGAAGTCGCAACGCGCCGAGTGCACGTCCTCGGCATCAGCGCGCACCCGAACCGGGACTGGGTGACCCAGCAGGTGAGGAACTTGATGATGGACCTCGAAGACCGGGTGGACCGGTTCCGGTTCTTCCTGCGCGACCGGGACAGGAAGTTCTCCGACGCCTTCGACGCCGTGCTCGCCGACGCGGGCGTGCAGGTGTTACTTTCCCCGCCGAGATCGCCGAAGGCAAACGCCTTCGCGGAACGCTGGGTCGGCACCGTCCGCCGCGAGTGCACCGACCGCCTACTCATCATGAACGAACGGCACCTGCGCACCGTCCTGAACACCTACACCGACCACTACAACCGGCACCGCCCCTATTAATCCCTCCACCAACGATCTCCCCAAGCCTCGGAGACCGGCCAGACGGCACCTGTCATCCCCTTCGGAGGCCGCGTCCGCCGCACTCAACTACTCGGCGGCCTCATCAACGAGTACCAGCAAGCAGCCTGACGGCAGGCAGACAAACGGCCTGATCAGCAGCCCGAACCAGGGTTTTCACGCGGGACAGGCCAAGAAACACCCTCGACGAAGTCAAGCAATTGATGCAACCCTGGTCATTCCCCTAAACGACTAATCGCGACCGCCCCCAGGGGACGGGCGAAGTCATCGGACACGGCACAGGTTACCTGCCACCCATAATCATCGAAGAGATGAAAGATTCGAATGGTTGTGTCATCTAGCCCAGACATAACTTGAGCAAACCGGTCAAGGTCAAGGCTTGCCAAGTTGCGACTGCCTTCATCCGTCACCAGAGCGCGCTCTCCGTAATGGCGCGCCAGGGTCGCAGGCGTCGCAATCCATACGGGGTATTCACCCCTCTCTGAAGCGGCTAGCTTTTCTACGGCAATATTTGCCGCGACCCATCCGTCCTCCATCAGTTCTCGGCATAGAGCGAGAGCTTGGCCTGCCGAAATAGTTCCCACCGCACCAACGCTATTCGCTGCTGGATTCTCCCCCACACCGGCGACTGCAGTCGACGCGAGCGGAGAACACACGTCATCCGACAGGACAACAAGGATGCGCCATGTTTTGAAGCGGACAGAGAAGAAGCGAACGAAGGATTCTGTACTTTCTGTCAACGATTGAACAAACCGGCCGATATCAAATGCCCTTTGGGGAAGATCGGCATTTTGTGCTAGGCGAGTGCTATAGATTCCCGCCATGGAGGCGGTTTTGATGCGAGTTGTTTCAATAGTCGCTTCTGGGAATTGTTCAAGGGCTGACGCGGCAAGCTGCGCTGATTCCCACCCTGATTGGGAAAGTTGTGCGCAGCGTTCCATGGCTTGGCCCACGTCCATTGTGACGATTTCCGGCACTTCCATTCGCCTGCTTTTCCGTTGTAGGAGTAGAGGGAGGGCGGCCGCGGCTGTATGCCGCGGCCGCCTGGAGTTCGACCCCTCTATGGAGCTGGAACGTGGAACACCTTAGCTCCTTGGACGAGCCCTTCCACCAAGCTCTCGTTACTTTCCCACAGCTCAGTGCTAAACATGATCGCCGGGTACACCGGCTGGCCAAGAGGGAGCTTCACTTGGAGGATGACGCCGGGAAGGTCGCTTCGGCCTTCGGCAGCCCCGCGTGCGTACGACAGAGCGGTCTGCTTCGACGTGCTCCACGAGGTGTAGGGGCTGTTCGTGTTTCCGTCGTGGTGTTGCTCCATGCTTGCGGAGCCACCGCGAGGCTTGGCTATTCCTTGCGCTGCGTCGTCGTAGGCCGGGCTCGCGATGGAAACGCCGCGGTACAGATAGTTGAACCCAGGTTCCTCGGTAATCGAATCCAGCGAGAAGGAGCTACCGCCGCGGAAGGCCGGGTCATCGGCGTGCGCCGCCCCGGGGCCGAAGCGGAGACCCGAAGGGGAGGCTGGTGAGAACTTCCCCTTGAGCCAGCTGAACGCCGGCCCGAGAAGGCTGCTGCTGGCTCCCCCTGCAGCACCAGTGAGCAAGTCCCAAGGGTCTGTGGGGCGGCAGTGGGCCTGGTTGACGCCCCAGGAGAAGGCTGCGCCAACGCCAGCGTTGACGACCGAAGAGGCGGCGAGTGCGCGCCCGCCGGTAAGACCGAGGCCGCGGGCGAATGCGTTACCGATGCCGGGCATGAGAGCTCCGGCGATGCCACCGGTGATCGCACCTTCGCCGCTCGCCTTGGCAAGGCTGCCCCAGGTGAAGCCTGCGTTGCGGTGTTGCCAGGTGTAGATGCCTCCATCAACCACTGCGCCGAATGCGGCGCCGATGCCGGCGCTCACGCACAGTGGACATTCGCCGGAGGGGTCGGCCTGATTGAGAGGGTCGTTGTTGGCGTACGCGTACGGGGAGGAGTTGGCACTGAGCTTGCCAGCGGGGACGGGGTCGGTGGTGGTGAAGCGGCCGGTGCTGGGCGGCGCGCCGGGCGGCCGCCTTCCGGCCGATGCCGTGGTATCCGGCGTGGTAGATCAGGATCTGCCGGATGGACAGGAACCGGTCGACGTTGATCTCCTGGGCAGCCAGACCCAGCAGCCTCCGGGCCTGACGGCTGCGGTGGTCGTGGCCGAAGACGGAGAGGGTGCCTGCGGTGGGTCGGACGATGTGCACACCGAGCCGATCAGCGTGGTCTTCCCGGCGCCGTTCGGGCCGAGCAGCCCGAAGAAGGCGCCGTCCGGTATCTCCAGGTCGAGCCCGGCCACCGCGGTGAAGCCGTCTTCGTAGGTCTTGCGAAGGCCCTCGACCCGCAGCGCGGGCGGACTCCCGCCGCTCCGGGAAGCGGCGGGAGTCGCGAGCGGGCCGGCCACGGGAAGCGGGTCAGTCATGGAACTGGTTTGCCGGGACCGGGAGCCCGTAGTGCTCGCGCAGGGTCGTGCCTTCGTACTCCTCGCGGAACAGTCCCTTGCCGCGCAGGATCGGCAGCACATGCTCGACGAAGGCCGCGAGGCCCGACGGCAGGGCGGGCGCCATGATGTTGAACCCATCCGCGGCACCGCCCTCGAACCAGGCGATGATCGTGTCAGCGATCTGCTCGGGTGTGCCGACGAACTCGAAGTGACCGCGTCCGCCGCCGAGCCGGGAGATGATCTGCCGGACCGTCAGCTGGTCGCGCACCGCAAGATCGATGATCAGGTCGGAGCGGCTCTGCGAGCCTTCCAGCTTCGGCCTGGCGAGGATGAAGTGCGGAAGAGGCTCGTCGAGTTCGAAGACCGACGGCTCGGTCTCGAACACGGCGGCCAGCTGCCGCAGCCCGTACTCCGGGACGCGCAGCTCGTCGAACTCCCGCGCAAGCGCCCGGGCCTCCTCCTCGGTCGACCCGATGTACGGGACAATGCCCGGCAGGACGATCACACCGTCCGGGTCGCGGCCCGCGGCCCTGGTCCGCGCCTTGATGTCGGCGTAGAAGGCGGCCGCGCGCTCGTACTTCGTGTGCGCGGTGAAGATCGCCTCGGCGTGGCGGGCCGCGAAGTCCTTGCCGTCCTCGGAGGAACCGGCCTGGACGAGCAGCGGGTAGCCCTGTGGGGGACGCTCGACGTTGAGCGGGCCGGCCACCTTGAAGTACCGGCCCCGGTGGTCGAGGCGGTGCAGCCGCGCGGGGTCGGCATAGCGGCCCGTGGTCCTGTCCGCGACGACGGCCTCGGCCTCCCAGCTGTCCCACAGCGCCTTGGCGACCTTCAGGAACTCGTCGGCGCGAGCGTAGCGTTCGGCGTGGCCCGGGCGGTCGTCGAGGCCGAAGTTGGCGGCCTCGTCGGCTCCGGCGGAGGTGACGATGTTCCAGCCGGCCCGGCCGCCGCTGACGTGGTCGACGGACGCGAGCCGACGGGCGAGGTTGTACGGCTCGTTGTACGTCGAGGACACCGTTGCGATGAGGCCGATCCTGCTGGTCGCCCGGGACAGCGCAGTCAGCAGGGTCAGCGGTTCGAGCTGGCCCGGCGGGCGGAACTCGCCGGTGCCGATGAGCGCCGGGCCGTCCGCCAGGAACAGGGAGTCGAACTTGGCGCTCTCGGCCAGCTGCGCCAGCTCGATCCAGTGCCGCAGGTCGAAGTCCGCCCGGGGATTGCTGTGCGGGAGCCGCCACGCTGCCTCGTGGTGACCCGCCTCCATGAGGAAAGCGTTGAGATGGAGCCGACGCCGTCTCGCGCTCATGAGGTGACCTTCAGCTTGGAGCTGTCGTAACCGGCCGGCAGGAGGTTGTCGGTGATCGACTTGACGTCGACCTTCTTGGTGATCTGCCCCGCCTCCAGGAAGGCGTCGGCGAGCTTCTGCTCCAGCTCGATGTCCGACTGCTCCACCGGGGTCACCCGGTTCGAGTAGGCGGCCAGGGACGCCTTGGCGTCGGCCAGCGGGATGCCCTGCTCCTTCGAGAGCGCCTGCGCGTACTGGTCGGGGTTCTTGACGGCCCAGGCGAACTCCCGCGACAGCCTCTTCAGGCCGTCCGTGAGAGCAGCACGCTTGGTCTTGTCCTTCAGCGACGTGTCACTGGCGACGTAGTAGCTGCTCGTCTGGTCGATCGGCGGGAGACCCTTCACCAGGATCCGCGCGCCGTTCTTGACCGCGATCGCGGACTGCGGGTTCCAGATCGACCAGGCGTCCACCTTGCCCGTGTTGAACGCCGTCGCGCCGGCTGCCGGGTCGAGGAAGGTCAGCTTCACGTCCTTGGGGGTGAGGCCGACGCTCTTCAGGGCGTTCAGTGCCAGGCCGTGGGCCGAACTGCCCTGCGGAACAGCGATCTTCTTGCCCTTGAGGTCGGCGGCCGTCTTCAGCTTCGAGCCCTTCGGCACGATGATGTTCTCCCCCGCCTGGTCGGGCGTGAGCGAGCGGTTGACGGCGACGACCTTGAAGCCGTACTCCTTCGCGGCACCGGTGATCGGTGGCACGTCACCGACGCTGCCGAGGTCGATGTCGCCCGAGGCCGCGGCCTGCACGAGCGGCGGGCCGTAGGTGAACCGGGCGAACTTCACCTTGTACGGCGCGTTGTCGAACACGCCGGTGATCTTCGCCAGCTCCTGGCTGCCGTCACCGCCGTTGTCGCCGATGGTGAAGGTGTACTTGCTCCACTCGGGGTGCTTGGCGTCGCTCGCTGCGGCGGCGTTGCTCAGCGGCGCGGCGCTGTTCGAAGACGACGATCCGCAGGCGACGAGGGTGCTCCCGAGGGCGAACGAGCCGACGGCGCCGATGAGTCTGGTGGTTCTCTTTCGCATGGTTGTCGTGCTTTCTGTGCTGGGTGAGGGTGTTCGGGGAGGTCAGTGCTGGCCGGCGAGGCCGAGGTCTTCCAGCAGCCGGGCGCGGAGTTCCTCGCGTGCGACGCTCGCTTCGCGGTCCGCGGCGGAGAGGTGGACCTCGTGCGAGGTGCCGATGCGGCCGTTGCTCATGACGACGATGCGGTCCGCCAGGGCGATCGCCTCGTCGACGTCGTGGGTGACGAGCAGCATCGCGGCGTGGTGCTTGGTCCGCAGCGCCCGTACGAGGTCGTGCATGCGCAGCCGGGTGATGGCGTCGAGGGCCGCGAACGGCTCGTCGAGCAGCACGAGTTCGGGCTCCGAGACCAGGGCCCGCGCGAGCGACACCCGCTGGGCCTCGCCGCCGGAGAGCTCCTTGGGCCATGCCTTCTCGCGGCCCGAGAGTCCGACCTCGGCGAGCACGTCGCGGGCCCGCTGTTCCGCGTTGGGTCCGTGCAGGCCGAGCGTGACGTTGCGCAGGACCCGCTGCCACGGCAGCAGCCGGTCGGCCTGGAAGACGATCGCACGCCGTGCCGGGACCTCCACGCGCCCGCCGTCGGGCCGGTCCAGTCCGGCGAGCAGACGCAGAAGGGTGCTCTTGCCGCAGCCGGAGGGGCCGAGCAGGATCACCAACTCCTCGTCGGCGATGGTGAGGTCGAGGTGGTCGAGCACCACCCGGTCACCGAACCGACGGACCACCTGCTCGACGACGACCCCGGTCTGCCGCCGGGGCTCCGTCGCTATCGTGCTGCTCATGACGCCTCATAACTGGGTCGCCACCGCAGCAGCACCCGCTCGAGAACCCGGACGAACTGGTCGGCGAGCAGACCGAGGAGCGAGTAGATCACCAGCCCCACGAAGACCTGGTTGGTCTGCAGATACGTCTGCCCCTGAGTGATGAGGAAGCCAAGTCCCTCGTCGGCGTTGACCGTTTCGGCGGCGACGAGGCCCAGGACGCTGTACGCCAGGGAGAACCGCAGGCCGACCAGGAACCCCGGCAGGGCTCCGGGCACCAGCACGCGCGTCACCAGGCGCCAGTTGCCCGCGCCCGTCGTGCGCGCCATCTCGATCAGCCGCTGGTCGATGCCCCGTATGGCGGCGAACAGGTTGAGATACATCGGGACGCCGGCTCCGAAGGAGATCAGCAGTACCTTCGTGAGCTCGTCGATGCCGAACCACACGATCATCAGTGGCAGCACCGCAAGGAGGGGGATCGTGTTGAGCACCTGCACCACGCCGTTGAAGAGGTACTCACCGCTGCGCAGCAGCCCGCCGAGCACGCCGGTGACGATCCCCACCGTCAGACCGATCGCCAGACCGATGCCGGCCCGCTGCAGCGAAATGGCCAAGTCGGGCCCGAGGACGCCCTGTTGCCACAGATCGGCGGCTGACTTCACGAGCGAGGTCGGCGCCGGGGCGTAGGTCTTCGACACCACTCCGGCCCGGGCGAGCGCCTCCCAGGCGACGAGAATCACGACCGGAGTCGTATAGACCCCGAGGGGCCAGCGAAGGCGTTCGCGGAGCTCGGTGAGCGGCGTCCGGCGGCGGGCGTCACGCGGCAGGAACACCTCACGCTCGCGCGCGCTCGCCGTCTCGGCGTCCGGCCCCTTGGTGACGGCCGGGGCCGGGGTGCGGACCTCGGTCATGCCGCCACCGCCAGCACGCTGCTGTAGTGCGAGGCATCGCCCACGAGCTGCTCGCTGCGGCGGCCGTCGGCACCGACCGGCACCTCTCCGGCGACCGTCACCCGGTTCAGACGGCGCGGGTGGTCGTCGTAGTTGTCCACCCCGTAGTGCTGGGTGATCCGGTTGTCGAAGATCAGCAGCTGGTTGGGCGCCCAAGTCCAGCGCAGGATGTTCTCCGGACGCGTCACGTACGACTGGAGGAGGCGCAGCATATCCGCCGAGTCGCTGCCCGACAGGCCGACGATCCGCCTGGCGAACCCGCCGATGAACAACCCGCGTTCGCCCGTCAGCGGATGCACCCGCACGACCGGGTGCTCCGCCTCGTACGGCGTCGAGACGAAGGCCCGGTCGTACTCCTGCCGCCCCGCGGTCGTGGCCGCGGGGCGGGCGTAGTCGTACTGGTTGGTGTGCACGACGCGCAGCGTGTCCGCGAGGGCGCGCAGCGGTGCGGGCAGATCGCGGTAGGCCGCGGCGGCGTTGGCGATGAGCGTCTCTCCGCCGTACGGCGTGGTCACGATCGACCGGAGCGTGGTGAGTTGCGGCGGGTTGACCACGAAGGTGACGTCCGTGTGCCATTCGTTGGCCTTGGACGTCTCGCTGTCGACGGCGAGCACGTTCGTCGTGCCGTCGGCGGCCGGCACGTTGGGGTGGGCGGTGGTGAGTTCGCCGAACCACCGGGCCACGCGCTCCTGGCCGGCGTTGTCGAGGTTCACGTCGTCGAAGACGATCGTTTTGTGCTCGTTGAGGGCGTCACGGAGCGCCGTGATCGTCGAGAGATCGGGGGTCGCCGTGAGGTCGACGCCCTCCACGGCCGCGCCGATGCGGCCGGTGAGCTTACGGATGGACACAGACATGAGGGGGTCCCTCCCGGACAGACGGGCACACCAAGGGGTGCTGAGGATCGGGGAGTCGGGTGATGGGGCTGGTACTGCGCAGGGCTGATCGGCCGCAGGCGAAGCGCCGGTGGGCGGGCGGAGAGAAGGCGCGTGGTCGCAGGACCGCTACAGCCGCGTTCTCAGCGACCGCGACGGCGTGCGCGCACAGGCTCCCGGCTCACACGAATGCGAGAAGGAGAGGAGGCGGGAGCCCTCAGGAGGTGGATACGACGATCCCGTGGGGAGGCATCGTGGTGTGGGCGGCCTTCAACCGCCGCTGCCCGGCGCGCGTCATGGGCACGCACCGGCCGCTGCCGGGGACCGCTTGCCGGATCAGCGACAACAAAACGCGCTGGAGACGTGCGCCAGATCGATGTGGCGCCGCCGGGTCAGGTCCACGCGCGGGTTCATGGGTCCGGAGTCCAGCAGATGTCCACCAGGTTGGTCAATAACTTCCCGGACAGATCTTGCATTGCGGACACGGAGAACTTCTCCGCCTCTTCGGGACCCGCCCACGCGGTCTGTCCGCAGCAACGAACGCGAGGGCACGCACACCGGGTCGGGCGTGATCGCCTGTTCCAGGTGCGTGCCCTCGCGGGCCGTCCGATCAGCAGGTCAGGTCTGGGCGACCGCGCCGTCGGTGGAGGCGCCCGAGGCGATACCGTACGCGGGCTCCGGCACGGATTCGGGCGTGAGCAGCGCCGAGCGGCGGCCGTCCACGCCCACCGGCACGTCACCGTCGATGGTGACGCGGCGCAGGGTGCGGGTGTGGTCGTCCGAGTCGTCCACGCCGTAGTGCTGGGTGGCGCGGTTGTCCCAGAGCGCGACGTCCCCGACGCGCCACTGCCGGCGGACCGTGTTCTCTGGGCGTTCGATGTGCGACTGGACTCACCGCCACCGCCGAGGCCGGCCTGGGCCGGGGCTTCGCCCTGTCCGTCGACGGGACGGACAGGGCCGTGGCGGAATCGGTCCACCAGCTGATCGGCATGGCGCCGTTCCAGGGCATCAGCGTGGGCGTGGACCGCAAGTCGCCGGTCTCCTGGCCGCTGTACGCACGGCACGGCGTCTTCCGCTACACCGGCACCCTCCGCTCGGTCCGCCGCGATGCCGGTGAGCGCGCGGAGAGTCAGCGCGGAGCGAAGAGCCGTCCCGTGTTCTGCAGGGCGTACCGTGCCACGTTCGTGCCGAGCGTGATCCCCGCCTCGTCGGCCGACCGCGTGTGAATACCGGAGAAGACCCGGGCGTCGACGTTCTCTTCCGAGAGCTGCTTCCAGGTGGTGTACGTCCGGGTCACGCCCGGCGCGGTGGGGCTGGTCAGTGCGAACGGGGCGGTACGCGGACCTGCGAGCGCCGACAGGACGGTCTGCGCGGCGCCCGCGTAGGTGTTGTGGCCGCTCGGGTAGTCCGGATGCGCCGGGGTGGTGTGCAGAGGCGTCCAATCGGCGTCGGGTTCGATGCTGCCGGTGCGGATCGCGGTCACCGGACGCCAGCGTTCATAGGCGTACTTGCTGTCGGAGGTAGCGATCTGCGTGTCCACCAGCGCCACATGGAACAGCGCGACCAACCGCGCCTGCCCGGCGATCCCCTGATGTGTGCGGGAAAGCGCCACACGCAGCGGCTCGGTGTAGAGGGTGAGGGAGGAGCCGAGCCAGAAGGTAGCGGTCTCGGTCTGGCGGGCGCTGCGCACCGTGCTGTCCGCGGCGCCGTACGCACGCACCTCCGCGAGATCGGCGGCATAGCGCTCGGAGTCCAGGGCGGGCGGCGGGGCGAGCCGGAACTGACTCTGCGTCCTGAGCAGGAACGGCTTGGCGAGACGGTTGCCGTACTGGGCCGCCGGCGCGTAGCCGGGTGGCGTCGGCTGCCACACACCCGGCGCCGCGGGCTTGACGGGATAGGGCGCGTTGACCGCGGCGGGGTCGAGACCGTCGCCCTCCCGCGACTTCAGGACGAGATCGGCCTGCTTCTCCCCCGCCGCGACGCCCCGCTCCTCGGCCGGGCCGTCGGGAATCGCGTCGAGAGTCTCCTTGAACTTCGCGTCGAGCTGCTCCGTTCGGCTCGGGGCCAGCGTCACCAGAGCGCGGTGTACAGCCCCGGCGAGCGCCGCCTCCTGATACGCACCGCGGTCGACACCGGCGGGCACGTTCCGGGTGGCCCGCGCGGCCGCGAGCCAACTGATGGCCCAGGTACGGCTGTTGGTGATCTGGGTGGATGCCCCGGCCGTCGCGATGGTCTCGGCTGTGGCGTCGTACCAGGCGAGAGCCGTGGACATACGTACGGCCGCCGAGGCCTGCGGAACGGCGACGGAGGCGGTCAGCAGCGCCGCCGCGCCCAGGACGACGAGGGCGGGCCGGGTTCTGGTCGAACTCACGTGTTCTCCTTGGGTTTCGGTGGGGTGAGGGGGCGACGGGGTGCGGCACCCACGCCACGGGTGGTCAGGTCGTCTCCTTGGGGCGGGGGACCACGCCGGCGTGGTTCGGCGGCGCGAGTACGGACGGGCGGGGCGGCGTGGCGGCCTGGCGCAGCAGGGACAGCAGCAGGGCGACGGCGAGCAGGCCGGCGCAGACACAGGAGGCCAGCGCGTACCCGGCCCGGGGGTGGCTGCCTCCCGGCGGGCCGGAAGCGGTGTGCAGATACACCGCGGGGACGGCACTGAGGCAGACGGCCGCCGCGATACGCTGGGCCATCTGCAGGATCCCGCCGCCCACTCCCGCGGCCTCTGGCGGAGCGTGCTGAAGTACCTGGGTCTGGTTGGGCGAGACGGTGAGCCCTCCGGCGACGCCGGACATCAGCTGCGTTGCGGCCAGCGCCATCGGCAGCACCGCCGTCGGCACACCGAGCGTCACCACCGCTCCGGCCAGGGACGCACCGATGCCCGGAGCCAGGCCGACGGTCACCGTACGCGGGCCGATCCTCCGCACCAGCCGCCAGGCGAGGGCCGAGGAGATGCCCATCCCGACCGCCCCGGGGAGGGTGACCGCCGCCGTGAGCAGAGCGGACAGGCCGAGCCCGTCCTGCAGGAAGACGGTGAGCACGAGGAACGCGGCCAGTGAGGAGCCGAACTGGGCCATCGCGACGGCCGTGCCCAGCATGTACGGCTTCCACGAGGTCAGCGCCGGGTGCACCAGCGGGTGACGGCCGCGCCGCACCCGCAGCCCTTGGTGCACGACGAAGACGGCCGCCAGCGCGCACACCATGGTGCCCCACACCAGTGCCTCTCCCCCGCTGCCCGGAGGGCGGATGAAGGGCACCATCAGCGTCAGCGTGCAGCCGCACAGCAGACCGAGGCCGAGGACGTCCAGCCGGGAGTCGCGGGCGGTGCGCCGGGGCGGGGGCAGCCATCGGGCAGCGAGGGTCAGTGTGAGTACCGCGCACGGTGAGCTCAGCAACAGACAGCACCGCCAGCCCGCCTCGGAGCCGAGTCCGGCGACGAGCGAGGCGCCCAGGTCGTCCGGGTCGTCGACGAAGGTGACCTCGATCCCGAGGTCGGCGAACGTGTGCTCCAGGAGGGTACGGGTACCGCCGTACAGGGACGACGAGGCCACGATGTGATCGCCTGCGCGTGCCAGGTTGAGCAGGGCGAGCGTCGTCGCGGCCTGGCCGCTGGCCACGGCGACTGCGGCCGATCCGCCCTCCAGGGAGGCGATCCTCTCCTCGGCCGCGGCGGTGGTCGGGTTCGACAGCCGCGTGTAGGCGTGGGTGGTCAGGTCGGCCAGTTCGAAGGCCGCGGCGGCGTGCGCGGTGTCCCGGAAGACGTAACTGGTGGCCGGGTGGATCGGCACCGCCCGGGCGCCGGTCGTGGGGTCGGGGACGGCACCGGAGTGGACCTGGCGTGTCTCGAAGGCCCAGTCGGTCATCGTCCGGCCTCCGGCTCGGCCAGGACGTCGGACCACCAGCGCTCCGCGACCCGGGGATGTGAGCGGAGCCAGCCGACGACCGCGTTCTCCCCGAAAGCGGCGAGGAGCGGGTTGTCCGGGTCGTCGGTGACGCCTCGACTCAGCGCCGCCAGCTCCTCAGGGAGGTGCAGCGGCTCGACGACCGCGTCCAGGCGCGGGCCGAGGAAGAATGGAATCGAGTAGCGGTGGACGCCCGACCGCGGGCTCACGACCCGGTGCTGAGTGGCCTTCAGATATCCCTGGGTGGCGATCTCCAGCATCTCTCCGATGTTGAACACGAAGGCGTCGGGCACCGGCACCGCGTCGATCCACACCCCGTCCTCGCGCTGCACCTGGAGCCCGCCGACCTCGTCCTGCTGGAGCAGGGCGAGGTAGCCGTAGTCCTTGTGCGCGCCCACCCCCTGGTCGGCGTCCTCGGCGGCGCGCGGAGGATAGTGCACGATCTTCACGTGCACGGCCGCCTCGTCGTCGAACCATTGGTCGAAGTAGCCCTCGTCCTGTCCGAGCGCCGCCGCGAGCGCCCGCAGCACCTCACGGCTCACCCGCAGCGCCTCCGCCTGCCAGCGCAGCACGAGGTCCCTCAACTCCGGCAGCGCGGACGGCCATTGATTGGGGCCGATCAGACGCAAGTAGTCGGGATCGTCCGGGCCGACATCGAGTGCCGTCCGCTCGGGACCGATGTCGATCTGCTCCCGCCAGTCGGCGCTGCCCGCCGTGTATTCGGTGCCGGTGCGCGTATAGCCGAACTACGCCCGGAGAGCGGCTGGTCGAGGGCAAGAGAAAGCTGCAGGCAGAAAGAGAAGAACTAGATCGCGAGCCGTCGAACGGCGATCAGCAACAGACCTGGTCGAACTGATCGGCGCGGCGGCTCACCCAGAACAGGTCGAGCAGCACCGCGTGCGCCGGGCCAGTGGTCTCCATGGCCGGATCAAAGCACAACGGGAAAGCTGCGTCCACCACGCGTCCCAGCGGATCAGATGCCCCTTGGTCATGGTCGACCTTGACACTCACAGGGGCGGGCGACGTACGTTGAACGGGAAAGTTCCTGACAGGTGGAGGGTTCGATGCACGTACTGGGCGCGGCACCGCGTGGTGCGTGCACCGGTGCACGGCTCATCACCCGGCGGCATGTCGACTACTGCCGTACCTCCTCCGCCGTCTGTCCTTCCGTACACGCCTGACCCCTGCCGGCCGTCCCGCCGGCTGTCTCGTCGTGGCCCTGTGGCCGCGAGTCCTCGTGTTTCCCGGAAGGAACCCCATTGACAGGCCCCGCCCTGCACCTCGCCGTCGAGATCGACGGCGACGGCGCCCACCCCGCGGCCTGGCGCCGCGCCGCCCACTCCCCCGATCAGCTGCTCACACCGCGCCGCGTGGCCCAGGTCGCCGCCATCGCCGAGAACGCCGGGTTCACCCTGATCACCCTGGATGACGGTGTGCTGCCGCCCGGCGCCTCACCGGATCCGGTGGGCCGTATCGGCGCGGTGGAGCGGGCAGCCTTCGTCGCGGCGTCCACGAGCACCATCGGGATCGCGCCCGTCGTCCCGGTCACGTATGCCGAACCCTTCCATGTCTCCAGCCAGTTGGCGTCCCTGGACCACATCTCCGCCGGTCGCGCCGGATGGGTGGTGACGGAGGAGGAGCGTCCCGAGGCGGCCCGTGTCTGGGGGCGGCCGCTGATCGCCGACGCCGCCGCGCGAGCCCGGGAGTCCCGGGACGGCGTGGAGGTGGCCCGCGCCCTGTGGGACTCGTGGGAGGACGACGCGGTCATCCGGTCCGTGGTCACCAGCCGCTACCTCGACCGCGAGCGGCTGCACTACATCGACTTCACGGGCGAGACGTACGCCGTCAAGGGCCCGGCGATCGTGCCACGCCCGCCTCAGGGGCAGCTTGTCGTCCTGGGCAGGCCGGACCGGGTTCCCGCCGCACAGCTCGACGTCGCTCTCGTCGAGGGCCGCGACCTCGCGTCGGTCGCCACGGCCGCTGCCACCGCCGCTACGCCCCGCGTCTTCGCCGAGGTCGAGGTGGCGCTGGACACACCGGACGCCACGGCCGCCGAGCGCGTCGCCGATCTGGAACGGCACACGTCGTGGACCGACCGGGGATGGCTGCGGCACGTCGGCTCGGCAGGCCAACTGGTCGCGCGATTGGCCGAGTTGAGCCGTCACGTCGACGGCGTACGGCTGCATCCGCTGGTGCTGGACGAGGACCTGCCCGTCCTCTCCCGCGTCGTGCTGCCGGCCCTGTCCGAGCGGCGCCTCGCCGCCCGCCCGCTGCCCGGTACGTCCCTGCGCTCGGCCCTGGGTCTGGAGCGCCCCGCCAATCGCTTCGCCGCCGCTGCCGTGGCCGCCCAGGAGGACGCCCGATGACCCGCACCGATCCCCTCGACGTCCCCCGGCCGCACGCCCAGCTGCACTTCGGGGTGTTCTTCCAGGGCGTCAACCACTGGACCATCTGGTCCGCCCCCGAAAGCGGCTCCCAGATCGACCCCGCCTCCTTCCGCCGGGTCGCGCAGACAGCCGAACGGGGCCTGTTCGACGCATTATTCCTCGGCGAGGGGCTGCGGCTGCGCGAGGTCGACGGCAGGATCCACGATCTCGACGTGGCCGGACGGCCGGACGCCATCACCCAGCTCGCGGCGCTGGCCGCGGTCACCCGCCGGATCGGTCTGGTCTCCACCTCCAACTCCACCTTCAACGAACCCGCCGATCTGGCCCGCCGCCTGTCCGGACTCGATCTGCTCTCCGAAGGCCGCGCCGGCTGGAACGTGGTGACCACGGACAACGCCTGGACCGGCGCCAACTTCCGCCGCGGAGGCTACCTGGACCACGCCGACCGCTACCGCCGCGCCGAGGAGTTCCTCACCGTGGCCCGCGCCATGTGGGACGGCTGGGAAGAAGGAGCAATCGCCGACTCCGCGCTTGCACGGGAATGGTCGGTGCGCGGTGCCGTACGCCGAGTACACCACCGCGGACCGCAGTTCGACATCGACCTCGCCCCCACCCTGCCGCGCAGCGCCCAGGGCCAACCCGTGATCTTCCAGGCCGGGGACTCCGGCGAGGGGCGCGACTTCGCCGCCCGCAACGCCGACGTCATCTTCTCCGCGCACGGCAACGACTTCGACGACGCACTGGCTTTCGCCGACGACATCCGGCGCCGGCTGCGGGCGATCGGCCGGCCCGACGACGACCTGCGGATCCTGCCCGGCACCGAGATCATCCTCGGCGCCACCGAGGAGGATGCCCAGGAGAAGAAGCACTGGATCCGGCTCCAACAGGTCACCCCCGCCACGGCGTTGGGGATCGCCGGGCTGCTGTGGGGCATCGACCTCTCGGACCGCGACGCCGACGGGCCACTGCCGAAAGAGGATCCGGTCGTCACCGAGAACGACGGCTCCTTCGGCGCCCGGCGCATCGCCGACCCGCGCGCGGTCGTGGCCGAATGGCGGGCGAAGGCGGAGGCGCACGGCTGGTCGCTGCGCGAGACCGTCATCGCGCTCGGACCGCAGCGCGGGCACGTCGGCACTCCGTCCGGCCTGGCCGACAAGTTCGCCCACTTCGTGCGGCACGGCGCGATCGACGGCTTCAACGTCACGCCGTTCCTCATCCCCGACGGCCTCGACGACATCGTCGACCTGCTCATCCCGGAACTGCAGGAACGCGGGATCTACCGCACCGAGTACACCGGCACCACCCTGCGCGAGAACCTCGGCCTGCGCGCACCCCTCACGCACCGGTCCGCGCTGGACCGACGGCAGGCGGGCTGAGCATCGGGACGGCCCTTCCACTCACGACTGAGTACACATGACTGACAAGAAGCTGTCACACACGGACCGGAATGCGGGTCCGACCGACGCCCGTTCTGACTGACATGACTGTTGGAGTAGCGCTCAACGCGTCCGACGCGCCGAACCAGGTCGACGCCACCGTACAACTGGCCGAGGAGGCCGCGGCCGCCGGTCTGCGGTCGGCCTGGTTCGGGCAGACCTTCGGCGCGGACTCACCCCAGCTCGCGGCGATCGTCGGGCGGGAAGTGCCCGGACTGCAGGTCGGCACCTCCGCGATCCCCGTCTTCGGCCGCCACCCGCTGCTGGTCTCCAGCCAGGCCCAGACCGCCCAGGCCGCGACCCACGGCCGCTACCACCTCGGCCTGGCCCTGGGCACCAAACTGCTGACGGAGACCGGCTTCGGCCTGCCCTTCGAACGCCCCATCGCCCGCCTGCGTGAATTCCTCACCGCACTACGGCAGTTGACCGAGACCGGCATGGCCGACTTCCACGGTGAGCTGCTCACCGCGACCACCCCGGTCCCGGCGCGGGTACCGGGTGCCGAGAGCGGTGTCCCCCTGCTGGTCGCCGCGATGGGGCCGCAGGCGCTGCGGGTCAGCGGTGAGCTGGCGGACGGGATCCTGCCCTACCTGGCGGGACCACGCGCCCTGGCGGACCACATCGTGCCCGACCTGACCGCAGCCGCCGAGGCCGCCGGTCGTCCCGCGCCCAGGATCGTGGCCCTGGTGCCCGGCGTGGTCACCGACGACGTGGAGGCGGTGCGGGCCAAGGCCACCGAGAACCTCGCGTTCTACGAACAGATCCCGTCCTACGCCCGGGTCATCGAACTCTCCGGCGGCCGGCGGGCCGCCGACCTGGCCGTGATCGGAGACGAGAAGACTGTCGAGGCCGAGGTACGCCGTTACTGCGACGCAGGCGCCACCGAGGTCGTGTTCTCGGGCACCGAGATCGCGGGAGAAGCCGACCGCCGACGCACCTGGCGACTCCTCGGCGAACTGGCCCGCTGAACACGCCGGTCGAACCGACGGCCCGACCGGCCCCCCTGCACCCCCGTGACGAAGGAGAACCCATGACCACCGAGGCCACCGCAACGGACCTCCAGGCCTTCACCGAGAACTGGCTGGAGTGGTACCGCGCCCAAGAGGCCCGGCTCGCCGACCCGCACGGGTTCCTGGCGATCACCGGCCTGCACTGGCTCGACGACCGGCCCCAGCGCTTCCCGGACGCGCCCGGTGCGTGGCGCACCGGCCCCGGCGGGGTCGTCGTAAACCTCGACGACGGCGAGGAACTGGCCGTCGACGGAACGCCGGTCCACGGTGAACACCGCTTCGGCGTGCTCCCCGAACGCGGCGGCGTCGACGCGGTCTGGGGAGACGCCGTCATCGAGGTCGCCAAGCGCGGCGGCAACGACATCGTGCGCCCCCGGCACCCGGACGCGCCGCTGCGCACGGCCTTCACCGGAACGCCCGCCTATGCCCCCGACCCGCGCTGGGCCGTGACGGGCCGCTACATCCCCTTCGACACGCCGCGGCCGACCACCGTGGGTGCCGCGGTCGAGGGCCTTGAGCATGTGTACGACGCTCCGGGCAGGGTCGAGTTCGAGCTGGACGGGCAGCAACTGTCGCTGACCGCGTTCCCCGGCCCTGGTGCGGGCCGGCTGATGGTGCTGTTCACCGACGCGACCTCCGGGGTCACCACCTACGCCGCCAACCGGGCCCTCGCCATGGAGCCGCCCGCCGCCGACGGTACGGTCGTCCTGGACTTCAACCGCGCCGCGAACCTGCCGTGCGCTTACACGGACCTGGCCACCTGCCCGTTGCCCCCGGCCGAGAACCGGCTGCCGGTGGCGATCGAGGCCGGCCAGAAGATCCCCCGCGAGCGCGGCGGTTCCTGAGCCGGACCCGGTGCCGGTCCTACTGCCCCTGCAGGGCGTCGCTTTGCGGCATTGACGTACGACAAGAGGCCTCCGTACGATCACGGACGGCATTGAGTGTCAGCGTCAAGCCCTGGCTCGCTGGCCGGCAACCCTCCCGCGCGGTGGGGTGCTCCAGGTGAAAGCCCGGCGGGATCACCGACGATCTCCGCAAGCGCGTGGCCCCGTGACCGGGGCCGGAAATGTGGAGGACCGGCATGCGGCACGGTGGTGACCTCAGCGCCCGCTTCGCCGGCGCCACCGTGTTCTCCCGGCTCTCGCGTCGGCGCCACATCGACCTCAAGCGCTCGACCAGCTGCCTCTGTCAGGCCTGACGGGCCCTTCCGCCGCCGGTCGTAGTCCGGCACACGCCGGTCGTCACCGCACCCGCCTGCGGCTGACCCCCGCTCCCCCCTGATCCCTGTCTGCACAGCGCTTCCCCGCCACCGGTCTTGTCCGGCCGGGGCCGCACACCCATGCACGGTCGTGCCTTGTACGGCGCCTCCATGCCTGGTGACACGAGTAGGAGAACCCTCCGTGAACGCACTTCCGGCTTTCAGAGCCCCCCGCTGGGCGCCCCTCGCCGCCCTGCTGACCACCAGTGTTCTGCTGACCGCCTGCGGTTCGGGCAACGACTCCAACAGCGGAAGCAGCCGGCCGAAGTCCGGCGGCACCCTGACCTTCGCGGTGGGTTCCGACGCCGGCTGCGTGGATCCACAGCAGGTCGGCAGCAACGAGAGCATCTACTCGGTACGCCAGACCGTGGACTCCCTGACCGACCAGGACCCCAGGACCGGCAAGATCGTGCCGTGGCTCGCCAAGAGCTGGGACATCAACGCCGACGCCACGGAGTTCACCTTCCATCTGCGCTCGGGCGTCACCTTCAGCGACGGCTCCCAGCTGACCGCACAGGTGGTCAAGGACAACTTCGACGCGGTGCCGAAGCTCGGCGCCCTCGGGGTCCTCGCCCAGGGGTATCTCAGCGGCGTCAAGAGCACCACCGTGGTGGACCCGCTCACCGTCAAGGTGACCTTCAGGGAGCCCAACGCCCAGTTCCTCCAGGCGACTTCGACCCACTCGCTGGGCATCGAGTCGTCGGCGAGCGTGAAGAAGATCCCGCAGCAGAAGTGCAGCGACGGTGTCATCGGGTCGGGGCCGTTCGTGCTCAAGCAGTACGTCCAGAACCAGTCGATCACCCTGGCCAAACGCACCGGCTACGACTGGGGCTCCTCGCTGTGGTCCAAGAAGGGCGAGGCCTACCTGGACAAGCTGGTCTTCAAGGTCGTCCCCGAGGCGGGGGTGCGGGTCGGCAGCCTCCAGTCCGGGCAGGTGGACGCGATCAGCAGCGTCGGCAAGGCCAACGAGGCGGCGCTCGGGGGCGGTCAGGTCACCCTGCTGCGCCGGGCCAACCCCGGTGTGGTCTTCGGGCTCGGCGTCAACAACGCGCGGCCTCTGCTGAAGGACGTGAAGGTGCGCCAGGCGATCCTGGCGGCCATCGACCGCAAGCAGATCACCGACACCGTGTTCCCGACCGGGACCCAGCCGGCGACCAGCGTCCTGGCGCAAACCACGCCCGACTACACCGACCTCTCCTCGGACCTCGCCTTCGACGCGGCCAAGGCGAAGTCCCTGCTTGAAGCGGCCGGTTGGAAAGCCGGCAGTGACGGCATACGCGCCAAGGACGGCAAGAAGCTGAGCCTGACCATCAGCTGGTTCCCCAACGCCGCCACCAACCAGCCCGCACTGGAGCTGGTCCAGCAGCAGCTGAAGGCCGTCGGGATCGACGTGGTGCTCAAGCAGGGTCAGGTCAGCCAGTTCGCCTCCACGCTCCAGGGCGGTGACTTCGACCTGGTGTGGAGCAACGTGACCCGCTCCGACCCGGATATCCTGCGTACCTCCTTCTCCAGCCAACTGGCCAACTTCTACCGCCTGCCCGCCACTTCCCTGGACACGGCGCTGTCCGGCCAGGCCGCGACCACGGACACCGCCAAGCGGGAGCAGCTGGTGGACGAGGCGCAGAAGCTGATCGTGCAGAACGCGTACAACGTGCCGGTGGTGGAACTCCAGACCCAGCTGGCCGTGTCGAAGAAGGTGCACAGCCTCGACTTCGACTCGGGCAGCCGCATCCAGTTGCACGACACCTGGATCGGCTAGCGCATGCGCCGCTATGTGATCAAGCGACTGGCGCAGGCGGTCGGGGTGCTGTGGGCGGCGTACACGGTGTCGTTCCTGGTACTGAACTGGCTGCCCGGTGACCCGGTCACCGCGATGGCCAGTGCCGGGATGGACTCGGGGGACGTCGACCCGGCCCGGCTGGCCGCGCTGCGGCACGAGTACGGCTTCGACAAGCCGGTGCTGGTGCAGTACGCCGACTACCTGGGACAAGCGGTGCTCGGGGACTTCGGCGGCTCGGTCGCCACCGGCCGTCCGGTCACCTCGACGCTGGCCGACGCGCTGCCGCAGACCCTCCAACTGACCGGTGCCGCCATCCTGTTGGCGGTGCTGCTCGGCGGTGGTCTGGCGGTGCTGGCGACCTACACCGCTCGGCGCTGGCTGCGGCAGCTTCTGCTGTCGTTGCCGCCGCTGGGGGTGTCCGTCCCGACGTTCTGGGTGGGGCTGCTGCTCGTCGAGATGTTCTCCTTCCGGCTGCACTGGTTCCCCGCGTTCGGCAACGACGGCCTGAAGGGGCTGGTGCTGCCGGCCCTGACGCTGGCGGTCCCGACCGGCGCGCAGATCGCCCAGGTGCTCGCCAAGAGCCTGCTCACCGCACTGGACCAGGCGTATGTGGAGACCGCGCGGGCCAAGGGCGCCGGCCGGTGGCGGGTCCATCTGCGGCACGCCCTGCGCAACGCGTCCCTGCCGGCGCTGACGGTCGTCGGCCTGCTGGTGGGGCAGCTGATCGCCGGTTCGGTGGTCGTCGAGACGGTGTTCTCCCGCGACGGCCTCGGGCGCGTGACCGCGGCTGCCGTCACCGCCCAGGACATCCCGGTGGTCCAGGGGGTGGTGGCCTTCGGGGCGCTGATCTTCGTGACGACGAACCTGGTCATCGACCTGATCTATCCGCTCCTGGATCCGCGGATCGTGGTGGCCTCAGACAGAAGGGCGGCACTCGCATGAGCCAGAGCCTTGTCGACGACCCGGCCGAGGCGGCGCTGGGACTGGCCCGCCCGGTCGAGGCGGGGTCGGGGCCGGAGCCGGGACGCCGCATGGATGTACGGCGGGGGCTGCGCTTCGCGGTGCGCCGCCCGGGTCTGCTGCTGTCGGTCGTCGTCCTCGTGCTGGTGGTGCTGGCCTCGTTCTGGCCCGGCCTGTTCACCTCCCAGGACCCGCTGAAGAGCGTGCCGTCCCAGAACTTCCGCGGCCCGAGCGGCAGTCACTGGTTCGGCACCGACGAACTGGGCCGCGATGTGTTCTCGCGGGTCGTCCATGGCGCCCAGCTGTCCCTGAAGGCCACGCTGATAGCGGTGCTGGTGGCGTTCGTGGTGGGCGGACTGCTCGGGTTGGTCGCCGGGTTCGTGGGCCGCTGGGTGGACGACGTGCTGATGCGCTTCGTCGACGTACTGCTGTCCATCCCCGCGCTGTTCATGTCCCTGGCCCTGGTCACCGCGTTGGGCTACGGCACGGTGAAGGTGGCCGTCGCGGTCGGCATCGCCAGCGTCGCCGCGTTCGCCCGAGTGGCGCGCGCGGAGGTGCTCCGAGTGCGGCAGGCGGTGTTCGTGGAGGCCTCGCGCGCGAGCGGGGCCCGCTGGTACTCGGTGCTCGGCCGACATGTGCTGCCCAATGCGGCGGGCCCGGTGATCGTCCTGGCCACCCTCGACTTCGGCTCCTCCATCCTGGCCGTCTCCGCCCTGAGCTTCCTCGGCTACGGCGCTCCCCCGCCCGCCCCGGAGTGGGGCACGTTGATCTCCGACGGCCGCAACTACCTCGCCAACGCCTGGTGGCTGACAGCACTGCCCGGACTGGCGATCGCCGCTACCGTGCTGGCCACCAACCGCATCGCCCGGGCGCTGGACGGCGAATGGTCCCGGCAGCCATGACCGACGAACGTGAGAACGGTGATGACGTGACCACACCCCTGCTGGAGCTACGCGGCCTGTCGGTGTCGTACCGCACCCGGGGCGGCACGATCCCGGCCGTCCGGGGCGTGGACCTCGACGTGTGGCCGGGCCAGGTGACCGCGGTGGTCGGCGAGTCCGGCTCCGGCAAGAGCACGACCGCACACGCCATCACCCGGCTCCTGCCGACGAATGGCCGTATCGACGCGGGCACGGTCCGCTTCGGCCGGCACGATCTCGTCGCCCTCTCGGAAGCCGAACTGCGCACCGTACGCGGAGCACGGATCGGACTGGTCCCCCAGGACCCGACCGTCTCCCTCAACCCGGTCAAGCGGATCGGCGACCAGGTCGCCGAGGTGCTGCGCATCCACGGTCTGGCGACCCGCCGATCGGCTCCCGCCAAGGCGGTCGCCGTCCTGGACCGGGCCGGACTGCCAGACGCGGCCCTCCGGGCCCGGCAGTATCCGCACGAACTGTCCGGCGGCATGCGGCAACGCGCTCTGATCGCCATCGCCATCGCCGCGCAGCCCGAACTGATCATCGCCGACGAGCCCACCAGCGCGCTCGACGTCACCGTGCAACGGGTCATCCTCGACCATCTCCAGCGCCTCACCGAGGAGTCGGGCACCGCGGTCCTGCTCGTGACCCACGACCTCGGGGTCGCCGCCGACCGGGCACAGCGGCTGGTGGTGATGTCCCAGGGCAAGGTCGTGGAAGCGGGCCCCACCCGTGACATCCTGGCCGACCCGCAGGACGACTACACCCGGCACCTGCTGGCCAGTGCGCCGAGCCTCACCACCACCCGGCCCCGTACGCCGGTCTCCATCCCCGAGGCGCAGACGGCACCCCTGGTGGAAGTGCGCAACCTGGTCAAGGAGTTCAGGCTGCCCCGCACGGAGGACGGGCCCCGCACCCTGCGTGCCGTCGACGACGTCAGCCTCACCCTCCACCGGGGCCAGACCCTCGCCCTGGTCGGCGAGTCGGGCTCGGGCAAGTCCACCACCGCCCGCCTGGTGCTCCGCCTCGCCGACGCGACCGCGGGGCAGATCCTCTTCGACGGCACCGACGTCACCACCGCGCGTGGCGCCCAGACCCGGCAGCTGCGCCGCCGCGCCCAACTCGTCTACCAGAACCCGTACGCCTCGCTCGACCCGCGCTACTCCATCGGCGAGGTGATCACCGAGCCGCTGCGCGCCTTCAAGGTCGGCGACCGCGCTTCCCGGCTCGCCCGGGCCCGCGAACTGCTCGACCGGGTGGCGCTTCCCTCCGCCACACTGGAGCGCCGGCCGGCGGAGCTGTCCGGCGGACAGCGGCAGCGCGTGGCGATCGCCCGCGCCCTCGCCCTCTCCCCCGACCTGGTGGTCTGCGACGAGCCGGTCTCCGCCCTCGACGTGTCCGTGCAGGCCCAAGTCTTGGACTTGCTCGCCGAGTTGCAGGCCGACACGGGGGTGACCTACCTCTTCATATCGCACGACCTGGCCGTCGTACGGCAGATCGCGCACCAGGTCGCCGTGATGCGGACCGGCCGCGTCGTCGAGACAGGCCCGCCGGAGGAACTGTTCACCCGCCCTCGCCACGAGTACACCCGCGAACTGCTCGCGGCGATCCCCGGCGGCCGTGTCCCCTCCCCCGCCCCCGAGACCACCACGAGCCGAGGAGCAGCGTCATGAGCACTCCCACCATCACCTCGTTGGCCTTCCTCACTCCGGGCAATTTCGCCGACGACGACCCCTATACGGGCCTGGAGGAGACCCTCCAGCTGTTCGAATACGGCGAACGGCTCGGCTACGACGGGGCCTGGATTCGCCAGCGCCACCTCGAGCACGGCGTCGGTTCCGCCGCGGTGTTCCTCGCCGCGGCCGGCCAGCGCACCGAGCGGGTCGAGCTGGGGACCGCAGTCATCCCCATCGGGTACGAGAGCCCGTTCCGCCTGGCCGAGGACCTCGCGCTGGCCGACGTACTGTCCCGCGGCCGCCTCCAGGTCGGCTTCAGCACCGGCATGCCTCACGCCGAACTGCTCGGCGACCTGGTGTACGACGGCGACTGGCGCAGCTTCGACCTGTCTTACGGCAGGATCACCCGCCTGGTCGACACCCTGCGCGGCGAGTACCTCGGCGGCCCGGACACGGTCATCCAGTCGCCGGGCAACACCCAGCGGCCGCGGCTGCAACCGCACAACCCCGGCCTGGTGCACCGGATCTGGTACGGCGGAGGCAGCCTGCGCTCGGCGCGCTGGGCCGCCGAGAACGGCCTGAACCTGCTGTCCGGGAACATCGTCAGCAGTGAGGACACCACCGACTTCACCACGGCCCAGCTGAACCTGCTCGCCGAGTACCGGCGGGCCCTGGGCGGCGTCCGGTCGGCACCACGGGTGGCCCTGGGGCGGGTGATCGTGCCGTACGACAGCGCCGACGCGGCCACCCGGGCCCGCTACCGGGAGTACGCGGCGAGCCGGCACGAGCGCACCCTGGCACCGCGGGCCTTCGGCCCCAAGCAGATCCTCTTCGCCCCGGACGTGGTGGGCACCGCCGAGCAGATCCTCGAGCAACTGGCCGCCGATCCCGTCCTCGCGCAGGTGTCGGAGCTGCGCCTGGAGTTGCCGTACGAGTTCCATCGCGAGGAGTACGAACAGATCCTGCACGACGTACGGCACCTGATCGCCCGCGAGCTGGGCTGGCGCCCCGCTTCCCCGGCGTTTCAGGAGACGGGCCGGTGAGTCCTGTTCCGGAGCCCCCGGGCCGACTGGAGATGCACTCCCGCGAGCCGTTCGCCAAGGCCCACCGCTTCCACGGCGCCGGGGCGTACGAGACGCTCACCACCACCGCCCACTACGCCGTGGACCCGACGGCGCCAAAACTGGTAATGCCAGCCGGCTGAGCCGCCACAACCGGTCACGGCGTCTACTCGGCAGGACGGGTCCGCCGTCAACCGCAGCCCGACACCATCCGCGGCGGTCGTAGAAGCGCAGCGCCCGGCCCGGGGCATGCCATACCTCGACAGCCATGGCGTCAGCGGCCTGCCACTCATGCACGACGACATCGCCGGCAACGCACTTCGAAGTCGTGAACAGCCCTCACCCCTCCCCCTCCGGCATGAGGTCCGGGCAGGGGCGAGCCCACCCGTTCGCGGCCGGGGACACCCCACCGACTTGGCGGGACGCGACCATCGACCTCAGCAGCCCAGAGACGAGCAGGTATCGGCGGTCACACAGGGAGAGCCCACCGCCGTAGACTTCTTCCCGACCGGGAGCAGGGGCTCCAGCTTCGCCCACTGCGCATTCGTCAGATCGTGCCTCCCCATAAAGTGGATCTTGACACATCAAGATCCACTTCTGAAACACGCCCTAGAAGGCTCACCGCGCTCCGCGTTCCCCCCGGAATGGCGCAAGCCGGCGCTCGGCCATGAGGCCGTCGCAGCGTGGGAGGCGGAGAACGGGGTGGGCCTTCCTGAGCCGTACAGAACCTTCGTCGCGGAGATCAGCAACGGGTCGAGCCTCGGCCCTGCAGGCGACGGTGGTCTACAGCCGCTTGGCTGGCTGCCCGGCACCTGGCCTGACCTCGGCCCACGGCAGCCAGGAAGGCCGTTAGCCTTGCAGGCGGCCTGGCACTGGGAGGACGACGAGGAGGCCACCCCCGAGGACCCGCGGATCGAAGCCGCGTTCAACAACGGATTTCTTGTTCTCGGCTCCGAGGACGGACAGTGCTTCTGGCTCCTCCTCACCGCGGGCCCCCGCTGCGGCGAGGTCTGGATGGTCTCCGACGTCGGTGCCATCGCTGCACCTGGTGACGAGGCATGGGGCTTCGAGGAGTGGGTGCGGCGCTGGCACACCGGCGACGACTGGTGGGCCTGAATGATCTGGAACGTGTTCGTTGGCCCCGTTCGGCCGCGGGTTCTGGCCCCAGGGGGGCGATCTTGGCGGGAGGTTGTGACCGGGGGAATTGGCCCCACTGATATGCCGACGCATGGCAGACTGCAGGCATGACGATCTCAAGGGGCAATGCCGCGTAGGCCGCCCAGCACTGTGCGCGCTCGACGGCGCCGTGTCGGTGAACGGCGGGCCGAGCAGGTTGACGGTCTCGGCCGCAGTTCGCAGGCGGCGGTGACTCGGCTGGAGGCCGAGCGTCTCTGGCCTGGAGCTGTTTTCGATGCGATCGTGGCACTTGGCCGATTCCTCAAGGGCCCGGAGAGAGTGTTGTATGTCCCGTGGGCGGACTGCCCGTGCTGCGACGTGGTCTCTGCCCGTGACACGCTCCAGGAAGCCTTGATCGGGTTGCCGCCGCGGGCCCAAGCTGATCTGCGAGTCATTGTCGAACGGCTGGATGGCGAACTGCTGCGCCGGACTCTGGCGGACCCGCTGTCGCCAGCGGGTCCTTGGTGGCATCGGCGCCTGCGCGAGCGGTGACGCGGTGCGGGGCAGCTGGGAGGATCAGGCCGTTCGCTAGTGCTCGGCGCGTGCCCGGGTGGTGGCGAGACGGTAGGAGTCCGTGCCGATCTCGATGATGTTGCCCCCGAAGGTGAGCCGGTCGGCGATGGCCGCGCAGAGCCGGGGGTCGGTGAACGTCCTGGGGCCACTTCTGACGAACACGAACTTCCCGACCCGGCAGCTGGGGCCAAGAGGCTCGGACAGCTGGGGCCGAAGAACTGGATAGCGAGTGTCCGAGGGGGGACTTGAACTCTCCACTCGGGCACCAGCCCATTAGCTAGCTGACCTGCGGGAACACGCCCCACGAGCCGCCTTCGAGGCTGTGGAGGTTGGTCATGCTCACCTGCCGTTTCTGCCTGTTCCTGGCCGCTGTTGGTCATGCGTTGGTCACGTGGCCAACCCGCTCTGAGCAGCGGAAAGCCCCGCCGTGCGCCACAGTCCCACACGTAGTCTTGCGCCATGAGTGGACAGACGATTGATGACTACGCGATCTACTTCCAGGTCGTACCGCGAAGCCACGTTGGTGCTCTTGACTCACCGGGCGGCCAGTTCGTTGGCGGCACCTTGGAGCAGGCACGGGCATTCGCAACCCTCGCACTATCGTGGCCGGGTGTCGGCACGGCACTCATCGAGCCGTGGACTATCAAGGGCAACCGACACTTCTTGAGCGAGCGCCATGACGCGGACGGCGCGGTCAGCCACTATGCCAGCCGTGAGGACGGCGGAAGCGGGGAGTGGAGGCCGGGACCGCTGCCCTCCACGGTCCTTGATCGTCTCGGGGATACTGCCCGGCTTTGAAACTTCCCGTCCTCCCTGGCCGGGGGCGCATGAAAACTCCCGCCCTGCGCCAGGGGGCTGTAGGCCCCCGCTCCGGGGGACCGCTTCGAGAGTTTCGGCAGAGACCAGTAGCTCAGGTGATCCGGCCCCCTCCCTGCACGGGGGCCGGATCCCACAGGTGATGATGTAGTGCTACTGAGAGACCTCCTTCGCAGCCTCGATGAACCGGCTCCAGGAAGCCGGATTGAGACTCAGGTGACCAAATTCCCGATGCTTGGTGTCTCGCACCATGACCCGAGAGGGGTCGTTGTCTGCGACTTCGACGCAGCTATCGGATTTCGTGTAGGAACTCGTGCGCCAATTCGGGTTCACGGCCAAGGTCCCGCCTCCTAATCGGTCGGCATCCTGTCGTAGTGATGGATTGCAGCGAAAATGAGGTCTCGTACAGCGGCTCCGTAGACCGCTGACTGTTTCAACAGGGCGAACGCTTTAGTGTACAGCTCGATTTCGCGTGGCTGCGTGACGGAAAACTCTGCCGAGAAGGTCTCAACTAGGACGAGTTTGTCATCGAACATCGAGAATGAGTTACCAGGCCAGATACGCAGGGGTGCAGACTTAGGGACGATGCCCAGGCTCAGCCTGGCCAGCCCCATGACCGACAACAAGCGGTCCAGTTGCCCCTTCATCACCTCCTTTCCTCCAAAGTTGCTGTACAGCGCCTGCTCGCCGAGCAAGACGTTAAAGATTCGATCTCCTCGGTACAGGTACTGCTGACGTTCAAGCCGCTTAGCCGTGGCGGCTTCGGTGTCGTCAGGAATCTCGTAATAGTTGACGACCTGCTTGAAGGTCTCTGCGGCGTACTCGGACGTTTGGAGCGTCCCCCATACGAGCGTCGGATGCCAGATTCGAAATACCTTAGTTTTTGAGTAGACCGGTATCGCGGCCTGCTGTCTCTTCTCTGCCCCAGTCGCCAACTGCCGGCGCCACTCAAGCCAGAGCTCGTCAATGTGCCGGACCGTGGCAATCAAGTCTTCGATCTGCTCGGATCTGTTGGTCGTTGTGCACCAGACGCGGATGTCGTCCTCGCTGGCATTCTGCTTCCCGTTCTCGATCCGAGAGACCTTGGACTCCTGCCATCCTGTGGCCAGCGCGAATGCCCGGCCGCTCGCGAAGCCCGCATCCTTGCGGAACCCGCGAAGCCGGGCACCCAACGCCTCTCGTGCTTCTTGTGCTTGGTTGCTCACCGATGGGTCAGGGCTTGTACTCGGCGTGAGGGATGGCGACGGCCCAGAGCAGGTCTCGCAGCCGGATGCACTCGGCCACGGTGTGAGGGTCTTCCACGATCTCTGACCCGAGAACTCGGCCTTCACGATCGAAGTGCCCCACGGCAAGAAGGCGGTCGTCGTACAGCCACCAGTCGTTCCCTCCCACGGGGAAGGCAACCCCTTCCGGCAGCCGGTGCCTCGGAAGCCATCGGATGTCCTCGCCGATCTCGATGTTGAGGTGCGTGAGCGAGTGCTCCCAAGTGACGTACTGGCTGTGGGGCTCGGTGACCACGCGAACGCGACGGACCGTCTTGCCCTCACCCGTGACGCGCTTCATCAGCGTCGTCCAGTCATCGAGCCACGAGTAGTCGTCGGGTTCGCCACGCTTCCATCGGGCGTACGGCGTGTCCTCGATGGGAGACCCGTAGTCGTCTCGCAGCTCCAGATGGAAGGCATCACGCTCGAACTGGTTGAACAGCTCGTCACGCTGTGCGGGGCTGATCAGGTCCACTGTCTTCCTCCAGCAGGGCCGTGATCGAGGACTTGGGGACCTCGATGCAGGTCTCATAGTCGGGCATGCGCATCTGGCTCAGGGCTTCAGCGTCGTGCATTTCCGGGCCTTGAAGGACGCAGGTCCCCTGTTCAGTGACGATCTTGATCGGGTCGTTGTACTTCTTGATCTCGCCAGTGGGGAGCCCGTCCTTGGTCAGGTGCTCGAACAGCTCAGTCGGCACCTCGATGACGGTCTGACCGTCCGGCACATCGAGACGCATGAGGAGTTCGTTCGCATACACCTTCCAACCTTGGATGACGTAGGTGTCCTGGTCGCTGGCGTACAGGGTGGGGCTGTCTCCCGGGGTGGAGTTCTTCCCAAGGAACCGTAGCTGCATGGTTGCTCTCCCGTCCGCTTCCTTGCACCGGATTGCGCGACAAGACGATGGTCGCGAGGTCGTTCGAGCCCGTCAATCGGTTTGCTGCAAACTGGCGCAATCTCCTTGGGACTTGGGCGACAGCGCCTCTACGTTCGTCTTCGGACCCAGCCTGCTGAGGCAGCACCGAGGGGAGAATCGTGGTGGCCAGCGTGATCCGAGAGCCTGAGACGACCAGAGAACACCTCGAAGTTGACTGGTTCAGGGACACCATCACCGTGATTCAGCTCATGGACCTCTCCCGGTCGACCCGAGCGGACATCGACGCCAGGACGGCCGAGTGCATCAGGCACCTGGAAGAACTGTTGGTCGTAGACCTGGGCGCGGACCAGGACGACGAGGTGATGGAGCTGTTCCGCCGGGCGTACAGGCACCTCGACTTGTCCAGCCGTCCGACGCCGGCCACCCCCGCCTACGACGCATTTGCCTATATGCGAGACATGGCGACTGTCACCTTCGAACTGCTGAAGGTCTACGTGACGAAGAACGAGGGCCAGGACCAGTGAGCGCCAAAGCCGTACTCCGCTTCGTGAAGTACAAGATCACCCGAGACCCCGACCGAGAGAGGACCTGGCGGGCCCGCTGCGTCTCGGGGGACGAAGAGGAGTGTGGAGCCGAGTCCATGGTGTTCGGCGGCGACGAGGACCCTATCGACTGGATGGCCGAGCACGCCAAGGAAACGGGCCACACACGCTTCGAGCGCACCTACAAGGATTACGCCCTGGTGGAGAAGGTGGAGTAGTGGCAAGCCGACCGAGCAGGCCGATGAGTTGGGGCTGGTGCGTCCACGGCCGGCACTGGGCGATGGTCGTTTTCATAGGCCCGGTCGAGTCGGACGGCATGCAAGCCCCCGTACACGCCTGTGAAGGCTGCTGCGCATACATGCGGAACTTCGTCCGCAACTACAACAGGCATCGAGACAGGCAACCGGCCTAAAAGCTCCCGCCCATCTGCCTCCCCCGACGGATGGGCGGGGTTCAACGCCCACCCCCGGCCTGGGACGTCACGGTCGGGGCCGGGGGTGGGTCAGCAAGTGCACATCAGATCAGAGGAAGAAGGGACTTCCGAATGACTGTGGCACCCGAAAGGCCCGTCTCCCTGCTCCAGGGCAGGGACCTGGTGTCGCCCGAGCTGTTCGCGCGCCTGGTGGACTTCTGCGCCGAGGAGTACGGACACGAACGGTCGATGGCCGACCGCATCATGAACGAGGCCCTGGCGTTCATCGACGTCATGGGCAAGACCGGTGAGGGCATGTCCCCCTCTCAGATCGTTGACCCCGGCTGGCACACCTTCATGCTCCACACCGAGGAGTACGCCGCCTTCTGCACGGAGCAGTACGGCCGGTTCATCCACCACGCCCCGAAGAGCCGCTACCGGGACAAGGCAACGATGGTCGACGTCGTGGCCAAGATCCGCGCCCACGGCTACGAGGTGGACGAGTCCCTGTGGGGCACCAAGGCCGACTGCAACGAACCGACGTGCTGCGGCGACGGCCCGTGCTGCTGAGGCCGGCCGCTGTCAGTGCCAGCCGCTAGAGTCCGGCCCTCACGATCCGGAACTCTAGGTATAAAAGGGGAATTTTCATGGCAACTGCCGAAGGAGCGAAGGGTCGGGGCCGTTTCACGGCCTTCTCCATGTTCGGACCCGTCTTCGGCCACGCGAGCACTCTTGTAGATGACCAACAGGTTGCCTCCGTCGGTCCTCTGACCCCCGGAATCGAGTGGCGCCTGCTCTGGCGAGTGGCAGAGAGGTGCTGTCGGGCGGGAGAAGGGGAAGTGGCACACGCCCGGTGGATCATCACCCAGGCGAACCGCGCGTTCATCTGCGGCAGTGACGTCGTCGTGAAGCTCTCCGACTCCGATTGGGAGATGGAGCCTGGTGGTCGACTCGTGGAACTCGGCGCCCCCTGGTGCAACCAGGACGTTTTGGTCACCGGCAACCTCACAGTGCCGGACCTCACCGCCGAGCAGATCGCCCCGAAGTTCACCTACTACCCGCACTACGCGGGATGACGCCCCGACCACTCTCGCTCTCGCAAAGGTCAAGTGGCCGAGGCGCCTGGCTCCCCACCACCATCAGATGAAGGGAACTCACCTATGAGGGTAGACCTTCCGGCGACAACACCGGGGCCTGATCCGCCGGGCGGTCCTCCACCGGCCCGGCCGCAAGGTACCCAGCACAAGCCCCGCTGAGCCGCCCTCTGGGCATCAGCCTCGGAAGGAGTGAATTAGGCTCCATGACTGCCAATGGGACGCCGCCGTGTCCCGGAGGCCAGAAACCCCCCGCAGTTCGGATGCGGGGGGTTTCTCCATTGTGACGCCTGCCAGAAGTCAGGAACGCTTTGCTGGCTAGAGCAGTGCGCGGAACGGGTTCTCTTCGAGCGGTTTGGGCCGCTCGGTCACGGAAACCGGCGTGCGAACCAACCTCTTCGGTTCTGGCGCTGGCTCCGGGGCCTGCGTCGGTTCCGGACGATAGGCGTCCAGACGGACAACCCTTGCGCGGTTCTGTTCACGCTCCGCGCTGGCCGGCTGCGGCTCAGCGTGACGGGAAGTGTCCCGGTTCCTGTTGCTGTCCGTGCTGGCCGGCTGTGCCGCAGAGTCACCGGAACTGTCACCGCGGATTGAGAAAACGGTGGCCGGTCGGCCCGTCTTCCCCGACCGCTCCACAGTCACGACGATTCCCGGCAGGGCGCGAACCTCAGCGGCCGTCGCCCCGACGAACGGGAGAACCTGAGAGGACATGGCCCGACCGCCGTGCATCTCGATCCGGGCCCGGACCTTGTCAGCGAGACTGAGTGGCTGTCGCTTCACCTTCGGAGAGGTAGCCCTCCCGGTGATGCGTACGGCGTCCTGCACCGACCGCCGAACCAGAGTGAACGCGGCAGACAGCATCTCTCCCTTAGAGGTCATCTCATTTGGGCTGTTCGATAAACTCCAGGTGT
>NZ_LBMW01000057.1 GCF_026168105.1 Streptomyces hygroscopicus
GCGCGGTTCGGCGGGGATGTGCCGGGCGCGCTCGCGGACGCGGCACGGCAGCCGGGCGCCGACGGGCTGTCGGGGCTCGCCGCGTGCTGGCGGGTGGCCGTCGACCGGGGCGCGGGACTGGCCGCCGGGCTCGATCGGCTGGAGGCGGCTCTGCGTGCCGAGCGCGATCAACGAGCCGATCTGCGTGCCCAGTTGGCGGGTGCCCGGTCGACGGCGGTCCTGCTCGCGGGCCTGCCGGTGCTCGGGCTGTTGCTGGGGACCGCACTCGGAGCACACCCGCTCCATGTGCTGCTGCACACCGGCGTCGGACTGGCCTGTCTGACGGTCGGCGGTGTGCTGGAGGGCGCGGGGTTGTGGTGGGCGCTGCGGATCGTACGAGGAGCGGAGGCGGGATGAGCGCGGACCTTGTCCACAGGCTGGGGGTTGTGTGCGGGGTGCTGGCACTGGGGCGGCCGGCGTGGGCGCTCACCGTCGCACGGCGCGAGCGGAGGGTGCGGCTCCGACTCGAGGCGGTGCTGGGGCCGGGTGGTGTGCACCAGGAGCGGAGGGTGCGGCCGTTGGCGGTGCTGCCTGGACGGTGGGGCCTCAGGACGCGGGCCGCCTTGCCGAAGGGGTCGGGGAGCGGGGGGCGGGAGGCCCCGCGACGGGAGGCCGGGACACGAGGCACCGTGCGGCGCTGGCTGCCGGTCGCGGGTGCGCTGTGCGCCGGCTGGGTGGTGATCGGGGGGCTCGGTGGGGCGGCGGTCGGGCTGACCACCGGGATCCTCGTGGCGCGGTGGCGGGTCCGGCAGGAGCGCGACCGGCTCGCCGGGGAGTACGACCCAGTGGCGGTGGCGCGGCAGCTCCCGTTGGCAGCGGACCTGCTGGCGGCGTGTATCGCGGCGGGCGCCGGCCCGGTGTCGGCGGCTCAGGCGGTGGGCGAGGCACTGGAGGGACCGGTCGGCGGACGGCTGGCACAGGGTGCGGCCGAGGTAAGGCTCGGGGCCGAACCGTCCGACGCATGGCGGCGGCTCGCCGCCCTTCCCGGCGCCGCAGCACTGGCGCGCCTCCTGGAACGGGCGGGTGATTCGGGCGTGCCGGCGGCCGTCCCGGTCGGACGCCTCGCGACAGAGGCCCGCGCAGAGTGGAGCCGCGCGGCCACGGCCCGGGCGCGCCGCGCCGGTGTCATGGTCACCGCCCCGGTGGGGCTGTGCTTCCTGCCCGCATTCATCACCGTCGGGGTGCTGCCCGTCGTCATCGGGCTCGCCGGAGGGCTGCTGGGAGGGGGTGGCGGATGACAGTGCACGGCACACGGTGAAGGCCGCGTCGGGACCACAGAGCCGGAGCAGGGAGCCGGACGGGACTCGCCGGGCCCACGGATCGGACAGAACGCGACATGACAAGACAACACATGACCGAGCAACGAAACGGGAATTCACGGGGGTTGGCATGGGCAGGGCGGTACGAGTACGGGCCCGGATGCGTGCGCTGGTACGCCGGGTACGGGCGGCGGTGCGCGCGGACGGGGGCATGGTCACGTCCGAGTACGCGGTCGGGATCATCGCCGCGGTGGCCTTCGCGGCGGTCCTCTACAAGGTACTGACGAGCGGGCAGGTCAGCGCTGAGCTGCAGAACATCGTGAAGCGGGCCCTCGATGCCCGGATGTAACGGGTCACGGGGGTGCCGGAGAAGGAGTCTCGGAAGGGACCGCGGGTTCGTGACGGCGGAGACCGCGGTCGTGCTGCCCGCCCTGGTGCTCTTCGCGATGGCCCTCGTCTGGGCCCTGCTGGCCGCGTCCGCGCAGATCCAATGCGTGGACGCGGCCCGGGCGGGGGCTCGGGCGGCGGCTCGGCAGGAGCCGCCGGGTGTGGTCCAGGAGATGGCGCGGCAGGCGGCGCCGGACGGCGCGAGGGTCACGGTGAGCCGGCAGGGCGACCTGGTGCATGTGCTGGTCGTCGCCCGTCCACCGGGTCCGGACGGGCTGCCTCTCGAACTGCGCCATGAGGCGGTGGCGTTGGCTGAGGACACGGTGGGGTGAATCGGTGAAGAGACATGAACCGGCGCGTGGGCGTGGACCGATGAAGGGGTGTGGGGCAGCGAAAGGGTGTGGGGCGGCGAAGGAGGCGAAGAAATGGCGTTCGGCGAAGAGATGCGGTTCGGCGACGAGGTGGCGCTGGAGAAGGAAGGGGGGTGGAGCGGTGAAGTGGCCTCAACGAGCGGGGAGGTGGGCGTGGGTGCGGCGCTGTCCACTGGCGGGCGCCCTGAACGCCCGTGTGGAGGAGGCCTGTTCGGACCGAGGCTCGGCGACCGTCTGGGCCGTGTGCATGATCGGCGCCGTCTGTGCCGTGTTCGGGGTGCTGCTGGCCCAGGGGGAGGCCGTGCTGGTCCGGCATCGTGCGGCGGGTGCGGCCGACCTGGCGGCGCTCGCGGCCGCCGACCACTGGATGGAGGGCGGTGAGGTCGCGTGCGCCACGGCGGGCCGCGTCGCGGTGGCCCAGGGCAGTCGGCTCGTGCGGTGCGCCGTGGTGGGCGAGGTCTCCGATGTCACGGCGTCGTCGGTCGCGGGACCCTTCACCGTGGAGGTCAGGGCGAGAGCCGGTCCGGCGGAGCCGCGGACGGGAAAGTGGCCCCCGCCTCGCACCCCGACTCCTCCGGCGCCCCGCGCAACAGCACCGTGAGGAGCCGCACGGCCCCCCTCTTGTGCAGCGGATCGTTGCCGTTGCCGCACTTGGGGGACTGGATGCAGGAGGGGCAGCCCGCCTCGCACTCGCAGGAGGCGATGGCCTGGCGGGTGGCGGTCAGCCAGGCACGGGCCGTGTGGAAGGCGCGCTCCGCGAAGCCCGCGCCGCCCGGGTGGCCGTCGTACACGAAGACCGTGGGCAGGAGCGTGTCCGGGTGGAGCGGGACGGAGACGCCTCCGATGTCCCAGCGGTCACAGGTGGCGAAGAGCGGGAGCATGCCGATCGAGGCGTGTTCGGCGGCGTGCAGGGCGCCGCCGAGGATCTCTGGATTGATCCGGGCCCGATCGAGCTGGTCCCCGGTGACCGTCCACCACACGGCACGGGTGCGCAGAGTACGAGGAGGGAGGTCGAGTTTCGTCTCGCCCAGCACTTCACCGGTGATGAGGCGCCGACGCAGAAAGGAGACGACCTGGTTGGTGACCTCGACGGAGCCGTAGCACAGCCGGCCCTCGCCCCAGGGGACTTCGATGTCGGTCTCCAGGACGGAGATGGAGGTCGTGTCACGGGCCACCGTCGAATACGACGGGCCGGCCTCCTCGACCAGGGCGACGGAGTCCTCCAGGTCGAGCGACCGCACCAGATAGGTGCGGCCCTGATGCAGATGGACCGCGCCCTCGTGCACCGTCGTGTGCGCCGCGCCCGCGTCGACCGTGCCGAGCAGCCGCCCGGTGCCGGCCTCGACGACCTGGACGGGGCGACCGCCCTCCCCGCGGATGTCCGTGAGGTCTGCAGCCCGCTCCCGGCGTGTCCAGTGCCAGGCTTTCGTCCGGCGGCGCAGCAGCTTCGCGGCCTCCAGTTGCGGCAGCAGCTCCGGACAGGCGGGACCGAACAGGTCCAGGTCCTCCTCCGTCAGCGGGAGTTCGGCGGCAGCAGCGCACAGGTGCGGGGCGAGTACGTACGGATTGTCCGGGTCGAGGACCGTGGATTCCACCGGCTGGTCGAAGAGCGCCTCGGGGTGGTGGACGAGGAACGTGTCCAGCGGATCGTCGCGGGCGACCAGGACGGCGAGGGCTCCCTGCCCCGAGCGGCCGGCGCGGCCCGCCTGCTGCCACAGTGACGCCCGCGTCCCCGGGTAGCCGGCGATGAGTACGGCGTCCAGGCCGGAGACATCGACGCCGAGCTCCAGGGCGGTGGTGGCGGCGAGGCCGAGGAGCTCGCCGGAGTGGAGGGCGCGTTCGAGGGCGCGGCGCTCCTCGGGGAGGTAGCCGCCACGGTAAGCGGCCACGCGCCGGGCCAGGGAGCGGTCGACCTCGGCCAGGCGCTCCTGGGTGATCACCGAGATCAGCTCGGCGCCGCGGCGTGAGCGGACGAAGGCGACCGAGCGCACGCCCTGCACGGTCAGGTCGGTCAGCAGGTCGGCGGTCTCGGCGGTGGCCGTACGCCGGACGGGCGCGCCTTTCTCGCCGTGCAGCTCGGTGAGCGGGGGCTCCCAGAGGGCGAAGACCAGCTCGCCGCGCGGGGAGGCGTCGTCCGCCACCTCGACGACCGGGAGCCCGGTGAGGCGGCGTGCGGCCACCGACGGCTCGGCTGCGGTCGCCGAGGCCAGCAGGAAGACGGGCGAGGCCCCGTAGCGGGCGCAGAGGCGGCGCAGACGGCGCAGGACCTGGGCGACGTGGGAGCCGAAGACGCCGCGATAGGTGTGGCACTCGTCGATGACGACGTACTTCAGGGCGCGGAGGAAGGAGGACCAGCGCGGGTGTGAGGGCAATATGCCGCGGTGCAGCATGTCGGGGTTGGTAAGGACGTAGTTCGCGTACTGGCGCACCCATTCGCGTTCCTCCGGCGGCGTGTCGCCGTCGTAGACCGCGGGGCGGATCGACGCGCCCAAAGGTTGTGAAAGTTCCTTCACGGAGCGGCACTGATCCGCCGCGAGGGCCTTCGTCGGGGCGAGGTACAAAGCCGTGGCACCACGTCCGTTCGGGGCCTCGGCACCGTCCAGAAGGCACGACAGCACCGGTACGAGGTAGGCGAGCGACTTGCCCGAAGCCGTGCCCGTGGCGACGACCACCGAGTCGCCGTCCAGGGCGTGCTCGGCGGCGAGTGCCTGGTGGGCCCAGGGGTGCTCGATACCGGCGGTCTGGACGGCCGCGATGACCTCGGCGCGGATCCGGTCCGGCCAGAGGGCATGGCGAGCCGCCCGCGGGGGCAAGTGCTCCGTATGAGTGATGCGCGAAGCCCGGCTCGGTCCCGAGGCGAGCCGGTCAAGGAGTGCGCCCGGCGAGAGGCGGGACACGCCCGCCGAGGGTCGATCGGATCGGTGATTCTTGGCCATCGGCACCGAGTCTGTCACTGGCGTGACGGACAATGGGGCCAAGGCGTCGTGCACGCCTGCCGGTAAGTGATTGAATGCCATCGCGGCTGGCGAACCGTCCCGGGGCTCTGCCGAGGTGTCCCGAGGGGCGACCGCTCGATAGCAAGGTGCTGGAGGATCCGTGGACCTGTCCCTGTCGACCCGTACCGTCGGCGATCGTACGGTCGTCGAGGTCGGTGGCGAAATCGACGTATATACCGCGCCCAAGCTGCGCGAGCAGCTGGTCGAGCTGGTGAACGACGGGAATTTCCACCTCGTCGTCGACATGGAGGGCGTCGACTTCCTCGACTCCACCGGGCTCGGCGTGCTGGTGGGCGGCTTGAAGCGTGTTCGGGCCCATGAGGGCTCCCTGCGTCTGGTGTGCAACCAGGAGCGCATTCTCAAGATCTTCCGCATCACCGGTCTCACCAAGGTGTTCCCCATCCACACCTCGGTCGAGGAAGCGGTGGCGGCCACCGACTGACCCGGCCCCCGGGCCGCAGCGCCCGGAGGCCGGAGTAAGACGGGGACCGGGCCCCGGCGGCCCGGCCCCCCGACCGCACGCCCGAGTTCCGAGGGGGATGCATGGCCACCGTTGAACTCCGCTTCAGCGCGCTGCCCGAGCACGTCAGGACCGCCCGGCTTGTGGCGGCAGCGGTGGCGCGCAGGGCCGGAGTGGAGGAGGCCGTACTCGACGAGGTCAGGCTCGCCGTCGGTGAGGCCTGCACCCGGGCCGTCGGACTGCACCAGAGCAACGGCATCTCGGCGCCGGTGCGGGTGCTGCTGACCGAGGAGGAGAAGCAGTTCTCCATCGAGGTCGGTGACGAGGCGCCACACATGGTGTCCGGTGACGGCACGCCGGGTTCCACCGGCGCCGGCACCACGGACGCGGAGGCCGAGGAGGACGAGATGGGCCTCGCGGTCATCAGTGGTCTCGTCGACGACGTCGAGGTCTCCGCCGGGGAGTACGGCGGACTGATCAGGATGAGCTGGCCGACCACGCCGCCCGCCACGCTCTCTGCCTGACCGGCCTCGTAGCCTCGTACACCTCCCTTTTTCCTCGTACCTCTCGTACGGTTTCGAAGGGCCCTGCCTGTGCAGGGCCCTTCTTTTTGTACAGTCGTACCGGGAATTCGTGAATTGCTTCACGATCAATCCCGCGATATTTTGATCACGTGACCATCTGGTCAATGGTTTTGGGGCATTACCCCTTTCGGGTTCTATGACTTGCGTGCGATCTTCTGCTGAAGAGCATGTGAAGGCTAATTCCGTTTACCGCGCACTGTTTTGATCAGGTTCCGGTACCTACAATCCGTCCACATCTTGAGCTCAGCCCAAGCGTCAAGGAGGACGAATGGCGGGGCTTTCTACCCCTCAACAGTTTGACCATCCCACTACCCTCGCAGCTGCGGTCCTGACCGACAGCAACCGCCTGATCGTGGTGATCATCGGGGCCGTCGCCCTCGCGGCCCTCGCGGTCGCCGCGATTCTGGTGCGTCAGGTGCTCGCGGCCGGCGAGGGCACCGACAGCATGAAGAAGATCGCGGCGGCGGTCCAGGAAGGTGCGAACGCCTATCTGGCCCGGCAGCTGCGCACGCTCGGCGTATTCGCCGTGGTCGTGTTCTTCCTGCTCATGCTGCTGCCCGCGGACGACTGGAATCAGCGCGCCGGCCGGTCGGTGTTCTTCCTGATCGGCGCGGCGTTCTCGGCGGCCACCGGCTATATCGGCATGTGGCTCGCCGTAAGGAGCAATGTGCGGGTTGCCGCGGCGGCGCGCGAGGCGACCCCGGCGAAGGGTGAGCCGAAAAAGGACCTGACCGCGGTATCGCACAAGGCGATGAAGATCGCTTTCCGCACGGGTGGCGTCGTCGGCATGTTCACGGTGGGGCTCGGTCTGCTGGGCGCCTCCTGTGTCGTGCTGGTGTACGCGGCGAACGCGCCGAAGGTCCTGGAGGGCTTCGGCCTGGGCGCCGCGCTGATCGCCATGTTCATGCGTGTCGGCGGCGGCATCTTCACCAAGGCCGCCGACGTCGGCGCCGACCTGGTCGGCAAGGTCGAGCAGGGCATTCCGGAGGACGATCCACGCAATGCCGCGACCATCGCCGACAACGTGGGCGACAACGTCGGCGACTGTGCGGGCATGGCGGCCGACCTCTTCGAGTCGTACGCCGTGACGCTCGTCGCCGCGCTGATCCTCGGCAAGGTGGCGTTCGGTGACTCCGGGCTGGCGTTCCCGCTGATCGTCCCTGCGATCGGGGTCGTGACCGCGATGATCGGCATCTTTGCGGTGGCTCCGCGTCGCGCCGACCGCAGTGGCATGTCCGCGATCAACCGGGGCTTCTTCATCTCCGCGGTGATCTCGCTGGCGCTGGTCGCCGCTGCCGTCTTCAGCTATCTGCCGTCGTCGTACGCCGATCTCAAGGGCGTCACCGACGCGGCGATCCGGGCCAGGAGCGGTGATCCGCGGATCCTCGCACTGGTCGCAGTGGCCATCGGCATCGTGCTCGCCGCCCTGATCCAGCAGCTGACCGGCTACTTCACCGAGACCACCCGCCGTCCGGTGCGGGACATCGGCAAGACCTCGCTGACCGGCCCGGCCACCGTGGTCCTCGCCGGTATCTCAGTGGGTCTCGAATCGGCCGTTTACACCGCGCTGCTGATCGGACTGGGCGTGTACGGGGCGTTCCTGCTCGGCGGTACGTCGATCATGCTCGCGCTGTTCGCGGTGGCGCTGGCCGGTACCGGGCTGCTCACCACGGTCGGTGTGATCGTGGCCATGGACACGTTCGGTCCGGTCTCCGACAACGCACAGGGCATCGCCGAGATGTCGGGCGATGTCGAGGGTTCGGGCGCGCAGGTGCTCACCGACCTGGACGCCGTCGGCAACACGACCAAGGCGATCACCAAGGGCATCGCCATCGCCACGGCCGTCCTCGCGGCCTCCGCACTCTTCGGCTCGTATCGCGACGCGATCACCACGGCCGCGGAGGACGTGGGCCAGAAGGTCGGCGACGGCGGACCGATGAGCCTGGTCATGGACATCTCGCAGCCGAACAATCTGGTCGGCCTCATCGCGGGCGCGGCGGTCGTCTTCCTCTTCTCGGGGCTGGCGATCAACGCGGTGTCGCGGGCGGCGGGCGCGGTGGTCTTCGAGGTGCGGCGTCAGTTCCGTGAGCGGCCGGGAATCATGACCTTCACCGAGAAGCCGGAGTACGGCAAGGTCGTCGACATCTGCACCAAGGACGCCCTCAGGGAGCTGGCCACACCCGGTCTGCTCGCGGTCATGGCGCCCATCGCCATCGGGTTCACGCTCGGCGTCGGTGCGCTCGGCGCGTACCTGGCGGGTGCGATCGGCACCGGGACGCTGATGGCGGTGTTCCTCGCCAACTCCGGTGGTGCCTGGGACAACGCCAAGAAGCTGGTCGAGGACGGCCACCACGGAGGCAAGGGCAGCGAGGCGCATGCCGCGACGGTGATCGGCGACACGGTCGGCGACCCGTTCAAGGACACCGCCGGGCCGGCGATCAACCCGCTGCTGAAGGTGATGAATCTGGTGTCACTGCTCATCGCTCCTGCGGTCGTCAAGTTCTCGTACGGCAGCGACAAGAGTCTCGGCGTAAGGATCCTGATTGCTGCGCTGGCATTCCTCGTGATCGTCGGCGCGGTGTACATCTCCAAGCGGCGCGGGATCGCCGTGGGTGACGAAGGCAACGCCGAGAGGGTGTCCAAGGCGGCCGATCCTGCGGTGGTTTCATAGCCGGTTCAACGGCACCCGCTCTTCCACCTGGTCAGGTACGGGTCATTGGGCGGGCGTACGGCGCTCCTCTGCTGCCGTGCGCCCGCCCTGACTGTGTTCACCCCCCTCTTCGTGAGCCTTCTCTCGCTTGGTGCAAATGGCTGCAAAAGCCTCCAGAAGCGACATTCGGCACGCGGGTGTCGCCCGATTGGCGTGTATGTTCCGGGGCCGAGAGAGCCATGGAAGGGACCAAACCGGTGAACAAGAAGCTCGCGGCCGCACTGTCCGGCGGTGCGGTACTGGTACTGGCGCTGTCCGCATGCACCAGCAACAAGAGCGGTGCGACGGACGACAAGCTGAACTCCTGGGCCAAGCAGGTGTGCGACGCGGTGCAGCCGCAGGCCAAGAAGATCGCGGACGCCAGCACCGCGATCCAGAAGGAGACCTCGGACAACAGCACGCCGGAGCAGGTCCAGAAGACGGACTCCCTGGCATTCCAGAACATGTCCGACGCCTACAAATCGATCGGGGCGGCCGTCGAGAAGGCGGGGGCGCCGAACGTGTCCGACGGCGCGACGAAGCAGAAGAACGCGGTCACGGAGCTCAACGGCATCTCCACGTCCTACGCCGATCTCAAGAAGCAGGTGGACGGGCTCGACACGAAGGACCAGGGGAAGTTCGCCGACGGGCTCAAGGGCATCGCGACGCAGCTCGACAAGCTGAGCAAGAGCGGGAACGACGCGCTGCGGCAGCTGGAGGCCGGCGATGTGGGGAAGGCGATGACGCGACAGGAGAGCTGCAAGAGCGCGTCCGCGTCGGCTTCGGCTCCGGCCACGTCCGGCTGAGCGGCGCGATTCCAAGGGCATGGGGCCGCAGTGCCTCGGCGAAACGACCGCCCACAGAGGTAACGCCGCGGAGCGGGTTCCCCGCGCCACAATGGGGGCGTGAGTAACTCCAGTCTGGCCACCCTGCCCCCCACCGACCGCGCCGACGTCACCGCTCGGCTGCGGGACGCCCTTCTCGCGGCCAACTTCACTGCCGACGGGCTGCTCGAACTGCTCGGGGCGCCCGCGTACGCGGCGCTCGCGCGGAGCGAGACCGTCCCCGCGCTCCGGGCGACACGCGGGGACACGCCGCTGGAAACGCTCGTACGGCTGTTCCTGTTGCAACAGCCCGTGCCGCACGCGCGCGTGGAGGGCGTCCTGCCCCTCGACGCGTGCGCGGACGCCGGTTGGCTGGTGCGCACCGGCGGGGACGAGGTCGCCGCCACCGTGGATGTGCGGCCGTACGGAGGACCGGGCGGCGAGGACTGGTTCATCGTGTCCGATCTGGGGTGCGCGGTCGGCGGGGCGGGCGGCATCGACAGCCGGGGCCGTCAGGCGGACGCCGAGGTCGTGCTGGGGGTCGGCGGTGCCTCCACCACCCTCGCGGGGATCACCGTACGGACGCCCGTCGGCTCCGCCCTCGACCTCGGCACCGGCTCCGGGATCCAGGCGCTGCACGCCGCCCAGCACGCCACGCGCGTGACCGCGACCGACGTCAACCCGCGTGCCCTGCAGATCGCCGCGCTCACGCTGGCGCTTTCCGGCGCTCCGACCGCCGACCTGCGCCGGGGTTCGCTGTTCGAACCGATCCGGGACGACGAGACGTACGACCTGATCGTCTCGAACCCGCCCTTCGTGATCTCGCCCGGCGCCCGGCTCACCTACCGCGACGGAGGCATGGCCGGGGACGATCTGTGCCGCACGCTCGTTCAGCAGGCGGGGCAGCGGCTGAATGGGGGCGGGTTCGCGCAGTTCCTCGCCAACTGGCAGCACGTGGAAGGGGAGGACTGGCAGGACCGGCTGCGCTCGTGGGTGCCGCGCGGCTGCGACGCCTGGATCGTGCAGCGCGAGGTCCAGGACATCACGCAGTACGCCGAGTTGTGGCTGCGGGACGCGGGCGACCACCGTGGGGACACCGCCGAGTACCAGGCGCGGTATGACGCGTGGCTGGACGAGTTCGAGGCGCGCAAGGTGCGGGCGGTCGGCTTCGGCTGGATCGCGCTGCACAGGACGGACGCCGCCGAGCCGTCGATCACGGTCGAGGAGTGGCCGCACCCGGTCGAACAGCCGCTCGGCGACACGGTACGCGCACACTTCGACCGCATCGACTACCTGCGGGCGCACGACGACGCGGCCCTGCTCGCCGGGCACTTCAGGCTCGCCGCCGAGGTCGTCCAGGAGCAGGTCGGGCTGCCCGGCGCGGAGGACCCGGAGCACGTCGTGCTGCGCCAGAACCGCGGGATGCGCCGTGCCACCAGGGTGGACACGGTCGGCGCGGGCTTCGCCGGTGTCTGCGACGGCACGCTGAGCGCGGGGCGCATCCTCGACGCCATTGCCCAATTGGTGGGGGAGGACCCCGTGTTGCTGCGCGACCGGACACCCGCGCAGATCCGGCTGCTGGTCGAACAGGGATTCCTCGAGCCCGCGCGGTAACGGAGCGCGTGGCGCCCCGGCAAGGAGTTCCGTCCAAAGGACGGGAAACCGGCCAACATCCTTGCGGCGCCGGGCGCGGCGGGTGACTTGTACGCGCGCGTGCCGTCGTGGCCCACGGAATCCTGCTCTGGCGGCTCGTGACCCCCGGAATCCTGCCCTGGCGATCAAGGGGGCGCGCGATCCCGGAGTGCCCGCCGGGCGTTCACCCCCGGTTCGCGCTCCCGCTTCGCGCGCGTGCCAACCTGCCGTCTCCAGGGCAGTCCCGGGGCCGGAGGTACAGGACATGGAGAGCGGGCCGGCGATCTTCGCGGGCACGGTGTTCGCCCTGTTCGGCGGTGGGCTTCTGACGTGGACGGCGACCCGGCTGCACCGCCGCGAGGCGGTCGCCGAGGGTGTGAGCCACATCGCATCCGCCGCCCTCGCCGGTCTCGCCATAGTCGCCGCGATCACCGCCGGGGTCTGGTGCTTGATGCGCCTCTGACATCACGGTTCCCGGTCGTCCGGTGGCAGCCACGCCCGTGACTGGGAGATCACGCTCCGGATAGGGCCGAAAGTGCCGGTGGACACTCCGGGCGGCAGGAATACCGGTAGTCGGGTTACCGTTCGAGTGGCCGTTGCGGGCTTTTCCCGTTTGACACGGGGGCGGGATGTACCGTCACACTCCGCAGCGTCACCAATGAATGACCCCGGGACGAAGGCCTGGGGAGGCCCCAGCGTCGACCGGAGAGAAGAGCGAAGTTGTCCCCGACCAGCGAGACCGCACAGGGCGGCCGCCGACTCGTCATCGTCGAGTCGCCTGCCAAGGCGAAGACGATCAAGGGCTATCTCGGCCCCGGCTACACCGTCGAGGCGAGCGTCGGGCACATCCGCGACCTTCCCAACGGGGCCGCGGAGGTCCCCGAGAAGTACACCGGCGAGGTGCGACGCCTCGGCGTGGATGTCGAACACGACTTCCAGCCGATCTACGTCGTCAACGCCGACAAAAAGGCGCAGGTCAAGAAGCTCAAGGATCTGCTGCGTGAATCCGACGAGCTCTTCCTCGCCACCGATGAGGACCGCGAGGGCGAGGCCATCGCCTGGCACCTCCAGGAGGTGCTGAAGCCCAAGGTCCCGGTCAAGCGGATGGTGTTCCACGAGATCACCAAGGACGCGATCCAGGAGGCCGTGAGCAATCCGCGCGAGCTGAACCAGAGGCTCGTCGACGCGCAGGAGACCCGGCGCATCCTCGACCGTCTCTACGGCTACGAGGTCTCGCCGGTCCTGTGGAAGAAGGTCATGCCGCGGCTGTCGGCAGGCCGTGTGCAGTCCGTGGCGACCCGCCTCGTCGTGGAGCGGGAGCGGGAGCGCATGGCGTTCCGCTCCGCCGAGTACTGGGACCTGACCGGCACCTTCGGCACCGGCCGCGCCGGCGACCCGTCCGACCCGTCCTCGGTGGTGGCGCGGCTGACAACGGTCGACGGCAGGCGCGTGGCCCAGGGCCGTGACTTCGACTCGCTGGGCCGGCTGAAGAGCGCGAACACACTCCACCTGGACGAGCAGAACGCCCGGGCGCTGGCCGCCGCACTGGAGAACACGCGGTTCTCGGTGCGCTCGGTCGAGTCCAAGCCGTACCGCCGCTCGCCGTACGCGCCGTTCCGTACGACGACGCTGCAGCAGGAGGCCAGCCGCAAGCTCGGCTTCGGCGCCAAGGCGACCATGCAGATCGCGCAGAAGCTGTACGAGAACGGCTTCATCACGTACATGCGTACGGACTCCACGACCCTGTCGGACACGGCGATCTCCGCCGCCCGCGCCCAGGTCACGCAGCTGTACGGCGCCGACTACCTGCCGCAGCAGCCGCGTACGTATGCGGCCAAGGTCAAGAACGCCCAGGAGGCGCACGAGGCGATCCGGCCCTCGGGTGATCGTTTCCGCACCCCGGCCGAGACGGGTCTGACCGGCGACCAGTTCAAGCTCTACGAGCTGATCTGGAAGCGGACCGTCGCTTCCCAGATGAAGGACGCGACCGGCAACTCGGTCACCGTGAGGATCGGTGGCACCGCCGCCGACGGGCGGGACGCCGAGTTCAGCGCGTCCGGCAAGACGATCACCTTCCACGGCTTCCTGAAGGCGTACGTCGAGGGCGCCGACGACCCGAACGCCGAGCTCGACGACCGCGAGCGCCGGCTGCCGCAGGTCAACGAGGGTGACGCGCTGACCGCCGCGGAGATCACCGCCGACGGCCACGCGACGAAGCCCCCAGCCCGCTACACCGAGGCGTCGCTGGTCAAGGAGCTGGAAGAGCGCGAGATCGGCCGTCCGTCGACGTACGCGTCGATCATCGGCACGATCCTCGACCGCGGATACGTGTTCAAGAAGGGCACGGCCCTCGTGCCGTCCTTCCTGTCCTTCGCCGTGGTCAACCTGCTGGAGAAGCACTTCGGGCGGCTCGTCGACTACGGCTTCACCGCCAAGATGGAGGACGACCTCGACCGCATCGCCCGGGGCGAGGCGCAGGCCGTGCCGTGGCTGAAGCGGTTCTACTTCGGCGAGGGCACGGGAGAAGGCGGCGCCGCAGAGGCCGGCAACGGCGACGGCGACCACCTCGGCGGCCTCAAGGAGCTGGTGACCGACCTGGGCGCGATCGACGCGCGCGAGGTGTCGTCGTTCCCCGTGGGCAACGACATCGTGCTGCGGGTCGGCCGCTACGGCCCGTACATCGAGCGCGGCGAGAAGGACTCCGAGCAGCACCAGCGCGCCGACATCCCGGCCGACCTGGCACCGGACGAGCTGAGCGTCGAGCTGGCCGAGGAACTCCTCGCCAAGCCGAGCGGCGACTTCGAGCTGGGCACCGACCCGGAGACCGGCCACACGATCGTGGCCAAGGACGGCCGCTACGGCCCGTACGTCACGGAGGTCCTCCCCGAGGGCACCCCGAAGACGGGCAAGAACGCCGTCAAGCCGCGGACGGCCTCGCTGTTCAAGTCGATGTCCCTGGACACGGTGACCCTCGAGGACGCGCTGAAGCTGATGTCCCTGCCGCGTGTCGTCGGCTCGGACGCCGACGGCCAGGAGATCACCGCGCAGAACGGCCGCTACGGTCCGTACCTGAAGAAGGGCACGGACTCGCGCTCGCTGCAGTCCGAGGACCAGCTCTTCACGATCACGCTGGAGGAGGCGCTGGCGATCTACGCCCAGCCCAAGCAGCGTGGCCGTGCGGCCGCCAAGCCGCCGCTGAAGGAGCTGGGTGAGGACCCCGTCAGCGGGAAGCCGGTCGTCGTCAAGGACGGCCGCTTCGGCCCGTACGTCACCGACGGCGAGACCAACGCGACCCTGCGCTCCGGCGACAGTGTCGAGACGATCACCCCGGAGCGCGGCTTCGAGCTGCTTGCGGAGAAGCGCGCCAAGGGGCCCGCCAAGAAGACGGCGAAGAAGGCCCCCGCCAAGAAGGCGCCGGCCAAGAGGACGGCGTCGACGGCTGCCAAGAAGACCGCCGCGAAGAAGACCACGGCCAAGAAGGCGCCGGCCAAGAAGACCGCTGCCGCGAAGACGGCGGCGTCCAAGGACACTGCCGAAGGGTGAGTGGCCGGGGAGGGACGACCCGAGGCCTGGCCGGTCGGAAGAAGCCAGACCGGCCAGGAGGGGTTTGACCGGCCAGGAGGGGTTTGACCGGCCAGGAGGGGTTTGACCGGCCAGAAAGGGTCAGAACGGGCCAGAGGGGCGCCGCCGAGTGCTCGGCGGTCGGGCGGAGTCCTCCATGTCCGGTTCGCGAAACGCACATTTCCGGTTCGCGAAACGCACGCGCCGGCAACACTTTGGTGTCAGGGCGTGCGCACGTTCGGGCGGCAGCCACGGGCTGTCGGTGGCTGCCGATAGGCTGAAAGCATGACGCGAGCCGAGCAGCCAACGGCCCACACTCCAGCCCCAGACGACGCCCTGGTCGCCGATTCCCGCGAGCGCGCGGTCCGCGCGCTGCTGCGCCGACCGCAGTTGAAACGGCTGTGGAGCGCCCAGCTGGTGGGCGGTATCGGGGATGCCCTCGCCCTGCTCGTCCTGGTCGTGCTCACTCTCCAGGCGGCCGTCGCGGAGGGCTCCTTCGGCGGTGGTTACCGGGGCGTGGCGTTCGCGATCGCGACCGTCTTCGGCGCGCGCGTCCTCGCCACCCTGCTCTTCGGAGCCGTCCTCCTCGGTCCGCTCACGGCTCTCACGTCCCCCGAAGGGCCGCTCGACCGCCGTTGGACCATGGTGGGCGCGGACGGACTGCGGGCCGTTCTGCTGATCGTCGCCCCCCTGTGGATCGACTGGACTCCGGGCAACGCGCTCGTGATCCTGCTGGTCACCGCCTTCGTGACCGGTGTCGCCGAGCGTTTCTGGACGGTGTGCCGGGAGAGCGCGGCGCCCGCGCTGCTGCCCGCGCCGCCCCCGGAGGGCGCGACCGTGCGCCCGCTGCCCGACCACCTGGACGCCCTGCGGCGTCTGTCGCTGCGCACCACGTTCGTGGCGTTTCCGCTGGCCGCCGCGGGGCTCGTCGTCGCGTCGCTGCTGAACAACCTCCTGGGCGTCGCCATCGCCTGGTTCGACCAGCACCAGGCCGCCCTCTCCTCGTACGTGGCGGCGGGGCTGTTCGCCGCCTCCCTCTCGGTGGCCACCTCGCTCGAACTGCCCGGCACCCGCACCCCCCGCGCGCGGTCCCCGCTGGAGGGCCTGCGCCGCCCCAGGACGGGCACGGGCGTCGACAAGGGCCGCACGGGCGTCGTCCTGCATCTGGTGCTCGCCTGCGCGGCGGTCGCCGCGGCGGTCTCGGCCGGCGTCGCCGTCTCCGTACTGCAGGCCAGGGACATGGGCGGCGGCCCGGTGACCTACGGCCTGCTGGTCCTCGCTCTGACCGGCGGCACGGTCGTCGGCATCCGTACGGCGCCCCGCGTGCTGCCGTCGCTGTCGCGGCGCCGGCTGCTGGCACTGGCGATCGCCTTCACCGGGGTCGCGCTGCTCGTCGGCGGGCTCGTCCCGGACGTCACCAGCGTGCTGCTGGTCCTGGCGCTCGCGGGTGTCGGCGCGGGTGTCGCCGCCAACACCGGGCACACATTGCTCGACCAGGAGGCCGAGGAGCACCGCCGGGCACGGACGGCCGAGCATCTGCACGCGGTGGTACGGGTCTGCGTGGCCGTCAGCGCGCTGGTGGCACCGGTGGTGGCCGGGGCCATCGGGCCGCACCGGCTGGAGAACGGCAGGTTCGTGTTCGCACACGGGGGCGCCGCCTTCACGCTGATGCTGGTCGGCGCACTGCTGCTGCCCGTGGCAGCACTGGTCCTCGCCAAGGTCGACGACCGCTCCGGGGTCCCGCTGCGGCATGACCTGCGCGACGCACTGCGCGGCGGCGACGACCCGGAACAGGCACCCGCGGCGAACGGATTCTTCATCGCCCTGGAAGGCGGCGACGGCGCCGGGAAGTCCACGCAGGCCGAGGCGCTCGCCGAGTGGATCCGGGCCAAGGGGCATGAGGTCGTGCTGACCCGCGAGCCCGGCGCGACGCCGGTCGGCAAGCGGCTGCGGTCGATCCTGCTGGACGTCTCCAGCGCCGGTCTCTCGCACCGCGCGGAGGCGCTGCTGTACGCGGCGGACCGCGCGGAGCACGTGGACACGGTCGTACGGCCGGCTCTGGAACGGGGCGCGGTCGTGATCTCCGACCGGTACATTGACTCGTCCGTGGCCTACCAGGGGGCGGGCCGTGATCTGTCCCCGACCGAGATCGCGCGGATCAACCGGTGGGCGACCAACGGTCTCGTACCCCATCTGACCGTGCTGCTGGACGTGGCGCCTGAGACCGCGCGTGAGCGGTTCACCGAGGCGCCCGACCGGCTCGAGTCGGAGCCGGCCGAGTTCCACGCGCGCGTGCGGTCCGGCTTCCTCACCCTGGCCGCCGCCGACCCCGGGCGCTATCTGGTCGTCGACGCCGGACAGGAGCCGGAGGCGGTCACGACCGTGATCCGGCACCGGCTCGACCAGATGCTTCCGCTCTCCGAGGCCGAGGTGAAGGCCCAGGAGGAGGCGCGCAGGAAGGCCGAGGAGGAGGCCCGGCGAAAGGCCGAGGAAGAGGCCGCGCGCAGGGCCGAGGAGGAGCGGCTCGAGCGCGAGCGCCAGGAGCAGCTCGCCAAGCTCCGCGCCGAGGAGGAGGAGCGCAAGCGGCGCGAGCTGGAGGAGGCGCAGCGCCGCGAGGCCGAGCGGCAGGCGGAGGAGGCCCGGCAGCGGGCCGAGGAAGCCCGTCGGCGGGCCGAGGAGGAGCGGGCGCGGCTCCTTGCGGAGGAGCAGGCGCGGGCGGCCGAGGAGGCGCGCAGGAAGGCCGAGGAGGAGCGGCGGCGCCGGGAGGCCGAGGAGGAGGCCCGGTTGCGGGCCGAGGCCGAGGAGCGCCGCCTGGAGAAGCAGCGGAAGGCCGAGGAGGCCCTGCTGCGGGCGGAGCAGGCCCGCCGGGCCGCGGCCGAGGCGGCGGCTTCGGCTGCCGTGGCGGCTTCCGGAGCGGCCGGTACCGGTTCGGAGGGTTCCGGCTCGGGAGTTTCCGCTTCGGGAGCTTCTGGGTCTGAGGCTTCCGGTTCGGGAGGTGCCGGTTCGGGAGGTGTCGGTTCGGGAGGTGTCGGAGCTTCCGGTTCTGGTGCAGGCAGGGGCGCGTCGTCCTCCGGCTCCCGGGCGGACAACGAGACCACCGTTCCCACGCCGCTGGTGACGCCGACGAACGCGTCGGGCGGGCCGATGGAGGAGACCGCCGTCCTGCCGCCGGTGCGGGCGCGGGAGACCGACTCGGAGACCACGGCCAAGCTGCCGAGGCCGCAGCAGCCGCGGGGCGCGGCCGACGAGACGGCGGTCCTGCCGCCTGTGGTGCCTGGTGCCGCCGATGAGACGGCCGTGCTGCCGCCCGTGCGGGAGGGCGGTGCGGGGGATCCGGCGGACCGGGTGCCGCCGGGCTTCTTCCGGGACGAGCGCCGCGGGCCGCGGCCCGAAGGGGCCGAGGACCGTACGCGCGAGCTTCCGCAGATGGACGCCGAGGGCCGCCCGCGGCGCAGGGCCCGACCAGACTGGGCGGAGGAGACCCCGCTGGACGATCTGCCGACCCTGGCGGACGAACTGCTGGGCCCGCGCGACGACGAGGACTCGGACGAAGGCCGGGGCCGCGGACGGGGCCGCTGACGGGATCGCCGCCACCGGGCTCCTCCCGCACGGCCGCTCCGTCGCGCGCCGACGGTTTTCCGCCCCCGGCACCGGTCCGCCCCGCCCCGTTGTCAGTGGTGCCCCGCACAATGGATCGCGGCAGGGCCAAGCGCGAGGGAAAGGCGGTGTCCCGTGACCGTGTGGGACGACCTGGTGGGTCAGGAGAGGGTGAGCGAGCAGCTCGACGCGGCTGCTCGTGACGCCGACGCCCTGGTCACCGCGGCCGCCGCCGGCGCCGCGCCGCCCGAGGCGTCGAGGATGACCCATGCCTGGCTGTTCACGGGGCCGCCCGGCGCGGGGCGTACGCAGACGGCACGGGCGTTCGCGGCGGCACTCCAGTGCGTGAGCCCCGACCGCGCACTCGGCGGCTCCCCCGGCTGCGGCTTCTGCGACGGCTGCCACACCGCCCTGGTCGGCACGCACGCGGACGTGACCACGGTCGCCGCCGTGGGCACCCAGATCCTCGCCGGCGACATGCGCGACACCGTCCGCAAGTCGTTCACGTCGCCGGCGACCGGCCGCTGGCAGGTGATCCTCGTCGAGGACGCCGAGCGGCTCAACGAGAAGTCGGCCAACGCGGTCCTGAAGGCGGTGGAGGAGCCCGCTCCGCGCACGGTCTGGCTGCTGTGCGCCCCGTCCCTGGAGGACGTCCTGCCGACGATCCGCTCCCGCTGCCGCCATCTGAATCTGCGCACTCCCTCCGTGGAGGCGGTCGCGGACATGCTCGTCCGGCGCGACGGCATCGAGCCCCACGCCGCGCTCGCCGCCGCATCGGCCACACAGGGCCATGTGGACCGCGCCCGCCGCCTGGCCACGGACGAGCGCGCCCGGGCCCGCCGGGCCGCCGTGCTGAAGCTCCCGCTCCGGATCGATGACATCGGGGGCTGCCTCAGAGCCGCGCAGGAGCTGGTCGACGCGGCCACGGAGGACTCCAAGCAACTCGCGGACGAGGTCGACGCCAAGGAGACCGAGGAGCTGAAGGCGGCGCTGGGCGCGGCGCAGGGCGGCCGGATGCCGCGCGGCACGGCGGGCGTGATGAAGGAGCTGGAGGACAGGCAGAAGCGCCGGAGAACGCGTTCGCAGCGCGACAGCCTGGACCAGGCCCTCACCGACCTCACGGCCTTCTACCGTGACGTCCTGGCCCTTCAGCTCGGCTCCCGCGTCGCCCTCGCCAACACGGACGCGGAGGACGCCCTGGAGCGCCTGGCGCGCGCGGGCACGCCCGAGTCCACACTCCGCCGCATCGAGGCGATCGCCGCTTGCCGGGACGCCCTGGACCGCAATGTGGCCCCCCTGCTGGCGGTCGAGGCGATGACCATGGCGCTGCGGGCCGGCTGACGGCGCCCGACACGAGTGTCGCCCTTTGAGGCGACAGGAGCCCGAGGCCTGGGTCCGCGGGCCTTGAGGGGTAGATGGCGGCCTTGAGGAGGCAGGCTGCGGCCTTGGCGGCAGGTGGTGGCCTTGAGAGGGCAGGCGGGCTGCCCTGAGGCCGCTGGGTCGGCCGCGCACTGTGCCCCTCACTCTTACGACGTGCCATTGCCACTGAGGGCGATCGAGCCATCGCGCAGGGTTACGCTCACGAGATGCACATCAGGCGCATTCCCGTACCGTCTCGTCGCCCCCGCCGTCTCTGCCGTCTCCGCCGTCCTCACCCGTCCCGTCCGCTCCCCCTCCCCCGCCCACTGCAGCTGATGTTCCTCCGCCCATTGCAGCTGATGCGGACGGGCGGAACGCTGGTCGCCGCCGCCGCGCTGCTCGTCTCGGCCTGCTCCTCCGGGGGTTCGACCACGGCGACGACGGACGCGGCACTGGCCGCGCAGCCCCCGTCCACACCGTCGGCCCTGGCCCCGTACTACGCGCAGCACCTGACCTGGAGAGCCTGCGGAGCCCCCGGCTTCGAGTGCGCCACGATGAAGGCGCCGCGCGACTACGCCAAGCCGGCCTCGGGCGTCGTGAAACTGGCCGTCACCCGCAAGAAGGCCACCGGCAGGGGCAAGCCCCTCGGCTCGCTGCTGGTGAACCCCGGCGGTCCGGGCGGGTCGGCGGTGGGCTATCTGCAGCAGTACGCGGGCATCGGCTACCCGGCGGAGATCCGCGCCCGCTACGACTTGGTTGCCGTCGATCCGCGCGGAGTGGCCCGCAGCGAGCCGATCGAATGCCTGACGGGCCCCCAGATGGACGCGTACACACAGACCGACATGACGCCCGACGACCAGGCCGAGACGCGTCGGCTCGTCGAGGCGTACAAGCGGTTCGCGGAGGGCTGCGAGCAGCGCTCGCCGGACCTGCTGCGGCACGTCTCCACGGCCGAGGCGGCCCGTGACATGGATGTCCTGCGGGCTGTGCTGGGGGACCGGAAGCTGACCTATGTGGGGGCGTCGTACGGGACATTCCTCGGGGCGACGTACGCGGGACTGTTCCCGGAGCGGGTCGGCCGCATGGTGCTGGACGGCGCAATGGACCCGTCCCTGCCTGCCCGCAGGCTCAGCGAGGACCAGACGGCGGGCTTCGAGACGGCGTTCCAGTCGTTCGCGAAGGACTGCGTGCGACAGCCGGACTGCCCGCTGGGCGGCCCGGGCACCCCGCCGGCTCAGGTCGGCGACGCCCTGAAGGCGTTCTTCGGCAAGCTCGACGCGTCCCCGATCCCGACGGGCGACGCGAGCGGCCGCAAGCTCGGGGAGGCCCTGGCCACGACCGGCGTGATCGCCGCGATGTACGGCCAGACGTCCTGGCCCCAGTTGCGCGAGGCGCTGACGCAGGCGATGCGGGACAACGACGGCGCGGGGCTGCTCGCCCTGTCGGACAGCTACTACGAGCGCGGCGCCAACGGGAATTACTCGAACCTCATGTTCGCGAACGCGGCGGTGAACTGTCTGGACCTGCCTCCGGCGTTCTCGGGTCCGGAACAGGTGGAGCAGGCGCTTCCGGCGTTCGAGAAGGCCTCGCCGGTGTTCGGCAGGGGACTGGCCTGGGCATCCCTGAGCTGCACGTACTGGCCGGTGAGGGCGACGGGGCAGCCCCATCGCATCGAGGCCGGGGGAGCGGCGCCGATCGTGGTGGTGGGCACGACCCGGGACCCGGCGACCCCGTACTCCTGGGCGCAGTCCCTCGCCTCCCAGCTCGACTCCGGAAGGCTCCTCACCTTCGACGGCGACGGCCACACCGCGTACGGTCGCGGCAGCAAGTGCATCGAGGCCACCATCGACGCGTATCTGCTCACGGGGACCCCACCGACGAAGGGGAAGCGCTGCTCATAGGTGTCGCACCACCCCCGGAGGCAATGCTTCCGGGGGGTGGTCTGAGCACCCTCGGAAACTGTGTAGACTTACCGACGTTGCTGATCGCACCATAGTGCGGACAGCGTGCCGCCTTAGCTCAGATGGCCAGAGCAACGCACTCGTAATGCGTAGGTCTCGGGTTCGAATCCCGAAGGCGGCTCCACTGAACCCCAGCCCAGCCAGTCTCTGAGCTGGGGTTTTTGCGTTCAGCGGATGCGGCGACGGCGGCGGGCACGTGCCGGGCGGCTGTCCCCGGTCTCAGTTCTGGTCTCAGTTGCGGGTTCCTGGCGGGGCATGAACGCGTCCCCCATGCGGCGCATCGCGTCCTTCGAGAGGTGAGATCTGCCCTTCACGTATCGCCGGGTCTGGCTGATCTGGGTGTGCCGGAGGATCTCCATGATGGTCGGCATGTCCACCCCGAGTTCGTTCAGGATCGTGCCAGCCGTGTGACGGCTCCCGTCGTACAGGCGCCGATCATCGATCCCGGCTTCCGCCAGCAACTCCTTGAACTCCTCCCAGTCTTGGCGGGGGTCGAGGGGACGGCCGTCCGGTCGCGTAAAGACCAGCTTGTGTTCCTGCCAGGAGTCTCCTGCCCTCTCGCGTAATGCCTCCTGCTGCGCCTTGTGCTCCCGCAGGTAGGGGATGAACGGCGGCGGGATAGGCACCGCGTTCCGGCTCTTCTTGGTCTTCGGGCGGGTGAAGACCAGGCCCCCGCCCTTGCGCTCCGGGCAGGCACTCGCGTGCTTCGTGCACCCCTTCGGGCACGGCTTGGGGCACCCGCGTTTGTAGCTCTTGTGCGTCTTGCAGTCCGGCGCGCACGGTTCGAAACGGTGGAGGCGCTCGCCGCAGGCATGAGGGTCCTGACAGCCGTGGCGCCATGTGAGGCGCTGGAGCTGCCATTGGGGGTGGAACAGCTCGTTGTCGAGGTCCACGTAGGGCCAGCGGAGTCCCAGGGTCTCACCCTGCCGGAAGCCCATACCGACACCCACGCACCACCGCATGAAGGTGGGGCGCTTGGCGGCGGCTTTCAAGAACGCCTTGGCCTCTTCGGTCGTAAACGGATTCGCCTCGGTCTCGTCGACGGTCGGCGGGTCCACGAGGGTGGCCACGTTCTCGACGACGAGTCGACGGCGGTGGGCGATTTTCAATGCACGCGACAGGATGCGGTGGACTTTGAGTACGTGGGACGGTGCGTGTCCCTCGTCGAGCATCTTGCGGTACATCCGCTCCAAGTGCTCCGGCGCGAGCTTGTCGATCCGGTGCTTACCGATGCCGGGGATGATGTCGTTCCGGGTCTTCGACCAGTAGTCATCCAGGGAACGCGGCTTGAGCTTCAGGCTCGCGATGTCGGTGAGGTACGTAGCCATCCACTGTTCTACGGTCGGCTTGCGACCAGCCTTGGGGGCGCGGCCACGATCGCGGAGGTCTTCCAACTCGCGGACTTTGCGACGTACTCCAGCCTCCGTCTTTGCCCTGCGGTGGCGCCGGTCTGGGCTGCCGTCATCTTTGATGCCCATGGTCACGCGGCCGTGCCACCAGCCGTCACTGCCCTCGTAGACGGACGACTCCATATTCGGATTGCGGGGGCTCATGTGCTCCTCCATGCGGGAGGCGGCCCCGGATGGTTGGGTCCGGGGCCGCCTCGGGTGTGCGTGGGTCAGTTGGGCATCGGTTCGAGGCTGTCTACGTACGCCTCCAGGTCGCTTCGCTTGATGCGGCGGGAGCGGCCGCGCTTTATGTACTTCAGAGCTCCAGCGGCCATGAGCTCGTAGACCGTGGAACGTCCGAAGCGCAGGACTTCCGCGGCTTCCTTGGGGGTGTAGAGCAGTTGATCGGTGGGCGGGAGCGCGGTGGTCATGCAGCGGTGCCTCCTCGGCAGGGTTCCGGGGGCGGTGGCCCCCCTTCCTGTCAGGTCCGCTACTTCCGCTACCTCCGCTACCGTCCTGGTCAGGGGCGTGATCGAGGTAGCGGATGGGGGCAGTGGTAGCGGGGTAGCGGTGGGGTGTTGCGGTAGCGGATGCGGAGCGGCTTGCCGCTACCCGGAAACCGCGTCTGAACTGCCCGGTAGCGGAGGTAGCGGAAGTAGCGCACTTTCCGCGGGGGGTGGGCAGTAGCGCTGCCACGCGTCGTGCAGATCGCTCGCGTAGTAGCCCTTCATGACGCTTCCGCCTGCCTTGATGTTGCGGGCCGCGATGGGTGTGTTGTCGGCGGTCATGTACTCCCGCAGCATCCGCGACAGCCCGCGGGCATCGAGCGGCTTGCCGCTCATGTCCGCCCACGGCGCCTCTTCGAGGCTGTGCAGCCGATCGAGGATGGCAACGGTGGGCAGGCGGTCGATGCCGTTGAAGACGTAGTCGCGCAGGTCCGTCAACAGTCGGATACCGATGCTGCCCTTGTCGCTGGTCTTCGCCGCGTTCACCAGCTCGATGCAGGCGACGCGCGCCCGCTCCGGCCACGCGCCGCCCGCCGCATCGGCCACGGCGAGCAGGGGCTCCCACACGTCCGCGGGCCGGTCGCTGATGCCCTCCGGGAGCTCCGGGAACACCCCGTCGACCAGATGCCGGACGGACTGTGCCCAGGTGGCGAGCCGGTCGCGCAGCGCGTGGCCCTCCTTCTCGTGGATGCGCTGCCGGAACGGCTCCACATGCTCGTTCGGAGCGCGGCGCCGCATGCGGACGATGACCGAGCGGGTCAGGATCGTGTCCGGCAGCGAGCCGAGCCCGGCGACCGCGACGCCGCAGAACGAGGGGAACTCCTGTACCTGCTGGTTGGAGCCGTCGCCCACGCAGCGCCACATGACCCCGGAGCGGCGGTGACCGGCGTTCAGGAACCCTCGGAGCTGTTCGTTCTCTCCGGCCTTGGGCCCGAAGACGGTGTCAATCTCGTCGAAGAGGATCGTCGGCCGTCCCTCCATCCCGGACACCGCGCGGAAGAGCGCGGAGGCGGAGGCGTTGACTGCGACCATCGGTTGCGGCACGAGCGTTTCCACGATCTCCAGCGCGCGGGACTTACCTGAGCCCGGCTCCGGCGACAGGAAGGCGAGCCGCGGTGTGGAGTCGAAGCAGTCGAGCAAATGCGCGTGCGCGTCCCACAGGGTCACGGCGACGTACGCGGCATCGAGGGGGAAGATGTTGAAGCGTCGGTGGTAGGACTCCACCTCATCGAGCAGTGCGGAGCCGTCCATGGCGGGTGCCGGCGGATTGGCGCTCATGCCGCCTGCCTCCCTTCCTGGTTGGTGAGGAGCGGGCATGCGTCGCGGTGCAGGTCAGGGCGAAGAGCAGAAGGGACGCCCTTGCGGGCGGCGCCTGTTGGCTCGCCCACGGCCGGACCGAGCGCGCCTTGTGCGGCGGCGCGCGGGCCGGTTGGGGTGCCGGGGAGGCTCTTCAGTGGGGGACGGTGCCGGGCGCTCATGCCGCCCTCCGCTGCTGATTGCGGGCAATCGACCAGTTCAGACCGCTGCGAATGGTCGCCTCACACGACCGCGGCGACAGACCGGCCTGCTCCCCCGCCCACTGAAGAGCCTCCTCAACCTGCTCCCGGGGAAGGTCGCCCCACGCGATGAACCGCCCCAGGGCTCGCGCTGCCCGGAGCAGCGTGGCGTTGCGCTCACCCTCCGGCGCCTGCCGCACAGACGCCGTTTCCGCGTTCAGACCCGCTGCGGCGTAGCTGGACGCCCGCACGGACGACGGCGCAATTAGTGCCCGCGAAGCCTGGCGGCCCGTCAAACGGGCGCACAGCCAATCCGGCAGAGGCGCGGGCGGCACGTCGCTGACGACGGCGTAGGCGCCCGTGGGGGTGATGCTGCCGGGGGCGACGACGTAGCCGCCCCATGCGCGGGTGTCGATGCGCTTGCCGAGACGTCCGGCGGTGTTGCCGAGCCGGACGCCGGGCGGGGCGGTGAAGTACAGGTGGACGCCGCCGCTCGCGGTCCGCACCGTGCGGGTGGTGGGCACGGTCTGTCCGGCGCGCTCGCAGAGCGCCGTGAAGGTCGTCACGCCGTTAGGCGTGTCCGTACTGCTCTTCCGCTTGGGCATGTCGAGGTCGACGACGACCAGCCCGGACGGACCGGTCGCGATGCCAACGTTGAATGGCAGGTCGCCCCATGCGCGGCGGATGCGGCCAGGGTCGATGGTGGCGCGCTCTTCCCACTTGCGGTGACCGCCCGCGCAGTCGCCGATTCCGGGGCAGACGTCCTCGCCGTGCAGGGCCGGACGCTTGTCGCCAGGGCGAAGCGGGAGGACGGCCCATCCGCGCTCCGCGGCGTCGAGGGCGGCGTACAGGAGGTGACGGTTCATGCCGTCACCCCCGTCACGCTCGATGGGGTGGCGTTGGCCGGACGGCCCTCGCCGAATGACGCTCGTTGGGTCATGCTGGATGTCTCCTGCTCTCTTGGAGGGACTGGAGAACCGGGGCGGGCGCAGGCTTGTGGTGAGACGGCGCCCGCCTCGGGCGTAGCTAGTGGTTCTTGGCCCAGTAGGCGTATTCCTGACGGACGTAGCAGCGCGGGTCGGCGGCCGTCGCCGGATGCTCCGGCCAGTACGGCGCGCCGTGGTAGTCGCCCTCGCCGTCCAGGTCGAACGCGATGAGCCGACAGGCCGCTTCCGGGGCCACCTCGGGCGCGTCGCTGAGGACCCCGTCCCCTTCGTCGCGCAGCGCGATGCGGTCCAACAGTGCCGCCTTGCGGAGCCAGTACTCCCGACCCAAGACGTTGCCGAACGGCTTGTCGGCGGCTGTCTGAGCGGTCCATCCGATCTCTCGGACGATGCTCGGGGCGAGGGCGTACGCCTCGTCCGGCGTTGGCCACGGTCCCGGCTCGGGGCGGTGGTCGGCCGTGACGTACAGGCGCCGACGCCCGCTGTCGCGGGAGGGGTAGGTGCGTACGGTGCCGGTGGCGAACGCGCCGCTGAGGGCGGTGGTGACGCGGTCGGTGTCGGCCGGGTCGCAGATTACGCGGATCTCGAACACGGGTTTCCTTTCGTCAGGCTGCGTCGAGGAAGGGCTGTTGCCAAGGCGGCAGGCTGGCCAGGACGCGGGTCCGCCAGCTCAGCGCGTAGTCGATGCAGTTGGCACAGTTCTTGTGCGTGTGACCGGGCAGCGGTGGCCTGCGGCGGGCGTGATAGCTCCATGCGGCGGAATCGGCCGATGCGAGCAGGTGGCCGACCCGTTCCAGGCCGAGAATCTTGAAGCCGAAGCCATGCAGCTTCAGCCCCCGTGCGGCCATCGCGGTGACGATCGCGGCGCCTTCGCGGGTGGACTGGAGGCGGCAGACCGAGCCGAGCCCGACCGTGGGTTCGCGGGTCAGGTCGACCCCGGCTCGCTCGTACAGTTCCGCGCACCATTCGTAGTCCGCGACCGTCCGCCCCTGAAGGACAGGGGCTATGCGCATCTCGGGGGCCAGGGAGCGCAGTTCGAGGAAGTTGGCGACGGTGCGGCGTATGTGTTCCGGCACGCTGAGGTGAGTGCCGACGAAGACGTTCGGCCCTGCCTTGCCGCCGTGGATGATGAGGTCTTCGCACATCCAGTCCTGCGGCGCGGCCCAGTCGTAGGGGCCGACGCAATCCCAGATGCGGCGTAGGTCATCGATGTACTGGCGCGGGGTGCGCGTCCATCGGCCGTGGCGCTGGAGCTCCGAGAAGCCGCCGGAGTCCACCGCGTACGGACCGCGCGCCGGGTCCAGCTTGACCGCGTTCACGAAGTGCTCGGACTTCAGGAACAGCGGCACCTTGGTCAGCCGGACCCAGTGGCGTTTGTGGGTGGTCAGGTAGAAGCGCAACGCTCCCCCTCAGCCGTGGAAGTGGTTGCGCTTGATGACGGCCTTGCGGATGTGGACCGTGCTCCCGCTCCGGCCGTTGGTGATGGCGCGGACGGGGGTCCGCCAGGCGAGAACGGCGAGCGCGATCCACATGGCGGCGCCAGAACTGAACCCAGCAACCGCGTTGACGAGCTCGCCGACGCCGTAGCCGATTCCGGCCGACAGAGCACCCCCGCCGATCCCGGCGCCGATGAAGCGCTGAGCGATCGGGTCCAGGAGGGGCAGGGGAGTCAGGTCGCGCGGCTCCGACATCGGCATGGGCGGCGGGGCGAGGTGCTTGGGCATGGGGACCATGCGGCCGTAGGCGTCCGGCACCCACACCACGGGGCCGCGTTCGGCGGCCAGTTCGACGGCCGCCGGGGCGGGCGCGTACAGCTCCAGCGATGCCGGGTCGTACGCGGGGGCGGACGGCCCGTCCGCCCGCAGCGCGGGGGCGTGTTCGTTCATCACAGGGTCTCCCGTCAGTGGCCGAGGGCGGAGAGGGCGTCGGCGGACGCCTGCACGAGGTTGTGGATGGGCTCGTACGCGCCGGTCCCGGCGGTGAAGAACCCGAACAGGAACAGCACCAGGGCGGCGCCGCCCCCCGCGGACCTGGTGCGAACGGCGAGGGCGGATGCGGCGCCGAACAGCAGCACGGCGGAGAGGTTCAGGATCATCGGGAGCCTTCCGGTCAGGGGGTGTCGGTACCGGCGCGGTAGATGCGCGCCCAGCGGTTGTAGAGCCAGCGGCCGACGCGTATGCGCTTGCCGGTGGCCTTGCAGCGGCGGCAGTCCTTGCCGCGCTTCATGCGGCCCTTGCGGTCCGTCTTCATGGCGAAGCCCCAGCCGTTGCACTTGCGGCAGTTGCCGAACGGCGAGGCAGCGCACACGGCGACGTAACACAGAGTTACGCCGAGAATGAGGGTGATAGCGAGTAGGACAGGGGTCATGACGGGCCCTTCCAGGCGGGTTTCAGGGGTTTCCGCAGGTGGGCCGCTATCCGCTAGCAGCCTGGTCGGAGTGGGTTTGGGGCGCTAGCGGGGCCGCTAACGTTAGCGGGGTGTGCCGCTAGCGCTAGCGGCCCCGGAGCCTCAGCCCGCGTCCCGCTTTCCGTCACGCTCAGCAATCGCGGCGATGATGTGAGAGCGGTCGATGCCGCGCCGGTTGACGACCTTGCCCTTGATGCGGCGGCCCACCTGGATGGTGGAAACGCCGTGCGGCTTCAGGGCGGCGGCCAGTCCCTCGGGGTCCCATCCGTCGTAGACGTCCGGCCGCAGTTCGGCGAGCCGAGCGACGACGGTTTCGGACCACACCTTGGGCTCATCAGCGGGGATGACGGCGAGGATGTCGGCGAGCAGGTCGTAGCCGCTCGCGACCGGCTCGGGAGCCTCCCCGAGCGCGTGGCCGGACAAGGTCCCGGCTTCCTCACGTGCCTTGCGGGCCCGCAGCGCAATCCGCTCGGCGGCAGGTGCGTCCACGTAGACGCTGCGGATGATCCGGGCGTCCGAGCCGTCGCCGACGAAGTAGGCGATGCCCTTGTCGGCCCAGGCGAACATGGTGGCGCGCACGCCCCGCTTGTGGGCGGAGGTGCCCAGCACCATGTCATTGGCGGTGTGGTCCATGACCTTCATGCACAGCCGCACGCCCGCGTTCGCGGAGATGCCCGTGGGCAGCGACTTCGCGTCGGGGCGCTGGGTGGCCAGCATGAGCACGATCCCGGTGGCCGGTCCGCGCTTGACCAGGTCGGTGCAGATCTCCTCGAACTCCTTGCCGTACTTGTCGTGCTCGAACCACACCTGGCACTCGTCTACGCAGATGACGATGGGGTGCAGTCCCAGACTCGGCTTGGAGGCGAGTTCGCTGGTCACCTTGGACTCGGGGCAGATGTCCCGCGGCAGCGAGCGGATCACCTTCGCCCGGCGCCGCAGTTCGCCGCGCACCTCGCGCATGTCCGCGATGGCGTACTCGATGTCCTCGTCCTCCTCACCAGCGCGATGCCGGTAGGAGACGTGCTCGCCGACCGGGTCAAGGTCGCCCGTGCCCTTGAGGTCGTAGGTGTGCAGCTCAGCCCGCGGGTCCAACGCTGCGATCAGCGCGAACAGGCGCAACAGGAACGTCTTGCCCATGCGCGGGATCGCGCCGATGATCGCAGCGATGTACATGAACGTCAGGCCCACCCAGCGCCCCCGCTGATCAGTGGAGAAGTCGACCGACTTGAACAGGTCGACCAGCCCGCCCTTGGCCAGCGGCCATGCGGGCTGCTTGGCCCGGTTCATGTCCTGGTCGCCGACCCACAGCACGAGGTGCCCGGTGTGCTCGTTCGGGACCGCCTCCGGCCACACGCAGCCGAGCGGGCGGCGCAGGCCGGACGCGAGCCGGTCACGCCGCTCGATAATGTCGGTGACCGTGACGCCGTAGGGGAGGTTGCCCTGCGCGCGCCAGCCGGGGCCGTCGCGGGTGATCGGGGCGGTGAACTCGAACCCGTCCCGCCCCTTGGCCTGCGCCTGGTTGATGGCGGGGATGCCGAGCGAGCCGAGCGCCCGCAGCACGATGTCCGAGGTGAGCTTGACCGCGGTGGGCAGTTCCACCGCGCGGTGGATGACCGGGTCATCCGCCTTGCGTCCGGCGTAGCCGAGCGCCATGACGACTGCACCGACCGACAGGGCCTGAAGCCAGTCGGGGGCAAGCACGTAGATGGCGAGCGCCGCGCCCAGCCCGATGAACATGGCGAGCACCATCACGAGGGTGCGCAGTCGGACCCGACCGTCGCGCTGCCGTGACAGCTTCAGGTACTCGGCTGCATCCTCGCGTCGGACCGCGGCGAGCCGGACCGGTTCCCCCTCGCGGTCGGCCATCCACCGCATCGTGCCGCCCACGAACTTCGCGGCCCCGGACGGGGCTTGCAGGGTGAGCCGGGCGGCGTAGATGGGGGAACGCAGCGCGTGGTAGCCGAGCGAGTGGGCGTAGTGGCGGGCCACCCACGCCGTGGCCGTCTTCAGTTCTGCCACGGACTTCAGCCACGGCGGGACGACCGGGCGGCGCTGCGCGGCGGCGAGCCGACCGAGGTAGCCCGGAACAGTCGCCTTGGCGGTCGGCCGGTCGACCATGACGCGGGCGGTCGGGTCGTCCGACTCGGCAGCCGACTGTGCGGTGTCGGAGTCGGCCGACGGGTCGGTGTCGGGTCGGATAGTCGGGTCGGCCGACTCGGTACGGGCTGACCGAGCCTTGTCGAGGTCGACTACTTCGCCGCCGGAGTCGGCGTTCATCTCTGCTTCGAGTCGGTCGAAGAGTTCGTTGTCGTCGTCGGGGTGCTTCACTGAGGGTCCCTTCCAGTGGGAGGAAAGGCGGGGCCGGTCCGTCGCTGTAGGAGGTGAGCGGACGGGCCCCGCCGGATCGTGGTGCGAGGTGTTAGGCGGCGCGCTGTTCCTCGGGGTAGGCGCAGGGCACGCACATACCGAGGGAGGTGGGGATGACGTATCCGGCGTCCTGTCGGCAGGCGGGACAGGTGCGGCGGGCGCGGTTCGCCTTGGCGAGTGCGGCCCACTTGCCCGGCGTCATCGGCCGGACGGGCTTGGCGCGGTCGACGCGGTAGAGGTAGGCGACCAGCGGGCCGCGCCGGTAGCGCGGGCGCATGATCTGCGCAGCGATGGACTGCGCACCGGGCCGTAAGCCACGGGCCCGTAACTGCCGTTTGGTGGCGAGTCCGTCGGGGGCGCAGCGCCACGGGTAGGTGGGCAGTCCGTGCCTCGCACCAGTCGGGTCGAAGCACTTGGCGTACATCAGGCAGCCTCAGCCGTCGTGCCGTCGCTCTCCGGGGTGTCCACGGGGTGCAACGGGCGGCCGTCGGCACGCTCACCCTTCAGGGTGTCGCGCAGCTTGCGGGCGTTGGCCTGCGACACGTGCAGCGTGGTGCGGAGGCGGTCCGCGGTCAGCTCAGCCTCAGTCCACTCCGCGGTCGCCGTGCGCGCCTCGGTCAGCGCGTCCTCGAAGGTGCGCTGAGCTTTGCCCTTGGCCGTGGCGGTGGCGCGCCGACGCGGACGCGGCTTGGGCTCAGCCGGGGGTGCCGGCGGATTCTCCACCGGGGGTAGCGCGGGCGTCTCCTCGGTGGCGGGGGCGAGTTCGCCCATGCGCAGCATCACGCGCTCGCGCCGCGGGGTCTGCGAGCGCCACTTGCGGCCGTAGCGCTCGCGAAGGTCGGCGCGGGTCAACTGCCGTTCCTTCTCCCGTGTCAGCGCTTCGGAGTAGGAGGTGACCTCCCACAACGTCATGCGACGCCACAGCGCGAAGGTGGAGGGGAAGGCGAGCAGCCAGCGAGAGAACCGGATCTTCTCCATGCGGCGACCGGTGGCGGCGCCGATCCGCACGGCGTAGATGTGCGCGCCGATCTCGGAGAACACCACCCAGAGCAGCGGCATCGTGCCGTGCGCCACCTTGGCCGACAGGGAGTGTCCGGCCGCGATGTTCAGCCCGCACGTGATCAGAGTGAGCGCCCAGGGCACGAACCGCACCCATGCGAGCGCCATATCCATGCGGATCAACAGCAGGTTGGCCACGGTGAACACGGGAATGGCCACGTCGATCCCGACCGGCAGCATCCATGGCTCGCCGAAGCCCCAGCGGGCCGCGGCGGTCGACACGGCGTCGAACGAGGAGATCAGGCCGAGTGCGCCGACTCCGGCCGCGGCAGCGGCGCCGATTCCGGCAAGGCCCATCTCCGGATTCGTCAGCGGCGGCACCGCCGGACGTACGGCGGTCTGTGTCGTCTCGGCGGTGGTCATGCCGCCGCTCCCTTCCGGGAGGGCCGACGGCGCCCAACCGGGCGGGCCAGCGGTACCACGTTGAACAGCTCTGGGGCGTGCGCCTCGATCACCTCGGCAGCGATGCGGGCCACGTCGTCCGGGAGCTCCGGGTTGTCGGCGAGGATGTCGCGCGCGGCGTCCAACCGGGCCGCGCGCTCTTCCTCGGTCTCGCCCTCCTCCTCAAGCCACAGCTCAGGCGGGGTTCCAAGGGCCAGTTCGATGAAGTCGTTGACGGAGACGGCCTGATGGCCGCCGATGTACGTGCGCATGGGAGCTCCTGAGTCGGAGGGACTGGAAGCCGGAGCAGCCGCAGGCGTGTGGTGAGACGGCGACTGTTCCGGAAGCCCCTGCCGCGGACTGCGGCGGGGAAGTGCCCTGGGCCGGATTCGATCCGGTGCCCTCGCGGCGGGATGCCGGGGCGGTGGTGCTAGCGGCCGTTGACTTCGCGGATCTTGACGTTCTCGGCGTATCCGTCACGGAGGCGGACAAGTGCGAAGTAACTACCGCCGACATCCGTGATCCGGTGCGGCTCGCCCTTGTACTGGATCTCCGTGCCGACCTGGTCGACGTTCGGGTGACGACGGTTGGTGATCCGACGCATGGCTTCTCCTGGGAAGTGAAGGGGGTTCCGGCTCCCCTTAGCCCCGCTCGTACGAGACGAGCGGAGGAGGCAACCGGCCGCAGCGCCGCAGCGCCGCGGAGAGGTCGAAGGGTGCGCGGGTCGTGCTCCGCGCGGGCCGCCTTCTTGTCGCTGAGGACAGGCGGTAGATCCTCGGTCCACTATTGAGTTCTCAAGGTGCGATCGGTGCGGGGCCCGCGGCGCGCGGCAGATGCCGCCTTCCGACTGCCGCAAGCGGCAGCCATACGGGCAATCCCGAGCCATTCGTGCAGCTCAAGCGCCTGTCACCCCAAGGTTCGGAGCGACCGCTTGCTGACTAGCTTGCACTAGTCTGCTGTGGTTCACAACCCTTGTGCAGTGATGCGCTCTAGTTCGCTGTGGTGGGTAAGCTCAGAGCATGACTGTCACAGGAGGGCCGAAGCCGAAAGCGGTGCAGGTCGCGGACGCGCTACGCGACGACATCAAGAAAATGAAGCCGGGGGACAAGCTCCCGTCGCAGCGAGAGCTGATGGACCGCTTCGGATTCGCGAGCCAGACCATCCAAAACGGATTGGCCGCACTCCGAGCCGAAGGGCTCATCGTCTCGGCCGGGAACCTCGGTAACTTCGTCGGAGACGGGTCGGCCCCCACCGGCGACGTACGCGACGACATCAAGGAAATCCGCTCCCAGATTCAGGCGTTGGTTGAACGGGTCGCAGCGCTCGAAGGACGCTCCGCCCCGGGTGGTGCGTGATCGGCAACCAGCATGCAAGGAACGGGAGTTGTGAGGTAAGTGACAGCCAGGGGACGGCGAAGCGGAGGTAGGGACATGTCCAGTGACACCCCCCTGTCCCCTTCCCTGTCCCCCTGGCATGCGGGTGAGACTCGGAGTAGGCACTCAGAGGAGGGCACATGACCGACGACAGGCCCGCATGGGCGCGGCGCATCGCTGCCGAACGAGCGGCCCGTGACTGGTCGCAGCGTGACGCGGTAAGGGCGCTGCGGGCGCACGCTCCCACGGAGTTGCCCGCGGAAGACAGCATGATTCGCCAGTGGAAGCGCTGGGAGTCAGGCCAGATGCCGAACGACTTCTACCAACCGATCATCGCTGCCCTCTTCGGCACCGTGACACACGCGCTCTTCCCGGCGCCCTCACGGCGGGACGGAGACAGGGAGATCCTGGCAGCGTCCGGTATGGAGACGCTGGAGATCGTGAGCCGTCTCAACCGGTCCGACGTCGACAACGCCACGCTTGATGCCCTACGGATCACGGCGGATCGGCTCGCCTCGGAGTACCCGTTCATGCCGAGCGAACAGCTCCTCATCGAGGGGCGGCAGTGGCTTCGCCGTGTCGTCGAGCTTCACACGAAGAGCCTCACGCTCGCGCAGCACCGCGAGGTTCTCGCCCTTTCCGGCTGGCTTGCGCTACTGGTTGGCTGTGTCGAGTACGACACGGGCGCCCGCCACGCGGCCGAGTCGACGCGACAGGCCGCGCTCTCGCTCGCGACCGAGGCTGACCATGCGGAGGTCGCCGGGTGGGCGCACGAGATGCGGGCGTGGTTCGCTCTCACGACCGGCGACTATCGAGGTGTCATCGCAGCGGCGCGGGCCGGAGCCGAGACGGCGCAGCACCACGGCGTGGCCGTGCAGCTCGCAGCCCAGGAGGCCAAGGCGTGGGCGCGGATCGGGGACCGCCGGCAAGTCGAGGTGGCCTTGGACAAGGGGCGGCGGTTGCTCGAAGGGATGCCGTACCCCGAGAACCTGGACAACCACTTCGTGGTGGACCCAGCCAAGTTCGACTTCTACGCGATGGACTGCTACCGCCTGGTCGGCGAAGACAAGCTTGCGCGCACGCTCGCCGAAGAGGTACTGAGGGCGGGAACGGACTTCGACGGCACCGAACGTTCGCCGATGCGTAACGCGGAGGCGCGCGTCACACTCGGCGTCACGGCGGCACGTGAGGGTGATTTGGAGCTGGCACTCACGATGGGGGCCCGTGCCCTTGAAGGCGACCGTCAGTCGGTGCCGTCGCTCATCATGACCAGCCGTGAATTGGCTGCCGAGATGAAGCGCCGGTACGCGTCGGAACCAGCGGCACAGGACTATCTCGCCCGCCTGCACACCCTTGGCCAGGAGAAGCCCGGATTCCTGCCGCAGTAACAAGACGTAGCCCACGGTACCGGCGCCTTACGGGGGGAACGCATCGGAGCACGCCCACGCTCCTGGGGCCCGTGCAAATTGACGAAAGCACCAACTCAACACGCGGTGCGGAAGTATTCTCAGAACCTCTTGTAAGTCTCCCACGAGCAAGGAGGCCCCCGCATGCCCCTGCCCAGCGCTCGGCCATACACTAACTGGCTGCTTCTTCCTCCCTACGACCCGAGCAAGGGATGTCATTTCTGGTCGGAGTCTGCAAGTTTTCCATTGCTGCTGGAAAACTTGCGACGCCACGCTGAAATCAAGACGGTAGGGAGATCAAGGTTTCCCGGGCCACTAAACAAAAAGAACGCACTCTGGAAGGAGTACCGGAACTTCCTCCGTCAAGCCCTGAGCAACTTTGAGGCGGCGATCACTGTACCAAACAGATCGGCATGCCTTCTCTATTATTACGCGATGCTGAACTTCGCCAAGGCAGAGCTACTGAGTACCATTCCGGGCAACATCACTGGCAAGTTCGTTGGACATGGACTTAGCTTTAGCCCAAGTCGCGCGAAGTCAGTAGCAGGCGACGTCCTAACGGTGAAGGATGGAGTGTTTCCCTGGCTCTATGAAGCGCGCACCGGGCACAAGATCGCCATTGGAACTAGAATTTCGGTTAAGCGACTTCTTGCCCAGATCCCAGAAATCGCCACACAGATCTCCGATGCCAAACTGGGGGAATGTCAAGTCGCGTCTGTTCATCACATGATCGCTATGGACGCGGACAAGAGTTGGACTGTACTACTGATGGACGGTACCGTCACCGGAACCGGCCGAACAGAGAAGTTTCTGCTCAAGCACTTTCGAGAGGTTGAGGTCCCCCCAAACTGGCGCGACCACTTCGCCATGAGTAGACGAAGGCTCAACAAAGTGACGTTGTTTGAATCAATCGCCACATGTCCGAAATCAGCTTCAGGGAACCTTGACATTGACGGCACTTTCGGGCTCACGTACAAGATCCGCGAGATTCTCGGAATGCGCACTTCGGAGCACATGGACGCTTTCATCTGCCCTAGCCTCTACAAGAGCAAAATGCTGTCCATGCCAGCATCTCTCGCCCGGTACGCGATTACCTATTACGCATCTTCACTGGTCAGGTACAAGCCGTCAGTCTTCGACTTGCAGATTTCACCAGAACAAGCGTATATGTTTGACGCCATCGCTAGGGAATGCGCACTCCCTATGCTTATAGACACGCTAGCTGGGCTGGAGGGGGAAGATCAGTTCTTCTTCGCCGCTGGGGCGTTCCGCAACTAAAGCTGCTCAGCTCAGTTGGGGGTATTGCCACCACGCTCAAATAGATCCAGTTGCCCGTCTGACAGGTCTATGCCTTTAGGCGTCGGCCGGGCCCCATAGTCCGCAATGGACCCCATAGTCTGAATCACTGTGGCGTGGTAAAGCCAGCTCAGATTGCCTTCTTTTTCGAGAGTTCCGCTAACCTGAAGTGCAAGCTCTTCCTCGTGAGCACGAATGGCTTCATGATAGTCCTCTTCATCCCTGAGTCGGACGCGCACTTTATGCGGGGAGCCAGGAAGAAGAGATTCGATCCCGAAAACGCCAGGGCTACCTACATTCTTCTTGGTCAGCAAGTGGACCCTACCGACCATAGTAACGACCTGGGTGCCCTGATCCTCGGCGAGTTTGACGGCAGCCCTACTTAACGGCTCCACGTCATCACTGGTGAATTCGAAATGTGAAGACAACGAAGAAGGAGCTGGAGCGCTGGAGTCCCACTCGATCGAGATATCAGCAGCGTCTGCATGGCTGGCCATACCCAGAACCGCGTTGGTCATCTCATAGGAGACTCCGCGACTCACGCCGTCCTCAAAACCAGATAGAGAGCTACTGGTGTGGTAGTGCTCTAACGCTTCAACGGTGGCTTCGAGGGCCTTAACCACTGCTTGATTTACTGCACGGACGGACGCTGCACCGACTTCTGGAATAATTGCTGCACTGCCTTCGCTACCGGATCGGAGCGACACGTAGCCGTTTGGCGGAGCGTAAGCCGTCACGATATAGCTACCCGGAGCCGTCTGCCCCATCAGTACTTGGTCCAGGTACCTTCCAGCAAATCGGCCATTACGATTCACGAAGTGACGCCCCGGACTGACATAGGACTTGGCGCCCGCGATCAGCGTTTTCCTCGCCGACTCAATTAGTGCCTCCCCGCTTCGCCATTCAATGAGCCCGCTCGGCGCCGAAGATTCCTTACGAAACCGAAATTCGTCGGAAGCTTCGACGGCGAGGCGTGGGTAGATTGAGCGCGCCCACAGCTCGCGATCTTGCGAGATCTGCAACAAGGCCGCGTGCAACAGTTCCGAGAACTCGGGGGCGGAGTTATCTAGGGGAATGACGAGGCTCGACTTCCCGAGACCCGATGAGCTTCCCCCTGGCGGAAGGAAACGTTTGTAGAGTCCCCGACGTCCGCCCACCTGTTGCCAGCCAGCTTCTGTCAGCAGCACTCCTAGACGGTCAGGATCGACGTGAGCGGGGATCGTGACGTTATTCATGCAGCGACTCACCCCGATCAATCCTGTCAAGAATCAAATTTAACGATTTGGCATCTAAAAGGTTCTTCGTTGGGATACGCACCGTGGGCTTCTGGACATGCGACGGAGCCTGCACTCCCTCCAGGTATGCCCAGTAGCAGCTTCGCCTAGTCAGCAGCCCATCGTGATTTGCCGTAGTCCAGTCGGCTTGCCGCGGCGACATCGTCATAACGATCAGGATGGCCTTGTTGTTCTTCCTCGGCTTCACCATGTGATCGAAGTACTTGCGCTTCGTGAACTGGTAGCTGAAGAAATCCTTGCTGCCATCCGGACACGTGGTCGTGGTGCTCTTGAGCTGGGCGAACACCATGGACTCTTCTTCAAGCCCTGAACGCGGAGGGCGAATCAACTGGACATCGGCGCCCCAGTAGTCCTTGTCCACCGTCTCCATCGTGCAGCCGGCCGTCGCCGCCACGCTCGCGACGTACCCCTCTTGGAGCTGCTCCATCATGCCGGTGAACGTCAGCGGGTCGACAGGTTCGATGTTGCTCCTGCGCGGCTCGCTCGCTCCTCCGGCATCGACTAACTCGACCATAGGCAGTGCCCCCACCCCTCAGCCAACTTGACGAGGCTAGATCAACATGGCAACCGAGCGGAAGACGTTCGACGCGCACTGAGGTGGAGTGGGGGCTTCCGATTCAATGACGTTGCCGCGCTCAGTGATGCCTACGTTGGGGGCCAAACGGGGGGCCAAACAGAGCAGCCGTTGACGGATCGCCATGGACGCGCTGGGACGGTGAATGCCGTGAACGCGCAGACCAACAGCCATCGTTGCCACGCCAGAAGGGTGCGTGATCGCGTTCGGGGCGAAGAGGTCGTGGTCTCAACTGTGGTCTCAACGCCCGCCGGTTCCAGGGCGATCCGCAGGCGTCCACGGAAGTCCGGCAGTCCCTCTGACCAGGCGCGCGAGCCTCACGGCGGACGCCCGTGGACGCCTCTGGACCAAGATCGGACAACTCGTAATGCGTAGGTCTCGGGTTCGAATCCCGAAGGCGGCTCCACCGAATCCCCGGGCTCGCAGCTTATGGCCTGGGGATTTCTGCTCTTCGGGATCTGGGAGAGCTGGAGCTGTGCGGGCTCTGGGAGCGACGGTGGCGCCGGGTGCGTGGTGCGTGGCCGGCGCCGACGAAGGGTTGCTCAGCGCGCTGACGCCATGCGCTGCCGAACGGCCTCGTAGGTGAACAGGGCGGCCGATACCGCGACGTTGAGCGAGTCCACCTGACCGAACATCGGGATCTTCGCCTTGGTGTGGCTGCCGGCGAGCCACTGGTCCGAGAGGCCGTACTTCTCGCTGCCGACGAGGATCGCCGTGGGACCGGACATGTCGACGTCCGCCATCAGGACGTCCGTGTCGGGGGTCGCGGCGACGATGTTCACCGAATGCTCGGCCAGCCAGCGCATGACCTCCCGGGAGTCGGCCGAGGCGATCGGGACGGCGAACACCGTGCCCTTGCTGGCCCGGATCACATTGGGATTGCCCCAGTCGGTCACGGGGTTGGCCGAGATGACCGCGGTCACTCCGGCCGCGTCCGCCGTGCGGAGCATCGATCCCAGGTTGCCGGGCTTCTCGACGCTCTCGCAGACGAGGAAGAGGGCCCGGTCGTCGATCTCGATGCGGGAGAGTTCGGTCTGGATGTCCGGCACGACGGCGAGCCAGCCGTCGGGGCCCTCTCGGTACGCGGCCTTGTCGAAGGCCTGCCGACTGAGACTGAAGAGGGCGGCGCCGCGTTCGGCGGCACGGGCCACGACGTTCCTCGGGTCCGAGTCGCCGGTCAGCGCGGGGCAGAAATACAGCTCGCGGGGACGAACACCGGCCCGCAGGGCGAGATCCAGTTCCTCATAACCCTCCACGAGGGTCACTCCGGAATTCTGCCGGTTCCGCCGGCGGCGGAGGGCGGCGAGTTCCTTTACATGAGGGTTGCTCGGGCTGGAGATTTCCTTGGGCGAACCAACCCGTGGGATGGACGGCATCGGCGGTGGGAATCACGGTGCCTTCCGGCTCCGATCCTCCGCCCCCTTTCTCTTGTGCACTGCGCGCGGTCGTGGTCAGAGTACCCGACCCCGGTCGGGCCGCCTCCCTGCGCCCGTCAACCGGGGTCCTGCCCGGACCGGTTGGCCGTTGCGCACGGTTCTACGGCCGGACGCGCGGCCGAGCGTGAATTCTTCGGACGCCGCCGCGGTCCGTCCGCGGGCGATCTTGAAGTGAGAGAGTCCGCGTGGATGCCGTATTCGAGGTGGAATTAACGAGGCCCATTTCGGACGAGCGGGAAGAGCGGGATAAGTGGGGTGAGTGGCAGGAGGAGGGAATGCAGGGGTTCACGGAAGGCGTGGCCGAATGGTGAGAGCGTTCCGGGAACGGAAAACGAGTCCGGCGGGCACACGGAGGCGCGCTCCTGTGGGCTGGGTTGGGAGCGTGTGGTTGGTTGCGTGCAGTTGGTAGGTGCGTGGTGGCTTGGCCGGTGAGGGCGACGCTCAGCCCGTTCGCTCGCTACGAAAAATTATCGGGGGCACGGAGAACCCGCGGATACAAAGCGTCCTCTTAGTGAACGGCTAGCATCGCGTGGACAGTTCGTCGGCCGGATGGGGTTGGTTTCGTGTCGCAGGCGCAGCAGGAGCCGGGGCCCCGTATCGCCGTCGCCGTGGTGACGATGGGCACCCGCCCCGCCGAGGTCGACGCCCTGCTCATGTCCGTGGCCAAGCAGGACCTCGCCCCGTCGCGCATCGTCGTCGTGGGCAACGGCTGTCCCCTGCCCGAATTCGCCGAGCGGCTCGACCTCCCCGGGGAGGTCACCTGCATCGAGGTCGACGAGAACCTCGGCTGCCCGGGCGGCCGCAATGTGGCCCTCGCCAGGCTGCGGGAGTACGGCGACGTCGACGTGGTCATCGAACTCGACGACGACGGGCTGCTCGTCGACGCGGATGTGTTCCGGCGCGTACGGGATCTGTACGCCGCCGACCCCCGGCTCGGCATCGTCGGGTTCCGTATCGCCGACGAGCACGGTGAGACCCAGCGGCGGCACGTGCCGCGGGCCGGGTCCGCCGACCCGATGCGCGGCGGGCCCGTGACCGGCTTCCTCGGCGGCGGGCACGCACTCTCGATGGCGATGCTCGCCGAGACCGGCGACTGGCCCGCGGAGTTCTTCTTCGCGCACGAGGAGACGGATCTCGCATGGCGGGCGGCCGACGCCGGCTGGACCATCCTGTATGCGCCCGAGTTGCTGCTCCAGCACCCGAAGACCTCGCCCGCCCGGCATGCCGTCTACTACCGGGTCACCGCGCGCAACCGTGTCTGGCTCGTGCGGCGTCGGCTGCCGCTTGCGCTCATCCCCGTCCACCTTGGCGTGTGGATCGCCGTCACCCTCCTTCGGGCGCGGTCGGTCGGCGGGCTGAAGGCCTGGTTCGGCGGCTTCGTGGAGGGGCTGCGCGCCTCGGGCGGCGAGCGGCGGCCCATGCGGTGGCGCACTGTGTGGCGACTCACGAAGCTCGGCCGGCCACCGGTCATCTAGGCCGTGGGCAAGGGGCCGGTGAGGGATGTCCACGGCCGTCCCCCCAGCCGACAAGCCCCGCCGAAACGACGAAGGACCCGGTCGTTCACCTCCGCCGACCGGGCCCTGCGCTTCCCGGACCCGGCCACGGCGGCGACACTCCCCCGAGCTACGCAATCACGCGCGCACCGTCGGGCCAGATCCGATGAAGGGATCACATCAGGCCACGCCAACAGATCGCTAACATGTGGCCAACGGTTATCTTCTGAGCCGTGAGCTGGCCGGTTCCGCAACAGGTGGGGAACCGGACAGTAGGAAACTCGCCGCCCGTGACGCGAAGTCGACGGCGGAACGCGGCGGTCGTGCCGCGCGGTGACGGGAGGCGCGGCGGTCGGGCCGTGCGGAAGGGCAGCGGGCGGCTATGCGGTACGGGCTGCGCTTCGGACTGCTGGGTCCGCCTGTCGTGTACGACGCGGACGGCGAGGTCCGGGCGATCGGCAGCGGCAAGGTGCGTGTCCTGCTGGCCGCGCTGCTGCTGGAGCCGGGCCGTGTCGTCTCGGTCGACGCGCTCAAGGACGCGCTGTGGGGCGGGGCGCCTCCGGCCTCCGCGCAGGCGTCCCTGCAGAACCACGTCACCCGGCTGCGCCGCCTCCTCGGCGACGACGGCCCGGAGCGGCTGCGTGCCGTACCGCCTGGTTATCTCCTGCGTGTGGACGAGGGCGAGTTGGACGTCCGGGTCTTCGAGGAGCACGTCGTCGCCGCCCGTGCCGCGTACGCGGGCCGCGACTGGGAGGGCACCGTCCGCGAGGCGTCCGCCGCGCTCGCGCTGTGGCGCGGGACCCCGCTCAGCGGTCTGCCGCCGGAGACCGGGGGACATGCGTTGGTGCAGCGCTTCGAGGAGGCGCGGCTGCTGGTTCTGGAGTGGTGGTACGACGCCGAGCTGCACCTCGGCGGAACCCGGCTCGGCGGTCTCGCCCCGGAGCTGGCCGCGCTGGTCGCCGAGCACCCGCTGCGGGAGGGGTTCCACCGGCTGCTGATGCTCGTCCTGCACCGCACCGGCCGCCCGGCCGAGGCGCTGGCGGTCCACCGCGATCTGCGCGAACGGCTCATCGACGAACTCGGCGTCGAGCCCGGAGCCGCAGTGCGTGAGGCCCATCTCGAGATCCTGAGGGACGATCCGGCCACGCACGACAACCGGCAGGGGCAGGGGCAGGGCAACAGGCAGGGGCACAGCAACCGGCAGGGGCACAGCAACAGGCAGGGGCACAGCAACCGGCAGGGGAGCGCCGACCGCACATACGCCGACGGTGCCCGCACCGGCGCCGCGGAACCGCATGCTGCGTACCCGCACGGCGCGGACCGGCACGGCGCAGGCCCGCACGGCGGGATCCGGAAGGACGCGCCCCGGGGCGGTAAGCGCAGCGAGAGCGACACGGCCCGTACGGACGGCAGGAGCGGCGCGGACTCCGTCGGCGCGAACCCGGCCCACACGGACCCCACCGATACGGACCCCACCGGTACGGACCCCACCGGTACGGACCCCACCGGTACGGACCCCACCGGTACGGACCCCGCTTCGCCAGGCGCCGCTGCCACGGACCCCGACGGCGCAGTCCCCGCTTCGGCCGGTGCCGAACAGGAATCCGGGACCCCGCACCCAACCCCCCAGGTGGCGCCCGCCGTACCCCGCCCGGCCCAGCTCCCGTCGCCGCCCGCCCACTTCACCGGCCGTGACACGGTGCGCGCGGAACTCCTCCGATTCCTGGGCGCCGAACACGACGCACCCGCCGTGGCCGTGCTCAGCGGCATGGCCGGGGTCGGCAAGAGCGCGCTCGCCCTGCATGTGGCACATGGGCTGCGGGAACGCTTCCCCGACGGTCAGCTCTATGTCAATCTGCACGGCGCCACACCCGGCATGACCCCGCTCACCGCCGAGCAGGCGCTCGCCGCGCTGCTGTGCGACCTCGGCGCCGAGCCACGTCGTATCCCCGAACAGCGGGACGCGGCGGCCGCGTTGCTCCGGTCGCTGCTCGCCCCCACCCGAACCCTGATGGTGCTGGACGACGCCGCGCACGCCGCCCAGGTGCGTCCGCTGCTGCCCGGCGGTCCCGGTTGCGCGGTGATCGTGACCAGCCGCTCGCCGCTCGCCGCGCTCGACGGCGCCCACCGGGTTCCGCTCGGGCCCCTCTCCGGTGAGGACAGCGCGGCCCTGCTCCGCGCGGTCTCGGGCCGGGACGGGCTCGACGCCGGGCATCCGCTCGTGGAACTGGCCGGCCGGCTGCCGCTCGCCCTGCGTGTCGTCGCCGCGCGGCTCGCCGCCCGCCGCGCTCTCACCCCTGACATGCTGGCCGGTCAACTCGCCGCCACCGAGGGACGGCTGCACCACCTGGAGTACGACGACCTGAGCGTCCGCAGCTCGCTCGCCGTCGCGCACGACGCGCTGCGCGCCTCGGACCGGGAGGCGGACCGGGACGCGGCGCGTGCCCTCGGCCGTATCGGGGCGCTCGACCTCCCCGGCTATGGGGCGCCACTGCTCGCCCGCCTCCTCGGCACGGACGAACGCCGTGCGGAGGCCGCCCTGGACCGTCTCGTCGACGTCGCGCTCCTGGAGGAGACCGCGTACGGGCGGTACGCACCGCATGACCTCGTCCGGGACTTCGCCCGCGAGACCGCGGCGGGCGAGGAGCCCGCGGGGGCGGGGCACGGCGCCGCGGACCTCGCCCTGCGCTGGTACACCGCCGTGGCCGCGCGGGCGTACGAGGCCATCGTCGAGCCGGGAGCCGAGCGCGAGGACCGGCTGCGAAAGACCCCGTCACAACCCCGTACGCACATCGAGGACGTGGCTGCCGAGCCCGCCTTCGGCTCCGCGCAGGCCGCCGCCGACTGGATCGCCCTCGAACTGGAGAACATGGTCGCGCTCGTGGAGCGCCACGCGGACACCTCCGCCCATGTGCCCCTGCTGGTCCGCCTGATTGCCACACATCTGCAACGCCGCGGCCGAGGTGCCGAGTTGGAGGTGCTGGGCGGCGCCGCCCTGCGCGGGGCGCGCCGGCTGGCGGACGCGCCCGCGGAGGGGTACGCGCTGCTGGATCTGGCCGGACTGCACTTCATGAAGGGCCGCGGCAACGACGCGCTCGCCCTGCTCGACGAGGCGCTGGAGATCTGGCGGCGGCTCGGGTACGTCTCCTGCCTGTGCCGTGGCCTCAACAACCGCGCGTTGCTCCTGGAGGTGCTCGGCCGGTACGAGGAGACGGGTGAGGCGCTGCGGCAATGCCTGGAGTACACGCGCGTGCTGAACGACCCGATGCAGGAAGCCATCACCTACAGCAACCTGGGCAACCTGTACGAGCACACCGACCCGCGGGCCGCCATCGGCCACCATCGCAGGAGCCTGGAGATCGGCGAGAGGATCGGCCATGTCATCGTCCGCCACTCGGCGCACTGCAACATCGGCTTCGCCCACCTCACGCTCGGCGAACCGGAAGCCGCCGTACCGCACTTCGAGGAGAGCCTGCGCATCCTCGGCGGCCACGGCCACTGGCAGGGCGAGTCGCAGACCCGGCTGGGGCTGGTGCGGGCCCTGCGCGGGCGGGGGGACGCCCGGCGGGCCGCGGACGAGTGCGATGAACTGCTGACCCTCGCCGCCCGCCGCGGCGATCGCTACACCGAGGGTCTGGCCCGTCACCAGCGGGGTCTGCTCCACCGGGCGGAGGGCGACACGGGGGAGGCCAGGCGGCAGTGGACGTCCGCCCTCGCCTCGCTGGACGGAACGGACAGTCCGGTGGCCGGGGAGCTGAGGGAACTGCTGGCGGAAGGATGAGCGCCGGTCCCGGACGGCCCCGTGCCGCTCCGCGCAGCGGCACCGGAGCGTCCCAGACCGCCCTGACGATTCCTTCCGGCCCGGGGGCTCCTTCCGGCCTGACGGGCTCCCTCGGCTCCGGCGTCTCCTTTCGGCCCGGGGGCTCCTTCCGCCTGACGGGTTCCCTCCGCTCCGCTGGCTCCCCTCCAGCCCGGCGGCTCCCTCCACCCCGGCGAGCGGCCTCGCTCGCCGTCGGCAGCCTCGCCCTCGCTTGGTCTCGGCGTCCGGCGCCTGCGCCCCGCGCTTACGGCCTCGCTCGGTGCCTGCGCCTCCTTCCGGTGCGCGCTGCCTCGCTCGGTCTTTGCGCCTCCGCCCAGCGCCTCCGCCCAGCGCCTGCGCCCAGCGCCTGCGCCTCCGCCCAGTGCCCTCCCCCCGGCCCAGTGCCCTCCCCCCCCGGCCCGACGCCTGCGCCTCCGCCCAGTGCCCTCCCCCCGGCCCAGTGCCCT
>NZ_LBMW01000025.1 GCF_026168105.1 Streptomyces hygroscopicus
ACACAGTGGACGCGAGCAACTGAGGACAAGCCCTCGGCCTATTAGTACCAGTCAACTCCACCGGTCACCCGGCTTCCATATCTGGCCTATCAACCCAGTCGTCTACTGGGAGCCTTACCCCATCAAGTGGGTGGGAGTCCTCATCTCGAAGCAGGCTTCCCGCTTAGATGCTTTCAGCGGTTATCCCTCCCGAACGTAGCCAACCAGCCATGCCCTTGGCAGAACAACTGGCACACCAGAGGTTCGTCCGTCCCGGTCCTCTCGTACTAGGGACAGCCCTTCTCAAGACTCCTACGCGCACAGCGGATAGGGACCGAACTGTCTCACGACGTTCTAAACCCAGCTCGCGTACCGCTTTAATGGGCGAACAGCCCAACCCTTGGGACCGACTCCAGCCCCAGGATGCGACGAGCCGACATCGAGGTGCCAAACCATCCCGTCGATATGGACTCTTGGGGAAGATCAGCCTGTTATCCCCGGGGTACCTTTTATCCGTTGAGCGACGGCGCTTCCACAAGCCACCGCCGGATCACTAGTCCCGACTTTCGTCCCTGCTCGACCCGTCGGTCTCACAGTCAAGCTCCCTTGTGCACTTACACTCAACACCTGATTGCCAACCAGGCTGAGGGAACCTTTGGGCGCCTCCGTTACCCTTTAGGAGGCAACCGCCCCAGTTAAACTACCCATCAGACACTGTCCCCGATCCGGATCACGGACCCGGGTTAGACATCCAGCACGACCAGACTGGTATTTCAACGACGACTCCACCCGAACTGGCGTCCAGGCTTCACAGTCTCCCAGCTATCCTACACAAGCCGAACCGAACACCAATATCAAACTGTAGTAAAGGTCCCGGGGTCTTTCCGTCCTGCTGCGCGAAACGAGCATCTTTACTCGTAGTGCAATTTCACCGGGCCTATGGTTGAGACAGTCGAGAAGTCGTTACGCCATTCGTGCAGGTCGGAACTTACCCGACAAGGAATTTCGCTACCTTAGGATGGTTATAGTTACCACCGCCGTTTACTGGCGCTTAAGTTCTCAGCTTCGCCCACCCGAAAGTGAGCTAACCGGTCCCCTTAACGTTCCAGCACCGGGCAGGCGTCAGTCCGTATACATCGCCTTACGGCTTCGCACGGACCTGTGTTTTTAGTAAACAGTCGCTTCTCGCTGGTCTCTGCGGCCACCCCCAGCTCAGGAGGAAAACTCCATCACCAGGCGTGGCCCCCCTTCTCCCGAAGTTACGGGGGCATTTTGCCGAGTTCCTTAACCATAGTTCACCCGAACGCCTCGGTATTCTCTACCTGACCACCTGAGTCGGTTTAGGGTACGGGCCGCCATGAAACTCGCTAGAGGCTTTTCTCGACAGCATAGGATCATCCACTTCACCACAATCGGCTCGGCATCAGGTCTCACCCACAAGAGTGGCGGATTTACCTACCACTCGGGCTACACCCTTACCCCGGGACAACCACCGCCCGGGATGGACTACCTTCCTGCGTCACCCCATCACTCACCTACTACCAGCTCGGGCCACCGGCTCCACCACTCCCACCCACAGCAAAGCTGAGGGCAGGCGGCTTCACGGGCTTAGCATCACTGGATTCAATGTTTGACGCTTCACAGCGGGTACCGGAATATCAACCGGTTATCCATCGACTACGCCTGTCGGCCTCGCCTTAGGTCCCGACTTACCCTGGGCAGATCAGCTTGACCCAGGAACCCTTGGTCAATCGGCGCACACGTTTCTCACGTGTGAATCGCTACTCATGCCTGCATTCTCACTCGTCAACCGTCCACAACTACCTTCCGGTGCTGCTTCACCCGGCAGACGACGCTCCCCTACCCATCCGTACAGGCGTTAGCCCTCATGTACGAATGACACGACTTCGGCGGTACGCTTGAGCCCCGCTACATTGTCGGCGCGGAATCACTAGACCAGTGAGCTATTACGCACTCTTTCAAGGGTGGCTGCTTCTAAGCCAACCTCCTGGTTGTCTGTGCGACTCCACATCCTTTCCCACTTAGCGTACGCTTAGGGGCCTTAGTCGATGCTCTGGGCTGTTTCCCTCTCGACCATGGAGCTTATCCCCCACAGTCTCACTGCCGCGCTCTCACTTACCGGCATTCGGAGTTTGGCTAAGGTCAGTAACCCGGTAGGGCCCATCGCCTATCCAGTGCTCTACCTCCGGCAAGAAACACACGACGCTGCACCTAAATGCATTTCGGGGAGAACCAGCTATCACGGAGTTTGATTGGCCTTTCACCCCTAACCACAGGTCATCCCCCAGGTTTTCAACCCTGGTGGGTTCGGTCCTCCACGAAGTCTTACCTCCGCTTCAACCTGCCCATGGCTAGATCACTCCGCTTCGGGTCTTGAGCGTGCTACTCCACCGCCCTATTCGGACTCGCTTTCGCTACGGCTACCCCACCCGGGTTAACCTCGCAACACACCGCAAACTCGCAGGCTCATTCTTCAAAAGGCACGCAGTCACGAGACACCAGCAAGCTGATGTCCGACGCTCCCACGGCTTGTAGGCACACGGTTTCAGGTACTATTTCACTCCCCTCCCGGGGTACTTTTCACCATTCCCTCACGGTACTATCCGCTATCGGTCACCAGGGAATATTTAGGCTTAGCGGGTGGTCCCGCCAGATTCACACGGGATTTCTCGGGCCCCGTGCTACTTGGGTGTCTTCCAAACGAGCCGCTGACGTTTCGACTACGGGGGTCTTACCCTCTACGCCGGACCTTTCGCATGTCCTTCGTCTACATCAACGGTTTCTGACTCGTCCCACGGCCGGCAGACCGCAGAAGGAAAATCCCACAACCCCGTATACGCAACCCCTGCCGGGTCTCACACGCATACGGTTTGGCCTCATCCAGTTTCGCTCGCCACTACTCCCGGAATCACGGTTGTTTTCTCTTCCTGCGGGTACTGAGATGTTTCACTTCCCCGCGTTCCCTCCACACTGCCTATGTGTTCAGCAGCGGGTGACAGCCCATGACGACTGCCGGGTTTCCCCATTCGGAAACCCCCGGATCAAAGCCTGGTTGACGACTCCCCGGGGACTATCGTGGCCTCCCACGTCCTTCATCGGTTCCTGGTGCCAAGGCATCCACCGTGCGCCCTTAAAAACTTGGCCACAGATGCTCGCGTCCACTGTGCAGTTCTCAAACAACGACCAACCACCCGTCACCCTGCCGAAAAACCAGCAAGTTCACCGGGGCCGGCACCGAAGACAGACCACACGGCCATGCCCTCAGACACCCAACAGCGTGCCCGACACCCCCGCCCCTCACGGTCCGCGTTCCACGCTCCGAAGAGCAGTACTAACAACCCGAGTTGACGCAAGATGCCGAGTAGTCAACGTTCCACCCATGAGCAACCAGCACCAGACGTTCGCTGATGTACTGGCCCCTGACCAACCGGAGTTGGTGAGAAGTGCTCCTTAGAAAGGAGGTGATCCAGCCGCACCTTCCGGTACGGCTACCTTGTTACGACTTCGTCCCAATCGCCAGTCCCACCTTCGACAGCTCCCTCCCACAAGGGGTTGGGCCACCGGCTTCGGGTGTTACCGACTTTCGTGACGTGACGGGCGGTGTGTACAAGGCCCGGGAACGTATTCACCGCAGCAATGCTGATCTGCGATTACTAGCGACTCCGACTTCATGGGGTCGAGTTGCAGACCCCAATCCGAACTGAGACCGGCTTTTTGAGATTCGCTCCACCTCACGGTATCGCAGCTCATTGTACCGGCCATTGTAGCACGTGTGCAGCCCAAGACATAAGGGGCATGATGACTTGACGTCGTCCCCACCTTCCTCCGAGTTGACCCCGGCGGTCTCCCGTGAGTCCCCAGCACCACAAGGGCCTGCTGGCAACACGGGACAAGGGTTGCGCTCGTTGCGGGACTTAACCCAACATCTCACGACACGAGCTGACGACAGCCATGCACCACCTGTACACCGACCACAAGGGGGACCCTGTCTCCAGAGTTTTCCGGTGTATGTCAAGCCTTGGTAAGGTTCTTCGCGTTGCGTCGAATTAAGCCACATGCTCCGCCGCTTGTGCGGGCCCCCGTCAATTCCTTTGAGTTTTAGCCTTGCGGCCGTACTCCCCAGGCGGGGCACTTAATGCGTTAGCTGCGGCACGGACGACGTGGAATGTCGCCCACACCTAGTGCCCACCGTTTACGGCGTGGACTACCAGGGTATCTAATCCTGTTCGCTCCCCACGCTTTCGCTCCTCAGCGTCAGTATCGGCCCAGAGATCCGCCTTCGCCACCGGTGTTCCTCCTGATATCTGCGCATTTCACCGCTACACCAGGAATTCCGATCTCCCCTACCGAACTCTAGCCTGCCCGTATCGACTGCAGACCCGGGGTTAAGCCCCGGGCTTTCACAACCGACGTGACAAGCCGCCTACGAGCTCTTTACGCCCAATAATTCCGGACAACGCTTGCGCCCTACGTATTACCGCGGCTGCTGGCACGTAGTTAGCCGGCGCTTCTTCTGCAGGTACCGTCACTCTCGCTTCTTCCCTGCTGAAAGAGGTTTACAACCCGAAGGCCGTCATCCCTCACGCGGCGTCGCTGCATCAGGCTTTCGCCCATTGTGCAATATTCCCCACTGCTGCCTCCCGTAGGAGTCTGGGCCGTGTCTCAGTCCCAGTGTGGCCGGTCGCCCTCTCAGGCCGGCTACCCGTCGTCGCCTTGGTGAGCCACTACCTCACCAACAAGCTGATAGGCCGCGGGCTCATCCTGCACCGCCGGAGCTTTCCACCACCGGACCATGCGGTCAGTGGTTGTATCCGGTATTAGACCCCGTTTCCAGGGCTTGTCCCAGAGTGCAGGGCAGATTGCCCACGTGTTACTCACCCGTTCGCCACTAATCCCCGGCCGAAACCGGTTCATCGTTCGACTTGCATGTGTTAAGCACGCCGCCAGCGTTCGTCCTGAGCCAGGATCAAACTCTCCGTGAATGCTTTCCCCGTGATCGGGGCGAACACCACGAGAGCGGAACAGCCGGGAGGAATAGTCCCGACCGTTCACAGCGTCCTCGCTGTGTTTTACTTCAAAGGAACCTCGCCCCAGCAGAGCTGGAGACGGGGTATCAACATATCTGGCGTTGACTTTTGGCACGCTGTTGAGTTCTCAAGGAACGGACGCTTCCTTCGTACTCACCCGAGAGACTCTCTCAGGCTTTCCTCCGGGCGCTTCCCTTCGGTGTTCCCGACTCTATCAGACCTTTTCTCGATCCGATTCCCTGTCGGCGGGATTTGTCTTGAACCCGAGGCTTTTCGCCTCTCGGCCTTTCGACATTCACTACGTTAGCCGATTCCTGCCGGAGCTCATAATCGAGCCCCGCGAGTTCGAATTCGGGCATGCGGGCACGCCGAAAACGCCCTCTGCGAGGGAATCGTTATAGTGGGTAAACCGCTTCCGGCTGCCGGCGGAACGCCGTACCCGGTTCAAGCGGCTCGGGCTACATTACGCATCGCCCAGGAGCACGTCAACTTCGGCGCCGCCTCGGAGTGTGGGCCCTATAGGGGCTCACCGTCGGGTCGTTGGCGATCCAGAAGCGCCACAGGTGGATGCCTCCGTCCCCCGCGACTCCCGTGCGGGGACCATTGCGTACCTGGTCGGAGGGCACGGAAGTGCCGGTCAGGATGCGCAACGGCGTCTCCCCGGCGGCACACGCGTCCGTGCCGTCGAGGGCGCGGTCCACACCCAGGGCCGTCGCCAGGCGCGCGGGGCCTTTGGCCAGTTCTTTGTCGTTACGGGCCGAGAGTCGACGGGTCCGGGCGAGCTCGGCGCCCTCGGTGATCTCCCCGGCGCGCAGCAGTACGGCGCTCGCCCGGCCCTCCGGGCCGCACACCAGGTTCATGCAGTGCCACATGCCGTAGGTGAAGTAGACGTACACATGGCCGGGCGGACCGAACATCACGTCGTTGCGGGGTGTGCGGCCGCGATAGGCGTGGGAGCCGGGGTCGTTCGGGCCGTCGTAGGCCTCGACCTCCGTGAGGCGCAGTTCGATCGGACCGTCCGGGGTGCTGCGGACGAGGAGGCACCCCAGCAGGTCGGGGGCGACCTCCAGGACAGGGCGGTCGAAGAACTCCCTGGGGAGGGGCGTACGGTCGGGGGTCGCGATCATGGCGTACGAGCGTAGTCCAGATGGGTGCGTACCAAAGGGGTGGTCCAGAGTCCTCCCCCTTGGAAGGGTGGGGACGCGGGACCGGCCGGGGCCGGATCGCGTTTGTCGGGATCAATGATCCATGTGCGCGTCATGGTGTCGCCTGGGAAGGAAGATGCATGGGGTTCAAGCGGCTGCTCGCAAGTCTGGGAGCCGGCGGGGCTTCGGTCGAGACGGTGCTGACCGAGGTCAATGTCGTGCCGGGCGGTGTCGTCCAGGGTGAGGTGCGGATCCAGGGCGGGTCCGTGAACCAGGCGATCGAGGGCCTGAACGTCGGTTTGCAGGCCAAGGTCGAGGTCGAAGGGCACGACGACACGGAGTACAAGCAGGACATCGAGTTCACGAAGGTCCGGCTCGGGGGTGCCTTCGAACTCCAGGCGGGGGCCGTGCACGCCGTACCGTTCGGGCTCGAGATCCCGTGGGAGACCCCGGTCACCATGATCGACGGGCAGGCGCTGCGCGGAATGCACATCGGGGTGACGACGGAGCTGGAGATCGCGCGTGCCGTGGACTCCGGCGACCTGGACCCGATCCATGTGCACCCGCTGCCGGCGCAGAAGGCGATCCTGGACGCGTTCATCCGGCTGGGCTTCCGGTTCAAGAGCGCCGACATGGAGCGTGGTCACATCAGGGGCACGCGGCAGCGGTTGCCGTTCTACCAGGAGATCGAGTTCTTCCCGCCGTCGCAGTACCGTGGCCTGAACCAGGTGGAGTTGAGCTTCGTCGCGGACGAGCATGCGATGGACGTCGTGCTGGAGATGGACAAGAAGCCGGGTCTGTTCAGTGAGGGCAGCGATTCCTACCGTGCCTTCCAGGTGGGTGTGCACGACTTCCACGGCACGGACTGGGCCGCGTACCTCCACCAGTGGCTGTCGGAGGTCGGCAGCAAGCGCAGCTGGTTCTAGGCTCGGGAGCGACTGGAATCGGTTGATCCACTGACTGGGAGGTACCGAGGTGACCGAGTCCAAGAGGCGGCCACTGCCCCATGACTTCCATCCGTCCGTGCCGTCGTTCACGGTGACGAGCGAGGACGTCCAGCCGGGCGCCAGGCTCAAGGACGCTCAGGTCCACGCGGCCGGGAACACTTCGCCGCAGCTGCGGTGGGAAGGCTTCCCGCCGGAGACGAAGAGTTTCGCCGTGACCTGCTACGACCCGGACGCCCCGACGGGCAGCGGGTTCTGGCACTGGGTCCTGTTCGACATCCCGGCCTCGGTGACCGCGCTGCCCGCGGGTGCGGGCAGCGCGAAGTTCGAGGGGCTGCCCGAAGGTGCGGTCCATGCGCGCAACGACTACGGGACGAAGGACTTCGGCGGTGCCGCGCCGCCGCCCGGAGACGGTCCGCACCGGTATGTGTTCACGGTGTACGCGGTCGACCAGGAGAGGCTCGGTCCGGACTCGGACGCCTCTCCCGCGGTGGTCGGCTTCAATCTGCGGTTCCACTCGCTGGCGCGCGCCCAGCTCATCGGGGAGTACGAGAACCCGGCCCAGGGCTGACGTACACACCTCGGTGACTGACGTTCACTGAACGTTTGCCCGCCTCTGGTCTTGGAATTGATCAGAGGCGGGCAGTTTTTATTGCGTTGTCCATCTCGGCGCGCCCGTCCAGAGTTGATCCAAGCCCGCCAGGGAGTGGGCAGGTGCACACGGGAGGTGGGCTGGATGCGGGACACGCTGGTACTGAACGCGAGCTTCGAGCCGCTGTCGACGGTGACGCTGAACCGAGCCGTCGTTCTGGTGCTGCAGGCCAAGGCCGTCGTCGAGCAGTCCCACCCCGAACTCCGTATGAGGGGCGCGTATGTGGACATACCCGCGCCCCGGGTCATAAGGCTCTGCAGATACGTACGGGTGCCCTTCCGAAGACAAGCTCCATGGTCGAGGCGGGGTGTCCTGGTGCGGGACCGGCACAGGTGCGCGTACTGCGGGCGGCGGGCGACGACCGTGGACCACGTGGTGCCGCGGTCGCAGGGTGGTGCCGACACCTGGCTGAACACGGTGGCCTCGTGCGCCGAGGACAATCACCGCAAGGCGAATCGCACTCCGGAGCAGGCCGGAATGCCGCTGCTGCGGCAGCCGTTCGAGCCGACGCCCGCGGACGCGATGCTGCTGGCGCTCGGGCAGGACGAGTTCGAGGCGCTGCCGGAGTGGCTGTCGCAGGCGGCGGCGTAGGGCGCCCTCAGCGGCCTCTCGTTCGGCCGTGGCAGCCGCGAGTCGCGGAAATGGAATTGGGGCCCGCCTCCTTCGGGAAGCGGGCCCCAGTGTCGTACGACCGCTGTGGTGTCAGTCGATCGACGGCTTCTCGCGGCGCTCCGTGCTCGCGCCGCCGTGGTGGGTGGAGGACCCGGAGCCGCCGCCGTTGCCCGAACCCCCGCCCATCGGGCCGAAGTTGCCGATCGCGCCGGAGAGGCCCTTCAGAGCGTCGCCGATCTCGCTGGGGACGATCCAGAGCTTGTTGGCGTCGCCCTCGGCGATCTTCGGGAGCATCTGGAGGTACTGGTAGGAGAGCAGCTTCTGGTCGGGGTCGCCCGCGTGGATGGACTCGAAGACCGTACGGATCGCCTGGGCCTCGCCCTCGGCGCGCAGAGCGGCGGCCTTGGCCTCGCCCTCGGCGCGCAGGATCTGGGACTGCTTCTCGCCCTCGGCGGTGAGGATGGCGGCCTGGCGCGTACCTTCGGCGGTGAGGATCGCGGCGCGCTTGTCACGGTCGGCGCGCATCTGCTTCTCCATCGAGTCCTGGATGGAGGTGGGCGGCTCGATGGCCTTCAGCTCGACGCGGTTGACGCGGATGCCCCACTTGCCGGTGGCTTCGTCGAGGACGCCGCGCAGCGCCGCGTTGATCTCCTCGCGGGAGGTCAGGGTGCGTTCCAGGTCCATGCCGCCGATGATGTTGCGGAGCGTGGTGACGGTGAGCTGCTCGATCGCCTGGATGTAGCTGGCGACCTCGTAGGTGGCGGCCCGGGCGTCGGTCACCTGGTAGTAGATGACGGTGTCGATGTTGACGACCAGGTTGTCCTGGGTGATCACCGGCTGCGGCGGGAACGGCACGACCTGTTCGCGCAGGTCGATGCGGTTGCGGATGGAGTCGATGAACGGGACCACGATGTTCAGGCCGGCGTTCAGTGTCCGTGTGTAGCGGCCGAAGCGCTCGACGATGGCCGCGCTCGCCTGTGGAATGACCTGGATCGTCTTGATGAGGGCGATGAAGACCAACACCACCAGAATGATCAGGACGATGATGATCGGTTCCATCGTGAGTCCCCGTACCCCTTCTCCGCCTCGGCGCCCTGTGGAAGATCTTATGGTTGTTCAAGATCTTGCTGGTCGAGTCTGACAGACCCTCGCGTCCCCTGTGGGCTGTTCGGTTCAGTTGCGTCCTTCGAGGTCACATGACGATCGCTGTGGCCCCCTCGATGTCCACGACATCCACTTCCTGGCCTACTTCATAGGTGAGTTCGGTGTTGAGGGCGCGAGCCGACCAGATCTCTCCGGCGAGCTTGATCCGGCCGCCGTTGCCGTCCACGCGTTCCAGGACGACGGCCTGTCTGCCCTTCAACGCGTCGATGCCCGTGGCGAGTTGGGGTCGCTGGGCACCGTGCCGGGCGGCGATGGGCCGGACCACGGCGATGAGCGCGACCGAGACGACCGCGAAGACCACGACCTGGAGGACGGCGTCTCCGCCCAATCCCCCCACGACGGCGGCCGCGATGGCGCCCACCGCGAGCATGCCGAGCTCCGGCATCGCGGTGATCACGAGCCCGATGCCGAGCCCGGCCGCGCCGATCAGCCACCACAGCCACGCGTCGATGTTCACATGGTCATGGTAGGACCGCGGGTCGGTCGCGGACAGGGCGCCGATCCGACCGGAGGAGCTTCTTATCGGGTTTTGCCGACGGGCGGTTGACGGCTTTCCCGCGGGCGCACCCCGTGCGCCCGAGCGCGCGCCTCGGGTGTCAGGACAGGGGCAGGCCCTGGGCCGTCCAGCGCTCGCCGACCTGTTCGACGACGAGCGGGAGGCCGAAGCAGCGGGAGAGGTTGCGCGAGGTCAGCTCGAGCTCCAGCGGGCCCGCGGCGAGCACCTTGCCCTGGCGGATCATCAGGACGTGGGTGAAGCCGGGGGCGATCTCCTCGACATGGTGCGTGACCATGATCATGGAGGGGGCGATCGGGTCCCGGGCGAGGCGGCCGAGACGGCGTACGAGGTCCTCGCGGCCGCCGAGGTCGAGGCCGGCGGCGGGCTCGTCCAGGAGCAGCAGCTCGGGGTCGGACATCAGGGCGCGGGCGATGAGGGTGCGCTTGCGCTCGCCCTCGGAGAGGGTGCCGAACTTGCGGTCGAGGTACTCGTTCATGCCGAGGCGGTCCAGGAAGGCGCGGGCGCGCTGCTCGTCGACGTCCTCGTACTCCTCCTGCCAGCCGGCGGTCATGCCGTAGGCGGCGGTCAGCACGGTCTGCAGGACGGTCTGGCGCTTGGGGAGCTTCTCGGTCATGGCGATGCCGGCCATGCCGATGCGGGGGCGGAGCTCGAAGACGTCGGTGCCGGGCTTGCCGAGGGTCTCGCCGAGGATGGTGGCGGTGCCGTTGGTGGGGTAGAGGTAGCTGGAGGCGACGTTCAGGAGGGTCGTCTTGCCGGCGCCGTTCGGGCCGAGGATCACCCAGCGCTCGCCCTCCTTGACCGACCAGGAGACCTCCTCCACCAGAGCCCGGCCCTCACGGACCACGGATACGTCCTCCAGCTCCAGAACATCGCTCATGAGCGCGTTGTCTCCCCTTGCAGTGTGGCCAGTGTCGGCTCTCGCGTACGCCTGTGGGCGCGGTCCGCCACGCCGGTGGGCGCAGCCCCCCAAGAAATCTACGCCACCGGTCGCCCGGTCCATTCCATAGGCCCGGTCCTTAGGGTGGGGGCATGCTCTCGGAACCACGCTCAGGACGGCTGGCCGCATGGGGAAATGCACTGTTGGCCGGACTTGTTTCGCCGGATGACGCCGCGTCCGCCATCGTTGGGGAGGACGCGGTGCACCGGGTGGAGGGGCTGCCGGGTGAGTCGGCGCCCGTCGGTCTCACGCTCGCGCTGGGGCGGCTGCGGATGCTCGGGGTGAGCGGGCTGCGGGTGGCGCTGCCCGCGCCGGGACATCCGCTGGGGCTGAGCGGGCCGCCGGAGTTCAATGCCCGGGCGATGGAGGCCGAGGAGGCGGTGGTCTGCCACGGGGCCGCGTTCGGGCTGGTGCCGGAGGTGTACGAGGCCGGGCCGGACGGCGATGTGCACGTCGAGGTCGTCTGGCACTGTCTGTCCGTGCGGGAGGCGCCGCCCGCCGATGTGCCGTCGCTCGGGGAGGCCGAGCGGGAGCTGGCGGAGGCCCTGCGCGAGGCGACCGAGGCGCTGTCGCGGCTGGACGTGGCGGCGTCGGGACCGGTGGCCGAGGCGGCCATCGACGCGTACCGGGCGCGGGCGGAGCGGGGGCGGGAACTTCTGGCTCCGGGATATCCGCCGCGGGCCGTGCGGGTGCTCGAGCTGGCCCAGCGGGTGGGGCTGCTGATCTCGGTGGCGTACGACAACGGGCACGGGGGTGCGGTGAGTGCCTCCGAGATGTCCGCCCGGGCGCAGGCGCTGCGTCCGGTGGAGCGAACGGCCCGGCGAGCGCAGGTCGCGGCGTACAACTCCGTTGTGGAGGGGTGGGGGATGCGGTGATCGGGGGTTTTGTGTTGCCCTGCGGTCGGGGCACCGTCCCTGGGGGCTGTCGCCCCCAGTCTCCCGCTTCGGCCTGAACGGCCCTGGCCTCGAACGCCGGACAGGCTGGTTGGGGCCGGGCCGGCATGGGCATGTAACCGGCCTCCCGGACGTGGTCCGGGAGGCCGGTGTGGTCGAGGGTGGGTCCTCGACGGCGTCAGTCGTTGATGCCCAGGTTCCCGAAGGCCGGGTTCAGGACGCCGATCACGTTCACGGTGTTGCCGACCGCGTTCACGGGGATGTGGACCGGGGCCTGGATGACGTTGCCCGAGACGACACCCGGGGAGCCCACGGCTTTGCCGTCGGCGTGCGACCCCTCGGTGGCGGAGGCGAGGCCGGCACTGGCGGCGACCAGGCCACCGGCCACCATCGTGACGGCCACGGCCTTCTTCAGGTTCTTCACTTCTGAGCCCTCTCCTTGCGATCACTGCGCGGCAGGCGCCGCAGCACGCCTTGGAGAACGCCCGGACTCCCCCGAGGATGCGCCGTTCGGGGGACGTACACCCGACGGTATGAATCTCAGCCCGGCGCGGAACCTTCCCTTGCCGTGCGGATCGCGGATGGCCTGTGACTCCTGGTCAGCCGTCCACCCCGTGCCGTACGGCCCACAGGGCGGCCTGGGTGCGGTCCGCCAGGTCGAGCTTCATCAGGATGTTCGAGACATGGGTCTTGACCGTCTTCTCGGAGAGGACCAGGGCGCGGGCGATTTCTCGGTTCGAGCGGCCGTCCGCGATCAGAGCCAGCACCTCGCGCTCCCGCTCGGTGAGGGAACCCGCCCTGCCCTGGCCCGCGTTGGCCTCCTCCTGCGACAGCAGCGCGCCCGCGACCTCCGGCTGGAGGAGAATGTGCCCGGCGTGCACCGACCGGATGGCCCCGGCGAGCGCGTCGGGGTCCACGTCCTTGTAGACGTAACCGGCCGCTCCTGCGCGCAGCGCGGGGACCACCGTGCGCTGCTCGGTGAAGCTGGTGACGATCAGCACGCGCGCGGGGTTGTCGAGCTCGCGGAGCTTGCGCAGCGCGTCGATGCCGTCCATGCCCGGCATCTTGACGTCCATGAGGACGACGTCGGGTTTCAGCTCCTCGGCCCGGGCGACTCCTTCGGCTCCGTCGGAGGCCTCTCCGACGACCTCGATGTCGTCCTGCACTTCCAGGAAGGTACGAAGACCGCGGCGGACCACTTGGTGGTCGTCGACGAGCAGCACCTTGATTGCGTCAGCCACCAGGGACCTCCATCTCGATCGTGGTGCCCTTCCCGGGCGCCGATTCCACGGTCAGCGTGCCACCGACCCCGCCGGCCCGGTCACGCATGGAGACCAGTCCCAGGTGGCGCCCCGCGCGGCGTGTCACGTTGGGCTCGAAACCGCTGCCGTCGTCCATGACCCGCAGGACGACGGCCGGTCCGCGCTTCTCGAGGGCCACATCGACCCGCTCGGCACCGGAGTGCCGCAGGGCGTTGTGCAGGGCTTCCTGGGCGACGCGCAGGAGTGCCTCCTCCTGGCCGGCCGGGAGTGCGCGGACACCGCAGCTGGTGAAGGTCACGCGCGCGGTGTGAGCGCGGTCGAGGACCTGTATCTGGGTGCGCAAGGTGGCGACCAGACCATCCTCGTCGAGGCCCGCGGGGCGCAACTCGACGACGGCGGCGCGCAGTTCGTCCGCGGCTTCCGCGGCGAGCGCCGCCACCTGCTGCAGCTCCCCCTTGGCTCGGCCCGGGTCACGGTCGACCAGGGCGGCGGCGGCCTGGGCGGTGAGCCTCAGGGAGAAGAGCTTCTGGCTGACCGCGTCGTGCAGTTCGTGGGCAAGCCGGGAGCGCTCCTCGGCGATGGTCAGCTCCCGGCTGCGCTCGTACAGCCGGGCGTTGGTGAGGGCGATCGCGGCGTGCTGGGCGAGGATCGAGAGCAGTTCCTCGTCGGCCTCGGTGAAGCCGCAGCCGCCCCGGGGCTTCGAGCACCGCTTGTTGGCAAGGAACAGCGCGCCGATGATCTCGTCGCCGTCGCGAATGGGCAGGCCCAGGAAGTCGGACATCTCGGGATGGGCGCTCGGCCAGCCCTCGAAGCGGGGGTCCCTGCGGACGTCGGCGAGCCGCTCGGGCTTCGCCTCGTGCAGCATCGCCGCCAGGATGCCGTGCTGGCGCGGGAGCGGTCCGATCGCTCTCCACTGCTGTTCGCTGACGCCGTCCACCACGAACTGGGCGAAGCCCCCGTGGTCGTCCGGGACGCCCAGCGCCGCGTACTCCGCGTCGAGCAGCTCGCGGGCGGAGGCGACGATCGTCTTGAGGACGTCGCGCACCTCGAGGTGCCTGCTCATGGCCAGCAGCGCGGAGCTCACCGCGTACAGGCCCGACCGGGGTCCATGGCTCATGACCTCACCGTACCGGCGCGGTGTGACAGCGCGTATCCGACCTGTGGCGGCCGGGCCTGGTCCGGTGGGCCTAGGGCGAAGGGCCCCGGTTCTTTGCGGCCCGCGTCCGAGGCGGCCGGGAAGGTGCCGTTCCTACGTTGAGGTCACCGCCGATCACCGGCGGCCCAGGGACGAGGGGACGGTAATCATGCCGGTTGCGATCATCACGGGGGCTTCGAAGGGGCTGGGGCGGGCGCTGGGCGCGGCGCTGGCGGAGCGGGGTTGGGACCTGGTGCTGGACGCCAGGACCGCAGAGGTCCTCGAGGAGACGGCCAGGGCCCTGTCCGGTTCCGGGGCGCGCGTGACGGCTGTGCCGGGGGACGTCACGGACGCCGGGCACCGGGGCGAGCTGGTCGCCGCGGCCCGCAGGCTGGGCGGGCTCGACCTGCTGGTGCACAACGCGAGCGCGCTGGGCGCGGAGCCGCTGGTGCGGCTGGAGGAGCTGGCACTGGACGGGCTGCGGCGGGCGCTCGAGGTGAACGCGGTCGCCGCGCTGGGCCTCGTCCAGGAGGCGCTGCCGCTGCTGCGGGAGTCGGGCGTGGGAGCGCTGATCACCATCAGCTCGGACGCGGCGGCCGAGGCCTACGAGACCTGGGGCGGGTACGGCGCGTCGAAGGCGGCCCTTGACCATCTGGCGGCGGTGCTCGGAGAGGAGGAGCGCGGGCTGCGGGTGTGGGCGGTCGACCCGGGGGACATGGCCACGGACCTGTACGCGGCGGCCGTACCGGACGACGACGGTCCGCGGCCGGCACCGCGGAGCGTGGTGCCCGCCTTCCTCAGGCTGCTGGACGAGCGTCCGGCGAGCGGCCGCTACGGTGCGACCTCCCTGCTGGAGCAGCGATGACCTTCGACTCCCCGACGTCCGGGGCGGTGCGTGTTCCGGAGGAGCTGTCGGCGCGGGTTCCGGCCGAGCAGCGCGGGCCGGGTCTGGGCCGGGACTCCGTGCGGCTGCTGGTCTCGCGCGGCACCGAGGTGTCGCACCACGCGTTCGTGGACCTGCCACGGCTCCTGCGGGCCGGGGACCTGCTCGTCGTCAACACCTCTCCGACGCTGGCGGCCGCGGTGGACGGGCGGATCGGGCACGCGCGCGTGGTCGTGCACTTCTCGACCCGCGGGGACGACGGGCGGTGGGCCGTCGAGCTGCGTGATCCGGACGGGCTGGGCACCACGCGCGCGCGTGCGGGCGGGCCCCCGGGAGCAGAGGTGCGGCTTCCGGGCGGGCGGCGACTCGTCCTGGAGGAGGCCCTGTCGGAGCGGGGGGACCGGCTGTGGTGGGCCCGCCCGTCGGATCCGGACGTGGGAGGACTGATGGACCGGCACGGGCGTCCCATTCGCTACTCCTACACGGAGCGGGACCAGCCGCTGTCCGTCCACCAGACGGTGTTCGCGTTGCCTTCCGCGCACGGCGTGGGCAGTGCGGAGATGCCGAGCGCGGCGCGGCCCTTCACCGAGCGGATGGTGGCGGAGCTGGTGAGCCGAGGGGTGCTTTTCGCGCCGATCACCCTGCACACGGGGGTGGCGTCGGCCGAGGCGCACGAGCCGCCGTACCCGGAGCGCTTCGCGGTGCCGGAGGCGTCGGCTCGGCTCATCAACGCGGTGAAGGCCGATCGAGCAAGGCGCGAGGCGCTTCGCTGGAGGGGTCGTGGCGGGAGAGGGGCGGGCGGGCGGGTCGTCGCGGTGGGTACGACGGCCGTGCGGGCGGTGGAGTCGGCGGTGGGCGCCGACGGTGTCGTACGGGCGCGAGAGGGCTGGACGGATCTGGTGGTGACCCCCGAGCGCGGGGTGCGGGTGGTGGACGGGCTGCTGACCGGGCTGCACGAGCCGGAGGCGTCGCATCTGCTGATGCTGGAGGCGGTGGCGGGGCGGACCGCGATCGACCGTGGTTACGAGGAGGCTCTGGCCGGGCGGTACCTGTGGCACGAGTTCGGTGACACTCACCTCATCTTGCCGCCGGAGGGGCATCACACAGAGCATTGCTTCAGCAACTGCTTGTGAAACCGATGTGTCCTGGATGTGAAGCCGCGCATAGGACGCAGGTCACGTACGACGCTCCATAGGAGATAAAGAAGTACCTTATGAACGGGGAAGACAGGGTGATCTGTCCGGTTTTACCCCACCTGGTCGCACTATCACGGATAGTACGTCACGTCTTTGCCTAGAGTTTTTGCGGCCGCTAAGAATTGCTGCCGTCGCTCGGCGCCGCGGGTGCTTACCCACGGCGCTTGTGCTGGAAACACCTGTTCCCGCCGGCACCAGAGCGACCTCCGCGCAATTCGAAGAGGTCCATTACTTGATGCCCCAGAACATCCGCCTGCCCCAGAAGCTTCGCGATCGTAGCCGTGCGCTGACCAAGGCCCAGCAGGCCTCGATCGCCGGTGTGGCCGCCCTCGGTGTCGCCGCCCTCGCGCTCACCGCCGCACCGAGCCAGGCCGAGACCCCGGCCAAGCAGGCGAGCGTCGTCTCCGCAGCGGTGACGCTCGGCAACCAGCCGGCCAAGGGCTACCAGGTCGCCGTCACCGACCAGCTGGCCCCCTCCGCCCTGAAGGCCGAGGCGATCGCCGCGAAGCAGAAGGCCGCCGTCGAGGCCGCCGCCAAGCAGCACGCCGCTCAGCAGGCAGCCCAGCAGGCGGCGCAGAAGGCCGCGGAGCAGCACAGGGCGCAGGCGGCCTCGAGCCGCTCGGCCCAGCGCCCCCAGGTCCAGCAGGCCGCCCCCCAGTCCTACGCCAACAACCTCGACGGCTGGATCCACCAGGCGCTCGACATCATGGCGCAGAAGGGCATCCCGGGCTCCTACAACGGCCTGTACCGCAACATCATGCGGGAGTCCTCGGGCAACCCGACGGCCATCAACAACTGGGACGTCAACGCCGCCAACGGCATCCCGTCCAAGGGTCTGCTCCAGGTGATCGACCCGACCTTCAACGCGTACCACGTGTCCGGCACCTCGTCGAACATCTACGACCCGGTGGCGAACATCACGGCTGCGGCCAACTACGCGGCTCACCGGTACGGCTCCATCGACAACGTCAACAGCGCGTACTGAGGCAGCGCGGGCCTCTACTCGCACAGACAGATGGACAGAAGGGCGGCACCCCTGCCGGGTGCCGCCCTTCGGCGTCGTCGGACGGACGACTAGTTCCGCATTACTTCGGGCTCGTGCCGACGCAGGAACCGGGCCACGAGGAAGCCGCAGATAGCACCCAGGGCGATCAGGGCGGCCATGTCCAGGGTCCAGGCCGCCGCCGTGTGGTTCCACAGCGGGTCCGTGCTGGTCGGGTCGTCCGTGTTCGGGGAGATGTTGTTGAAGTCCAGCGTCGCACCGGCGGCTCCGACCGCCCAGCGTGAGGGCATCAGATACGAGAACTCGTTGACGCCGAGGGTGCCGTGCAGGGTGAAGAGGCAGCCGGTGAAGACGACCTGGATGATCGCGAACATGACCAGTAGCGGCATCGTCTTCTCGGCCGTCTTCACGAGCGCCGAGATGACCAGCCCGAACATCATCGACGTGAAGCCCAGCGCCATGATCGGCAGGCACAGCTCGAACAGCGTGGCGTTGCCGAGGACGACGCCCTCCGCAGGGATCTCACGACTGGAGAAGCCGATAACGCCGACCATGAGGCCCTGCAGCACGGTCACGGCACCGAGGACGATCACCTTCGACATCAGGTACGCGGAGCGGGACAGTCCGGTGGCGCGCTCGCGTTCGTAGATGACCCGTTCCTTGATCAGCTCACGGACGGAGTTGGCGGCGCCCGCGAAGCACGCGCCGACCGCGAGGATCAGCAGGACCGTGGTGGCCGTGCCGTTCGGGATGTGGATTCCGGTCCTGGGGTTGACCGGGCCGACCAGCAGACCCCTCTTGTGGTCGATGAGCAGGCTGACCGCGCCGAGCACCGCCGGCAGGATCACCGTCAGCGCCAGGAAGCCCTTGTCGGAGGCGATGACCGCGACGTACCGCCGGACCAGGGTGACGAGCTGGGACAGCCAGCCCTGCGGCTTGGGTGGCTTGATCGCCTGCGGCGGCGGCATGTGCACCGACTGCGGGGCGACGGCGTCGATATCCGCGGCGTACATCTGGTAGTGCTGCGAGCCCTTCCAGCGGCCCGCCCAGTCGTAGTCGCGGTAGTTCTCGAAGGCGGAGAAGACATCCGCCCATGTCTCGTAGCCGAAGAAGTTCAGTGCCTCCTCGGGCGGACCGAAGTAGGCGACGGACCCGCCGGGCGCCATCACCAGCAGCTTGTCGCACAGCGCCAGTTCGGCCACGGAGTGGGTGACGACGAGGACCGTACGGCCGTCGTCGGCCAGGCCGCGCAGCAGCTGCATGACGTCGCGGTCCATGCCCGGGTCGAGGCCGGAGGTCGGCTCGTCCAGGAAGATCAGCGACGGCTTGGTGAGCAGCTCCAGGGCCACCGACACACGCTTGCGCTGGCCGCCGGAGAGGGAGGTGACCTTCTTCTCCTTGTGGATGTCCAGCTTCAGCTCACGCAGCACCTCGTCGATGCGGGCCTCGCGCTCCGCGGCCGTGGTGTCGGCGGGGAAGCGCAGCTTGGCCGCGTACTTGAGAGCCTTCTTGACGCTGAGTTCCTTGTGCAGGATGTCGTCCTGCGGGACGAGACCGATGCGCTGGCGCAGCTCGGCGAACTGCTTGTACAGGTTCCGGTTGTCGTAGAGGACATCGCCCTGGTTGGCGGGCCGGTAGCCGGTGAGCGCCTTCAGCAGCGTCGACTTGCCGGAGCCGGACGGGCCGATGACCGCGACCAGCGACTTCTCCGGGACGCCGAAGGAGACGTCCTTGAGGATCTGCTTGCCGCCGTCGACCGTGACGGTGAGGTGGCGGGCGGAGAAGGAGACCTCCCCGGTGTCGACGAACTCCTCGAGCCGGTCGCCGACCAGGCGGAACGTCGAATGGCCGACGCCGACGATGTCGTTCGGGCCGAGGAGCGCCGAGCCGCCCTTGCCGATCGGCATGCCGTTGACGAACGTGCCGTTGTGCGAGCCGAGGTCACGGATCTCGAACCGGCCGTCGGGCGTGGCGTGGAACTCGGCGTGGTGGCGGGAGACCTGCAGGTCGGAGACGACCAGCTCGTTCTCCAGCGCACGACCGATGCGCATCACACGGCCGAGGGCGAGTTGGTGGAACGTCGTCGGGCTGCGGTCGCCGTACACCGGCGGCGCCCCCGCGCCGACACCGGGTCCCTGCTGCTGCGGGATCTGCGGAACGGCCTGCTGCGGCTGCGGCCGGCCCTGCTCGGGCGCCTGCTGCTGCGGGGTCTGCTGCGCCCAGCCGGCGTGCGCGCCCTGGGCCGCGTACGGCTGCTGGGCGGGCTGCGCCTGCGGAGCGGCGACCGCGGCCGCGGCGCCGGACAGGCTCAGACGCGGCCCGTCGGTCGCGTTGCCCAGATGCACCGCCGAGCCCGGGCCGATCTCCAGTTGCTGGATCCGCTGGCCCCGCACGAACGTGCCGTTGGTACTGCCGTGGTCCTCGACGACCCAACTGCGGCCGTTCCAGCTGATCGTGGCGTGGCGCCAGGAAACCCTGGCGTCGTCGAGGACGATGTCTCCCTGCGGATCGCGTCCGAGGGTGTATGACCTGGACGCGTCCAGCGTCCAGGTGCGTCCGTTCAATTCGAGTACGAGTTCAGGCACTCCATGCCCCACTGAGTTGTCCCCCGAGTTACCCCCATCACAGGGAGTCTAGGGATGTCGAACATCGTGGGGAACTATTTCAGGCTCAGCGCCCTGACTGAAAGTCGGGCCTTGTGAAGAGAGATGACGCGCGCCCGGACGCGTCCCGTTGACGGGGTTGAAACCGGCCCGGAGAGTGGTAATCCCACCCGAGGGGGACATCGCGGTGGATCGCCGCGGCGCGGATCGGGGGCTGGTATGGGCATCGGGACCGCGATGGACGACGGACGGCTGCCGTGGACGGATGTACTGCTGTCCGCGATCGCCTCGGTGAGCTGGGCGTTGACCGGGATGGCGGGAACGGCGGCACTCGGTCTGCATCTGCTCCGGGCGGATGCGACGGGCTCGCTCGGGCCGATGACCGCGGCGATGGTGGCCCTCGGGGCGAACGGATCGGTCACACCGTCCGGGAACGTGTCGGCGTTCGGCCTGAAGGGCGCGGAGGCCGCGACCGCCATTGAGATCACGCCACTGGGCGTGTCCCTGGTGGGCGCGCTGCTGCTCTGCTGGTTCATCCTGCGTTCCTTACGCGCGCGCGGAGTTGTGGTGCCGCCGGGTGAACTCATCGCACGCGCGGGCGCGGTGGTCGTGCTGTTCGTGGCGATGCTGGGCGGCCTCGCCTGGGCCGGCCACGACGTCATCACCATCGACGGGAACGCGCTCGGGCTCGGTGGGCTGCCGGGCACGGGCGGAGGCGGAGGCGTCGACATCCCCGGACTCGGGAACATCGGGGGGCTGCTGCCGAGCCGGATCGGCGACCTCGTGCATGCGAAGGCCGCGGTCGGCTTCTCCGTCGACACGGTGCCCACGCTGCTCGGCGGCGCCGGGTGGGCGGCCGGTGTCCTGGTGATCGCGCTCCTGGCGTCGCGGCGCACGCCCCTGCCGCCCGGCTGGGACGCGGTCCACCGGGTGGTACGGCCGGCTGTGTCCGCGCTGGTCACCGTGGTGCTGGTCGCGGTGGCCGCCGGCCTCGCCGCAGCGCTGTATGCGGCGATCGGCGACGACCATCCCGCGCGCATCGCGGGGGCGGCGCTGCTCGGTGCGCCCAACGGAGTGTGGCTCGGTGTGCCGCTCGGCCTGTTCGTACCGTGGGACGGCAAGGCCACGGGAGAACTGGCGAAAGTGCTGCCCGACCCGCTGGACCGGCTGCTGAGCGTGCGCACGGACCAGCCGGTCACGCTGGGCCGACTGGCCGAACTGGACCATCGCGTATGGCTGTTGGCGGTCGCCGCGGCGCTCATGATGCTCTTCGCGGGGGTGCTGACGGCGGCACGTACGCCTCTCGTACGAGTCCGGGGCGGCGCGTCCGTACCGGGTTCCGCCCCCACCGCAGCACGGGATCCGGGTCCCCTCGCCTTCGCAGGGCACTGCGGTCTGCGGCTCGGGGTCGCGACGGCACTGGCACTGCCGCTCCTGGTGCTGCTGACGGACGTGTCGGTGGACGCCTCGCTGTCCGTGTTGGGATTCGACGCCTTCGGGGCGGGGATCGAACTGCACGGGCACCTCGGCATGGCGCTCCTGCTGGGGGCCGCGTGGGGCGCGGGAGCCGGGGCGGCCGGGGCGCTGCTCGCTTGTGCGACGGGCGCGGCAGGGAGCCGGGCGGCGCCGATGGCACGGAGTGACGCGGGGCGGCCGACCGCTCCGCCGGCGTACGGACCGGTGCCGCAGGAGGCGGGCCCCTATGCGCCGAGCAGGCCGTACCGCCCGCCGAACCCCGACACGAACCCGTATCTGCGGCTGCCGGAGGGGCCGGCCGGGACCGGATCACGGCAGGACGCCCCCGGAACGGGCACACCGGAGCCCCGCCGTCCCGTACACCCCCAGGCACCCTCCGGCACGGGCACACCGCCGCCCCCGGGCGCTGCCCCTCCGCCCGGTCCCGGTGACATGTACGGCGCTCCCACCATGCTCCGGCCGACCGAGCCGCCGTCCCGGCCACCAGGGCGGCCCGGGCGGACGCCGTCCTGGCCGGAACAGGGTCCGCCCCCGCCGCCTCCCCCGCCCGGGCGGCCCCCGGGACGCGGCTGACGCGACCCGGCTCCATCGGCCGCCCGCGGCCCGTACTCTGCGCCTTCGGCGCCGGTCAAGTCGTACGCCATATGCCCGCCACCCACTGTTCCCCGTCCGCTAGACGGACCGGGCACGCGGAAGGCACTGGGTGCCGGATACGGTGGAAGCACCATGAGCGCTTCGCAGACCTCCGACGCCCCCACTCTCCTTGTCAAGATCTTCGGCAAGGACCGGCCCGGCCTGACCGCCGGCCTGTTCGACACCCTGGCCGCCTATCACGTCGAAGTCGTCGACATCGAGCAGGTCGTCACCCGGGGACGGATGGTGCTGTGCGCCCTCGTGACCATGCCCCCGCCCGGGCTCGAGGGTGATCTGCGCGCCACCGTCCACGGCTGGGCGGAGTCCATGAAGATGCAGGCGGAGATCATCTCCGGCATCGGCGACAACCGTCCTCGCGGCCTCGGGCGCTCACTCGTCACCGTCCTCGGCCACCCGCTGACCGCCGAGTCGACGTCCGCCATCGCGGCCCGTATCGCCGCGGCAGGCGGCAACATCGACCGTATCTTCCGGCTCGCCAAGTACCCCGTGACCGCCGTCGAGTTCGCGGTGTCGGGTGTGGAGACGGAGCGGCTGCGCACCGCCCTGGTCACCGACGCCGCGGCCCTCGGTGTCGACGTCGCCGTCGTCGCGGCCGGTCTGCACCGGCGGGCCCAGCGTCTGGTCGTCATGGACGTGGACTCGACGCTCATCCAGGACGAGGTCATCGAACTGTTCGCCGCGCACGCCGGTTGCGAGGCGGCGGTCGCCGAGGTGACGGCGGCCGCCATGCGCGGCGAGCTGGACTTCGAGCAGTCACTGCACGCGCGTGTGGCGCTGCTCAAGGGGCTCGACGCGTCGGTCGTGGACAAGGTGCGTGCCGAGGTGCGGCTCACCCCGGGCGCCCGCACCCTGATCCGCACGCTGAAACGACTCGGCTTCCAAGTCGGTGTCGTCTCCGGTGGCTTCACCCAGGTCACGGACGATCTGAAGGAACGGCTGGGGCTCGACTTCGCGCACGCCAACACGCTGGAGATCGTCGACGGGAAACTGACCGGCAAGGTCGTCGGCGAGATCGTGGACCGGGCGGGCAAGGCGCGGCTGCTGCGCCGGTTCGCCGCCGAGGCGGGCGTGCCGCTGGCGCAGACCGTGGCGATCGGGGACGGGGCCAACGACCTCGACATGCTGAACGCGGCCGGACTGGGCGTCGCCTTCAACGCCAAGCCGGTCGTCCGCGAGGCGGCGCACACCGCGGTGAACTTCCCCTTCCTGGACACCGTGCTGTATCTGCTCGGGGTCACCCGGGAAGAGGTCGAGGCGGCGGACACGCAGGACGACGCTCGCTGAGTCAGCGGGACGACCAGGCAGGTCACTCCGGGCTGAGTCCGCAGGTCAGCCCGCAGGTCACTCCGCGCTGAGTCCGCGGGTCACTCCGCGCTGGGCCCGCTGGATGCGCGCACTGAGCGCCGTCCGCACCCCGGGCGCCGCCAAGCGGTCCCGGTACGGCATCGCCGCATGCGTGCGTACACCGCTTACACGTACACGTGCGGGCTCGCATGTACGCCCGGCCGCACGCACGGCCTCGGCATGTCGTGCGTCGACGGGGTCCGGCACCGTGCGGGTGCCGGCCCGTCGCGCTCGTAGGGATTACTCGCTCGGCGCCCAGTAGTCGATCAGGGTGGCCGCACCCGGCTCCAGCGACTTCCAGGAGCCCTCGAAGGCGAGCACGGCGAAGGCGGCAGCCGGGAAGCCGCGTCGGGTCATGCGCTCGCGGGCGTCGTCCTCGGCCGCGCCGGGGAGAATCTCGGCCAGGCCGTGGATCCCCGGGTTGTGGCCGATCATGACCGCGTTGTGGGCGTCGTCGGGCGTTTCGTTGAGCACGGTGATCAGCTCGCCTGGCGAGGCTTCGTAGAGCCGCTCCTCATAGACGGTTTTCGGCCGCTCCGAAAGCTCCTGGACCGCGAGCTTCCAGGTTTCGCGGGTGCGGGTCGAGGTGGAGCAGAGGGCCAGGTCGATGTGGATGCCTGTGTCCGCCAGCTTGCGTCCGGCGACGACCGCGTCCGTGCGGCCCCGGTCGGAGAGCGGACGCTCATGGTCGGGGACCTGCGGCCAGTCGGCCTTCGCATGCCGGAAGAGGACAATCCTGCGGGGTTCTGCGGAGCTCATGCGTCCCAGCTTCGCATGAAACAGGCCAACGGGCGCAGGCAGTTGGCGGCGTCGTCAGCGCGTCCCCGCATCGGCGGCTCACCCGGGCCTTCCGGCCGCCCCTGCCTCGCCCGGAGGGAACATGGCGCCGGACGTGGACGCACCGGTGTGTCGAGGCGCGCCCGGCCGGGCGGGGTCACGATGCGTGGTGGGTCAGCGTCTGCTGGATGCGCTGGACGAGATGGCTGAGGGTGGGGGCGCCGCCGGCACCGGGGTCCGCCGGGTTGAGTATCAGCGCCAGCAGGACGACGAAGGCCAGCGTGGGCAGGGCGAGCGCCCACCAGGGCAGCCTGATGTCGATGCCGCCCGTGGTCGCCGGGTGGGGCCGGGTGTGCGTGCGGGCCGACATGACTGCCTCCGTGGGTCCTCGGACGATCCGTGGTCCGCCGCTCGCGGCCACATCTCGAAGGTAGGGACTGCGCGGCCCTCAACCCATCCGGTGACCCACCCACTTGACCCTGACACTGGCCCCCTAGGGGATGGTGGGGCTGGCCCCACCCTCCATCAGGGTGAGGCGAGCGTGGCGATGACGGCGATGATCACGAAGATGGCGAAGAACGCGCCGAAGACGAGCAGCATCTTCTTCTGGCCGTTCTGGGGGTTCGGGTCGAGCACGGGCATACGGTCAGTTTCGCACCCCTCCCCCGCCCCGGCTCCGGCGGGGTCGGGGCGGGGCGGGGTCGGCGGCGACGCCCGACGGTCCGGCCGACGGCTCAGCGCGCCGCCTCGTCCTCCACGGTCCGGTTGCGGCCGGCCAGGACACCCGCCACGACCTGCGGGACCATCAGTGCGGCCATGAGGGCGAGCGGCAGGCCCCAGCCGCCGCTGCGCTGGTAGAGGATGCCGACCAGCAGCGGCCCCGGGATCGACAGCAGGTACCCGGCGCTCTGCGCGAACGCAGACAGCCTGGCCACGCCCGCACCCGTCCGCGCCCGCATGCCGACCAGGGTGAGTGCCAGCGGGAAGGCGCAGTTGGAGATGCCGAGCAGCAGGGCCCAAGCCCAGGCGCCGCGCTCCGGGGCCCAGTACAGGCCCGCGTACCCGGCGAGACCGCAGACACCGAGCGCGGCCACGATCGGTCCCTGGTGCGGCAGCCGCGTGGCCAGTCGCGGGATGACGAAGGCGAGGGGCACGCCCATCACCATCGTGACGGCCAGGAGCACACCGGCGGTGCCGGCGGGCACCCCGGCGTCACGGAAGATCTGCGGCATCCACCCCATCGTGATGTACGCGGCCGTGGCCTGGAGGCCGAAGAAGACGGCCAGCGCCCAGGCGGTACCACTGCGGGTGATCCGCGGGCCGTCCGGCTCGTCCCGGCCGGGCCCGGCGGCCGGGTCGCTCTCCGCGGAAACGGCCTCTCGCCCGCGGACGAACGGGATCCAGGGCAGGACGGCCACCGCCGCGAGGGCCGCCCAGACGGCAAGCCCCGTCTGCCAACGGCCGCCCAGCGCGTCGGTCATGGGCACCGTGGCCGCCGCCGCGACGGATGTGCCGAGGGCGAGGGCCATCGAGTACAGGCCCGTCATCGAGCCCACCCGGTCCGGGAACCAGCGCTTGACGATCACCGGCATCAGGACGTTGCTGACGGCGATGCCCATCAGGGCGAGCGCACTGGCGGCCAGGAAGCCGGCGGTGGTTCCGGCATACGGACGGAGCACCAGCCCGGCGGTGATCGCGGCCATTCCGGCGCAGACGACCGCGGCCGGTCCGAAGCGGCGGGCCAGCCGCGGCGCCATGACGCCGAAGACGGCAAAGCAGAGGGGCGGCACCGAGGTGAGCAGTCCCGCGACGGCGCCGCTCATGCCGAGCCCGTCGCGCACCTCCTCGAGGAGGGCGCCGAGGCTGGTGATGGCCGGGCGCAGGTTGAGCGCGGCAAGGACGATACCGACGACCAGCAGCCGTGTCGTCCACGTGCGCGTGGCGAGCGGTCCGCCCTCCGGCCCCGTCCCGGGCTCCCTCCTCGGCCCCGTCTCCGCCTTCGGCTCCGCGGAACCGCGTATCGGTATGGACGTCGTCGTTCCGGTCTCCTTGCTCAGCATAAGGGCCATCATAGAATCATGGGATGATTTGCTGTCCAATTGGGTTGCGTTACGCTCCGGACCCTCCAGCCCCGCACACAGGCCCGCACGAAGGACCGTCATGCCGCTGAGCCACCCGCGCCGATCCGCGCTGTCCGAACAGGTCATCGCCGAGCTGCGGAACCAGATCACCTCGGGCGAATGGCCGGTGGGCTCCCGTATCCCCACCGAGCCCGAGTTGGTCGAACAGCTCGGGGTCGCCCGCAACACGGTCCGCGAGGCCGTCCGCGCGCTCGCGCACAACGGTCTGCTGGACATCCGCCAGGGGTCCGGTACCTATGTGGTGGCCACCAGCGAGCTGGCGGGCGTGATGCACCGCCGGTTCGCCGACGCGGAGGCCGGCCATGTCGCCGAGTTGCGCTCCACCCTCGAGTCGGGCGCGGCCCTGCTCGCCGCCGAGCGGCGCACCGAGCGCGACCTCAAACAGCTGGACGCACTCCTCGTACGCCGTGAGGAGGCCTGGGAGTCCGGGGACGCGGAGGCTTTCGTGACCGCCGACGCGACGTTCCACATGGCCGTGGTGGCGGCGTCCCACAACGACGTGATGACGGCGATGTACGCGGATCTCGGTGAGGTGCTGCGGGACTGGCTGCGCGGCGACGTCGGCGAGGAGCTGACACCGGAGACGTACATGGACCACACGGGGCTCGTGGACGCCATCCGTGCGGGCGACGCCGCAGCGGCGGCCGCGGCGGCGGCGAGCTATCCGTCCATGTGCCGTCCGGGCCGGCCCCGTCCCGGGAGCCGCTGACCGCGGTTCACCGCGCGTGGCCGACCCACGCGGAGCGTACGTGCTGCCAGCACCGGCCGGTCAGCCGTACGGTCATTGCCGGCCCGGCGTCGACCGGGGCGGTGTCGGTGTCCAGGTCCCACCAGGGATCGCACTCGATGTGCAGGCTGACGTGGTCGGTCACGGGATACGGGTTGTGGCAGTAGGCGACCACGTGCGAGCCGGTGACGCCGACACGGCACTCCGACCCGAAGGGCGCGTCGTCGGCTTTTCCGTCCTTCACGCGCGCGTGCGGCACGGCGTGCTGCACACGCGCGTGCGGCATGGCGTCGTACGGCAGTGCCGTCACCAGGGCAATGGCGAGGAAGACCGGGGCGAAGCGGCGGGACGAGCGCACAAGCAAACCTCCTCGGCCGTTCGGCTGCGGGGCGGTGCGTTACTCCCAGCGTGCGGGCTGTGTGCCCGACGGACCCCCGCCAGTTGCTCCGAACGGGCGACGCCCCGCTCCCCGCAGGTGCGGGGAGCGGGGCGTCGCACTCGCAAGCCAACAGGCTCACAACGGGGGCGTGGCCGCCTGCGCGCCGCTGAAGCGCGCCTTTCGGACGCTCAGGCGCCGATGGCGTGCAGACCGCCGTCCACGTGGATGATCTCGCCGGTGGTCTTCGGGAACCAGTCGCTGAGCAGGGCGACGACACCACGCCCGGCCGGCTCGGGGTCCTTGAGGTCCCACTCGAGCGGGGCGCGGCTGTCCCACACGGCGGCCAGCTCGCTGAAGCCGGGGATGGACTTGGCGGCCATGGAACCGATGGGCCCGGCGGAGATGAGGTTGCAGCGGATGTTCTGCTTGCCCAGGTCGCGCGCCATGTAACGGCTGGTGGCCTCCAGGGCGGCCTTGGCGGGACCCATCCAGTCGTACTGCGGCCAGGCGTACTGCGCGTCGAAGGTGAGGCCGACGACCGAGCCGCCGTTCTGCATCAGCGGCAGGCAGGCCATGGTCAGCGACTTCAGGGAGTACGCCGAGACGTGCATCGCGGTGGCCACGGACTCGAACGGGGTGTTGAGGAAGTTGCCGCCGAGGGCGTCCTGCGGGGCGAAGCCGATCGAGTGCACCACACCGTCGAGGCCGCCCAGCTCCTCGCCGACGACGTCGGCCAGGCGCCCGAGGTGCTCGTCGTTGGTGACGTCGAGCTCGATGACCTTGGTGGGCTTCGGAAGCTTCTTGGCGATGCGCTCGGTCAGCGTGGGCCGCGGAAACGCGGTCAGGATGATCTCCGCGCCCTGCTCCTGGGCCAGCTTCGCGGTGTGGAACGCAATGGAGGACTCCATCAGCACACCGGTGATCAGGACGCGCTTGCCCTCGAGAATTCCGCTCATGGTGATCAGTGACCCATTCCCAGTCCGCCGTCAACGGGGATGACGGCTCCAGTGATGTACGAGGCGTCGTCGGAGGCGAGGAACCGCACCGTCGCGGCGACCTCCTCGGGCTGCGCGTACCGACCGAGCGGTACCTGCGACACAATGTTCTCGCGCTGCTCGTCGGTGAGCGCCTTGGTCATGTCGGTGTCGACGAAGCCGGGCGCGACGACGTTGAAGGTGATGTTGCGCGAGCCCAGCTCACGGGCGAGCGAGCGCGCGAGGCCGACCAGGGCGGCCTTGGAGGCGGCGTAGTTCGCCTGCCCGGCGGAGCCGAGCAGTCCCACGACCGACGAGATCAGCACCACGCGGCCCTTCTTGGCGCGCAGCATGCCGCGGTTGGCGCGCTTGACGACGCGGAACGCTCCGACAAGGTTGGTGTCGATGACCGAGGTGAAGTCCTCCTCGGACATGCGCATCAGGAGCTGGTCCTTGGTGACGCCGGCGTTGGCGACGAGGACCTCGACCGGGCCGTGCTCGGCCTCGATCTCCTTGTAGGCCTGCTCCACCTGCTCGGTGTCGGTGATGTCGCACTTGACCGCGAGGAAGCCGGCCGGCGGCTCACCCGAGCGGTATGTGATCGCGACCTTGTCGCCGGCGTCGGCGAACGCGCGGGCGATGGCGAGGCCGATGCCCCGGTTGCCTCCAGTGACGAGAACCGAGCGGCTCAACGGATCACCCTTTCGATAGCGGTCTGGAACCCCTGCAAGTCAGGCGCCTTCATCGAAAACCTATCGGTCCCGCACGCCGCGCGGACAATCGGGCACCGACAGTCGCGTAAGGGACTCGCTGTCGGATCCCTACAGAAGCCGCGACCGGGACGGGCGCGCGGACACCTTGGGCGAAAGCCCGGCCGTCGTGCGGAAACGTGTGGTCCGCCCACCCGGTCGCGCGCCATGATCGGACCCGACAGGCCACGACAGCAGGGAGACCTCCGTGCCTCATTCCATGGACGAAGCCTTCACGGCACTGCCGCTAAGGGCCCTGGCCGACGCAGCGCTGGCACGCGCGCGGGCGCTGGGGGCCGAGCACGCGGACTTCCGGTTCGAGCGGGTGCGCAGTGCCGCGTGGCGGCTGCGCGACGGCAAACCGGCCGGGTCGTCGGACACGACCGACCTGGGGTACGCGGTGCGGGTCGTGCACGGCGGGACCTGGGGGTTCGCCTCGGGTGTCGATCTGACTCCGGACGCGGCGGCCAAGGTCGCGTCGCAGGCCGTGGCGATGGCTAAGCTCTCGGCGCAGGTGATCAAGGCCGCTGGGTCCGATGAGTGCGTGGAGCTGGCGGACGAGCCGGTGCACGCCGAGAAGCAATGGGTCTCGTCGTACGAGATCGATCCCTTCACCGTGCCCGACGCGGAGAAGGCGGGGCTGCTGGCGGACTGGAGCGCGCGGCTGCTGGCGGCCGAAGGCGTCAACCACGTCGACGCCTCGCTGCTGACCGTCCACGAGAACAAGTTCTATGCGGACACCGCGGGCACCGTGACCACCCAGCAGCGTGTGCGGCTGCATCCGCAGCTGACCGCGGTCTCGGTCGACGAGTCCACCGGTGAGTTCGACTCGATGCGCACGCTCGCGCCGCCGGTCGGCCGCGGCTGGGAGTACCTGACGGGCACCGGCTGGGACTGGGACTCCGAACTGGAGCAGATCCCGGAGCTGCTCGCCGAGAAGATGCGCGCGCCGAGCGTCGAGGCGGGCGTCTACGACCTGGTCGTCGACCCGTCCAACCTGTGGCTGACCATCCACGAGTCCATCGGCCACGCCACCGAACTGGACCGCGCCCTGGGCTACGAGGCCGCGTACGCCGGAACGTCCTTCGCCACCTTCGACCAGCTGGGCAAGCTGAAGTACGGCTCGGCGCTGATGAACGTCACCGGGGACCGCACCGCCGAGCACGGGCTCGCGACGATCGGGTACGACGACGAGGGTGTCGAGAGCCAGTCCTGGGACCTGGTCAGGGACGGGACGCTGGTCGGCTACCAGCTGGACCGGCGCATCGCCAGGCTGACCGGGTTCGACCGGTCCAACGGGTGCGCGTACGCCGACTCCCCCTCGCACGTTCCCGTGCAGCGCATGGCCAACGTGTCGCTGCGGCCGGATCCGGCCGGGCTGTCCACCGAGGATCTGATCGGGGGCGTGGACCGCGGGATCTACGTCGTCGGGGACCGTTCCTGGTCCATCGACATGCAGCGGTACAACTTTCAATTTACGGGTCAGCGGTTCTTCAGGATCGAGAACGGGCGCATCAGGGGCCAGCTGAGGGATGTCGCGTACCAGGCGACGACCACCGACTTCTGGGGCTCCATGGCGGCCGTCGGCGGTCCGGGGACCTATGTCCTCGGCGGTGCGTTCAACTGCGGCAAGGCCCAGCCGGGCCAGGTCGCGGCCGTCTCGCACGGCTGCCCGTCGGCCCTCTTCAAGGGCGTCAACATTCTGAACACCACGCAGGAGGCCGGCCGATGAGTGCCCGCACGAACAAGCCGCACGAGATCGTCGAGCGTGCACTCGAGCTGTCCCGCGCGGACGGGTGCGTCGTCATCGCCGACGAGCACTCCACCGCCAATCTGCGGTGGGCGGGCAACGCGCTGACCACGAACGGGGTCACCCGCGGGCGCACCCTCACCGTCATCGCGACCGTCGACGGCAAGGAGGGCACGGCGTCCGGGGTCGTCTCCCGCTCGGCCGTCACCGCCGACGAACTGGAGTCGCTCGTACGGGCGGCGGAGACCGCGGCGCGCGGCGCGGGGGCCGCCGAGGACGCGCAGCCGCTGGTGACGGGGGTTCCGCAGTCGCCGGACTTCACGGACGCCCCCGCCGAGACGTCGTCCGCCGTCTTCTCGGACTTCGCGCCGGCGCTCGGCGAGTCGTTCGCACGCGCGCATGCCGGCGGCCGCGAGCTGTACGGCTTCGCCAACCACGAACTGGTGTCTACGTATGTCGGCACATCGACCGGGCTGCGCCTGCGGCACGACCAGCCGAGCGGCACCCTTGAGCTGAACGCGAAGTCGCCCGACCGTACGCGGTCGGCGTGGGCGGGATGCTCGACCCGGGACTTCAAGGACGTCGACCCGGCCGCCCTGGACGCGGAGCTGACCCGCCGGCTGGCATGGGCGGAGCGCCGCGTGGAACTGCCCGCGGGCCGGTACGAGACGCTGCTGCCGCCCACCGCGGTCGCGGACCTGCTGATCTACCAGATGTGGTCGGCCGGCGCCCGGGACGCGGCCGAGGGCCGCACCGTGTTCAGCAAGCCCGGCGGCGCCACGCGCATCGGCGAGAAGCTGTCCGGACTGCCGCTGACCCTGCGCAGCGATCCGCACGAGCCGGGCCTGGAGACCTCGCCCTTCGTGATCGCGCACTCCTCGGGCGACGACGCGTCGGTCTTCGACAACGGGCTGCCGCTGGGGGCCACCGAGTGGATCGCCGAGGGCGAGCTCAGGCATCTGACGACCACCCGGCACAGTGCGGGCCTGACGGGCCTGCCGCTCGCACCGTCCATCGGGAACCTGGTCCTGGAGGGGGGCACCGACCGGACCCTGGAGGAGATGGTCGCGAACACCGAGCGCGGACTGCTGCTGACCTGCCTCTGGTACATCCGCGAGGTGGACCCGGCGACGCTGCTGCTGACCGGACTGACCCGGGACGGCGTCTACCTCGTCGAGAACGGCGAGGTCACCGGTGAGGTCAACAATTTCCGCTTCAACGAGTCCCCGGTCGATCTGCTGGGCCGGACCACCGAGGCCGGCCGCACCGAGAAGACGCTGCCACGAGAGTGGAGCGACTGGTTCACCCGCGCCGCGATGCCGCCCGTGCGGGTGCCCGATTTCAACATGAGCTCTGTCAGTCAGGGCGTATAACCTCGTAGTCGGCTGTCACCCGACTACCCGAAGACCATCCGAGGAGACACGAGAACCGTGACGGACATCGTCGACGAGCTGAAGTGGCGCGGGCTGTTCGCCCTCTCCACCGACGAGGACGCTTTGCGCAAGGCGCTCGCGGACGGTCCCGTCACGTTCTATTGCGGCTTCGACCCGACCGCGCCGTCCCTGCACGTGGGACACCTGGTGCAGGTGCTCACCGTGCGCCGGCTCCAGCAGGCCGGGCACCGGCCGCTGGCACTGGTGGGCGGTGCGACGGGCCTGATCGGCGATCCCCGCCCGACCGCCGAGCGCACGCTGAACGACCCGGAGACGGTGGCCGGCTGGGTGGACAGGCTGCGCCGTCAGATCGAGCCGTTCCTCTCCTTCGAGGGAGAGAACGCGGCCGTGATGGTCAACAACCTCGACTGGACCGAGGGTCTGTCTGCGATCGAGTTCCTGCGGGACATCGGCAAGCACTTCCGCGTCAACAAGATGCTGACGAAAGACTCCGTCGCCCGGCGCCTGGAATCCTCCGAGGGCATCAGCTACACGGAGTTCAGCTACCAGATCCTGCAGGGCATGGACTTCCTGCAGCTCAACCGGAGGTACGGCTGCACGCTCCAGCAGGGCGGCAGCGACCAGTGGGGCAACCTCACGGCGGGCCTGGACCTGATCCACAAGCTGGAGCCGCACGCCGAGGTCCACGCGCTCGCGACTCCGCTGATGACCAAGGCGGACGGCACCAAGTTCGGCAAGACCGAGGGCGGCGCCGTCTGGCTCGACCCGGAGATGACGACGCCGTACGCGTTCTACCAGTTCTGGCTGAACGTGGACGACCGGGACATCTCGACGTACATGCGGATCCTGTCCTTCAAGTCCCGCGAGGAACTGGAGGAGCTGGAGGAGCAGACCGAGGAGCGTCCGCAGGCCCGCGCGGCACAGCGAGCGCTGGCCGAGGAGCTGACGACGCTGGTGCACGGTGCGGAGCAGACGGCCGCCGTGATCGCCGCGTCCAAGGCGCTCTTCGGTCAGGGCGAGCTGGCGGACCTCGACGACAAGACCCTGACCGCGGCCCTGTCCGAGGTGCCGCACATCCAGGTCACCGAGTTCTCCCCGGTGGTCGACCTGTTCGCCGAGGTCGGCCTGGTGCCCAGCAAGTCGGCCGGTCGGCGCACGGTGAAGGAGGGCGGCGCCTACGTGAACAACGTCAAGGTGACCGCCGAGGACGCCGTCCCCGCCAAGGAGGACCTGCTGCACGGGCGCTGGCTGGTGCTGCGCCGCGGCAAGAAGAACCTCGCCGCGGTCGAGGTCATGGGCGCCTGAGGCACCCATCCGCGCGTGCCCGCGCATAGGTGAGGAAGGGGGGCGGCCCCACCGGAGCCGCCCCCCCTTCCTCGTACCGTCATGCCCGCTCCTTGCCGCCCTTCATCGACATGTACGCCATCTCCCCGAGGAAGACGAAGAGGACCGCGGCGGCGAGCTGGAGGCCGTGGCGGCCCCAGTCGATGCCCGGCGTCGCCGCGATGCCGATGGCACGGGCGACCGCGTTGCCGACTAGGCCGCCGATCATGCCCATGAGGGTGGTCAGCCAGATCGGGCTGTGCTGCTTGCCCGGCAGAATGAGCTTGGCCAGCAGGCCCAGCACGAATCCCACGATGATCGCCCACAACCAGCCCATGGCTGCCTCCTCGTACGGCTCGACGTGAGCAGTACGCCCAGTCTCGGGCTGTCCGCCATACGACGCATGTCGGGTGGGCCCGTACTCGGTGGCGCGCAGGGCGTTCGCCCAGGCAGACGGTCCCCCGGTCTCGTAGGCGGCGGGGGCACGGCGTAACGTGGTGAGTGTCCGGGCCAGGCTCCTGACCGGGTGCGGACCGGTTAACGGGCCGGGGAGAGCCAGGCAGGCGGGTGGTGGAATGTGATGCGGAAGCTGAGCAACGGCGGTCACGCCGAGGTGTTCCGGATCACCGGTGCCCGGCAGGGCCTCGCGGCGGATGTGCGCGGGCGGCAGCGGCGCTATGTCATCTCGATGAGCGTGCGCACGGTGGCGGTGATCCTCGCGGCCACCCTGTGGAACGTCGAGCGGCCCGTCGCCATCATTGCGCTGGTCCTGGGGGCCGCCCTCCCCTACATCGCCGTCGTCATCGCCAATGCCGGACGCGAGAACGCGCCGTCGCTCCCGTCGACGTTCATCACCGCCCCGGTGCCTCCGATGATCGCGCCGCCCGCTGGCGGGTCCCACGCGGGCGAAGCCGGGAGCGGGCCGGGTTTCGCGGAATCCGTCCCGGAGGACATTCCGGCCGAGTCCGCGGCCGGAATGCACGGCGAGCCGCACGAGCGGACCTGACCGCGGGTCGCGGAGAGCGGAATCGCACTCCGCGCCAAGCTCAAGAAAAGCTCAGATCAATCATGTTGTTCCGGTGCCGGGCACTGGGTTACCCGTGACATACTGCGTACGCGCTCCGCATCCCCCGTCGGAGCGACAGACCGACGCCGGGCAGCTCCCCCCGTGGCTGCTCGGCGTCGCCTTTGGGGGGGTCCTGACACGTTAGGGTCGGGGGGTGATTGTCCCTGATCCCGATACGCCGATCTGTTCCGCCAAGGGCTGCCGCGCCGCTGCCGTGTGGGTGATCGCGTGGAACAACCCGAAGATCCACACACCGGAACGCCGCAAGACATGGCTGGCGTGCGAGGAGCATCGCGAGTATCTGTCGAAGTTTCTCGGAGTACGGGGATTCCTCAAGGACGTGGTGGCGCTCGAGGAGTGGGACGCGCCGGACGCTTAACCCCCGATCGCCGACATCGGCCTCTCCGGCTGGAGGAACGACGGATCGTCCAGTCCCGAACCCGCCTTCTTGCCCCACATCGCGAGTCGCCAGATGGCGGCTATCTCCTCGTCGGGCGCGCCGGAACGGAGCGCCGCGCGCAGATCGGTCTCCTCGGTGGCGAACAGGCATGTCCGTATCTGCCCGTCGGCCGTCAGCCGCGTCCGGTCGCAGGCCGCGCAGAACGGACGGGTGACCGAGGCGATGACGCCCACGCGGTGCGGGCCGCCGTCGACGGTCCAGCGCTCGGCCGGGGCGGAGCCGCGTTCCCCGGCGCCCTCGGGGGCCAGCTCGAAGCGGGTGCGCAGCGACTCCAGGATGTCCCCCGCGGTGACCATGCCCTCGCGCTTCCAGCCGTGCTGGGCGTCCAGCGGCATCTGCTCGATGAAGCGCAGCTCGTAGTCGTGCTCGACGGCCCAGGCGAGCAGGTCCGGGGCCTCGTCGTCGTTCAGGCCCGGCATCAGGACGGAGTTGACCTTGACGGGTGTCAGGCCTGCCTCCCGGGCGGCGCGCAGGCCGTCCAACACGTCCTGGTGGCGGTCCCGGCGGGTGAGCGCCTTGAACACGTCGGGGCGCAGGGTGTCCAGTGAGACGTTCACCCGGTCGAGGCCCGCGGCCTTCAGGGCCTGAGCCGTGCGCTTGAGGCCGATGCCGTTCGTGGTGAGGGACATCCGGGGGCGGGGGGTCAGGGCGGCGACCCGCTCCACGATGCCGACCAGGCCCGGGCGCAGCAGCGGCTCGCCGCCGGTGAAGCGGACCTCCTCGATACCGAGGGAGGTGACGGCGATGTCGATCAGGCGGACGATCTCGTCGTCGGTCAGCAGGTCGGGCTTGGCCAGCCACTGCAGGCCCTCCTCGGGCATGCAGTAGGTGCACCGCAGGTTGCAACGGTCGGTCAGCGAGACCCGCAGGTCGGTGGCCACCCGGCCATAGGTGTCGATGAGCACGTGGGCCCCCTCCCTCGTCGCGGACCACATGTATTCCGTCATGTGTGAGCCTACGTGACCCCACCGACAGCGACAGCAGCCAGATCCCACGAGGCACGCCGCGGCCGCGTCGTAGATCTCTACGACGCGGCCGCCGGTACGGGCCTCAGTGCGCTCCGGTGCCGGTCAGCGACCGCACCTCCAGCTCCGCGTACTTGCCGGCGTCGGGTTCCTCCTTCGACAGGAGCGTGCCGAGCCAGCCCAGCAGGAAGCCCACCGGGATGGAGATGATCCCCGGGTTCTCCAGGGGGAACCAGTGGAAGTCGACGTCGGGGAACATCGACGCGGGCTTGCCCGAGACCACGGGCGAGAACAGCACCAGGCCGACCGCTGTGACCAGGCCGCCGTAGATCGACCACAGTGCGCCCCGGGTCGTGAACCGCTTCCAGAAGAGGCTGTAGAGGATCGTCGGCAGGTTGGCGGAGGCTGCCACGGCGAAGGCCAGGGCGACCAGGCCCGCCACGTTCAGGTCGCGGGCGAGGGCGCCCAGGGCGATGGAGACGGCGCCGACGCCGACCGTCGCCCAGCGGGCCGCGCCCACCTCCTGCTTCTCGGTGGCCCGGCCCTTCTTGATGACGTTCGCGTAGATGTCGTGCGCGAACGACGAGGACGAGGCCAGGGTCAGCCCCGCGACCACCGCGAGGATCGTGGCGAAGGCGACCGCCGAGATGGTGGCCAGCAGGATCGCGCCCCCGTTGGAATCCGTGCCTCCCAGGTGCAGGGCGAGCAGGGGCGCGGCCGTGTTGCCCGCCTTGTTGGAGGCGATGATCTCCTCCGGCTTGATCAGGGCGGCGGCGCCGAAACCGAGGGCGAGGGTCATCAGATAGAAGGCGCCGATGAGACCGATCGCCCAGTTCACGGACTTCCGGGCGGCCTTGGCCGTGGGCACGGTGTAGAAGCGGATCAGGATGTGCGGCAGGCCCGCGGTGCCCAGGACCAGGGCGATGCCCAGGGAGATGAAGTCCAGCTTGGTCGTGCCGGTCGCGCCGTACTTCAGACCGGGCTCCAGGAAGGCCGAGCCCTTGCCGCTGTTCGCGGCCGCCTTGCCGAGCAGGTCGGAGAGGTTGAAGTGGAACTTCAGCAGGACCAGGAAGGTCAGCAACAGGGCGCCCGCGATCAGCAGGACGGCCTTGACCATCTGCACCCAGGTGGTGCCCTTCATGCCGCCGATGGTGACGTACACGATCATCAGAAGGCCGACCAGGGCGACGATGCCGACCTTGCCGCCGTCGCTGGTGATGCCGAGCAGCAGTGAGACCAGAACGCCCGCGCCCGCCATCTGGGCAAGGAGATAGAAGATCGACACGACGATCGTGGAGGTTCCTGCGGCCGTGCGGACCGGGCGCTGGCGCATGCGGTACGCGAGCACGTCGCCCATGGTGTAGCGGCCGGAGTTGCGCAGCGGCTCGGCGACCAGCAGCAGGGCCACCAGCCAGGCCACCAGGAAGCCGATGGAGTAGAGGAAGCCGTCGTAGCCGAAGAGGGCGATCGCTCCGGCGATGCCGAGGAAGGACGCCGCGGACATGTAGTCGCCGGAGACGGCGAGACCGTTCTGGAAGGCGGTGAACTGGCGGCCGCCCGCGTAGAAGTCGGCGGCGTTCCTGGTCTGGCGGCCCGCCCAGACGGTGATGACGAGCGTCGCGACGACGAACACCGCGAACAGGGTGATGATGAGCGGCCGGTGCTTGCTCGCCTCACCGGCGGCCAGGAAGGCTGCGTGGCTCATGCGTCGCCCTCCATCCGGGACTTGATGGCCTGGGCCTTGGGGTCGAGCTCGGCGGCGGCGTGCCGTGAGTACCACCACGCGATCAGGAACGTGGTGAGGAACTGGGCGAGGCCGAGCACCAGGGCGACGTTGACGTTGCCGAAGAGCCTGGCGCCCATGAAGCCGCCCGCGTAGTTCGACAGCAGGACGTAGACGAGGTACCAGGCGATGAACGCCACGGTCAGCGGAAAGGCGAACGAGCGGTAGGAGCGGCGCAGTTCACGGAATTCGGCGCTGTCCTGGACCGCGGTGAACTCCTCGGCGGAGGGGAGGCCTGGTTCGGTCTTCGAGGGGGGAGGTGCGTCGGTGGACACGGTGTCTCCTCGCGTTGCGGGTGCGGTGGGTCCTGACCTCACAGTGACCTGGGCCACATAGCCAGCTGTGACGGTATCGATCCGTTGTGTGATGCGGACAGGGGGCCTCGATCGTCCTCGTGCTCCCTTTTCCGGGTCACGGCGCCACGCGTGGACCGGTTCAACTCCCTTGGCTTCTTTTTTACGTTGTCCCTCGAAGTCATTGCTGACCTGTCCGGACGGCAGATAGCTTCACCCTGGCAACACTCGTCATGCACCTGCCGGGACACCCATCCGTGTTCCGGCTCGTTCACGTTTCCGGATGATGTGGAGACCCCATGGCTCATCTGCGTTCCAGACGCCGGCTCGCTCTCGCCGTGCCGGTCGTGCTGTCGCTCACCGCCTCCCTGGGCTTCCTGCCGAGCACCGCATCGGCCGCCCCGCGCGCCTCCGCCGTGGCCCGGGCCGCCGACGGAACCGAACTCGCCTACGTCGTCAACACCCGGACGGACCGTCACACACTCACGGCTGTGCAGCAGGCGGTCACCGCGGCCGGCGGCACCATCGTCGTGACGTACGACAGGATCGGTGTGATCGTCGTGCATTCCGCGAACCCGGACTTCGCCAAGACCATCCGCGCGGTGCGCGGAGTGCAGTCCGCGGGCGCGACCCGGACCGCGCCGCTGACGGCCGCCGGCACGACGGACGAGGGCGCCGTGCAGTACCTGTCGAAGGCCGACGCGGCGAAGATCACGAGAGCGTCGGCAGCCGCGGGTGAGAGCGAGCCGCTCGAGGCGGACCAGTGGGATCTGCGCGCGATCGGGGCCGACCAGGCCGCGAAGATCAACCCGGGCAGCCGCAACGTCACGGTCGGCGTCATCGACACCGGCGTGGACGACACCCACCCGGACCTCGCCCCGAACTTCTCCGCCTCCCAGTCCGCGAACTGCGTCGGCGGCAAGGCGGACACCTCGTACGGCGCCTGGCGGCCGGCGAAGCCGGAGCACTACCACGGCACGCATGTCGCCGGCGAGATCGCGGCGGCCCGCAACGGTATCGGCGTCGCCGGTGTCGCCCCGAACGTCAAGGTCTCCGCCATCAAGGTGGCCGACCCGGTCAGCGAGCTCTTCTACCCGGAGAGCGTCGTGTGCGCGTTCGTGTTCGCCGCCGACCACGGGGTCGCGATCACGAACAACAGCTACTACGTGGACCCGTGGCTGTACAACTGCATGGACGACCCCGACCAGCGGGCCATCGTCGACGCCGTCAACCGGGCCCAGCTGTACGCCCAGCGCAGGGGCACCCTCAATGTCGCCTCGGCGGGCAACTCCAACGACGACCTCGACTCCCACGCCCTCACCGACGCCTCGAGCCCCGACGACTCCACCGCTGGGACCCGCACGGTCGACCCGCACGAGTGCTTCGACGTGCCGACCCAGCTGCCGGGCGTCGTCACGGTCAGCGCGACCGGCGTCGACAAGGCCAAGTCGTACTACTCCAGCTACGGCGACGGCGTCATCGACGTGGCGGCGCCGGGCGGCGACAAGTACCAGATCCCGGACACGCCATCGAAGAACGGCCGCATCCTCTCCACGATGCCCGGCGGCCAGTACGGCTTCCTGCAGGGCACATCCATGGCGTCGCCGCACGTCGCGGGCGTGGCCGCACTGCTGAAGTCCGCGCATCCGTGGGCGTCTGCCGCGCAGCTCCAGGCGCTCCTCAAGGCGGAGGCGGACAACCCCGGCTGCCCCACGGGCCCGTACGACGGGAACGGCGACGGGGTCGTGGACGCGACCTGTGTGGGCGGCAAGCGCGTGAACGGCTTCTACGGCTTCGGGATCGTCAACGCGCTGCGTGCGGTCAAGTAGCCCTTCCGGATGAGTCCGTTGAGCCTTTCCACGGCTCGTACCGCTGGTATCGCGAACGAACTGGAGGCTTTCATGACAGCGCCGCGCAAGCGCTCCCGCCGCCTCGTCGCCCTTCCGCTCGGGATGGCCATGGCGACCGCCGTCGCCTTGCTGCCGAACGTCGCGGCGTCGGCGGCGGAGACGGCCCCCGGGGCCACGGCTGCCGACGCGACCTCGCTCAGCTACGTCGTCAACGTCCGTCCCGGGTACGGCACCCTGGCGCGCGTGAAGGAGGCGATCGCGGACGCGGGCGGCACGATCGTGGTCGCGTACGACCGCATCGGCGTGATCGTCGTCCACTCCTCGAACCCCGGCTTCGCCAAGGCCATCCGCACGGTGCGCGGAGTGCAGTCGGCGGGCGCGACCCGTAACGCACCCCTGCCCGCGCAGTCGACGACCGACCTGGACACGTCGAAGGTGCTCACCTCCCAGGAGGTCGCGAGCGCCCATGCGGCAGGCGGACAGGACCCGCTGGAGCCGCTGCAGTGGGACCTGCCCGCCATCAAGGCGGACAAGGCGCACGAGAGGACGCTCGGCAGCCGCGAGGTCACGGTCGCCGTCATCGACACGGGCGTGGACGACACCCACCCCGACATCGCCCCGAACTTCAACCGCGACGCGTCCGTCAACTGCGTGTCGGGCAAGCCGGACACCACCGACGGCGCCTGGCGGCCGAGCGCGTCGGAGAGCCCGCACGGCACCCATGTGGCGGGGGAGATCGCGGCCGCCAGGAACGGCGTCGGCATCACCGGTGTCGCGCCCGGCGTACGGGTCGCGGGCATCAAGGTGGGCTCGCCGGCGGGTTACTTCTACACGGAGGCCGTGGTCTGCGGCTTCGTATGGGCGGCCGAGCACCACGTCGACGTCACCAACAACAGCTACTACACCGACCCCTGGTACTTCAACTGCACCGACGATCCGGACCAGAAGGCGCTCGTCGACGCCATCACCCGGGCGTCGCGGTATGCCGAGCGCAAGGGCACGGTCAACGTCGCGGCCGCGGGCAACGAGAACTACGACCTGGACGCGGCCTCCGTCACCGACCCGTCCTCCCCGAACGACGGCACGCCCGGCGACCGGGTGATCGACCCGCACCGGTGCTTCGACATCCCGACCCAGCTGCCGGGCGTGGTGACCGTCGCGGCGACCGGAGCGAAGGGCATCAAGTCGTCGTTCTCCAACTACGGTCTCGGGGTCATCGACGTGGCCGCGCCCGGCGGGGACTCCACCCGCTACCAGCCCCCGGCCCCGCCGGCCACCAACGGTCAGATCCTCGGCCCGCTGCCCGGCGGCAAGTGGGGCTACATGGCGGGTACGTCGATGGCGACCCCGCATGTCGCGGGTGTGGCCGCCCTCATCAAGTCGACGCATCCGCATGCCTCCGCCGCCCTGGTGAAGGCCCTGCTGTACGCGGAGGCCGACGCCACGCCGTGCACCGATCCCTACGACATCGACTCCGACGGCAAGGTCGACGCGGTGTGCAAGGGCTCGAAGAACCACAACGGCTTCTACGGGTGGGGGACCGTGAACGCGTTGAAGGCGGTGACGAAGTAGTAGCAGACGAAGCAGTAGCAGGTGACGAAGTGGTAGTGGCAGCGCGCCGGTAGGCGGTGCGCGCGGAGGGGGCTCGGCCGACGCCGGGCCCCCTCCCCATATTGATTCAGTACACACTGCATAGTGCAGTCATGACGGATACAGATGTGGCCTGGGCTGCACTCGGCGGGGATCCCGCCCTGGCGCGAAGGATCTCGACCGTCGTACGGGAGGGGGCGCTCGACTCGCGCCTGCCCGTACGGGAGATGGCACGCGCCTGTGTCGGGGCGTGTGCGCTGGCTGCCGCCGAGTGGGGCGAACGGCGGGCCGGACTGCCGACCGTGCCGGAGGCCGAGGTCGACGACGGGGCTGTGGCCACCGCCTTCCACAGCGAACGGCAGCTGCGGGTCGACGGCCGCGAACCGGTCAACTTCGCTCCCCTGTCGCGGTTCTGGCGCACGGCGGACGGCTGGGTGCGCACGCACGCGAACTATCCCCATCATCGTGAGCGGCTGCTCGGCGCCCTCGGGCTGGCGGCGGACGCGAGCGTGGAGACCGTGGGGGCCGCACTCGCCGAGCGGTCCGCCCTCGAGGTGGAGGAGAGCGTGTACGCGGCCGGAGGGCTCGCGGTCGCACTGCGCACGCCCGAGGAGTGGGCGACGCACGAACAGGCGCACGCAGTCGCCGCACATCCGCTGGTGGGACGTGCGCGACTCGACAAGGCGCCCGTACGACCGCTCCCGCCGCTCGCCGGAGAGCCGCTCCTGCCCGCCGCGGGTCTGCGCGTCCTGGACCTCACCCGGGTGATCGCGGGCCCGGTGGCCACCCGCACGCTGGCGCTGCTCGGCGCGGACGTCCTGCGGATCGACAGCCCGGCGCTGCCCGAGATCCCCGACCAGCACGCGGACATGGACATCGGCAAGCGGTCGGCCGTGCTCGACCTGACGGCCTCCGTGGACCGGCGGGCCCTCGACGGGCTGCTCGCGGACGCGGACGTCGTCGTCACCGGTTACCGGCCCGGCGCGCTCGACCGGTTCGGGCTCGCCCCCGAACAGCTGGCCGAGCGGCGGCCGGGCCTCGTGGTGGCGCAGCTGTCGGCGTGGGGCGCGTACGGGCCGTGGGCCGGGCGGCGGGGCTTCGACAGCCTGGTGCAGGTCGCCACCGGCATCGCGGTGAGGGAGGGTTCGGCGGAGCGGCCGGGTGCGCTGCCCGCCCAGGCCCTCGATCACGGCACGGGCTATCTGCTGGCCGCGGCGGTGCTGAGGTCTCTCACCGAGCAGACGCGGGAGGGGGGCACCCGGGTCGTACGGTTGTCGCTGGCTCGGACGGCGGCCTGGCTGACGGACGGTGCCGTCCGGGACGCCGGGGGCGTGCAGGCGGCGTACGACGGTCCGGGTCCCTGGCTCACGGAGACCGACAGCGCGCTGGGCCGGCTGCGGTACGCGCTGTCGCCGGTCCGGTTCGTCGGCGGGCCGGCCGACTGGGCACGCCCGCCGGGCCGCTGGGGGGTCGATCCGGCACGATGGGCACCGGCCCCGCCGGAAGCCTGAGCCACCTGGCGACGGGACTCACCGGCGGCGAGTCACCCGGCGGCGCGAGTCGTCGGGCGCGGGGAGTCATCCGACGCACGGAGTCATCCGGAGCCGGCCATCCGGCGGCCGGTCTTCCGGAGGCCGGTCTTCCGGAGGCCGGTCTTCCGGAGGCCGGTCTTCCGGAGGCCGGTCATCGGGCGGCCGGAATGATCGGCCGTTGGTGACGGGCGCCTGATCAGCCGTTGGTGACGAGCACCTTGAGGGCGGTGCGCTCGTCCATCGCCTGGTAGCCCTCGGGCACGCCCTCGAAGTCGACCGTCCGGTCGAAGACCGGTGAGGGGTCGATGGTGCCGTCCAGGACGTCGGGCAGCAGCTCCGGGATGTACGCGCGCACGGGTGCGGCACCGCCGCGCAGGGCTATGTTCCGGTCGAACATGACGCTGAGGTCGAGTCCGGTGCCGCTGCCGTGCGGGACGCCGACGAAGCCGATGGCGCCGCCGTCGCGGGTGATGTGCACCGCGGTCCGCATCGACTGTTCGGTGCCGACGGCCTCGACGACCGCGTGCGCACCCTGGCCCCGGGTCAGTTCGCGGACGGCCTCCACGGCGGCGTCCCCGCGTTCGGCGACGACGTCGGTGGCGCCGAAGCGGCGCGCGATCTCCGTACGGACCTCGTGGCGTCCGAGGGCGATGATCCGCTCGGCGCCGAGCCGCTTGGCGGCCAGCACGGCGCACAGCCCGACGGCGCCGTCCCCGACCACGGCGACGGTGGCGCCCGGACGGGCTCCCGCGCCGACGGCGGCGTGATGCCCGGTGCCCAGGACGTCGGAGAGCGTCAGCAGCGCGGACAGCAGACGGTCGTCGGAGACGGCCTCCCGGGGCAGTCGGACGAGGGTGCCGTCGGCGAACGGCACGCGCACGGCCTCGCCCTGTCCGCCGTCGTAGCCGACCGAGCCCCAGAAGCCGCCGTGCTCGCAGGAGGTGGTGAGCCCCTCGCGGCAGTAGTCGCAGACGCCGTCGGACCACATGAAGGGCGCCACTACCAGGTCGCCGCGCCGCACGCCGGTCACGTCCGAGCCGGTCTCCTCGACGATGCCGAGGAACTCGTGCCCGATGCGCTGGCCCGGCTGACGGGGCGCCTCACCACGGTAGGCCCACAGGTCGCTGCCGCAGATGCAGGGCCCGCAGCACACGGACGACCGCGTCGGTGGGCAGCTGCACCAAGGGCTCGGGCACGTCCTCCACCCGCATGTCGTAGGGGGCGTGGATGGTGGTGGCGCGCATGGCGAGGGTCCTTCTCGTGCGTTCGGTGCTGTGCTGGTGCGCTCGGGGGGTGGTCGAGCGCACTTCACCGTACGCCGCCGCCGGCGCCCGTTGCTCGTCGAGGGTCCCGCGGGACCAGCAGGAACTGCGCCGCGGCATGGTGATCGACGATCCGGAAGTCGGGCCACGGGAACTGCGGCCGGTGGGCGACGCCGGTCGCGATGAGCGTGTCGGAGAGCCGCCCCACCCGAGTAGCGGCGCCGCGGCCAGGGCCCTGCTCTTCACACGCGCGAGGCGCGCGGGCGGTGTCTCACGCGGCGTGCTCCCCGGCGACGGGCGCCGCCGTGGCGGGCGTCCTCTCCTGCGGCCGCCAGCCGGGCCCGCGGAACACCCGCCCGGCCCGCTCGCCCCAACTGCCCGCCGCCTTGAGGTCCTTGGCGATGGCCACGTACTCGTGCGTGGCGACCTTGAGCGGGTTGTACGTCCGGATGTTCTTGGTCAGCCCGTACACGGGCCGCTCGGTCTCGGCGACGAACGATCCGAACAGCCGGTCCCAGACGATGAGGATCCCGCCGAAGTTGCGGTCCAGGTAGCCGCCCTGGGACGAGTGGTGCACGCGATGGTGCGACGGCGTGTTGAAGACGAACTCGAACCACCGGGGCATCTTGTCGATGCGCTCGGTGTGGATCCAGAACTGGTAGACGAGGCTGGCGGAGGAGCAGAACGCCAGCACGGCCGGGTGCACGCCGGCGGCGACCAGCGGGACGTAGAAGGGCCACACGGTGAGCGACGTCCAGGGCTGGCGCAGTGCGGTGGTGAGGTTGAACTTCCGGCTGGAGTGGTGGACGACGTGGCACGCCCACAGGATCCGGATGACGTGGTGGCCGCGGTGGGACCAGTAGTAGAAGAAGTCCTGCGCGAGCAGCATCAGCGGAACGGTCCACCACAGGAAGGGCACGCGCAGCGGCGTCAGCGCGTGCACGGCGCTGTAGATCGCGACGATCGGGAACTTCCACAGGAAGTCGAAGAAGAGACTGCCGAGCCCCATGCCGACACTGGTCGCCGCGTCCGTGACCTCGTATCCGGCGTCGTCCTCGTCGGGATGCAGCCGGACGCTGATGATCTCGACGATCGTGAGCAGCACGAAGGCAGGTATGGACCAGACCACGACATCGGGGAGGTTCGGCATGCAGGCACGGTAGAACCGCCGGTCGGCCGCGGCCAGGGGCTGTTACCCACAAGTATTACCGGGGGTATGCGCTTGCTTGTTGGTGATCTCCGCCAACCGACGGTCACACGCCCGCCGCCCCCAGCAGCGTTCCCGCCGCATAAGTGACCCCCATGGCCAGCGCCCCGCCCGCCACGTTCCGTGTCACCGCCCGTCCCGGCCTTGCGGCGCCCAGGCGGGCGCTGGCCCAGCCGGTGAGGACGAGTGCAGCCAGGACGGAGAGGACCGTCACCGGGAGCCTGAGGCCCGCGGGCGGGAGCACGATGGCCAGCAGCGGCAGCAGTGCCCCCACCGTGAAGGCCAGGAAGCTCGCCCATGCCGCGTGCCAGGGGTCGGCGAGCTCGTCCGGGTCGATGCCGAGTTCCACGCGCGCGTGGGCGCGCAGCGCGTCCCGTTCCGTCAGCTGTGCGGCTGCATCCCGCGCCACGTCCTTCGACAGGCCCCGCTCCTCCAGCAGTTCCGTCAGCTCCTCGAGTTCCGCCTCCGGCTGTTCCCTCAGCTCCCGCCGCTCCAGGGCCAGCGCCGCCCTCTCCGAGTCGCGTTGGGTCGACACCGACACGTACTCGCCCGCCGCCATCGACATCGACCCCGCCAGCAGGCCGGCCAGTCCCGCCGTGAGCAGCGTCGAACGGTCGGTCGTCGCGCCGGCGACACCGACCACGAGGCCGGCGGTGGAGACGATGCCGTCGTTGGCGCCGAGGACCGCGGCCCGCAGCCAGTTCAGTCGCGAGCCGAGCGCGCCCGCGTGAGCCTCGTCGTGCGTGGGTTCCGTCACACGGGGAGGATGGCACCCCAAGTGCCCTCATCGCCGTACCGACTCGGGCCACGGGCCGGTCACCAGACGCGCACCGACCCTCCCCGCGCGAAGACCGGGCTCGTCGCGTCCGCCGGAGGCCGGGGCAGCGGTTCGGCGATCTCCTTCACCGTCGGGCCCGTCCTCGCCGCGATCGGATCGAGGACGGACAGGTCGAAGCCGTACACCCGGGCCGCGTTGCCGCCGACCATCGCCGCCACCTCCTCGGGCGGCACGCCCGCGTACGCGAAGCGCAGGCCCTCCCTCGAGTAGGGGTGGGTGCCCTCGTCGTGCGGGTAGTCGCTCCCCCACATGATCTTGTCGAGGCCGATACGGTCCCGCAGCGGCACCTCGTGCGGGCGCATGAAGCTCGCGCCGACGAAGCAGTTCGTGCGCCACACCTCCGAGGGGCGCTTCCCCATGGAGGCCTCGAGGCCCGCACCGAACTTGGACTCCGCGGTCGATGCCGTCGACCCGTTCGTCGCCGCCTCGACCAGCCGGCCGTGGTAGTAGTCCAGCATGTCGAGCACCCCGGGGATCCAGCCCGAGCCCTGCTCGGTCAGCACCAGCTTCAGCCCGGGATGGCGCCGGAAGGCCCCGCCGAAGATCAGGTGCCACAACGCCCGGTGCGAGAACCAGGTCGTCTCGACCATGAAGACGGCCCGCGCCGCGGGTTCGTCACCGAGCGGCGGCGACGCGGAGCCCGCGTGGTGGTTCACGGGGACGTCCAGTTCCTCGCACACCGCCCAGATCGGGTCGTACGACGACGCATACAGCTCGGGCAGGCCCGAGCCCGGCGGTGTGCCGGGCAGCAGCAGGCCGCCCCGCAGGCCCGCGCCGACCGCCCACCTGATCCCCCGCACCGCCTCCTCGACGTCGTTCAGGAGGATCTGGAAGACGCCCGCCCGGCGGCCGGGGGCCGCCGCACAGAAGTCGGCGAGCCAGCGGTTGTGCGCCCGCAGGCCCGCCCACCGGCGCGCGAAGTCCTCCCGCGTGGGCGCGGGCGCCATCAGCGACCCGGACGGGAAGAACGGCGGGATCGTGTTCGGGAAGACGACCTCCGCGACGATCCCGTCCGCCTCCAGTTCCGCAAGGCGCCTGTCCGAGTCCCAGTTGCGCTCGGCCGTGTCGGCGAGCAGGTCCTCGTACGGATTGACGTAGGTGGCCGCCCAGGCGTCGAAGTCGTCGTGGTACCGCTTCTCCAGGTACGGCCGGTAATCCAGCAGGTCGGCCCCGGCGTGGCAGTCCGCCGAGATCACGGTGTAGCGGTCCTCGCTCACGGGGTCACCCCCAGGGCCGGAAAGTCTTCGCCGGTCAGCCAGTGGCGGCCCACCTGCCTCGAACGTGCCCAGGACGCCTCGACGGCTGCCTGGTCGTCGATCTGGCCGAGGTCCGCCGGAGTCGGGCCGATGCGCCGGGCGAGCGGGGTCAGCTTCGCCACGTCGAATCCGAAGGCCTCCGCAGCGGCGAGGCCGAGCATGCGCCGCGTCTCCGCCACGGGGATGTCGTGGAAGGTCCGCTTCAGCCATGCGCGGGTGTCGGGCCAGGTGCCCTCGGGGTGTGGGAAGTCGCTGCCCCAGAGGATGTTGTCCACGCCGATCTCGTACCGCTGGGCCAGTTCACGCCGCTTGGTGTTGGTCGCGCAGATGAAGACCTGGCGGTCCAGGTACTCGTGCGGAGGGCGCTTGAGTTCGGCGAAGGGGGAGAGTTTCTTGCCGCCGTGCGCGCCCAGGTACAGACGGTCCATGAACCAGAGCAGGTTCGGCAGCCACCAGCAGCCCGACTCCGCCACGCCGAACCTCAGACCGGGATGACGTTCGAAGACGCCCGACCACAGCAGGAACCAGAGAGGACGAGCGGGCCACCAGGTCACCTCGCTCACAAAGATCCCCAGGTGGTCCCCGTACTCGTGCCGGGGCGCCGCACCCGAGTGGGTGAGGACCGGCATTCCGCACTCGGCCGCAGCCGCCCACACCGGGTCGTAACGGCGGTCGTGGTACGGCTCCTTGCCACCCCACAGAGAGGGGATCATCAGCGCGCCCAGCCCCGAGGCCCGGGCACGATGCACCTCCGCGACGACACGGCCGGTGTCCGCCGTGACGGGCAGCAGGGCCACCCCGCAGTGGCGTTCGGGGTGGTGGGAGACGAACTCGGCGAGCCAGCGGTTGTGCGCCCGCGCGCCCGCCATCCCCAGCTCCGGGTCCTGGTCGCCGGAGAGCCCGAGGCCCACACCGAAGGGCGCGGCCGTCCGGCTGTCGACCGCGTCGGCGTCCGGGAAGACCACCTCGGCAGCCACTCCGTCGCCGTCCAGTTCCTTGAGGCGCTGCGCGGGCTCCCAGCCTCCGCGAAGGCCCTCCTCGTTGTCGTTGAACCACCTGTCGGCGAACGCCTCGTTGCGGATGCCGAGCCGGGTCATCTCCTCACGGCGGCGCTCCCGCCCCGCGAGGAAGTCGTCGAAGTCCCGGTGGAAACGGCTCTCCAGATAGGGCCGGTACTCCTCGGTGGGCAATCCGGCATGGCAGTCGGAGGAGATGATCAGATATGGGTCCTGGTGGTCGGTCACGGCAGCCCCTGTCAGTCCAGAATGAAGCTTTCGAGGTACGACGGGTTCGCGCGGTCGAGCATCGAGCGTGCCCGCGCCCTGATCTGTGCGTCGCTGTGCTCGCTGTCGGGCAGCAGCCAGAAGCGGTCCGCGCGGACGCCGTCCACCACCAGACCGGCGACCTCCTCGACCGGTGTGAACCGCACCTCGTGCCCCGCCGCCCGCATCGCGGCCTCCCACTGGGCGAGGTCCCGGTACGGGGTCCTGCGGGGCTTCCGCTTGGCGTACCGCGCCGGCCTGTTGCGGTGCGATTCCCACAGCCCCGTCCGCAGCATGTGCGGTCCCGGGAAGAGCACGGAGGCGCCCACGCGCGCGTGCTCCGCCTTCAGGTGGGCGTACAGGGACTCGGTCATCGTCACGACGGCCGCCTTGGTGACGGCGTACACCGAGGCGGTGGGCAGCGGTGCGACACCGCCGTCGCCCGACGAGGTGTTGACGATGTGCCCGGGTTCACCTCCGGCGATCATGCGCGGCACGAACGCCTGGATGCCATGGAAGACACCCCATACATTGACCGCGAAGGCCCAGGCCCAGTCGTTCGGGTCGTGCTCCCACATCCGGCCCTCGGCTCCCGAGCCGACGCCCGCGTTGTTGCACAGCACATGGACGGCGCCGAAGCGCTCGTACACGTCCTCGGCGAGCGCGAGGACCTCGGCGCGCTCGCCGACGTCCACCACGCGCGCGTGGACGACGGCTCCTCCTTCGCGCAGCAGGGCCGCGGCCTTCTCCAGGGCCCCTTGCTCCACATCCGCGAGGACCACCCGCAGACCCTCGGCGGCGAACCGCCGCGCCATGGCGAGCCCGATGCCGCTCGCCGCGCCCGTCACGACGGCGACCTGTCCGGCCCCCAGCTTCATCGCACGCTCCCCTCGGGAGGCCCGTCCAGGACCTGCTGCGGGTCGTCGTAGCGCTGGTGGACGTACGGCAGCAGGGCCTCGGCGCCGACCCGTTCGACCACGGTGCCCCGCTGGTCGCTGGTCTTCTCGCCGAGGGTGACCTCGACCAGCCGGAGCACCGGGAGGTCGGCGACGGGGTCGTACGGCGACTCGCGCAGGACCACTTCCCCCGCGATCCGTTCCAGCCTGCGCACCTTCTCCTCGCGTACGCAGTGCACGAGGAGGGGATCGCCGTCGAAGCCCGAACCGTCCACCGCCGGGAGGAACTTGAAGTAGAAGTCGGTCTTCCGTTGCGGCCCCGGCAAGGGCAACTCTCCGGTGACCGAGCCGTGCACCTCCACGAACGCGATGCCGTGGCGGGCCAGACGGGCACGGACGACGGGGCCGTCGCGCTCGACGCTCACCTCGCCGAGCTTCTTCGGCTCGCCGAAGACCTCACGGCCTCCGGTCAGGGCGCGTTCGTGGGTCATCGGCATGACGAGCGGATACCAGCCCTCGACGCCGTCGTGCGCGGCGGCGACCGCGAACGAGCCCGCGCCCAGCGGGTATCCGGGCAGATCCACCGTGCTGATGTTCACCCGCACCAGGGGACGCCCGATGGGTTTGAGCGGCGGCGGCAGCACCGCCGCGATCGCGTCCGGGTCGCTCTCCCAGACGGCCACCACACCCGTGGACCAGATATCGGGGAGCTTGGTCTGCGTGGCGCGCGCGGCGGCGATCTCCGCCCCGGTCCGCGCGCCGTAGCGCACTCGTGCCATGTCGTACCGCCCTTCTTCTGATGGGCCGTCACCTGTAACAGGGTTACAGCACACGGCGTGCGGGGTAAACAGGGCTGCACGGGCGGAAGTTGGGGGGACCATGGCGAGAGCGGCGCTGACCCGGGAGGAGGTCCTGGACGCTGCCGCGAGCCTGGTGAGGCAGCACGGTCCGGGCGTGCTGACGATGCGCAAGCTCGCCGCCGAGCTGGGCACCGCCGTCACCTCGATCTACTGGCACGTCGGCAACCGCGACTCCCTGCTCGACGCCCTCGTCGAGCGGACCGTCGCCGACCTCGGCGAGATCCGCCCCTCGGGGTACACGCCCGCGGAGCGCGTCGTCTCCGTCGCGCGCGCCCTGCGCCGGCAGCTGCGCGACCACCCCCACCTGATCGCGATGGTCCACGAACGCGGTCTGACGGAACGGATGTTCCTGCCCGCCCAGCAGGCGCTGGTGCATGAGGCGCACGCGGCGGGGCTGCGTGGCACCGTGGCCGCCGACCTCGTACGCGCCGTGCAGTTCCAGGTGGTCGGGCATGTGCTGGTGGAGCGCAACCGCGAACGCGCCCCGGTGCAGAACCCGGGAGAGGAGGAACTGTGGCGCACCGCGCCCGCCGAGGACGATCCGGCCCTCGCCCGTGCGCTGGCCGGCCCGCTGGACACGGAGCGACTGTTCGTCACGTCCGTGCGGGCGTTGGTGCACGCCCTGCTCGCGACTTCCACGCATCCCGCAGATACGCGCCACGAAAGCCGCGCAGAAGAACAACCGGGACAATGACTGACTCCTCGTCGGCAGCGTCCGGGGCGAACTCGGCTTCCGAAACGCGGGGTTGTGCGCGCCCCGGCGTGCAAGCGGCGCAGGCCCAATGCGAGGTGCGGGGGTGCGCTGGACTGTCGGTCATGGCCCGTATCCTCAGTGACCATGCTCAAGGACCGTACGACCGCAGCGCCCCCGGCACCCTGGCCGACCGCGTATCCCGAGGGGTACGCGGTCGTCGACGTGGAGACCACGGGCCTGGCCCGGGACGACCGGATCATCTCGGCGGCCGTCTACCGCCTGGACGCGCGCGGCGAGGTCGAGGACCACTGGTACACGCTGGTCAACCCGGAGCGTGACCCCGGCCCGGTGTGGATCCACGGTCTGACGAGCGAGGCGCTCGAAGGGGCGCCGCTCTTCCGGGACATCGCGGAGGAGTTCACGGCCCGGCTCCACGGCCGCGTACTCGTCGCGCACAACGCGGTCTTCGACTGGTCGATGATCGCCCGGGAGTACGCGCGCGCGGAGCGCGAGGCACCGGTCCGTCAGCGGCTGTGCACCATCGCGCTCTCCAAGGAGCTGGGCCTGCCGCTGGCCAACCACAAGCTGGAGACCCTGGCCGCCCACTTCGGCGTCGTCCAGCAGCGGGCGCACCACGCGCTGGACGACGCACGCGTGCTGGCCGAGGCGTTCCGGCCGAGTCTGCAGGCCGCGGTGCGGGACGGCGTACGGCTGCCGCTGCTGGAGTGCCGCCCGCTGACGGAGTGGGCTGCCTCCCCCACGATCGGCCGGCAGGCCTCGGGGAGCTACCCTCCGGGCAGTTGGCGCCCCTCACGCAAGCGCCCCGCCTGCCCCTACCCCAACCCTGGACGGTACGAAGAAGGCAAACGACTCAAGCAGGGCATGCGGGTGGCGTTCTCCGGGGACACCTCGGTCGACCGCGAACTGCTGGAGGACCGCGCCGTCGAGGCGGGGCTGCATGTCGCGACGAGCCTGTCCCGGCTCACCAGCCTGCTCGTCACCAACGACCCCGACTCGGGCACGTCGAAGACGGTCAAGGCACGGCAGTACGGCACACCGGTGATCGACGAGGCGGCGTTCGGCCAGCTGCTGCGGGACGTGGAGCCGGCGTCGGGGGACTGACCCACGGGGAGGGGCGCTCGCCCGCAGGGGCCCGTACGGACGGGTGATTGCCGTGCGACTCGCCCGGCGCCCCCTCGCTCGTGCCGCGGCGACGGCTCACGCTGTGGCGCATGGCACGTTGCGAGGTCTGCGGAAACGACTACGGCATGACGTTCGAGGTGCACGCGCAGGGCGCGGTGCACGTCTTCGACTGTTTCTCCTGCGCCATCCACCGCATGGCACCGATCTGCGAACACTGTCGTGTCCAGATCATCGGACAGGGCGTCGAGGTCGAGGGCCACTGGTACTGCGGCGCCCACTGCGCGCGCGCCGAAGGGAGGGTGGGGATCGTCGACAGCGTCTGACCCGGCACCGGAAGGACCTTCCGGTACCCGCCTGAATGCGCCCCACGACCGAGTTGTACGGTCGTGGGGTGTACCGCTTCCTGTTGTCCCGGCAGTGGGTGATCCTCACCCTCGTGGCCCTGCTGCTCACCCCGACGATGATCAGGCTGGGTTTCTGGCAGTTGCACCGCCACGACCACAGGCAGGCGCTGAACAAGGTGATCAACGACTCGCTGGCGGCGCAGCCCGTGGCCGTCGAGTCGCTCACCTCGGTCGGCGGCGCGGTCGCGCACGGCGACATCTACCGCCGGGTGACCGCGAAGGGCCACTTCGACACGGCGCACGAACTGGTGGTGCGCCGTCGTACGAGCACGGACGACCAGGTCGGCTACCACGTCCTGACTCCGTTCGTGCTGGACAACGGCAGGACGCTGCTCGTCAACCGGGGCTGGATCGCCTCCCCCGCCTCGCAGACCGCCTTCCCCAAGATCCCGGCACCCGCCCAGGGTGACATCACGGTCACCGGTCGGCTGATGCAGGACGAGACGACGGCCGCGAGCGGCATCAAGAACGTCAAGGGGTTGCCGGACCGCCAGATCATGCTGATCAGCAGCAAGCAGATCGGCACGCTCCTGCGCGACGCGGGCGACACCTCCGCCAAGGAAGTGCTCGGCGGCTACATCGAGCTGACCTCTCCGGCCCCCAAGGGCGGCAGCCCCGAACTGATCCCGTCGCCCAAGGAGGACACCAGCTGGATCGGGCTCGGTGACATCAATCTGCCGTACGCGATCCAGTGGTGGCTGTTCGCGGCGGGTGTCCCCGTCGGCTGGGTGATCCTGGTCCGCCGTGAGGCACGGGAGCGTGCGAAGGCGGCCGAGGAGACGAACAAGGAACCGGCGCCGGCCGCGGCCTGACGTACGGCCGGACCGCCCGACGGCGGGCGACCGTCACTCACCCGGCCCCGCCCCTGATTGCCCCGTCCGCCCATCGGGAACCGGGAACTGCGTGGACCTGCGCATCGAGGACTACGCGCTCATCGGCGACGAGCACACCGCAGCCCTGGTCGGCCGCGACGGCTCCGTCGACTGGCTGTGCCTGCCGCGCTTCGACTCGCCCGCCTGCTTCGCCAAGCTGCTCGGCACCGAGGACCACGGCCACTGGAGGATCGCACCGAAGGGCGCCCAGCTGTGCACCCGCCGCGCCTACCGTCCCGACACCCTCGTCCTCGACACCGAGTGGGACACCCCGGACGGCTCGGTCCGCGTCACCGACTTCATGCCCCAGCGCGACCGCGCCCCCGACCTCGTACGCGTCGTCGAGTGCCTCGACGGCCACGTCGCCATGCGCGGCCAGCTCAGGCTGCGCTTCGACTACGGCTCGATCATTCCGTGGATGCGGCGAGCCGACAGTCACCGCGTGGCCGTCGCGGGACCCGACTCGGCGTGGGTGCGCAGCCACCCCGAGGTGCGCACCTGGGGCAAGGACTTCGCCACCCACTTCGAGTTCACCCTCGAGAAGGGGGACAAGGTCGCCTTCGTCCTCACCTGGCATCCCTCGCACCGGCCCCGCCCTGCGTTCGGCGACCCCTTCGAGGCGCTGGACAGCAGCGTCGAGGACTGGCGCGCATGGGCGGCGCAGTGCCGTTACCGGGGCCCGCACCGGGACGCCGTGGTCCGCTCCCTGATCACCCTGAAGGCCCTCACCTACGCGCCCACCGGCGGCATCGTCGCCGCCCCCACCACCTCGCTGCCGGAGAAGCTGGGCGGCGTCCGCAACTGGGACTACCGCTACAGCTGGCTGCGCGACTCGACGCTCACCCTGGAGGCCCTGCTGGGGGCCGGTTACCACGAGGAGGCCGAGGCCTGGCGCGACTGGCTGCTGCGCGCGGTCGCCGGCGACCCGGCGGACCTGCAGATCATGTACGGCCTGTCGGGCGAGCGGCGACTGCCCGAGTACGAGCTGTCCTGGCTGCCCGGCTTCGGGGGCTCGGCGCCGGTCCGCATCGGCAACGAGGCGGTGAAGCAGCTCCAGCTCGACGTGTACGGCGAGGTCATCGACTCGCTGTCGCTGGCACGCAGAGCGGGCCTGCCGGTCAAGCCGCACATGTGGCGGGTGCAGTGCGCGCTGATGGAGTTCCTGCGAAAGGCCTGGCGGCAGCCGGACGCCGGGCTGTGGGAGGTGCGCGGCGAGCGCCGCCACTTCGTGTACTCGAAGGTGATGGCGTGGGTGGCCGCCGACCGCGCCGTACGCGCCCTGGAGAGCAGCCCCGGGCTCGCGGGAGATCTCGAGGGCTGGCGGGCCATGCGCGACGAGGTGCACCGGGAGGTCTGCGAACGCGGTTACGACCCCGAGCGGAACACCTTCACGCAGTACTACGGCTCGCGCGCGCTCGACGCGTCGCTGCTGCTGATCCCCCGCGTGGGCTTCCTGCCGCCGGACGACCCGCGGGTGACCGGCACGATCGACGCGGTGCGCGCGGAGCTGTCGTACGACGGATTCCTGCGCCGGTACTCCCAGGACCGCTCCGACGTGGACCCGCTGCCCGGCAGCGAAGGTGCCTTCATCGTCTGCTCGTTCTGGCTCGCGGAGGCCCTGCACCTCATCGGCCGGCCGGACGAGGCCCGCGAGCTGTTCGAACGGCTGGTGGGGGTCTGCAACGACGTCGGTCTGCTCGCCGAGGAGTACGACCCGGAGACCGGCAGCCTGCTCGGGAACTTCCCGCAGGCCTTCAGCCACCTGGGCCTGGTGGGGACCGCCCTCGCCCTCTACGGGGCCGAGACGGCAGTATAGGGCCATGGATCTTGGACTGAAGGACCGTGTGTACGTCGCCACCGGCGCCACGCGCGGGTTGGGCAACGCGGCCGCGCGGGAACTCGTCGCCGATGGGGCGAAGGTGGTCCTCACGGGCCGCGACGGGCAGCGAGCCGCTCAGGCCGCGGCCGAGCTGGGCGCGGACGCGGTGGGTCTAGCCGTCGACAACGCCGACCCCGAGGCGCCGACGCGGCTGATCGCGGCGGCGCGCGAGCACTTCGGCGGCTTCGACGGCATCCTCATCAGCGTCGGCGGCCCGCCGACCGGCTATCTCGCGGACAACACGGACGACCAGTGGAGGGCCGCGTTCGATTCGGTGTTCCTTGGCGCGGTGCGGCTGGCCCGCGCGGCCGCCGCGGAGCTGACCGAGGGCGGCGTCATCGGGTTCGTGCTCTCCGGTTCCGTGTACGAGCCGATCCCGGGCCTGACCATCTCCAACGGTCTGCGCCCCGGCCTCGCGGGATTCGCCAAGTCCCTCGCGGACGAGCTGGGCCCGCGCGGCATCCGGGTCGTCGGTCTGCTCCCGGCCCGCATCGACACGGACCGCGTGCGCGAGCTGGATGCGCTGTCCGCCGACCCGGAGGCGACGCGCTCGGCCAACGAGTTCCGTATCCCGCTGCGCCGGTACGGCACCCCCGAGGAGTTCGGCCGCACGGCAGCGTTCATGCTGTCACCCGCGGCGTCGTACCTGACGGGCGTCATGCTGCCGGTGGACGGCGGAGCACGGCACGGGTTCTAGACGCGCAGGGCACGGCTCGCCCGTGCTCGGCACCGGGTCGATCCGGCCGCACGGCACGCGGTCTGTCGTAAGGCATACGGCCGACGGGTGCCGTACGGCCTCGGCGGTACCCCGGCCCGGCGGGTCACCCGCTCCGCCCGGTGTCCGGTCCCGCGCGCCCGTACCTCCGCGGGCAGGGCCGCGAGACCGGCAAAGTCGCGGGGGCGGGGGTCCAGGCGACCAAGCGGTACAGCGCGTCCCGCGGTCGTCGTGGCGGACCTCTGCGCCCGGGTGCCGAACCGCTCCCGGCGACGGCGGCCGGGGCGTCCCGGGCGTGGTCCGTCGCGCAGGTGTGCTCGGCTCCCTGGGCCGCCCCGTACAGATCGAGGCCCAGAAGGACAACGGCGTGCATGTGGCCCGGGCGGTGCGGGCGGGCGGCGACGGAGGCCTGCCGGACCACCCGTCGGCCGCCGTCCTGGTGACGTCCGTGGTTTCCTAGTCGCCGACCCCCGCCAGGTCGCGCAGCCGACGGGCCTGTGCGGCCCGCTCCGCGGCGCGCTGCTCCTCGTACGACCGCTCCTGCGCCCCGCGCAGCAGGGCCTTGGTCTCGATCACGGCGTCACGGGGCGCCGCGAGCAGCGCGGACGCCAGGTCCCGTACGGTGTCGTCCAGTTGCCCGCCCGGCACGGCGATGTTCGCGAGCCCGGTGGCCAGGGCCTCCTCGGCCAGCACGAAACGGCCCGTCGCGCAGATCTCCAGCGCGCGGGCGTAGCCGACCAGGGCCACCAGCGGATGCGTGCCGGTCAGGTCCGGTACGAGGCCCAGGCTGGTCTCACGCATGGCGAACTGCACGTCGTCCGCAACCACCCGCAGGTCACAGGCGAGGGCGAGCTGGAATCCCGCGCCGATCGCATGCCCCTGCACCGCGGCGATGGACACCACGTCATTGCGCCGCCACCAGGTGAACGCCTCCTGGTACTCGGCGATGGTCGCGTCCAGCTCCGCGTCGCTGCTGCGCGCGAGGTCGATGAAGTTCGGCTCGCCGTCGATCCCCTCGGGCGTGAACATCTGCCGGTCGAGCCCCGCCGAGAACGACTTGCCCTCACCGCGCAGCACGACCACGCGGACGGAACCGGGCAGCGCGCGGCCGGCCTCCGCGAGCGCCCGCCACAGAGCAGGGCTCTGGACGTTGCGCTTGGCGGCATTGGTCAGCGTCACCGTGGCGATCGCCTCGTCGACGGTGAGCCGTACGCCGTCCTTGTCGAGTACCGGGTCGAGCGAAGCCATGGGGCGCCTCCGATGGGTGCGGTCCGAAGGGGATGCCGTACGACGACATCCACAAGTGACTGCACAGTAACCACCCGGCCGGTCGCCCGACCGACCGGGTGGCCACCACCGAAGCCGAGGGGCCGCCCGGCGTCAGGCCGACGTGGCCTTCTTGCCCCGCGTCGCCCCGCCACGCCCTCGCAGCGTGACGCCCGACTCGCTGAGCATCCGGTGAACGAAGCCATACGAGCGGCCGGTCTCCTCGGCCAGCGCCCGGATGCTCGCACCGGAGTCGTACTTCTTCTTCAGGTCTGCCGCGAGCTTGTCGCGCGCGGCGCCGGTCACCCGGCTGCCCTTCTTCAGAGTCTCGGCCACCCGTGCCTCCTCATGGGAAGTGCGCTCTGGTCTCCTCATGATCACCCCTCGGGGGCGCGATGGCCACCCATTCGGCAAGGTCCGTGCGACAAGGTTGTGACGACGGGAGCGCATCCCCACAAGCGGAATCCAGCAATCCACCCGGTGGCGTCCGTACGCCCGAACGGGTTGATCCGGGAAGCAGCAGGTCAGCGACGCGCTACGGCCGAGCCCTTGGGGCGAAAGGGCTCGGCCGCGAAATCGGTGTAAGACACACTTCGGTACGAGGAGATCTCACACAGATGATGGATCACGGATCGGCCGAATGATCCATACGCTGTGGATCAACCATTCGATCAAGCGGAAGTGACCGCTCGGGCACCCGGCGATCAGGCGAGGGTGACGAGGTCGGCGTAGTCCGCGCCCCACAGATCCTCGACGCCGTCGGGCAGCAGGATGATCCGCTCCGGCTGGAGCGCCTCGACCGCGCCCTCGTCGTGGGTGACGAGGACGACCGCACCCTTGTAGGTGCGCAGGGCGCCCAGGATCTCCTCGCGGCTGGCCGGGTCGAGGTTGTTGGTCGGCTCGTCGAGGAGCAGCACGTTCGCGGACGAGACCACCAGGGTGGCGAGGGCGAGCCGGGTCTTCTCACCGCCCGAGAGCACGCCGGCCGGTTTGTCCACGTCGTCGCCGGAGAACAGGAACGAGCCGAGCACCTTGCGGACCTCGACGAGGTCCATGTCGGGCGCGGCGGAGCGCATGTTCTCCAGGACCGTGCGGTCCCGGTCGAGGGTCTCGTGCTCCTGGGCGTAGTAGCCGAGCTTGAGGCCGTGGCCGGGGACGACGGCACCCGTGTCCGGCTGTTCGACGCCCGCGAGCAGCCGCAGCAGGGTGGTCTTGCCCGCGCCGTTGAGGCCGAGGATGACGACCCGGGAACCCTTGTCGATGGCCAGGTCGACGTCGGTGAAGATCTCCAGCGAGCCGTACGACTTCGACAGGCCCTCGGCCATCAGCGGGGTCTTGCCGCAGGGTGACGGCTCCGGGAAACGGAGCTTGGCCACCTTGTCGGACTGGCGGACCTCCTCGAGGCCGGCCAGCAGCTTCTCGGCACGGCGGGCCATGTTCTGCGCGGCGACCGTCTTGGTGGCCTTGGCGCGCATCTTGTCCGCCTGGGCGTTGAGCGCGGCCGCCTTCTTCTCGGCGTTCTGCCGCTCGCGCTTGCGACGCTTCTCGTCGGCCTCGCGCTGCTGCTGGTAGAGCTTCCAGCCCATGTTGTAGATGTCGATCGTGGAGCGGTTGGCGTCCAGGTAGAAGACCTTGTTGACGACCGTGTCGACCAGGTCGACGTCGTGCGAGATGACGATGAAGCCGCCGCGGTAGGTCTTGAGGTAGTCGCGCAGCCAGATGATCGAGTCGGCGTCGAGGTGGTTCGTCGGCTCGTCGAGCAGCAGAGTGTCCGCGTCGGAGAACAGGATGCGCGCCAGCTCGATGCGGCGGCGCTGACCGCCGGAGAGCGTGTGCAGCGGCTGGCCGAGCACGCGGTCGGGCAGGTTGAGGGCGGCGGCGATGGTGGCGGCCTCCGCCTCGGCGGCGTACCCGCCCTTGGTGAGGAACTCCGTCTCCTGGCGCTCGTACTGCTTGAGGGCCTTCTCGCGGGTGGCGCCCGTGCCCGTGGCGATGCGCTGCTCGTTCTCGCGCATCTTGCGGATCAGGACGTCGAGGCCGCGCGCGGAGAGGACGCGGTCGCGGGCCAGCACGTCCAGGTCGCCCGTGCGCGGGTCCTGCGGGAGGTAGCCGACCTCGCCGGAGCGGGCGACGGTGCCCGCTGCGGGGATGCCCTCGCCGGCCAGGACCTTGGTGAGGGTGGTCTTGCCTGCGCCGTTACGGCCGACCAGGCCGATGCGGTCGCCCTTGGCGACGCGGAACGTGGCGTTCTCGATGAGGATGCGAGCACCGGCGCGCAGCTCGATACCGGAGGCGGAGATCACGGACAGACTCCAGGGCTGGGGTCCCCCTGCTCGGGCGAATCCGACAGCTTGGGGGAGGGGCGGGATGGACGGCTGAGGACGTGCCCGCCGTCTAATGCGCGAGGAGAATGGCCATGGGTGTCAGTCTAACGGGGCGGCGCAAGCGCTTTTTCTGTGCGCGGGGGTCCGGGACTGTGATGTGCCCGATGTCCGCTGCCGTGACGTGCCCGGTGTCCGTAGCGGTGAATCTCGTTCCGCGGGCGGCGTGGATCCTGGGCGCGGGCCGCGGTCCGGCGGGGCGGATCTTAGGAGTGGGCGCGGCCCACGGTGATGTGACGCGGCCGGTGGGTCCCCCGTTCGGGCCATGAACCGGCCGCGCGCCGCCGGGGCCGTACGAGGATGAGGCCGCGGGACGGCGCGGGGGCCGGTGGTGCGGCGGGGGCCCGGATCGGCCCGTCACTCCCGGCGCGAGGAGCGTTGTCAGTGGCCGGTGCAAGACTGTGCGGCAGACCAGGATTCCGGTGGGACACGGTAGGGAGTGATCGGGATGGCGGGAATGGACGGCAGGCGTCCGAGTATCTACCCGACGCTGTTGTACGTGGATGCCAAGGCGGCGATCAAGCAGCTCACGGAGGCGTTCGGCTTCACCGAGCTGTCGGTGTACGAGGGCGAGGACGGCTCGGTGCTGCACGCCGAGCTGGTGCAGGGCAACGGCGCGGTGATGCTCGGCACCAAGGGCCGGGGCGGCACCTTCGACGAGGCGATGAAGAAGGCGGGCCCGAGCGGCGTGTACGTCGTCGTGGACGACGTCGACGCACACCATCAGCGAGCCGTGGAGCACGGCGCGGAGATCCTGATGCCCCCGACGGACCAGGAGTACGGCTCGCGGGACTACATGGCCCGGGACGCCGAGGGCAACATCTGGAGCTTCGGCACATACGCGCCCGAGATCGCGGTCTGACGCGAGGTCAGCTGCCTCCGGTGTGCACCTGGAACGCGGCGCGGCGCACGGCCCTGGCCAGCGCCGGGTCCGGGTGGGCGGCGGCGAGGGCGACCAGGACCTGCACGGTGCGGGGATGCCCGACCGCGCGCACCTCGTCGAGGAGCGCGGGCACGGTGGGCTGCAGAGCGGACTCCAAGTGGCGCACGAGGAGCGGGGCTTCACCGTGGTCGGCGACGGCCGCGGCGGTGTCGACCCACAGCCAGGTGGCCTCGTCCCGGGTGAGCACCTCGTGGGCGTCCTCCGGGTCGGCACCGTCGTGCTCGGCGAGCCAGAGCAGGGCGTATGGGCGCAGCGGGGTCTCGTTCGCGGCGCCCCGCACCTCGGGCTCGGCGGGGGCTCCGACGACCCGCAGCGCCTCGAAGGCCAGACCGCGCAGGAGGGCGTCCTCGCCGCGGGCCGCGTCCAGGAGTTCGGTGACGGCGCTGCCGACCGTGCGGGCGGCGAGCCAGGCGCGGTACTCGGCGCGGGCCGCGTTCGGGCGGAGCTGGGCGCAGCCGCGGAGCATGTCCTCGGCGTTCTGCTCGATGTTGCCGGCGGGGCTCTGCGCGGCGACGCAGATCTGCTCCAGTTTGACCCAGACCGCCCAACTGCCGAGCGGAGTGAGGGTCGCCTGCCCGTCGGCGCAGGTGAGGGCGCCGACATGGGCGAGCGCGTCGAGCGCCCAGTCGAGCAGGGGGGCGAGCGGGGTGTCCTCGGCGGGGTACTGGAGCTGCGCCGGGACGGGCTCGGGCCGGGGACCGTAGGGGATCTCGCACCGCGCCGTACGCAGTTCGGTGACCCGCTGCTCCAGCAGGTCGAGGAGCTGCTCGACGGGCACGGGACCCGCGGACAGCTGCAGGAAGGAGAGCACCTGCGGCATGGCCGATACGACCTCGGCGACGGCGGCGTGCTCACGGTCCGCGGGCTCGGGGCAGGCGAGCGACCAGGCGTCGAAGAGGGCGACCCAGCCGCGCAGAACGGCGGAGTCGTCGCGGTTCCAGGCGCGCAGCCGCCAGCCGGGGCGGGCACTGTCGCCGTGCACCTCGACGAGGCCGGCCAGACGGGCGGTGTCCCAGTCGGTGCGGACCTGAGCCACGGTCAGGCCGAGGTCGGTGGCTGCCCGTTCCGCCGTGGCGTCGGACAGGGTGCCCTTGCCGTCGGACGTCGCGCCGTCGCGGCCCGGCCCGAGCGCGGCGTCGGCCCAGCGGGCGACACGGGCCGCGTCGGCGAGGCGGGTGCGGGCCATTCCGGCCAATTCCGCGGGCGGGGGCGTGCCCTCGGGCGGCCGGGGTGCGGAGCGGCGGGAGCGGCGCTGGGCCACTGCTCGGGGGGCGGCGGCCAGGGGCCGCGGGCGGACGAGTCGGAGCCTGGAGTCGCGCGGGTTACGGGACGTCACGGGTGCAGTCTCCCGGTTGACGGTCCGAAAACCCAAACGGAATGTCACGAGGAGCCACAGGGCTGGCCAACGCGCACGGCTCGGCCAGTGCATGAAGGGGGGATAGGCCTTGCCGGGGCGACTAACCGGAAGGGACTGCGCGAGGGGAGGGGACCTGGTCTCGGGAGAACGGAACCGCCGGGAGAACTCCCGCGGAACCGCCGGGAGAACTCCCGCCGAACGGGCGGACGAGCCGTCCGCGGAACCACCAGGCCGACGGCCGGAGTTACCGGCCCGACCGTCAGCGGCCACCGGATCACCCGCCCGCGGCCGCCGCCGTCACATCAGCGGGGTCAGGAAGCGTCGCATCGCCTCTTCGTAGGTCCCCGGGTCCGCGTTCCACATCGCGCCGTGCGGAGCGTCCCGCACCGTCTGCAGTGTGACCAGGTCACCGCGGCGCGCCGCCAGGCGGCGTGAGAGCTCCCAGGGGGCGACCGTGTCGTCGGGGCCGTGGAAGATCAGGGTCGGCACCTGGAGCCGATGCGGGTCGACGGCCCCGTGGGTGCGGTCGCCGTACAGGCCGGTGCGGCCCTGGGCCGCGCGGACGGCCAGGGGCAGCAGCGCGCCGGGGGTGCGCCGGGCCGCGGCGAGGGCACGCAGCGTGGCCTCCCAGCTGAGCACGGGCGAGTCCAGGATGAGGCCGGAGATCCGCTCGCGCACCGCGGAACGCGCGGCGGCACGCAACGCCATGGCGGCGCCGATGGACCAGCCGTGCAGGACGACGCGCTCGGCGCCGTACCGCACCGCGTAGCGGACCGCGGCGTCGACGTCGCGCCACTCGCTCTCGCCGAGGTGGTTCAGGCCGTCCGGTGGACGCGGTGCTCCGAGATCACCGCGGTAGGCGAGGCCCAGGACCGGGAATCGGTGGCGGTTGAGGAACTCCATGACATTCATGGGGTGTTCCCGGGTGGTGCCGAGCCCGTGGACGGCGATCACCCACGTGTCGCGCACCCCTGGCACGAACCAGGCGGGCAGGGCCCCGAGCTCGCCGGGCACATCGACGTCGGCGTACTCGAGGCCGAGGGCCGAGCCCGGGTCGCCGATGTACAGGTTGGGGGTGAGCCAGACGCGGTCACCGGGTTCGAGCGTGCCGTGGGTCACGCGTTCCAGACGGCGCACCACGGTGTCGGCGGAGTGGGGCGCGGTGTCCAGGACCGGCCCGACGACCGCGTGCGAGCCGTCGCCGGACAGGCCGTAGGTGCCGGGCCGCTGGGAAGCCAGGGCGCGGGTGAGCGTGATCCGCCCGGCCGCCAGGGAGTGCACGGTGAGGCGTGGTTCCGTGGGCAACGGGCGGCCCGGCGGCGCCTTGAGCGCGGCGTCGCTGGCGAAGCGGCCCGCGAGGACGCCGGCCGCGCCCGCGGCGATGGCTACGGTGGCGGCTGCGGCCGCCGCTTTGACAGTGCGCACCCATCCAGTCTCCCGGTGGAGCCCGCCCCCGGCCAGCGGGAGGACGGCGCGAGCTGAGCCATGAGGCGCACGCCATCGCGGCCGCAGGCGCCCCGGCTGCCCCTACCGCTGCCCGTATTCCCGCAACCGCTCCCCCGCCTGAGCCACCTGCTCGCCGGTGAGCAGGTGCGGCGACAGGCCCGGCACCGACGACGCCGTCAGCCACACCCGGCACATCCACTCCAGCTGGGCCGTGCGGTCGTATGCCTGGCTCAGTGACGCGCCATGGGCGATCGTGCCGTGATTCTGCAGGAGACACGCGGTGCGGTCCGTCAGCGCGCGGAGCATGTTCTCGGCCAACTCCGGTGTGCCGTAGGCCGCATAGGGGGCGACCCGGACCGCACCACCGAGCGCACCCGCCATGTAGTGGATCAGCGGCAGCTCCTGTACCAGTGTGGAGACGGCCGTGGCGTGCACGGCGTGCGTATGGACGACGGCGCCTGCCCCGGTCGTGCGGTAGACCGCCAGGTGCATCGGCAGTTCGCTCGTCGGCAGGAGCGAGCCCAGCACCTGCCGGCCGCCGAGGTCGACCCCGACCGCGTCGGCCGGCGTCAACCGCTCGTACGGCACTCCCGTGGGTGTGACCAGCACGGTGTCGCCGACGCGCACGGAGACGTTGCCGGACGTGCCGACCACCAGCCCGTCGGACACGGTCCGGCGGGCTGTCGCGACGAGTTCCTCCCACGCCCGCGCCACCTCGCCGTCCGTGTCCCGCACACCTCCCGCCCTTCCATCACGTGCGTCGTCCCGTGTGTCCCGTGCGTCGCGTCGCTGCTCAGCCATGCCGCGATCCTGTCAGGCGGGAGCCCGGCCTGCCGGTGACCGGGCGCACCGCAGGGCCAAGGCCGGGCGTCCGCAAGGGTGCATATACGGAAACATCGTCTTACAGCCGGTAGTGGCCGGTGATCGACCGGCTTCCGCCGATCTTCCAGTAGCCTCTGGACGATTTGTCGCGCACGTCGCCATTCCGGGGGGAACCATGGCCCGTGATCACACATCGTCCCGTCGCCCTGCCCGCGTCATCGCGGCCGCGGTGTCCGTGACAGCACTCACCCTGTGCGGCACCGCGCTCGCCGGGAGCCCGGCGAGCGCGGCGGCCGAACCGAGGGGACACGACGTCTCCTCGCACCAGAAGGACGTCGACTGGGCCCGGGCGAAGGCGAACGGCGCGGCGTTCGTGTACGTCAAGGCGACCGAGTCCACCGCCTACCGCAACCCCTACTTCGGCCCGCAGTACAACGGCGCCCGCAGTGCGGGCATCATCCGCGGTGCGTACCACTTCGCGGTACCCGACCAGTCGTCCGGCGCCGCCCAGGCGGCGTACTTCGTGCGCAACGGCGGCGCCTGGCGCGCGGACGGCTGGACCCTGCCGCCAGCGCTCGACATCGAGTACAACCCCTACGGCAAGGACGCCTGCTACGGGCTGAGCAAGACCGCCATGGTCGGCTGGATCAAGTCGTTCAGTGACGAGATCAAGCGGGAGACGGGCCGCCGCCCGGTGATCTACACGGCCTCCCGCTGGTGGAACGTCTGCACCGGTGGCAGCCGCGCCTTCGCCTCCGGTCACGCCCTGTGGCTCGCGGGCCATGACCCCGCGGAGGGCGGGACGCTGCCCGGGGGCTGGTCGTCCTGGACCTTCTGGCAGTACGACAACGGCGGAAGCCTGCCGGGTGACCAAAATCTCTTCAACGGCTCCATGACCACGCTGAAGAGGTTCGCGATGAACTAGCCGAAACCCACCCGAAGGCTCTGCAGGCCTCCGGAGACCGAAATTCCGGCTTCGTTCGAAAGGTGCGACCGCTGCCCCTCCGTCGCAAGCGGAGGGGCAGCGCCCTGATTGATACACCCCCAGGTCTGCCTCAGTTCATCTTCCGTTCACCCAGGTTGCCTACGGTCCACAAGCCACTGACCTCCCACAGAAGCCTGGGTAAATGGAACACATCACGCTCCTCCTCGGAATCGTGATCGTCACCGCTCTCGTGTTCGATTTCACGAACGGTTTCCACGACACAGCCAACGCGATGGCCACGACCATCTCGACCGGCGCCCTGAGGCCCAAGATGGCGGTGGCGATGTCCGCCGCACTGAACCTCCTCGGTGCCTTCCTCTCGGTGGAGGTCGCCAAGACGATCTCCGGCGGCATCATCAACGAAAAGGGCATACGCGTCGAAGTCATCTTCGCGGCCCTGGTGGGCGCCATCCTGTGGAATCTGCTGACCTGGCTCCTCGGTCTGCCCTCCAGTTCCTCCCACGCTCTCTTCGGCGGTCTGATCGGCGCCGCTGTCTCCTCGGCGGGCTGGTCCGCGGTGAACGGCTCGACGATCGTCACCAAGGTCCTGATCCCCGCCGTCGCCGCACCGATCGTGGCGGGCCTCGCCTCGATGCTGGCCACCCGCCTGTCGTACGCGATCGGCAGCCGCGCCGAGAACAAGGCGACCGCGAAGGGCTATCGCGCCGGTTCGATCGCCTCGGCCGGCCTCGTCTCCCTGGCGCACGGCACGAACGACGCGCAGAAGACGATGGGCATCATCACGCTGGCGCTCGTCACCGGCGGTGTCATCGCACCCGGCTCCAACCCTCCCACCTGGGTGATCGTCTCGGCCGGTCTGGCCATCGCGCTCGGCACCTACCTAGGCGGCTGGCGCATCATCCGCACCCTCGGCAAGGGCCTGACGGACCTGGCGCCGCAGCAGGGCTTCGCCGCCCAGACCAGCGCGGCGACCGCGATCCTCGCCTCCTCGCACATCGGCTTCTCGCTCTCCACCACCCAGGTCTGCTCCGGTGCCGTCCTCGGCGCCGGCCTCGGCCGCAAGGGCGGCGTGGTCCGCTGGTCCACCGCGACCCGGATGCTGGCCGCCTGGATCATGACGCTCCCGGCCGCCGGTCTGGTCGGCGCGGGCGCCGAACTCCTCACCAAGCAGGGCACCTGGGGCACGGCCGCCACCGGCGTGCTGCTGATCGCCGGCGCCGGCGTCATCTGGTCCCTGTCCCGCCGCAAGCCGATCACGGTCGACAACGTCAACGACGTCGAGACGGAGCCCGTGGGCGTCGTCACCGCGGCGATCGCCGCGGTGACCCCGCCGCCCGCCGGCCAGCTCGTCACGGCCGACACCGCGACGGATGCCGCCGCCGACCTCAAAGCCACGATCCCGGCCCCGGATGCCGGTCCCTCCGCGGAGCCGACCCGGCCCGCGACGGTATAAGGAAGCACACCAATGAAGATCGACTGGGCAGCTCTCGGCTCCGTCTTCGGCGTCAGCCTCGCGGTCACCGTGGCCCTGGTGGGCCTGTTCACCCTGGGCGTCGTGAGCCTGACGAAGAAGGAATCGTCCCGGGGCGGCGGCGCCGCTCTGGCGGCCACCGGCGCATACGCCTGCTTCGCGGCGTGCACGGCGGCGGTGGCGTACGGGATCTATCTGATCGTGGCCTGACACCGCGCGCTCATCCGCCCGTTCAGGTGCTCGCTTCGAGCCCCCGCAGTGACCTCTCACTGCGGGGGCTCGGTCTTTTGGCACGTAAATTCCGTTTCGCTACGGTCATCACCGCATTGCGACCACGCCGATTGGACAGGTGGCGGATCGCCAGGAGTCTGGCCGCCCTTGTCCAACTCGCCTAGTGTGTGGGACGAGTTCCGCTCGGCGTCGGCCGCCAGGACCAGTCGAGACGACGTGCAGCAGGGAGCGACATGGCCAGGGACATCGATCCGAGCCTGAACCGACGCAGGCTCCGCATCGAGCTGCGCAAGGCGCGCGAGGACGCGGGGCTCACCCAGCGGGACGCCGCCGACTCGGTCGAATGGTCCCTGTCGAAGCTGATCCGGCTGGAGGCCGGCACGGTCAGCCTCAGCGTCACGGATCTGCGCGCGCTGCTGCAGCTGTACGGCGTCACCGAGCCCGGCCTGGTGGCCGAACTCGAGGAGGCCGCCCGGGGCTCCAAGGGACAGTCGTGGTGGGCGCCGTACAACGACATGGTGCATCCGCAGTTCGCTCAGTACCTGGGCTACGAGAGCGCCACGACCTCGCTGCGCACCTACAACCCCGTCCTGATCCCCGCGCTGTTCCAGACGGAGGACTACGCGATGGCCCAACTGGCGCCCCGCTCGGCTCCCGAGGAGGCACGGCGTTCCGCGGAACTGCGCACCACCCGCCAGGAGCGGATGTTCGACGGCGGGCAGGGGCCCGAGGTGCGGATCGTGCTGGACGAGGCCGCGATCCGCCGGGTCGTCGGCGGCCCGGGGGTGATGCGCCACCAGCTGGAGCACCTCAAGACGATGTCCCGGCACCCCAGGGTCACCATGCGCCTGCTGCCGTTCACGGCGGGGGCGCACTACAGCGTGGCCGGTTCGTTCATCCTGCTCGGCTTCAGGGACGGCGACGACCTGCTCTTCCTGGAGGGCCCCACCAGCATGTCGTCGAGCCGTGACGACCTCGAGCTGACGGCACGCTATCTGGAGTGCTTCGAGGAGATCAGCAACAAGGCGTACCGGGGTGACCGCATGATCGAGCTGATCGACGCGGTCATGGAGAGTCTGGACAACACCTGACCCGGGGGCACGGACCGGGCGGACAACGGGGAGGGCCGATGGCGGTCTTCGGGTTCCTTGGCTGGTACAGGCGGCTGCATCCGACGCGTTCCGCCGTGACCGGGCGGCCGCCCGCCACGCCCCCGGAGCACGGCGGGCCGGTCCGTCTGCTGATGGGCACGGCGTGCGGGAGCGTCCTGCTGTTCAGTATCGCCGTCTCCGCCCGGGTGGCGGCCGGCCTCGGGACGGACGCCCTCGCACCCCTGACCACCGCGGTGCTCGGGTCGCTCGGCGCCGCCGCGGTCACCGCCCTCGCGGCCGTCACCGGCAGAGCCCTGCGCGGCCGCATGTCCTCGGGCGGAAAGCGCCCCCTCGAGGTCAGCGACTCCCCGGGCCCCGCGGACGCACCGCCGCCACGGCCCGGTCCAGAACACGGAGACGTTCCGTGAGCGGAGTGAGCCCCCACCACAGGCCCGCACACCCGGCCGCCGCGACCGTCACCACCAGCCAGACGAGGGCCCGAGCCGAGGACCCGGGCACCAGCAAGGCCGCCAGGGCGCCGAAACCCACCGCGAACACGCCTGTCGTCAAGGAGAAGAGTGCCAGCGGGGCCGCCGCCGACAACGATGCGCGCGCGACGTGGGGACCTCCCGCGCGCGCCGGGACTTCCCTGGCCCTGTCCCCCATGTGGGTCCCTCCCGTCCCGTGGACGGATCCTCAGAAGCCGTCCGCTGCCGGGTTCTCAAGTCCCGCCAGCAAACCACACCAAGCGGTACGGCGGAAGACGAGCACCGGGCCATCGCGCCGTTTCGAGTCACGCACCAGAACGCGCGCCCCCACGAAGGCCACTTCGAGGCACGTCGCCGTATCCCCTTGCGAATGGCTGCTCTTCCACCACACACGCGTCGACTCCGCCCTGCCGATCACACCGACCTCCTCCTGCCCCAAGAGTCAGCGCGCCGACACGGCGTCCTCACCGCGACGCTCCCGAGCGCCGTGTTCCCCGCTGCCGCAGTAGCAAAGGCCGGCCACACCAGGCTCGTCTCCCCGCAACGAATCACCCAATGCCGCTCGTCGGCGCTCTCGCGTGGGTCCTGCCGTATTCGTTCGTCCTGCCGTATTCGTTCGTACTGCCGCATTCGTTCGTACTGTCGTTCTCCAGTCTTCCCGGCTTCCCGGCCCGGAACGAGCACAGAAAGCGCCGATTCGTGCGGCTGACGATATTTCAGCGGTGTGGGGCTCAGCACACCGCAGCATCGCAGGTCAAGAGCAAGTTGACGGCTGTTCCGGGACCGTGGTGGACTTCCGGGGCCATGTACGGCGGCAGGAGAGGAAGCCGGTGCGAGTCCGGCGCGGTCCCGCCACTGTCACCGGGGAAGAACCCCCGGGAGCCAGGAACTCTCACCGCCGGCCCAGTCGAACCAGGGCGTGGACACCCTGAGTGAGGACATATCGTGATGCGCGGCTGCCGATCGAGGTCCCGTACCCGAGCCCTGCCCGACCCCACGGTCGGCTGAACCGATGGGTGCCGATCGCGTCTTCGCGTACGGCGCCGCCGTCGGCCTCCTCGGTGACCACCTGCTCGGCGATCCGCGCCGCGGGCACCCGGTCGCCGTGTTCGGGCGGGCCGCCGGCGTCGTGGAGCGGGTGCTGTGGCGGGACCATCGGGGGTGGGGGGCGTTGCACACGGCCGTATGCGTGGGGGGTGCCGTGTCGCTGGCGGCACTCGCCGCATCCTCCGTACGTCCGTCCCGTCCCGCGTCCCTCGCCCTGACCGCGGCCGCCACCTGGACCGTCGTCGGAGGAACCTCCCTCGCCCGCGAGGCCCGGCTGATCGGGCGCGCCCTGGAGGCGGGGGACGTCGAGGCCGCCCGCGCGCAACTGCCGCATCTGTGCGGGCGGGACCCGCAGTCCCTCGACTCCGACGGGATCGCCCGCGCGGTGGTGGAGTCCGTCGCCGAGAACACCTCCGACGCCGTCGTGGGGGCCCTGGTGTGGGGAGCCGTCGCGGGCGTGCCGGGGCTGGCCGGCTTCCGGGCGGTGAACACCCTCGACGCCATGGTCGGGCACAGGTCCCCCCGGTACCGGCGGTACGGGTGGGCCTCCGCGCGGCTCGACGACGTCGCGGGGTGGCCGGGGGCGCGCCTCACCGCCGTCCTCGCCGCCCTGGCCGGTCCCGATCCGCGCGGAGCCGTACGGGCCTGGCGGGCCGACGCGGCGAAGCATCCCAGTCCCAACGCCGGGCCGGTGGAGGCCTCGTTCGCGGGCGCCCTGGGGGTTCGGCTGGGCGGGACTCTGTCGTACGGCGGCCGGGTCGAGCACCGGCCCGTGCTCAACGGTGGTGACGGGCGGGCCGTCCGGGTCACGGACATCGACCGGGCCGTCCGGCTCTCCCGTCGCGTCAGCTGGCTCGCGCTCGGTGTCAGTGCCGTCGCGCGACTCGTCGTGAAGGGGCGTACGTCATGAGCGGTGGTCTCCTCGTCGCCGGCACCACCTCCGACGCCGGCAAGAGCGTCGTCACCGCCGGGATCTGCCGGTGGCTGGTGCGGCAGGGGGTCAAGGTCGCGCCCTTCAAGGCGCAGAACATGTCCCTCAATTCCTTCGTCACGCGCGAGGGCGCCGAGATCGGACGGGCACAGGCCATGCAGGCCCAGGCGTGCCGTATCGAGCCGACCGCGCTGATGAACCCCGTGCTGCTGAAGCCGGGGGGCGAGCAGAGCAGCCAGGTCGTACTGCTGGGGAAGCCGGTCGGCGAGTTGAGCGCACGGGGTTACCACGGCGGGCGTCAGCAGCGGCTGCTCGGGACCGTGCTGGAGTGCCTCACCGAGTTGCGGGGCACATATGACGCGGTGATCTGTGAGGGGGCGGGCAGTCCTGCCGAGATCAATCTTCGGCGGACCGACATCGTGAACATGGGGATCGCGCGCACCGCGCGGCTGCCCGTGCTCGTCGTGGGTGACATCGACCGCGGCGGGGTCTTCGCCTCCTTCTTCGGGACCGTCGCGCTGTTGTCGCGCGAGGACCAGGAACTCGTCGCCGGTTTCCTCGTGAACAAGTTCCGCGGGGACGTCTCGTTGCTGGAACCGGGGCTGGAGATGCTGCGCGGGCTCACCGGGCGGCGTACGTACGGCGTGCTGCCCTTCCGGCACGGCCTCGGCATCGACGAGGAGGACGGAATGGGGGTACCTCCCAGCGGTGGCCGGGGGAGGGTGTCCTTGCGGGGAACGGTCCCGGAGTCCGTGGTGGCCCCTCCGGTCGGCGAGGACGTGCTGCGGGTCGCCGTCTGCGCGGTTCCCCTCATGTCCAACTTCACCGACGTGGACGCGCTGGCCGCCGAACCGGGCGTCGTGGTGCGGTTCGTGGACCGGCCCGAGGAGCTGGCCGATGCCGACCTCGTCGTGATCCCGGGAACCCGGGGGACGGTCCGCGCCCTGGAGTGGCTGCGCGAGCGCGGCCTCGCGGAGGCGATCGCACGGCGCGCCGCCGAGGATCTGCCCGTTCTCGGCATCTGCGGCGGCTTCCAGATCCTCGGCGAGCACATCGAGGACGAGGTCGAGAGCCGCCGGGGACATGTGGAGGGGCTCGGGGTGCTCCCGGTGCAGGTTCGGTTCGCCCGGGAGAAGACCCTCACCCGGCCGGCCGGTGAGGCCCTCGGCGAGCGCGTCGAAGGCTACGAGATCCACCACGGAGTCGCCGACGTCACCGGCGGTGACCCCTTCCTCGACGGCTGCCGGGTCGGCCAGACCTGGGGCACGCACTGGCACGGCTCCCTGGAGTCGGACGGATTCCGGCGGGCCTTCCTGCGCGAGGTGGCGGCCGCCGCGGGCCGCCGCTTCGTTCCGGCCCCCGACACCTCGTTCGCCGCGCTGCGCGAGGAGCAGCTCGACCGGCTCGGCGACCTGATCGAACAGCACGCGGACACGGACGCGCTGTGGCGGCTCATCGAGTCGGGCGCGCCGCAAGGACTGCCTTTCATTCCACCGGGAGCGCCCGCATGAGCACAGTGTTGTTGTTGTCGACCGCCGACACCGATCTGCTGGCGGCCCGTGCCTCCGGCGCGCCCTACCGGATCGGCAACCCGACCCGCGTGGACGTGGCCGGGGAGCTTCCGGCGCTGATCGAGGGCGCGGACATCGCCGTCGTACGGCTGCTGGGCGGCAAGCGCGCCTGGGAGGAGGGGCTGGCCACGCTCAAGGCCTCGGGAATCCCGACCGTGCTGCTCGGCGGAGAGGCGGTCCCCGACGCCGAGTTGATGGCCGAGTCGTCCGTGCCCGCCGGTGTGGTGGCCGAGGCCCTGAGGTACCTGGTCGAGGGCGGCCCCGAAAACCTCACCGAACTCGCCCGGTTCCTGTCCGACACCGTGCTCCTGACCGGCGAGGGGTTCGTCGAGCCGCGGAAGATGCCCGAGTACGGCGTGCACGGCGAGCGTGCGTACGTCGATGGCCGTCCGACGATCGGCGTGCTCTTCTACCGCGCCCACGAGCTGAGCGGCAACACCGCCTTCGTGGACACCTTGTGCGACGCGATCGAGGCGCGCGGCGCCAACGCCCTTCCGGTGTACTGCGGTTCGCTGCGCGGGGCGGAGGCTGGCCTGTACGAGATCCTCGGCCGGGCCGACGCCCTCGTGGCCACCGTGCTCGCCGCGGGCGGCACGCACGCCGCGGGGGCCTCGGCGGGCGGCGACGAGGAGGCGTGGGACATCGGGGCGCTGGCCGACCTCGACGTCCCGGTGCTGCAGGGGCTCTGCCTGACCTCCTCGCGCGCCGCCTGGGACGAGTCCGACGCCGCCCTCTCCCCCATGGACGCGGCGATGCAGGTCGCGATCCCGGAGTTCGACGGGCGCCTGGTCACCGTGCCGTTCTCCTTCAAGGAGCAGGGCCCGGACGAGGTGCCCGTGTACGTCGCCGATCCGGAGCGAGCCGGCCGTGTCGCCGGGATCGCCGTACGGCACGCCCGGTTGAAGCACAAGGAGAACGGCGCCAAGAAGGTCGCGCTGGTCTTCACCGCCTACCCGACCAAGCACTCACGCGTCGGCAACGCGGTGGGCCTGGACACGCCCGCCTCGGCGGTACGGGTGCTGGACGCGCTGCGGGACGCCGGGTACTCCCTCACCCAATACCCGGACAACGGCGACGAGTTGATCCACCGGCTGATCGAGGCCGGTGGCCACGACGTCGAGTGGCTCACGGAGGAACAGTTGGCCGCCGCGCCCGCGCGCGTGCCGCTCGCCGACTACCGGGCCTGGTTCGGCAAGCTCGAGCCGGAGCTGCGGGACGCCATGCTGGAGGCGTGGGGCGAGCCGCCGGGCTCGCTGTACGTCGACGGGGACGATATCGTGCTCGCCTCCCTCCAGTTCGGGAACGTCGTGGTCATGATCCAGCCGCCGCGCGGCTTCGGCGAGAACCCGATCGCCATCTACCACGACCCCGACATGCCCCCGTCGCACCACTACATGGCGGCCTACCGCTGGCTGGAGAACAGCTTCGGTGCCGACGCGATCGTCCACATGGGCAAGCACGGCACGATGGAGTGGCTGCCGGGCAAGGGTCTCGGGCTGAGCAAGGGCTGCGCGCCGGACGCAGTCCTCGGCGACCTCCCCCTGATCTACCCGTTCATCGTCAACGACCCCGGTGAGGGCACCCAGGCCAAGCGGCGCGGGCACGCCACGGTCGTCGACCACCTCGTACCGCCGATGGCGCGTGCCGACACCTACGGTGACCTGGCCAAGCTGGAGCAGCTGCTCGACGAGTACGCGCTCGTCTCCGACCTGGACCCGGCCAAGGCGCCTACCGTCCGGGCCCAGATCTGGACGCTCGTGAAGGCCGCCGAACTCCACCACGACCTGCATGTGGACGAGCAGCCGGACGACGAGGAGTTCGACGAGTTCGTCATGCACATCGACGGCTATCTGTGCGAGATCAAGGACGTGCAGATCCGGGACGGTCTGCACATTCTGGGCGGCGGTCCCGTGGGCGAGCCGCGCGTCAACCTGGTGCTCGCCGTGCTGCGCGCCTCCCAGGTGTGGGGCGGGCAGGCGAACGCGCTGCCGGGGCTGCGGGCTTCGCTGGCCGAGCACTTCGGGCTGGTGGAGAAGGAACTGCTCGCCGAGCCCGGTGCGCCGGTGAAGGTTCCGGTCGAGCTGACGGACCTGGTGGACGGTCCGTCCCGTACGGCCGCGGACGCGATCGACCTGCTGGAGCAGTTGTGCCGGCGGATCGCGCAGGACATGGAGGAGCGCGGCTGGGCCGCCGCCGAGAGCTCGGCTCTCATCCGTGACGTGGTCGGCACCGAACTCCCCGGTGCCGCGGCCGTCCTGGAGTTCGCCTGCACCGAGGTCGTGCCGCGGCTCGCCCGGACCACCGACGAGATCGGCCACATCCTCAGGGCGCTGGACGGCGGTTACGTCCCGGCGGGCCCGTCCGGCTCCCCGACCCGGGGCCTGGTCAACGTCCTGCCGACCGGCCGCAACTTCTACTCCGTCGACCCCAAGGCGATCCCGTCGCGTCTGAGCTGGGAGGTCGGCCAGTCGCTCGCCGACTCCCTCGTCGCCCGCTATCTGCAGGACACCGGCGAGTACCCGAAGTCGGTCGGCCTGACGGTCTGGGGCACGTCCGCCATGCGCACCCAGGGCGACGACATCGCCGAGATCCTCGCGCTGCTCGGCTGCCGTCCGGTCTGGGACGATGCCTCGCGCCGCGTGACGGGCTTCGAGATCGTGCCGCTCGGCGAACTGGGCCGCCCCCGCATCGACGTCACCGTCCGTATCTCGGGCTTCTTCCGCGATGCCTTCCCGCACGTCGTCGGTCTCATCGACGACGCCGTGCGGGCCGTCGCCGAGCTGGACGAGCCCACCGGGCAGAACTTCGTGCGCGCCCATGCCGACGAGGACACCGCCGAACACGGTGACCGCCGGCGCGCCACCGCCCGTGTCTTCGGCTCCAAGCCGGGCGCGTACGGCGCCGGTCTGCTGCCGCTGATCGACGCCCGAAACTGGCGCTCCGACGCCGACCTCGCCGAGGTGTACGCGGTGTGGGGCGGCTATGCCTACGGGCGCGGACTCGACGGGCGGGCCGCGCGCGGGGACATGGAGACGGCATTCCGGCGGATCGCCGTGGCCGCGAAGAACGTCGACACCCGCGAGCACGACCTCGTGGACGCCGACGACTACTTCCAGTACCACGGCGGGATGGTCGCCATGGTGCGGCACCTGACGGGCGCCAGCCCGGAGGCGTACGTCGGTGACTCCGCCGTGCCCGACCAGGTGAGGACCCGCACGCTCGGCGAGGAGACCCACCGCGTCTTCCGTGCCCGCGTGGTCAATCCGCGCTGGATGGCGGCCATGCGGCGACACGGGTACAAGGGCGCCTTCGAGATGGCGGCGACCGTCGACTACCTCTTCGGGTACGACGCCACGGCCGGGGTCGTGGACGACTGGATGTACGAGAAGCTCAGCGCGGAGTACGTCTTCGACGCGGAGAACCGGGACTTCATGAAGAAGTCCAACCCGTGGGCGCTGCGCGGGATCACGGAACGGCTGCTGGAGGCCGCCGACCGTGGCCTGTGGGCCGAGCCGGACGCGGACACGCTGGAGCGGCTGCGCGCCACCTACCTGGAACTCGAGGGCGACCTGGAGGGCGACGAGAAGTGAGTACTCCGTTTCCGTTCACGGCCGTCGTCGGCCAGGACGACCTGCGGCTCGCGCTGCTGTTGAACGCCGTGTCTCCGGCGGTCGGCGGGGTGCTGGTGCGGGGTGAGAAGGGCACCGCCAAGTCCACGGCCGTGCGGGCGCTTTCGGCGCTGCTGCCGGGGGTGGACGTGATCGCCGGGTGCCGGTTCTCGTGCGATCCCGCGGCGCCGGATCCCGGCTGCCCGGACGGGCCGCACGAGGCGGGAGCCGGCACACAGCGGCCTGCCCGCATGGTGGAGCTGCCGGTCGGCGCCTCCGAGGACCGGCTGGTAGGCGCACTGGACATCGAGCGGGCGCTCGCCGAGGGCGTGAAGGCCTTCGAACCGGGGCTGCTGGCCGACGCGCACCGCGGGATCCTGTACGTCGACGAGGTCAACCTGCTCCACGACCACCTGGTCGACCTGCTGCTGGACGCCGCCGCCATGGGTGCCTCGTACGTGGAGCGCGAGGGCGTCTCCGTACGGCACGCCGCCCGTTTCCTGCTCGTCGGCACCATGAACCCCGAGGAGGGCGAGCTGCGGCCGCAGCTGCTCGACCGGTTCGGGCTGACCGTCGAGGTGTCGGCCTCACGCGAGCCCGACCAGCGGGTGGAGGTGGTACGGCGACGGCTCGCCTACGACGACGACCCCGACGGTTTCGCGGCGCGCTGGGGCGAGGAGGAGGCCGCCGTACGGGCCCGGATCGTGGGGGCGCGCGAGCTGCTTCCGTCGGTGCGGCTCGGGGACGGGGCGCTGCGGCAGATCGCGGCGACCTGTGCCGCGTTCGAGGTGGACGGCATGCGGGCCGACATCGTGATGGCGCGTACCGCCACCGCGCTGGCGGCGTGGGCCGGGCGGACCGATGTGCTCGCGGAGGACGTGCGGCAGGCGGCCCTGCTTGCCCTGCCGCACCGGCGGCGGCGCAATCCCTTCGACGCGCCGGGCCTCGACGAGGACAAACTCGACGAGACTCTCCAGGAGTTCGGGGGCCCGGAGGACGACGATCCGGACCCGGACGGGCCCGGTGGGGGTGGCGGGCAGCCGTCGCCGGAGGAGGGCCCCGGGGGCGGGGACACCGGCGCGCGGCCCGAGGCCGGGGAGGGCGGGGAGCCTCAGGCCTCCGGCTCCGGGGAACAGCAGCCCGTACGGGCCTCCGAGCCCTTTCGTACGAAGGCGCTGACCGTCCCGGGGCTGGGCGAGGGCGCCGCGGGACGGCGTTCGCGGGCCCGCACCGAGCACGGGCGCACCACCGGAGCGCGCCGGCCCCAGGGGGCCCTCACCAAGCTGCACCTGGCGGCGACCGTGCAGGCGGCGGCGCCGCACCAGCTGGCGCGCGGGCGGTCGGGGCCGGGACTCGTGGTGCGCCGGGACGATCTGCGGCAGGCGACGCGGGAGGGGCGCGAGGGGAACCTCGTGCTGTTCGTGGTCGACGCCTCGGGGTCGATGGCGGCCCGGCAGCGGATGAGCGCCGTGAAGGGCGCAGTGCTGTCGCTGCTGCTCGACGCCTATCAGCGCCGGGACAAGGTCGGGCTCGTGACCTTCCGGGGCTCGACGGCCGAGGTCGCGCTGCCGCCGACCTCGTCGGTGGACGCGGCCGCGGCCCGGCTGGAGTCGCTGCCGACGGGAGGCAGGACACCGCTGGCCGCCGGGCTGCTGAAGGCCCATGACGTGCTGCGGGTCGAGCGGCTGCGGGATCCCGCACGGCGGGCGCTGGTCGTGGTGGTGACGGACGGGCGGGCCACGGGCGGTGCCGAGCCGGTGGCGCTGTCCTCGCGCGCGGCGCGGCTGCTGGCCGCCGACGGAGTGGCGTCCGTCGTCGTGGACTGCGAGTCGGGCCCGGTACGGCTGGGGCTCGCCGAACAGCTCGCCGGTGAGCTGGACGGTACGGCGGTGACGCTGGACGAGCTGCGCGCGGACAGCATCGCCGGGCTGGTACGGAACGTGCAGGGGACGCAGAGGACCGCGAGGAGGGCCGCGTAATGCCGCAGGGACAGCCGAGTGTGGTGCCGGACGACGGACTGACGACTCGTCAGCGGCGCAACCGTCCGCTCGTCGTCGTGCACACGGGCATCGGGAAGGGCAAGTCGACCGCGGCTTTCGGGCTCGCGCTGCGCGCCTGGAACCAGGGATGGCCGATCGGGGTGTTCCAGTTCGTCAAGTCGGCGAAGTGGAAGGTCGGCGAGGAGAACGCGCTGCGGGTGCTGGGGGCGTCCGGGCAGGGCGGGACCGTGGCCTGGCACAAGATGGGCGAGGGCTGGTCCTGGGTCCAGCGCGATGATCAGATGGACAACGAGGACAAGGCCCGCGAGGGCTGGGAGCAGGTCAAGCGGGACCTGGCCGCCGAGACCTACCGCCTCTACGTGCTCGACGAGTTCGCGTACCCCATGCACTGGGGATGGGTCGACGCCGATGAGGTCGTCGACGTACTGCGCAACCGGCCGGGCACCCAGCATGTCGTGATCACCGGGCGGAACGCGCCCGGGAAACTCGTCGACTTCGCCGACCTCGTCACCGACATGTCCAAGGTCAAGCACCCGATGGACGCCGGGCAGAAGGGCCAGAGGGGCATCGAGTGGTGACGTCCGTGCCCCGGCTGGTCATTGCCGCGCCCGCTTCGGGCAGCGGCAAGACCACCGTCGCCACGGGGTTGATGGCCGCGTTCGCCCGGCGGGGACTGGCCGTGTCCCCGCACAAGGCCGGACCGGACTACATCGACCCCGGGTATCACGCGCTCGCGACCGGGCGCGTGGGGCGGAACCTCGACGCGTATCTGTGCGGGCCGGAGCTGATCGCGCCGCTGTTCCTGCACGGAGCGCGGGGCTGCGACCTCGCCGTTGTCGAGGGTGTGATGGGGCTGTACGACGGGGCGGCCGGCGAGGGTGAACTCGCGTCGACCGCCCATGTCGCCAAGTTGCTGCGCGCCCCCGTGGTGCTCGTGGTCGACGCGTCGTCGCAGTCGCGGTCGGTGGCGGCGCTGGTACACGGGTTCGCGTCCTGGGATCCGCAGGTGCGGGTCGGGGGCGTGATTCTGAACAAGGTGGGGTCGGACCGGCACGAGACGCTTCTCCGCGAGGCACTGGACTCGGCCGGGGTGCCGGTGCTCGGCGCCTTGCGGCGGGCTCGGCAGGTCGGCACGCCGTCCCGTCACCTCGGGCTGGTACCCGTTGCGGAGCGTCGGGCGGAGGCCGTGGAGGCGGTCGCGGCGATGGCCGCGCAGGTGTCGGCGGGCTGCGATCTGGAGGCGCTGGCCGCGCTGGCGCGCAGTGCGGGGCCGCTGCCCGGTGATCCTTGGCGCCCACCGGCCACCCCCACGAAGGAGCGGGAGGTGGTCGCGGTCGCCGGCGGCCCCGCCTTCACCTTCTCCTACGCCGAGCACGCCGAGCTGCTCTCCGCCGCCGGAGCCGACGTCGTCGTCTTCGATCCCTTGCGGGACGAGCAACTACCGGAGGGCACACGCGGGTTGGTCGTGGGCGGCGGATTCCCCGAGGTGTACGCGTCCGAGCTGTCCGGCAACGAGCCGCTCCGCAAGGCCGTCGCCGATCTCGCGCTGAGCGGCGCTCCCGTTGCCGCCGAGTGCGCCGGGCTGCTGTATCTGTGCCGGGAGCTGGACGGGCAGCCGATGTGCGGTGTTCTCGACGCGAGCGCCCGCATGAATGAACGGCTCACCCTCGGCTACCGGGACGCCGTGGCCGTGAGCGACGGCGTCCTCGCGGCGGCCGGGACGCGGATGCGCGGACACGAGTTCCACCGGACCGTCGTCGAACCCGGCGCGGGGGCGGCTCCCGCCTGGGGGGTGCGCGCCCCTGACCGGCGCCTCGAAGGTTTCGTACAACAAGGTGTGCACGCGAGTTATCTGCACACCCACTGGGCCGCCGAGCCCGGTGTCGCCCGTCGGTTCGTGGAGAGGTGCCGGACGTCATGAGCAGCAGGCTGATCGGTGTCGGGGTGGGCCCCGGTGACCCCGAACTGGTGACCGTCAAGGGCGTCAACGCTCTGCGCGCGGCGGACGTCGTCGTCGTGCCCGTCATGGCCGCATCCGACGGAAAGGACGGCGGGGAACGCGGGCGCGCCGAGGCGACCGTGCTGCACTACGTGCCCGAGGAGAAGGTCCTGCGCGTCGTGTTCGCGCTCAATGAGCGCAGCGACCGCGCGCGCCGCGAGGCGGCCTGGGACGCCGCCGGGGAGCGCGTGGCCCGGCTCCTCGAGCGGTACACCGCCGTCGCCTTCGCCACCATCGGCGACCCCAACGTGTACTCGACGTTCACCTATCTCGCGCAGACCGTTCAGGAGCTCGTGCCGGGAACCGTCGTCGAGACCGTGCCCGGAATCACCGCGATGCAGGATCTCGCCGCGCGCTCGGGGGCAGTGCTGACCGAGGGCACCGAGCCGCTCACGCTCGTGCCCGTCACCGCCGGGGCCACCGCGCTCAAGGAGGCGCTCGGCGGGCCCGGCACCGTCGTCGCCTACAAGTTCGGGCGGCAGGCGCAGGAGGTCGCCGAGGTGCTGCGCGAGACCGGGCGCATCGACGACGCCGTCTGGGGGTCGGCGCTCGGACTGCCCGAGGAGTCCATCCGGCCGGCCGCCGACCTCGACGGCGAACCGCTCCCCTACTTGTCGACCCTCATCGCGCCCGCCCGGCGCGACGGCACCCGCGGCGGCAAACTGTGACCGCGGGCAGATCACCCCGAAAGCCCCACCAGCAGCCAGATGAGTGCCGCGCCCGCGACCGTGCACAGCAGGGTCGAGCGGGCGGGGTGCACGTGGTGCGCCTCGGGGAGGATCTCGGCGGCCGCGAGATACAGGAGCACTCCGCCGAACAGGCCCAGATAGCCGCCGAGCAGTTGCTCCGGGATCGTGAACGCCAGGGTGGACGCGGCGCCGAGGACGGGTGCCGTCGCGTCGGCGACCAGCATCGTGACGGCCTTGCGGCGCGCGTTCCCGTACAGGCTCGTGATCGTGTAGGTGTTGAAGCCGTCCGCGAAGTCGTGCGCGATGACCGCGAGTGCGACCGCCGCGCCCATGCCGCCCCCCACCTGGAGCGCGGCGCCGATCGCGATGCCGTCCATGGCGCTGTGCCCGACCATCGCCGCGGCCGCCGCCAGGCCCACTTCGGGCGCGCGGTGTTCGTGCTCGTCGGCTCCGTGGGAGACGCGCCGCGCGGCCAGCAGGCGCTCCACGAGATGGGCCAGCAGGAAGCCGGCCACGAACAGCAGCAGCGCGGCCGGTACGCCGAACACCTGGCCACCCGCCGCGTGCAGCGCCTCCGGCAGCAGATCCAGGCCCACCACGCCGAGCATCAGCCCGCCGGCCAGGCCCAGGACGAGATGGCGGCGGTCGGTCACGCGCTGTGCCGTCCAGCCGCCCGCCAGCGTCATCAGGAACGCGCCGAGCGCGACGAAGACCGCCATATGCCTTTGCTATCCGATCGGCCCCGGTGCGCACAGGACCGGCGGCCGTGTGCGCACCGGCGTTTCGCACCACCCGAGTTTTCGTAGGAGAGGACCGATTGTCATGGCCGATGCCATCACCGGCAAGGTGACCTTCGTCGGTGCCGGCCCCGGCGCCGCCGATCTGCTGACGTTCCGTGCCGCGCGCGCCATCGCCGAGGCCGACGTCGTGATCTGGGCGGCCAGCCTGGTGCAGGCGGAGGTCCTCGAGCACGCGCGCGAGGACGCCGAGATCCTCGACTCGGCCGCCCTGTCCCTCGAGGACGTCGTCGCCGTCTACCGGCGCGCTCAGGAAGAGGACCTGCGCGTGGCCCGTATCCACTCCGGCGACCCGGCCCTGTGGGGCGGCACGCAGGAGCAGCTGGACCGCTGTGCCGCCATCGGCATCGAGACGGAGGTCGTCCCGGGCGTCTCGTCTTTCTCCGCCGTCGCCGCGCTCGCCCAGCGGGAGCTGACCGTCCCCGAGGTCGCGCAGTCCGTGATCCTCACCCGGCTCGGCGGCGGCAAGACACCCATGCCGCCCGGGGAGGAGGTACGCGAGTTCGCCCGGCACGGCACCACCATGGCGATCTTCCTGTCGGCGGCCCGCAGCGGCCAGCTCGTGCGGGAGCTGCTGGAAGGCGGCTACCCGACGACCACCCCGGTGGTGATCGCGTACCAGGCGACCTGGCCCGAGGAACTGGTCGTGAAGTGCACGATCAGCACGCTGGAGGAGACGGTCAAGGAGCACAAGCTCTGGAAGCACACGCTCTTCCTGGTCGGGCCGGCGCTCGACGCGCACGGCACGCGCTCGCACCTCTACCACCCCGGCCACTTCCACGGTTACCGCAAGGCCGACCCCGAGGCCCGCAGGGCCCTGCGCGCCCGGAGCGCGAGCACGTGATCACGGTCGTCGGTACGGGCACCGGGGCGCCGCTTCCCGCCGACGTGCCGGCCGGAGCGGACCTCGTGGTGGGCGCACGGCGCCATCTGGAGGGCGCGCGGCTGCCTGCGGACGCGGAGCGGATCGTCCTCGGACCGCTGGCGCCCGCGCTCGACGCCATCGAGCGCTACCTCGACAAGGGGCGGCGGGTCGTCGTGCTGGCTTCCGGGGACCCCGGGTTCTTCGGGATCGTCCGGGCGCTGGCCGAACGGTTCGGGCCGGAACGGCTCGACGTGAGGCCGGACGTCTCCTCCGTGGCCGCTGCCTTCGGGCGCGTCGGGCTGCCGTGGGACGACGCGGTGGTGGTGAGCGCGCACGGGCGCGATCTGCGTACGGCGGTGAACGTCTGCCGGGCTCGTCCGAAGGTCGCCGTGCTGACCGGACCCGGTGCCGGTCCCGCCGAGCTGGGGGCGGCGCTCGCCGAGGATCCCGGCGAGCGCGTCCTCGTCGTGGCGAGCGCGCTCGGCGATCCGGAGCACGAGCGCGTGGAGCGGATCACGCCCGCTCGGGCCGCGGCGCGCGACTGGGGTGCGGCGGTGAGCGTGGTGCTGTGCCTCGACACGGCGCGGACGCTGGGATCCGTGCGCACCCTCGCCGGGCCGCCGTCCGGCCCGTCCCGATGGGCCCTGGAGGAGGACGAGTTCGCCCACCGGGACTCGATGATCACCAAGTTCGAGGTGCGTGCACTCGCCCTGGCCCGGCTGGGTCCGCGACTCGGGGAGCTGATCTGGGACGTCGGCGCCGGCTCCGGGTCGGTCGCCGTGGAGTGCGCCCGGCTGGGCGCCGCCGTCACCGCGGTCGAGAAGTCCCGGGACGGGGTGGAGCGCATCCGGGCCAATGCGGCGGCGCACGGCGTGGACGTGCGGGTCGTGCACGGGGCCGCGCCCGACGTGCTGGACGGTCTCGACGACCCCGACGCGGTGTTCGTCGGCGGCGGCGGCCGGGAAATGCCCGCGATCGTGACCGCGTGCGCGTGGCGCGCCCGGCGGGCGGTGGTGGTCGCCATGGCCGCGCTGGACCGCGTGCCGGCGGCGCGCGAGGCGCTCGTCAAGGCCGGGTTCTCCTGCGACGGCGTGCTGCTGCAGTCGTCGCGGCTCGCGCCGCTGCCGGGGGATGTGACCCGGCTGGCGGCGACCAACCCTGTTTTCCTGCTGTGGGGCACGCGGCCTCCGGCGCGTACCGAAGGAGTTCCTCAGTGATCGGCCTCATTTCCGCCACCGCGGCGGGGGCGGCTGCGCGGGACCGGCTGGCCACGGCGTGGCCCGACCGGGCGCGCGTGTACGACGGCCCCGTCGGCGACGCCGTACGGGCCGCCTTCGCGGAGTGCGAGCAGCTCGTGTGTTTCCTGGCGACGGGGGCCGTCGTACGTCTGCTCGCCCCGCTGCTGGGCGAAAAGACGTCCGATCCGGGAGTGGTGTGCGTCGACGAGGGCGGCCGGTTCGCGGTGTCCCTCGTGGGCGGGCACGCGGGTGGGGCGAACGAACTCGCCGGTGAGGTCGGCGAGGTGCTCGGCGCGCAGCCCGTGGTGACGACCGCGACGGACTCCGTGGGACTGCCGGGCCTCGACACGCTCGGGTTCCCGGCGGAGGGCGATGTCGCCGGCGTCTCACGGGCGCTGCTGGACGGGGAGCCGGTCGCCCTGAAGGCGGAGGTGAGCTGGCCGCTGCCGGCGCTGTCCGTCACCGCCGAGGGCGCGTACACCGTCCGCGTCACCGACGCCCTGGTGCAGCCCGCCGAACGCGAGGCCGTGCTGCGGCCGCCCACCCTCGTCGTCGGCGTCGGCGCCTCCAGGGGCGCTTCCGCCGACGAGATCCTGGGGCTCGTGGAGGGTTCGCTGCGGGACGCCGGACTCTCCGCCGCGTCGCTCGCCGAGTTCGCCACCGTCGACGCCAAGGCCGACGAGCCCGGCATCGTCGAGGCGGCGGAACGGCTGGGGTTGCCCCTGGTGACCTTCTCCGCCGAGGAGCTGGCGGCGGTCGACGTGCCGAACCCCTCCGACGCGCCGCTCGCCGCCGTCGGCACGCCGTCCGTCGCGGAGGCCGCCGCGCTCGTACGAGGCGGCGAACTCCTCGTTCCGAAGCGGAAGTCGGCCGCGAATCCCGCCATGGCGACCTGCGCCGTCGTTCGCAGGCCGGGGCGCGGGCGGCTGGCCGTCGTCGGGCTCGGGCCGGGTGCCCGTGACCTGCTGACACCGCGCGCCAAGGCAGAGCTTCGGCGTGCCTCCGTGCTCGTCGGGCTCGACCAGTACGTCGACCAGATCCGCGATCTGCTGCGTCCCGGCACACGGATCCTGGAGTCGGGGCTCGGCGCGGAGGAGGAACGGGCACGCACGGCCGTGGCGGAGGCCCGCAGGGGGCACGCGGTCGCGTTGATCGGCAGCGGGGACGCCGGTGTGTACGCCATGGCCTCGCCCGCGCTGGCCGAGGCGTCCGACGACATCGACGTGGTCGGGGTGCCCGGGGTGACGGCCGCCCTGGCCGCGGGCGCGATCCTCGGCGCTCCGCTGGGCCACGACCACGTGTCGATCAGCCTGTCCGACCTGCACACCCCGTGGGAGGTCATCGAGCGGCGGGTGCGGGCCGCGGCCGAGGCCGACCTCGTCGTGACCTTCTACAACCCCCGCAGCCGGGGCCGGGACTGGCAACTGCCGAAGGCGCTCGCGATCCTGGCCGGGCACCGGGCGCCGACGACGCCGGTCGGTGTCGTACGGAACGCGTCGCGGCCGGACGGATCCAGCCGTGTGACGACACTGGCCGCGCTCGACCCGGCGACGGTCGACATGATGACGGTCGTGACCGTGGGCAACACGGCGACCCGGGAGATCGCGGGGCGCATGGTGACGCCTCGCGGCTACCGCTGGCAGGACAACCGACAGGAGGCCGACCGGTGAACCGTGTGGTCCACCCGATCGAGCAGGAGTCCTTCCGGCGGCTGCGCACCCGCCTGGACACCTCGCACTTCGCGCCGCTGACCCGGGCGGTGGTGGAACGCGTCATCCACTCCGCCGCCGACCTCGACTACGCGGCCGACCTCGTCATGGACGAGACCGATCTGAGGACGGCGCACGCGGCGTTGCACGACGGGGCGCCGGTGGTGGTGGACGTGGAGATGGTCGCGGCCGGGATCACCCGCCGCGACACCGTCTGCCGCCTCAAGGACGCCAAGTCCGGCCCGGGACTGACGCGTTCGGCGCATGCGATCCGGCTGGCCTACGAGGACGTCGGCCCCGGAGCGCTCTGGGTGATCGGCTGCGCGCCGACCGCCCTGGAGGAGCTGCTGAAGCTCGACGCCTCGCCCGCGCTGGTCATCGGTCTGCCCGTCGGTTTCGTCGGTGCGTCCGAGTCCAAGGCCGCGCTGCGTGAGAGCGGACTGCCGGCCGTGAGCAACGTGTCCGAGAAGGGCGGTTCGGCGGTCGCCGCCGCCGCGCTCAACGCCCTGCTGTACCACCCCATTTCAAAGGAGATGCCGTGACCACCCCGCCGCCCGCCCTGCTCATCGCCGGCCATGGCACCCGGGACGAGGCCGGAGCCGAGGCGTTCCGCGACTTCGTTCGGGAGCTGGGACGCCGCCACCCCGAACTGCCCGTCGCGGGCGGTTTCATCGAGCTGTCGCCGCCGCCGCTGGGCGAAGCGGTGACCGAGCTGGTGGAGCGCGGGGTACGCCGATTCGCCGCCGTTCCGCTGATGCTGGTGTCCGCCGGGCACGCCAAGGGGGACATCCCGGCGGCACTGGCCCGGGAGAAGGAGCGGCACCCAGGAATCTCGTACACGTACGGGCGTCCGCTGGGCCCGCACCCTGCGCTGCTGTCGGTCCTGGAGCGGCGTCTGGACGAGGCTCTCGGAGGCACCGCCCGCACTCCCGCGGACCGGGCCGATGTGACCGTGCTGCTGGTCGGGCGCGGCTCGACCGACCCGGACGCCAACGCCGAGGTGTACAAGGCGGCGCGGCTGCTGTGGGAGGGGCGCGGGTACGCGGGTGTCGAGACGGCGTTCGTGTCGCTGGCCGCGCCGGACGTGCCGAGCGGCCTGGACCGGTGCGCGCGGCTTGGGGCACGCCGGATCGTGGTCCTGCCGTACTTCCTGTTCACCGGGATCCTGCCGGACCGCGTGCAGCAGCAGACCGAGGGCTGGGCGGCGGCGCACCCGGAGATCGAGGTGCGCTCGGCGGACGTCATCGGGCCGGAGCCGGAGCTGGTCGGCCTGGTGATGGAGCGGTACGAGGAGGCGGTGAAGGGCGATCTGCGGATGAACTGCGACTCGTGCGTGTACCGCATCGCGCTGCCGGGGTTCGAGGACAAGGTGGGGCTGCCGCAGCAGCCGCACTTCCACCCGGACGACGACGGCCACCACCACGGTCACGGCCATCACCACCAGGGGCACCACGGCGGCCATGCACATTCCCACACGCACTGAGACCGGGTCCGCTGCCGACGTGCACGATCTGCGGCACCACGGGGACGCCGAGGTCCGTGACGGCGGGGCGGCGCTGACCGACCTCGCGGTGAACGTACGCGCCGACACGCCTCCGGCGTGGCTGCGCGAGGTGATCGCCGGGTCGCTGGGCGGGCTCGCGGCCTACCCCGACGGGCGGGCCGCCCGGGCGGCGGTGGCGGCGCGGCACGGGCTGCCGGCCGAGCGTGTCCTGCTCACGGCGGGCGCGGCCGAGGCCTTCGTGCTGCTCGCCCGGGCTCTGAAGGTGCGCCGGGCGGTCGTGGTGCATCCGCAGTTCACCGAGCCGGAGGCGGCGCTGCGCGATGCCGGGCACACGGTGGACCGGGTCCTGCTGCGTCAATCGGACGGCTTCCGCCTGGATGCGGCGCTGGTCCCGGACGACGCGGACCTGGTGGTGATCGGCAACCCGACGAACCCGACGTCGGTGCTGCACCCCGCGGCCGTGATCACCGAACTGGCGCGCCCCGGCCGGACGTTGGTGATCGACGAGGCGTTCATGGACGCGGTTCCCGGGGAATGCGAGGCGCTGGCGGGCCGCACCGACGTGCCCGGTCTCGTGGTCCTGCGCAGTCTGACCAAGACGTGGGGGCTGGCCGGCCTGCGCATCGGCTACGTCCTCGCCGACCCCGGGACGATCGCCGAGCTGGAGCGGGCGCAGCCCCTGTGGCCGGTGTCCACGCCCGCGCTCGCGGCGGCGGAGGCATGCGTGTCGCCCCGGGCACTGGCTGAGGCGGCGCACGCGGCACACCGTGTCGCCGCGGACCGGGCGCATCTGGTGGCGGGCCTGCGGGAGTTCGGGTCCGCCGGGCTCTACGTGGCCGAGCCCGCCCGGGGGCCGTTCTTGCTGGTCCGGCTGCCCAGGGCGGCGGCCGTGCGACGCCATCTGCGGGACCTCGGGTTCGCGGTGCGGCGTGGGGACACGTTCCCCGGGCTGGACGAGGAGTGGCTGCGGCTCGCGGTACGGGACCGGCCGACGATGGACCGCTTCCTGCGGGCGCTGGACCGGGCGGTGACACGGGCGGGGCGGTGAAACTGCGCCCGCCGTGCCCCGGGCTCCGCCCCCGGAGCCCGGGGCACGGGGACCAGGTGGCCCGGCCCCCCGGCGGGGTCGGCGCGCGGGGGCGAAACCCTCGGCCTCAGCCCCGGCGGCGGCGTGCCACCCCCACCGCTCCGCCGCCCACCGCCAACAGGGCAACCGCCCCGCCCACGACATACGGCGTCGCCGAACTGCCCCCGGTCTGCGCCAGACCGGCCTTTGCGGGCGCCCCTGCGGCCTCGAGTCCTGCGCGGGGGCCGTCCCGAAAGCGACGGACGCGACCGGCGCGGCCGACCCGGCGGACGTGATCCGCGCGGCGGACGTGTCCGGCGCCGCCGACGGCGCCTCGCACGACACGTCGGCCAGCGTCACCGTCCCCTTCACCTCCGCCACGTTCGCGCTCAGCGGGTTCACGGAGGCGTGACCGGGATGCCCTAGGCGTCAGTGCGACGCCTATGCGGTGCCTGAGCGGCGTCTACTCGATCACCTGCCCGTTCAGCACCACCCGTCGCGGCGCCGCCAGCACCCGTACGTCCGCGCGCGGATCCGCCTCGTAGACCACGAGGTCCGCGGGCGCTCCCTCTTCGAGACCGGGCCGCCCCAGCCACCGGCGGGCGCCCCACGCGGTCGCCGACAGCGCCTCGACGGGCGGGATCCCCGCGGTCACCAACTCGGCCACCTCGGCCGCCACCAGCCCGTGCGGCAGCGAGCCGCCCGCATCGGTGCCGACGTACACCGGGATTCCCGCGTCGTAGGCGGCCCGCACGGTGTCGTACCGCCGCTCGTGCAGCCGTCGCATATGTGCCGACCAGCGCGGGAACTTCGCTTCCCCGCCGTCCGCGAGCCTGGGAAAGGTGGCGATGTTCACGAGGGTCGGGACGATCGCGACGCCCCGCTCCGCGAACAGCGGAATCGTCTCCTCCGTGAGACCCGTCGCGTGCTCGATGCAGTCGATGCCCGCCTCGACCAGGTCCCGCAGCGAGTCCTCGGCGAAGCAGTGCGCGGTGACACGCGCGCCCTGCCGGTGCGCCTCCGCGATCGCCGCCTCGACCGCCTCCCGCGGCCAGCACGCGGTCAGGTCCCCGGCCTCCCGGTCGATCCAGTCGCCGACCAGCTTGACCCAGCCGTCACCGCGCCGGGCCTCCTGGGCGACGTACGCGACCAGGTCGTCCGGCTCGATCTCCCAGGCGTAGTTGCGGATGTAGCGGCGGGTGCGCGCGATGTGGCGGCCGGCCCGGATGATCTTCGGCAGGTCGTCGCGGTCGTCGATCCAGCGTGTGTCGGACGGGGAGCCCGCGTCACGGATCAGCAGGGTGCCCGCGTCCCGGTCGGTCAGCGCCTGCTTCTCCGAGACGTCCTCCGGGACCGGGCCATGGGCGTCGAGGCCGACATGACAGTGCGCGTCGACGAGACCGGGCAGCGCCCAGCCCTGGACGGTTCGGACGTCCCGGGCGCCGGCGGGGCGGTCGTACGAGATCCGTCCGCCGACCACCCACACCTCGTCGCGGACCTCCTCGGGTCCGACGAGCACCCGCCCCTTCACGTGCAGCACCGCGTGATCGCTCATGTACCGAACCTTAATTCGGTGCTACTCGCCTCCACCCACCCGGCCGGAAATCTCCTCCTCGACCTCGGCCATCGCGGGGTCGAGTAGCCGGGAGAGGAAGTGCCGGGTGCGCTCGTGGCGGGGGTCTGCGATGACCCGGTCGGGCGTGCCCTCCTCGACGACCACGCCGCCGTCCATGAAGACGACCCGGTCGGCGACCTCCCGGGCGAAGGTCATCTCATGGGTGACCACCATCATCGTCATGCCCTCGTCCGCGAGCATCCGCATCACGGCGAGAACGTCACCCACCAGCTCGGGGTCGAGCGCGGAGGTCGGCTCGTCGAAGAGCATCACCTCGGGACCCATGGCGAGCGCACGGGCGATCGCGACACGCTGCTGCTGGCCGCCGGAGAGGGAGGAAGGGTACGCGTCCATCTTCTCCGCGAGGCCCACGCGTCGCAGGTTCTCGGCGGCGATCGCCGCGGCCTTCGCCTTGTTCCGCTTGAGAACCCGGCGCTGCGGCAGCGTGAGGTTCTCCGTCACGGTGAGGTGCGGGAAGAGGTTGAACTGCTGGAAGACCATGCCGATACGGCGGCGTACGGCGTCGATGTCCACATCGGGGTCGGTCACCTCGGTGCCGCCGACGAAGACCTGCCCCTCGGTGGGCTCCTCCAGGAGGTTCACACAGCGCAGCAGGGTGGACTTGCCCGAGCCGGACGGGCCGATGACGCAGACCACCTCGCCCTGGCCGATCTCCAGGTCGATGCCGCGCAGCACCTGGTTGTCGCCGAAGGACTTGTGCAGGTCCCGGATCCGGATCTCTGCGGAACTGCTCACTTGACGGCCTCCCGGGCCTTGGACTCCAGGCGGCGTACGACGAAGCCGAGCGGGATCGTGACCAGCAAGTAGCACAGGCCGGCGACCAGGATCGGGGTGGAGTTGGCTGTCGTGCTGGCCAGGTCCCGGCCGAACTTGGACAGTTCGCGCTCCTCCAGCGTGACTCCGAGGAGCAGGACCAGCGAGGAGTCCTTGAAGAGCTGGACGAACTCGTTGGTGAGCGGCGGGAGGATGATCCGGAACGCCTGCGGGATGATGATCGAGACCATGGCCCGGGCGGGCGAGAAGCCCAGCGAACGGCCCGCCTCCATCTGGCCCTTGGGCACCGCTTGGATGCCTGCACGGAAGGTCTCCGCCATGTACGCGGCACCCACCAGGCCGAGCGCGATGGCCGCCTTGCCGTAGGTGCCGCCGACGATCTCCGTGCCCGGGAAGGCCAGCGGCACCGCCACACCGATGAAGATGAAGATCAGCAGGGCGGGCAGGCCGCGGAAGATCTCGATGTAGACGCCGGCGACCCAGCGGTACGGGCCGACGGACGACAGTCGCATCAGGGCGAGGGCGATGCCGAGCACCAGGCCGACGGCGAAGCCGGTCACGGTGTACAGCACCGTGTTCTTCAGCGCCAGCGTGATGACGTCCGGGAACATCTGCTTCGCGATGTCCGGCTGTGCGAACTGATTCTGCAGCCGCCCCCAGTCCGCCGTGACCGCGAAGGCGATCACGGCGGCGACGAAGACGGCGTACTGGACGCCGCGCGACACCTTGCGCTTCTGACGTCGCGTCAGGCCCCTTCTGCGCGGCTGGAATCCGGTTTCGGCTGTGTCCGTGGTGCCACTCATGAGGCGGAGGGCGAGGCCGGGGAGGGGTTGTACGGGCCGATCCACTGCTCGTACAGCTTCTTGTACGTGCCGTCGGCCTTCGCGTCCTTGATCGCCTTGTTGATCGCGGCGCGGAGCTTGTCGTTGCCCTTCTTCACCGTGAAGCCGTACTGCTCACCGGTGTTGAGGTTGCCGACCAGCTTGAAGGCGTCGGCGTTGGCCTTGTCCTTGAGCCAGCCCTGGACGACCGGGTAGTCGATGACCACCGCCTGGACCTGGCCGCTGCGAAGACCGTTGATGACGGCGTCGGAGGACTCGAAGGAGATGGGGTCGAAGCCCTGCTTCTTCGCGTAGTCCTCGCCGGTGGTCTGCGCCTGGACGCCGAGCTTCCTGCCCTTGGCCTTCACGTCGGCGAGCGAGCCGATGCCGCTCTTCTTGCTGACCAGGACGGCCTGGGTGGCGTCGAAGTACGGGTCGGAGAAGTCGACGTTCTTCTTGCGCTCGGGCGTGATGGTCATACCGGCCGCCGCCAGGTCGCACTGGCCGGAGTTCAGGAACGCGCCGGTCTTGAAGTTCTCGAAGGGCGTGTCGAGGATCTGCTGCTTCACGCCGAGGCCCTTGGCGACCAGGTCGATCAGCGAGACGTCGAAGCCCTGCACCTTGCCGTTGATCTCCGACTGGAAGGGCGGGTACGGCAGGTGTGTGCAGGTGGTGAGCTGGCCCGCCTTGACGACCTGGACGCCGCCCGCCGCCTTGCCGGCACCACCGCCGCTGCCGCTCGAGGTGCAGCCGGCCACGAGCATCACACCGGCCGTCGCGGTGGTGGCGGCCAGGATGCGGGCCCGGCGCCCGAGGAGCGTGTTCACGGAGGACCTCTCTAGGGGTCTATGGGGGAGCTGTGGGTTCCGATTATAAGGAGAAGTTTGAGTCCCTCAAATCAATCCGATGGCTACGAGACGGTTACGCCTCAGGCATCGATGGCAAGAGGGGCAAATCACATACGGTTCAGCCTCGCCTCACCCTCGACCGCGGTCACACAGAGTGAGGCGCCGCTGCCGCTGCGGGCGCGATCCATGGATGCGCCGGGCCCGGCACGACGACGCCGAACGTGATCATCCGGGAGCACGCGGCGGACCTTCGTGAGGTCAGCCTCCGCTGGACGTACGTGCACATGATCGAGGAGTACGCCCGCCACAACGGCCATGCGGACATACTGCGGGAGACTATCGACGGAGTGACCGGCGCCTGAAATCGGCATTACTTTCCGGCTCCCCCGGCTCCCTTTTTCATTAAATCCCCGGTGGGCAGCTTCCCACATTCTTCTGCCCGCTTTTTCCGGACCTAAACGCAAAGATTCTGCGAACGCGAACCGATGTAATTCGGGCAGATCTCCCGGGGATTACCGGCATGTGATCGACTCCACATCGCACCCCTTTTGGCCTGTATTTTCCGGTCATACATGGGCAAATCTTCTCACCTTCACGCGAACGCGCGCGCACGCGCAATAACACATGGATCGCTCATCCGTAACCCCCTCCAGCGATGCATTTTCCAATTTCCATGGGTAAATTCAATCCGCATGACCGCCGCACAAGCAGACCTGCAAGCGGAAATCCTGGAAATGCGGAAGGGACTGCGGATCGACCGTCCGGAGACGGCGGACGGGGCCGCGCTCTGGCGCATCGCCAAGGACTCCGGAGAGCTCGACCTGAACTCCTCCTACAGCTATCTGCTGTGGTGCCGTGATTTCGCGGGCACCTCGGCGGTGGCGCGGGCCGAGCCCGACGGGCGGCCCGTCGGCTTCGTCACGGCGTACCTGAGGCCCGACCACCCGCGCACCCTCCTGGTCTGGCAGGTGGCCGTCGACGCCTCCCACCGCGGGCGCGGACTCGCGGCGCAACTGCTCGACGCGCTCACGGCGCGGGTCAGGGCCGAGCACGGTGTGACCCGGATCGAGACGACGATCACCCCGGGCAACACCGCCTCCGAGCGCCTGTTCACGTCCTACGCCCGCCGACACGGTGCGGACGTGGAACGCGAGGTCCTCTTCGAGACGAGCCAGTTCCCCGACGGGCCGCACAACCCCGAGGTCCTCTACCGCATCGGCCCCCTCTCCGTCTGACCCCCACACTCCCCCTCCCCCTCTCCCCCACGCACCGAGGAGCGTTTGAGCCGTGACCATCACCCAGCCCGACCTCAGCGTCTTTGAGACCCTGGAGTCGGAGGTGCGCAGCTACTGCCGCGGCTGGCCCACCGTCTTCGACCGCGCGCACGGCAGCCGCATGTACGACGAGGACGGACACGAGTACCTCGACTTCTTCGCCGGCGCCGGATCACTCAACTACGGCCACAACAACCCCGTGCTGAAACGGGCGCTGATCGACTATCTGGAGCGGGACGGCGTCACCCACGGGCTCGACATGTCCACCACCGCCAAGCGTTCCTTCCTCCAGACCTTCCAGGACCTCGTCCTGCGGCCGCGCGATCTGCCGTACAAGGTCATGTTCCCGGGCCCCACAGGCACCAACGCCGTGGAGTCCGCGCTCAAACTGGCCCGCAAGGTGAAGGGGCGCGAGGCCATCGTGTCCTTCACCAACGCCTTCCACGGGATGTCCCTGGGGTCCCTCGCGGTCACCGGCAACGCCTTCAAGCGCGCCGGCGCGGGCATACCGCTCGTGCACGGGACGCCGATGCCCTTCGACCACTATCTGGACGGCCGGGTCCCGGACTTCCTGTGGTTCGAGCGGCTCCTGGAGGACCAGGGCTCCGGGCTCAACCAGCCCGCCGCCGTCATCGTCGAGACGGTGCAGGGCGAGGGCGGCATCAACGTCGCCCGGCCAGAGTGGCTGCGGGGGCTCGCCGATCTGTGCGCGCGCCGCGACATGCTGCTGATCGTCGACGACATCCAGATGGGCTGCGGACGCACCGGCGCCTTCTTCTCCTTCGAAGAGGCGGGGATCACGCCGGACATCGTCACGGTCTCCAAGTCCATCAGCGGCTACGGACTGCCCATGTCGCTCTGCCTGTTCAAGCCCGAGCTGGACGTCTGGGAGCCGGGCGAGCACAACGGCACCTTCCGGGGGAACAACCCCGCGTTCGTGACGGCGACCGCCGCCCTGGAGGCGTACTGGGCCGACGGGTCCGCCATGGAGAAGCAGACGCGCACCCGCGGCGAGCAGGTCGAGCAGGCGCTGATCTCGATCACCGAGGAGAACCTCGCCGACGTCAAGGAGTACCGCGGGCGCGGACTGGTCTGGGGCCTGGAGTTCCACGACAAGCAGCGTGCCGAGCGCATCGCCCGCCGCGCCTTCGACCTCGGGCTGCTCGTGGAGACCTCGGGCCCCGAGAGCGAGGTCCTCAAACTGCTGCCCGCCCTCACCGTCACCCCTGACGAGCTGGACGAGGGCCTGAGCGTCCTCGCCCGCGCCGTGCGCGAGACCGTCTGAAACCACCCCGACAAGGAGGCACGTACCACCGTGATCGTCCGTTCGTTCAAGGACATCGAAGGCACCGACCGCCACGTCAAGGCCGCGTCCGGCACCTGGGAGAGCAAACGCATCGTCCTCGCCCGGGAGAAGGTCGGCTTCTCCCTGCACGAGACGATCCTGTACGCGGGCACGGAGACGTCGATGTGGTACGCGAACCACATCGAGGCCGTCGTGTGCGTCGAGGGTGAGGCCGAGCTGACCGACCAGGAGACCGGGAAGACGTACACAATCACGCCCGGGACCATGTACCTCCTGGACGGGCACGAGCGGCACACGCTGCGGGTCAAGCAGGACTTCCGCTGCATCTGCGTCTTCAACCCGCCCGTGACCGGACGGGAGGACCACGACGAGAACGGCGTCTACCCGCTGCTCACCGAGGAGGTGTGAATGACCGTGACCACCACCGTCACCGATCTCTATCCCAGCCGCGGCACCACCGAGGTGTCCGTCCCCCGTCAGGACCCCGTCGTCTGGGGGTCGCCCGCCACGCCCGGGCCGATCCCCGTCGCCGACCTGCAGGCCTATGAGCGCGACGGCTTCCTCGCCCTCGACGAACTGATCACCGCGGACGAGGTCGCCGTCTACCGGCAGGAGCTGCAGCGGCTGGTCACCGACCCGGAGATCCGCACCGACGAGCGGTCGATCGTGGAGCCGAAGTCCAAGGAGATCCGGTCCGTCTTCGAGGTCCACAAGATCAGCGAAGTGTTCGCGGGCCTCGTCCGCGACGAGCGCGTCGTCGGGCGGGCCCGGCAGATCCTCGGCTCGGACGTGTACGTCCACCAGTCGAGGATCAACATCAAGCCGGGCTTCGGGGCCAGTGGCTTCTACTGGCACTCCGACTTCGAGACCTGGCACGCCGAGGACGGTCTGCCGAACATGCGGACGGTGTCCGTCTCGATCGCGCTGACCGAGAACTACGACACCAACGGCGGCCTCATGATCATGCCGGGGTCGCACAGGACGTTCCTCGGCTGTGCGGGTGCCACGCCGAAGGACAACTACAAGAAGTCGCTGCAGATGCAGGACGCGGGTACGCCGTCCGACGAGGCGCTGACCGCGATGGCGAACCAGTACGGCATCAAGCTGTTCACCGGCAAGGCCGGTTCGGCAACCTGGTTCGACTGCAACTGCATGCACGGGTCGGGCGACAACATCACCCCGTTCCCGCGCAGCAACGTCTTCATCGTGTTCAACAGCGTGGAGAACACCGCGGTGGAGCCCTTCGCGGCGCCGGTCCCGAGGCCCGCGTACATCGGGGCGAGGGACTTCACCCCGGTGAGGTGAGCGCGAACGCTCCGAGCGGCCCGCCCGTCCGCAGCCGGACGGGCGGGCTGCGCCGTGTCGGAGGGTCAGCCCGACAGCACGTCCAGGAGACGATCGACGTCCGCGGCCGTGTTGTACAGATGGAAGGCGGCCCTCAGATGTCCCGCGCGGTCGGAGACCTCGACTCCCGCCCGGCTGAGCTCCGGCAGGCGGACGCCGAGACCCGGGACGGAGACGATCGGGGAGTCCGGGGCCGGAACCGGTTCGACGTCCAGGGCGCGCAGGCCGGCACGGAAGCGGTCGGCCAGGGCGAGGTCGTGGGCCTGTACGCGCTTCACGCCCAGTTCCTCCAGGAGCGCCAGGGAGTGGCGGGCGCCGGCGTACGAGAAGAGCGCGGGGCTCTCGTCGAACCGCCGCGCCGAGCGGGCGAGTTCGGTCACCGGTCCGTAACAGCTGTCCCAGGGTGCCTCGCCCGCGACCCAGCCGGCGAAGACGGGGGTGAGCCCGCCGAGGTCCTCGGGGACCACCAGGAAGGCCACTCCGCGCGGACAGACGAGCCACTTGAAGGCGACAGCGGCGACGTAGTCGTACTTCGCGGCCTCGATCGGCAGCCAGCCGACGGCCTGGGAGGCGTCCACATACGTACGGGCACCGTGTTCCCCGGCGGCCGCGCGAATGGCGGGCAGGTCGGCGATCCGGCCGTCGGCGGACTGAGCCGCGCTGACCGCGACGAGGGCCGTGGTGGGCCGCACGGACTCGGCGATCCGCTCCAGGGGAACGGTACGCACCCGGAGGTCACGGCGCATGTGGAAGGGATTCACCACGGAGCTGAAGTCGGCCTCGGCCGTGAGGACCTCGGCACCCTCGGGCAGCGAGGCGGCGATCAGCCCGGTGTAGACGGCGACGGAGGCCCCCGCCGCCACCTGGCTGACGGGAACCCCGGTCAGCCGGGCGAATGAGGCGCGGGCGGCCTCCACATCGGCGAACATGTCGGTCGGCTGCCCGGCGGCGGCCGACTCCAGGGCGGTCCGCATGGCCTCCACCGTGCGGGCGGGCAGCAGCCCGGTGCTCGCGGTGTTCAGATAGGTGTTCTTCGGGGCGAACTCGGTACGGACGAGGGTCTCGAAGGTCTCCATGGCACCACTGTGCGGCCGCGAGAACTCCAGGTCCATTGCGGAATTCTGCCTGCTTCCCTCAAGCAACGCTTATACGTCCGCCCTGACCTGCACCCTTGCTCAAGGCTGCGGCACCGCGCACCCGTCCGGGCCGCAGGCGTCCGCTCCGGCGTCCTCGATCGGCTTCAGCTGCGGGCGCTCGCCCCACGCCTGGGTCAGTGCCCGGGTGAAGACCTCGGCGGGCTGGGCGCCGGAGACACCGTACGTACGGTCGAGGACGAAGAACGGCACGCCATTCGCGCCCAGCTCGGCGGCCTCCCGCTCGTCGGCCCGCACGGCGTCGGCGTAGGCGGTGGGGTCGGCGAGCACTCCCCGGGCGTCCTCGGCGTCGAGCCCGGCCTCCGCGGCCAGCTCGACCAGCCTCTCGTCGGCCTCGGTGAAGACGGACCGCTCCTCGGCGAAGTTCGCCCGGTACAGGATCTCAACCAGCTGGTCCTGCCGCCCCTGCTCCTTGGCGAAGTGGAGCAGGCGGTGCATGTCGAAGGTGTTGCCGTGGTCGCGGCCCGTGGTCCGGTACTCAAGACCCTCGGCGGCGGCCTGCGCGCCCAGGTTGTTCTCCCCGGCCTGCGCCTGCGCCTCGCTCATCCCGTACTTCCTGGCCAGCATCGTGAGGACCGGCTGGACATCGCCCTTGGCACGGTGCGGGTCGAGCTCGAAGGAGCGGTGCACCACCTCGACCTCGTCGCGGTGCGGGAAGGCCTGAAGCGCCTTGTCGAATCGGGCCTTTCCGACATAGCACCAGGGGCAGGCGATGTCGGTCCATATTTCGACGCGCATGTCTTCGGCTTCTCTCCGGCTCGTACGGGCAGGGAGACTCTCTCTCCGCCAGTACGTGAACGTTCAAGCAGCGGAGTTCATTCCGCGGGCACGGAGAACCTGAGGAAGAGATGGTGGTCGTCCTCGGCGGGCGGGATCTCCGGGTCGGGGACCCAGCCCTGGCGGGCGTAGAAAGCCTGGGCCCGCCGGTTGTCCACATGCACGTCGAGAACGGCCGTGCGCCGTCCGTCGGCCTGCCACTCCTCGACACAGGCCGCGTGCAGGGCGGTGCCGATGCCGCGCCGCCAGTGGTCCGGGTCGACGTGGAACTGGAAGAGCTTGACCGTGTCGGGGGTGGCGCCCTCCGGAGTACGGAAGGAGGCGACGGCGGCGATGCGCCCCTGCGTGACGGCGCACAGCACATGGCCGTCGGGGCGCTCGATTGCCCCCCGCCACCTGGCCGACCAGTCGGCGCCGGCATCCGGGAGACCGTCCGGGTAGTACGTGGACCTGGCGCGCACCATCAGCCCGGCGACGGCTTCGGCCTCGATGGGCAGGGCGGTCCTGATCACCAGGGACTCCATGGTCCGATGCGCTTTGATCATGCAGCGGAAGACGTGCCGGGGTCCGCCGCGGTTCCGAGGCGGCCGAACCGGGTGCGGTACGCGCCGGGCCGGCCCCTCTGCCGGCGGGGAAGCGGCGGGTGAGGGTGCGCACGGTGACGCCCGCGTGCCGAGCCGGGTCGGCGAGCGTGAGCGGCTTGCCGGGATTGCGCCCGGCTCAGCCATGGGTTCCGGTGCGGACGTTCCTCCGTTCGGATGGCGTCGGGGGTCCGGGTGAACCGGGTCCGGCCGCCCTGCGCCTGCGCAGCCAGATCCCTACGAACCGTCCCGCAGGCCCTCCGGCCACGCGTCCCGGTACTCCAGGTGGTCGAAGGTGACGACGCACCCCTCGCCCACCGGCGACTGCGCCATGAAGCCCACCAGCGCCGCCGAGGTCGGCTCCTCGCCGGCCAGCGTGAACACACGGACGAACGTCCACCGCTGCCCGTCCCGCGACGCGTGGAACGCGAACGCCCGGCCCGTTCTGCTGATCCGCAACCAGACCGAACTGCCTTCCATGGTGAAGGAGTTGGCGTCGTCGGAATGCCCCCGGGTGACCACCGTGCAGACGGTCGGCACATCCGGTGAGTACTCCAGGCACAGCTTGGCCCAGGACCGTTCGCCGACATGGACGTAGAGCACGCCGGCGTCGAAGGCCGACGCGAAGCCGACCGTGACCCGGGCGATCAGCTGGAAGTCCCCTTCCGGCGCCCCGAGCAGCCGGGGCGCGTCGGAGGCGGCGTCCAGGGACTCACCGGTGGGCGGCACGAAACGGTCCTGCCGGGCGCCCGCCCAGCCGGTGAGCACCCCGTCCTCGTACGACCAGTTCCCGTCGGGCCCGTACGTGCGAAGCAGGAAGGGGAGTTCGGGAAGTTTCACGTCCATTGGGGGAGTGTCCCAGTTCCTGGGTTCCGGTGAGTGGATACGCCCGACAGCGGCACGGAGAACTGAACGGTCACCTCTGCGGACGGCCGTTGAACCGCCGCGGCAATCCCAGCGGGTTGCCGTCCCGCAGCTCCGGCGGCAGCAGCGCCTCGGGGGCGCCCTGGTACACAACGGGCCGCAGCCACCGCTCGATGGCCGTACCGCCGACCGATGTGGACGTGGAGGTCGTCGCCGGGTAGGGGCCGCCGTGGTGCTGCGCGGGCGCCACCGCGACCCCGGTGGGCCAGCCGTTGACCAGGACCCGCCCGGCCAGCGGGGTCAGCTCCGCAAGGATCTCCGCACCACGGCCCTCACCCGCGGCCTCCTCCGCCGACAGGTGCACCGTCGCGGTGAGATTGCCGGGAAGCCGGTCCAGGACTCGCCTGACCTCGTCCTCGTCCTCGTAGTGTGCGACGACGGTGATCGGGCCGAAGCACTCCTCCAGAAGGAGGTCGTGCTCACCTTCGGCGGCGAGCCGCCGGGCCGGGACGGTGAGGAAGCCCGCGCTGACGGTGTGCTCGCCGCCCGCTCCGGCGGTGACCGGGGACTCCACGTCGGGAAGCGCGGCCCGTTCGGCGACCCCGGCGATGAAGTTGTCGCGCATCCGGTGGTCGAGCAGGACCCCGGCCTCGGTGTCACCGACGGCGTCGGTCAGGGACTTCACCAGGCGGTCGCCGGCCGCACCCGTGGGGGCCAGCACGAGACCCGGCTTGACGCAGAACTGGCCGGTCCCCAGGGTCATCGAGCCCGCGAGCCCGGCACCGATCGCCTCGGCGCGCTCGGCGGCGGCGGCCTCGGTGACCACCACCGGGTTGAGCGAGCCCAGCTCGCCGTGGAAGGGGATCGGCACGGGACGGCCCGCCGCCGCGTCGAAGAGGGCACGGCCGCCGCGTACGGAGCCGGTGAACCCGGCGGCGGCGACCAGCGGGTGCTTGATCAGCTCGATGCCCGCCTCGAAACCGTGGACGAGCCCGATGACGCCCCTCGGGATGCCGTGCCGCCCGGCGGACCGGCGCAAGGTCGCCGCGACCAGTTCGGAGAGCGCCGGGTGGTCCGGGTGGGCCTTGACGACGACGGGGCAGCCCGCGGCGAGCGCGCTCGCGGTGTCACCGCCGGCCACCGAGAAGGCGAACGGGAAGTTGGAGGCCGAGTAGACGGCGACGACGCCCAGCGGGACCTTGTAGCGGCGCAGGTCGGGGATCGGCGGGGTCGCCGTGTCGTCCGGGTGGTTGATCACGATGTCGAGGAAGGCGCCCTCGTCGACGATGTCCGCGAAGGCGCGCAGCTGGTAGCAGGTCCGGGCGAGCTCGCCCGTCAGCCGGACCGGTCCGAGCGCGGTCTCCGCGTCCGCCGCCTCGACGAGCCGGTCCCCGGCGGCCTCCAAACCGTCCGCGGCGGAGCGCAGGAAGGCCGAGCGGACCGCACGGTCGGCGAGGGCTCCGCACGCGGCGCGGGCCGCGCGGACGGCGGTGTCCACCTCCTGGGCCGTGGCCTCCACCGCAACCTGTTCACGCTGCTTCCCGGTACGGGGGTCGACGCTCCAGACTGGTGCTGCTGCCACCGCGGGTCCCCTCCAGATGTCATGCCGCAGTACGTACGCCGTCCGCCAGGCTCGTTCGATATACTGAACGCTGTCTCTGATGATGAATACTGCTCGGAGGCTCGGAGAGTAATTCCCGTCGAACGAAGGGGTCAAGGGCGATGTCGGAAGGCGAGACAGGCGGGGCGCAGGTCAAGTCCGCGGTGCGGACTGTCGAGTTGCTCGAGTACTTCGCCGGCCGCCCCGGTATGCACTCGCTGGCCGCCGTGCAGGAGGCGGTGGGCTACCCCAAGTCCAGCCTGTACATGCTGCTGCGCACGCTTGTGGAGCTGGGCTGGGTGGAGACCGACGCGACGGGCACGCGGTACGGCATCGGGGTGCGGGCGCTGCTGGTCGGCACGTCGTACATCGACGGCGACGAGGTGGTGGCGGCGGCCCGCCCGACGCTCGACCGGCTGTCGGACGACACGACGGAGACTATCCACCTGGCGCGGCTCGACGGTACGAACGTGGTGTACCTCGCGACCCGCCAGTCGCAGCACTATCTGCGCCCGTTCACCCGGGTCGGCCGTCGGCTGCCCGCACACTCGACGTCACTGGGCAAGGCACTGCTGAGTACGTACACCGACGAGCAGGTCCGCAAGATGCTGCCCGAGACGCTGCCCGCGCTGACCGAACACACCATCACCGACCGGGAGAAGCTCATCGCGGAGCTGCACCAGGTCCGTGAGCAGGGCTTCGCCGTCGACCGTGAGGAGAACACGCTGGGCCTGCGCTGCTTCGGCGTCGCCATCCCCTACCGGACACCCGCCCGGGACGCGATCAGCTGCTCGGTCCCGGTCGCCCGGCTGACCCCCGCGCACGAACAGATGATCAAGGATGCGCTGTTCGACGCCCGTGACCGTCTCACCCTGGCCACCCGGAGGCTCTGAGGCATGGAGGTTGCGCTCCGCGAGGTCCACGACAGCGACCTGCCGGTCTTCTACCGGCTGATGAACGATCCGGAGGCCCTCCGGATGGCAGCGTTCACCCCGCCGGACCCGGCCGACCACGACGTCTTCGCCGCCCACTGGCAGCGGATCCGCGCCTCGTCCGCCGTGGTGCGCACGATCCTGGCCGACGGGGACGTGGTGGGCAGCACCGCGGTGTACGGCGAGCCGGGCGAGCGCGAGGTGACCTACTGGGTCGACCGCGCCCGCTGGGGACGCGGCATCGCCACGGCCGCCCTACGCGCCCTGCTGGGCGTGGTACCCGAACGCCCGCTGTACGCGCGGGCCGCGGCCGACAACGAGGGGTCGCTGCGCGTGCTCCGCAAGTGCGGGTTCCGGCCGACCACGCGGACCAGGGGGTACGCGAACGCACGGGGCCATGAGATCGACGAGGTCGTGCTGACGGTGGAGGGATGAAGGCGGCGGTGTCCGGCGCCGCCCGATACGCCCCGGCACCCTTCCGTCTCCCCCGCCCGGCGGAGGCGGATCGTCGTCGTGCAGGAGGCGCCCGAAGGCGCACGCCCGGGAACCTGGGCGTATGACGCACTTACTCCTCCCCGATCCCGTGACCCGCCCCCGCTTCCCCGGCAGCCCGAGCCGGCCCCGTCGGCTCCTGCGCTCCGTCGCCGTCGTCGCGTGCCTGCCGTATCTCTGCCTCAAGGTCGCCTGGATCGCCGGGAGTCATCTCGGGATACCGCAGGGGAGCCCGCTGCTGACGCATCGGACGACCATGGCCGTCGCCAACGGCATCACCGTGCTGATGGACGGCACGGTCATCGTGCTGTCCCTCCTGCTCACCCGGCCCTGGGGCCTGCGCGTGCCGGCCTGGACGCTCGCGGTGCCGATGTGGCCGGCCACCGGGCTGCTTGCACCGATCATGACCGGGTTCCCGCTTCAGCTGGTGGTGAGGGCGTTCGACGACAACCCCGGCGGCGGAGGGAAACCGTTCCTCGACGCGTGGGTGTTCGGGGTCGTGTACAGCGGGTTCATCGTGCAGGGACTGGCGCTGGGCACACTGTTCGGGCTGTACGCGCGGGACCGGTGGGGCCGTCTGTGGCGTGGCTGGGTGTGCGAACTGCCGGCCTCCGTCACCGGGGCGACGCAGCGCGCCACGGCCGTCGCCGCGGCGGTCCTCGCGCTGTGGCCGGCGACCCTGCGGCTGCTGTGGTCCTGCGGGGCCACCACCGGACTGAGCCGGGGACGTATCGCTGACCGGGGCGCCGACTCCTCCCTCATGGAGGTCCTCCACCTCGGATTCCTGATCGCCTGCGTCACCGGCGCCTGGCTGCTCGCTTTTCGGCGCGGCCGGGCGCTGCGCGTCGCGGTGCCGCTGGCCCTGGCGTGGGTGGGCTCGGGTGCCGCGGCGTGCTGGGGCGCCTGGATGCTGCTGGCGTCGCTCCCCGGCGTGGAGGACACCGCCAGCCGACCCACGCCGATGATGAGCCTCACCTACGCTGTCCAGATGATCGTCGGCATTCTCGTGGCCGCCCTCGGCGCCCACTTCCTCGCGGAGCGGTCCGCCGCGGTCGGCAGGCACCCGTCGCCGTGAGGAAGTGGGGCCGTCTCCTGTTCGGTCGGCGGGCGCGCCGTCGCTGGATCCATCTGATCCTGGGCGGCGCGCTCGCGATGCCGTACGTCCTCGTCGGCTCGGTCGTCGTAGGACCGGTCGGGGGCGCGGGCAACGTATTCGGCTCGTTCCCACTGCAACTCGTCTCCTTCGCCGTCGGGTTGCCGCTCGCCGCCCTCACCTCGCTGTTTCCGCTGACCCGGCCCCTGGAGGCGAGCGCCGCGCGCGCCCTGTGCGGCATCGATGCGGAACGGCTCGCCGACGGTCCAGCGCGGACCCGGGCCGCGAGGGCACGGACGGCGGCCTGGTTCACCCTGCACCTCGGCCTCGGCGGGATCGTGTCGGGTATGTCGCTCGCGGTGCCGCCGTTCGCGGCGGTGCTGATGGCGCTGCCGGTCTTCGCGGGGCTGCGCGACAGCCGGGTCGGGCTGCCCGAAGTCCTCGACCACTCCTGGGCGTTGGCGCTTTCGCCGATCGGCGGAGGCGCGATGCTCGTCGCGCTCGCGGCCTGCGCGGCCGGCGCGAGCGCGCTCCTGGCGCACTGGGCGCCCACGCTGCTCGGGCCCACCCCCGAGGACCGGCTCGCCGTCGCGGAGGCACGCGCCGCCGACCTCGCGGTACGCAACCGGCTCGCCCGCGAACTGCACGACTCCGTGGGCCACGCGCTGAGCGCCGTCACTCTCCAGGCGAGCGCGGCCCGCCGCGTCCTCGACACGGACCGGGAGTTCGTGCGCGAGGCGCTCGCCGCGATCGAGGACACCACCCGGCGCACGGTGGGCGAACTCGACGCCGTGCTCGGCGTGCTACGCGACGGCGACGCCCCCGGTACGGCACCCGCACCCACCCTCGCGGCCGACCTCGACGGCCTCCTGCGCCGGACCCGGGCGAGCGGGTTGCGCATCGGCGCCACCCTCGGTACCGATCCCGCGTCCCTGCCGCCCCTCGTCTCCCGCGAGGCCTACCGAATCGTGCAGGAGGGACTCACCAATGCGCTCAAGCACGCGGGCGGGCAGGGCACCGTCGCCCTGCGGACCGAGGCCGTCGACGGACATCTGGAAATCACGGTGGAAAACCCGCTGGGCGATCCCTCCGCCTCCCGCCCCGGCGGCGGCCACGGCCTGCGGGGCATCGTGGACCGGGCCCGGCTGCTTGGCGGGGCGGCCGAGGCGGGTCCGGCCGGGGGAACCTGGCGACTGCGCGTACGACTGCCGTTGAAGTGAAGGGACCCTTATGACCCACGCCCGGATCCGTGTCGTCCTCGCCGACGACGAACGCATGGTCCGCACCGCCCTGCGCGCCATCCTCTCCGCCGAGCCGGACCTGGAGGTCGTCGGCGAGGCCGCGACCGGCGCGGAGGCCGTGTCCGTCGTCCGTCAGGCGCGGCCCGACGTCGTCCTCATGGACGTCCGCATGCCGGAGACCGACGGTATCCGGGCCACCGAGCAGATCCTCGCCACACTCGACGGCCCGCCCCGCATTGTCGTCGTCACGACCTTCGAGAACGACTCCTACGTGTACGACGCGCTCCGCGCCGGGGCCGCCGGGTTCCTGCTCAAGCGGGCCGAGGCGGACACGCTCGTCCAGGCGGTACGGCTTGTCGCGCGAACGGACAGCCTGCTCTTCCCGTCGGCCGTGCGGGCGCTGGCCGCCGAGCACGCGCGCGCCCATGCGGCCCCTCCGGCCTGGGTGGCAAAGCTCACAGGCCGGGAGAGCGATGTGCTGCGGCACATGGCCGGCGGCCTCACGAACGCGGAGATCGCCCGGCGCATGGAGGTCGGCTCCGCCACCGTTAAGTCCCACGTGGCGGCGGTCCTGGCGAAGACCGGCGCACGGGACCGTACCCAGGCGGTGATCGCCGCGTACGAGGCGGGCTTCCTGAGGACGGCCCACCCGGGTTCATGAACGTCCGATGAGAAACCGGGGCGGATGGGAACGATTCGCTCCTCCTCGTTCGTCCTCCTGAGCGGGATGAACAAGACGATCAGGCGGGCTTCCGTCTTCACACTGCTGCTCGTGTTCGCTCTGCTGGTCAGGGCGACGTGGGTGCAGTTCTACGACGGCAAGGCCCTCGCGGACGACAACAACAACCGACGCAAGGCGATCGAGGCGTACGCCCAGCCACTGGGGAACATCATCGTGTCCGGCAGCGCGATCACCGGTTCCGCCAAGACGACGGGCGGTGACCTGAAGTACAAGCGCACGTACAAGGACGGCAAGCTGTACGCGGCCGTCACGGGCTACAGCTCACAGGTCTACGGAGCGACCCAGCTGGAGGGCCTCTACCAGAGCCTCCTCGACGGCACCGACAGCCGGCTCAAGAACCCCCTCGGCGCCATCACCGGCCGGCGCGCCGAGCCCGGTGACGTGGTCACGACGATCGACCCGGGCGTACAGAAGGCGGCGTACGACGCGCTCGGCGGGAACAAGGGCGCGGCCGTCGCGATCGACCCGGCCACGGGCAGGATCCTCGCGGTCGTCTCCACCCCCTCGTACGACCCGGCGACGCTCAGCGCCGGGGACAGCACGGCCTGGCAGCAGCTGAGCCAGGACCCCGCGAAGCCGATGACGAACCGCGCACTGCGCCAGCCGCTGCCGCCGGGTTCGACGTTCAAGCTGGTCGTGGCGGCGGCCGCGCTGGAGAACGGGCTGTACTCGTCGGTGGACGAGCACACGGCCAGTCCCGACCCGTACACGCTGCCGGGCACCACCCGGACGCTGTCGAACGAGAACCCGGACGCCCCCTGCGCGAACGCCACGATCAGCACCGCACTGCAGTACTCCTGCAACAACGTCTTCGCGAAGATGGCCGTCGACCTCGGCCAGGCGAAGGTGAAGGCAATGGCCGAGAAGTTCGGCTTCAACGACCAGTCGCAGGACGTGCCCGTGCGGGCGTACCCGAGCGTGTACCCGTCGGGGCTGGACCGGGCGCAGACGGCACTGACCGGCATCGGCCAGTTCGACGTCACCGCCACCCCGCTGCAGATGGCGATGGTGTCGGCGGCCATAGCCAACGGTGGCAAGCTGGTCTCGCCGCACATGGTGTCGCAGATCAGCGACGGCAACGGCAATGTGCTGGAGAACGACGACGACAAGGCCGGCTCACGGCAGATCGTCAGCTCCTCGACCGCGGCGCAGCTCCAGTCGGCGATGCAGGCGGTCGTGCAGCAGGGCACGGGTACGAACGCGCAGATCCCGGGCGTCACCGTGGGCGGCAAGACGGGCACGGCCCAGCACGGCGAGAACAACAGCAAGACGCCGTACGCGTGGTTCACGTCGTACGCCAAGTCCCCCGGCAACGGCAAGGAGGTCGCTGTCGCTGTGATGGTCGAGCAGTCGGACGCGGCGCGTTCCGAGGTGAGCGGGAACGGGCTGGCCGCGCCGGTGGCCAAGGCGATGATGCAGGCAGCGCTCAAGAACTAGGCGCCCCCCGGGGGCAACCCCATCAGGGCTGCCCCCGGCCGCCTCACTTCACGCCGAGGAGCTGCTCCACCGGGTCGATCGCGAAGTACACCAGGAACAGCGCCGACACGCCCCACAGCAGCCAGTGCACCTCCCTGGCCTTGCCGAGGACCGCCTTGATGACGACGTACGACAGGAAACCGGCGCCGATGCCGTCGGTGATCGAGTACGTGAACGGCATCGCGGCGATGGTGAGGAACGCCGGGATGGCGATCTCGTACCGGTCCCAGTCGATGTGCTTGACGTGGGTCATCATCAGGAACCCGACCGCGATCAGGGCCGGTGCGGCGGCCTGGAGCGGGACGATGGTCAGCAGCGGGGCGAGGAAGAGCGCGAGACCGAAGAGGCCGCCGGTGACCAGGTTGGCGAAGCCGGTGCGCGCGCCCTCGCCCACGCCGGCCGCGGACTCGATGTAGGCGGTGTTGGACGAGCCGGAGGCGACACCACCGGCCACCGCGGCGGCACCGTCGATGAACAGAACGCGGCCGATGCCCGGCACCTTGCCGTTCTCGTCGAGCAGCCCGGCTTCCGCGCTGATGCCCACGATGGTGCCCATGGCGTCGAAGAAGTCCGACAGGATCAGGGTGAAGACCAGCAGGATCACGGTGAGCGCCCCGGTCTTCCCGAAGGCGCCGAACAGGCTGAAGTGCCCGACGAGCCCGAAGTCGGGGGTGGCCACGATCTTGTCGGGCACCTTCGGGGTGGTCAGGCCCCAGCTCTTGATGTCGGCGACGGCGTTGATGACGATCGCGACGACGGTCATGGTCACGATGCTGATCAGGATCGCGCCCTTCACCCTGCGGGCGAGCAGCGCGATGGTCAGAAGCACGCCGAGACAGAACACCAGCACGGGCCAGCCGGTCAGCCGGCCGACGGCCCCCAACTGCACCGGCACGGTGGTGTTCGCCGCGTCCGGGATACGGCTGACGAACCCTGCGTCGACGAAGCCGATGAAGGCGATGAAGAGGCCGATGCCGACGCCGATGGCCTGCTTGAGCTGCTGCGGGATGGCGTTCATGATCGCTTCCCGTAGTCCGGTGAGGACCAGGATGCAGATCAGGATGCCCTCGATGACCACGAGGCCCATGGCGTCGGCCCAGCTCATCAGTGGGGCGAGCTGGAAGGCGACGACTGCGTTGAGGCCGAGGCCCGCGGCGATGGCGAGCGGCAGGTTGCCGCCGACCCCCATGACGACCGTCATCACACAGGCCACCAGGGCGGTGGCGGTGACCAGTTGGCCCGCATCGAGCTGGTGGCCGAACTTGTCCTTGGCGCTGCCCAGGATGATCGGATTCAGGACAAGGATATAGGCCATGGTGAAGAACGTGGCAAAGCCGCCACGTATCTCCCGGCCGAAGGTGGAGCCCCGTTCGGAGATCCGGAAGAACCGGTCGACCCCGTTCACCTCCGGGGGAGCGGCACTTGACCGGTCGGTCGCCTTCTGTGTGTCGGACATGGCGATACTCCTCGTTGCCTGATGAACCGGTGCGGGATGCTGGCTGGATTGTTCCCCTGGCGAACCGGTTTCAGGTTTTCCCCGTGTTACGGAATCGAGTTCGACCTGCCACACGTCGTTCGACATTCCGTACAGATGCCGAACCGAACCGTCCCGCGGAGTGGCCGCCGGCGCGGACGAGGTGCGCGCCGAACCGCCCGGAAAGGCAGGGCGGGACCGGCACGCACCGGCAGACGACGGTCGACCGCCTTCGGTTCGCGGCGGACGGGACCGTCGTGCCGGTGGTGCCGGCCCTGGAGCCGATCGGGCCCGTACGGACGGGCGCCCCTACCGGCTAGCCGACGAAGTACGTCGGGTTGGGCAGCTTGTACGCCTTGTCGGCGTAGCCCCCGTCGAGGTCCGAATACTGGTCGCCGAAGTTGGCGATGATGTCGTACCCGAGGGACTCGATGTGCTCGCGGGTGCCGGACTTGTACTGCACGGTCGTGCAGGTCCAGGCCTGGGGGGTGGCGCAGTCCTTCAGGTAGGACGGCGGGTTGGCCGCGTCCTTGAGGAACATGTGGTCGGTGTCGAGGTTGATGTCGGCGCCGACCTTCTTCAGGTTCTCGACGGCAGCGGAGCGCTGCGACTCCTTGAGGCCGGAGTTGTAGAAGACCTCGACACCCCTGTCCTTGGCGTACTGGACGAGCGCGGGCGTGCCCGGGACGGACGGCCGGTCCGCCTTGGCCACGTAGTCGGCCCAGGTGGTCGGGTTGTACGTGTAGTTGGTCTTCTTCTCGTAGTCGAGGCTGAGCAGCAGCGTGTCGTCGATGTCGAACATGACCGCGGGCTTCTCGCCGTGGCGGTGCGCCCTGCGGGCCGCCCTGTCGATGTAGCGCTCGGCATCCGCCTCGATGCGCGCCAGGTCCTTGGCGTACGGGCTGTCCGGGGACGGCTGGTACACGCCGTTGCCGTCGAGGGTGGTGCCGTAGTAGCTGTCGATGTCCTTGGTCAGGAGCCCGATGTTGTAGGGCTCGTGGGTGGAGTTCGCCGTCGACTGACCGGCGGTGGCCGCGCCGGCCCCGTACAGGACCCCACCGGCGACGGCACAGGCGGCAGCGAGGGCCGCGATGCGAAGTGGCTTATGCATGACAGGTTTTCTACGCGCGTCACCCTGGTGAGCGCGAGGCCCGTTGCCTGATCGATACCTTCTCGGCCACGACGGCGGGCCCCAACTCACCCGTCGGGGGCAGTTCATGGCACCGACGGTGGTTTCCGCGCGGCAGACCCCCGGGGCACGACGACCGGGCCGAACACCGCGTCCGAAGCGGTCTCGACGGCGCGCGCTCGAGGCCCGCGTCCCGCGCGAAGGCGGCGAAGCGGGCGGCGTCGTGCGCCTCTCGGATCTCATATATCGGGTCTCATATATGACGTATGAAGCACGACGCGACGAAGGTGGGAGCGCGCATGTGCTTCGCCAACGCTTGTGGCGGAGCAAGTTGGGGTGGCCGGGTTCAGACGGTCTTCGTGTCGCCCTCGTAGGCGGCGGCGGTCCGGCCACCGAAGACCGCGGCGGCGCGTCCCACGGCCGCCTCCCGGGTGAGCGTGCGTACCACGTGGGTGATGAGGAGCTCACGCGTTCCCTTCGCGTAGGCGCCCGCTTCCTCGGGCGTGAGGTGCACCTGCTGCGCGCCTTCGCCATGCCGGTCGATGCCGGCCTCGCACAGGAACAGGTCGGCCCCGGAGGAGAGTTCGGCGAGCGCGTCGCAGGGCCCGCTGTCCCCGGAGTACGCGAGCACGCTCCCCTGGCACTCGGCGCGCAGTCCGTACGCCTCGGCGTCGTGGGCGACGCCGCGTGCGGAAAGGCGCAGGTTCCAGTGCTGGACGGTGTGGCCGTCGTAAAGGGGCCGGAAGTCGAGGATGCCGCTCAGGAACCCTACGTCCGGGCGCCCGAAGAACCCCGCGAGCCGCCGTGCGCAGTCCACCGGCGCGTAGACCGGGATCGGCGCCGGCGGGGTGAGCCCGCCGTAGGCGAACGCGTAGACGGCGGACAGCAGATCCGCGCTGTGGTCCGCGTGGAGGTGCGAGATCCAGATCGCGGTGAGCCGGGTGGGATCCGTGTGCCGCTGCAATTCCGCGAACGTGCCGGGCCCGGCGTCCAGCCACACCTCGGCGCCCCCGCCGCGCAGCAGATAGCCCGAGCAGGGGCGGTCCGGCCCCGGGTGCGGGGAGGCGGTACCGAGGACGGTGAGGCTGAGGGGCATGGTGGGGAGCGTACGTAGCCGGGCCCGCGTTCGTCCGCCATTTCAGCCTGTTTACGGCTTCCGGCGTTTGGCGTTGTTTACGGCTTCCAGCCGGGATCGCGGCTGCTACGGCTTCCAGCCGGGTTCCGTCCGCTACGGCTTCCAGCCGGGATCGCGTCCGCTGAGGCCGACCGCACGGTCGAGGAGCGGGGCGTCGGCCGGTACCGGCACCACGGGGCCGAAGAGGCCGCTGCCCCGGTTGGGATCGTCGGCCGCCGCGAGGAGGAAACCGTACGACGCCTCCAGCGCGGCCGGATCCGGCTCGTACTCCTGGCCGGTGGCCCGTGACAGGTCCCATCCGTGGATCACCAGTTCGTCGGCCGCGACGGCGCCCGCGACCGCGCCCGGCAAAGGCACCCCGCCCGCCCGGGTCTCGCCGGTCCAGGCGGCCGGGTCGCGCCAGGCCTCGGCCAGCTCGTCGAGCAGCACGGGAAGGTCCTCGCGCCAGCCGGGCCCGATGTCCGGCACCACGGTGTTCGGACTGGTGTCCGTGGTGACGCCCAGGTCCTTGCGGCCGGCATCGCGGAAGGCGGCGGCGAGTCCGAGCAGATGGCCCAGCATGTTGTGCACGGCGCATCCCGGGCACGGCGTCACGTCCGTGAGCTGTTCGTCGCGCACGCCCGCCGCAAGCCGGGCGACGACCAGTGTCTGCGGTCCCAGGTCGAGAATCGTGTCGGTCATGTTCTCCTCCGAAGTCTTCTTCCTCGGAAGGTGGACCGACGGCCGCCACGGAACTCATCGGTCGCGCGTGTGCTGCGCGAACGCACTACGTGGCTCAACGGGGCGCTGGTCCGGGCCGGGGCGGCGCCGACCGGCCTTCGGCCACCGGCTGCTCCTGGTGGCGCTGGGCCTGGGTCTGCTGGTGCCGGTTCGCGCCGGCGGCTCAGAGCCCGGCGAGCGCCCCCCGTACCGCCTCCAGGTCGCCGTCGGATGCCAGTCCCGCGTGATAGAGCCGCAGTTCGTTGGCGCCCAGGTCCGCCGCCGCGCGCGCGTCCCGCCGCAGCGTGCCCGGGCTGCCGCCCAGCCCGGAGACCACGGTGAGGTTGGCGGCGAGGACGGCACCGGACCGCCCCTGCTCGGCGAACGGGGTGAGCATGCCCACGCCGCCCGTGCAGGGCACCACCACCCCGTCCGCGACGGACAGGACGTGCGCGGGGTCGACGCCCGCGTCGGCCCCGCAGTGGTACGACACCGGGTCCGCGTGCAGCAGCACCTGGAAGCCCTCGGGGGCCGAGGCGCGGACCGCCGCAACCGCCGCCTCCTGGAGCGTGCGAGCGGTCGTGTCACGCCACGCGCGCGTGGCCGCCGCCGTGCTGTCCCCCAGAAGCTTCTCGACTCCCGCCCAGCCCCCGTCGGAGGGCGCGCCGCGCCAGCTCGGCTCCAGCGCGGCTCGTACCGCCGCCGCCAGTTCCCCGGCGTCCAGGCCCAGCCCCCCGTAGCCCTCCCGGCAGCTCGCGCAGAAGCACAGCGACATGAGGTACTGCCCGGCGTCCCCGAGCCCCACCCCGCCGGTCTTGTCGTGGGCGTGCAGATGGGTCAGGCCGTACCAGCCGAGCGACTCCAGTTCGGTGCCGCACGCCCCGGGCCGCACCGCCGCCTCGGCAGCCAGGTCGACGAGGTACGCGCGTGTGCCCGACTGCGCGATGCAGGGCGCCCACGGGTAGCGGTCGCCGTAGGCGTTGACCACCGAGGTCTCCGGATGCTCCTCACCGAGACGGGAGCTGTGCGCGAGCACGACCCACGTGTGCACCTCGAGCCCGGCGCCGGCGAGCGCCCCGGCCGCCTCGCCGAACGCGTCGCCCGGAGCCCAGTCCCCGGCCGCGTGGGGCCGCAGCGTCCGGCCCTCCCAGCGCCCGTCCGCCGGATAGAGCACGGCCGCGTGGCGGGCCGTCACGATGCGGTGCCGCGGGTGCCGGGGCGTGAGCGCGCGTGTGGAGTGGTACGCGGATGCCAGCGTCACCTGGTCCGCGCCCAGCCCGGCGATCCGGTCCGGGGCCCGGGGGTCCCCGTTGACGTCCCAGGGGTAGACGAACGCCGACGCCTTCACCTGCCCTCCCGCAGCAGCGCGTACCCGCGGTCGATCAGCGCAGCGAGGTCCTTGACGTCCTCCTCGGCCGGTTCGTGCAGCGGCGGCCGCACCTCGCCGACCTCGAGTCCGCGCAGCCGTACGCCTGCCTTGACGAGCGAGACGGCATAGCCACGGCCCCGGGCGCGCAGTTCGACGAAGGGGCGGTAGAAGCCGTCGAGGAGCCGGTGGACGGTGGGGTCGTCGCCGGAGTCGAGCGCCCCGTGGAAGGCGAGGGCGATCTCAGGGACGAAGCAGAACACGGCGGACGAGTACAGGGTGATGCCGATGGCGCGGTAGGCGAGCTGGGTCTGCTCGGCCGTCGGCAGGCCGTTGAAGTACAGGAAGTCGCCCGGGGCCTCGCTGCGTACGGCGCTCACGATGCGCTGCATCAGGTCCAGGTCGCCGATTCCGTCCTTGAGTCCGATGACGCCGTCGGTGCGGGCCAGTTCGACCACGGTGCCGGGGGTGAACACGGCGTTGTCGCGCTGGTAGACGATGGTCGGCAGTGACGTGGCCGAGGCCAGGTCCCGGTAGTGCCGCAGCAGCCCTTCCTGCCCGGCGACCACGAGATAGGGCGGCATGGCGAGCAGCCCGTCGGCTCCGGCGTCCTCCGCGAGCTTCGCGTAGCGCACGGCGAGCGCGGTCCCGTATCCGGCGCCCGCCACGACGGGAACCCGCCCCTCAGCCGCCTCGACGGCCGCCCGGACGCACACCTCGAACTCCTCTGGGGCGAGTGCATGGAACTCGCCCGTGCCGCAGCAGGCGAAGACGGCGGCCGCGCCGGCCTCGACGCCCTGGCGCACGTGCGCGCGGTAGGCGTCCAGGGCGACGGAGCCGTCGGGCCCGAAGGCGGTGACGGGGAAGAACAGCGGCCCGCCGGGGATGCCGAGCCGGGCGGCGAGAGGTGCTGACGTCACGGGCTCTCCCTTGAAACAGGCGCTCGAACAGGCGCTCACCCACGGACCGGCCTTTCGCACCAGTGCACGTTTCTGATCCATGTCCATATTTCTGAACGCTCCCACGCTAAAGGTCCCCCTCGAGGCAGGTCAAGCAGGCAAACCGCCAACACGAGGGGCGGATTTTCGCGACACCGCGCCCCACTTGACTGGTCGGCCGAGCGCTTCATAGCGTGTCCATGCATATGAATTCTGTACACGAATGCGGCCTTGACTCAAGGAGACCCGAGGATGTCCGCTCCCCGCACCGTTCTGCTCACCGGCGCCGCCGGCGGCCTCGGCACCCTGATGCGGGGACTGCTGCCCCGGTACGGCTACGAACTGCGCCTTCTGGACCTCAGGCCGGTCGAGGGCGTGCCGGACGCGATCACCGCGGACCTCGGGGACCGGGAGGCGCTGCGCGCGGCCGTACGGGGTGTCGACGCGGTCCTCCACCTCGCGGGCATCTCCCTGGAGTCCACGTTCGAGAAGATCCTGAAGGCGAACGTCGAAGGCACCTACAACCTGTACGAGGCGGCACGCGAGGAGGGCGTGCGCCGCATCGTGTTCGCCTCCTCCAACCACGCCGTCGGCTTCACCCCCCGTCCCCGGGGCGACGACCCGCTGATCCCCATCGACACCCCGCGCCGCCCGGACACCTTCTACGGCCTCTCCAAGGCCTTCGGGGAGGACCTCGCCCAGTACTACTGGGACAAGCACGGCCTGGAGACGGTCTCCGTGCGCATCGGCTCCTGCTTCCCCGAGCCGACCAGCGTCCGGATGCTCTCCATCTGGATGAGCCCCGGGGACGGCGCCCGCCTCTTCCACGCGGCCCTGACCGCCGAGCACGTCGGACACACCGTCGTTTACGGCTCGTCCGCGAACACGCGGCTGTGGTGGGACCTGAAGAGCGCGCGGGCGCTCGGCTACGAGCCGCAGGACGACTCCGAGCCCTACGCCGAGAGGCTGATCGCCGAGCAGGGGGAGCTGGAGCCGGACGACCCGGCCCATGCACGCCTGGGCGGCCACTTCGTCACGGACCCGCCGATCTGGCCGTACTGACGGACCTCCCCCAGCGCGGGCGGGCACCGAACGGGCCCGCCGGCCCCGCCATTCGGGCACGAAGGCCGCCCGATCCCACCCTTCCGGCCGCTCCGCCCCAGCTCCGAGGCGGGCACGGGACAGGCCGAACGGGCGGGATCGGTCACACTCGGCCGCGCAACAGACCTGGTCAACGCCGCACACCCGCTGTAAAACTTCCCCCACGGGCCCCACCGGGCCCGAACGGGCAAGGAATGCAGCACGCGAAAGGCGGGAGGCGACGATGACGACGAGGACCGCGGAAGAACGCCAGCGCGAGATCGTCACGGCCGCCCGCCGCACCGGCTCGGTCGACGTCACCACGCTCGCCGCCGAACTGGGCGTCGCCAAGGAGACCGTACGACGCGATCTGCGCGCCCTGGAGGACCACGGCCTGGTCCGCCGCACCCACGGTGGCGCCTACCCCGTGGAGAGCGCCGGCTTCGAGACCACCCTCGCCTTCCGCGCCACCAGCCACGTGCCCGAGAAGCGCCGGATCGCGGCCGCCGCGGCCGAGCTCCTCGGGGACGCCGAGACCGTCTTCGTGGACGAGGGCTTCACGCCGCAGCTCATCGCCGAGGCGTTGCCCCGGGACCGCCCGCTGACGGTGGTCACCGCGTCCCTGACCACCGCGGGCGCCTTCGCGGAGGCCGAGAACACCACGGTCCTGCTGCTCGGCGGCCGGGTGCGGCCGGGCACCCTCGCCACCGTCGACCACTGGGCGACGAAGATGCTGGCGGGGTTCGTCATCGACCTGGCGTACATCGGCGCCAACGGCATCTCCCGCGAACACGGTCTGACCACCCCCGACCCCGCGGTCAGCGAGGTCAAGGCGCAGGCGATCCGCGCCGCCCGGCGCACGGTCTTCGCGGGCGCGCACCACAAGTTCGGGGCGGTGAGCTTCTGCCGGTTCGCGGAGGTCGGCGCCCTGGAGACGATCGTCACGAGCACGCTGCTGCCTGCTTCCGAGGCGCACCGCTACTCCCTGCAGGGCCCCCAGGTCATCCGCGTCTGACACCCCCTCCGACGCCGCCCGAGAACAGCTGAAGAGCCAATCCCCTCCCCGAGGGACGCCCACGCCCCTGTGCGCCCCTTATCTCCCCATACGTCATCTCCCCATACGTCCAGGAGCGATCGATGCGCACCCAGAGCCGACGGAGGCCGCGAGCCGTGCTCGCCATGGCCGCCGCAGGGACGCTGCTCGCCCCGCTACTCTCCGGCTGCTGGGCCGGGGCGGGCGGGGCCGGTTCCGGCGGCGACTCCATCAATGTGCTGATGGTCAACAATCCGCAGATGGTCGAATTGCAGAAGCTCACCGCCGCGCACTTCACCAAGGAGACCGGCATCAAGGTGAACTTCACCGTCCTGCCGGAGAACGACGTCCGCGACAAGATCAGCCAGGACTTCGCCAACCAGGCGGGCCAGTACGACGTCGCCACCCTGAGCAACTACGAGATCCCCATCTACGCCCGCAACGGCTGGCTGCACGAGATGGACTCGTACGTCGCCAGGGACGGTGCCTACGACGAACAGGACGTCCTGAAGCCGATGCGCCAGTCGCTGACCGGCGACGACGGCAGGCTCTACGGTCAGCCGTTCTACGGCGAGTCGTCCTTCCTGATGTACCGCAAGGACGTGTTCGCCGAGAAGGGCCTGACGATGCCCGCCCGCCCCACCTGGCAGCAGGTCGCCGACCTCGCGGCGAAGGCGGACGGCGCGAAGCCCGGGATGCGGGGCATCTGCCTGCGCGGACTGCCCGGCTGGGGCGAGCTCATGGCGCCGCTCACCACGGTCGTGAACACCTTCGGCGGCACCTGGTTCGACAAGAGCTGGAAGGCGCACCTGGACTCCCCCGAGTTCGAGAAGGCGACGAAGTTCTATGTCGACCTGGTCCGGGGGCACGGTGAGTCGGGAGCCGCGCAGTCCGGGTTCGCCGAATGCCTCAACAACATGACCCAGGGCAAGGTCGCCATGTGGTACGACGCCACGTCCGCGGCCGGCCTCCTGGAGGCGGCCGGCTCGCCCGTCAGGGGCAAGCTCGGCTACGCCCCGGCGCCGGTGGAGAGGACCGCGAACTCCGGCTGGCTCTACACCTGGGCCTGGGGCATGCAGAAGGCGTCCCGAAACCCGGACAAGGCCTGGAAGTTCATCTCCTGGGCGTCCGGCAAGCAGTACGAGCAACTCGTCGGCCACACCAGCGGATGGGCCGACGTCCCCGCGGGCAAGCGCGCCTCCACGTACCGGAACGCGGCCTACCGCAAGGCGGCGGCGTCCTTCCAGGAGATGACCCGCGAGGCCATCGAGGGCGCCCGGCCCACCGACCCGGGCGTGCAGCCGCGCCCCGCACCCGGTATCCAGTTCGTCGGCATCCCCGAGTTCACCGACCTCGGTACCAAGGTCTCCCAGGAGATCAGCGCGGCCATTGCCGGACGCCAGTCCACAGGCGCGGCCCTGAAGAAGTCCCAGCAGCTCGCCGAGCAGATCTCCAAGGAGTACGAGGGACGATGATCGCCACGACCACGGCCCCCGTGGCCACAGCTCCAGTACGCACCGCGCACCGGCCCTCGGCCCGTCTGCGCGCCTGGGCCACCCGGGCCCCCCTCCTGCCCGCCCTGATCTTCATGATCGCCGTCACCCAGCTGCCGTTCGTGGCCACGCTGGTGATCTCGTTCTTCCACTGGAACGCCCTGTATCCGAAGGCCCGCCGCTTCACCGGCCTCGACAACTACCGTCAGGTTCTGACCGACCCCGCCCTGCGCCACTCGGTGTGGACGACGGTCCTGCTGACGGCCGCGGTGGTCCTGGTCAGCCTGGTGGTGGGCCTGGCGCTGGCGCTCCTGCTGGACCGGCCCTTCCGCGGCCGGGGCCTCGTCCGCACGCTGCTCATCGCCCCCTTCCTGGTGGTGCCCGTCGCCGCGGCCCTGCTGTGGAAGCACGTGCTCTACAACCCCGAATACGGGCTGTTCAACGGCCTGTTGCACTACCTGGGCGGCCCCCAGCCGGACTGGATCTCGAACACCCCGCTGCTCGCGGTCGAGGCCTCACTGGTCTGGCAGTGGACGCCGTTCATGATGCTGATCCTGCTGGCGGGCCTGCAGAGCCGCGACCACCAGCAGATCGAGGCCGCGCGGGTGGACGGCGCGAGCGACTGGCAGATCTTCCGCCACCTCACGCTCCCGCATCTGCGCCGCTACCTCGAACTCGGCGCCCTGCTGGGTTCGATCTACATCGTCCAGAACTTCGACGCGGTGTTCACACTCACCTCCGGCGGCCTGGGCACCGCGAACCTCCCCTACACCGTCTACCAGAGCTTCTACCAGGCGCATGAGAACGGCCTCGCCTCGGCCGCCGGCGTGCTGGTCGTCATCGGCTCGATCGTCATCGCGACCTTCGCCCTGCGCGTGGTGTCGTCCCTGTTCCGCGAGGAGGTGTCCCGCGCATGAGCTCCGTCGCCGTACGCGTCCGCAGCCGCCGCGGAGTGGGACTGGGCCTGCTGGCCTGGCTCGCCGGTCTGCTGTTCTTCCTGCCCATCGCCTGGATGGCCCTGACGTCGTTCCACTCGGAAGCCGACGCGGCGACCAATCCGCCGTCCTTCGGCGCTTCCCTGACCCTGGCCGGCTACCGCGACTTCTTCGGCGTGGGCGGCGGCGCGAGCCCCTGGCCGGCGCTGATCAACTCGACGGTGGCGTCGGTGGTCTCGACGCTGTGCGTCCTGCTGCTGGCCCTTCCGGCGGCGTACGCACTCTCCGTCCGCCGGGTGAGGAAGTGGACGGACGTCCTGTTCTTCTTCCTGTCCACGAAGATGCTGCCGGTGGTGGCGGGTCTGCTGCCGATCTATCTGTTCGCGAAGAACGCCGGGATGCTGGACAACATCTGGCTCCTGGTCATCCTGTACACCTCCATGAACCTGCCGATCGCGGTGTGGATGATGCAGTCCTTCCTCGCCGAGGTCCCGGTGGCGGTGATCGAGGCGGCGCAGATCGACGGCGCCCGGCTGCCGACGATCCTCGCGCGCGTGGTTGCCCCCATCGCGCTGCCCGGTATCGCCGCCACCGCGCTGATCTGCTTCATCTTCAGCTGGAACGAGCTGCTCTTCGCCCGGGTGCTCACCGGCGTGGTGGCCGAAACGGCCCCCGTCTTCCTGACCGGCTTCATCACCAGCCAGGGCCTGTTCCTGGCAAAAGTGTGCGCCGCGTCGCTGGTCATCTCCCTGCCGGTGCTCGCCGCGGGGTTCGCCGCCCAGGACAAGCTTGTCCAGGGCCTGTCGTTGGGAGCCGTGAAATGAAGGCCGCCGTCATCGAGTCCGTGGGCCGCGCCGTCGTCGCCGAGGTCCCGGACCCGACGCCCGGGCCCCGCGAGGTCGTCGTCGAAGTCGCGGCCTGCGGACTGTGCGGTACGGATCTGCACATCCTGCAGGGCGAGTTCGCGCCGAAGCTGCCGATCGTGCCGGGCCATGAGTTCGCGGGCGCGGTGGTCGGGGTGGGCACCCAGGTCACCGAGGTCTCGGTCGGCGACCGGGTCGCCGTGGACCCGTCCCTGTACTGCTTCGAGTGCCGCTACTGCCGTACGGGACACAACAACCTCTGCGAGCGGTGGGCGGCGATCGGCGTGACCACGGCGGGCGGGGCGGCGCAGTACGCGGTGGCCCCCGTGGCGAACTGTGTGAAGCTCCCCGAGCATGTGCGCACCGAGGACGCGGCGCTGATCGAACCGCTGTCCTGCGCCGTACGCGGCTACGACGTCCTGCGATCCCGGCTGGGCGCACACGTGCTGATCTACGGCTCCGGGACGATGGGCCTGATGATGCTGGAACTGGCGAAGCGGACGGGCGCGGCGAGCGTGGACGTGGTGGACGTGAACCCGGCGCGCCTGGAGACCGCACGGCAGCTGGGTGTGACGGCGTCCGCGGCGAGCGCGGACGAACTGGACCGCCCACAGGGGTGGGACGTGGTGGTCGACGCCACGGGCAACGCGGCGGCGATCCAGGACGGTCTCGGACGGGTCGCGAAGGCGGGCACGTTCCTGCAGTTCGGGGTGGCGGACTACGCGACGCGGGTCACGATCGACCCGTACCGGATCTACAACCAGGAGATCACGATCACCGGCTCGATGGCCGTCCTCCACAGCTTCGAACGCGCGGCGGAGCTGTTCGCGGGCGGGGTGCTCGACCCTCAGGTGTTCATCAGCGACCGTGTCCCGCTGGAGCGTTACCCGCAGGCGCTGGAGCAGTTCGCGGCGGGAGTGGGACGCAAGATCGTAGTGGTGCCGTAGGCCGGGCCGGCGGGGGCGCCGCACCCGATTGCCGGGTAAGGGAACGGTAAAGCGCCCCCGTTCGTTAGCCCTCACATGACAGCTATGACCCCCGGCTCGAACATCCCTCTCGGAGCCACCCGTGTGACGGTCGACGTCGCCGCCCCGGTGCGGCTCGATGTGTCGGCCCTGCTGCTCACCGCCGGCGGCAAGGTGCGCTCCGACGACGACTTCATCTTCTACAACCAGCCCGTGGGCCCGGGTGTCACCTACCGCTCCGGCGGCGGTACGAACCCCGACTCCATCACGGTCGACACCGCCACGGTCCCCCCGGGCATCGAGAAGATCGTCGTCACGGCGAGCCCGGACGCCGCGGGCCAGACCTTCCAGGGCATCGAGCCGACGGCCACGATCCGCAACGCGGACGACAACGGCGTCCTGGCCACGTTCACTCCACCGCGGCTCGGCACCGAGACGGCGCTGGTGGTCGTGGAGGTCTATCTGCGCGGCGGGGCGTGGAAGGCGCGCGCCGTCGGCCAGGGGTATGCGAACGGGCTGGCGGGCATCGCCACCGACTTCGGCGTCACGGTGGAGGAACCGGCCGCGGCCGCAGGGCCCGTCGCCGCGCCGTCGCCGGCCGGAGCCGTCGTCCCGCCGCCCCCGGCACAACCGCCCGCGGCCCCCTCCAT
>NZ_LBMW01000036.1 GCF_026168105.1 Streptomyces hygroscopicus
CAAGCCCGATGTGTACCCGACCGGTGTGTACACGCTGCCCAAGCACCTCGACGAGAAGGTCGCCCGGCTCCACCTGGACGCCCTCGGTGTGAAGCTCACCGAGCTCCGCCCCGAGCAGGCCGCGTACATCGGCGTCGAGGTCGAGGGCCCGTACAAGTCCGACCACTACCGCTACTGACCCGGGAGGTGAGCCGTGCCACGCGTCTGCGATCTGCTCGCCGCCGGCCTGAGGTCCTACTCCTTCGAGTTCTTCCCGGCCAAGACCGAGAAGGGCGCACACCGACTGTGGGAGTCGATCCGCCGGCTCGAACCGCTCCAGCCCACCTTCGTCTCGGTGACCTACGGCGCCGGCGGATCCTCCCGGGACCGCACCGTCGAGACGACCCGGCGCATCGCCCGGGAGACCACCCTCACCCCGGTGGCGCACCTGACCGCCGTCCAGCACTCGGTGGCCGAGCTGCGCCATGTCATCGGGTCGTACGCGGAGGCGGGCGTCCGCGACATCCTCGCGCTGCGCGGGGACCCGCCCGGTGACCCGCAGGGCGAATGGCGGCGGCATCCCGAAGGCCTCGACCACGCCGACGAATTGGTGCGCCTCGTCCGCTCATGCGGTGACTTCGGCGTCGGTGTGGCCGCGTTCCCGGAACGCCATCCGCGCTCCGCCGACTGGGAGAGCGAGATCCGGTACTTCCGCCGCAAGTGCGAGGCAGGGGCCGGCTACGCGATCACCCAGATGTTCTTCCAGGTGGAGGACTACCTGAGGTTGCGTGACCGGCTGCACGCGCACGGCTGCGACATACCGGTGATCCCCGGGATCATGCCCGTCACACAGGTCCGCCAGGTCGAGCGGATGGCACAGCTGAGCAACGCCGTCTTCCCGCCGCGGCTGGCCGCGCGGCTCCACGCCGTCGAGGACGACCCCGAGGCCGTACGCCGGATCGGTGTGGAGTACGCGGCGGACATGTGCGAGCGGCTGCTCGCCGAGGGCGCGCCCGGACTGCACTTCATCACGCTGAACCAGTCCACCGCGACCCTGGAGATCTACCAGGGCCTCGGTCTTGCGGGGCAACGGGAGGCGGCGTGAGCGACACGGATCCGCCGGTGCTGGTGGTGGGGGCGGGGCTCACCGGTCTGGCGGCCGGCGCCCTGCTGGCCTGGCACGGAGTGCCCGTGCGGGTCGTCGACCGGCGGCCGTCCCAGTCCCGGCACCCCCGGGCCCGGGGACTCCACCCCCGGGCCATGGAGGTCATGCGCCGGCTCGGCGTGGAGGAGACCATACGGGCCGCGCCGTCCGCGGTGGCGCTGGCGCGCAACGACACCGTCATCACCACGACGTCGCTCGCCGACCGGGAGCTCGCCCGGCTCGACGCCGGCTACTTCATGGGCGCGCAGCGGAAGGTGGGAGGGCTGTCGCCCACGGGGTGGTGCCAGTGCCACCAGGCCGAGGTGGAGCCCATCCTGCGGGCGCGGGCACTGGAATTGGGCGCCCGGGTGGAACACGGCGTCGAGATGACCGACTTCCGTCAGGACGACCGCGGCGTGGAGGTGACCTTGAAGCACACCGCCGACGGCACCGGCGAGACCGTGCGGGCGAGCCATCTGATCGCGGCGGACGGCGCGCGCAGCGGTGTCCGGGAGCGGCTGGGCATGCCGTTCGAGGGGAGCGGGCCGTTCGGCAGGTTCGTCAACATCCACTTCCGCGCGGACCTGTCGGCGGCGCTGAACGGCCGCCGCTTCATCATGGCGTACATCCGCAACGAGCACGTCAGCGCGGGGCTGATGCCGCTGGACAACCGCTCCTTCTGGCTGCTCCACCTCGTCCTCGGCCCCGACGACGACGCGCGCCCCTCCGCCGAGCGGTGCCGCAAACTCGTGCGCGCCGCGGCGGGCGTCCCGGAGCTGGACGTCGACATCCTGGGCATTGCCCCGTGGGAGGCGTCGGCGCGGGTGGCCGCCCGGTTCCGGGAAGGCCGCATCCTGCTGCTCGGGGACGCGGCCCATGTCATGCCGCCCACCGGCTCCTTCGGGGCGAACACCGGCATCCTCGAGGCGCACAACCTCGCCTGGAAGCTGGCCGCGGTCCGTGCCGGGCAGGCGTCCGATGCGCTCCTTGACACCTACGACGGCGAGCGGCGGCCCGCCGCGGCGGCCACCGTCCAGCAGGCCGTGCTGCGCAACCGGGACCGCCAACGTCTGAACGAGACGCCGGGCGCGCGGCCCGACCCGCGGATCCGGCCCGACGCGGTGGTCTGGTTCGGCTCCGACTACGCCTCCGGCACCGGCCGCTGGGCCGACCTCCCGGACGGCCGTCCCGGCACCCGGGCCCCGCACGTGCCGTGGCCCACTGCCGGAGCGGACGGTTCCGTGCTCGATCTCTTCGGCCCCCGTTTCGTCCTGCTCACCGGGCCGGAACCGGCCGACAGCGGCTGGCGCCCGGCCGTGCAACGGCTGCCCCTCGACGTTCACGCACTCCCCGGCACCAAGGCGTGCGCCGCGTACGGCATCACGCCCGACGGCGCGGTCCTGGTCCGCCCCGACGGGTATGTGACCTGGCGGTCCCGGACAGCCGTGCCGGCACCCACGGCGGCCGTGGCCGGCGCCCTGGCCGACGTACTGCACCCCTGACGGGCGACGGAACGGACGGCAAGGCGCCCTCCCCCCGGCGGCACAAGGGGGGAAGGGCGCCCGAGTTCCGTACTACTTGTGGTGTTCGACGATGACGGACGCGTCCTTCGCACCGTCCCCGGCCGCCACCACCGCCGCGAACCGCTCTCGCACCACGTCCAGCACTGGCAGTTCCAGCCCGCTTTCAAGGGCGGCCTGCGTGGCGATCCGGATGTCCTTCTCCATCAGGTCCGAGCGGAAGAAGGCCGGTTCGTACGACCCCTTCAGCATCAGGCCGGCCCGGAAACGCATCACCACGGAGGCGAACCCGGACTCCGCGATGGCCGAGATGACCCGGTCCCGGTCGAGGCCGGCGGCGACCCCGTAGGCAACCGCTTCGGCCATCGAGGCGACCTGGGCGCCGAGCAGGAGGTTCAGGATGAGTTTCAGGCTCGTCGCCGTGCCCGGTGCGCCCAGGTGTACCACCTGGGTGCCGATCGCCTCCAGCACGGGCCGGACCTCGTCCAGGTCTTCCTCGGCCCCCGAGACGAACACCCGCAGTTCGCCCTTTCGGGCCTGGAGGGGATTGCCCACCACACACGCCTCGACGCGCCGCAGTCCCTTCTCGGCCAGCCGCCGAGCCGCCTCCCGGGCATAGCCGGGGGAGACGGTGGAGGTGTCGACGACGAGCGACCCGGGCTCCAGCACGGGGACGACCCGTCCGAACAGCACCTCTTCGACGGCCTGTTCGTGGCTGAGGCTCAGCACGACGACCCCGTGCCCCTCGGCGGCCTGCTCCGGCGAGTCGGCGCCACGAGCTCCGGCCCGCACCAAAGGATCCGCCTTCTCGGCGGTCCGGTTGAACACGGTGAGCCGGTAGTCGCCCTCCAGCAGCCTGTGCGCCATCCCGCTGCCCATGGCTCCGAGGCCGATGAACGCCAGTTGACGGTGGTCCATGACAACTCTTCTCCTTCGTTACGGGGCGCGCCTCAGTACGCGGCGTCCACCTCGAACACGGCGAACGGCGCGACGGTGCGCGTGTCCCGGTACGGCCGCAGGGGCGCGGTGTCCTGACGGTGGTCCGTGCCCTGCTCCCACTTCAGGAAGGCGGCCATGGACTCCCACCGGCTCATCACCGCGAGCGCGGTGGGATCCGCCGGGTTGCGCAGCAACTCGTTGCCCAGTAGTCCGGGCACGCCCGCCATCCGTTCGCTGACCCGGTGGTAGGCGGCCCGGACCGCGGCGAGCTGCTCGTCGTCGTACGCGGCCTGGTAGACGAGGACGCGGACCTCAGCCGGCACGGCCGACCGCCCTGCCCTCGATGCGCTCGACCAGTTCCATGGTGTGGAACGAGCCGTTGCGGCGGAACGGGTGCAGTGTCGCGCGGTGCTCGAGGTGAGCGGGGCTGTTCTCGAACTCCCGGAACTGCTTCTCGTCCACCCAGTCGCTGACGATGTAGTAGGTGCTCTCCTCGCCGGTGGAGCGGGACAGGGACTGGCCGAGGCTGGCCGGGTGGCCGGTCACGGCGTCGCTGCCCTCGCGCCAGACGCGCTCGAAGTCGGTCTCCCGGCCCGGCTCTATCTCCATACGGAGCATCACCCGGAAGGTCATCAGGAGATCCCCCCGTCGACGCCGATGACGTTGCCGGTGACATACCGGGAAAGGTCGCTGGCGAGCCAGAGCACCGCGCCCGCCACCTCGTCCGGAGTGCCGAGCCGGCCGAGGGCGGTCTTCGCTCCGTAGCGCTCGGCCATGAGGGTGCGCTGCTCCTCGGGCAGGGCGTGGAAGTTCTCGGTCTCGATGACCCCGAGGGCGATGACGTTGAACCGTATGCCCTTGGGGCCGAACTCCTTGGCGAGCGAGCGGTTCAGGCCCACCAGCGCCGCCTTGGTCGCGGTGTAGTGGGCGCGCAGCGGGATGCCGGCCTCCACGGCCCGGGAGCCGATGCTGACCACCGACGAACCCGCGCCGAGCAGCGGCAGGGCGTTCTGGATCACCAGGTGGGCGCCGGTGACATTGGTGGTGAAGATGCGCTGGAACTCCTCCAGCGGCAGCTCGGCGTACGGGATGTGGCTGATCGCGCCGGCGTTGTTGACGAGGAGGTCGAGCCGCCCGTGACGGTCCTTGACCTGCTCCAGCAGGCCGGCGACGTCGGACGGTTCGGTCAGGTCGGCGCGCACCACTGCGTGGTCACCGCCGGTCTCCTTCAGCTCGGCCTCCAGGGAGGCGACGTAGTCGCTCTCGCGCTGGTAGCAGGTGACGACGTCGACACCGGCCCGGGCCAGGGCGAGGACGACGCCTCGGCCGACGCCTCGGGTGCCGCCGGTGACCAGGGCCTTCTTGCCCTGCAGTGCGAGATCCATGATTCCTCCGCGGGTGGACGCGACAGTGACGTACGAGCAGGTGGGTGGAGCGGGAAGCGAAACAGGAGGTACGGAAGGGACGGGTCGTCAGAGCAGTGCGTACGGAAGGGACGGGTCGTCAGAGCAGTGCGCTCAGGGCCGCGCAGTTCACCACCAGAGCGGCGATGGTCAGCAGGCTGCGCCGACGGTTCCAGGCGCCCCAGGAGCGGCGCGGGTCCGTGAAGTCCGCCGGCAGGTTGTCCGGGTCGAGGGTGCGCATCCACCGGTTGACTGGGGCGTTGCGCGTGACCGAGATGACGGCCGTGGCCGTGGCGAGCGCGCCGGCCACGGCGAACGCCGCCCGCGCGGCCGGCTCCGGCGCCAGGAACGCCAGGCCCACGTCGCAGCCGACCGTGCCGACGAGGCACAGCGGCATCGCCGGGTCGTAGCGGGTGCCGAAGAACGCGTGGGCGTGTACGTACCGGTCGACGGGCAGGGAGGCCAGATAGGGGAAGCCGCCAAGCTGCGTGCCGAACAGCACCCCGGCCGCCAGCCCGTTCAGCAGCAGCACCAGGGGAGTGAGCAGGGCCAGCACGAGCTCCTCCTCAGCGGACGGCCGAACGTGCGGCGGCCTCGACCTTTTCCTTGATCAGGGCCATCTGCACCTTGGTGTTGCGGTTGAGGTGCTCGGTCATCGCCTCGTCCGTGGCCGGGGCCTGGGGCTTCATGTGGAAGTCCTGGACCCAGCGCATCCGGACACCACCGCCCGGCTCCTGCGTGTACTCCCAGTAGATCTTCATGTACTCGAACGGACCGGTCTCCACCCGCTCCGCGTGCACGGTACGGCTCTGTGCATCGGCGGTCCGCCGGGACACCCAGCTCCAGATCTGTCCGTCCTCGTCCGGGTGCATCGTCAGACGGAAGACCACGGTGTCGCCGTCGTGCTCGAGCACCTCGGCGGAGGCGTACTCGCTGAACAGTCCGGGCCAGTTGGGAACGTCGTTGGTCATCCGCCACACCACGTCCATGGGCGCGTCGATGACGATGTGGTTGTCGGTGTGTCCAGCCATCGTGAGTGCTCCTTGCGTTGTCGTCGCGGTCAGCGGCCCAGCACCAGGGCCGAGGTGAAGCCCCCGTGGCCGCGCGCCAGCACCAGGGCGTGCCGCAGCGGCAGCTCCCGGGGCGCGCCGGTCACCAGGTCGATCTGCAGCCCCGGGGCGGGCCGCCGGGTGCCGACGGTGGGCGGGACCACACCGTCGCGCAGCGCGAGCAACGCCGTCGCCACGTCGAGGGGTGCGCCGCCGCCGTAGAGCCGGCCGGTGAGCGTCTTCGGTGCCGTCACGGGCACCGCCGACGGCCCGAAGACGGCCGTGATCGCCTCCGCCTCGTCACGGTCGTCGGCGGGCAGTCCGGCAGCGTCGGCGAACACCACGTCGATGTCCCCCGGGGCCAACCGGGCCGAACGCAGCGCCTGTTCGGCGACCCGGCGCAGTACCCGGGGCCGCCCCGAGCCGGCCGGCGGGTCGAAGCCGGCGGCGTGGCCGAGCACCCGTCCGTAGCCCGGCAGAGCACCGCGGGCCTCGGCGGCCCCGGCACTCTCCAGCACGAGGATCGCCCCGCCCTCGCCGGGCACATGGCCGCGCGCCTCGGCGTCGAACGGCAGGTAGGCCCGTTCCGGGTCGGTGGCCGTGGACAGCTTCCCGGTGCTCAGCTGCGCGGTCAGGCCGTACGGGCACAGCGAGGCGTCCGTGCCGCCGGTGAGCACCAGCCGGGCGCCCCGGTCGGTGAGCCTGCGGGCCTGGGCGATCGCGTCGAGCCCGCCGGCCTGCTCACAGGCCAGCACACCGCACGGTCCGCGCATTCCGTGCCTGATCGACAGCTGGCCGGTGGTGGCCGCGTAGAACCAGGCGATCGACTGATAGGCGCCGACCCAGGACGGGTCGTGCTGGTACAGCGCCGTCATCTCCTTCTGCCCGAACTCCGTGCCGCCCGAGGACGAGGAGGTGACGACGGCCATCTCGTACTCGGGCAGTCCGGCCGGGTCGACGCCCGCGTCCGCGAGGGCCTCCTCGGCGGCGGCGAACGCCAGATGCGTCCAGTGGTCGGTCTGGGAGACCAGCCGGTTCGGCCGTACGGCGGTGGCGGCGTCGAAGCCCGGTACCTCGCCCGCGAGTTGCACCGGATACCCGGACGGGTCGAACCGGGTGAGCCGGCCGATCGCCGGTTTGCCGGCCAGGGTTGCCGACCAGTGGGCCTCCGTGCCGAGGCCCGTCGGCGCGGCGACGCCGATACCGGTGATCACCGGCGCCCCGGCGGGGGTGCTGACGGTCATGTCCCGCTCCTTCCGGCCGCGGCGGCCGCCGAGCCGGGGCGCGCCAGCAGCATCGCGGTCTGGAAGCCGCCGAAGCCGCTGCCCACGCTCAGCACCACGTCCATCGCGTGCTCACGCGCGGTGCGCGGCACGTAGTCCAGGTCGCACTGCGGGTCCGCGTTGTGCAGGTTCGCGGTCGGCGGGACGACCTGCCGGTCGAGGGCGAGGGCGCAGGCCGCCACCTCGATGGAGCCGATCGCGCCCAGGGAGTGGCCCACCATGGACTTGATCGAGCTCACCGGGATGTCGTAGGCGTGCGCGCCCAGGCTGCGCTTGAACGCGGCGGTCTCGTGCCGGTCGTTCTGCTTGGTGCCGGAACCGTGTGCGTTGACGTAGCCGACGTCCGTGGGGTTCAGCCGGGCCTGGTCCAGGGAGACCCCGATGGCTTCCGCCATCTCCCGCCCGTCGGGCTTCAGTCCGGTCATGTGGTAGGCGTTGCTGCGGCCGGCATAGCCGGCGACCTCGGCGTAGATCCGGGCGCCGCGCCGCTCGGCGGCCTCGCGTTCCTCCAGCACCAGCACCGCCGACCCCTCGGCGAGCACAAAGCCGTCCCGGTCCCGGTCGAAGGGCCGCGAGGCGTGCTCGGGGTCGCTGTTGTGCGGGGTCGTCGCCTTGATCGCGTCGAAGCAGGCCGAGGTGATCGGGGACAGCGGGGCGTCGGTGGCGCCGGCCAGGGCGACGTCCGCGCTGCCCTCCTCGATGAGCTGGACGGCGTGCGCGATGGAGTCCAGGCCGGAGGTGCATCCGGTGGACACCAGCGCTACCGGGCCCTCGGCGCCCACTTCCCACGCGACCTCGGCGGCCAGTGTGCTCGGCACCATGTAGCCGTACAGGTGCGGCACGCCGTACTCGTGGTCGACCAGCCACTTGCGGCCGCGGTCGCTGAGGATGACGTACTCCTCCTCCAGGCCCATGGTGCAGCCCACGGCGCTGCCGATGCTCACCGCGACCCGTTCGGGCTCCAGGTCGGCGAATTCCAGCCCGCTGTCGAGGACCGCCTCACGGGCGGAGACCACGGCGAACTGGGCGGCGCGGTCCATCCGCCGCACCTGCCGCGGCTCCAGGCCCGCGGCGATCGGGTCGAAGTCGACCTCCGCGGCGACCTGGGAGCGGAAGAGGGCCGGGTCGAACAGGGTGATGCGCCGGGTGGCGGTGCGCCCCTCGGCCAGCAGCTCCCAGAACGCCTCCCGGCCGACCCCGCCCGGTACCACGGCGCCGACACCGGTGATGACGGCACGTCGGCTCACGACGCCCCGCCCACGTCCGGGTTGGCCTCGTCGGGACGCTGCGCCTGCTCGGTGTCCACGTGCCCCAGTTCGGGCCGCGGCGCCAGCGGCGACAGATGGAAGGCCAGCGAAGCCGTGGTCTCACCGGTGTTGACCAGACGGTGGCGCACCCCGATGGGCACCAGCAGCGAGTCGCCGGCGGTGAGCGCGATCGGCTCGCCGTCCATCGTCATGCTCAGCTCGCCGCTGACGACGTGCAGGAACTCCTCGGAGTACGGGTGGTAATGCTCGGTGACGAAGTCGCCGGGCTCCAGCGTCAGTACGCCGCCGAAGCCCGAGGTGCAGCTGACGGTGCGGGGGCTCAGGGTGACGCGGATGTCGCCGCCGCGTTTGGTGTTGGGCGCGACCTCGTCGGCGGAGACCTTCACGGTCCGGGTGATGGCGGTGGTCATGGGTGCACGTTCCTTCCTGCGGAAGCTGCGAGGGGGCCGTGTGACACACGGGGTGTCACTGGATGCGCCCCTTGTCCTTCGTCCAGACGTAAAAGGGCTCGGCCATCGCGTCCTTGGGCTCCTTCCAGTTCGGGTCGTAGGGCTCGACGCACTCCGCGAGCCGGGTGTTGATGTCCTCGTAGAGCGGGTGGCTGCGCGCCCGGTAGAGGTTGGGGGAGATGTCCTCGTCGGCCTCGACCAGGTGGAAGTAGAGCCCGTGGAAGCGGAAGAGGGTGCGACGCGAGACCCCGATCATGTGCGGGAGGTCCGTGGCGTCGGACTCGGCGAAGATCTTGGCGATGTCGTCGGTCTTGTCGGGCCGCAGACGGGCCACGATCAGGGTGCGGTGCACGGCGAACCTCCCGGGAAAAGCCTCTGTCGGCATCGGATCCGGACGGTCGCACCGGCGTCTGGAGAGCCGCTCGAAGACACCTGAATTCCCGGCCGCGGCTGGACGGCAGTTCGAGGCGTCCCCGAGCCGGATCGGCTGGGCTGGGACACACACCCCGGAGCGACAAGGAGCCGTCCCATGCCGTTTGCGGCGATCACCTACGACATCAAGCCCGGCCACGAGAAGGAACTCGCCGAGATCTTCGGGAACTTCAAACGGGTACGCGGCAGCAACGTCTTCGACGCCCAGGGCCGCAGCGCCGGAACCATCCTGGCCACCGCGGTCTTCCTGCGGGACGACACGCTGGTCCGCGTCATCGAGTACACCGGCGACCTGGAGGCGGTCGCCCGGTTCATGGCGAACCAGCCGGGCGTACGCGAGGTCGAGCGCAAGCTCAAGCCGTACCTGAGCCGGCCCCGGGACACCGACACGCCGGAGGGCTTCGTGGCGACCTTCAAGCGCAGCCTCCTGAAGACCGTCGCGGAGGTCTCCGTACGGGATCGGGAGCCCGCCCCCCAGTCCTGACCGCCCCAGCACGCCTCCGGCCCTTCCGCACATTCGGTGCGCGGAAGGGCCGGAGGCGTTGCGTGTGTGCCCTGCCCTCAGGAAGCCGTGACGGCAGCCGCCGTCACGGCCAGGGCCAGCACGGCCAGGGTCGTCCGCAGCAGGTGCCAGCGGCGCCACAGGGGCCGCGGATCCTGCCAGTCCGCCGGCAGCGCCGTCGGGTCCAGGACGGCCTTGACCCGCCGGTTGATGGGCACGTTGCACAGATGGGACACCGTCGACACGCCGACGAGGAGCACGGTGGCGACGATGAACAGCACCCGCGCGGAACCGCTCGTCAGTGCGGCGAGCGCGCCGTCGGCGACCGCACTGCCGAGCACGATGACCGGCATCGTGGGATCCCAGTTCCGGCCCAGCAGCCGGTGCGCGTACACATAGGTGCCCGTGTCCATCGCGAACAGGGCGGGCACCACACTCAGAGCCACGGCGAACAGCACCCCCGCGGTGATGCCGCCGCCGAGCAGCGCGATGACCGCGAGCAGCGCGGTCATGACGCCTTGGCCGCCGAGGGATGGGTGTCGACGGTCAGCTGGGAGATCGAGCGCATCGTCGCGTTGCGGAAGTACTGGACGAAATCCTGCGTGCTGGTGGTGTCCCGCTGCTCGGCCAGGAACGGAGCCAGCTTCTCCTCCAGGATGTGCACCCCCTTCTGCGCGGCCATGTGGCGGGCGACGGCCGAGAAGTCGCCCTCGTAGTGGATGATCCGCACCAGCACTTCGTCCTTGACGAACACGGCCGTGCCGAGCAGGCGGCCGGCCCGGTCCCCGGACTCCCCGGCGAAGTCCGGCGTGCTCACCCGCTGGAAGCCCGCGAAGATCTCCGCGATCCGGTCCTCGTGACCCGGCTTCACGCGATAGGTGATGGCGGCGTAGGGCATCAGATTCCTCCGTCGACGTCGAGAGTGACACCGGTGACGTACGCGGCCGCGTCCCCGGCGAGATACAGGACCGCCCCGGCCACGTCCTCGGGACGGCCGAGGCGGCCGAGCGCCGTCATGCCCGCGATGCGCTCGGCAACCGGAGCCGGCAGGCCGGCCCCCGGTTCGGTCTCGGTCACACCGGGAGCCACGGTGTTGACCCGTACTCCCCGGCCCCCCAGCTCCTTGGCGAGGGCCCGGGTGAACCCGACCAGGGCGGCCTTGGAGGCGCTGTAGTGCACGCCGAGCGGCCGGCCGCGCAGCGCCACGGAGGCGCCCACGTTGACCACCGAGGCGCCCTCGGCGAGCAGGCCCACCAGCGCGTGGGTGACCTGGTAGACCGAGGTGGTGTTGTGGTTCAGCACCCGGTGCCACTCCGCCTGGTCCAGGTCCTCGAACTTGGCGTGGCCGTCCACACCGACGTTGTTGACCAGCACGTCGACACCGCCGAGGTGCTCGCGCACCGCGTCCGCCACCAGCCGGGCGCCCGCCGGCTCGGTGACGTCGGCCCGCACCAGTACGGGTGACTCGCCGCCGGCGGCGGTCAGTTCCTCGGCGAGGCGGCGGGCCGGTTCGCCGTCGGTGCGGTGCACGACGGCCAGCCGGGCGCCGGACCGGGCGAAGGCCAGCGCGATCGCCCGGCCGATGCCGCGGGTGCCGCCGGTGACCACCACACGCCGGCCGGTGAAGCCCGTGCCGGCGGGGCCGGGGGACAGGGGGGCGGGAGCGGTCACCGGACCGCTCCGGCGCGCGGGGCCTCCTTGATGAGGTTCAGCAGCAGCCGCGGTGTCTCGGCCTCCGCCACGGCGTCGTCGGACAGCATGATGCCGTGGCGGCGCTCGATCACGCCGGTGACCTGGAGCAGCGCCAGGGAGTCGTAGCCGAACTCCAGGAACGGCGTGTCGAGGGCCTCCTCACCGTCGAGGCTCATGCCCTCCTCCGGCGCTCCGACGCACTCCAGCAGCAGCGCGCTGAGTTCCGCAAGGGTGATGTCGCTCATCGTTCGTTCTTCCTTTCGCAGGCCGACCCAGGGCCGGTGTTCACGGTGGGGAACGGGACAGGGAGGCCGGGCCGGACCGTCAGCCGACCCGGGCCAGCCGCCCGAGCGGCAGGGAGCCGTCCAGGTCGAGCAGGGGGGAGGAGTCGAGCACCGCCCGCTGGAGGTTCTCGATGCCGGGCGAGGGATCGAGGCCGAGGTGCTGGCCGAGCGCGGCCCGCAACTGCCGGTAGGCGTTGAGGGCGTCCCCCCGGCGTCCGGCGCGGTACAGGGCCACCATCAGCTGGCCGTGGATGCCTTCGTGCAGCGGGTAGCGGGCGGCGAGTCCGGAGAGTTCGCCGATGAGCTCATGGTGGCGACCCAGCCTCAGGTCCGCCTCGATTCGCCCGTGAAGCACGCTCATCCGTGACTCCTCAAGGCGGGTGGCCTCCACCTCCAGCAGGGGGCCGCACTGCACGTCGACCAGGGCCCGGCCGTGCCACAGGGCGAGCGCCCGGCCCAGGTAGTCCGAGGTTGCGGCCCAGTCGCCCTGCTCCAGTGTCCGATGGCCGGCCGAGGCCAGCGCCTCGTACTCCTGGACGTCGACCAACCCGCCCTGGGTGTCGAGCAGATAGCCGCCGGGCTCGGTGACCAGGACGCTCTTCGCGCCGTTCGGCAGGCCGGCACGGTCCTCGCCGAGCGCGCCGGAGATGAGAGTGCGCAGCTGCAGTATGTAGGTCTGCAGGGTGGTCTGGACGCTGCGCGGCGGCGATTCCCCCCAGACCTCCTCCACCAACGAGGAGACCGAGACCAACTGGTTGGCTTGCAGGGCGAGCAGGGCGAGCACCTTGCGGGGCTTGACGGCGGTGGGTGTCACCGACACCCCCGACTGAATCGCCCTGAACGGCCCCAGTGCGCTGATGTCCATCCGCGGATCCCCTTCCTAGAAGTACGTTTCAGCCGGTGGGGGCGCGGGCACGGCGCTGTGCAGCGCTGCCCCGACGGCCGCCGGCACCTCGCGGTCGCGGACGAAGAAGTGACCGCCGGCGACGGTCCTGAGGTGGAACCCCGAGCTGGTGCAGCGCTCCCAGGCAGCAACCTGCGCGACGCTCACCATCGGGTCGTCCCGCCCCGCGAACGCCCACAACGGGCAGGGCAGGGGGGCCGGTTCAGCCGTGCGCAGGCCTGCCGCGAGCCGCAGGTCCGCCCGGAGGGTGCCGAGCGTGGCGCGCAGCCAGTCACGGCGGGCGAGCAGCGCCTCCGGCACGCTCGCGTCGTCGGTGAGCAGACCCGCCAGCTGCGCGTCGGTGAGGTTCCGGGCCGTCCCCGCCGCCAGCAGCGGTGAGGGCAGGTGCGGTGCCGGGCAGGCGCCGACCGCCACCAGTGCCGGCGCCCGGTGCCCCGTCTCGACGAGGTGCCGGGCCAACCGGTAGGCCACCAGCGCTCCCAGGCTGTGACCGTACAAGCCGTACGGCCCGTCCAGGAGCGGCCCCAGATCCTGCGTCAGCTCCACGAGGAGCCGGTCGGCGTCGGTGATCGGTGCCTCGCGCCGCAGGGACTCCCGGCCGGGCAGTCGAACCGGGACGACCGCGACGCCCGGGCCGACCCGCTGCCGCCACCCGGCGAAGGCCATGGCGCCCGCGCCCGCGTGGTGGAAGCACAGAAGTCTGCGCGCCGATCCGTCGGCGGGCCATCGCGCAGCGAGAAAACGAGGCACGGGATCCCCTTTCCGTCCCAACGCAGACCTGGGAGACGGCCTCGAGCGTCACCGCACCCTCTGGAAGAGCGCTCAACGAGCGGTCGAGAGTCGTGGTACGAAGGGTGCGTCACCGGTGTGGGGCCGGCCGCCGAAGCCGGGGTCGTGGACGGCGGCGCTCACCATGTAGCGGCCGGCGACCAGCCAGCTGGTGAACGACCACTCCCCGCCCGCGACGGGGGAGCCGTCCGGGCGCAGCAGCTGTACCTGCCTGTCCCGCGGGCTGAAGCCGAACTCGGTGAACCGGAACCGCAGCCCTTGGCCGATCGCCTTGCTGTACGCCTCTTTGAGCGTCCACAGCCGCACGAGTTCGCCGTTGCGCAGCTCCTCCACCACCTGCTGCAGGGCCTCGAGTTCGTATGGGGTGCACACCTGGCGCTCCGTGCCCAGGCCCAGCATCCGCCGGTCGGCGAGTTCGATGTCCACGCCGATCCTGCTGTGCCGGGTCAGCCCGACCACCAGCAGCTCCTCGGTGTGGCTCAGGCTCACATCCAGCTGGTCGATGCCGCGCAGGTACGGGCGGCCGCCGGGCTTGTACGCCAGCTCCAGTTCCTCCGGAGCGGTGCCCAGGACCGCGCCCGCCGCCGACTTCAGCAGCAGCCGGGACGCCACGAACCGCCGTAGGGCCTGCGGCTTTGTGATGCGTCCGAGCCGGGCGTGGTCACGCCCCAGAACCGCCGCCAGCCGGTCGTCGCCGAGGTCGTCGGGGAGCCAGTCGGAGATCGCCGCGTAGATGACGGACGCCCCCGAGGAGCGGACCTGCTCCCGCACCGGATCCCAGGAGGCGCCGGGACCGCGGCACAGCCACGGACGCATCAGCCCACCGGCAGACCGACGAGCTCCGTGAGCCGGTCCGCGAGGTCGCCGAGGGTGCCGCAGCCCAGGAACACGTCCGCCAGGGAAACCTCTGCCAGCTCCGGGTACCGGTGCTCCAGGCAGCACTTCATCTCGATGAGCATCACCGAGTCGACGTCGAGGTCGTCCTCGAGCCGCAGTTCGGGGGTCAGCTCCTGCGACGGCTGCCCGAGCACCCGGGCCACCTCCTCCCTCACGGCACGCAGCGTCGCGGGGACCGGGGCGTCCGCCCGGTCACCCGCCGGGCGGGTGGCAGGAGGGCCGGCCCAGGGGAGTACGGGGGGTGGGAGAGTGGGGCGGGTCATGGTTCTTGTTCCTCCTCGGCGGCGCTCATCGGCCGATCAGGGTGGCGTACAGGTCGTAGCTGCGGGCGTCGTCGAATCGGTCCACCAGCTCGGAGAGCAGTTGTTCCTCGCCGAGCCGGGGCGGTCTGGGGGTCGCCGGGTCGAGCCTGCGCAGCACCCGCGCCAGTGCCATCACCGCCCAGGCCGGGCCGGCCAGCAGGTCGTCGCCGGAGGCGGTGTGGTGGCGCCACACGCCCAGACAGGCGGCGCCCGCGGCGATCAGCGAGTACCGGTCGGCCAGCGCGTACACCCGGGGTTCGGGGCGACCGCCGCGGCGGCTGACCAGGGCCGCGCAGTCGTGCCGGAGCCGGTCCAGCTCGGTGCCGAGCGCGTCGGCGTATCCGGCCAGCGCCCGCTCCAGTTCGCCCCCGCCCGGTGCCCGCGCATGCTCCACGGAGGCCTCCAGGCCGCCCACGAGGGAGTCCCCCTCCGCGGGCAGGGTGAACTCCCAGGGCCGTACGTCGGGCAGCCCGGGTTCGAACGGCTGGAACAGCGCGGCACCGGCCGGACCACTGTCCGGGCCCCGTAGTGCGGGCAGCCGGAGAAGATGGGCGGCGATGGCCGCCCGGCTCGCCTCGCTGCCCACCGGGCCGAGACCGATCATCGGCAGGTCCCGCACCGACTTCTGGAAGGCGGCGTACGCGCCCTGACGCGCGTACGACTCCGCGCCGAGCACGATCGACAGGTCGTACAGCGTCTCGGTGAGGAACATGGGCAGCAGGTACTTCACCACCGCGCTCAGCGTGGCGCTCTCGCGCGGCAGCAGATGCACCGCCCGGGTGGCCACCAGCGCCAGCGCGTCGCACATCAGCAGATCGCTGAACGCGTCCAGGAGCGCCGCCCGGGTGCGGGGCATGCGCAACGAGGCCCGGCTGCGCGAACGGTGGGAGCGGGCGAAGGCGACCGCGGTGCGCAGCGCCGTGTCCGCGCAGCCCAGTGCCATCGACGGGCCGGCCGCGCGGGTGACGGGAAAGGCGCGCGCGGCCAGCTCCGCCCCGTCCGGCTCGGCACCGAGCAGTTCCCGGTCGCTCACCCGGTACCGGGTGAACTCCAGGCCGTGCACCAGACATCCGCGAATGCCGGTGGTGGACCTGCGGGGCAGCAGCCGGAACCCGGGGGTGCCGGACTGGGGGGTGTCGATGAGGAAGGCGCTGTGGGCATCCGGCCCGGACCGGCCCACGCGCGCGAACAACAGCAGTGAGGCCGCCCGCGCGGCGTTGTTGAGCGCCTCCTTCCGGCCACTGAGGAGGTATCCGTCACCGTCGGGGACCGCGGTGAATCCGTTGTGGAGGAAGTCGTTGCCCTCGGCCGGTTGGGGGTAGGCGCACGCCATGCGGCCACCGGAGAGCAACAGGTCCGCCGTACGCCGTCGTTGGTGTACGGAGCCCCCGGACCACACGACCACCGCCGCCAAGTACGTGCTCATCCCGTACCCCAGTCCCAGGGCCGCGTCCCGCCGGAACACCGTCCGCATCACCCGCACCAGGGCGTCCAGGCGCCGCAGTCGGCCGCCCAGTTCCTCGGGCACGAACTCGGCGTTGAACCCGAAGTCCTCGAGCAGTTGTTCCGCCGCCGGCAGCATCCGCCGCTCACCGTCGGCCCGCACGAACTGCTCGGCTCCCAGCGGGTTTCCCGGATCGTCCAGGTCCCCGAAGCCGTGCTCGAGCCGGGCGATGCGCTCCTGCACGCCGGTCTCGGCTGTTTGGGCGTACCCGTGCCCCGGAGTGGTGTCCGCCGCCATGGCCATCACCTCCGACCTCCCTTCCTGTGCGGCTCCGCAGTCCCCGTTCCTCCGCTGTGCCCCGGTCGGTCAAGGGCGGCTCAAGGTGGCCGTGGCACGCTCTTCGACACGCGCCGGGCCCGCGTTCTCGTACGGCCAGGAACTGCCGAAGAGCTCCCGCGGAGGCAGGCCCGGTATCCACATCCAGCCGTACGCCACCAAGGCGTGGAGCACCGGACGCAGCACACTGCGCAGCGGGCCGGAGGGGTTCGGTCCGAGGTTGTCGTTCATGCTCGGCATGGCACATCAGATCCCTTCGTGACACTCGATGGAGGCAGCCTCGCAACCGACGCTCAACCGGGCCTCAAGGAACCCTCGGAGCGGGACCGGGACAGGGCGCCGCCGCCCTGTTGGGCCGCCGACTCGAGTCCGCCTCGAGCGTTCCTTGGTCAGCTGTGCGGAAGGACTCTCAGGTTCCGGTGCGACCGTCAGGCCCGAAGGGAAGGTGCGCAGTGACGCGGAAGACCGCGAGCGGGAGGGCGCGGGAGCCGCGTCCGGCCGGTATGCGCGGAGACCGGGACCAGCAGGTCACCTCTGTACATGAGTTCGTACTCGGCGACGGGCACGACGCCGCGGACTTCGAAGCCGAACTCGACAGGCTGGTGTTGTCCCACAGCACGCGGAAGGGACTGCGGCACCAGGTGGTCCTGCGATCCCTGGACCGTCCGGGCGCCTATCTGCTTCTCGGCTGCTGGCAGACCTCCGAGCAGCTGGTCGACGCGATTCACGCGGACGCCGTCTGCGCCCGCTTCCACCAGCTCGGCCGGCTGGCCGAGGTCACGCCCGGACAGGCGGTGACGGTCGGGCTGATGGCGGCCGGACTCGCCTTGGCCGAAGCTGCGCACGCCTTGCTGATCGGGGCCGTGCTGGCCGGCTCGTCAGCCGCCTTCGAGATGCAGTTCGGCGAGCTGGTGGGCACGTTCCTCCACGACCCCGGGTTCGGGGGCGGTCTGCTGCTGCGGTCCACCCTCGATCCACGCGTCTACCACGGCCTCATCTGGTGGAGCAGTGCGCAGTCCTGCGAAGACGCCGTGCAGGGCGACCACTTCCTTCGGTGCCGTCGCCGCCTTCAGCGCCTGACTTCCCAACTCACCTTCGAAGGCGCGCAGTTCGTCCGAGAGGACGCCTGACTCCGCACGTCCCGAGCGGGCGGCCGTAGGACTCCAGTCACCCGCAGGCGGATTCCGACCGACGTTCGAGTCGGGTGGAACACGCTGGCGACATGCCCGAACACACCTTCTTCACCGTGCTCCGTGGGCATCCGGACGACACAGAGCTGGCCGCCCTGGCGGCGGTGCTGGCGGCGCTGCGCCTTTCCGGGCAGTCCGCAGCGGGCGCGGACACGGCCGCTCCGGTCCGGGGTGCCGAGGCGCCGCGCCGAGCCTCCTGGCACGCGGCCCGGTTCCGTCAGCGTCCCGCGGTGTCCTGGTCGGCTCCGTGAGCCGTCGGCCTCCCGGCCGGTCCGGACGGCAGGGCGGGCAGCGGGCTCGGGCCGGGCCCGCACACCGCTGTTCCGGGACGTTCCGCGTTCCGCGACGGCGCCGAGAAACACCTGCGAGGGGGACGCGTTGACCGAATACCGTACGTTCACCGAGCTCATGCTGGCGCGGAGCGCGGCACACCCGGACCGTGAGGCCCTGCTCCTGCTGCCGGACAACGCGGAGCGCACGAGACCGGAAGCGGTCTCCTACCGCTGCCTGGACGCGTCGGCGCGCCGGCTCGCCGGATGGCTGCAGAGCCACGGCGCCGCGGGCCAGCGGGTGCTGCTCATGCACCGGTCCCGCCACCGTTTCGCCGTGAGCTTCCTGGCGTGCCTGTACGCCGGCGCCGTCGCCGTGCCCGCTCCGCCGGGCGCCGGACGAGCCCACCACGCGGAGCGCATCGCCGGGATCGTCCGGGACACCGCGCCCTGCGTCGCGCTCACCGACGCCGCCCTCGCCCCCGAGACGTCACGGCTGCTGGCCCAGTGCGGACACGGAAGCACACCCTGTCTGCCGGCCGACGTGGTGCCCGCCGCCGAACCCTGGAATCCGCCAGAGCTGTCCCCCGACACGGTCACCTACCTCCAGTACACCTCCGGATCCACCGGCCACCCGCGCGGTGTCGTCGTCACCCACGCGAATCTGCTGGCCAACCAGCGGGCGATCCACGAGGCGCTGGGCACCGAGCCGGGTGCGCGGCTGGGCGGCTGGCTGCCGCTGCACCACGACCTCGGCCTCGTCGGGCAGCTGCTGCACCCGCTGTGGCTCGGCGGCACCTCGGTGATGCTGTCCGCCGAAGCGTTCGTCAGGTATCCGGTGCGCTGGCTGGAGGCCATCAGCCGGCACGGGATCACCGCCAGCGGTGCCCCGGACTTCGCCTATGACCTGTGCGTACGCCGGATCACCGATGAGCAGCTGGCCGGGCTCGACCTGTCCGGCTGGCGGACGGCCGTCTCCGGCGGCGAGAGCGTCCGGGCCGAGACGCTGCAGGCCTTCGGCGAACGCTTCGCCCCCGCCGGGTTCCGGGCCGAGGCCTTCGTGCCCTGCTACGGGCTGGCCGAGGCCACTCTGCTGGTCTCCGGCGGCAGGAACGCGGAGGCGAGCCAGGAGCGCACGGTCGACGCCGAGGCGCTCGAGCGGAACCAATGGCACGAGCCCGTACCGGGCCGGCCGGTGCGCCGGCTGTCGTCCTGCGGGCCGGCCGCCGGATGCGACGTCCGGATCGTCGCCCCCGAGACTGCGGCCGTGCTGCCGGAGGGACGGATCGGAGAGATATGGGTCCGAGGCGCCGCGGTGGCCCGCGGCTACTGGCGGGACCCGGGCCAGACCGCCCGGGCGTTCCACGCCGTGACGAGTGACGGCGAACGTGGCTTCCTGCGCACCGGCGACCTCGGTGCGCTGTGCGATGGAAGGCTCTATGTCACCGGACGCCTCAAGGACGTCATCGTGGTGGCAGGGCGGAACGTCTACCCGCAGGACGTGGAACGCACGGTGCAGCGCGTGAGCGCGCTCTTCGGGCCCGGTACGGCCTTCGGCGTGCCGGGCGAGCGGGAGCGGGTCGTGGTCGTCCAGGAACTGCGCACCCGCAGCAGCTTCGATCTGGACCTCGACGCCCTCGCCGCCCAGGTGGAGCGATGTCTCGCCGAGGAGTTCGACGTCCGGGTCGGCGGCGTGCTGCTGGTCCGCCCCGGCACGGTGCGCCGCACGACCAGCGGCAAGGTGGAGCGCTCCGCGATGCGGGAGCTGTTCCTGGGCGGTCGGATCCGGCCGCTGCACCAGCGGCTCGACAGCGACCTCGCGACCGTACTCGCCGTGTGAGCACGCCGACAGGGGGAAACGAAGGGGGCAGATGTGGATCGCACACCGCACGGTGAGCCGGCCGAACCCGATGTTCTGGCGTGGCTCACCCGGCGAATCTCGGACTACGCGTCCCGGGAGATCAGCCCGGAGACTCCGCTCTCCGAGTGCGGACTGGACTCGGTGGCCGTGCTGAGTCTGTTCGGCGACATTGAGGAGGGCTTCGGTTCGCTGATCGATCCCGACGACATCTGGGCCTACGCCTCGGTCCGTGCCCTGGCGCACCACATCACCGTGTGCCGGTCCCGCCTCGGCGACGGCGGGCGGATCCGCCCGGCGTTCGTTTTCGGAGGGCAGGGCGCCCAGCACCCCTGTATGACGGCCGGCCTCCACCGCGACTCCGCCGTGTACCGAGCGTGCCTGACGCGGGCGGACGAGGCGCTACGGCCGTATCTCGGCTGCTCGGTCGCCGAGGTGATCCTCAGCGGCGGTCCCGACATCGACCGTACGGCGCTGTCGCACTCGGCGGTCTTCGCCGTCGGCTACGCGCTGGCGGAGACCCTGCTGGACGCTGGGGTGCGGCCGGTGGCGGTGGTCGGGCACGGCGTGGGGGAGCTGACCGCGGCCGTGACCGCCCGGGCTCTCCCCCTGGCCGAGGCGGCCCAACTCGTCGCACTACGCGGGCAGTTCATCCAGGACCTGCCGGACGGCGGCGGCATGCTGGCCGTCTGTGCGGACCCCGACGAGGCGGCGGACGTCATCGCCGGTGAGCCCGAGGTGTACATCGGCGCGATCAACGCGGCACGGGCCACCGTGCTCTCCGGCCGCCTCGATGCACTGGCGCGGGTGCGTGACGCGCTGTCCGCGGCCGGCCTCTCCAGCAGGTTCCTGTCTGTCGGGCACGCCTATCACTCGCCGTGCATGAACCCGGTGGCTCCCCGGTTGCGGGCCCTGGCGCGCCGTTTCCCCGGCAGCCCGCCCGCGGTGGCCTACTACTCGCCGGTGTACGGCCGACAGTGGACGGAGCGGCTGGGGGCGGACTACTGGGCCGTGCAGGTCACCTCCCCGGTCCGGTTCGCCGCGGCCGTGCGGCGGATGCTGTCCCAGGACATGCCCACCCATGTGGTGGAGATCGGCCCGAGGCCGGTGCTCACCCCGTTCGTGCGCAGGATCGACGGGGCAGCCGGTCCGCGTTGCCTGCCGGTGTGCCGAGGCCCCGAGACCGACGTGGTGGATCTCGCCGGAGTCCTCTCCGCGCTGGATGCCGGGCCGCTCGCCGAGGACTCCATGATGTGGTGATCGGAACGACCCGGCGGCCGCTGTTCCGTCAGCGGCCAGGTGGTGACCGCCGGCCGAACTCCGCGGGCCCCACGCCGGTCACGGTATCCAGCCGGCCTCCTGGGCTATACGGATGGCGTCGACCCGGTTGCGGGCGTTGAGCTTGGAGACCACCGTCGTGAGGTAGTTGCGCACGGTTCCCTTGGTCAGGTAGAGGGCTCTCGCGATGTCGGCGGCGTCGCCGCCGAGGGCTGCCAGCCGGAGCACTTCGGTCTCCCGGCGCGACAGCGGGGACTCCACCGCCTCCCAGGCGGACAGCGCCAGTTGGGGGTCGACGACCCGCTGCCCGGCGGCCACCGACCGGACCGACTGGGCGAGTTGACTGGGCGGCGCGTCCTTGAGCAGGAATCCGCAGACCTGCGCGGACAGCGCCCGGCGGACCGTGCCCGGACGACCGAGGCTGGTGAGGATCAGCGCGCGGCAGCTCGGCAGCCGCTCGTGCAGTTCCGCAGCGGCGGTGATTCCGTCGGTGCCCGGCAGGTCGATGTCGATGACGGCCACGTCGGGACGGGTGCGCAGGGCCGCCTCCACGATGAGGTCACCGCGGTCGACCGACGCGACCACTTCGAGATCCGGTTCCAGCTCCAGCAGGGCGACGAGGGCCCCGCGGATCATGTGCACGTCCTCGGCAAGCAGGATTTTCAGCGACAGCATAGATGTCCCCCGATCAACGTGCTGTTCCGCCGTCGTGCGGTGAAGGTTATCCGTTGTCCCGCTGTGCCGTACCTGCCGGACGTACGGGAGCCTCGGCGACCAGATGGAACCGACCGTCCGCGTGTACACCGGAGGTGAGGCATCCCCCGACGGTGTCGAGCCGGGTGCGGAGGTTGTCCAGGCCGCTGCCGCCGGGGCCGGGGAAGCGGTCCTTGTCCACCACTCCGTCGTTGACGAGGGCCAGGCGCACGGTGTCGCCCTCGCGGAGTGCCGTGATGGTGCACGACTGCGCCTTGCTGTGCCGGAGGATGTTGGTCACTCCTTCCCGAAGGGTGGTCGCGAGCGCCGTGTCCACCGCCGGGTGCAGCCGGCCGCAGCGGATGTCCAGGGCAGCCCGTATGTCCGCCGCGGCCAGCACCGTCGCGGCCGACTCGGCCTCGTCCGCCAGCGACATCTCGCGGTAGCTGCGGGCCACCAGACGGGCGTCCGCGAGGGCCTGCCGCGAGACATCCAGCACCGAGGTCACCTCCTCCAGGGCACGCGACGGGTTGGCCACCACCAGACGGTGGATCAGCTCGCACTTGAGCGTGATGGCCGACAGGCTGTATCCGAGCAGGTCGTGTACGTCCCGGGAGAAGCGCAGCCGCTCCTGGGCGACCGCCATGCGGGCCAACTCCCGCCGGGCCGAGTGGACTTCGTGCACGAGGTCGGTCAGCCGGGTCAGCCCGTACAGCACCAGGCCGGTGAGCAGGGTGGTGAGCGGGGTGTACAACTCGGCGACGACCGGCAGATGGAGAGCGAAGGCATACCCGCCGATCACCACGGCCACCAGTGCGAACAGGATCCAGGACAGTGGAGCGGGCAGCATGAGCAGGATCGATGCGCTGAAGATGCCGCCCATGCTGCCCCAGGTGATTCCGAACCACAGGAAGGGGGCGAAGGTCAGGACCGCCTGGACGGTAAGCGTCAGGGCCTTCCACGGCATCGGCCAGCGACGGGTTTTGGGTGAGCTATGCAAAAGTTGAACGGCGAAAAGGGCTGTCACCGTGCCCACGCAGAGAAGAAGCCGGTCAACGCCGGGTTTCTCCCAGAGGACGTTGAGAAGAAGAACAGTTGTATAGCCGCACAGCGCCGTGATCGTAATGGTTTTGGCCACGTGTGTGGCCGGAATGTCGCCACCCGGTAGAGGTCTCACAGGTTCGCCGTCGGGATGTGCCCCCAGCTGCCGTTTTTGTTCCTTCCCGGATGGTTCGACGTCGTCGTGAACGACTCCTGTTTCCATAGGCCGGAAAGGGTCGACCATGCGGTGCCTCCTCGTCAGAGGGGTGGGATACGAATCCGGTATATACGTTAACCCGGAAAGGGGGAACATGGCTGAATCTCTTCTGCTGTGGGCGGGGCCTCGGCCGACCCCGGCAGGAGGGCCGGTGAAGGCCGCAGTCCATGTGGACTATTGGGGGATGCGGTCCGTCGGCCATTCCCGTTTCGCCTGTCGCCGGCGACAGGCCCCGCCTTCGCCCGGCCCATGTGGCCCGCCGCGGCCCGCCGTTGATTCCGCGTCCGATGCCTCACCTCGGCCGATGGGCCGTCGGCGACCCGGAGGCTCGCGCAGTTCCGGCCGAGCACGTCGTAGATCCGTGCCCTGTCGAGGAGTTCGGCGGCCTGCGCACCGCCGACGACCGGGAACCGCCCTCGCACCTCGCACCGGCGCGGTGCACGTCCGACCACGGGACCGCCTCCCGCACGGCGGCCGGACATCCGCACGCCGAACCCGGGCGGCTCCCCGCCCGACGGCCACCCCACCGACGGTCGGCACCGTCCGAGGGCCCTGTCCGACCGCCGGTGCGGGTGCCCTTGACGCCGGTCGGGCCTGGCAGAGAGCTTCGTGCTCCTGGTCGGGCCGCAGGGTCGAACGCGGTGGCCGTGGACCTTGTGTTGGCGTGGACGGCGTCCTTCGAAGAGCCCGGAAACTCTCCGCGGCGGCGTTGTCGAAGCGTGATCCGGTGCGTCCGCAGTTCTGCCGCAGCCCCAAGTCACTTATTTCACACCTGAATTCGGCAGTGTGAATTCGCTGCCGCGATCCGAGTGTGCGATGCATCCGGGTCGCAGGCCCCCGGCCGTGAGCGCAGGGACTCCGGGCTGACCCCGAGTTCCCGGGCGGTCTCGGGCGACACCTCGAAGAGTTCAGCAGGCCGCGGCGCGCGCGACGGCCCCGGTGGAGAGTGCGTGTCCGCCGGGGCCGGGCGTGCCCGCTGGACGCGGGTGGGAAGGTCAGCCGCTCACCGGGGGACCTTGGTAGGCGCCGATGCTGGGCGTGGAAGGTATCGGGTTCCCGAAGTAGTCACTGGCGCCGCTGTCGGCGAGCGACGCCCCGGCGCCGATCGCCGGGGAGCCCGTGCGCAGTCGGTAGCCGTCCGCGGTCCCGGCGGAGACCGCGGTGCCGGGGGCGGTGAGCAGGGGGTCGGCGGACACGCCGCCGGACGTGTGCGACGGCAGCGTGGAGACGTTGCGATAGAGGTTGTTGGTGTAGGTGTCGTACGGATCGGCGAAGGCGGAGCCCGCGGCGCTGCCGACGAAGATGTTGTTCGTCAGCCTGAAGGTGGTCGGGGAGACGGTGTTGACCATCGTCGTGGCACCCGGCGCGTAGATCGTGTTGTTGTAGATCCGGGTGTTCGGCACATCGCCGCAGGGCGCGGTGATGACAGCGAGGAAGCTGCCGCCGTTGTCGTTCTGGCTGATGTTGTAGCGCACGACGCCGCCGCTGGACGCCGCACCGTTGGAGGGGCAGACGAAGAGGAAGCCGCCTCCGTTGTCGTGCGAGAAGTTGTACTGGTACACGGTGTTGACGTTGGCGCCTTCGATGTCGAACGCCATGCCGGGCGACTTGCCGTGCCCGACGTCGTTGTTCTGGAACACGGTGTGGTCGGAGTTCCAGGCGTACATGCCGACGTTGTAGTCGGCGGAGCGGGTGTTGAACCCGTTCACGGTGTTGCGCACGACCCGGGCCTCGGAACCGTTGAACACCATGATCCCGTCGCCGCCGGCGTCGGACACCGTGTTGTCGGCGATGACGACACCGGTCATCGGCACCCAGGTGGAGCCGGGGCCGTTCGGGTAGATCGAGCGCTTCTGCCAGGACGAGACAGTGCCGATGCCGGTCCGGTCGACATGGGTCACCGTGTTGCGGCGGACCTGCACGTCGTCGAACCCGGTTGGTGTGGTCGACCCCTCCGCGCTGAACAGGATGCCGCCGCTGGCGTGCGGGTCCCGGCAGTCGCAGCCCTGCACGTCGTGGACGTTGACGTCGGCCACCACATAGTGGTGGCCGGTGCCGTAGTCCTCCAGCAGGACCTGGATCCCCACCCGCTGCTGGTCCGCGGCGGGCGCGGGGCCGGTGCTCGTGATGTCGAGGTGGCGCAGCTCCCACCCCTCGACGTTGTGCAGCAGCACGGCTGCCGTTGCGCCCTGGCCGTCGATCCGGGCGTCGGGGCCGGTGCCGTAGGACCTCGCCACGATGGGCGCAGCCGTGGTGCCGGAACCGTGCGGGGCCAGAGTGCCGTTGCAGGTCGTCCCGGCGCGGAACTGGATGACGTCGCCGGGCCGGAAGGTCGCGGCGTTGACCCGGGCGAGGCTGCGCCACGGGGCTGCGGCCGAGGTGCCGGAGGCGCTGTCATTGCCCGCGGAGCAGTCCACGTAGTACGTGGTTGCGCCGTAGTACGTGCTTGCGCCGGTCTCGGTCTGCGCGGAAGCCGTACCCGCGACGAGCACGAAGGCCAGTCCCAGCGTCGAGGCGACTGCCAGGCTCCTCGCAGTGATCGGTATTGCCATGAGGCCCCCAATCGGGCAGGCGGCCGATTCACGCCGCCTGTCCTGTTTCTGATGGTGCTGATTGGGCCGGATGCTTGCGCCGTGGCCTCGCGGAGCACTCGAGCGCCGCTGGATCGGGCACCGAGGCCGGAATGCCCGGGGCGCCCGGCGTGTGCCCGCGACCTGCCCAGCCGCCCGCCCTCGGCGCCGCCGACCTGGGCATCCTTGCGGCCGTCCCGTCCGGTCCCCGTGGGCGCCCCGTGGCAGCGGTCGCACTCAAGCCGCGCCTCCTGGCGCGCCCCTCGATTCCGGCCGCCGGTGTGTACCCGTAGGGTTCACATCCAGCCGAACCGCCGGTCGGCCGTCGCTGGGGAGCGGTTCAGCTCGCCTTGCGGGCCACCGTCAGAGTGTCGTGGTCGCCGAGCGGGCCACCGTCAGAGTTCGTGGTCGCCGAGCGGGCCGACTCGTGGAGGCGAAGCCCGCCCTCTGCGCGTACGCCGCGATCTAGACCGCCGGGTTCTCCGGGCCGCCGTCCGTGACCAGCAGTATGTCCAGGCCGATCACCGGGTTCCCGGCGTGCTTCGGCTCGTTGTCCGGCATCCGGTCGTGGCCCAGCAGGGCGCCGACGGGCTTCAGCGCGTCGAACGCCTTGTGCACCGGCTCGCCGCGCCGCCTGCGGGGCCCGGTCGTGCACCACAGTCCGTCGCCGGCTGGGGCAGCCGTAGCGTCTCCACCGGGCCGTCGCCGGTCTTCGCCGTCGCAGTGGCGCGTCCGGACAGCACGGCGCGGGCGGCCGCTTCGGCACCTGCGGCGTCGGTCCTGCCGCGCCCCCGCCGCAGCGTCATATCCGGACGGCCGATTCCGGTCACCTCGAGGCCGCGCGCAGGTGAGGGGCCCCTGCGGCGCCGTCCCGGCCGGAGCACTCCACCGCAGCCCGTCGCAATGTGCCCTCGCCGACGCCGCGACCCTGCCGGACGGCGGCCCCACCGGGACCTTCCGTCGCGGTGAGTACACCTCCCCCGGCGAGCCGTTTCCCGTGGGCCGCCCCTGGCACGGTCACGGGAGGGAGCCCCCGGCCGGCCCGGCGGGGGGCTCCCTGTTCCTGGTGGTGCGTCAGGCCGCGACCGCTTCCACCGCGTGATACATGAACGGGCAGGGCAGTGGAGTCAGCCCGCTCAGCTTCAGTCCGGAGGCCGCGAAGAGCTGCTCGAACTCGGTGAGGGTGCGCTCCAGGCCGGTGGTGACCGCCATCATCTCGATGTCGAAGACGGAGACCCCCAGCGCCTCGACGGGGTCCTCGCCGACCCGGCCCTCGGGCAGCACCGAGGTGAAGACCACGACCCGTCCGTCCTTGGCCATCGCCTCACGGCAGTTGCGCAGGATGCGGGTCGAGGAGTCGTCGTCCCAGTCGTGCAGGATGTTCTTCAGCAGGTAGCCGTCGGCACCGGCCGGGACTGAGTCGAAGAAGCTTCCCTCCACAATGTCGCAGCGGTCCTCGACACCCGCCTCCTTCAGCACCTGGGGCGCGGCCAGCACGCCGTTGGCCGTGTCGAAGACGGTGCCGCGCAGCTTGGGGTTGGCGTTGAGCACCGCGGACAGGTGGGTGCCGTTGCCGCCGCCGACGTCGACGATGTGCCGGAATCCGGTGAAGTCGAAGTTCTCCGTGATCGCCGGGATCTGGACCCTGCTGCCGGCCCCCATCGCGTCGTGGAAGCGCTGGGCCAGCTCGGGGTCGGTCTTCAGCTTGTCGAACAGACCCGCGCCGTGCACCAGGTCGAAGGCGGGCTTCCCGGTGCGGACCGCCTGCTCCAGTGCGCCCCAGGCCTGCCAGACCGCCGGGGCGGCGTGCATGGCGTCGAGCGGCGCGGCCTGGAGCGGATGGTCGCTGCGGTAGATGGCGCCGAGCGGAGTGAGCGAGAAGCGCTCGCCCTCGCCGATGGTGAGCAGCCCCGCGGCCGCCGCCGCGCGCAGCAGCCGGCGCAGGAACCCGGCGTGGGTGCCGGTGGTGGCGGCCAGTTCGGCGACGGTGAGGGCCGAGTCTCCGAGTGCGTCCGGGACGCCGAGCCGGGACACGGTGCCCGCAATCTGGTTGACGGCGAAGCCGAAGAGCAGCGGAAGGTAGTCCTCCGCGCCAGGCTGGGGGGTTCGGGATGTGGCCATGGTGCTCCCTTGGTGAGCGCTTGCGGTGGGCTGGGGTGCGGGTCAGCTCTTGCGGCAGAGCACGAGCGTGTCGTAGTCGCCGAGCGGCCGGTGTGTGATGCCGCCGAAGCCGGCGGCGTGGGCCTCGGCGGAGAGCTCGGCGACGGTGTACTCGGCGCCGCCCTCGGTCACCAGCAGCATGTTGAGGCTTGCGACCAGGTTCTCTGTGTCGTCCTCGGCCTGGCCGAGCATCCGGTCGTAGACCAGCAGGGCGCCGCCCGGGTTGACCGCGCGGTACGCCTTTGCCAGCAGCTCCTGCCGTTGCTGCGGGTCCCAGTCGTGCAGGATGTGGCCGAAGATCAGGACGTCGGCGGACGGCAGGGCGGGGGTGCGGAAGAAGTCGCCCGGATGGAAGGTGATCCGTTCGGCCAGGCCCTGCTCCGTCATGTACTCGTCGAAGAACGGCTCCATCTGGGGCAGGTCGAGGACATGCCCCTCCAACTCGGGCCGTGCAGATGCCAGTTGGGCCGCCAGATGGCCGCGGCAGCCGCCGAGATCCAGCACCGACCGGAAGTCCGTGCCGTCCAGGGCGGCGAGCAGTTGCGGGCCGAGGCCCTGGGTGACGCCGTCCATCATCCGTACGAAGTGGCCCAGCGCGGCGGAGTCGTCCAGCATCGCGGTGTAGTCGCCGTCGGCCTGCGGCTTCCCGGTGCGCAGAGCCTCGGTCAGCCGTCCGTACACCGGGTAGAGGTTGAGGTCGGCGCCGTGCAGGAAGCCGGCCACGCAGCCGGGTCGGCCGGGCACCAGAAAGCGGTCGGCGCCCTCGGCGTTGCGGAACCGGCCGGCCTCCTCCCGCAGCAGGCCCATGGCGATGAGCAGCCGCAGGAAGTGTGCCAGGCCCCGGCCATGCAGGCCCAGCCGGACGCGGATCTCCTCCTCGGTGGCGGGGCCGGTGTGCAGCATTGCGAACAGGTCCAGTCGCACCGCGGTGAGCAGCGCCTTGGACTGGCAGAACAGGTTGCCCAGGCGCAGGATGCCGGCTGCCGCAGTGGCATCCGGAGCGGTAGTCGTCATGGCCGCATCTCCCTTTCATGGCACCAACTGGCCGCACCGGGACGTTTTCAGCGGCGGATGGAGGATCGCTCGACCTGGGCCGGAGCGTCCGCAGTTCGACCCGGCCTTGAGTTCAGCCCCAGTGCCCGTTCGCAGACTGCCGTGGTAAGCGCACCGCCCCACTGAGACGAGATGAGGTGCCAAGGTGAGCTCGTCGTGCCCGGTCAGCTACCCCTTCCCCTGGGCCGAGACGCCCGACATCCCGCACGACTGGCGGACCATGCGGGAACAGTCCCTGCTGCACGTCACGCTGCCCAGCGGCGACCCGGCCGTCCTGGTCACCCGGTACCGGGACGTCCGCAAGCTCTTCGCGGACGAGCGGCTGAGCCGCAATACCGCCCGCTACCCCACCTCGCGGATCTCCGCCAACAACGACCTCTTCGGGGATCCGGAGATCGACAACGACCCGCCGCGCTACCTGGAGGAGCGCAGCGTGGTGATGCGGGCCTTCAGCGCGCGCCGGATCGAGGCGCTGCGCCCGATCGTCCAGCAGATCGCCGAGGAGTTGATGGACGCCATGGAGGCCGGACCGCGTCCGGCCGAACTGATGGAGGCGTTCGCGTTCCCGCTGCCGATCCTGGTGATCTGCCACATGCTGGGTGTGCCGCCGCGGGACCGCCAGAAGTTCCGCCGGCTCATCGACGGCTTCCTGTCGGTCTCGGCGCTGTCGGACGAGGAGGTCGAGGAGTGCCGTACCGGTCTGTGGACCTACCTCGGTGAGCTGATCGAGCACAAGCACGCCGACCTGGGCGACGACCTGATCAGCGAGTTGATCAGGGTGAGCGCCGAGGACCCGGAGAAGCTGACCCCGTACCAGCTGCAGCACTGGGTGAAGACCCTGCTCATCGCCGGGTACGTCACCACCGCCTCGCAGATCGGCACGAGCATCGCCGTCCTGCTGCACCGCACCTCCGTCGCCGACGAGCTGAAGAAGGACCTCGGTCTCGTCCCTTCCGCGGTCGAGGAGCTGCTGCGCTTCCAGATCATGGGCACCTCGCTGGGCTCGCTGCGCTATGCCCTGGAGGACATCGAGCTACTGGACGGCACGGTCATCCCCAAGGGCTCGACCGTGATGCTGTCGGTGGAGTCCAACATGGACGACACGGTGTTCGAGAACCCCTGCACCCTCGACATCCGCCGCCAGGACAACCACCACATGACGTTCGGCGCCGGCATCCACTTCTGCGCCGGGGCCGCGCTGGCCCGGATGGAGCTCCAGGTCGCCACCGAGGGGTTGCTCAAGCGCTTCCCGGGGCTGCGGCTCGCGGTGCCGGGGGAGGAGCTGGCCCGCCCCCAGGGCGGCTTCCTGGCCGGGTACGCCCGGATTCCGGTGGCCTGGTGAGTCGGCGATGAGCCCGACCGTGCGGGTGACCGCGGACAACGAGACCTGTGTGACCAGCAGTTTGTGCGTCTACCGGGTGCCGGAGGTCTTCGACCAGGACGAGGAAGGGCGGGTGGTCGTCCTGGACTCCCGTCCCTCCGCCGACCTGCTCACCGAGCTGCACCGCGCCCGGCGCAGCTGCCCGACCCGGTCCATCCATGTGGAGGTCGAGGAGGCCCCCGAAACGTAGTTCGCCGACGAGCCGGTGAGGGCCGGTCGGGCGGGGAGGCGGACGAAGGAGCGCGGCAACGAGGAGGCATGGCGCCGGGAGGCGCGTGCGCCCCAGGAGCGGGGCGCGGCCGGGTCAGCCGGTCGCGCCCCGCCGTCGTCTGCCTCCGCGTGTCCCGGCGTCGGGGGTGTCGGCGGGCCGGGCGAGGGCGGCGGCGTGTTCTTCCTGCTGGCGGGTGGCGAACCGCAGGAAGTCGGTCATCCTGGCCAGGGTGGTGCTGTCGAAGCCCCGCAGGTACTCCGCGCCCTCTTCGGCGATCGGGCTGAAGATCTCCTCCGTCAGCGTGCGGCCCTTCTCGGTGGGTTGCACGATGACGCGGCGCCGGTCCCCGGCATCCCGGACCCGGGTCGCGTAGCCGGCGCGCTCCAGCCGGTCGATGGCGGTGGTGACGCCTCCGGTGGTGAGTCCCGCGGCGGCGGCCAGCTCGCCCGGGCTCATCGGGGCCGGGCCGAAGAGCAGCTCCAGGCAGCGCAGGTCGGTGCGGTTGAGCCCGAGGCGGTCGGCGACGCGCTGGTCCAGGGTGTCGGCGGCGCGCTGGAACTCCTGCATCACATGGCCGAACTCCTCGATCAGAAGCTCGTGGTCCTCGCTGGTCCGCCGTGCTGCGGTGCTGGTCCGCCGTGCTGCCGTGCCCACTGGGAAGCCCTCTCGCTAGGTCTCTTGACATTCTAGCGAACCGGTCTAGAGTCTCTTGTAGAGCTAGTAACTAGAAAATCTAGTTACTAGGACATCTTCTCAAAGGAGGACGTCATGTCCGATCTGGTCAAGGGCACCACCGCCCGCCTGGTCTTCCCGCGTGGCATCCAGTACCTCACCCTCGACGTCGCGCCCTCGTCGGCCGGGGGGCTCTACACCGCCCGGTTCCAGGGGCCGGAGCCCCGCGTGGCCACCGACGACACCACCGTCTCGGTCGTCCCCCGGGGGGCGCGTCACCCGTTCGACCTGGTGGCCCGCAGGGCGCACTTCACGCTGAGCCCCGACGTCGAGTGGCACATCGTGTTCCAGGGCCCGGCGGTGCATGTGGAGGCCGATCTGACGGGTCTTCGGCTGCGCTCGCTGCAGACCGCCGCGGGCATGGCCGACGCGCACTTCCTGCTCCCCGAGACTGACCGGACGGTGCCCATCCGGCTCGGTGACGGAGCACGCAAGATCACCTTCCGGCGTCCGCCGGGCGTCGGGGTCTCGCTGCTCGGCGCACACGGAGTCACCGGCCTCTCGCTCGACGGCCGGTGGATGGGCTCCCAGCCCGCCATCGACTGGCGCAGCATCGAGGAGACGGCCCGAGGCCGGTACGAGATCACGCTCGACTCCGGTGCAAACCGCCTGACGATCGCGTGAACGCCCGCCGCTCGCGCAGCTCCGGCCGCCCTCTCGGACGGCGGTGCCGGCCGGGGCTCCGGCTGCCGCCGCTGCGCGGCAGCAGCGGGGTGAGCGCCAGCACCACCACAAGGGCCCCGGCCGGGTACCGCAGGCTGTCCGACGCCGCGTCTGCGAACGACCGCTGCCAGGCGGCCTGCACCCGGGCGGCCACCGCCGGGCTGTCGGCCGGTGCGGTACGGCAGCTCTCCGGCACCTGGTACGGATCGGTCGCCCTGGTGCGCTCTGCCACACATCGCACCAGGGCCGCCGAGGCGCTGTCCCGGGCCGCCCCCGCAGAGCCCTGCGCGGCCGGCCCGGCCCGCAGCGCCGGCAGTTGGGCGCGGGCGTGCGCGGCGCCGCCTGCCGCGACCTGGCCGAAGAAGAGCAGACCGACCAGGCCCACACCGGCCGCCGAGGCGAAGTACACGGCCGCGTTGGCGATCCCGGCACCGCTCCCCGCGTCCCGCTGGGGCACCCCGGCCAGCACCAGGTTGATAAGGATGGGGACGATGAGGCCGAGCCCGCAGCCGATCAGCGTCAGACAGCCGCACAGTGGCCAGAAGCCGAGCGGCTGCGCCCGGAGCACACTGCCCAGCAGCAGCGTCCCGGACGCGGCCACCACGCACCCGGTGGCCAGCAGTGCCCGCCCGATCCGCGGTGCCAGCGAGACCGCCGGCACTCCCAGCAGGCACAGGCCCAGGGTCCAGCCCACCGTGGCCGCGCCGGTGCGCAGCGCCGACCAGCCGAGCCCGGCCTGGGTGAGCCAGACGACCGGCATCTGCTGGGCGACCAGCGCCGAGTACACCAGGAGCAGTTGCACCATGCCCGCAGAGAACGAGCGGCTGCGAAACAGCCCCACCGGGACCAGCGCCCGCTCCGGCCCCCGGCGCGACTGATGCCATACGACCAGAACGCCCACCGGAAGCGCGCAGGTCAGCGCCGCCGTCATCCAGGCGGGCCAGCCCGCGGTCCGGCCCTGCTGCAACGGGTAGACCAACAGCCCGGAGAGCAGAGCCACCAGCAGGACCCCGACGGTGTCCAGCCGCTGCGGCCGATCCGACCGGGACTCGGGCAGCAGCAGCGCGGTGCCGATCAGCACCAGCACACCCACCGGCACGTTGACCAGGAAGATTGCCCGCCAGCCAAGACCGAGCGCATCGTCGGTGGCCAGCAGCCCGCCGAGCACCGGACCGGACAGCTGCGCCAGGTTCATCACACTGCCGTACACCGCGAAGGCCACCGCCCGCCGCTCGGGCGGGAAGAGCACCTGCAACACCGCGAGCACCTGAGGGATCATCAGGGCGCCGAAGCCGCCCTGCAGGAACCGGGCACCGATCAGCACGCCCGCGGTGGGCGCCAGAGCGCATACCGCGGACGCGGCGGTGAATCCGGACACCCCGACGAGGAACACCCGTCTGCGGCCGTGCAGGTCACCCAGCCTGCCGCCGGCGATCAGCAGTACCGCGAAGGCCAGCGCATAGGCGGCCAGGAACCACTGGGCCTCGGAGTAGCTCGCGTGCAGGTCCCGCTGAATGGCGGGCGCCGCCACCGCGGTGATGCCCAGGTCCAGCGTGTCCATGAAGGCCGCGAACAGCACGACGAGGAGTGCGCCCCAGGCCCGCCGGGACGGCGGGGCCGATGCCGGAACGGTGCTCATGCAGGCCCTTTCCGCAGCAGCGTGGCGGGGGCGATCGGCGGCTCGGTGGCGTCCTGGTCCAGCGGGACGCTCAGCCGCGACGCGGCGCGGGCGAAACCCTCGGCGCGCACCGCGCAGTACCGAAGGGACGTCGTCGTCCGGCTGAACATCGGCGCGTGCCGGTGGTCCGGTGCCAGAGCTGCGCACCGCGCGTGCGCACGGCCGTAGTTGGGCAGCAGATGGTGCAAGTCCTGCAGGGTGCAGTGCGCGAGGGCCCGACCCGGCGGCGAGCCGTCGGCGAGCCCGCGGTAGTACGGATCGTCCAGCAGCCGCCCCGTGCCGAGGGCCATGGTGTCGGCCAGTTTCTCCCGCAGCCCCGCGCCGGAGGCAGTGGTCTTCGGGTTCACCATACGGCTCAGCCTGCGCCGACCGACTTGAGTGCCGATCGGGGCGCGGTGGGCGGACGGGCTCCTGACGGCGGCGGTCCAGTGGTTCTTGAGCGCGGCACATGCCGCCGACGACACGGTGACGCAGGTACGGGGCCGTATGGCCGCGAACCAACGACGACTCGGTGAGGGGTTGGGACAAGACATGCGGGTGCTGTTCACCACCTGGGCCTGGCCGTCGCACCTGTACCCGCTGGTGCCGCCGGCGTGGGCGCTGCGGGCGGCCGGGCACGGGGTGCTTGTGGCGAGCCAGCCGGGACTGCTGTCGGAGATCGTCCGTACCGGCTTGCCTGCCGCCTCGGTCGGACACGATGTGGACGCCGTGGAGATGGTGCGGGGCTATCTGCTGCCTTCGGAGACCGTCCAGGGCGGCGCGGCGCCGCGGACCGGCAAGGGACCGCGGGCCATGCAGATGTTCCTGGCCCATGCCGAGTCCATGGCCGACGACCTGGTGGCGCTGGCCCGTCAATGGCGGCCGGACCTGGTGGTGTCGGAGCCCACCGCGTTCGCGGGCCCCGTCGCCGCGGCGGCCGTCGGCGTACCCTCGGCCCGCCTGCTCTACGGCACCGACCTGATGCTGCGGGCCCGGCCGCTGCTGCCGGAACTGCTGGCGCCGCTGGCCGCCCGGTACGGCGTCACCGAGCTGGACCCCTTCGGGGTGGCCACCATCGACCCGCTGCCGGTGAGCCTGCAGGTGCCGGCCGACTACCGCCGCCTGCCGGTGCGTTACGTCCCCTACAACGGGCCGGGCCCCCGGCCGGCTCCGCTGCCGGACCACGACCGCCCCCGGGTGTGCGTCACCTGGGGCCACACGATGGCCAAACTCGATCCGGCGCGGTTCCTGGCCGGCCAGGTGCTGGCGGCGCTGCACGGCACCGGCGTGGAGCTGGTCGCCGCTGTGTCGGCGGACCAGCGGCCGCTGCTCGGCGCGCTCCCGCCGGACGTCCGGGTTGTCGTCGACACCCCGCTGGACCATGTGCTGCCGCACTGCGACCTGGTGGTCGCGCATGGCGGCGCGGGCACCGTGCTCACCTCACTGCACCACGGCCTGCCGCTGCTGATGCTCCCGCAGCTGCCCGACCACGCCGGCCACGCCGCCCGGGTGGTGGCGGCGGGTGCCGGTGAGGTGCTGGCCCGTGACGACGCCACGCCCGAGGCAATCCGGGACGAGGTCGACCGGCTGCTCAAGGACGGCCCCGAGCGGGCGGCAGCGCGCAGGCTGCAGCAGGAGATGCACCGGCAGCCGACCCCGGCCGCGCTGGCCGCCGGGCTGGAGACCCTGGTCCGCCAGCTGTCCTAGGGCACACCCCGCCACCGAACGAGGAGCCATGATGGATCTGCAGCTGAAGGGGAAGAAGGCCGTCGTCACGGGCGCCAGCCGGGGCATCGGGCTGGCCATCGCGCAGGCGCTCGCCGCCGAGGGCGCCGAGGTGTACGGCGGGGCGCGCACCGTCAGCGACGAGCTGCGCGACACCACCCCGTACACGCTGGAGGTGGACCTGGCGACCCCGCAGGGGCCCGGCCAGCTGGTGGGAAGGGCCGTCGAGGAGTTCGGCGGACTGGACATCCTGGTGAACAACGTCGGCGGGCGGACCACGGCGGCGGCCGGTTTCCTCGAGGTGTACGACGACGCCTGGGCCAGCACCTTCGAGCTGAACTTCCTCAGCGCCGTCCGGGCGATCCGGGCCGCGCTGCCGAGCCTGCTCGAGAGCAAGGGCTCGGTGGTCACCATCGGCTCGGTCAACAGCCGGCTGGCCCAGCCCCGGCTGGTGGAGTACTCGGCGGCGAAGGCTGCCCTGGCCAATCTGAGCAAGTCGCTCTCGGAGGAGTTCGGGCCGCGCGGCGTACGGTTCAGCACCGTGTCGCCCGGACCGGTGCTCACCGGCACCTGGACCAACCCCGAGCTGGCGGCGCGACGGGGGATGTCGGTTGAGCAACTGGTGGCGGCGGTACCGGCGTTCACCGGCCTGTCCACCGGAAAGATCATCGACCCGGGTGAGGTGGCGGCGGTTGTTCTGCTGCTGGCGTCCGGGCGGCTGCCCAGCGCCACCGGCAGCGACTGGGTGATCGACGCCGGCATGCTCAAGTCGCTGTGACCACCGCGCTGCGCTCGGGTCCGGGTCGAGGACAGGTCGACCGCCGTTCAAGGCGCGCTCCATCCGGGCCGGGGACGATGGCGAAGGGCTCGCCCCGCCGCACGCCGCTCGCCGGCTCGGCGGCGGAGGTTCTCAACAGAGGGAACGGTCATGCAGACACCTGTGGAGCAGAGCACGGCGGCCGACCGGCCGCGCGGCCTCCCGCACCACCGTGGGGCGGGTTACGGGGCCGGCCCGGCGAACATGATGCTCCCGGCTCTCGGGGAGGCTCCCGTCCCTGGCGGCTTCGTCCCGCACGAGCGGCGCGAGGGGCCAGTCCGGCACCCGGCCGTCCGCTACGGAACGGGTCGCTCGTGCCGCGGTGCCACCGGGACAGGGGCGGCCGGGAGCGGCACGCGGCGCGCCGTGCGGTTCCGGCCACTGGCCGCAAGGCGGCTTTGCCGCCCCTGTCGCCCGCCGTCCGGGAACTCGTCGACCGGGAGGCGTGGGGGGAACCGTCGGTGGAGTCGTACTGCTCCCTGCGCCGGAAGCACGGCCAGGTCCGCCGGATGTTCGTGCACAACCGCAGCAGGACGGGCCACGGCCTGGCAGCCCTCGGTCCGAGCCTGCCCGCCGTGCGTGGGCCGGTCATTCTCAACTCCCTGCCCGACCGGCAGGTTTGCGCCATTCATGAGGAACAGGTCGGTACGGCTCTGGGCCTGGCCCCGGTCTGTGCTAACCTCCCGGATAGGTCGCGTTATATCGCGTCATTGCGTGAAGGGTGGGTGCGGCCTGCACCGCCCACGGCACACAGCAACCCGAGCACTGGACGGACCAGGGGGTCACCGCAGTCATGGCCACTACACCGCTGCACGTCATCATCATCGGAGCCGGCACCGGCGGTATGTGCCTGGCGCACGGCCTGAAGCGGGCCGGGATCAGCGTCGCGGTCTATGAGCGCGACCGCACCCGGACCGCGGGTCTGCACGGATACCGGGTGGGCATCGACCCGCACGGCAGCCGCGCGCTGAAGGCATGCCTGCCGCCCGACCTGTACGAGACCTTCGTGGCCACCTGCGCCCGGGACCCGAAGTACTTCGTCTTCCTGGACGAGCACCTCAAGCCGACCATCACCATCCCTCTGCGCGAGGGCCTGGACGAGGTCGACAGCGAGAAGTCGGTGAGCCGGATGACGCTCCGGCAGGTGCTGTTCACCGGCATGGAGGACCACATCCACTTCGGCAAGACGTTCACCCACTACGAACGTCGCGAGGACGGCAAGGTCACCGCCTTCTTCGAGGACGGCAGTTCCGCGGTTGGCGACGTGCTGGTCGCTGCTGACGGGGCCAACTCCCGGGTGCGCAAGCAGTATCTGCCGCACGCCCAGGTCGAGGACGCCAGGATCATCTCCATCACGGCCAAGGTCCCGCTCACCGAGGAGAGCAAGGCACTGCTGCCCAAGGGCCTCTTCCCCGGCATCGGACTGGTCGTCGCGCCCAAGGGCTACAGCTGCATCCTGCACTGGATGGAGTTCCCCTGGGACCGCGAGGGCGGACTGAAGAACAACATCGGCGGCAACGACGCCGACCTGCTCGCCAACTGGCCCGGCCTGCTCTTCGACAACACCCGGGACTACATCAACTGGGGCTTCTGGGCCTCCACCGACAAGTTCCCCGCCGATGTGATGCAGCGCGGCGGCAAGGAGCTCATCCAGCTGGCCCTGGAGATGACCCCCAACTGGAGTCCCGAGCTGCGCAAGCTCTTCTCCATGGGTGACCCCACCACCTGCTTCCCGATCAACATCCGCACCTCTGTGCCGATCGAGCCCTGGCCCAGCAGCAACATCACCCTGCTGGGCGACGCGATCCACACCATGACGCCGGGTCAGGGCGTCGGAGCCAACACCGCGCTCCGGGACGCCCACGCGATTGTCCGCGCCCTGACCGCCGTCCGCGACGGCCACAAGCCTCTGGTGCAGGCAATCCACGACTACGAGGGCAAGATGATCGACTACGGCTTCAAGGCCGTCCTCGAGTCAAAGAAGCAGACAAGCGGCGACCAGCCCATCCACAAGCCCTACGTCGGCCGGCTGGCGCTCGCCGGCATGCGCGGCTACCTGCGGCTGGCCGACCGCGTGCCGGCGATGAAGCGCAAGATGGCCGACGACATCTACCGCTACCGCGGTGGTGAGGACGAGGACTGACGCCGGGCGTCCGTTCCCCAGGGCCGCCGCTGTGCCGCCGCGCTCCGATGCGGCGGCACAGCGGCCCATCCACCAGTGCACAGGAGAGCCGTCCCATGGACCTGGGACTCACCGGCAAGCGCGTCGCGATCTCCGGCGCCACCCGGGGCATCGGCCGGGCCACCGCCACTGCCTTCGTCGACGAAGGCGCCCGGGCCGCCATCACCTGCCACTCGGACGCCCAAGCGGCCGCCAGGGCCGTCGCCGACCTCGGCAGCGCGGAGCGGGCCCTGGCTGTCCCGCTCGCCCCGGGCGAGCCCGCCTCCATCGAGGCTGCGGTGCGTACCGTGGAGGGGACCTGGGGCGGCGTCGACGTCGTCGTGGCCAACGCCAGTCGTTCCTCCGGGTCGACCCAGGCCAGCTGCCGCCGTTCCAGGACCTGCCGACAGACCAGTGGTCCCGCTCCTCAGGGACAACGTCGATGGCCACATGCTCACCGTGCGCGCCGCGCCCGGCGGTATGCGCAAGCGCGGCTGGGGCCGGATCGCGCTGCTGTCGTCCGTCACCGCCGACCTTGCTCGCCCGGCTCCGAGATCTACGGCGCCGCCAAGCCGGCCCTTCACGGCTTCTTCAATGTGAACGGCGAGGTCGTGCACACGGCCGGCGGGCGCTGACCCCTCCGGCACCCCTGATCGCCCGGTTCCGCATCCGCGGGCCGGGCGACGGTGCTGAGGGCCATCCGGCACCGGCGCCGACCGGAGTCGCCGACCGCTACCGCCCCCGGTTCGGGTGCGTGACCGGCGGCCGGCTCCTCGGGCGTACCGCACAAGCCCGGACCCCGGCGGCGGTTGGCAGCCGGGGTCCGGGCTCAGTGGCGATGGCACGGTCGCCCGTACCCGAGTGATCTGTCCGATGCCCGCTGGGAGTTGACCGAGCCGGTGCCGGCCGCTCGGCGGGCGGAGCGACGGCGGCACGCCCTGGACATCGGCCGCCCGCCCGAGCACGACCTGCGCGTGTTCATGAAACGACCTCCTGACCATCGGCGTCCCGACGAGGCCGGGGGCCGGACCGAGGTCATGCGAACAGAGGAAGGGGATTCAGATCCTCGTAGCGGACCGGCCTCTCCCGCAGCCCGAGCCGCACCGGAACCTCGTACAGTCTTCCGGGCGCAAAGCGTGCCCAGAAGTGCCGCAGTCCGGGCACCACGACTTTGACCACGGGCAGGCCCGCGTCCGGCCTGGTCTGGTCGAGGACGAGCAGTTCCATGCCGTGCCGGGCCAGCAGCGAGGACGCCTCCCCCACGTCCTCGAGCAGGTCGGTGCGAGCAAAGTGACGGAATTGCCCGGGAGTTCGGGCGGTTTCGCCCGGATCCGGCAGCAGATACGGCTGGTTGTGCACCGTCGCCCTGGTCCACCAGGCCAGGATGTCCGGATCGTCCACCTGATAGCCCCCCTTGCCGTCGGTGTGGGGGAGCAGCTGTCCCATCTCGGTGACCGCCCGCCGCAGCGCCAGTCGAGGATCGAAGTGCGCCCCGAAGCCGAAGGCGATCTCCTCGGACGGCCCGTCGGTGCGCCGGGAGAGTGCCACCACCACCGGGATGCCGAGGTCCGAGGTGAGGTCCAGTGCCCACAGCTCGCGGCCGAGCCGCGCGTAGGTCCCCCGCAGTCCGGCGAGCCAGGGTTCGTCGAAGGTGTCCAGGTCGAGTGCCGGATACCGGGTGCAGTTGTACCACCACAGGGCGACGGCGTCCCGCTCCACCAGTTCCAGGAAGCCCTGGACCACCGCGTCCTCCAGGCTGCTGCCGGCGGCGTTGCCGTTGGAGTCGGCGCGCGGCAGTCCGGGGGGCGGAGGACAGCTGAAGTAGAGCATCGAGGTGGGCAGCAGACGCTGTCTGCCCGTGGTGAGGGAGTGCACCGGGGTCCAGTCCACCGCGCGGCGCGGATCGAAGGGCGCGCACACCCAGTGGAAGGCCGAGTGACCGGCGTTCCAGCGGTCGCGGTCGAGGAACTGCCGCTCGTGGAAGAGCTGGCAGGCGTTGGGGTGGACGGCCGTGTCGCCCAGTTCCTCCAGCGAGGCGCGGATGACCGGTTCGTCGCCCTGCCGGGTCGCGGAGAAGCGTTCCACCGCCTCGCAGAGCGCGCTCACCTCCGCCTCTTCCGCGGTCACCCCCTTGCCGCCGCTCAGCCGTCTGAGCCCGCCGCGCACCTCGGCCAGGGTGTGGCCCGCCAGCGCCAGATTATGGCCGGACAGTCGGCTGTTGATGCCCTCGGGGGCGTGCGGATCAGGCGTGATCCCCGCGACAATGCCGGTCACGGAGTCGGCCAAATGGCCGTAGAGTTCGAGTACCTGACGTGGTGTCATTAATCTGTGGTTGGCTCCGGTGCCCGTCGCCTTCGGCCGGGACACCAGCCGTGGGGGCCGCTCGACCTGCCGGGCGACCAGCGAAGGGTCCCCGCACTCCGGGCACTGCGGACGGCGGGTGACCGGGTGGTGCCCGGACCTCAGGGTGCAGGTGTCCAGCGTGTACACGCAGCGCTGGTTGTCGTGCCGCACCCCCGCGATCCACTTGGCCGCCTCCAGCACGGCCGCCTGCAGACCCAGCGCCCGCCCCGCGGCCAGCGACGCCTCCGGCACGCTGAGCGGCGCCGCCGCTCCCACGGCCCGGCACACCGCCTCCTCCGCTGCGCGGTGCGCGCGCAGCCGGTGCGTCAGACACGACCAGCAGGGCCCGTCGCCCGGTGTGAACACCGGACCCAGCCAGGTCTCCGCGCCGCGGGGCTTGGCCAGCAACCAGGGGCGCCCGGCCGCCCGCATCCGCTGTTCGATCTCGGCGAGTTCGGGTGCGATGTAGTCGTCGCACAGCACCAGCGCCAACCCTGCACCGGTTGCGTCTTCGCTGACGACGACCGTGAGTCCCACGGTCCGGCAGGCATCGATGGCGGCGGCCGGGTCGCCCTGCCCCACGACCACCAACTCGACCGGGGTACGGGCGATGCTGGCGGTGGCGGCGGCGGCGTCGCCGAGCAGATCCCAGTAGGCCCGGGAGGCCGCGTCCGCCGTGTCGTGCACGCTCGGCTCCTGGTAGCCGATGAGGTTGGCCCTGGCCAGCTCTCCCACGAGTCGCCCTGCCTCCGAGACAGGCATCCGGACGGCCGCCTCGCGCAGCAGGCGGGGCAGGGTCCGGGAGCCGTCCAGGAGGGGGGCGAGGGCCGTGACGTGCGGTCCGCGCAGGACCGTCACGTCACGGCCGGAGAGCAGGCAGACGGCGGCGTCGCCGATCGCCTGGACCCTCAGATGGTGCTTGAACCCCACCGTCGGGGCTCCAGGAGCTGCAGTCCCGCTCAGCATCGCCCAGCCGCAGCCGCGACCGGTTCCTCGGGGCTCGCGATGCACCAGGTGGGAATGGCCAACGAGTCCGTCGCCGGGCGGCTCAGGTCCTCGATGACCACGATCTTGCCGACGGGCGCCGACGGAACGGGCGACACTCCGAACTCGGCCAGGACGGTCGCCGGGCTGGTGTCGAGTCGCCGGGCCAGGTCCGGCTCCAGGCCGGAACGCGCGGCGAGTTCTGCGAAGCGGAGTTCTTCGTCGGTGAGGTCGACAGCGACGGGCACCGGACGTGCGCTGATGGTGTCCATGATCAGGCCCCCTAATACGGTTCAGACTCGCGTTCGGCAGTCGAGCGGGTGCTCGATGGCTTGTTGGCTGCGTGAGATTCTGAGCGCGCTTCGGCGTGACGAGGGAGTGCGGCCTTCACAGGGTGACCGTGAAATTTTCATGATTGCGTTCGTGCGTTGCTCACTGGGCGGCCGGCCGCCCCGGGTGTGAATCTGATCGGCATGCTCCGGGTGAACGTTCCCCGGTCTGGGTCCGTGGGATGCGACTCGAAAGGGGAGAGCACGCAATGGACATCAAGGTACTTGGCCCGCTTACGGCTCATGAGCACGGTGTCTCGGTGGTGCCCAGCGCGGCCAAGCCCCGGCAGATACTGGCCCTGCTCGCCCTGCAGGCCGACCACGTCGTCACCGTACCGACGCTGATGACGGAGATCTGGGGAGAGCGGATTCCGCGCAGCGCTTCAACGACGTTGCAGACATACATTCTTCAACTACGCCGCAAGATCACGGCTGCGCTGGCCGGACAGCCCGCACGGGACGCCAAGGACGTGCTGGTCACCCAGTTCGGCGGCTATCTGCTGCGGGTGCAGCCCGGAACCGTCGACGCCCAGGAGTTCGAGCAGCTCGTGGCAGGCGGCCGGGCGGCCTTCGATGCCGCCGACTACCACACCGCCTCCCGGCTGCTGTCCCGGTCCCTGGCCCTGTGGCAGGGGCCCGCGCTGGTCGACGTACGGGCCGGCAGCATCCTGGAACTCGAGGTGCTGCGCCTGGAGGAGAATCGTATGGCCGCGCTCGAGCGGCGAATAGACGCCGATCTGCGCCTGGGCCGGCATGGCGAAGTGGTGCCGGAACTCAGCGTACTGACGGCCCGTCACCCGATGCACGAGCGGTTCTGCGCCCAGCTCATGCTGGCCCTGCACCGGTCCGGAGGTTCCTGGCGGGCGCTGGAGGCCTACCAGCGGCTGCGCGGAGCCCTGGTCACCGAGCTCGGCCTCGAGCCGTCGCCGTCCCTGCAGCAGCTCCACCAGGCGGTGCTCTCCGGCGACATGGTGCCGGACCTGCAGACGGCCGGGGTCGACTGACCCGGCGCCGCCGGGCCGGACCGGCCCGGCACCGACTGCCGGCTTCCAGCCTGTCTTCAGCCCCTTTCGAGGTGCCGTTCCTACGTTCGGGCGATGACGACCTTCGACGAACTCCTCGCCACGACGCCCCGGCTCGATCTGCGCCGGTCGACCGCGGAGCTGCGCCATCTGAAGGAAGAGATGAGCCGGGGACCCGACCCGGACGCCACCCGACGCCAGCACGCCAAGGGCAAGCTCACCGTCCGGGAGCGGCTGGACCTGCTCTTCGACCCGGGCACCTTCACCGAGATCGAGCCGCTGCGCCGGCACCGGGCCAGCGCCTTCGGCATGGAGGACCGCAAGCCGCACGGGGACGGTGTGGTGATCGGCTGGGGTGAGATACACGGCCGGACTGTCTTCGCCTACGCCCACGACTTCCGTGTCTTCGGCGGCGCACTGGGCGAGGCGCACGCCGCCAAGATCCACAAGATCATGGACCTTGCGCTGTCCGCGGGTGCGCCGCTCGTAGGCCTGAACGACGGAGCCGGCGCGCGCATCCAGGAGGGCGTCACCGCGCTCGCCGGCTACGGCGGCATCTTCCAGCGCAACACCAAGGCGTCCGGCGTCATCCCGCAGATCAGCGTGATGCTCGGCCCCTGCGCGGGCGGCGCGGCCTACAGCCCCGCGCTGACGGACTTCGTCTTCATGGTCCGCGAGACCTCGCAGATGTTCCTCACCGGCCCGGACGTGGTCAAGGCCGTGACCGGCGAGCAGATCTCCCAGAACGGGCTGGGCGGCGCGGACGTGCACGCGGGTGTCTCCGGGGTCGCCGGTTTCGCCTACGACGACGAGGCCGAGTGCCTGGAGGACGTCCGCTACCTGCTGTCGCTGCTGCCGGCGAACAACCGGGAGCTCCCGCCGGAGGTGGCCGGTGCCGACCCGGCCGACCGGCGCACCGACGCGCTGACCTCCCTGGTGCCCGCCGATCCGGTCCAGGCCTACGACATGCACGACGTCATCGAGGAGATCGTCGACGACGGCGAGTTCTTCGAGGTGCACGAGGGCTGGGCGCGCAACGTGGTGTGCGGCTTCGCGCGCCTGGGCGGTCAGACTGTGGGCTTCGTCGCCAACCAGCCCGCCGTGCTGGCGGGCGTGCTGGACATCCATGCCTCCGAGAAGGCCGCCCGCTTCGTCTCCACCTGCGACTCCTTCAACGTCCCCCTGGTGACACTGGTGGACGTGCCGGGCTTCCTGCCCGGAGTGGACCAGGAGCACGGCGGTGTCATCCGGCACGGCGCGAAGCTGCTGTACGCCTACTGCAACGCCAGCGTCCCGCGGATCTCACTCGTGCTGCGCAAGGCATACGGCGGCGCGTACATCGTGATGGACTCCCGCTCGATCGGGGCCGACCTGTCCTTCGCATGGCCCACCAACGAGATCGCGGTGATGGGAGCGGAGGGGGCTGCGAATGTCATTTTCCGACGCGAGATCGCCTCAGCCGCCGACCCGGAGGCGACACGGGCCCGGCTGGTCAAGGAGTACCAGGCCGAACTGATGCATCCGTACTACGCCGCGGAGCGCGGGCTCGTGGACGACGTCATCGATCCCGGCGACACCCGCCGGGTGCTGGTGCGCGCGCTGGCCATGCTGCGGGGCAAACACGCCGTGCTGCCGGAGCGCAAGCACGGCAACGTGCCGCTGTGAGCCGGACCGCGGGCCGCTCCCGCGCGACGGCGCCATGCGAGTGACCGCATTCCCGGGTGCACCCGACCCGGACCGACCCGAACCGACCCGGACCGCCCGGACCGCCCGGACCGCCCGGACCGCCGGGACCGCCGGGACCGACCCGGACCGCCCGGACCGCCGGGACCGACCGCCCGGACCGCCCGGACCGACCCGGACCGCCCGGACCGCCGGGACCGCCGGGACCGACCGCCCGGACCGACCCGGACCGCCCGGACCGCCGGGACCGCCCGGACCGCCCGGACCGACCCGCAACGCTAGGCCGTCCCGCAACGCTAGGCCGTCCCGCTCCGGCTCGTGACCCCGCACGGCGGGGGTCCGGGCGCCGTCGTGCGGCAGCAGCCGTCACGGCCTACGCCCTCCCGCCGGCGGTCCGGACGCCGGCGGGGGACCGGGCACTCCGTACGCCGCTGCGCAGGCGTACGCCGGAAGCCGTTGCCCAGCTGCCTTTCACCCGGCAGTTGCGAAGTCCTGGGTCCAGTAGCTGTTGGGCTGTGCGAGTCCGACGCCGATCTCCTTGAACCCGCAGTCGAGGATGTTCGCCTTGTGGCCGGGGCTGGACATCCAGCCCGCCATGACCTGCTCGGGAGTGGCGTAACCGTAGGCGATGTTCTCGCCGTAGCTGCTCCAGTTGTAGCCGGCCCGCGTGATCCGGTCGCCGGGGGAGGACCCGTCGGACCCGGTGTGCGACATGTTCTGGTGGGCCGCCATGTCGTCGCTGTGCGCCTGCGCGGCCTTGGTCAGGATGGCGTTCAGCGTCACGGCCGGGCAACCGACCTTGCTGCGCTCGGCGTTGACGAGTTGCACGATGCGGGCGGCGAAACCGGACGCGGTGGCGGTGGGCTTCGGGGCGCTCGGCGCTGCCGGGGCCGCGGGGGCGGCGGTAGTGGGCCGGGGAGCCGTGGCCTTCGCGGTGCTCGAAGGCGCCGTGGCCGGAGGCTTCGGCGCGGTGGTCTTCGGAGTGCTCGTCGAGGGGCTCGGAGTTTTCGATGCCGCCGGACTGGGCCCGTCGGCGTGGCCGCCGTTCCAGTTCCGGTCCCAGGCGTCGTTCCACCACCCGTTGGCCGCGTGCTTCCCGGCGCTGCGGTAGTGATGTCCTGCGCTGTCCCGCCAGTCGGTACAGGCAAGGGCGACGGACGGCACACCCACCGCGCCCACGGTGACGGCAGCGATGACTATCCGCCGGTAGTGATTCCTTTTGCGATGAATTCCCATGCGTGACCTCACTCGGTAATCGCCGAGCGCCCTGGTGCGGCTGACTCTGCGCGGAATCGGCCCCTGAACTGCGGAGACGTCCTGCGAGTCGTCATTCTTGGGACGGCTTCACACAAGCGCAAAGGGCGGTCACTACTACCCTGCTTCGTAGGTTTGAGCGGCTCTTGCCATGAGGGCGGTGGCGTGCTGGTCCGGCTGTCGCGGCCGTTGCGGAATTCTGTTTCCTCGTCAGAAACCGTTGGTCTTCCCAGAACGGGCGACAGCGCCGAGTGCGTGGGAATGCCGACGGGCCTGGGGGGATTTGCACCTATAACAAGACGGACAAATCCCATATGTCACCAGAGGGCTATCTACTATTCGGCACGCCTAATCCCCGGAGGTGGTGTGACGGATGTCACGGAACCGTGATTTCCGGGCCCGTCCGGCCCTCCGGCATCGCTCATCGGACAGGACCGCGGCACGCCCGGCGGATCGAGCCAGCGCATCAGCGCGTCGCCCATCACCAGATCCCTGTCCCGGCCGCGCAGAAAGTCCAGCTCCTCGGTGAAGAGCGTCACGGCCTGCTCGTACGGGCAGGGCAGCCGGGTCCAGTCCGAGCCCCAGAACATGCGGTGAGGGCCGAACGCGTCGAAGACGCGGCGCAAGGGCTCGTGCAGGCCGGGGAAGGGGTAGGCGTCCGTCGTGTGGCAGGGCAGCGCCGACGCCTTCACCGCCACATGGGGATGACGGGCCAGGGCGAGCAGGCCGTCGAGTCCGGCGAACGCCGTCTCGTCACGGGCCCCGAGGGGCAGACATAGGTGGTCGAGGACCAGCCGCAGTCCCGGGTGTGCGGCGGCCACGCGGTCCAACGCGCCGGTCAGGCCCGGCGCGTACACCATCACCGGCAGCCCGGCGCCCTCGACGGCGGCCCAGAACCCGTCCAGGCGGCCGGCGGTGAACAGCTCGCGCCAGGGGGGCCGGTGCAGTGTGAGGCGCACACCCAGGACACCGGGCCGCCCGATCAGCTCGTCCAGTCCCCGGGCCCACCGGCCGTCGTGCACGGCCACCCTGCCCATCACCGAGAAGCGGCCGGGACAGGCATCGGCGGCTGCCAGCACCACGTCGTTGTGGTCGCCCTCCCACGACGGCGGGACGAGCACCGCGCGATCCACCCCCGCCTCGTCCATGACGGTCAGCAACTCCTCGACGGTGGGCGGCACTTCACGGTGGGCGGGCCCCGCGCCGGGTGGCCACGGCCGCGTCGGCCGGTCGCTCTGCCACAGATGAGCCTGAGCGTCGACGATCACGCTGCGGGGCCCGACAGCCTGGTCTCCAGCGCGGCGAGCACGGCGCTCGCCGACGCCGTCGTGCCGACCGCCTCGCGGTGGCCCACCAGGTCGTACGTCAGCGACTCGCCCTTCAGGAGTACGTCTCGCACGGCGTGGTCGATGCCGTCCGCGGTGCCCGACAGGAGCCTGTCGCGATGGCGGGCGCCCAGCCAGCGCAACAGCTCCGCCACCGCGAGCAGCATCGCCATGGGGTTGACCCGGTCCCTCCCCGCGTGCGCCGGGGCCGATCCGTGGATCGGTTCGAACATGCCGTGCCGGTCACCGATGTTGCATCCCACCGCCATGCCGAGCCCGCCCTGCAGGACCGCGGCGAGCTCCGTGAGGATGTCGCCGAACATATTCGTCGTGACCACGACGTCACAGTGCTCGGGGCGCCGCATCAGACGGTAGGCGAACGCGTCCACGAGCACCACCTCCCGCTCCACCTCCGGATAGTCGGCGCCCACCTCCTCGAAGACCTCCTGGAAGAGCCGGCAGCCGTGCAGCACGTTGTCCTTGCCGACACAGGTGACCCGGCGGCGCCCGTCCTCCGGTGCGCCCCCGCGCCGCAGCGCCGTCTCGAAGGCCAGCCGGACGACCCGTTCGGACGCGGCGCGGGTGACGATCCTGCTGTCGGTGGCGACCTGCGCGATGCCGCCGGGCGCCAGGGTGCCGCCGGCGCCCGCGTAAAGATCCTCCGTGTTCTCCCGGACGAACACCATGTCGACCTGGTCCGGCTCCCACACCTGGCGCAGCGTTCCCGACACCATTTGCCGTATGCCGGGCAGGAGTCTGACCGGGCGGACGTTGGCGTACAGATCGAGGCGCTGACGGTTGCCGACAATCGCGGACCATCCGGCGAGCCGGCCGTCCGCGCGCAGCAGTGTGCCCCGCCCGTCGGAACGCGGCAGCCCCACCGCGCCCAGCAGGATCGCGTCGGCCCTCTCGCAGACCGCCTCGGAACCCTCCGGCCAGTCCACGCCGTGGCGCACATAGTGCTCTGCTCCGCACGGCACCTCGTCGATGTGCAGGGGTACACCGATGAGTCGCTCGACCGCCTCCAGGAGCCGCCTGGCCTGTACGGCGACGTCGACTCCGATGCCGTCTCCGGGAAGCAGTGCGATGCGGTAGCCGGCCGGCGGCCGTGCGGAGCCCGGGGCGCTCATCGGCCCGCTCCCGCCGCAGTGCTGAGATCCTCGTCCAGACCGGTCCCGGACAGCCAGTCGAAGGGCCGGTACACGGCATGACCGGTGCCCATGCCCTCGGCGATCAGCTCGCGCAGCCGGTTGGAGGCGAAGCCCCCGATGACGTTCATCGGGGCGTCCCGGTACAGACGCTCCACGGGATGCCCCGGCTGCAGGGCCCGCGCGCCGTGGATCTGGAGGGCGCTCTGGGTGGCGGCGACCGCCAGCTCAGTGGCGTATGCCTTGAGCATGGCGATCTCGTCCCGCGCGGACCGGCCCGCGGCCCGGTGCCACGCCACCCGCTGGGCCAGCAGCCGTGCCGCGTCGATCTCCGTCCGCAGCCGGGCGAGTTGGGCCTGCACGCCCTCCATGTGGCCGAGCGGCCTGCCGAAGGAGACATGGCTGCGCGCATGCGTGACGCACGCGCGCAGTGCCGCCTCGGCGATGGCGATGGAGGAGACGGAGATGAACAGCCAGCCCCATGCCATGCCCTCGGCGAACTCCGCGTACGGCACCGGAACGACGTCGTGCGGCGCGACATGGGCCCGGTCGAAGCGCAAGCCGCCCCACGGCATGGCCCGCAGCCCCATGTGATCCATCGGGTAGCGCTCCACACCAGGCTGGCCGAGATCGACGAAGGCGAAGCACCAGCCGTGGCCGTCACGGTCGACGCGCTCGTCGAGCCGGGCGAGAACCACGGCGAGATCACCGGTCGGGGCGTTGGTGATGCGCGCCTTCTCGCCGCTGATGACCAGGCCGCCGTCCCTGCCCTTCGAGACGGTCGTGCGGTACGTGCCCGCGTCGCTGCCCGCCGTCCGCTCGACCACGGCGAAGGCACCCAGTTTCCGTCCGGACAGCAGCGCTTCGAGCAGCGGCCGGTGGGTGGCGAGCTCTCCGTAGCGGTGGATGAGCTTTCCGCACAGCAGCGTGGACATCGTGGCCGACCAGTAGGTGGAGGGACAGGCCAGAGCCAGACTCTCCATGGCCGCGACCTGGGACACCCCGTCGACGGCCGTGCCACCGACGGCCACCGGATGGAAGACGCGGAGGTACCCGCTGTCGACGACGTCCGGCCAGTTGGGTGCGGGCAGTTGGCCACTCAGGTCCGCGTCGCTCGCGCGGGCGGCGATGCCGGCGAAGCGCCGGGGGAACTCCGAGACGTTCACTGGTCGGCCTCCGGGAATCGGTCCGCCGGGGACAGGGCGAGCAGGGGACCCGCGATGACCGGCTGCAGCACGTCGGGCTCGCCGCCCACCCCGGCGAAGAACGCGGCGTCGCGCTGGGCCCGGAGTACCGGGTGTCCCTCGGCGAGAGCATCCGGGCCGTGCAGTACGGCCGCCGACTCGGCCACCGACTGCGCGGCACCGGCGGTGAACAGCCGTAGGGTGGCGGTGTGCTGGGAAGGGACCGGCCCCGGTCCGTCGAGCAGGGAGGCCACGCGCTGGACGAGGCCGACACACAGCTCGAGGCGCGTGCGCATGTCGGCGAGCCGGGCGCGCACCGCCTGGGAGTGGCCGAGCGGCGCGCCGAACAGCCTGCGCTGTCCGGCGAGCGCCGCCGCACGACGGACAAGGGAACGCATCGCCCCTAGCCAGACCGCCGATGAGAACACCCGCTCGTGCGCGGCGAGGAGGGGGACGGCCTGGACGGCGGGTCCCAGCGCGGCGCCGGGGCCCAAGCGGCAATCGGTGAAGACGAGTTCGCCCCAGGTGCAGGTGGGCAGCGCGGCCGGGCCCCGGCCCACGACGACGGTGAGTCCGGGTGTGTCCCGGTCGACGAGGTAGGCGTGGTCACCGGCGACGACCACGAAGTGGTGGGCGACCGCCGCGTTCACCACGAGGCGTTTGGTGCCGGTCAGCAGGGCGCCGCCGCCGTCGGCGGGGGTGGCGGTCGCCGTGGCGGGCAACGCGCCACCGAGCGTGTCGAGCAGGGAGATCCCCAAGAGCCACTCACCGGAGGCCGCAGCGGGCAGCAGCCCTCGCCGCAGTGTCCCGGGCGCGAGCCGGTGGACCACGGCGGCGCACAGAAGTCCGTTGGCGACGGCCGCCAGCGCCGTCCCCGGATCCTCCGAACCGTGGGCGTAGCCGTCGAGGAGCGCCGTGGTCTGCAGCGCGGTGAGCCCGCGGCCGCCGTGTGAGGGCGGCAGGAGTGCGCCGCCGGAGAGCCCGATCTCGGCCAGGCCGGCGAACAGCTGGGGGTCCCAGTGTCCGGACCGGTCGCGCTCCGCGGTGCTCGGCGCGACCTTGAGCGCGCCATAGGCGTGCGCCTCGGACCGGAGCCGCTCCAACGAGTCGAGTGACTCGAACAGCGTGGTGAGAGAGGGAAGTTCGGTGAGACTGAGCGCGTCGAGGGGGACGTGATCCATGGATGCTCCTCCCGGTCGGGAGGCGTCGCGGTGCGGGCGGTGCGGCGACTTCTCGTTGATGTACTGCGCCTCGAAGCCGGACTTCGCGAGAGCCTCCAGACCGAGGGCGATCCGCTGGACCCGGGCGCGCACGGTCTCGGGGCCCACCGGGTCGTGCGGGTGGGACTGGGCGCTCGCTCCCATCTTGAGCATCATGGGCGCACAGATCTGCACCAGTTCGGGCACCTCGTAGAAGCGGAGGAAGCCACCCTTGGTGCCGTAGACGTCGACGGGCACGTCGATCAGGAGGTCCGGGGCGGCCCTGCGGATCTCCTGCAGGACCGCCAGGCCGAGGTCGTGAGTGGTGGTGACGCTGTTCGCGCCGTTCTCGGCGTAGACCTTGGCGGTGAAGGGGTTGGAGACGATGCAGTGCGAGGACGACTTGATCATGAGGTCGCCGGGCAGGACCCCCGCCGCGCGCATGTCGGAGAGCATGCGGATGACCCCCAGGTCGTACGAGATGAGCCCGCGACAGCCCATCTCCGTGAGGCGGATCGCTTCTTCCGCGCTGACCGCGAGGGCGTCGTTGTTGTTGACCCGACGGCCTTGGGAGGCGCCGAACCCGCCGCGGTAGAAGGCCGCCTTGCGGTCGTACTCCGGCCGGGGACCCAGGGCGAAGACCATGCCCACCCCGTTCTGGTGGCAGAGTTCGAGCATGTCGCGTATCTCGGAGTCGGACAGCAGGAACGCCCCGAGCGTTTCGTTGAAGCGGGTGACCGGTACGCCCTCCTCCCGCAGTCCGGCGAGGGTCAGCTCAAGGACCTTGAGGTTGTTCACGACCGGGACCTCGACCCCGTAGTGCCCGCCGCCCTCGAACTCGAGGCTGGACGGACGGAGTTCGATCTCGTCGCTGTAGGGCAGGTCCTGTCCCCGCAGCCAGTCGCGGGCGCGTGACGCGCCCCTGATGATCTCAGGTGTTGCGACAGCAGTACTCATACGTGGTCACCTTCTCGAATGGCGATGTGTGTCAGCTGCCGTACAGGTGGCGGGAGCCGGGGCGGGCGACGGGGCTCAGGAGGCCAGCCGGTCCCCGAGCGCGAGCGCCGTGTGGTCGATCAGCCGCCGCGCGGCGGCCGCGTCCATGGGCCGGGGCCAGAACAGACACCGGTCCACTCCCGCCCGCGCATATTCGTCCACGTCCTCGAGCCGGCCGCCGAACAGCGTCACCGGGATCGGCTCGTCGGATCCGGGCCTGCGGACCGTACGCCGGAAGCGGTCGATCTCCTCGAGAACCCCGGGCCGCAGCATGGGGATCCACTCGTCCCCGTACGCAACCACGCGCTCGGCGACCCGAGGGCCGTTCCCGGCGACGAGGATCGGCGGATGCGGATGCCGTACGGGCTTGGGCCAGGAGGTGACGGCCTCGAAGTCGACGAACTTCCCGTGGTACGAGGCCACGTCCTCGGTCCAGACCTCCCGCATCGCCAGCACCCGCTCGCGCATCACCGCCCAGCGGTCTCGAGGGTCGACACCGTGGTGCCGCAGCTCCTGGAAGATCCACCCGGGCCCGACGCCGAAGTTCATCCGGCCCTCGGAGAGCACGTCGAGCGTGGCCACCGCCTTCGCGGTCACCAACGGCTCCCGCTCCGTCACCAGGGCGACCGCGGTGCCCAGTTGGAGCGCTTCGGTGGTCTGCGCCGCGGCGGCCAGTGCGACGAAGCAGTCCATCCCGTTGCGGAACTCGTCGGGCAGGCCCGCCACGTCGAAGACCTCGGGCGTGTGCGCCGGGATGTGGGTGTGGTCGGGGAAGAAGAGCGACTCGAAGCCGCGTTCCTCGAGCAGCGCGGCGAGCGCGCCCGGCCGGATCGAACCGGCCGTGGGAAACATGATGAATCCGTACCGCACGATGTGCGTCCCTCCACGGGGTTCAGCGGCCGACGGTGACGACTACCTTGCCGAGTCTCGCCTCGGTCTCCAGGTAGGCGTGCGCGGCCACGATCTGAGCGAGGTCGAAGGTGCGGTCGATCAGGGGACGCAGCCGGCCGGAGGCCAGCGCCGGGGTGAGGAAGTCAGCCGCCGCGCGCAGCCGGTTCGGGTCCCTGGTGGTCTCGAAGACCGTGTACGAGCGCATGGTCAGCGCCTGCATGGTCTCCGCCCCGGGGAACGGAGTGGGATCGCCGCTCAGAGTGCCGTGCACCACGATCGTGCCGTCGGCGGCGGTGGCCCGGGCGAGCTCCCGCACGCCCGGTCCGGCGACGGCGTCAAGGACGAACTCGGCGCCGCGCCCGCCGGTCTCGGCGAGGACGGCGGAGACCAGGTCCTCCTCGCCGGGGACGATGACGCGCGCCGCCCCGGCGGCGAGGAGTTCCGCACGCCGGTCCGCGCTGCGGACGACCGCGAGTGGTCGCGCACCGACCAGGCGGGCCAACTGGATGGCCGCCACCCCGACGCTGCTGGCGGCGGCAGTGATCACCACGGTGTGCCCGGACCCCATGCCGCCGCGCTCGATCAGAGCACCGTAGCCCGTCAGATACTGCATCCACGCCGCGGCCGAGACCACCGGATCGAGACCGTTCGGCCTGGCCAGCACAGCGTTCACGGGGACGATGGCCAGCTCTCCGTACACGCCGTAGCGGTTCTGCGAGAACGCCGGTACGACATTCACGGGCTGGCCGGGCCCTACCTGGTCGACCTGCGGGCCCGCCGCGTCGACGACGCCCGCGGCCTCGTATCCGAGCACGGCGGGGAAAGCACGCGGCTGCTCGATGTAGGTGCCGCGGCGGAAGTTCACCTCTGCCCGGTTCAGGCCGATCGCCTGCACCCGTACCCGCACCTCGCCGGGTCCGGGCTGCTGCGGCTCCAGGTCTTCCAGCCGGAGCACCTCGGGCCCGCCGAGGCGGTGGAACCGGACTCTGAGCGCCATGGCCATCCAACTCCCGTGTCTGGTAGCGGCCTTGGAGCAAGGGAAGAAAGCCGGCAGCCACGGTGGGGTCACCGTGGCTTCCCTCGCGTCGGGCAACAAACCTAGAAACGTCAACTCTCCCCTGGCGAGTACGTACCGATAAGTGCGTACCTCACCGGAAGGAGAGCCGTACGGAGCCGCTCCGGGCAGGTTGGACCGGATGCACTGGACGGGCTGGACGGACCGGGTGGACTGCGTGCACTGGGTGGAACGGCTAGGAGGTGGTCCGCTGTTCGTCGTAGCCGTCGCGCGCGGCCAGGACCTCGTCCATGTGTGTCTCGGCCCAGTCCTTGATGGCCAGGATGACGGGCATGAGGCTCTCGCCCAGCGGGGTCAGCTGATAGTCGACGCGGACCGGTACCGAGGGGGTGACCGTGCGGGTGACCAGGCCGTCCCGCTCCAGCGTGCGCAGGGTCTGGGTGAGCATCTTCTGGCTGATGCCCGCGACGGTGGCGCCGAGCTCGCCGTAGCGGTGCGAACCGTCGGCGAGTGCGGCGAGCACCAGGCCGATCCACTTGTCGCTGATCGTGGCGAAGAGTTGGCGTGTGGGGCACTGGGCGACAAACGCGTTGTACGCCGTCTTGGCCTTCTCGCGCCGCTGAGCTGCGCTCATGGTGGCCATGGCACTCCTTGTGGTGGGGTACGCACCTTTCGGTACGTACTCGCCAAGAGAGAGTTGAGCTTCCTAGGTTAGTTGCACGCGCCGAGGAAGCAACGGGCCCGTTCACAACCTTCCGGCGACGAAGTCAGCCACACGGTCGCAATGCAGAAGCAGAAGCAGGAGCAGTCATGCGTGCAGTCGCTGTCAGTAAGTTCGGTGGACCGGAGGCCCTGCGGGTGATCGACGCCCCGAAGCCGGAGCCGGGAGAGGGCGAGGTGCGGGTCAAGGTCCTCGCCAGTCCGGTCAACCCGGTCGACGTCTTCATCCGTTCCGGTGCGCTGGCCGATCTGCTGCCCGAGAGCGAGTATTACGTCCCGGGCGTGGACGTCGCCGGCGAGGTGGACCTCGTGGGTCCTGGAGTGAGCGGGTTCGCGGTGGGGCAGCAGGTGGTCGCCCTGGTCCCCTGGTTCGTCAACCAGGCGGGCACCTACGCCGAATACGTGGTCGTGCCGGCCGACGCCCTGGCGGCCGCGCCGCACAAGGCCGATGCGGCCGCCGCCTCCACGCTCCCGCTGAACGGGATCACGGCGTCGCTCACCCTTGACGTGGTGGAGCCCGCCGCGGGCAGGACCATCCTGGTGACCGGGGCCGCGGGCGGTGTGGGCGGCTACGCGGTGCAGCTGGCCGCCGGCCGGGGAGCCACAGTCATCGCGGTCGCGGGACCGGACGACGACGCGGCGGTGCGCTCGCTCGGTGCCCGTCATGTCGTGGCCCGGGGCGAGGACGTGGCCGACAAGGTGAAGGCGCTGGCTCCCGAGGGGGTCGACGGTGTGGTGGACGCCGCGTCGCTGGGTGCGGCGGTGCTCCCCGCGGTGCGTGACGGCGGCCGTTTCGCGGCCGTGCTCGGCCCCGCGGCACCGGAGGCCGAGCGGGGCATCACGGTCGAGACGGTGCAGCAGGGCCCAGACGGCAAGCGGCTCGCCGCGCTGGTGTCCGAGGTCGACGCGGGGCGGCTGACGCTGCGGGTCGCCGAGAAGTTCGCACTGGCCGACGCCGCCGCCGCGCACGAGCGCTTCGGCAAGGGCGGGGTGCGCGGCCGCCTGGTCCTGCTGCCCTGAATCGTCCCTCCCTGGTCCGCATTCCGAATCCGGAGTGCGGACCAGGTCACGGGGCCGCCGTGTCATTCCCCCGCTGACCGGTGGCCTCGTGGCCGCCTTCCGCGGGTTCGGTGATTCCGGTTTCTTCGCTGACGGTTGCTCAGGTTTCGTAACGTGATTTCTTCATTCCTTGGTTATTGTCTAAAGAGTGTTGCGGAAGTTTTGTTGATGTTCTTCGGCGGCCAGGCGAGCGGCTTCCAGGAGTGCCCGGCTCAGCTCGGAATTCGGATCCCGGACGGCGAGAGAAGTGCGCGCCCGTAGTGGCGGTTCCGCCGGTAGGTATGTCACGAGGCTGCTCGGATTGGCCTGCACCGAACCTTCGTAGAAGATTCCCCATGTGGGGTCCCCGACGCCGATCTCGGCGAGCGTGTTCTGCACCGTGGTGAAGGGTTTGCCGAGCAACGGCTCGAACCCGGCAGCCTGGCAGAAGCCCAGGATCAGGTCGTAGAAGGCCGGGTTGTCGGCCCGGCTCACCAGGCGCAGCGGCAGATCCTTGAGCTCTCCCAGCCGGAGCGCCGGCCGGCTCGCGGCGGCGTGCCCGGCAGGCAGTACGACGACGAGCCGCTCCCACCAGACCGTGCTGAGCGTGAGGTCGCGGTGCTCCTGGTATATGCGGACGAAGGTGGCGTCGAGAGTGCGGTCGCGCACCTGCTGCAGCCGCAGCCACGACGGCGCCTCGTGCAGTTCGACACGGAGGTCGGGCCAGTGCTCGGCGAGATGGGCGAGCACGGAGTCGAGCCGTGTGCCGAGCCCGTCCGCCGTGCCCAGCCGCAGCAGCTTGCCGGCGCCCGCGCCTTCGTTGCGCGCGATCTCCAGTGCGCGGTCCGCGGCGGCCAGCAGGGCGCGCGCCTCCGGGAGCAGGCGCAGCCCGGTGCCGGTCAGGCTGACGGGCCGGGTGGTGCGGTCGAAGAGCGCGGCGCCCACCTCCCGCTCCAGGCGCTGGATCTGCAGGGTGACGGTCGGCTGCACGATACGAAGTCGCTCACTGGCCCTCCGGAAGCTCGACTCCTCCGCCACTGTGACGAAACACCTGAGCTGCCTCAATTCCACGTCGGTGCCCCCCGTATGCTGCGATCGTGAATCGCTATCGAGTCGATAGTACATTCACTGTTGGACAGATGATGCTTCTCCTGTTGACTATTCGAGCGGCAGCCGAATCCGGTCAATTTGTTAATAGCCTGTGAACGGCCGCCGTCCCTGGTTTCGGTACGCGATGCCGCGTGTCCCGGGTTTCTGTATGCGCCACCTAATTCTGCGTCCGCCCGCCGTACGCCCGTGGCTGTATGAGGAGAGAGCAGACATGACTGCCCGTACTAGGCGAGACACGAAGAACCACAAGAGCGGAAGTCAATATTCCTCGGTCCGGTCCTCCGGGGTCCGGTCCTCCGGTCGATCCTCCGGCCCTGACGCCATCGCCGTGATCGGAATGAGCTGCCGGGTCCCGGGGGCACACGGGGTCGACGACTTCTGGAACCTTCTGTCCGAAGGCGTCGACGCGGTCCAGGACATCCCCGCAGACCGCTTCGACGTGGACGGCCTGCACAACCCAACTCCCGGAACACCGGGGGCGATCATCAGCCGCCGCGGCGGATTCCTGGAGAACATCGACCAGTTCGACGCCGGTTTCTTCGGTATATCGCCCCGCGAGGCCGACTCCATGGACCCGCAGCAGCGTCTTCTCCTGGAGTGCGCCTGGGAGGCGCTCGAGGACGCCGGTGTCCCCCAGCGGCGGGGCGCCGGCCACAACACGGGAGTGTTCGTCGGGGCCGACAGCTCCAACTACTGGGAGCTGCAGCACCGCGACAACCCCGACATCTACGGGGTGCTGGGCGGGGGCGCGCGCTCAGGACTGTCCGGACGGCTCTCGTTCGCCCTCGACGCGCGCGGCCCCAGCGTCACGCTCGACGCGGCCTGCGCCTCCTCCCTGGTCGCCGTGCACATGGCTTGCCAGAGCCTGCGCGCAGGTGAGTCCGGCATGGCCATCGCGGCCGGTGTCCATATGATCCTCGCCCCTTGGGAGAGCATCGCGTTCTCGGCCGCCGGGATGCTGTCCGAGGACGGCCGCTGCGGCTTCGGGGACGCGTCGGCGAACGGCTTCGTGCGCAGCGAGGCGGTCGGGGTCGTCGTGCTCAAGCCGCTGGAGCGAGCGCTCGCCGACGGAGACCCGGTCCGCGCCGTCATCCGGGGCAGCGCGACCTCCAACGACGGAGTGGGCAGCGGCCTTCTGATGTCGCCGGCGGTGGACGGCCAGATCCGGATGCTCAGCCGTGCCTACGCCGACGCCGGGATCAGCCCCGGTGACGTGGACTTCGTGGAGGCGCACGGCACCGGCACCCAGGCCGGCGACCCGGTGGAGCTCACCGCCCTGGACCAGGTTCTTTCCCAGGGGCGCCGCAAGGGGAGCAAGGCCTGGGTCGGTTCGGCCAAGACCAACATCGGTCACGCCGAGGCGGCGGCCGGAGTGATCGGCCTCATCAAGGCCGTGCTCTCCATGCAGCACCGTACGGTCCCCGCGGTCCTGCACCACCACCATCCCAATCCGAAGATCCCGTGGGACGACCTCGCCCTCGCCGTGCCCCGCATCGGGCAGCCACTTGACGAGGACCGCCAACTCATCGCCGGGGTGAGCGCGTTCGGGGTGACGGGCACCAACGCCCATGTTGTTCTCACCACCCCCGAACCGCGGCCGGAGCCCGGAGTGCTCCTCGCCGACGAGGCGGTCGCCGAGCAGGGGGACGCCCACGTCCTCGTGCTCTCCGCCCGCTCCGCCGACGCGCTGCGCGACCTGGTCCGCTTCTACCTCGCCTATCTCGGGCCCGGCGGACCGGGGCGCGAGCACGCACTGCGGGACATCTGCTACACCGCCGCCCAGCGGCGCACCCACCACGAGTACCGCCTTGCTGTCGTGGGGGACGGCCACGACACGATCGCCGACGCCTTGCGCTCGTCGCTGCACAACGGCCCCGAGGTACGGGCCGCCGTACGCCCCGGCATCGCCTTCGTCTTCCCCGGGCAGGGCTCCCAGTGGAGCGGTATGGGCCGTGAACTGCTCGAGGTGTCACCGGCGTTCAGGGCCGCGATCCACCGCTGCGACGACGCGATCCGCGCCGAGGCGGGCTGGTCCCTCCTGGAGAAGCTGGCGGATCCGGACACCGTGTGGGAGGGCATCGACCTGGTGCAGCCCGCGCTGTGGGCCATGGAGGTCGCCCTCGCGGAGACCTGGAAGGCGTGGGGCGTCGAGCCCTCGACGGTCATCGGGCACAGCATGGGCGAGGCGGCCGCGGCCTGTGTGGCCGGGGCGCTCAGCCTGGAGGACGGCGCAGCGGTGATCTGCCGGCGCAGCAGGCTGATGAAGCGGGTGGCCGGCAACGGCGCCATGGCGGTGGTCGAACTGGACGCCGGGCGGGCCGCGGCACTGGCGGCGGAGACGCACGGCGTCTCGGTCGCGGCGTTCAACAGCCCCGGAAGCACGGTGCTCGCCGGGAACGCCGCGGAACTCGACTCCATCAGGGAGCGGCTCGAGGCGCAGGAGATCTTCTGCCGTCTCGTCCACGTGGATGTGGCCTCGCACAGCGCGCAGGTCGATCCGCTGCTCGACGACCTCAAGGCCGAACTGGCTCCCCTGGCACCGCGCACGGTCACGACGGCGCTGCACTCCACCGTGCTCGACGAGCGCGTCGACGGCCGGGAACTGGACGCCTCCTACTGGGTTCGCAACCTGCGCGAGCCCGTGCGCTTCGTCCAGGCGGTCGAGGCCGTACGTGCCACCACCGCCACGGCGTTCGTCGAGATCAGCCCGCACCCGGTCCTCGGCCACTCCGTGCAGGAGACCGTCCGCGACTCCACCTCCAGTGCCCACACCTCGCTGCGCAGGAAGCAGCCCGAGCGAGAGGCCATGCTCACCACCTGGGCCCGCCTGTACGAACTCGGCGCCGCCGTCGACCCCAGCGGCCTCTATCCCGGCGGACGGTACGTCGCGCTGCCGCAGTACCCGTGGCAGCGCGAGCGCTACTGGATCGCGGGTGAGACGGCCGCACCGAGCCCCTCCGCGACGATCCTGGAACTCGACCCGAGCGCCGAGCGCTATCTCGTCGAGCACCGGATCAGGGGGGTGGCCGTGGTGCCGGGCACCGCCCTGATCGACGCCGTGCGCACCGCGTGGGCCCGGCAGTACGGCACGGGGCCCGTCCTGCTCGAGGACGTCTTCTTCAGCGAAGGGCTGACCGTCCAGGAGTCCTTGCCCGTACGGCTGCGCATCACCCTCGCTCCGGACGCCGCGGGCGAGGCCCGCAGCGCCCGGTTCGCCGTCGCCTCCCAGCCGTTGACCGGTACGCCGGAAGGTCACTGGACCACGCACTGCACGGGCCGGGTCCGCGAAGCCGGGGCGGCGGCGCCTGCCGGGGAAGGGCTCGACGCCGTGCGGCGGCGCTGCGTCACCGAGTGGGAGCCGGCCGGCTTCTACCGGGCGGCCGCCGGGGCCGGCGCCGACTGGGGACCCGCGAACCAGGCGGTGCGCACGCTGTGGACCGGCACGGGAGAGGCTCTCGCGCTGGTGCGCCTGCCCGACGGACTCCCGCTGGGGCGGGACGCCGTGCACCCCGCCCTCCTGGAAGCCGCCGCGCAGCCGCTGCTCGCCGTGCTGGAGGCGACGGCACCGTTCGTCGCGACCTCCATCGACCAGGTCCACCTGGTCCGTGACGCCGCCGAGGTGTGGAGCCACGCCCGGATCCGCGCCGCGGACCCGGACGGCACCGTCGTGGCCGACGTGGTGCTCCTCGACGAGGGGCACCACGTCGTCGCCCGGATGGAAGGTCTGCGACTGCTTCTGCTGGGGACCCCGGCAGGCCCCGCCGTCCCGAAGGACGACGCGGCGCCGTCCTACCGGTCCACTCCTGCCCGACCCGGGGCGGCGGGTGCCCCGCACCACATCACCGAGCCCGAGGGAGTACCCATCGTGGAGATCACCGGAGAGATACACATCCGCGACGCGCAGCAGCGTCTCGTCGTCGAACTCAGCGGAAGCCTGCGCGTAGGTACCCCGGCCGCGCAGCCGGGCCCGGGGGCGCCGGCCGCGACCATGGGCGTGACGCAGCAGCCCGCCGCCCCGGCCGGCGGCCAGGCACCCGCCCTCACCGCCGCGCCCCCGGCGGAGACCGACGCCCTCACCCGGATCGCGCCGCCCGTGCGCACCACCCCCTTCGCAGCGCCGACCGCACCCGAGGCGGCCCCCTCCCTGAACGGCAGCGGCGGTACCCGCCAGGCGGTGCAGACCCGGCCCGCCGCCGCGCCCGCCCCGGCGGCGGGCACCGCCGAGGAGCCCACGACCGCACCCGGGGAGCAGATCCTCGCCGAGGTGTCCCGGGTGCTGCGGCTGCCCGTGAGCCGCCTCGAGACGTCCCGGTCCCTCACCGACCAGGGCCTGGACTCGCTCATGGCGCTGGAACTGAAGAACCGTCTGCAGCAGGCCTCCGGAGGCTCAGTGACGGTACGTCAGATTCTTGACGCCGAATCGGTCGACGCCCTTGTGCGCGACCTCACGGCGGAGGGGAAGACCCAGCCGTGACCGAAGCGGCGGTGCGGCAGGGGCGGGGCCTGTTCGTCGGGGTGCTCATCGGTGTCCAGTTCATGGTGTCCCTCGACGCGACGATCGTGAACGTCGCCCTCCCCTCCGTCCAAAAGGATCTCGGTATGACACCGGCGTCCCTCGGCTGGGTCGTCAACGCCTACGCGCTCTCCTTCGGCGGGCTGCTGCTGCTCGGCGCCCGCCTCGGGGACACCCTCGGACGCAGGCGCGTACTGGTGGCGGGCGCCGTGGTGTTCGCCCTGTCCTCCCTGGGGTGCGGCCTCGCCGCCGGGCCGGGGCAGCTGCTGGCCGCACGGGCCGTCCAGGGATGCGGCGCGGCTCTCATGTCGCCCGTCGCCATGGCCATCGTCATCGCCACCCTGGACGGCCGCGAACGGCACCGGGCCCTCGGCCTGTGGGGCGCGATGTCGGGCCTGGCAGGCGGACTCGGCATGCTGGCCGGGGGAGTGCTCGGCCTGTTCTCCTGGCGCTGGAACTTCCTGGTCAATGTGCCGATCTGCGCGGCGCTGGTACCGCTGGCGCTGCGCCGGGTCCCGGAGAGCAGGGTGGCGCGCGCCGGCCGCCCGGACGTGCTGGGCGCGCTGCTGAGCACCGCCGGTCTCGCGCTCCTGGTGTTCGCGGTCGTCCGGACCAGGGAGGTGGGCTGGGGCGCGCCGGCCGCGCTCGTACCGCTGGCACTCGCGGCGGCACTGCTGACCGGCTTCGTCCTGTGGCAACGACGGGCCTTGGACCCGATCGTGCCGCTGAGGATCTTTCGGCTGCGTACCGTGTCCGTCGGCAACGCGGTCACCGCCCTCACCGGCGGCGCCGGGCAGGTGACGTACTTCTTCGTCACGGTCTACGCCCAACAGGTCCTCGGCTTCTCCTCGTTGGCTTCGGGTCTGGTCTTCCTGCCGATCAGCGCCGCTATCTTCCTGACCTCCACCAGAGCCTCCGGCCTGATCCAGTTGATGGGGCTGAGGCACAGTCTGATGGCCGGACTGGCGCTGTCGGCGGTGTCCCTGGTCTGGCTCGCCCGCACACCGCCCGACGGCAGCTACGCCCGCGATCTGCTCATCCCTTCCGTGCTGTGGGGTCTGGGCTGGGGGCTCGCCCAGGCCGCCTCGTTCATCACCCCCGCCCGCGGCGTCGAAGCCGAGCTCGCGGGCACCGCATCGGGCCTCATCGCGACCACGTACCGGGTCGGCGGGGCCGCCTGCCTGGCGGTCATGATCACGATCGCCTCCGGACGGGCGGGCGAGCGCGGCACCGCCGTCCTCTCGGCACCGGCTATGGGGCACGCCCTGCTCGGCGGCGCCGCGGTCTGTCTGCTCGGTCTGCTGCTGACCTCGCTGCTGCCCCGCGATACCGACGACGCCCCCCAGGCCGCGCCCGTCACCGGCGCCGCCACCACGAGTCAGTCACGCCGGCTGTGACAGTCCGTGCGACGGACGGCCACGGCACTTCACGGAGAGAGACCTGCGATGGAATTCACGCTCACCGACGAGATGGTCGAATGGCGGGCCAGGGCCCGTGCCTTCGCCGACGAGGCGGTACGCCCCGTCGCGGCCGGCCTCGACGCACGCCCGGACCCGGCCGACGCCTGGTCCTGGGAGCTGGTCGAGGAGGCCGACGGGCGGGGACTGCGCCAGGCGCCGCTGCCCACCGAGTTCAAGGGTGCGGCGACGGACTACGTCACCAACACCCTGATGCTCGAGGAGATAGCCGCCGCCGACCTCGGCATGGCGGTGGTCCTCGCCCAGCACTGGAAGTTCTCCCAGATGCTCAACGAACTGGGCACTCCCGCGCAGAAGGAGCGGTACCTGAGCCGCAACGCGGCCAATCCGCACGGCCTGTTCGCGGCTTCCTTCACCGAGCCGAACGCAGCCTCCGACAACCTGCTGCCCTACCGTGCCCCCGGCGCGGGGATGCAGACGTTCGCGCGGCGCGTCGCCGGCGGCTACGTCATCGACGGCATGAAGCACTACATCTCCAACGCCAACCGGGCCGACACCATCCTGTGCTTCGCCCGCACCGACCGGGAAGGCCCGCTGACGGAGAGCGTCACCGCCTTCGTCGTGCCGTCCGGCGCCGACGGGCTGCGCATCGGCAAGGTGCACGACAAGGCGGGCGAACGTCTCGCCAACAACTCCGAGATCTTCTACGAGGGCGTGTTCGTCCCCGACGAGGACGTCCTCGGCGAGCCCGGTACGGCACTGCGCAGCGTGGCCCGGCTGCTGCGGGCCAGCAACGCCTACGCGGCGGCGTGTGCGCTGGGCGTGGGGCGCGAGTGCTTCGACCGCAGCCTGCGGTGGTGTCGCGAGCGCGTCCAGGGCGGCGCCCCGATCATCCAGCACCAGGCGGTCGGCTCCTACCTGGCCACCATGTACAGCAATGTCGAGGTCAGCCGGACCCTGATCTGGCGGGCCGCCTGGCAGGCCAGGCGCCCGGAGACGTTCTCACCGGCCATGGCGGTGATGCCGAAGCTCGTCGCCTCCGAGCTCACCTTCGACTCGGCCCGGCGGGCGATGGAGCTGTGGGGCGGAGCGGGCGTGATGCGCGAGAACGGCATCGAGAAGCTGCTGCGGGACGCGGCGATCTGGCTCCACTCGGACGGCACCAACATCATCATGCGCGAACGCCTCGCCAACCTGCTGCGCGACGCCGCTCCGGAGGCATCCCTGTGGGACGCCACACCGACCGCCGCCCAGATGGTCGGCATCATCTGAGCGCCCACCGAGCGAACGGTCCGTCAGGACCGTGGAAGTGAGGGCACCATGAGACTGCGGGGAAGGGCCGCCGTCGTGACCGGCGGGACCAGCGGCCTCGGCCGGAGCATCGCCGAGGCACTACTGAGGGAAGGCGCCGGCGTGGTCTGCGCGGCCAGGTCCGAACGGGACATGGCGCGGATCGCCGAACTGGCCGGTGACCGCGCCGTGTTCCACTGCACCGACGTACGCGACCCCGGCTCGGTCGACGCATTGATGCGGTTCGCGCAGCAGCACTTCGGGCGGCTCGATCTGTGCGTGGCCAACGCGGGCGTCACCCGCGACGGACCCGTCCACACCCTGGACCCCAAGGAGTGGGAGGAGGTCATCGGGACCAACCTCACCGGTACGTTCCACTGCGTGCAGGCCGCCACCCCGTATCTGCGGCAGACCGGCGGAAGTGTCGTCGCCATCTCGTCGGCGCTCTCGACCCGGGTTTCGGAGGGGGCCGCCGCGTACAGCGTCTCCAAGGCCGGGATCGACATGCTGACCCGGGCCTGCGCCGCGGAACTCGCCGCGTTCGGGATCCGCGTCAACGCCGTGGCGCCGGGCTTCATCTCCGAGGGCATGGGGAGCAGGCTCGCCGACAACGACCTGGTGTGGGGCGAGTACCACAAGCGGCTGCTGTCCGGCAGGCCGGGAACCGGCGCCGAGGTGGGACGCGCGGTGGTCTTCCTCGCCTCGCCCGAGGGGGCCTACGTCAACGGCCATGTCCTCGAGGTCAACGGGGGCCTGCGCTGGGCATGACGGTCCGGCCGGATCCCTCCGGCCGGCACTTTCCCGTCGACTCACAGAGAGGAATCCGTGTGAGGACCGCCGACCGCATCACGATCGCAGCCGCGGCCGCCTGGCTCCCGGAGCGACGCCTCACCCCGCAATCCGTCGGCGCGGACAGCGAGGACGTCGGATACGAGGCCCTGGTCGTCGCCGAGGACCCCTCGCCGCCGCAGATGGCGGTCCGGGCCGCGGAGGTCGCCCTGGAGCAGGTCTCCTGGACGGGCAAGGACGTCGATCTGCTGCTGCACGCATGGAGCTACTACCAGGGACACGACTTCTGGTCCCCGGCGCACTACGTCGCCGAACAGACCGGCGCCCGCGGCGCGTTGCCCATCGGTGTGCAGCAGATGTGCAACGGCGGAGCGGTTGCGTTGCAGACCGCCGCGGCGTACCTGCTCGCCGCGGGCGACGTCTCCCGGGCGCTGATCACGACGGCCGACAAGTTCTGTACCCCCGGCTTCGACCGTTGGCACGGGGACATCGGCGTGGCGTACGGCGACGGCGCGACCGCCGTCCTGCTGTCGGCCGCCGACGCCGACTCGGCACCCGGGAGCACGCAACTGCTGTCGGTGTCCACCGTGTCGTTTCCCGAGCTGGAAGGCATGCACCGAGGGCACGACCCGTTCGCTCCGGCGCCGCGTTGGCACAGCGCACAGGTCTCCCCGCGCCGCACGAAGAAGGCGTATCTGCGCGCCTATGGCGATGTCGGGTACCGCAAGGCCGAGCGGGAGGCCCTGACCTCCGTGGTGACGTCGGCGCTCGAGGACGCCGAACTGGACGGCCGGGACATGCGGTTGAAGGCCGTGGTGCTTCCTCGCCTGCACGGTCGGCTGCTCACCACGGAGTACATCCCGCTGCTGTCCGCACTGACCGTCGCCAGGCCCGTCGACTTCGGCAGCACGACCGGTCATCTCGGCGCCGGCGATCTGGCGGCGGGCCTGGCGAGTCTGCAGGAGCAGAGGCTGCTGGCGGAAGGCGAGTACGCCCTCCTGCTCAGCACCGGCGCGGGGTTCAGCTGGTCGTGCGCGGTGGTGCGGCGGTGAGGGGTGCCGGGGCTGCCCGGCCGTCGGCAACTCCGGTCCGAACCGCCCATGGCGGCCCCTGCACCAGCGCAGGCGCCTTCTGACCCACCTCTACGACAGGCACGACTCGCACCACGACCAGCAACCCGATTCAAGAAGGGAATCCTCCATGTCGATCACACCCAATGCGATTCTGCGCGGCGGTGCCGGAGTTCCGGACCAGGAGAGGGTTCGGTACGTGGCGAACATCGCCGACACTTTCAAGCTCCACCTCGCGAACCGGTATGAGCACTACGAGCCGACCGACGCCAAGCACACCCGCCACGACGGCCTGGAGCTCCGTGTGTTCGAGTGGGTGTGCCGCACCTACGTGGCCGAATAGCAACGAGGTCGGCTTCCTCTTCGCCTCTCTCGGCCGGCTCGTCGGCTCCGTGCACACCGAGCGAGCGATCGCCCCGGGCAACGCGGTGGCCCTGGGACCGCACGGCACCCTGGGCGTGGTTGCGTCCTGCATCACCTGACCGGAACATGGCCGGACAGCGGCGCACATCCTGGAACCCGCTTGTCACCGGGCGAGTCAGCCACGCTGGCTCAACATCGTCGTCGGCGGCGCGCCCGGCTCATGGCCCCATCTACGATCGGATCCGTTTGTGTGATCTCGGAACAGAAGGCTGAACAACAGTGACGAACGAGCGAGTTGTCATCGTGACCGGCGGAGGTTCGGGTATCGGGGCAGCCACCACCCGGCTGCTGCGCGAGAACGGTCACCACGTGATCGTCTCGGGTCGGCGCGCCGAACCGTTGCGGCTCCTCGAACAGGAGACCGGGGCGCTGGCGTATCCGTCCGATGTGGGCGACCCCGACGCCGCCGACGGTCTCGTCCGCACGGCCCTCGCTGCTCATGGGCGACTCGACGGTCTTGTGCTCAACGCGGGCATCGGGCGCGGCGGAACGGTCGGGGACATGTCGTTGGAGGACTGGGACAACGTCATGCGCACCAATGTCACCGGTCCGCTGCTGCTCCTGCGCGCGGCGATCCCGCACCTGCTCGAGGCGCGCGGATCGGTGGTTGCCGTCGCGTCCGTCTCCGCACTGCGCAACGGCGCGAGCAACGCACCGTACGCCGCGTCCAAGGCCGCCCTGCTGCAGCTTTGCCGCTCCGTCGCCGTCGATTACGGGCGTCAGGGGGTGCGCGCGAACATCGTGTGTCCCAGCTGGGTGAGGACCGAGATGGCCGACCGGCGCATGGCGCGTTTTGCCCAGGAGGCGGACCTGAAGGACAGCAGCGTCGAGTCCGCCTACCAGGAGGCAACCAGGCTGCTGCCCATGGGGCGGCCTGGCGACCCGCGTGAAATCGCCGAGGCGATCAGCTGGTTGCTCTCTCCGGCAGCATCCTATGTCAACGGTGCAGTGCTCACCCTGGACGGTGGGGCGACGGCCCTCGATCCCGGGACACTCGCGTTCGACTTCCACATCGCTCCACGCGAGGGCGCGGAAGTCTGATACTCACCGGTGCATGGGTGCCGCACCTGCTGCGTTCCGGTCTGCTGCGGCCGCGTACCGCGAGTGCGTACCGCGGGTCAGGGTCGCTGAGGCCGCAGCGCGCCGGTCGTAGCAGGGAGTGCGTCGGTCATGGAGGGCCACATCCGGGCGATCGCGAGGAGCGTCGCCCGGCTGCTGCGATCCACACCGGGCAGCGGGCACGGGGTGGACGGCGGTTCGCCGCTGAGCTTGGCGTGCCGGGCTTGGCCCAGGGCGGCGGCGAGCGCACCTGCCGTGAGGCGGTCGCCTCGTAGACCTGTGTCCCAGGCGTGCTGATGTGCCTTCTCGTACGTGTCCGGCTGGACGTATCGCTGCAGATCCAGGAGTGCGTCATACGTCTCGATGGTCTGCCGGTGCGCCTGCAGCGCCAAGGGGCAGTGCGGGCGCAGCACCTCCTGGACCCGAGTCCGCTGCGGTCTGGCGAGGGCCACCTGCGGTACCGCAACCACAAGATCGCGCCACAGCGGCCACAGCTGCCAGGTGGTCCGCAGGGCCGTCAGCGCCCGGGCGCAGGCGGTTGCGGTGGGTACCAGCAGTGACGCCGCACGGAACAAACCGTGGATGCTGATGATCAGTGACAGGTAGGGGAGCATGCCGGGTGCGCGGAAGAAAAGGTGGAAGAGATAACCGGACCAGAAGGCAATGGCCAGGACGCTTCCCACCGCGAACAGCCGCAGAGACCATACGAGATCGCGGTCGTCCGTGCGCAGGCTGTACAGCCAGCAGACGACGAGGGCGACGGAGTCACCGATCAGATGGGCGACGACGAGGATCAGCCAGTACAGGGATGACGGATCGGCAGGCCCCTGAGGAGAAATCGTCGAGGCCGATTGGTCAACTCCGAGCTGGTCCAGGGCGAATAGCGAGCCCATCGCCGCAACCATCCCCACCACCGCGGCGACACGCAGGCGATGCGTACGGGTGGAGTCGACGATGAACACAAGGACCAGTCCGGCGCTCAGGACGCCGATCAGGTTGCGGGTCAGCGAGACCGTGTGTGCAGTGCTGCCGACGTTCGTGCACCACTCGACGACCTTGGGCTGGAAAAGGGTGATGGCGATGGTCGCGGCAAGGACCGTGAGCCACAGCCCCCGCTGATGGGGCACGCGCAGCGCGGGACCGGCCCGCCAGACGAGGGCGATCCACAGGGTGAAGACGCCGCACAGCCCGACGTCGTTCGCCAGCTCACTCACCGCCATCGACCGTCACTCCCAGGAAGACTCCGAGCCGTCCCAGGGGGCCGGTCAAGCGGCCGGGTTTCCCGGCGCTCTGTATCAGGCTGGCGATCATCTCGGCTTCTTGTTCCTCGTTGGTCGTGTAACTGGTGCGGGCCATGAGGCGCTTGACGACATGGGGCTGGGGGTCGGTGAGCAGTTGACCGGCCAGGTCGTCGGCCTCGGCGGTGAGGCCCCGGTGGTGGTCACACAGCAGGTGACCGATCTCGTGGAGGATGATGTGCTCCCTGTGCAGGGGCGCGGTACGGGCTTCGTAGAAGACGTAGTCGGCATCGTCGGTGGCCAGCCAGAGCCCGCACACCCCGCTCTCCGCGGCCTGCTCGGGCAGCTCCTTCACAATGAGAGGGTGACCTCTGAGTTCCTCGACCCGGTCGCGGACCGCTTCGAAGGAAAGAGACCGCTGCACACCGAGATCACGCAGGATGGTTGTGCATCTGCGCTGCAACTCGACGTATTCGCCGGTTCTCCTCACTCGCTGTTCCTGTCGGCGGGACCAGCCGCGGTGTACCCTTTGCCGGGTTCATCCGACATGGTGCTCGCGAGAGCGAGCAAGGCGTCGAGCCTCCTGGAACGCTCTGCCGGAACGCGAAGGTGATCGGGAGACGGACCTCTCGTGCCGCCATTGGCACTACAGCTACCAGTCACTGCTCCAACCCCGGGTAGAGGAACCGCCGCTTGCTGACTCCAGCGGACAGAACGTCGCCCAAAGCCTAGTCAGCCATCCGCCACTCCGAACCAGGCCGACTCGACTCCGGCTAGCCTTTGGCTCAAACTGTTCTCCGGTTCTCCGGCGGCTGACCCCTTGGGGTCTGTGATCAGGCCGAAGGAGAGCAGTTGGGGTGTCCGCGGATCGACTGGCGCATGCCGCCTCCCGGAGGCAACTTCCCCGTACCGCCGACGCGTCCCGCAGCGGTCGTACCGCTTCCTCGGCGACATCGGGTCACGCGTCGCCAATTCCCACAGGGTTCGGGACATGCGAGTCCTGTCACCGGGTACAGGGCGACCTGGAACAAGGTGTGCGGCATCGGCAAATTTGTCGAGAGTACCGACGCCTGAACGCCCTGCGGGCGGCGGGGTACCGGCCATGGGGCGGTGCAGTTCGAATGGCCGGTATCAGCGTTCAACCGCCGCGGATGCCGCAGTTGATCGCGCAGAGAAGGGTGGCAGCCTGTCCGGCTGCTGCGGCACACTCCCGGGGAGTCGAGTCGTGGTCGGCTCGATCACGCCGACGCGCCGGCACCGCGCGCCCCGTCGCCCCGGCACCCGCATGACGCCCACACCAGCGAGTCGCGTATCGCTTCGGAAGGGAACACCCGACGCATGAGCCAGCGAGCAGCATTTCCACTCGTGATCGAGTCGGAGGGGGGTGAGAGTCTCGCCGAGCGGGTGAAAGCCCAGCGCCGCACCGTGCGGGCCTCCCTGCTCGAGCACGGCGCCCTGCTCCTGCGCGGATTCTCCGTCCCCGACGTGACCGCCTTCGACTCCGTGGTCCGCGAGCTGTCGGGGGACCCGCTCACGTATACCGAACGCTCTTCGCCGCGCAGTGCGATCCAGGGGCAGGTGTACACCTCCACGGACTACCCGCCGAACGAAGAGATCTTCCTGCACAACGAGAACTCCTACCAGCAGTCCTGGCCCATGGCGCTGTACTTCTACTGCGTGCAGCCACCGCTGACGCTCGGAGCGACATCTCTTGCCGGCACCCGCGAGGTGCTGGCCAGGCTCGACAGCTCGGTACGCGAGGAGTTCATCCGACGAGGCTGGCGCGTCGTGCGCAACTTCCACCCCGGAATCGGGCTGACCTGGCAGCACGTGTTCAACAGCGATGACCGCGCCGCCGTGGAGGCGTACTGCGCGGAGAACGACATCGAAGCGAAGTGGCTGCCGAACGATGCCCTGCGGACGACGGCGGTCAGGCAGGCCGTCCACCGCCATCCCGTATCGAGCGAGCAGGTCTGGTTCAACCATGCCGCCTTCTTCCACGTGACCACGCTGGACGCGGTGATCCGCGACGGGCTGCTCGAGATGTTCGACGAGCCGGATCTGCCGACGAACACCTACTTCGGGGACGGTGGCACCATTCCCGACGATGTCATCGAGCACGTGCGCGAATGCTATCGGGCCGAGACCGTGCGCTTCGACTACCGCGAGCACGATGTCCTTGTCATCGACAACATGCTGACCTCTCACGGCCGGGAACCCTTCACCGGCCCGCGCAAGATAGCAGTCGCCATGGCCGAGCCCTTCCACCCGGAATTCTAGCGCGGGGACGAATCGCGTGCTGCATTGCGGAACTGGGAGAGACGTGAACCTGTTTGGTCGCCGCAATGAACTGCGGGCGGTGCAGCGGCAATTTTCGGATGTCCAGCGCGGAGAGAGTGGATTCCTGCTGGTCGACGGGGTTCGCGGATCAGGCAAGAGCTCCCTGGTCGGACATGTCGTGTCCGATGCCGAGAAGCGGGGAATCCGCGTCGTCACGGGGCCGTCGAATGGCCACCGCCCGTTGCTGCTGGCCGGGGCACTCGCCGCCGGTGCCGCCAGATTCGCCGGGATTCCTCGCAGGCCGCGGGGACATCCCGAAATCGGAGGGTGGCCCCAAGAGGCCTTCGAAGCCGCCGTCGAGGCCGAACTCAACGCCCCGGATAGCGACTCCACCGGCCCCGTGCTCATCGCCCTGGACGACGTCGACTGGGAGGACCCGGACGTCGGATTCCTGCTCGCCGCCCCGCCGGCACGTACCCGGCGTCCAGTGCTCTGGCTGCTTTCCGGCCCCACCCCGCCCTCCCGGAGCAGTCCGCTGGAAGGCGCTCGGAACATCGGTGCCGTTCGGCTGACCCTCGGGCCGCTCGGCGGGCGCGACGTCACAGCGATGGCCGCCGAGGCTCTCGGGGGCACGCCGGATGCCGGTCTGGGCGGTCTGCTCGAAGCCTGCGGAGGGCATCCCGGACTGCTCAGGGCCCTGCTGAACGAGTTGATCGCCTGGGGTGGCTGCACCGTCCGGCAGGGCGTCGCCGGGTGGGGTGCCGGGCCGCTGCCGCGGCGTGTGCTCACCGCGCTGCTGCGCGAGGATCCTCGCCTCTCGGGCGGGGCGCGCGCCCTGGCAATGGTGGCGGCGGCACAGCCGAACCCCATGCGGACGAGCGAGTTGACGCGGATTCCGGAGCAGGACGTGCTCCTGCTGCTGCGCGCGGTCCGGGAGGTCGTGGAGGCGGGTGTGCTGCGCATCGACCGTGGCCGACTCGGCTTCCACCACTCGCTGGTGCGGGAGGCCGCGACCTGGCTCCTTTCACCGGCCGCGCGCAGTCGCCTGATGGCGCGATTCGGCGTCGCACCCAGCGGCCTTTTCGCCGTGCCCGTTCCGGCGGGCGCGTCCAACTCCCTGCTGAGCCCGGCGGAACGCACCATCGCCGAGCAGGTCGTGCGCGGCCTGACGAACCGCCAGATCGCTTCCAGCATGGATATTTCTCCGCATACAGTCAACTTCCATCTGCGGAAGATTTTCAGAAAGCTCCGGGTCTCCTCTCGTGTCGAAATGGTGGGAACCTACCTCCACGTGTGGCGCCCCGAGCAGACGACCACGGCCGTCGAGCCCATCCGGGAAAGCAGAGCCGCCGATGCGAAATAGGCAGGGAGCGCGCGAACGGCTACTCGAACGAGTAGTGGATACCGTGCCCTGGGACAGGCAATCTGGAAGGTGAGTGCAAGGTGCCGTACGCTTCCTTGCGGCAAATCATGGGGGAACAGCTGTGCGTCGTACGCAATCTGGATTCAGTCTGCCGCTGACCGCTGCCCGGTCGGACAGCGGCACCGGCGTGCGGTATTCCGCGGGAACTCCCTCATGTTCCGGCGGCGGAATACCCCGTGAAAACCGAGCTGTGCCGCCGGGTTTTCTCTCTGCTCGCCCGGTGCCGTTTTCCGCTGCGCCGCCCGGGTCACCGAGACCGGTACGCGAAGCCGACCGCCGTGATCGCATGGGCCGCCGCCCCGACTTCGAGTTCATCAACCTCCAGGCCACGCCGACCGTTTCGGACATCGCCTCACGGCGGTTGGACCAGGACCCGGCGGGCCGCTGCCACCACAGGTTCGCGGGCACGCGCTTCTCGCCCGCCCGCGCGGAGAGGAGAGCCCTGTGAACCTGACTCTCGAGCCCAGCGTGCTCCATCTGTTGCGCCGCCACGCCGACGAGCGGGCCGACCGGACCGCCGTCACGTTCGTCCACGACCACGAGGCACCTGACGGCGCGCAGAGCCTGACCTATGCGGAACTGGACGCGGAGGCGCGCCGCGTCGCCTCCTGGCTGCAGGAACGCTGTGCGCCCGGTGACCGGGCGCTGCTGCTGCATCCGGCCGGCCTGCCGTTTGTCACCGCGTTCCTCGGGTGCCTCTACGCCGGCGTCGCCGCGGTGCCTTCACCGATGCCAGGCCAGTTCCAGTACCAGCAGCGCCGCGTGACAAAGATCGCCCGCGACGCGAGCGTGAGCGTGGCGCTCACCGACACGGGCCAGTTGGCCGAGGCACGGCAGTGGATCGCCGACACCGGACTCGAGCTGCCCGCCGCCGCCAGCGACGCCCCCGACTTCGGCGACGGCGTGAACTGGCGCCGTCCCGGAGCCACGGCAGAGGACCTGGCGCTGCTGCAGTACACCTCCGGGTCGACCGGCGACCCCAAGGGCGTCATGGTCAACCACGCCAACCTGCTGCACAACGCGGACAGTCTGCGGGGTGCCCTCGGCCTCACCGAGGAGACCAACTTCGGTGGCTGGATTCCCCTGTACCACGACATGGGCCTGATGGGGCAGCTGCTGCCCGGCCTCTTCCTGGGCAGCAACTGCACACTGATGTCGCCGATGGCGTTCCTCAAGCGTCCGCACCATTGGCTCGCGCTGATCGACCGGTACGACATCGGCTTCTCCGCAGCGCCCAACTTCGCCTACGACCTGTGCCTGCGCCGGGTCACCGACGCGCAGATTTCCGGACTCGACCTGTCGCGCTGGCAATACGCCGCCAACGGCTCCGAGCCGATCCAGGCCAGCACGCTGCGGGAGTTCGCGCAGCGCTTCGCCCCGACCGGCTTCCGGGCCGAGCAACTTGCGCCGTGCTACGGCATGGCCGAAGCGACCGTGTTCATCTCCGGCCGCTCCACCCGGCCGCCCCGAATCCGGGCAGTCGATCCGCAGGCGCTGGAGAAGCACCTCGTCCAGGACCCTGATACGGCCGGTCCCGTGCGCGAGCTGGTCGGCTGCGGCGACGTGCCCGACTTCGACGTGCGCATCGTCGACGCGGAGGGCCGGAGGGTGCTGCCCGACGGTACGACCGGTGAGATCTGGCTGCGCGGGCCAAGCGTGGCGGCCGGCTACTGGGGCCGTCCGGATGCGACCGAGGAGACCTTCCAGGCCCGCACCGCCGACGGCGACGGGCCCTACCTGCGCACGGGCGACCTCGGTGTGCTGCTCGACGGGGAGCTCTACGTCACCGGCCGCACCAAGGACCTGCTCATCGTGCACGGCCGCAATCTGTACCCGCACGACATCGAACACGAACTGCGGCTGCGGCACGCACCGCTGGCTGCCTTGGCCGGCACGGCGTTCACCGTCCCCGTCCCGCAGGAGGAAGTGGTGGTGGTGCACGAGGTGCGGGGCCGCTTCAGCCAGGAGCAGCTGCGCGAACTCGCCATCGGTATGCGTGCCACCGTGCACCAGGAGTTCGGAGTGCACACCGCGGGCATCGTGCTGCTGCGGCCCGGCACGGTCCGCAAGACCACGAGCGGGAAGGTGCAGCGCGCCGAGATGCGCGGCCTGTTCCTGGAGGGAGCCCTCGCCCCGCTGTACGCCGAGATGGCGCCCGCGGTGCGGGCGACGAAGGCGGGAGCGGCCGGATGACCGCAGTCGTGCCCGAGTGGCCCGCCGGTCTCCCCGCAGTGCTGGCCGACGCCATGACCGCGGCGGCCGCGACGGGAGGCCCGTTCGGCGTGAGCCGCAGCGCGGCCCTGGACGCCGCGGAGGCATTCCCCGAGCAGGAATGCGCCTTGCTGGACGCCTGTGGACTGCCCCGCGCCTACGTCCCCGCGCGGCTCGGCGGAGTACCGGGCGGCCTGCCCGAACTGCTGCATGCGCTGCGCGAGGTGGCCCGCCGCGATGTGACGGTCGCCGTGGCGCACGGCAAGACCTTCCTTGGCGCCGTGTCGACGTGGGTCGCCGGGACGGAGCAGCAGCAGCGCGCCCTGGCCCGGCTCCTGCTCGACGAGAATGCGGTGGTTGCGTGGGGTCTGACCGAGCGGGGAATAGGCAGCGATCTGCTTGCCGGGAGCCTGACCGCCGTCCGCGGACCGGACAGGGAGTGGCGGCTCACGGGCGAGAAGTGGCCGATCAACAACGCCACCCGGGGACGGCTCATCTCCGTCCTGGCACGCACCGATCCGGCCGGCGGTCCGCGCGGGTTCAGTCTGTTCCTGGTCGACAAGTCCACACTTGCGGAGGGGACGTGGCAGCCGCTGCCCAAGGAGCCGACGCACGGCATACGCGGCGCAGACATCAGTGGGCTGCGCCTGTCTGACGCGCCGATCCCGGCCGATGCGCTGATCGGAAAGGTCGGTGACGGACTGGGGACCGTTCTGCGCGCGCTGCAGCTGACCCGCACCGTGTGCGCCGCGCTGTCCCTGGGAGCCGGCGAGCACGCGCTGCGCCTGGCGCACGAGTTCGCCGCCGAGCGTGCCCTTTACGACACCCGGCTGCTGCTCCTGCCGCTGGCCCGGCGAGTGCTGGGCCGAGCCGCTGCGTCCTTGGCCCTGGCGGATGCCGCGGCGCTGCTGGGTGCACGCTGCGCTCACGGACTTACCGGGGAGATGAGCGCCGTGTCGGCGGCCGTCAAGGCGGGAGTGCCGTGGATCGTCCAGCAGACCATCGACGACCTCGCCGAACTGCTCGGAGCGCGAGGATTTCTGACGGCACATCACGCCGACGGCATGTTCCAGAAGCTCGAACGCGACCACCGGATCGTGGCGGTCTTCGACGGCAGCACGGCGGTGAACCGCTCGCTGCTCATTTCCCAATTCCCGCTCCTGGCCAAGCTCATCCGAACCGGCACCTACGACGCCGCCGGACTCGCCGCGACCACCGGCGAGACCCCGCTGCCGGAACTGGAGCCTGCGGCCCTGCGTCTGGTGAGCCGCACGGGCTGCAGCGTCGTCCAGGCGGTGCCGGAGGCAGCCGCGCGGATCGCCGCCCTGGCGGGAGCGGGTTCCGTGCCGCCGCGCGCGGCGGCACTGGCCGTCCTGCTCTCCGAGCAGACGGTGGCGCTCGCGCGGGACATGGCGGAGCTGCCGCCGTCCGCCAGGAACGCACCCGCGGCGGCGTTCGCGGTGGCCCGGCGATTCGAGGCGTGCTTCGCCGGCGCCGCCGCCCTCCACCTGCTCGTCGCACCCGGCGGGACGGAGAGCGCCGTGGCACTGACCGCGGCCCTGGAGCGGTGCATGGAGCTGCTGGTGCCCGGCCACCGGCCGCCGTCCGACGCCTACGAGCCCCTCGTCCCGCCACTCGCGCGACCCGTGGAGGAACCGGTCCGATGACTCTCGTCGACCCCGCCGACAGCGCATCCACCGCGCCACACACGGACGCAATCGACCGGCTGGAGGCGCTCTTCGGCGACGCAGGCGACCCGGCCAGTCCGGTCGGCCGAGACGCGGTACTGGCCGCCGACACCCACGGCACCATGCTGTCGGCCGGCGAAGACCTGCTGGACGCCTTCGGGCTGAACGCCCACTTCGTCCCCCAGGCCCTGGGCGGCCGATTCACCGGCCCGCAGGAGCTCATCGGCGTGATGCGCGCGGTCTACCGGCGCGATCCCTGTCTGGGCCTCGGCTACGGCGCGGGATCCTTCATGGCCGCCGTCAACGTCTGGACTTCGGGCAGCACCGAGCAACGGACATGGCTCGCCGCTCACCTGCTCTCCGAAGGCCGGGTGGCCTGCGCCTACCACGAGCTGGCCCATGGCAACGACTTCGCGCGGGCCGAGCTGACCGCCCTGCCCGGACCGGACGGACGGCTGCGCATCAACGGCCGCAAGGAAGTGGTGGCCAACCTCGACCGGGCCGGAGCCATGGTGCTCTTCGCCCGCACGAACGGCGCTCCCGGCAGCCGCAGCCACTCCCAGCTCCTGCTGGAGCCCGATCGGCTGCCGCCGGGATCCGTCACCCGCCTGCCCCGCTTCGGCACGGTCGGGATGCGCGGCGTGCCTCTTGGCGGAATCGAGTTCACCGACTGCCCCGTCCCCGCCGACGCCGTGGTCGGGACCTCCGGCCATGGCCTGGAGACGGCCCAGCGCTCCTTCCAGCTCACCCGGATCGCGCTGCCCGGCATGAGCGTCGGCCTCCTCGACACCGCGCTGCGCACTGCCTTGCGCGGGGCCCTCGGACGCCGTCTGTACGGCTGTACCGCCGCCGACCTGTCCCTCTCCCGGACCGTGCTCGCCGAGGCGTTCGCCGACCTGCTGCTCGCGGACGCGTTCATCACCGTGGCCGCCCGCGCGGCCCACACCGCAACCGGGCAGTGCACCGTGTACGCCTCGGCGGTCAAACTCCTTGTCCCCGCCCTGCTGATGGCAGCGGTCCACCGGCTCTCCGAGCTGCTCGGCTCGCAGTTCTACCTCCGCGCCGGGGAGCAGCCGCTGTTCCAGAAGCTGCAGCGCGACGTGCTGCCCTCGGCATTCGGCCACGCCTCCCGCGTCTCCTGCCAGTCCGCGCTGCTTCCGCAGCTGCCCCTGACCGCACGGCGGACCTGGAGCGCGGACGACGGGCCAGTGCTGCCCACCGCGACCTTTCGGCCCGCGGAGCCGCTGCCGCCGCTGGACTTCGGCTCCCTCGCGTTGACCGCGGGCGGTCGTGACCCGCTCTCCCGCTCGCTGCTCCAGGGCGCTGACCGGCGCACCGGAGAGGACGAGGCGATTGCGGCGCGGGCATCGGAGTACGCCGCCGAGGTGCGGTCGCTGGCCGCCGCGGCGGCTTGTCTCACACCCGACCAGCTGGGTCCCGGAGCACCGCCCCATGCATTCGACCTGACGACCCGTTGGGCCGGGGTGCACGCCGCCGCGGCCTGCCTGGGACTGTGGTGGGAACGGCCGAGCGGCGGACAAGGCTTGGGGAACGACCCCGCCTGGGTGCTCGCCGCCCTGCACCGGCTGGGCGCCCACACCGGCCGCCACCACGACCCGCTCCCGGAACCGCTCACCGGCGTCCTCTGCACGGAACTCCTCCGGCGTCACGACGCCGGCCTCACTTTCGACCACGCTTGCCGACCCACGGGCGCCTGAGCCCACCCGACCCAGCACCCAACGGAGGCTGCCATGTCCGACATCACCGACCGCCCAGACACGGCCGATGCCGAAGAGCTCCGCGAATGGCTGCGCGGCTGCGTGGCCGAGTACGTCCGACGTCCGGCCGAGGACATCGACACCGATCTGCCGCTGTCCGAGTACGGCCTCGACTCGGTGTACGTACTCAGCCTGTGTGCTGACATCGAGGACCGTTACGGCATCGAGGTGGAGCCCACTCTCCTGTGGGACCACCCGGCCATCGGCCCGCTCGCGGACGCCCTGACCCCACTGCTCGCCGGCCGCTAGGCGGACTCGGCGGACGACGGCAAGCCGACGCTGGTCGGGCGGCTGCTGCGCGATGCCAAGTCGCGGCCGGCCCGACCGGCGTGAGGCAGTCGACCACACTTCCTGGCGCCACGGTCGGGCTCCCGGCCCGGCGCCGCTCACCGACGGCATGCGCGCCGAGCGCGATCAGTGCGTCACGATCGGCATGACGCGCCCTCACAGGGCGACAAGAGATTGGAAGTCAGGCGTACGAGCGGCAGCGGAACGTGCGCGGTGGCCCGCCCCAGACGATCCCGCCGAAGCGCACGGACGATGACGGGGCGCCCGTTCTGGCCGCGACCCGTCATCCACACCGGTCGGGGCTGTCAGGCAAGAGCCAGCCTGACGGGCAGCCGTTCAGGGCCGTTCACGACGATCGAGTCCAGCAGTTTGGGTACGCCGTCGAGCTCGATCCGCACGGACCGGTCGAGCAGCTCGCCGTAGAGCAGTCGCAACTCGACCCGGGCCAGCACGCTGCCGAGACAGAAGTGCTCGCCGAAGCCCAGGGCCAGGTGCCGGTTGGGTTTGCGCGAGATGGTGAAGGTGTCGGGCGTGTCGAAGACCGTCTCGTCGCGGTTGGCCGACGGCAGCCAGAAGACGACCCGGTCACCCACCTCGATCTTCTTGCCGTGGATCTCGGTCGTGCGCACGGCGGTCCTCATGATGTGCGTGGCAGTGGACGTCCAGCGCAGGACCTCCTCGACAGCGGAGGGCAGCAGAGCCGGGTCCTCCACCAACTGCTGCCACTGATCGGGGTGGTCGAGGAAGGCGAGCATGCCCCCGGCAGCCGCGATCCGCGTGTTCTCGGTGCCGCCGACCAGCAGGTTGTCGCAGTTCAGGATCACGTCGTCGGGGCTGAGTCGCTCACCGTCGATGTCAGCCGTCGCCAGCACACTCACCAGGTCGTCGTCCGGGTGCGTCGCCTTCTCGGCCTGGAGCGTCTCGAAATACCCGAGGATGTTCAGGTGGGCGAACCGGCGGGTGAGCGGGTCGCCGGCCGCGAAGGCCTGGCTGGTCAGGTCGTAGAGGTACTCCCAGTCGGACTCCGGAACCCCCATCATCTTGCAGATCACATACAGCGGAACACGGGCGGCGACATCGGCCACGAAGTCACAACTCCCTTGCTCAAGCGCCTTGTCGACTATGCCCTTGGTGATTCCCGCCATCTCTTCCTCGAGCGCACGGACCGAGCGCACGGCGAACCACTCGTCCACCAGCCCACGCAGCTGACGGTGGCGCGGTGGATCGGTCAGCGCCAGGGTGCGGCCACCGCCGGGGTCGGCTCCATGGTCGGCCGGCCGAAGCAGAATGCCCTGGGCCGAGCTGAAATTTCCCGCGTCTCGGTAGGCGGTGCGCACGTCCTCGTATCTGGTCAGGGCCCAGAAGCCGGGAAGTTCCGTCGGGGGGTGCCAGTACACCGGTTCATTGGCACGGAGCCAGCGCCACTGCACAAACGGATCGCCGTGCGAGTAGAGTCCGGGATCCACCAGATTGATCGGCGGGGGCGGTTCGACCGGCTCATTGTGCATGCGAATGCCTCACAGGTTCGTTGGAATTCTAGACCCGAAATATCATGCACGCGGCCGGGAGTTAGCGGAATGTCGTCCGCCTGCGGGACGCGGGATGACATCGGCGTGAGAGTCCCCGCCGCATGGCCCGTCGGCAGCGTTGACATGGGAGATCCCGGCGGCGTTCAACCGCCGCCGCGGCGCAGTTGAACGGTGCGCGGCGTCCCGGCTGGCAGGGGAGGGGGGACGGCCTCGGACAGCTGCAGCTCATTGATCGCAGCGGCGTCTCTGAGCCATAGTGGATCACGTATCGGGCGGTGCAGACTGCGTGCCGGGGAAGCGTGTGCGGGGCCAGGGCGTCCGCCGCAGCAATGGCTCTTATTACCGTTCCATCGAAATAGGTGAATATTCAGGCCCGGCTGGTCTGCCTTATGACTGCATCCCAGGATGCCGGTCGAACCGGCGCCCTGCCTGAGGTTTGCGCTGTTGCCTGCGCTGTGCGCGGGCTCTCGAAGTCCGCAATATCAAGTTACAGCGGTGTGCAAGGAGAGCTGGGCAGTTGTGCGGCATGCCTCGGCGGCGGCTGCCCGTGCTGTTCCAGCCGATGAGTCGAACCGAATGGAGTGCGCGGGAATGGCTACGACTGAGGGTGAACTTCGGGAGCTGATGGCCGGTCAGCTCGCGATCTGGTACAGCCATCAGCTTGCGCCCGAGAACCCGTGCTTCAACGGTGCCGAGTACCTGGAGATCGGCGGCGAGTTGGATCTGGGCCTCCTGGTTAAGGCCTCGGAGCGCCTGATCGAGGAGGCGGACGCCGCTCGGCTGCGGATCCGCGAGTTCGACGGGCAGCCGCGGCAGTACTTCCATGACGTGAACGACTACCCGGTCGAGGTCCTCGATGTGAGCTCCGAGGCCGATCCGCACGCGGCGGCCGAGAGCCTCATGTGGGACGATCTGCGGCGGTCGAAGGGGGCGGCCGAACGGCCTCTCTACACCATAAAGATATTCACGGCCGGTCCACGCCTCACCTTCTGGTACCAGCGGGCCTACCACGTGATCCTGGACGGCCGCAGCGCGGGGCTGGTGGTCGGCCGCCTGGCGCAGATCTACAACACCCTCCTGCAGGGCGGTTCGGTGGAAGAGGGCGCCCTGCCGTCCAGCACCGTACTGATGGACGCGGAACGCAAGTACCGGGCTTCTGCGGACTACGAAGCGGATCGCGAGTACTGGCGTGGTGTCCTGGCAGGCCTCCCGGAGGCGGAAGGCCTCGGCAGCAGCTACGCGGGGCGGGCCCAGCGAGCTCCCGTCCGGTTCGTCGAGAGCGTGGACGGTTCAATCGGGGCAAGCCTGAAGGCGGCGGCTCGCGGGCTGGGGACCAACTTTGCCGGTCTGATGATCAGCGCTGCGGCTCTCTACCAGCACCATCTCACCGGACAGCGGGACGTGGTCGTGGGTGTTCCGGTGAGCGGCCGTGCAGGAACGCGGGATCTCGCGATTCCGTTCATGACCAACAATGTTCTCCCGATCCGGGTGACGATCGCCCCGGACACCTCTGTTGCGGACCTCGTGCGAAGGACGACCCGGGCGGTGCTGGAGGGCCTGCGCCATCAGCGGTACCGGTACGAGGAGATGCTCCACGACGCGATGCTCGGTGAGGGCGACCTCTGGGACCTGCTCATCAACGTGATGTCCTTCGATATCTACGAGCTGCCGTTCGGTGACTGCGCTGTGACCGCGCACAACCTGTCCAGCGGGCCGGTCGACAGCACCCGGATCGACGTCTACGACCGGTCCGGCATGAAGGTCGCCGTTGACGTGAACGCCGACGCTCCTGACCTTCCGTCAGGTGACGAGGTCTGCCGCCGCTTCCTCGCCATGGCGAACTGGCTCGTGTCCGTCGAGCCCGACGAACTGGTCAGCAGGTCCCACCTGCTGGACGCGGTTGAACGCCGGCGGGTGCTCGTCGAGTGGAACGACACCGAGGCCGATTTCGGGTCGGGGCTGGTGCCGGAGTTGTTCGAGGCGCAGGTTGCCCGGACTCCGGATGCGGTGGCGGTGGTCGTGGATGGTGTGGAGGTGTCGTTCGGGGAGTTGGATGTGCGGGCGAATCGTCTTGCGCAGTATCTGGTGGCGCAGGGGGTGGGTGCGGAGTCGCTGGTGGGGGTGTGTCTGCCGCGTGGTGTGGAGATGGTGGTGGCTGTTGTGGCGGTCTGGAAGGCGGGGGCGGGGTATCTGCCGATCGACCCGGAGTACCCGGTGGAGCGCATCGCCTACATGCTGGCCGACAGCGGCGCGGCTGTGACGCTGACGGAAAGTGCGGCGCTCGCCGGGCAACTGGCCGGCGCGGCCCGTGCAGTGGCGCTGGACAGTGCGTCGCTGGCGGCGCAGTTGTCGGTGTTGCCTGCGGTGGCTCCTTTGGTGCGGGTGTCCGGGGAGGGTCTGGCGTATGTGATGTATACGTCGGGGTCGACGGGGCGGCCGAAGGGGGTTGCGGTCACGCATGCGGGTCTGGCGAACTACGTCGGGTGGGCTGTGGGTGCGTACGGTGGGGGCGGTGGTGCGCCGTTGCATTCGTCGTTGGCGTTCGACTTGACGGTGACCAGTGTGGTGGTGCCGTTGGTGTCGGGTGCTCCGGTGGTGGTGAGCCGGGCGGGTGGTGCGGAGGGTTTGGCGGAGCTGCTGGGTGATCGCGGTGGTTTCGGTCTGGTGAAGGTGGTTCCGGCGCATCTGCCTTTGTTGTCGCAGATGCTGGCTGGCAGTCAGATCATTGATGCGGCGGGGACGTGGGTGGTGGGGGGTGAGGCGTTGCCGGGTTCGGTGGTGCGGGCGTGGTTGGAGCGTGCTTGTGGGTCGGTGGTGGTCAATGAGTACGGTCCGACCGAGGCGGTGGTCGGGTGCTGTGTGTTCGAGGTGCGGGCGGGGCAGGAGGTGGTGGGTGATCGGGTGCCGATTGGGCGTCCGGTGGCGAACATGCGTCTGTATGTTCTGGATGAGTTCTTGCGGCCGGTGGCGCCGGGCGTGGGGGGTGAGCTGTATGTCGCGGGGGTGCAGGTGGCGCGGGGTTATGTGCGTCGCCCTGGTCTGACGGCGGAGCGGTTCGTGGCGAACCCCTTCGAGCCGGGGGTGCGGATGTATCGCACGGGCGATGTGGCGCGGTGGAGTCGGGATGGGCAGTTGGAGTATCTGGGGCGTGCGGATGAGCAGGTGAAGGTCCGTGGGTTCCGGATCGAGCCGGGCGAGGTCGAGGCCGTCCTGGCCGCGCACCCGCAGGTCGCGCAGGCTGCGGTGATCGCCCGCGAGGACACACCTGGCGACATCCAGCTGGTCGGGTATGTGGTGGTCGACGGCGTGGTCGATGACCTGGCGGAGGAGGTCCGGGTGTTCGCGGCCGACAGGCTGCCCGAGCACATGGTCCCCGCCGCCGTCGTGGTGCTGGACGGGCTGCCGCTGGCCATGAGCGGCAAGCTGGACCGCAAGGCGCTGCCAGCCCCGGAATTCGGTACCTGGGCAGGGACCGGGCGCGGCCCGGCGAACGCGCGCGAGGAGATCCTGTGCGCCGCCTTCGCAGAGGTCCTGGGCCTGGAGCGCGTCGGTGTGGACGACAACTTCTTCCAGCTCGGTGGCCAGTCGCTGATGGCGATCCGCCTGGTGGGGGCGATACGCAAGCTTGGCGTGTCGGTGTCGGTGCGGGCTTTCTTCGAGTCCCCGACCCCGGCCGGCCTCGCACTCTCCGTGGGCGCGAGCAAGGTCGCCGTACCGGCGAACCTGATCCCCGCGGATGCCCGTGAGATCACCCCGGAGATGCTGCCCCTGGTCGACCTGTCGGCCGACGAGGTCGCGCGGGTGGTGGCCTCGGTGGAGGGCGGTGCCGCCAACATCGCCGACGTCTACCCGCTGGCCCCGCTGCAGGAGGGCCTGCTCTTCCACCACCTGCTGGCCGAAGGCAACGACGACACCTATCTGGCCTCGGCCGTGATGGAGTTCGACTCCAGGGAACGGCTGGACGCCTTCGCCGGTGCCCTGCAGCAAGTGCTGGACCGGCACGACATCTTCCGCACGGCGATCGTGTGGGAGGGTCTGCCCGAGCCGGTCCAGGTGGTCTGGCGGCACGCCCAGCTGCCGGTGACCGAGGTGACCCTCGACCCGCAGGCCGCGGACCCGGTGGCCGAGCTGCCGGCGATCGTGGGCCGGAGGATGGACATCACGCGGGCCCCGCTGCTGAGCCTCCATGTGGCCTCGGTCGCGGACGGCCGCCGACTCGCGCTGCTGAGGCTTCACCACCTGGTGCAGGACCACACCACGGTCGAGGTGCTGCTCGCCGAGATACGGGCCATCATGCTGGGGCGCGGCACCGAACTGCCGCAGCCGCTGCCGTTCCGCGATGTGGTGGTCCAGACCCGAGCGGGCCTCGACGGCGGAGAACATGAGCGGTTCTTCGCCGATCTGCTGGGGGACGTGACCGAGCCGACTGCGCCGTTCGGGCTGCTGGACACGCGTGAGCCGGGGATGGACACCGTCGAGTCCGAAGTGCGGATCGCTCCGGACCTCGAGCGCCGGCTCCGCAGGGTCTCCCGGAAGGTCGGCGCCAGCCCCGCGACGCTGATGCACGTGGCGTGGGCCCGGGTGCTTGCGGCGGTGAGCGGCCACGACGACGTGGTCTTCGGCACGGTGCTGTTCGGCCGAATGAACGCCGATGCCGATGCGGATCGGGTGCTCGGCCCCTTCATGAACCTGCTGCCGGTGCGCGTGAAGACGGGGCAGCTGGGTGTGCTGGCCGCCGTGGGTGCGGTGCGGAGCCAGCTCGCCGCGTTGCTCGAGCACGAGCACGCGCCGCTCGCCGTGGCGCAGAACGCCAGTGGTGTGGAGGGCGACAGCCCCCTGTTCGCCTCCATGTTCAACTACCGGCACAACGACCGCTCCGTCAGCAAGAGCGGTGCTCTCTTCGACGGCGTCGAGCTGCGGTCCTACCGGGAGCAGACCAACTACCCGCTGGCGGTGAATCTCGATGACGACGACGAGGGCATGCGTCTGACCGTCGATGCGGCTCGCCCGGTGGACCCGCAGCTGGTCGGCACACTGCTGTGCACGGTGATGAGAAACCTGCTCGCCGCGCTGGAGCGGGCAGCGGCGGGTGGCCCCGAGATCGCTTTGGGCGCGGTTGAGGTGCTGGACGGGGCCGAGCGGCGTCGGGT
>NZ_LBMW01000143.1 GCF_026168105.1 Streptomyces hygroscopicus
GCCTCGCACAGCACCCGCTCCCGCTCATTCGCCGGACCACGCCCCAATCCGGCCCCACCCGACAGCTCCGGAACAGGCAGGGCCTTGCGGTCCAGCTTCCCGTTGCCCGTCAACGGCAACGCATCAAGCACCACCACCGCGGAAGGCACCATGTACTCCGGCAGCCGCCCCGCGACAAACGCCCGCACCTGGCCGGGCAAACCCCCCAGATCCTCATCCGGATCCTGCGCCACCACATACGCCACCAGACGCACATCACCCGGCACATCCTCACGCGCCACCACCGCCACCCGCTCAACCTGCGGAAGCCCGGCGATCACCCCCTCGACCTCACCCGGCTCGATCCGGAACCCACGCACCTTCACCTGCTCATCCACACGCCCCAGGAACTCCAACTGCCCATCCCCACGCCAGCGCACCACATCACCCGAGCGATACATCCGCGCGGCCGGCTCAAACGGATTCGCCACAAACCGCTCCCCCGTCAAACCCGCACGCCTCACATACCCACGCGCCACCTGCACACCAGCGATGTACAACTCACCCGCCACCCCCGGCGCCACCGGACACAACCGCCCGTCCAGCACATACAACCGCATATTCGCCACCGGACGCCCGACCGGCACCACCGCACCGACCTCATCACCCGCCCGCACCTCGAACACCGAACAGCCGACCGTCGCCTCCGTCGGCCCGTACTCATTCACCACCACCGAACCCCCGGCACGCTCCAACCACGAACCCACCACCGAACCCGAGAGAGCCTCACCACCGACCACCCAGGTGGACGCCGCAGCCGCCGCCTCCGCCCCCGACAGCGACTCCCCCAACAAGGGCAAATGCGCCGGCACCACCTTCGCCAGACCAAACCCCCCACCCGACGAACGCACCAGTGACACCAGACCCTCGACCCCGCCACCCTCGTCCACGACCACCGCCGCCCCGCACACAAGCGGCACCACCACACTGGTCACCGTCAAGTCGAACGCCAACGAGGAGTGCAACGGCACACCACCCACACCCGGCCGCGTCATCCCGTAGGCATCCGCCGCCCACAACACATAGTTCGCCAGACCACCATGCGCGACCGCCACACCCTTCGGCCGACCCGTCGACCCCGACGTATAGATCACATACGCCAGACTCTCCGCACATGCCCGCAACACCGGAGCCTGCCCAGGCAACCCCGACAGCCGGATGCCCATCAAAGTGGAGTCCACCGCCACCATCCGCGCCCGCCCCGCCGGCAGACCCTCCAACACCTCCTCCGACGTCAAGGTCAACACCGCACCACTGTCCGCGAGCATGAACGAAATCCGCTCCACCGGATACTCCGGATCGACCGGCAAGAACGCCGCCCCCGCCTTCCACACCCCCAAGAACGCCACCACCGCATCCACACCCCGCGGCAGACACACCCCCACCACCGACTCCGCACCCACACCCTGACCCAGCAAGTAGTGCGCCAACCGATTCGCCCGCGCATCCAGCTCCCGGTACGACACCCCCACACCACCGGCAACCACTGCCAACGCATCCGGCGTGCGGGAAACCTGCCCAGCAAACAGCTCCGGCACCAGCACCGACCCGAGATCCACCGCCGAGTCGTTCCACTCCACCAACACCCGACGACGCTCGACCTCACCCAGCACATCCACCGCACCCAGCG
>NZ_LBMW01000040.1 GCF_026168105.1 Streptomyces hygroscopicus
GCCAGGTACGAGGTGTCCTGCCGGAACGGCACCGACTGGTACAGGGAGGCGGCGCCGGGCTCGGGCTGCGGGCGCCGCTCGACCGGGGCGAGACCCCGGACGCGTTCGACGACCTGACGCAGATGCTCCGGGGTCGTGCCGCAGCAGCCGCCCACCAGCGACAGTCCGTAGTCGCGCACGAAGTCCTCGTGCGCGTCCGCCAACTCCCCCGGGGACAACGGATAGTGGGCGCCCCCGGCGGCCAGCACCGGCAAGCCCGCGTTCGGCATGCACGACAAGGGGATGCGGGCGTGCCGGGCAAGATGACGCAGGTGCTCGCTCATCTCTGCCGGGCCCGTCGCGCAGTTGAGGCCGATCATGTCGATGCCGAGCGGCTCGAGCGCGGTCAGTGCGGCACCGATCTCGGAGCCCAGCAGCATCGTGCCGGTCGTCTCCAGCGTCACCGACACGATCACCGGCACGTCCGAGCCGAGCGCGGTGAGTGCCCGCCGGGCGCCCACCACCGCCGCCTTGGTCTGCAGCAGGTCCTGGGTGGTCTCCACGAGCAGTGCGTCCGCACCGCCCGCGAGCAGCCCTTCGGCGTTCTGCTGATAGGCGTCGCGGACGGCGGCGTACGGCACATGTCCCAGCGTCGGCAACTTGGTGCCGGGGCCCATCGAACCCAGCACCCACCGCGGCTGCCCGGTGTCACGGGTGAACCGGTCGGCGGCCTCGCGGGCGATGCGCGCGCCGGCCTCGGACAGCTCGTGGACGCGGTGCGCGATGTCGTACTCCCCCAGCGCGGCGAGGTTCGCACCGAAGGTGTTGGTCTCCACACAGTCCACGCCCACCGAGAAGTAGGCCTCGTGGACGGTGCGCACCAGGTCCGGGCGCGTCACGTTCAGGATCTCGTTGCAGCCTTCGAGCTGCTGGAAGTCCTCCTCGGTGGGTTCCTGGGCCTGGAGCATGGTGCCCATCGCCCCGTCCGCCACCACCACCCGCGAGGCCAGCGCCTCGCGCAGCCCCCCGCCCCTCACAGGACGCTCACCAGGTGCGGGGTGAGCACGTCCGTGGCCGCCGAGCCGTAGCCGCTGCGCAGGGCCACCCGCAGGGACCGGCGGCTGAGCGGGTAGGTCTGGGTGCCGGTCGCGCCGAGGGAGGCCGCGGCCATGGCGCACCCGAGCCACGCGGACTGCTCGTCCGTCAGCCGCCAGTTCTGCCCTGCCAGGAACCCGGCGCGGAAGGCGTCTCCGGCGCCGGTGGGATCCGCCACCCGCCGCACCGGCACGGCGGGGATGTGCACGGGAGTGGTGTCCCGCCGTGCGACGCGGACGCCGTCGGCTCCCAGCGTGGTCACCCAGGTGTTCACGCGGGTGAGGATGTCGCGGGCGCTCCAGCCGGTGCGCTCGGCGAGCAGGTCGGCCTCGTAGGCGTTGGTGAACAGGAAGTGGGCTCCGTCCACGATCGAGCGGGCGTCGTCCCGGTCGAGGACGGCCAGTTGCTGGGATGGGTCGGCGGAGAAGACGATGCCGTGCTCGCGGCACTCCCGGGCGTGGCGGACCATGGCGGCCGGGTCGTCCGGCGAGACCAGGACATGGTCGAGCCTCGTGTGGTCGGCGATCCGAGCGATCGAGATGTTCCGGGCCTCGGACATGGCGCCGGGGAAGAACGTGCCGATCTGGTTGTTCTCCCGGTCGGTGGTGCACACGAAGCGCGCGGTGTGCGCCTGGTCGCTGATGCGGACCCAGTCGGTGTCGACGCGGTGCTCCTTCAGCCAGACCCGGTACTCGTGGAAGTCGGTTCCGGCCGCCGCCACCAGCAGGGGCTGGACGCCGAGCCGGCCGAGGCCGAAGGCGATGTTGGCGGCGACACCGCCGCGCCGGACCTCCAGGGAGTCGGCGAGGAAGGAGAGGGAGACCTGGTCCAGCCGGTTCTCGATGAGCTGTTCGGCGAAGCTGCCCGAATAGCTCATCAACTCGTCGACGGCGATCGAGCCGGTCACGGCGATACGCATGGGCGGTTGCCTCCTGTCGTGTGGCAGTGGGTGCGGCGGCCGGTTCGGGGTCAGCCGGCGGCGGTCCTGAGGGCGGACACCCGGTCGGTGCGTTCCCAGGTGAAGTCCGGCAGTTCGCGGCCGAAGTGGCCGTACGCGGCGGTCTGCGCGTAGACGGGGCGGAGCAGGTCGAGGTCGCGGATGATCGCTGCGGGACGGAGATCGAAGACCTCCTCGACGGCCCGCTGAATGCGCGGCACGGGGACGGTCTCGGTGCCGAAGGTCTCCACGAACAGACCGACCGGGTGGGCCTTGCCGATGGCGTAGGCGACCTGGACCTCGCAGCGGGAGGCCAGTTGGGCGGCGACGATGTTCTTGGCGACCCAGCGCATCGCGTACGCCGCCGAGCGGTCCACCTTGGAGGGGTCCTTGCCGGAGAACGCGCCGCCGCCGTGGCGGGCCATGCCGCCGTAGGTGTCGATGATGATCTTCCGGCCGGTCAGGCCCGCGTCACCCATCGGGCCGCCGATCTCGAAGCGCCCGGTCGGGTTGACCAGCAGGCGGTGGCCGTCGGTGTCCAGCTTGACCCCCTGGTCGGCGAGCGTGCGCAGCACCGGGCCGACGACGAACTCGGCGACGTCCGGGGCCAGCAGGGAGTCGAGGGAGATGTCCGAGGCGTGCTGGCTGGAGACCACCACGGTGTCCAGACGCACCGGGCGGTGACCGTCGTACTCGACGGTGACCTGGGTCTTGCCGTCCGGTCGCAGGTAGGGCAGGGTGCCGTCCTTGCGTACGGCGGTCAGGCGTTGCGCGAGCCGGTGGGCGAGCGTGATGGGAAGCGGCATGAGTTCGGGCGTCTCGTCGCACGCGAAGCCGAACATCAGGCCCTGGTCGCCCGCTCCCTGACCGTCGAGGTCGCCGGATTCGCCGTCGACCCGCTTCTCGTAGGCCGCGTCGACGCCCTGGGCAATGTCCGCGGACTGCGCGCCCAGGGACACGGATACTCCGCAGGAAGCTCCGTCGAAGCCCTTCTGCGAGGCGTCGTAGCCGATACCGAGCACCGTCTCGCGCACGAGCGCGGCGATGTCGGCGTAGCCGCGGGTGGTGACCTCGCCCGCGATGTGCACCTGGCCGGTGGTGATCAGGGTCTCCACGGCGACGCGCGAGGCCGGGTCCTGGGCGAGCAGGGCGTCGAGGACTCGGTCGCTGATCTGGTCGGCGATCTTGTCGGGGTGTCCCTCGGTGACGGATTCCGAGGTGAACAGGTTTCGGGTCACGGGTCCTCCAGTGGGCATGACCGCGCCGGGCTGCTGATGCGGGGCACGCTGACCGAGGCGGCTGCAGGAGGACTCAAGGGCAACTGGACAGCCGCCGCGCGGCGGGTCGAGTCGAGCGCGAGCCGGTCGCTAGGGGACCGGCAGACGGTCGCCTCACGATCCGGGGCCCCCGCGCTGGTGCGAGCGGGTCCGCCACCTTCACGAAGGGGCTGAGGCAAGTCATGCGCGTACTGTTCACGGCCCGGGCCCGTCCGTCGCACCTGTCTGCCCCGGTGCCGCCGGCCTCGGTGTTCCGGGATGCCGGGCACGAGGTGCTGATCGTCGGTCAGCCGGCGCTGCTGGGCCCTCGGCTGCCGGACCACAAGGGATCTGAGCTGCGCGCCGCAATGCTCGCCGGGCCGACGCCCGCGCAGGTGGGCGCCGATCCGGCCCTGACGGGAGGGCAGCATTGATGGCGCGGATGAAACGAGAGCGGCCCCGGCTGTGGCTGCGCGCCGAGACGCGCGCGTCGGAGCGTCGCACCCCGCTCGTGCCCGAGGACGCCGCCCGGCTCGTGGCGGTCGGGTTCGAGGTGACGGTGGAGGACTCTCCGCAGCGGGTGTTCCCACTCGCCGACTACGCGGCCGTCGGCTGCCGGACCGCCCCCGCAGGCACCTGGCGCGAGGCGGATGACGACCAGTACGTACTGGGGCTCAAGGAACTCCCGGACGCACCGGCGACACTGAGGCACCGCCACATCTTCTTCGGCCACTGTTTCAAGCGCCAGAGCGGGGCCGAGCGGCTGCTGGCCCGCTTCCGGGCGGGTGGCGGCGTCCTGCTCGACCTGGAGTACCTGACCGACGACCAGGGCCGCCGGGTGGCCGCGTTCGGCTACTGGGCCGGTTACATCGGGGGCGCCCTGGCCGTGCTGCACCGACGCGGGCGATTGGCGACGCCGTTGCGGGACACGGACCGGGCCACCCTGGACGGCCTGCTGCGCGCGTCCGCCCAGCAGGCCCGGCCCACCTCCGCCCTGGTGATCGGTGCGCTGGGCCGCTGCGGCCGGGGAGCGCGGGACGCCCTCGAGACGGCAGGGGTCACAGCGACCTGCTGGGACCTGCCGGAGACCCGGCACCTGGACCGGGACGCCCTGCTGACCCATGACGTCCTCGTCAACACGGTCCTGACGACGGTCCCGGCCCCGCCCTTCGTCACCACCGCCGATCTGCTCCGCGCCGAGCGGACTCTGTCGGTCATCAGTGACGTGACGTGCGACGCGGGCTCTCCGTGCAACCTGCTGCCGGTCTACGACAGCCCGACCGACTGGGACCGTCCGGTACGCCGACTGACCGCGGGCGAGCGGCCGGTGGACCTCATCGCCATCGACAACCTGCCCTCGCTGCTGCCGCTCGAGGCCAGCCGTGCCTTCTCCGCGGACCTGCTGTCCAGCCTCCTGTCCCTGCGAGACGGGGATCCGCGCTGGGACCGGTGCCGCCGCACCTTCGAGCAGGCCGTACAGCAGGACGTCCCTGCCAGGACCGAGGAGGTCTCCGTTGTCCGATCATCGTGACCTACGGCTCGGCACCGTCCCGGCGAGCGGGACCGTGCACTGGGTCGGGGCCGGGCTGTCCACCGGGCGGACCGGGCTCGCCCTGCTGTGCGCCCGGGCCGACCGGGTGGTGGTGTGGGGCCGCAACGCGCAGCGGGTGGCGGCGCGCATGGAAGCGCTGGGCCTGTCCGGCCGGGTGGACGTACGGGCGCTGGAGTCGGCCGCGCTCGCCTCCCGGCTTCGGCTCGGGGACGTGGTCGTCTCCATGCTGCCCGCGGGCGAGCACCCGGCACTGCTGCGGCTGTGCCGGGAGCGCGGAGCCCACTTCGCCTGCTCCAGCTACGTGTCGGACGCGCTGGTCGAGGCCGCGGCCGGGGCCGCCGACCAGGGCGTGGTCGTCCTCACCGAAGCCGGCCTCGACCCGGGTATCGACCACCTGGCGGCCCACCTGCTGGTGGGCCGTGCCCGTGCGGAGGCCGGCGACCGGGCGGAGGCGGTGAGTTTCACCTCGTACTGCGGCGGGCTTCCCGCGGTGCCGGACGACTTCCGCTACCGCTTCAGCTGGGCCCCCCTGGGGGTGCTGACTGCGCTGCGGGCGCCGGCCCGGCACATCGAGGGCGGCCGGGAGGTCACCACCGCCCTTCCGTGGCAGGCGGCCCGCCGCCATCGGATCGGTGCCGAGATGTTCGAGGTGTATCCGAACCGCGACAGCCTGCCCTTCGTCGGGCAGTACGGTCTCCCGGCCGGCTGGCGGCTGGAGACCTTCGTCCGGGGCACCGTGCGCAACGAAGGCTGGCTGCGGGCCTGGCAACCGGTGTTCGAGGTGGTCCGGGGCGGGAACGCGGACCGGATCGGGCGGCTCGCCGACGAGCTGGCGGAGCGTCATCCGATGCGTGCCGGCGACCGGGACCGGATCGTGCTCTCCGTCCGGCTCGAGGTCCGGGCCTCGGGTCGCCACTGGTCGGGCGAGTACCGTCTGGACCTCACCGGGGACGCCACGGAGAGCGCAATGGCCCGCTGCGTCTCGCTCCCGCTCGCCCACGGTGTCACCCGGATCCTCTCCCGGGCCGCCGCCCCGGGGCTGCACCGTGCCGCCGAGGAGGCGTCGGAGGCGGACCGCTGGCTGACGGCGCTCGCCGAGTACGGGGTGTCCCTGGAGTTCGACGGCACACCGGAGCGGGTCGCCGTGCCGGGAGGGCCCGGGAGGGGCTGAGAGCTCGGCAGCGAGGGACGGGCCGGGGCCATCGGTGCCCGGCCTGTCACGTTGTGCGGGCGTACCCACCGACGAAGGCCGTCCACCGGTGTCCCGGCGGGCGGCCTTCAGGGGTGTGCGGAGGTGTCAGAGGACGGCCTCCGCCAGGGACTCGAGCTGGCGCGGGTCGGCGGAGCAGGGCATCAGGATGAGCTCGTCGCAGCCGATCTCGGCGTATCCCTGGGCGAGGTCGACGAGCGCCTGACGGTCGGTGATGGCCATGGATGCGATCCGCTGGGCGACGGGCCCGGCGAAGGAGTAGTAGTCGCCGAGGTATTCCTGCGCGAGCTCCTTCGCACCGGGGCCGAGGGCCGCGTAGGTGAGGGACACCAGGCGGGGCCGGTCGGTGCGGCCCTCGGCCGCCCATGCCTGGCGGAGCCGCTCGACGAGCTCACCGTAGCCCGTGGCGGAGCTGCCGCCGCAGAACCAGCCGTCGCCGAGGCGCGCGGCCCGGCGCATGGCCGCCGGCGAGTGGCCGCCTACGAGCAACGGCGGCTGTCCCGCGGGCAGTTGGGGGCCGATGCCGGGCACGGGCCCCTTGCCCTGCCAGGTCTCGCGGAGCTCGGCGAGCTGGAGGTCCAGCCGTCGTCCGCGGTCGTGGTAGGGGGCGTCGACGGCCTGGTAGTCGTCCTCACGGCCGCCCGCGGCGACGCCCAGCACGAGCCGGCCGCCCGACAGCGCCGAGACGGTGGCCGCCTGCTTGGCGAGCAGTGCCGTCTGGGTGCGGTAGGGCGCGATCAGGATGCCGGTCGTGAGGCGCACGCGTTCGGTCACCGCGGCCGCGGCGGCCAGGGACGTCAGCGACTCGAAGTTGTCGTACACCAGACGGTCGATGACACCGAGGCTCCCGAAGCCGGCTTCTTCGGCCCGACGGGCCCAGGCGGCCAGTGCGGGGCCGTCCTTGTCGAGGACCGTGGTCGGCAGGCCCAACCCGAATTCCATACCTGATCAGCTCCTTGTGTGTGCGAGGGGGCGGTGCGGAGGGCGATGGGTGGGACGGTCAGCACAGTCCGCCGTCCACGGCCACGATGCTGCCGGTGACGTGGATGACGCCCGCGTTGCCGACCAGGACGTCCAGGTGCCCATAGGCCTCCTGGGCGCACGGCCAGGCCGTTCACCTGCTCGGGGTCGGCCAGGCCGGCGCCCGGCCGATTCCCCTGGTGCCACCGTCACCAGGGCCTTCCTGCCCTTGAGGCTGATGAGCATGGCGCTCTCCCGCAGTCATGGCCCGCGCGGCGGTGCGCGCGATGTGCGGTCACCTTGCGACCGCTCTCTCGAGGGCGTGTCCATTTCCGGTGGACCCCGACGGGGGCTCCAGGGATGTCCGAGCCGCCGCCCGCACAGTGGCCGGGACACAGCGTGCGGAGAGGAGTGTGCCGATGAGCCGGAGTGGGATGCGGGTCCTGGTGATCGGAGGGGGCATCGGTGGCCTGTGCCTCGCGCAGGGGCTGCGCAAGGCCGGCGTGGACTTCACGGTCTACGAGCGGGACGGCGGCGCCGACGACCGGCGCCAGGGGTATCGGCTGAGGATCAGCCCGGAGGGCGAGGCATCGCTGCGCGCCTGCCTGCCGCCGGCGCTGCAGGAGCTGCTGCTGGCCACCAGCCACGAGCGCGGGGAGAGCGGTCTCGACGCCTACGACGAGCAGCTCAACCCCCAGTGGACGCCCTCCTTCGACGACCCGAGGGGCGAGCGGCCCGACAAGATCGACGCGGTCGACCGGGACACCCTGCGCCGTGTGCTGCTCGCCGGGCTCGAGCAGTCGGTCGAGTACGGCAAGGCGTTCACACGCTGCGAACGGCGACCCGACGGCCGGGTGGTGGCGCATTTCACGGACGGCAGCACCGCCGAGGGCGACGTGCTGATCGCGGCCGACGGGGCCAACTCCCAGGTGCGGCGGCAGTTCCTGCCGGAGTGCAGGCCCGTCGACCTGGGCGTGCGGACGGTGTTCTCACGCATCACCCGCGAGGACGCGGTGCGGGCGGGACTGCCGGAGCCGTTGCAGGACCGCTTCAGCTATGTCATCGGCACGGACGGCGGTCACCTCGGGCTGATGCCGATGTCGTTCCGCGGCCGGCCGCGAGATGCGGCGGCCCGGCTGTGGCCGGGGCTGGTGCTGCCGGACTCCGAGAACTACTACATGGCGGTGCTGAACGTGCACCGCGAGGACCTCGGCATGACGGACGAGGAGTTCTTCGCCCTGGACGGGCCCGGCCTGTGCCGCTTCGCGGCCGGCCGCACCTCCGGCTGGCATCCGGGACTGCGCGGAATCTTCCGGAACGCCCAGTCCGAGCTCACCTTCGGTGTGGCTCTGCGGGCGCACCAGCCGGTGACCCGCTGGGAGACGGGCTCCGTCGTGCCGCTGGGCGACGCGGTGCACACGATGCCGCCGTCGGGCGGGGTGGGCGCCAACACTGCGGTGCGGGACGCGGCGGCGCTGGCGGAGTTGCTGGCGGCGGTGGACCGGGGCGAGCGGGAGTTCACCGCGGCCGTGACGGAGTATCAGAAGGCCATGGTCGAGTACGCGACCGAGGGCGTGGAGATGTCACTGCGCATCGCGCGCTGGTCCATCAAGAAGGTCGGCGTCGGCGAGGGCGCCGACGCCGTGTGAGGAAGGGGTCGAGGGGCTCCGGACCGGTTTCCCCCGGTGCGGAGCCCCTCGTTGACATCGTGCGGCGAACCCTTGTGACCCTCATGACGACGCCACGGTGCCGTCGGCCCGCCCGGCTGTCCCGGCGGGGGATTCCGGGACAGCCTGGTGGACCGACGGCACCGCGGGAGCATCCCGCCGGGGTCAGCGGCCGCCGGCGGTGTGGATGACCTCTCCGTTGATGTTGCCGTTGCCGTCCGAGCCGAGGAAAACTATGAGGCGCGCGACCTCCTCGGCAGTGGTGAGCCGCCCGCTGGGGGTCTCCTTACGGCTCTTCTCGAGGATCGCCGGATCCACGTTGGCGAGCTGTTCGGTGACCGTGCCGCCCGGGGCCACCACGTTGACGAGGATGCCGTCGCTGTTCCACATCAGGCCGCGGGCGAAGCCGTGCAGCGCCTGCTTGGCGGCGCTGTAGATTTCCGAGCCGGGCATTCCGGTCGTCGCCGTGACCGAGGAGAGCAGCACCACCCGGCCCCAGCCGCGCTCGCGCATACCGCGCAGGGCGGTGCGGACGGTGTGGATGTGTCCCTCGACGTTGGCGCGCATCTTGCCGAACCACTCGTCGACCGGCAGGTCCTCGAGCGGGGGCTGCTGGTCGGGATCGACCCACAGCCATGTCTGGGCGTTGGCGACGACGACGTCGAGCCCGCCCCAGCGTTCCTCGGCGGCCCGCACACCGGCGATCACGGACTGCGGGTCCTCGAGGTCCAGTTGGACTGCGTGGGCACGCTCCTCACTGCCCAGTTCCTTGACCACGTCCCGTGCCGCGGACTCGTCGGAGTGGTACGACACGACGACCCGGGCGCCCTCGTCCGCGAAGGCTCGGGCGGTGGCCCTGCCGATGCCGCGTGTCGCCCCCGTCACCAGTACCCGCTTGTCCTGCAACCCCAGATCCATCGTTGCCTCTCTGTCTGAAAGTGTTGTGCCGAAGTGGTGCTGAAGTGATGCCGACCGGCGCCGAAGTGGCGCCGATCGGACGGTTCCCCGCAGGGTGGTCCCTGGCATCGGCGTCGAACAGCTCGGGCGACAGGCAGGCCTTGAGGGCGCGGCTGCCGTCGGGGTCGGTACCGACGCGGTAGCCCTGCACGCCGTCCGCGCGAGTCCTGCCGCGTTCGTGGACCCGCACGCTGATGCCCGCTCGCCTGAGGCCGTGCGTCAGGCACAGGCCACCGGTGCCCGCGCCGATCACGATGACATGCGGGGAAGTGGTGTTCTTCACGAGTCTCTCCGTGGTCCGTCCTGTTCTCCGGGCGCCTCGATGCATTTACCTTGACGGGCAAGCTACTTGATTGTCAAGGAATATGCGCCGCCGTCAGGCCCACGAGGTACTGACGTGCTCGTCACGGATCACGTACACGTTCCGCTCCAGCACCGAGTTGAGGATCGTCGCCGCCCGCACGGCCAGCAGGCTGAGGTTGGGATCGGCGATGCCGTGCCCCACCCGGCTGCGGTTCTGCACGTACAGCCGGTTGTGCTCGGCGTTCTTCCAGCGGACCGAGTAGTCGGCCTCCAGCAACGGGTGCCCCGACTCGTCCAGTTCCGTCAGCGCGAGCAGTTCCGGGGCGAGGGGCAGGTCCGCCGGCTCACGGCCGGTGGCGAGCACCACCAGCGGCGCGGCGTGCCGTTCCCGGCCGCCCCAGTCCCGCTCGCACCACAGGGCGATCTGGCCGTCGCGCTCCGAGGCCCGGACCACGTTCCGCCCGGGCAGCAGCATGACCGGGTAGCGGCCCTCGCGCAGATATGTCTCGTAGTTGAGCTGGTAGATCTGCTGCAGTGTGCCGAGGGAGATGCCGTCGCTGGTCAGTTGCTGCTCGGTGACGTACCGCCGCCGCACCTCCTCCGGCAGCCCGTGGAAGAACCGCAGGTAGGTGGGCCGGAAGAAGTCGTTGGCAGAGGGCGAATCGTCCATCGGCGCGAACCAGTTGCGCCGACCGATCCACCGGATGTCCCGGAAGCCGTGCTGGATCAGCTCCAGCACGCTCTCGGCGCCGGTCTGCCCGCCCCCGATGACCATGGCCGGCTGGTACGGCAGCACGGCGGCCCCGCGCAGCCGCGCGTGCAGGCTCTCGGCCAGGACCAGTCCGGCGAAGTCCACGCCCCGGAAGCAGTCCGGCACACGCGGGCGCGTGCCGAGACCGAGCACCACGTGGTCGGCGGTGGCCACCGGCCCGTCGGGACCGCTCAGTACGAACCGCCCGTCGGCACCGCTTCCGACGTGGCCGATGCGCTCGACCGGCGTGCCGTACCGGACCGTGTCCAGCTCACCGGCCGCCCATGCAAGGTAGCGGGCGAACTCCAGCCGCGGAATCTCCTCGTACTGGGCGTTGACGAACGAGTACATGCGCCCGCTGGACACCAGGTAGTTGAGGAACGACAGCCGGTTGGTGGGGTCGACCAAGGTGACCAGGTCCTTGATCCAGGACGTCTGCAGCCGGGTGCCCTCGGTGAGCTGGCCCGGATGCCAGGCCGCCGAGGAACGGCGTTCGTACAGGTGGACCCCGCCGGGGACGAGCCGCTCGCCGAGTGCGGCGAGGCTCAGATTGGCGGGACCGGCCCCTATGCCCGCCACCGCGTGATGGGGCAGCCGGGTGCCGGACCGGTTCTCGAGCACCTCAATGGGGCGCTGGCGCTGCTCGCTCATCCCTCTCCTCCCGGGCCGCGGTCCGCACGTCTGCGACGAGCCGTCGTCTGTGCCGTCCAGGGTCGGCAGCGCTGATCGCGCGCGGGTGGAGGGACGGCCGAGCCCGGGTGGAGGCGGGCGTCCAAGGGGCGCGTCGAGCCTTCCGCTAGTGACTCTGGAGGCGCTGCCCCCACGCTCGCCGCCCCTGCCCGAAAGGACATGCGATGAGCCATTCACCGCCCGCCTCCCTGGTGGAGGGCGCCGACTTCCGTTCGATGATGTCCCGGTTCCCCTCGGGTGTCTCCGTCGTGACGGCCTACGGAGCCGACGGCACCCCCCGCGGTATGACCTGCACCTCGCTGTGCAGCGTCACGCTCGAGCCGCCGACCCTCCTCGTCTGCCTGCGCCACGGCAGCCCCACGCTGGACGCGCTGCTGTCCTCCGGGTCGTTCGTGGTCAATCTGCTCCACTCGGGCGGGCGCCCGGCCGCCGAGCTCTTCGGCTCCGGCCGGCCGGACCGCTTCGGGAGGGTGCTGTGGACGGACTCCCCCACCGGCGCGGGCCCCGCCCTCGGCGCCGATGCGCATGCCGTGGCGGACTGCCGGGTGAGCGGAACACGTGGGGTGGGCACGCACACCGTGGTCTTCGGCGAGGTGCTCGGCCTCGACCAGCGCCCCGAGGACCGCCCGCTGCTGTACGGGCTGCGCGCGTACGCCGACTGGCCGTCGCTGCTGCCCTCCTGAAGGACCGGGTGTACGGCGACGCCGAAGCCGCCGGGCCGCACCGCCGCGAACTCCCCGCGCAGGAACGGGGGGTTGGCGGAGGCGTCCGGCGGCTTCGGCGCGTTCAGGCGCCCTTGCGGCAGATCACCAGGGTGTCGTAGTCGCTGAACGGGCCCGCCTCGACGTTCACGAAGCCCGCCTTCTTCGCGGCCGCCGTGATCTCGGAGATCGGGTACTCCTCGCCGCCGTCGGTGACGAGCAGCATGTCCAGGCTGATCACCAGGTTCTCGATGTGGTTCGGCTCGTCCTCGAGCATCCGGTCGTAGATCAGCAGGGTGCCGCCCGGGTTGACCGCCCCGTACGCCTTGTTGACCAGGAAGGCCCGCTGTTCGCGGTCCCAGTCGTGCAGCACGTGGCCCATGACGACGACGTCCGCCTTGGGCAGCGGGTCCTCGAAGAAGCTCCCGCCGGTGAACGAGACCTTCCCGGTGAGCCCGTGCTCCGCCACCTTCTCCTCGAACAGTGGCGCCATGGCCGGCAGGTCGAAGACATGGCCCGTCAGGTGCGGGTGGGCCTTGACGATGAGGGAGCAGAGGTTGCCGCGGCAGCCGCCCACGTCCAGCACCGAGCCGTGTCCCGACCAGTCGTACTTCTGGGCGAGTTCCGGCCCCACCACGTTCGTGAGACCGTCCATCATGCCCGCGAACTGGCGCAGGATGTGCGGGTTCTGGGTGACCTGGTCGAAGTCGCTGCCGGACTGCTGCTGTCCGGTGCGCAGTGCCTCGGCGAGCCGGCCCCACGCCGGGTAGAGGTTGCGGTTGGCGCGCTCCAGGAAGCCGCCGACGTACCCGGGCTTGCCGTGGACGAGGTAGGCGTCCGGGCCGGGGGCGTTGCGGTAGCGGCCGCCGTCGGCGCGCTCCAGAACGCCCAGCGCGGTGAGCAGGTTGAGGAAGTCCGACAGGCCCCTGCCGTGCAGCCCGAGTGCAGTCCTTATCTCCTCGTGCGTAGAGGGCCCCTTCTCATTGAGCACGGTGAACAGGCGCAACTCCACGGCGGTGAGCAGCGCTTTGGCGTCGCAGAACATGTTGCCCAGCCGGATGATCCCAGCCGGGGTCGTGACATCGGGCGTGGTGTGCGTCATGCGCGAGGCTCCTTCCGGCACCGACCGTGGCCTGGTGCCACACGGTTGGCGGGGACCATCGCAAAGCCGGGTCGAGCGCCCCTCGAGAAACCACCGCACGCACGGCATGCCGTTCTCCAGCACCGCTTGAGGCCGCGCCAGTACTCATCAAGGGCACCCCCGGTCCGACGGCCCGGCGGGTGCCAGATCGCCGTCAGGGCCTGGAGGAGTCCGGGTTCGGCTCAGTCCACGCAGAGGGGACATGCATGTATGACGTGAGAATCCCGGTGCTCGTCGTCGGTGGAGGTCCCGTGGGACTCGCCACCGCGCTGTTCTGCGGACGGCACGGGCTGCGGACGATGGTGCTGGAGAAGCGGGACGACACGTCCACGCTGCCTCGCGCCCCGGGGCTCCAGGCGCGCACCATGGAGCTGTTCCGGGCGGCCGGCCTGGGGACGGACATCCGGGCCCTGGAGATGGGCGACTCCCACCCGTACTTCGAGGGCGGCATCATCAAGGTGCGCACCTTCGCCGAGATCGACGACGCGGAGGTGCTGGAGGTGCCGTCCCTGGACGGCCCGACGGTGAGCCCCGAGCGGGTGATGGGGTGCGGCCAGGACCGCTACGAGAAGGTTCTGGTGGCCAAGGCCCGGGAGAACGGCGCCGATGTGCGCTTCGGGACCCGGCTGGTCTCCTTCGAGCAGGACGCCGACGGGGTGACCGCCGTGGTCGAGGAGACCGCGACCGGCCGCCGGTACACCGTGCGGGCGGACTACCTGGTGGGCGCGGACGGCGCGAGCAGCCGCACACGCGAGGACCTGGGCGTCCAACGGGCCGGGCGCGGGACGGTGTTCAACGCGCTCAGCGTCTACTTCCGTGCGCCGGAGCTCGAAGACCTGCTCAAGGACCGTAAGTTCATCCTGTGCTACGCCTCGGCGAGCGGCGGTCTGATGGGCCTGTCCCGGCTGCACGGCCGCGATCCGTGGCTGGCCGCACCGCTGTACTTCCCGGAGAAGGGCGAGAAGCCTGAGGACTTCACGGACGAACGGTGCGTGGAGATCGTCCGGCAGGCCGCGGGCCGGGACATCGGCGTGGAGATCGTGGACAAAGTGCCGTGGCGGGGTGCCCAGTTGGTCTCCGAGACGTTCCGGGTGGGCCGGGTGTTCCTCGCCGGTGACGCCGCGCACGTCCACCCGCCGGCGGGTGGCTTCGGCGCCAACACCGGTATTCATGACGCCCACAACCTGGCCTGGAAGCTGGCCGCCGTGCTGAAGGGCTGGGGCACCGACGCGCTGCTGGACACCTATGACGCCGAACGGCGTCCGCTGGGTACGGCGATGTCGGAACAGGCGCTGGTGCGCAACCGGATCCGGCACGGGTACGCCACCGACCAGGACCGGGGGGACTTCGTCGACGACGTGATCATCACTTTGGGGTACCGGTACCGCTCCGGCTCCATCGTCGCGGAGCCCGGCGCCCGGGTGCTCAGCCCCGAACTGCAGCTCACGGGCGAGCCCGGCACCCGGGCGCCCCATGTGTGGCTGCGGCGCGGTGCGGAGCAACTCTCCACGATCGACCTGTTCTGGGACTCGTACGTCCTGCTCACCGGGCCCGGGGGCGGTGCCTGGGCGCAGGCCGCCGAGCCGGTCGCACGGAAGCTCGGGGTGCCGCTGCGCTCCTACTCCGTCGGCGCCTCGGAGGAGCTCCAGCCGGTCGACCGGGACTGGGCCGAGGCGTACGGAGTGGGTGCGGACGGGGCCGTCCTGGTCCGCCCGGACGCCTTCGTCTCCTGGCGCGCGGAACGTCTCACCGGGGACCCGCAGGAGATCCTGGCCGATGTCCTGAACCGGGCGGCCTGCCAGGGCTGACGGCGGGAGCGCGGCACGGACCAGCGTGCACCTTCGCCTTCGCGCGCGTGGGACCTGTCCGCGACCGGCGTGCCCACGGGCCGGTCGGTGCACGCGCCCACGGCGGTCGGCGCGTGCACCGGCAGGCCCTGTGCCTGCCGGTGCACCTCCGGCGGCCGTACGAGGTCCGGGCGGGTCGGCGACTCGACGGGGGGCCTGCCCGGGCGCGGCCCCTGGCGGCCCGCCCGGCGCGGTGGCCGGCCAGTGTCCACGGTCGTGGCCGGGCTCAGGGCACGATCCGGGCCATGTGCCGCTCCTGGATCTCCCGGGAGTTGCGCATGAAGTCGAGCAGCAGCCTGACCTCGTCCTCCGAGTAGCGGTCGATCATCTGCCGGCCCTCCTCGGCGAGCGGCCCGTAGATGTCGATCAGCTCGCGGCACGCCTCCTCGGTCGTCCGGATCACCGCCTTGCGGCGGTCGGCCGGGTCGGGGGTGCGGGTCAAGTACCCCATCCTGACCAGCCGGTCCAGCATCGTCGTGACACTGCCGGTGGTCAGTTTCAGCGCCGTCCCCAGTTCGCTGGGGGCGGCGCTTCCGCGTTGCATGAGGACGTCGAGGCAGGCCAGGTCTGTCCGGTTCACGCCCAGGCGCGCGGCTGCCGCAGCGTCCACCGCGTCCACCGCCGTCTGCAGGACCCTGGCCTGCTCGGCGAGCTCGTCTCTGAGAGCCTTCGCATTTTCACTTGACATTCAAGTATCTCGATCCTCAAAATGCATATTACCTTGACCATCAAGGTACCGATGGTGGGGCCGGATAGCGAGAGGGCAGCCGCCCCTCCCGCGACTTCCTCGGGTCGTCCTCGAGGCATCCGGAAGAGAACAATCATGAGCCGTGCGGCCGGCCCACGGCCGCCGCCCTCCCCCACCACCCCGTCCTTGACGCGTACTTGAGCCCGTCCTCCTAGCGTCGCGCTGCCCCGGCCTCCCGGCCGGTGGTGGCCGCCGACCACGGAGGACGCACTCATGTCCCACGTCCAACTGCAGTCCCTGTTCGCCGGACTCGCCGCGATCCTGTTGCTCAGCCGGGTCCTGGCGCTCGCCGCACGGAAGGTGGGGCAGCCACCCGTGGTGGGCGAGATCCTCGCCGGGATCCTGCTCGGCCCCACTCTGCTTCACGGCGACATCGCGTCCTGGCTGCTGCCGCGGGACGTCCGCCCCATGTTGACCGCCTTCGCAGACCTCGGCCTGGTGCTCTTCCTCTTCGTGGTCGGCTACGAACTCGACCTCGGTCGGCTGCGCGGCAGCGGCGCCGTCACCGGCCATGTCGCGGTCGGCTCGCTCGTCGTCCCCTTCTGCGGCGGAGTGCTGCTGGCGCTCGCCCTGACGGAACTGGACGGCGGCGGCCGCCACGGCGTGCGGGTGCTCTTCCTGGGCACCGCCATGGCGGCCACCGCGCTGCCCGTGCTCGCCCGCATCCTCGACGACCACGGTATGCACCGCACCCGCATCGGCGGCATCGCGCTCACCGCGGCCGCGGCCGGCGATGTGGTGGTGTGGGGGCTGCTTGCGCTGACCGTGACGCTCTCCGGCGGCGCCGACCAGTGGCACATCCTGCTCACCCCCGGCTATCTGGCCCTGCTCGTCTGGGGTGTCCGCCCGCTGCTGCGCCGGATCCTCGGCCGCGAGCCGGGCGCCGGCTCGGCCCCGGGGCGGCTCGCCGCGGTCACCGTCGGACTGCTGCTGTCGGCCTGGGCCGCGGAGTGGCTGGGGCTGCACTTCATCTTCGGCGCCTTCCTGTTCGGCGTGGTCATGCCCCGGGACGCCGACGTCCGCCTCTCCGTCGTCGACAGCACCGAGCAGGTGGGCCGACTGCTGCTGCCCGTGTTCTTCGTCGTCTCGGGCCTCGCCGTCGATCTGACCGGCATCGGCGGCCGCCGCCTGCTCGAGCTGCTGCTGATCGTGGCCGTCGCGGCCACGTCCAAGTTCGGCGGTGTGTATCTGGCCGCGCGGCTGCGCGGACTGCCGCGCCGCCAAGCTGCGACGCTCGGCACCCTGATGAACACCCGGGGACTGACCGAGATCGTCATTGTCCTCGTCGGCTACCAACTGGGCATCATCGACGCCTCGTTGTACTCGATGATGGTCGTGATGGCTCTGGTCACCACGGCCATGACCGGCCCCCTGCTGCGCCGTCTGCGCTCCCTCGAGGACGAGCCACGACCCCCGCGGCACCTGCGAGCCGAACCCGATCGTTCCTCGAGCCCCCACGGCCAGGCTCGACTGCATGGAGCGTGACACCGCCGACCGGCACCCGCCGGTGAGGACCGAACTCGCCGAAACCATGCAGGACACCGCCCGGCGGCTGCTGGACCACCCCTTCTACCGGGGGCTGGCCGACGGCACGCTGCCGGGCGCGGCCCTGTCGCACTTCCTCCAGCAGGACCACTGGCACGTCCTGCCGGCCTACGCCGCCGCGCACGCCCGATGCGCCGCGGGGGCCGCCGAGCACGGCCGGATGCTGCTGTTCAGCCGTATGAGCACCGGCACCCTGGAGGACGCCGAGCGCCGGCGCGAGCGCGTGCGGCGGTGGGCCAAGGAACTCGCGCTGCCGCTGGCGGACGGCGAACCCGACCTGCTGCCCACCACGCTGGGCTACACCTCGTTCCTGCGCGCCGCGCCGGCCCGTTCGCTGGCCGCCGGGGCAGGCGCCGTGCTCCCGGCCGCCTGGCTCTTCCTGCTGGTCACCGACGAACTGCTGACCCGGCGCGTCCCGGGGTCCCGCTACGCCGCGGTGATCGAGGAGTTGCACCCCGGAGACGCCTACCGCGGCGTGCTGGACGTGTTCCTGGCCACCGTCGAGGAGATCGCCCGGGAGTGCACGGGGGCGGGCCGCCGGGAGCTCGCCGATCACGCCCGGCACGCCGCACGCTTCGAGTGGGCCCATGTGGACGCGGCCTGGCGGCGGGAGGCCCGGCCGTTCTGATCCCGTCGTCCGATCGCCACACCGGCGGGCGGCGACATCCCGAGATCCGACGACGAGAAGTCGACAGTGAGGAGAGGTCCGCATGTGCGGAATTACCGGCTGGGTGGACTACGCCCGTGACCTCCGTCGCGAACGGGCGACGGTCGAGGCCATGAACGACACCCTGGGCCTGCGCGGCCCGGACGCCCGTGGCGTGTGGGTCGGCCCGCACGCGGGTCTGGGACACACCCGTAACTCGATCATCGACCTGGCCGGGGGCGTGCAGCCCATGCTGGCCGAGGAGAACGGCCGCACCCTCGCGGTCCTCACCTACAGCGGCGAGGTCTACAACTTCAAGCAGCTGCGCGGCGAACTCGAGTCCCGCGGCCACCGGTTCCGCACCCGCTCCGACACCGAGGTGGTGCTGCGTTCGTACCTGGAGTGGGGCGCCCACTGCGCGGAGCGGCTCGAGGGCATGTTCGCCTTCGCCGTGTGGGACCTGCGCACCGAGGAACTGCTGCTGGTCCGTGACCGGCTGGGCATCAAGCCCCTGTTCTACAGCGTCCGGCCGGACGGGGTGATCTTCGGTTCCGAGCCCAAGTCGCTGCTGGCACACCCGGACATCAAGCCGGTGGTGGGCCTGCCGGAGCTGCAGGAGCTGTTCTCCACCGCCAAGACGCCCGGCCAGGCGGTCTTCCGTGACATGCAGGAACTCCTGCCGGGCCACACCCTGACCGTGAACCGCGCCGGCGTTCGCAAGCACCGCTACTGGGCCCTCGAGGCCCGGCCGCACACGGACGACCGGGACACCACGGTGGCCCATATCCGCTCCCTCCTCGAGGAGATCGTCACCCGCGAACTGGTGGCGGACGTCCCGCTGTGCACCGCGCTGTCCGGCGGCATCGACTCCAGCGTGATCACCGCCCTCGCCTCCAAGGCCCGCGCGGAGGCGGGTGACGAGCCGGTGCGCACCATCACCGCGACCTTCGTCGGGTACAGCGAGAACTTCCGCCCCGACGACCAGCGCGACACCCCCGACGCCCCGTACGCCGCCGAACTGGCCCGGCACGTCGGTGCCGACCACACCGACATCGTGCTCGGCACCGCCGACCTCATCGGCCCGCAGGCCCGCGAGGCCGCGGTCATCGCCCAGGACATGCCGACGATGCTCGGCGACATGGACACCTCCCTGTACCTGATGCTGCGCGCCACCCGCGAGCACTCGACGGTGGCCCTGACCGGCGAGACCGCCGACGAGATCTTCGGCGGCTTCAAGTGGCTGCACGACAGCGAGCTGGTCGCCGCCGACAACTTCCCCTGGATCGAGGCCGAGAAGCGCCAGGAGGGCAGCCGCAACGGGCAGGGGCGCGGCCTGCTGGACCTCGGTCTGCTCGACAAGCTCGACATGTACGGCTACTACGCGGACGCATTCCAGCAGACGCGGGCGCTGACGCCCCATCAGGGTGGCGAGGACTCCCATGAGTTCCGGATGCGGGAGCTGTGCTTCGCCCATCTGAACCGCTGGCTGCCGATGCTTCTCGACCGGGGTGACCGGCTCGCCATGGCGTCCAGTCTGGAGACCCGGGTTCCGTTCTGCGACCACCGGCTCGTGGAGTACGTCTACAACACGCCCTGGGCGTTCAAGACGTTCGACGGCCGGGAGAAGAGCCTGCTGCGGGCCGCAGGCCACGACCTGCTGCCCAAGTCGGTGCTGGAGCGCCCGAAGAGCCCCTACCCGGTGACCCAGGACCCGGCCTACACCCGCGCCCTGCACGACGCGATGGCCGCGGTGCTGGCCGACCCGAACTCACCGGTGCTGCCGCTGCTCGACGTGGACGCGGCCCGCACGGCCGTTGCGGACGACTCCCCCACCGCCCACGAGTGGCACAGCCGCTCCAACATCGAGATGGCGCTCGGCCTGGACTTCTGGCTGCGGCACTACGGCATCACGCTCGACCTGTAACACGGTCAAGCACAGCAGCCGGGCCGGCCGGAGTCTCCTCCGGCCGGCCCGGCTGCTTTCCCCGTGCGTGTCAGACCTGGAGGTAGGTGCGCAGTTCCCAGTCGGACACCTGCCGGTGGTAGCCGTCGAACTCGGCGCGCTTCTCGGCGGCGTAGTAGTCCGTGTAGTAGCCGTCGGGCGTCTTGCCCAGGCCCTCGCGCAGCACGTCGTCCGCGGCGAGCGCCTCCGCCGCGTGCAGCAGGGTGGGCGGCAGCGGGCGCAGCGACCCGGTGTCCGCGGCCGTGCCGGTCGCCTCGAGGTCGGCGTCGAGGGGGTGGCCCGGGTCGGCGTCGCGCGCCATGCCGTCCGCTCCGGCGGCCGCGAGCCCGGCGAGCGCCAGATAGGGGTTGGCGGCGGAGTCCACGCAGCGCACCTCGATGCGGCCCGTGTCGGGCACGCGGACCATGTGGGTGCGGTTGTTGCCACCGTAACTGGCGTATCCAGGAGCCCAGCTGGAGCCGGACAGCGTCCCGGCGCGTGCCCCGAGTCGCTTGTAGGAGTTGACCGTGGGACAGGTGAGCGCCATCAGTCCCGGTGCGTGGTCGAGCACACCGGCGACGAAGCCGTACGCCTGCCTCGACAGTCCCAGGCCGCGCGGGTCGTCGGCGGCCTCGAAGAGCGGGCGGTGGCCCTCCCACACCGACAGATGCAGGTGCAGCCCGCTGCCGGTGAGGTCGGCGAACGGCTTGGGCATGAAGGTGGCGATCAGCCCGGCCCGGTGCGCGGCGAGCCGGACCAGATGGCGGAAGACGACGACGCGGTCGGCGGTGCGCAGGGCGTCCGCATACCCGAAGTTGTGCTCGAACTGGCCGTTGGCGTCCTCGTGGTCGTTGGAGTAATTGCCCCAGCCGAGGGCGTCCACGGAGCGGCTGATCGTCGTCAGATGGTCCAGTGCCCGGGTCGCCGCGTGGGCGTCGTAGCAGGGCGAGGCGGCGTCGTCGAGCTCGTCCGCGACCCGGATTCCGCCGTCGTCCGTGCGCCGCACCAGAAAGTACTCCGGTTCCGCGCCAGCCTTGAGTTCGAGGCCCTGCGCGGCGAGCCGTTCGAGCTGACGGCGCAGAATGCCGCGGGGCGCGTACGGCCACGGCTCGCCCCGTACGTACAGGTCGCACTGGACGATGCCGAGGTTCTCCTGGATCGGCACCCGGACGTAGGAGGTCGGGTCGGGGATCGCCACGACGTCCGGGTCGGCCGAGGTCTGCCCCAGCCCGTCGGCGGCGTTGCCGGCGAATCCGAGGCCCTCGGTGAGCAGCCGGTCGAGCGTATGTGCGGGTGCCAGCTTGGCGCAGGCCTTGCCGCGCAGGTTGACGAACATGACCAGCAGGAACTCCACCCCGTCACGGGCAACCGCCCGCTTCAGTTCCTCGGCGTTCGCGGGTGGTGTGTGGGTCGTCATCGTGACCTCGCCTTCGAGAGCGCACGTCTTGGACGACCAACAGGGTGATCAGGGCTGCTCGAGGGCGGCTGGAACGGGGTGCCGGCGTCTCCAGGGCCCCTCGAGCGCGATCGCGCACGGTGGCCCCGGGCAAGGCATGTCCGGAAATCCCGTGGGCAACGCACACGAGAGGTCAGGAGAGGTACGGATGGACCACAAAGCACTGAACAGGGGGCTGGCCGCACAGCCGGAGAACGAGCTGGACCGGTTGCTCGCGACCCTCTCCGGCGAGGACGCGGAGGCGGTCCGCGACTGGCTGCCGGGTACCGGCGGTCGGACGGAACCCCTCGCCCTGCTGCAGTCACTGGCCGCCTCGGGCAGCGACGTGAGCCGCCCCGACGACTCCACGCGCCGGCCGATCCGCCGGGTCGGCGTCATCGGCGGGGGCACCGCCGGCTATCTCACGGCCCTCGCGCTCAAGGCGAAGCGTCCCTGGCTCGATGTGACGCTGGTGGAGTCCGAGCACATCCCGATCATCGGGGTGGGCGAGGCGACGGTGACGTACATGACGCTCTTCCTCCACCACTATCTCGGCATCGACGCCGAGGAGCTCTACCGCCGGGTGCGGCCCACCTGGAAGGTCGGCATCAAGTTCGACTGGGGCCCGCACCCGGACGGTTTCATGGGCCCGTTCGACTGGTCCAGCGACGCGGTGGGCCTGCAGGGCGCGATCAGCTCCACCGGCAGCATCAACCACGCCACGCTGGGCTCCTCGCTGATGGTGGCGGACAAGGCGGCCGTGTACCGCACCGGGGACACACCGCTGTCCCTCATGAAGTACGTGCCGTTCGCCTACCACCTCGACAACGGCCTGCTGGTCACCTTCCTGACGGAGCTGGCCGAACGGCGCGGCGTCCACCACGTCGAGGCGACGGTCGCGGACGTGGTACTCAGCGGCCCCGAGTGGGTGAAGAAGCTGCGCACCACCGACGGCCGCGACCTGGAGTTCGACCTGTACGTCGACTGCACCGGCTTCCGCTCCCAACTGCTGGGCAAGGCGCTTCAGACGCCGTACATCCCGTTCTCCAGCACGCTGTTCACCGACTCCGCGGTAACCGGCAACATCGACCACCACGGCCACATCAGGCCCTACACCCAGGCGACGACGATGAACGCGGGCTGGTGCTGGCGCATCCCCACCCGCGACAGCGACCACCGCGGCTATGTGTTCTCCTCGGCGGCGATCTCCGACGACGAGGCCGCCGAGGAACTCGCAACCCGCTATCCCGGCATCTCCGACCCGCGCATCGTGCGCTTCCGCAGCGGACGCCACGAGAAGGCCTGGCGTGGCAACGTGATGGCGATCGGCAACTCCTACGGATTCGTGGAGCCCCTGGAGTCGACAGGCCTGATGATGATCGGCCTCGAGGTGCAGACCCTGGTCTCCTGCCTCCCCGCGTCCTGGGACGACCCGCAGTTGCGCGAGACCGTCAACGCGGCGCTCGGCCAGCAGTGGGACGCGATCCGCTGGCTGCTGGGCCTGCACTACCGGTTCAACACCCGGCTGGACACCAAGTTCTGGCAGGAATGCCGCAACTCCGCGGACGTCTCGGGCTTCCAGCCGCTGCTGGACGTGTACGCCGGCGGGGCTCCGCTCTCACGCCGCAACGCCTTCGTCCAGGACATGCTCAACCGGGTGAATCCGACGTTCTTCGGGCTCTACGGCATCGACTACCTGCTGCTGGGCCAGCAGGTGCCCACCCGGATGCTGCCGATGGACGAGCCGCTGTCGGCGTGGGAGTCCCGGCGGCGCGCCGCCGACGCCCTGGTGCGCGCCGCGCTGCCGACGAAGGAGGCACTGGAGGCGTTCGACGCGCACCCGGAGCTGAACCGCCAACTGCTGGAGGACGACGACAGCTGGGCCGGTGCGGAGATCGCCCGACGCATGGGGATGATCTGATTCCGGCCACGCCGCCTGCACCAACAACCCTGTAAGACAAGGAAGTTGCCCCCATTCATCACCGACAGTAAGCGATTCCTTACCATACTGATCCGGGGATGCCAAGAGGAATCCACGCCTTCTCCAGCACCGCTCATGCGGACCCGACCACGATTCGGGCCATCCGGCGTCGGGCGATGGCCGTCCGCGTCGGGGGGGAAATGGAGGAAAAGTGCGTAGACGGATCGCCAACGGATCGGTCGGAGCCGCACTGGTCGGCTCGGTGATGGCCCTGGGTCTCGTTTCGGCTCCGGCCGCCGCGCCCGCTTCGGGGGCGGCGGCCGCGGCCGGCACCCACTATTACGTCGACTGCGCCGCCGGCAACGACAGTGCGGCGGGCACCAGCGAGGGCACCGCCTGGCGGACCCTCGCGAAGGCAAGCAGCAAGGTGTTCGCACCGGGCGACACGCTCCGCCTGCGGGGCGGTACCACCTGCCAGGGCACACTCGCCCCGCAGGGGTCGGGGAGTGCGTCGGCGCCGGTGACCGTGAAGTCGTACGGCACCGGCACCGCCCGCATCGACGGCGCCGGTGCGTCCGCCGCCGTCCTGCTGCACAACGTGCAGTACTACGAGTTGAAGAACCTGACCGTCACCAACACGGGGGCGGCGGGAGCGGCCCGGCGTGCGGGCATCCGGGTCCTGCTGGAGGACTACGGCGTCGGTCACCACTACGTGGTGAGCGGGGTCACCGTCCGCGACGTCAACGGCACCGACGACCGCTATCCCAACCCCAGCGGCGGCATCCTCTTCGAGGCGGCCGGCAGTTCGGTACCGACCGGGTTCTCCGACGTCAAGGTGACGAACGACCAGGTCACGCATGTGGACCGGACCGGTATCGGGATGACCTCCGACTGGCAGAAGCGCTCGGAGAACCCCAACGGGCCGGGCTCCTCGTTCGTCAGCAACGAGGGTGTCGTCATCGAGCGTAACAACGTGACGGACACCGGGGGCGACGGCATCGTCGTCTTCAACGGATCCAAGGCCCGGGTGGCGCACAACACCGTCGACGGATTCAACATGCGGTCCGCCGACTACAACGTCGGGGCCTTCGCCTGGAACTCCGACAACACCGTGTTCGAGCACAACACCGTGCGGCACGGAAAGTACCCGGGCGTAGCCTTCGCCGTCGAAGGGGGCAACATCGGAACGGTTTATGAGTACAACTACTCACAGGACAACGCGGGCGGTTTCCTCTATTTCTGCCAGGCGGACGGGGAAATCACCAAGAACGGCGTGGTCCGCTACAACATCAGTCAGAATGACGCGGCGGGTGCAAAGGACTTCGGCCTGATCAGTTCCTACTGCACCGGCGTCTCCAATCTCCGGGTCTACCAGAACACCTTCTACGCGCCCAATGCGCCGAGCATTTCGAAGGTGGGCCAGAGCAACGGGCTGTCCCTGCAGAACAACATCTTCGTGGGCCGGCCGGGGGGCTCGACCTTCGACGATCCGTACGGCAGCTACAAGGGGAACCTCTACAGCAACGTCGCCGCGCTCCCCGCGCACCAGGCGAACAGCGTCACGGGGGATCCGAAGCTGACCGCGCCCGGCACGGGCATCAGCGCGTCCGACGCCACCGGGTACCGGCTGAAGGCCGGCTCCCCGGCGCTGAACGCGGGCAGCCGCATCTCGAACGACGGCGGACGGGACTTCTACGGCAACCCGGTCCCGGCCGTCCCGAACATCGGCGCCTACCAGGGGGCCGCACAGTAGAACCGCACGGCCGCCCCGCAAGGCGGCGGCCCCAGGTGCCCCGAGGCGTCTGCCACGCCGCGGGGCACCGCCGTACATCCGCTCCGCGGCCGCCCGCAGTCCTGGGGGCCGCCCGGCCACGTCAGTACTCCCCGTGGATCCCGGCGGCCAGATACCGGTCGTACTGCGGCGGATCCCGGCGCACCACGTGCTCCACCCAGGCGTCGCGCTCGCACGCCATCGCCGCCATCTCCCAGATGCAGGCGGTCGCGTGAGCCGGTGCCTCGGCCCGGCGGGTCAGGTCCGACCAGTCGGCGAGCCAGGTACGGGTGTGCAGGATGAGCCGGTTGGCACTCCACCAGCCGACGACGACGTAGACGCCGTCCTCGTCCTCGTGGACCACGCTGAAAGCGTGCGAGGGCCCCTCGGCATACGGGGAGGGCAGACTGCGGCGCACCGCCTGACGGGCGAAGGCGTGCACTTCCTCGGGTGGCAGCTCGCGCAGCGCCGACACGGCGTACCGCTTGACCGTCCAGCCGTCCGCCTGTTCGTGATCCAGGGTGCGCACGGAACGAGGTGTGTAGCGAGTGGGGCGCACACCCACCTGTAATCCGGTGGTCATGGCCTCATGGTGGCATGTCCTCGCGAGCGGCCCAACCCTGTTCCACCGCTCCTCGAGCGGTGTCCGGGACGTTTCCCCCGACGGCCGCGCTGGGGCGCGGACAGGACTACCGGCTGGGAGCTGGCCGTGCAGACGTTCACCCTGGACGAAACGCAGCTGAGTCACGAATACGGAATCGGCATCGGACGCTGGGAACGGTACGAGAAGACACAGCGGTTGCCGTTCGACGCCATGTGGTGCCGGATTCCGGCGCATTCCGAGAGTGCGCAGGACAACCATCCCGAGGTCGAACTCGCCATCGTCGTGGGCGGTACCGCCGTGTTCACGGTGGACGGCGAGGACATCACCGTCGAGCCGGGCACGGCCGTGCTGCTGTCGCCCGGGGAACGGCACGTCATCAAGGCGGCTGAGGACCCGGTCCGCATCCTCAGCGTCTACTGGCTGCCAGCCGCGTCCGGCTCCGGGGAGGCCCGATGACCGCGCCGGAGGCGCCCGGCCGCCGGGGCGTGACCGTGCTCCTGTCCCCGCCGCCCACCCCCAACGGCCCGCTGCACGTGGGGCACTTGGCCGGACCCTATGTCGCCGCGGACGTGGCGGCCCGCGCCGCCCGGCTGCGCGGCGAGCGCGTACTGACCGTGTGCGGCCTGGACGACCACCAGAACTACGTGCTCGCCAAGGCGCGGCAGCAGGGCACGAAGGTGCGCGAGGAGCGCGACGGGCACGCAACGCGGATCCGCGAGGTGTTCCGGCGGGCGGGGGTGCGGCACGACGTGTTCACCGACCCCCTCAGCGACGTGGCCTACCGGACCGCGGTGGCCGCCTTCCTGGACGAGCTGGTCACCGCGGGCACGGTTCCCGTGGCGGAGTGGGAGACCCCGGTGTGCCGCTCCTGCGACGGCGTCGCCCACCACGCCTATGTCGGCGGAGACTGCCCGCAGTGCGGGGCCGGCTCCGGCGGCGGCACCTGCGAGGGCTGCGGCTGGTACACGCACGCCGGCAACCTGGTGGGGGCGCGGTGCACCCGCTGCGGGGAGGAGCTCACCGAGCGGCGTACGGTTCGCGGTCCCGTCCTGCCCCTGGAGCCGTACCGCGAGGGTCTGTGCCGCATCTGGGCCGCGGCCGACGCCTCGCCCGCGACCCGCGTGCTGCTGCGGCAGCTGCTGAGCCTGCCGGAGCTCCCCGTGGTCCCGCTCGACTACCCCACCGACTGGGGCATCGAGTCCGGTACGACACCCGGTCACCGCATCGACGTATGGGCCGAGATGGCGCTGGGCTACCTGTACACCATCGGGCAGCGGATGCGGCCGGGAGCCTCCGGGATCGCCGGGCACGTGGCGGCCTGGCGGGACGTCGACGCTCTGTGGGCCTTCCTCGGCCGGGACAACACCTTCTACTACCTGGTGCTGTTCCCCGCGCTGTTCCTGGCCTGCGGGCTGCCGCCGGACGTGATGGGCGGCCTGGTGGTCAACGAGTTCTACCGGCTGTCCGGCCTGAAGTTCTCCACCAGCCGAGGCCATGCCGTGTGGGCGCACGAACTGCTCGAGCGGGAGGACTCCCGGGCGCTGCGGGCATTCCTGTGCTGGGACCGGCCCGCCCCGCACGCCACCAACTTCACCCCGGAGCGCCATCACGCCCTGACCGCGGGCTGGGACCTCGACACCCCGGCCGGCACGGAGCCGGAGTATGCGGTCGAACGGGAACGTGCCGCACGGGCTTTGACGCTGGAGCACTTCGACGCCGCGCTCGCCGCCCGGATCCTGCTGCGCCCGGGCGGCGATCCGCAGCTGCGGGGCGCGCTCACCGGCACGACCGGCGCACCGGCCCCGGAAGGAGTGCCCGGGGCATGAGAATCTGCGTCGTGGGCGCCGGTCTGGCGGGAACGCTGCTCGCCTGGCGGCTTGCCGCGCACCCCGAAGTCCGGGTGACACTGCTGGCCGACAGCACCCGGCACGACGCGACCGCGGCGTCCGGCGGACTGGTGCGCGCCTTCGAACGCGACCCGGACACGGCCCGGCTGTCCGCGCTGAGCCTCGCCGAACTGCGGTCCGGCCGGGTGCTGCGGGAGTGGGCCGGCTACCGCCCCGGCACGTCCCTGTACGTGCTGGCCGACGGAGGCCGCCAAGGCCCCGGGCTCGCCGCCCTGCCCCCGTCCGCCGAGCTGCTCCAACCTCCGCGACTGGCCGCCGAGTTCGGATTCCGCAGGCTTCCCGAGGGCGCCGTGGGAGTGCTCGAACACAGCGCCGGGCACATCTCCCCGGACGGTCTGCGCCGGGCGGTCCTCGCCGACCTCGCCGCCCGCGGGGCGGCCGTACGCATGGGCCGGCTGCGCGCGCTGACCGCCGTCGACGGCCCGGAGGGCACCCTGCACTACCGGACCGGCACCGGGCCCGGCACGGCCGACGCCCTGGTGCTGGCCACCGGCGCCTGGACCGCACGTCTGCTGCACTCCCTTGGCTTCGCGGCGGACGCTGCCCGGTGGCGCACCAAGGTCATCCAGTGCGCCGTCCACCACGCCGGCGGGCTGCTGCCTCCGGCGTTCGTGGACGAGACCACCGGGCTGTACGGCCGTCCCGCCGGCCCCGGCCGGATGCTGCTCGGCCTGCCCACCGAGCGCTGGGGGGCCGGACCCGGCACCGCCCGCTTCCTGGGCCGGGAGGAGAGCGCGGTCCGCGCGGCGGCCGCCCGGCGGCTGCCCGGCCTGTCCCTGGGGCGCGTGCTGCGCACCGTCGTCGCCGTGGACTCCTACGGCCCGGCCGGTCGGCTCGGCCTTGTGCCTGTCCCCGGCGGGCCCGGGCGGCTGTTCGCGTTCACCGGCGGCAGCGGCGGCTCGGCGAAGCTCGCGCTCGCCGCCTCCCGGGAGGCCGCCGACGGCCTCCTGGCCCGGCTCGCCCACCCCGTCCCCGTCCCGAGCACCGCCAGTACACGGAGGGAAACGTCATGAGCGCCGACGTGCGCAGCACGCTGGAGGCCGCCTGCCCCGGTCGGGTGGTCACCCCGGAGCACCCCGCCTACGACCGGGTGCGGCTGTTGTTCAACGGAGCACACGACCACCACCCGGTGGCCGTCTGCCTGCCCCGCGACACCGCCGAGGTGCGGGCCGCGGTTCTGGCCGCCCAGGAGACCGGCCTGCCCGCCGCGATACGCGGCGGAGGACACAACGTGGCGGGCGCCGGGTCCGTCGACGGCGGTGTGGTGATCGACCTCCGGCTGCTGAACGGGGTGAGCGTGGACCCCGCCGCCCGGACCGCGCGTGTCGGCGGCGGGGCCATCTGGGCCGATGTCGACCTGGCCGCCGGGACCCATCAACTGGCCACGACCGGCGGCACGTTCGATGACACCGGTGTGGGCGGTCTCACTCTGGGCGGCGGGATCGGCCACCTGATGGGGCGTTACGGCCTCACCTGTGACAACGTCCTGTCGTACGAGCTGGTCACCGCGTCCGGCGAGATACTCACGGTGTCCCCCGAAACGCATCCGGAGATCGACTGGGCCCTGCGGGGCGCGGGCCACCACTTCGGCGTCGTCACCGAGTTCACCTTCCAGCTGCACAGCGTCCCGCTCGTGCACGGCGGCTACGTCGCCTACCCCGCCGAGGATCCGGCCGCCGCCATCGGGTTCTTCCGGGACCTGATGCAGGAGGCGCCGGACGACCTGACCTGCACTCTGCTCCTCGAGCGGTACGGACCGCTGCAGGAGCCCGGGGCCGTGATGAGCGTGTGCTACTCGGGAGACGACCCGGAGTACCCGGCGGTGCTCGACAAGGCGCTGCGCGCCACTCTCACCCCGCTGGCCTGGCACATCGGGGAGCGCTCGTACGTGTCCATGCAGCAGTGCCTGGGGCGGCTGCCGTTCGGGCTGCGGCACTACTGGAGCGCGCGCATGGTCGACGGGCTGCCCGACGCATTCGTCGAGGGGCTGGCGGAGCGGTTCCGCGCGGCGCGGATCACCGACCCCTGCAACGACACCATCCTGATCGAGCCCATCCACGGCGCGGTGCGCGGCGGCGCCCGCGTGCCCGGTGTGGTGCCCTTCCGCTCGGCCCGGTTCAACGTCACCGGCATGGCCATCTGGGACGCCGGGCTGTCGGCGGCCGACGCCGAGCAGCGCGAGTGGGCCAGGTCGGTTTCGCAGCTCGCGGAGCCGTACAGCAGCTGGGGCGAGGGGTACCTCAACTACGCGGACCGGGACGGGCTCAGCGCCGACCGCGGACAGCAGACCTACGGGCCGGAGAACTTCGCACGGCTGCTCCGTCTCAAGCAGCGGCTCGACCCGGACGGCTTCTTCCGCTCGGGCTACGCGCTGACGGGCACGGCCCGATGAACCGCGCCGCGCATCCGGCCGGCGCTCTCTACGACGGCCGGACCTTCCGTTCCACGGCCCCCGAGACAGCCTCGGGCGGGTCGGGCCCCGCGCGCAGCCCCGTGGGCAGCTACCACCAGCACGGCGACCTGGTGTGGGCGGAGTTCTCCGGCGGCGCGGTGCGCGAGGGCCGGCTGGTCGGCCGCTGCGGCGCCGACGGGGTCATCACCGCGGCCTACTGCCAGGTGCTCGACGGTGGCGAGGTGGTCTCCGGGCAGTGCGTCAGCCGTCCGGAGCGGCTGCAGGACGGCCGACTGCGGCTGCGCGAGGAGTGGTGCCGGGCGGACGGCTCGCGCGGCACCTCGTTCATCGAGGAAGTCGCCGAGGAAGCCGCCGAGGAGGCCATCGAGGGGGTACGGACATGACGCAACCGCAGCGCACGGCCTTGGTGACCGGGGCCAACCGGGGCCTCGGCCTCGCGGTGGCCGCGGACCTCGCGGCCCGCGGACACCGCGTGCTGCTCGGGACTCGCGACCCGAAGGCCGCGGAAGAGGCGGCCGCGCAACTCCCCGGCGAGACGACGGCGATCGAGCTGGACGTCACCGATCCGGGCTCGGTGCGCGCCGCCGCCGCGTCGGCCGGTGCGGTCGACATCCTCGTCAACAACGCCGGTGTCCTGCTGGACTGGGACGCCGCCCCCTCCCGTGTCGACCTGGAACTGGTGGGCCGGAGCCTGGAGGTGAACCTGCTGGGCGCCTGGCGGACGGCCCAGGCGTTCCTGCCGGGCATGGTGGCCCGCGGATGGGGGCGCGTGGTCAACATCTCCAGCGGGGCCGCCTCGTTCGCCTACGGTCCGGCCCCCCAGTGCCCGGGCTACACCGCGTCGAAGGTGGCGCTCAACGCGCTGACCACGATGCTTGCGCAGGAGACCAAGGGGACGGGGGTGCTGGTGAACTCCATCAACCCCGGCCTGGTCCGCACCCGGATGCAGCCGCAGGCGGAACAGACCCCCGAGGAAGCGGCCCGCCACATCGCCGACGCCGCGACGCTTCCGGACGACGGACCCACCGGCGTGTTCCTGCGCCGGGACACGGTCATCGACTGGTGAGGCACGCGGAAGACGCCGAGGGCTCGGCCTCCCCGATCGGGGAGGCCGAGCCCTCGGCGCGAGCGGCCGGTGCCGGGCCCGCCGGCACTGCCGCCCTTCAGTGGGCCGCCGAACCCGTCGGCCAGCCGGCCCGGGTCCAGGCGGCCTCGGTGACGGTGATGGTGTAGCGCAGCCCGGCGGCGAAGTACTCGAGGAGTTCGGCGCGGCCGGGCCGGGCCATCAGCTCACCGAGTTCGTCGTAGGCCTCCACCAGGTCGGACACGGTCTGCGCGTAGCCCGGGCCGGGGTGGTAGGCATCGATCCAGGCGCCGTAGCGCGAGCCCGGCTCCCGGCGCCTGCGCAGGTCGTCGCTGGTGAGCTGGTGGAACCACGCCAGCGGCAGCAGCGCGCCCATGCCCGCGGCCACCGTGCTGGCCGTCGCCGCGTGCAGGAACATGGTGTGTGCATGGGTGGCCGGAGCGACGGTCGCCCCGGAGTCGGCCTGCGGCAGGCCGAGTTCGGCACTCAGACCGTTGTGGGCCTCCAGCAGCCCGTCCCGGGCCTGGACGGTGCCGGCCGCCGCGTTGGCCAGCAGGGCCACATGACGGTCCCAGCGGGTGGCCGCGGCGGTGCGGGCCAGCGCGCGGGCATAGGCGGGCAGCAGGTGGACGGCGCTCTGCTCGACGAAGGTCGTCAGGGACCTGGCGGGCAGCGAGCCGTCCCGCAGGGCGGTCCAGAACGGGTGCTCGAGGGTCTCCTTCCAGACGGGTTCCGCCAGTTGCTTCAGTTCCTCGTGCAGCACGACGGTGCTCCTTTGCGTCTCACGGGCGTCGACGGGCGTGCCCGGCAGGATCCGGGACCCCTCTGGAGTGCTGCTGGAGGGCGTGGAGTTCGGCCCGAGCACCGCTCGACGGGTACGCCAGCGCGGCACCACCGCGATCTGCCGTCATTGGGGCCCGCTCGTCTAGCAAGGAGGCACATGTGACCACCACGTCAGTCCGGCAGGGCTCGCCGCCCACGGCGCCGGACAGAGGATTCTTCCAGCGCCTGGCGGGGTTCTCGCAGCGGCACCGGTGGACCGCGCTGGCCCTGTGGCTCGTGGTGCTCATCGGCATCGGCGTGGGCTCCGGGGCCGTCGGAGACCACTACCGCGACGACAACGCACTGCCCGGAACGGAGACGCAGCAGGCGCAGGACCTGATGCGGCGGCACGGTTCGACGCAGGCCGGGGACACCGAGGAGATCGTGCTGCACCGCACGGCCGGACTGCGCGACCCCGGTACCGTCACGGCCGTTACCACGATGCTGCACAAGGTGGCCGCGCTGCACGGGGTCACCTCGGTCGGCGACCCGTACCGGGACGGCACCGCGATCTCGAAGGACGGCACCGTCGGCTTCGTCACGGTCGACCTGGCCAAGCCTGCTCAGAACGCGGCGACCGACGACATCAAGCGACTGCTGGACACGGCCAGGTCCGCCCAGGGCGGCGGCCTGCAGGTCGAACTCGGCGGCGACAGCGCCCGTACGCTGGCCCAGCCCGGCGGCAACCAGGCCGAGGGGGCCGGTCTGCTGGCGGCCCTGGTCATCCTGGTGTTCATGTTCGGAACGGTGATCGCCGCCACGCTGCCGGTCATCACCGCGGTGTTCGCGGTGGGCACCACGCTGGGTGGAATCGTCCTGGCCTCCCACATCTTCACCATCCCGAGCTACACCCCGTACGTGATGACGCTGGTCGGCCTGGGGGTCGGCATCGACTACGCGCTGCTGATCTTCGCCCGGTACCGGAGCGAGCTGGTCGAGGGGCTGGAGACCCGCGCGGCCACGGCGCGGGCGCTGGACGCCGCGGGACGCTCGGTGCTGTTCGCGGGCTGCACCGTGATCATCGCCCTGCTGGGCCTGATCACCCTGGGACTGGGATCGCTGCGCGGTCTCGCGCTGTCGGTCGCATTGACCGTGCTGGTCACCATGGTGGCCTCGCTGTCCCTGTTGCCGGCTCTGCTGCACGTGTTCGGCAAGCGGTTCGAGCGGCAGCTCACCACGCGAGCCCGCAAGCGGGCCGAACGCGGCAAGCCGGAGTACGGCGCACGCTGGCGCCGGTGGGGTACGGCCGTCCAGCGGCGCCCGGTCGCCGCGCTGGTGGTGTCCGTGGTGGCGCTGGGCGCGCTGGCCGTTCCCGCGATGAACCTGCGGCTGGGCTTTGCGGACGCCGGTAACGACCCGGCGGACAGCACCAGCCGGAAGGCGTACGACCTGCTCTCGCAGGGCTTCGGCCCGGGCTTCAACGGCCCGCTGGTCGTGGTCGCCGACGGCGGCGGCAAGGACGTCGGACAGGCCGCGGCCGACCTGGCGAACACCCTGCGCCAGACGCCCGGCATCGCCGGGACCACCCCGCCGATCCCGACGAAGGACGGAGAGGCCGCCACCGTCATGGCCTTCCCCAAGTCCTCGCCGCAGGACCAGAAGACCACCGACCTGGTGCATCAGCTGCGCGACACGGTCCTGCCCGGTGTGGCGCGCCGGACGGACGCGCGGTACGTGGTCGGCGGTCCGACGGCCGCCGTGGTCGACTACTCGGACGCCGTCGGGCGCCGTATGCCCCTCTTCGTCGCCGTCGTCGTCGGTCTGTCCCTGCTGATCCTCATGGCGGTGTTCCGGTCGGTGCTCATCCCGCTGAAGGCGGCCGTGCTCAACCTGGTGACCATCGGTGCCTCGCTGGGCGCGATGACGCTCGTGTACCAGGACGGCCGGTTCGGGGCGGCCTCCGGACCGATCCAGGCGTTCCTGCCGATCATGGTCTTCGCGATCGTCTTCGGCCTGTCCATGGACTACGAGATCTTCCTGGTCTCCCGGATGCGCGAGGAGTGGCTGCGCTCGGGTGACCCGCACCGGGCGGTCCGCGAAGGCCTCGCCCACACCGGCGGGGTCATCACGGCCGCCGGGGCCGTCATGATCGTGGTGTTCGGCTCGTTCGTCCTCAGCACGGACCGCATGCTGCAGCAGTTCGGCTTCGGACTGGCCGTGGCTATCTTCGTGGACGCGGTGATCATCCGGTGCCTGATCGTGCCCGCGGTCATGCGGCTCATGGGCCGGCACGCCTGGTGGCTGCCGGGGGCGGTGGCCGGGCGGCTGCCGGAGGTCCGCGTGGAGGCCTGAAACGAGCCCGGCCCGCGGTGGGAGCGTCCCGCGGGCCGGGCGGCCGACGCCGCCGGGCCGCAGGGGATGACGGTGCTCCTGCGGCCCGACGGCACATGTGTGTTCACGCACCCGCTACTGCGCGCGCTCCCCCGGCAGCAGACACACCGTCTGGCTGAGCCTCATCTCGCCGCCGCGCCGGAACGGGGCGAGGCGCCGGCGGTTCTCCACGTGCTCCTCGCTGTGCTCGAAGCGATGGAAACTCGGGGCGTCGACCCAGTCGGTGACGACGTAGTACACGTCGTCCTCGTCGGCCGACCGCGCCAGGGACTGGCACAGATTGCCCGGGTGGGCGGCGATGCCGTGCCCCACCTCCTGCCACACCCGCTCGAACTCGGCGCCGCGGCCGGGGCTGATCTCCATGCGCAGCATCACGCGGAAGGGGAGGGAATCCGACATCTGGCTGTCCTCCGTCTTGTGTCGGCGTTCGCGGAGCGGCCAGGGTCGGCGAACGCGCTCGACACCGGCTCGAACGGGTCGACGGCTGCCACGGCGGAGCCGCCCCCGTCGGTCCGCTCACCACCCGGACGTGCGCCGGTGGGGGCCGCCTCGAGCCGTCCTCGACCGGCCTCCGACACGCCGCACCGAGCCTGTCATCCTCCCCGAGCGTCTCCATGGAGGAGTCATGACCGCGTCGATCCAGTCATCGGCCGCCGATCCGGCCCGGCCGCTCAGCGCCCGCCGCCAGCCTCCGCTGGGCAGGCCCAGCTGGTTCACCACGCTGTTCGCCACCGATGTCTGGGAGCGTTTCAGCTTCTACGGGATGACGGCGATCCTCGTCCTGTACGCCACGGCGTCGAAGGCCGACGGCGGGCTCGGCATGAGCAATGACGACGCCACCATGCTCTACGGCCTGTACATGGCCGCGGCCTTCGTCGCGTCGGTGCCCGGCGGCTGGATCGGCGACCGGCTGGTGGGCTCCTACCGCGCCGTCCTGTACGGAGGCGTCCTGATCGGGCTGGGTCATCTGTCACTGGCGGTGCCGAGCCGCGGTTTCTTCTTCCCGGGGTTGCTGCTGATCGCGCTGGGCACCGGACTGCTCAAACCGAACATGGCCAGTCTGCTGAGCGCCTTCTACGCTCCCCACGACCGGGCGGGCCGGGACGCAGGCTTCGCGATCTTCTATATGAGCGTCCAGGTCAGCGCGCTGGTGGCACCGCTCGCGGTGGGCTCCGCCGGTGAGACCGTGAACTGGCACCTCGGGTTCGGGCTCGCGGCGGCCGGCATGGCCGCGGGCCTGGTGCAGTACGTGCGCGGCGCCCGCCACTTCGGCGCCACCGGCCGGTTCCCCGAACGCGCCGCCACCCGCGCGGAGCGCATCCGGGTGCTGTGGGGTGCCGTACTGCTCGTGGCCGTCCTCACGATCGGGTACGGAGTCGACGCGGCCCGGGGAACCTTCCGGATCGGTCATGTCATGGCGCTCGTCGGGCTGCTGACCGTGGCGGTGCCGACGGTGTTCTTCTGGCGGCTGCTGCGCAATCCGCTGCTGTCGGCGCCCGAGCGGGTCCGGGTGCGGACGTACATCTGGCTGTTCCTGGCATCGGCCCTGTTCTTCGCGATGTTTCTGCAGGGCGGCTCGGTCTTCTCGCTCTTCGCCAAGGAGTCGACGGACCGTTCGATGTTCGGCCTCACGGTGCCGGCGAGCTGGTTCCAGTCGGCGGTGCCGCTGTTCGTGCTGATCACGGCGCCGGTGTTCGCCGCGCTGTGGAAGCGGGCCGGGGACCGGGTGTGCACGGCGGTCAAGTTCGGCATCGGCATGCTGAGCACGGGCCTGGCCTTCGGGGTGATGGCGCTCGCCGCGTGGCAGGCCGCGTCGGCGGACAGCGGCCGGGTGTCGCCACTGTGGCTGGTGCTGGCCTTCCTGCTGCTGGCGGTCGGCGAGGTGACTTTCGCCCCGGTCGGCATGAGCGCCACCACCGCCGTGGCACCGGCCACGTTCGTGAGCCAGATGGTGGGGCTGTTCTGGCTGGCCGGCGCGCTCGGCGGCGGGATCGGCGGCAACGCGCTGAAGGCGTCGGGGAACGCGTCGCCGTCCCCGGCCTACTTCCTCGCACTGGCACTGGTCACCCTGGCCGCGGGCGCCGCCCTGTTCCTGGCACGCCGACCGCTGACGCGCCGGCTGGGGGTGTGACGGCAGCCCGTCCGCGGGAGCCAGGGGGTGACGGCTTGTCGCCCCGGGCCGTCTCTCTCGCCCACGGGACCGAACTCTTCACACCGGCGCGCCATGGGAAGTGAACCTTTGGTTGTCTCGTGCCATCTCCTGAGTGAAGACAACTCCCCTCAGATTCCGACACGGAGGCGCGGGGGTCGGGCTGTCGGCACCCGCTCTCTGCGCAATCGCCCTGCCCTCAAGACTTGGAACGATCCAAAGAGCAACTGACCCCTTATACACGAATCCGCGACCAACGGTGCGCACTTTCATTCGTTCTTTACAGCCGCTTGTCGAAGTCATCCACCGCGGGAGCCCTTTTCTTTGATGGATCAACAAACCGGAGAGACCTGATCAAAAACGTCCGGCATTGAACATCTCGACACCGTCACGACCAGACATGATCATGAGTGCGCTCCCAATCGATCGGCTCCCCCGTATACAGTCGATCACGCGGGGCAGCGCAAGATCGAAAACAGCACTGTGCGACACGACCTCCCGGAAGGGTGAACCGACGGTGTCCTTCGATGCGACGACGCTGCGTTGATCATGCAGACCACCAACGCGGCGAGCCGGGCGCACAGAAGCACCGTCGGCTGCCCTCCCACCGGCACATCTCGTTCGCACCGGCAGCGCACGGGGCGGGGTCTCGAACTCGGCGTGCTCTCGAACCTGTTGGGCCTCAGCGGCACGTTGGATCCCTCGCCGCGACGGCCGACCGATGTCACGCTCCCTCGCCGTCGGGCCATCCTCGCCTCCAGTGATCAGCGCAGGGACGGTGCAGCACGGCGGAGATCCCGCGGCAAGCAGCACATGAGTATCGATAAACGGGGTGAATCAGTGCAAAGGCTAGAAGATGGGATACTTGTTCCAGTACAGAACGGGACCATCAGTCGTCCGACCGGCGTCTCCAGACCGGCCGAATCGCGTACGGCGAACACCACACCCATTCCGATCGCGGCACTTCTGCCGGGGGAGTCTCCGCGCTCCCAAGGGCCCGACCAGGAGCACGTCGCGCGGCTGGCCGAGCTCGACGCACCCCTGCCCGCCATACTCGTCCGCCGGTCCGACATGCGCGTGATCGATGGCACCCACCGTCTTCTGGCCGCCCTGGTCCGAGGGCAGGCCACCATCGACGTCGAATTCTTCGAAGGCTCCGAGGAAGACGCCTTCCTGCGCGCGGTCGAGGCGAACGTCGCGCACGGCCTGCCGTTGTCACAGGCCGACCGGCGCGCCGCCGCGTCACGGATCATCGCCTCGCATCCACACATGTCCGACCGGGCCATCGCCCGCGCGTCGGGCCTGGGAGCCAAGGCCGTGGCCTCGATCCGGCGCCGTTTAACCGACTCGATGCCGCAGTTGAACGCACGCGTGGGACGCGACGGACGCGTGCGCCCGCTCAGTAGCGCGGAGGGCCGGTGGCGAGCCGCCGAGGTCATGGCCGAGAACCCTCAGGCCTCGCTGCGCGAGGTCGCGCGAATCGCGGGAATCTCACCGGCCACGGCGAGTGATGTTCGCAAGCGCATCCAGGCGGGCGAGTTGCCCTCGACCACGCGCCCCCAGGCCGTCCAGCCCTCCGAAGTACCCGCTTCGGAGCTTGCTTCCGCACCCGCGACCGAGTCCGAGACCCGGCCCGAGGACGGGGCTTGTGTCGCCTCTGCCTCCGACGGAGCACGGCGAAGGCACGAACGAGCAGGGCAACCGGCCCAGCCCAATCCGGGCGTGGTGCTCGAAAAGCTGCTGCGGGACCCCTCGCTGCGGCTCAAGGAGGAGGGACGGCATCTCCTCCGGCTCCTCCAGCAGAACGCGGCGGCGGAGTGGGCCGACCTGACCGCCGCGGTACCGCCGCACTGCGGGCCGCTGGTCGGAAGTCTCGCCCGCCAATACGCCGCCACCTGGCTGAAGTTCGCGCAGTATCTGGATGAACGCGACCGGCCGCTCGCCCACAGGACGGTCGGCTAGCTCGACGAGGCGGTTTTCGCATTGCGTCGGCACACCGCTCCTTGCTCATGACGGGGCAATGACGAAACCCTCCTCACCGTGCACTGGGCGCTCGGACCATGGGCGCCCAGTGCTCCTTCTGCACCAGAATGTACAGCTGCGTCATCCTCTCTCGGACCTCTCGTGACGGGCTCGTACAGCACTCGAAGTCGCCGAGATCGCCGGAGCCGCGCCCGAACCCCGCTTCCCTTCGCCGTCGCGGCCGTCTCCGTACTAATCTTGGAGCCAGGTACATGCGGGCAAGGGGCCCGCCGTTGTTTGGGGGTTGGTGTGGTAGCTGGTCGGGTGATCCGGTTCGACGGCACTAGGGGTTATGGCTTTATCGCTCCCGATCACGGCGGAGAGGACGTCTTTCTCCATGTGAACGACATGCTGATACCGGAGTCCTATGTCCGTTCCGGTGTCGCGGTCGAATTCGAGATCGAGGAGGGGGACCGGGGCCCCAAGGCGTCTTCGGTACGGCTCGCCACGAACGCCGACGGCACCCCGGTGACGCCACCGGCGGCCCCCGCCACCGCGGGCCGGCAGTCGGCCCACGACGACGCCCTGTGCGATGTGCTGCGCCACGACGAGTACACCGGAGACGTGACCGAGGTGCTGCTGCAGGCGGAGCCTTCTCTGACGGGCAGTCAGATCATCGCGGTTCGCAGCGGGTTGCTGCAGTTCGCAAAGAAGCACGGCTGGGTCGAGGGCTGACGGGAACACACGCGATGAGGGGGCCCCGGGGCCGCGCCGGCACCGGGGCTCCCTCATCCGTCCCCGCGCGTGACCTCGGTTCAGGAGCCGCCCGGGCGCACCAGCCCCGTCTCGTACGCGAAGATCGCCGCCTGGGTCCGGTCACGCAGACTCTGCTTGACCAGGATCCGGCTGACATGGGTCTTGACCGTCTGCTCGGCAACCACGAGGCGTTCGGCGATCTCCGCGTTCGTCAGGCCCTGCGCGATCAGGGCCAGCACCTCTGTCTCACGCTCCGTCAAATTGCCCGCACGGCCCTTGAGGGGAGCGCGAGGCGCGTCCCTCTCCCGGGAGAATTCGGCGATCAGGCGCTTGGTGATGTTCGGTGCGAGCACGGCCTCCCCGGCCGCCACCACCCGTACCGCGTAGGCGAGTTCGGTCGCCGACGCATCCTTGAGCAGGAACCCGGAGGCGCCCGCCCGCAGCGCCTCGTACACGTACTCGTCGAGATCGAACGTCGTCAGCACGAGGACCCTGGTGGTGGCGCCGACGGGCGCGGTGATGCGGCGTGTCGCCTCGACACCCCCGAGCCGGGGCATCCGGATGTCCATCAGTACGACGTCGGGGTCGAGTTCGGCGGCCTTGGCGACGGCATCGATCCCGTCCACGGCCTGTCCGACGACCTCGATTCCGGGCTCGGCGTTGAGCAACACCGTCAGGCCCTGGCGGACCATCATCTGGTCGTCGGCGATCAGCACGCGGATGGTCGTCATGCGGTGTCCTCTACGGGGTCGGAGGGTCCGGCGGGTAACCGCAGGGGCAGCACGGCGGTCACTTCGTAGCCCCCCTCGGCAGTGGCACCGTAAGCCACGCCGCCACCGAGCGTCGCGGCGCGTTCGCGCATCCCCAGCAGCCCGTGTCCGCTGCCCGGGGACATCAGGTCGGGCAGGGCCGACGCGGTGTTGATCACGCGGATCAGGATGTCGGACGCACGGTAGTCGAGACCGACCCGAACCTCCGCACCGGGCGCGTGCCGCATCGCGTTGCTCAGTGCCTCCTGGATGATACGGAACGCCGACAGTTCGATGGCCTGCGTCAGTCGCACGGGCTCCCCGGTGGTCCGGGTCGTGACGGTGAGCCCGGCACCGCGCACGTTGTCGACCAGCTCGTCCAGCCGGTCCAGGGTGGGCTGCGGAACGTGCCGCTCGACGTCCGGTTCGGGGTGCTCGGAGCGCAGGACACCGAGCACCTGACGCAGTTCGGTGAGGGCGTCCTTGGCGTTCTGGCGGATGCTCTCCAGGTTCTCCTTCAGCTCCGCGGACGGGTCCTCGACCAGGTGCGGGGCGGCCTGTGCCTGAATGGAGATCACCGACATGTGATGGGCGACCACGTCGTGCAATTCGCGGGCGATCCGGGCGCGTTCCTCCAGCAGTGTGCGCCGGGCCCGCTCCTCGGCGGTGAGTTCCTCCTGTGCGACCAGTTGGTTACGTGCCACATCGCGGCCGTGCAGCGCGGAGCCGACCAGCGTGGCGATCGCGAGGACCGCGACGGTGAGGATGGCACAGCCTTCGTAGCCCCAGGCGAGGACGGAGAGCAGGCCCGTCGCCACACTGATCAACAGCGCCTCGACCGCGACCCGGGGCCGGGACCGCAGAGCGACCAGGAACAGCACCCATGCCTGCAGCGCGAGTTCGAGACCCGACCAGGTCGGATGTCCGCCGACAGCGGTGCCGCCGACGGCGAGCCCAGCGACCACGAGCGCCAGCTGCATCAGGATCGATGTGCACCAGGCCGGGATCGGGCGGTGGAGCGCCAGAACGGGCAGCATTGACTGGCCGACGGCGACCAGGACGCCGAGCACTCCCAACCGGTAGCCGTAGAAGTAGCGGTTCCAGTCGATGAGGAACAGGCACACTCCGAACAGGGCGGGAGGAGAAAGCTCGAGCGCCGACAGCCAGCGCGGCCGACGCCCCCGAGGGCGGGGACCGGAGTCGGCCGTCCAGAGGTCCCTGCGCAGGGTCCGCGGCACGGTCCGCACGGCCGCCGCGATCCTCTCCCCCGCCCCCGCCTCCTTCACGAGAACCACCCTAGACGCGTCGAGTCAGCTCCGACGGCGCGGGACGCCCCTGACGTACCACGCGGCCCACGCGGCCGCCGCCGCGCGCCCCTCCGTGCTCGTACGTCCGGAACGCGGCCCAGCAGATCAGGAGCGCGACGGCGAACACGGGCAGCCAGGCCAGCCTCGCGAACACCCAGACCGCGCTGTCGGGCACGGTGTGCAGCCCGGGCAGGGGCCTGCCGGCAAGCAGCCCGAGCGCCGTGACCGCCATCATCGCCGTCTGGTGCCACAGGAATATGGTCATCGCGGAGAGGTTGACCAGCGCCACCGCCGCCCAGGCGGCCGGCCGTGCGAGGACCCGCCGCAGCGGGCCGAGCAGCAGCAGTGCCGCGCCGCACTGGGCGAGACCGAAGGTGACGGAGGCCAGGTTGGGCGGGTCGAGGTTGGATATCTGCTGGCCCGGCACGCCGACCATGGACGCGGGGTAGCCGGCCCAGAGGATGAGCCCGGTGGTGACGGCGGCGCCGCCCAGCAGCAGGGTCCAGCCGGTCGCGCGGTTGTGCAGGCCCTCGCGGGCCCAGGCCGCACCCAGGCAGTACGGGACCAGCCAGCCGGCCGCCACATTGACGTTGCTGAGCCAGTCGGGCCCGTGCAGTCCGAACCGGATGAGGTCGATGTGCAGCACGACTGCGAGCGGCCACAGCGGATGCAACTTCGCCACCAGCGGCGTCGCCGCGGTCAGGCCCGCAAAGACCAGCAGGAACCACAGCGGGGACAGTACCCGCTTGCACAGGGTGTACAAGGTCACCCAGTCGACCCCCGCCGCGAGCATCACGACCACCGCGACGGTCCACACCAGAAGCAGGACGGCGGCCGGCCGGAACAGCCGCGCAATGCGGGTACCGAGCCACCGCGGATAGGTCGTGCCTTGGGCGCGGGCGACGGCGTAACTCTTCGCGCCCACCTGCCCGCCCACCAGGAAGAAGACCGCGAGGGTCTGGAACACCCAGGAGATCGGCGTGAGTTGCGGCATGTACTGGAGCGGGCTGGCGCCGTGCAGGGTGCCGCTGTCGGTGACCAGGGCGGTCACCAGCCAGTGGCCGAGCACCACGCCGAGGATGGCGAGGCCGCGCAGGGCGTCGACGGCACGGTCGCGGTCGGGAGGGGTCGCGGCGTCGATCCGACGGACGATGTCACGCATGAGAGGCCTCCGGATTCTGGCCGTTCACGATCCGCGCGATGTTCCTGAGCGGCTCGGAGCCTGGCTTCAGGTAGTCGCTGTGGGTACCGACACCCGCCGCGAAGACCCTGGCGCCGAACTCGCGCGAGACCGGGTCGGTTCCGAATCCGACGGTGACGAAGGGCAGTCGGAGCCTGGTGTGCGGGACGTTCGCGACCCAGTCGCCGCTGCTCCGGGCCGCCCAGACGGTGGCCCTGGTGTGCAGCGCGGCGACGTTGTCGTAACCGGTGCCGGGGCTGCCGTACAGGACGATGTCCGCGATCCTCAACCCGGAGGCGGCATGGGCGCAGACGACGGTGCCGTAGGAGTGGCAGACGAGGGAAGTGCGGGCCGTGGGCCTGAGCTCGCCCAACGCGGCAAGAAACACGCGGAGTTCGGATGCGGCGACCTCGGCCCGGCCCGAGGTCGCCGCCGGCACGCTCACCGTGACCGGGGTCCGGTATCCGAGCCAGGCCACGACGGCGGTCCGGTCGCCCAGCTGACCCAGCAGTGCGAGGGCACCCTTCCGTAACCGCCAGTAGTTGTCGACGCTGATGCCCGCGCCGGGGACCAGCACGGCCAGCCGCTCGGCCCGGGAGAGGTTGCCGAAGACCTCGACGCTGCGGCCCCCGTTCCGGCCGTCGAAGGAGAGGAAGTGACGTGCCGGGCCGGCCATGATGCGCAGTGCGTCCGCCCGCTTCCTGTCGCCGTGGTCCTCGGCCATCCGTGCGGCAGCCCTCATGTCGGCCCGGGTCGCCGCGTACCGCTCGGTCAGGGCTGCCGGAGTGGCGGTGCGCAACGGGCCCCTGACGGTCGGCGCGGACGCCGGTACGTCAGCCGGCGTGGCCGCGCCCGATATCGGCACGGCCACCGAAGCGGTGACAAAGGCGGCGAGCAGCGCTCGGCGCAGGCGGCTCGTGCGGGGGTGGGGCGCCATGGCCAGCGGGAGTCCTTCCGTACCCGAGGTGTGTCGTACTTCCGGCACCGAAGTTACGGATGGCGCACGGTCATCGGCGTCCAGCCGGGGATCGAACCGTCCGGGTAGCTCTGAAGTACTACGGGTAGGAGGCGGGCCGGTCGGCACCGATCCCCTCGTACATCGGCAGGATGACGCGTTCAGGCCCAGTGCGAGCTTTCGTCCGGCTGTATCGGCCGTCTAAGGTCCCGACGGGCCGGGCAACCGACGGGATGGAGCCTGCCGTTATGCACACCGCATTGGTGATCGGTACGGGACTGATGGGCACCTCGGCGGCGTTGGCTCTGCGAGCGCGCGGCGTGAGCGTGCACCTTCGGGACGTGGACTCGGGAGCGGTACGGACGGCGGCGGCGCTGGGTGCCGGAACGGCGCAACCACCGGGCGCAGTTGTGGATCTGGCGATCGTGGCGATACCACCGCCGCTGGTCGGCAGGGTGCTGGCGGACGCACAGGCGGAGGGCGTGGCGCGGCATTACACCGATGTGGCGAGCGTCAAGGCGGAGCCGCAGCATGACGTGATCGCCCTCGGCTGCGACACCTCCCGTTACATAGGCGGTCATCCGATGGCCGGTGCGTCGCGCAGCGGCCCGCTGACGGCCCGGGCCGATCTGTTCGAGGGGCGTACCTGGGCGCTCACCCCCACGGCGGACACCGACACCGAGACACTCAACATGGCCTTGGAGCTGGTGGCCTTGTGCGGCGCGGTGCCGGTGGTGATGCAGGCCGCCGCGCACGACCGGGCGGTGGCGCTGGTCTCCCATGCGCCCCATGTCGTCGCGAGCCTGGTGGCCATGCGCCTGGAGAACGCCGGGGAGCGCGCGGTGAGCCTGGCCGGGCCGGGCCTGAGGGACCTCACCCGAATCGCGGAGGCCGACTCCCGGCTGTGGCTGGACATCCTGAGCGCCAACGCGGGAATGGTGGCCGACCTGCTCGAGGAACTGGGCGCCGACCTGGAGCGGATGGTCGCGGGGCTCCGCTCGATCGCCACGACGGACGAGGCCAAGCGCCGCAGTGGCGCCGAGACCGTCGAGAACATGCTGCGCAAGGGGCAGCGGGGGCGTGCGCGGATCTCCGGCAAACACGGGACCCGGCCCGAGCGGTTCGAGGCGGTGACCGTCATGATCGGAGATCAGCCGGGCGAGCTGGCGCGGCTGTTCAAGGACGCCGACCGGGCGGGCGTCAATGTCGAGGACATCCGCATCGAGCACGCCACCGGCCAGCCCGCCGGCCTGGCCCACATCAGCGTCGCCCCCGGCCGGGCTGCGCCCCTGAGCGAAGCTCTTCAGGCACAGGGCTGGCGGCAGCGCTGACCGGTGTCACACCCGTCGATCCGGCGGAACATCGGTCCGTCGGCAAGGGTCCACTGTTCTGTTAATTTGGGTGATATGAGGTGAATGGGGGGATCACTTCGACGGCACACCGATCCCCCGGATCCGTCACCCCCGGAGAACGCCGTGCTCGACATCGCCACCGACCTGCACCGCTGGGCGGAGGAAGGTCGGGACTTCGCCGTGGCGACGGTCGTCGCGGTCGGCGGCAGTGCACCACGGCCGCCGGGCGCGGCCATGGCCGTGGACACCGACGGCAGGGCGATCGGCTCGGTCTCCGGCGGGTGCGTGGAGGGTGCGGTGTACGAGCTGTGCCGGCAGGCGCTCCAGGACGGCGGCACCGTACGGGAGCGCTTCGGCTACAGCGACGAGGACGCCTTCGCCGTCGGTCTGACCTGCGGCGGAGTCATCGACGTCCTCGTCACCCCGGTGCACGCCGACCGACCCGACCGCCAGGTCCTCGTAGCCGCTCTGGCGGCTGCCGCGGACGGATCCACGGCAGCCCTGGCCCGTGTCGCCGACGGGCCGCCCGAGCTGCTCGGCCGGGCGTTGCTCGTACGCCCGGACGGGCCACCCGAAGGTTCCCTCGGCGGTCGCCCTGAGCTGGACCGCACCGCGGCGGCCGAGACCCGCGCACTGCTGGAGGCGGGCCGCACGGGCAGCATCACCGTCGGCGCGGACGGCTCGCTGTGCGGGCAGCCGGTCACCCTGCTCGTGGAGTCCAGCGTCCCGCCGCCGCGCATGATCGTGTTCGGCGCGGTCGACTTCGCCGCCGCGCTGGTGCGGGTCGGGAAGTTCCTCGGCTACCACGTCACCGTGTGCGACGCCCGGCCGGCGTTCGCCACGGTCACCCGCTTCCCGGAGGCCGACGAGGTCGTCGTCGGCTGGCCGCACCGCTATCTGGAGTCCACGGAGGTCGACGGCCGCACGGTGCTGTGCGTCCTCACCCACGACGCCAAGTTCGACGTCCCGCTCCTCGCGCGCGCCCTCCGGCTCCCCGTCGCCTACGTCGGCGCCATGGGCTCCCGCCGCACCCATGAGGGCCGTGTCCGAAAACTGCGTCAGGCCGGTGTCACCGAGCCGGAACTCGGTCGCCTCCACTCCCCCATCGGACTCGACCTCGGCGGGCGCACCCCGGAGGAAACCGCCCTGTCCATCGGCGCCGAGATCGTCGCCACCGTTCATGGCGGCAGCGGCGCACGTCTGACCGGCGCCTCCAGCACGATCCACCACGACCCGCCCGGCCCCGGGCCTGTGGCCGCGCACTGACTCACGGCAACCAGGACGGGGCATGTCAGGCCGTCAGAGACGGGCCCTCACCACCTCGATCACCTCGGCGGCACGTTCGGTGAGATAGAAATGCCCCCCGGAAAAGACCCTGAGGTCGAAGTCGCCCGTGGTGTGCTGCTTCCAGGCCCGCGCCTCGTCGAGGGAGGTACGCGGATCGGCGTCGCCCGTGAGCACGGTGACCGGGCTCGCGATCGTCGCGCCGGGTTCGGCCCGGTAGTTCTCGATGGCGGTGTAGTCACTGCGGAGGGCGGGCAGCACCATGCGCAGCAGTTCGTCATCGACCAGAAGCCGGGGCTCGGTACCGTTCAGCCTGCGCATCTCGGCGATGATGCCGTCGTCGTCGCGCAGGTGCACGCTGTCGGGCCGGTGGGTGCAGGGCGCGCGGCGTCCTGAGGCGAACACACGCACCGGCTCCTGGCCGTCCCGCTCGAAGCGGCGGGCGACCTCGAAGGCCAGGACGGCGCCCATGCTGTGCCCGAAGAACGCCAACGGCCGGTCGGCACAGGGGCGCAGGGCCTCGTATGCCTGATCCGCGAGGTCGGCGATGTCCTCGATGCCCTTCTCGGTGTGGCGGTCCTGCCGGCCCGGATACTGCACGGCGGCCACCTCGGCCACTCCGTCGAGGGCCGCCGAGAACGGGAAGTAGAAGTTCGCCGAGCCGCCGGCGTGGGGGAAGCACACCAGGCGGGTGGGTGCTGTCGGTGCGGGGTGGTAGCGGCGCACCCACAGATCGGTCGAAGAGGCCGTTGTCACGATGTGATCCATCCCTGATCGGGGGCTTTTCCACGGTCCCTGATGTCGTGCTCGTTCATCAGGGAGCGAGCCAGCCCCTGGCCCGGACCAGTTCGACGACGCATCCGCGGATCTGCTTGATCTGGGCGGCGGTCAGCGTGTCGACCGACTCGACCAGCACTTCGGTCAGTTCGGAGCGGAACTGTGCGGCGCCCGGGGCGCTGCCCTCGGCTCCGGCGGACTCGCCGGGCGTGCCCGCCGCCGCCTGGCCCGGCACGGCCGGGCGGCCGGGGATCCGGTTCGTGGACGGCTGGTAGACGAGACGGATCTGCGAGGCCTTCGGGCCCTTCTCGCCCATCTCCCTGAAGAACTCGACTTCGCTTCCCTCTTGATACAGGTACTTCTCGTCGAGCAGATCGTTCGCGTGCATGAAGACGTCCTCGCCCGGTTCCAAGGGAGCGATGAAGCCGTAACCACGCACCTCGTCAAAACGCAGCACTTTGCCTGTCATCAACACAGCTGACGCACCTCTCACAACACAGCAACCACAAACCGAGGCGCTGCCCCACGGCGCGCCTCGACAGCGAACCTACCGAGCTCCACCGAATTCCGCGAGGTCCTGCCGCGTGTCACGACTGTGCGGGTGCCGCCTTGCGGAGGGCCGCGATACAGGTGCCGACGGCCGCCTGGAGCTCCTCCAGGCGCTGGAGCATGTCGTCCTCGTAGAGGTCGTCGAGATCGTCCACGTCCTCGAACGTCAGCTCTTCGAAGACCTTCGTCGCCCGCTGCAGGCTGCTGTAGAGCTTCGTACGGCGCTCCCGCAGGCGCAGTTCGGGGTCGGCCTCGACGGCCTGGACGACGAGTTCCTTCACCGTGTCGTAGGCCTCCGAGGCCCACTGCCCGGCGTCTTCACCGTCGTCGAGCTCGTCGATGAGGGACAGATGGCGTTCGGCCTCCTCGCGCAGCCCGACGGGTGCGTCGATCGTCTGCCCGGCCGGGGTCCTGACCTGCCCGTTCTCGACGATCTGCCGCACATAGCCGATACGGTCCGCCGCCCGGGTCTCGCCGGCCACGGCCTTCTTCAGCTCGTCGGTACGGGCGATGTCACGGGCCAGCTCCGTCTGCAGGACCGGGTCCTCCCTGAGCCGGTCGAGGAGCGCGGCCCGCGCGGCCCGGGCGGTGGCGGGGTCGGCGAGGATGGCGGCCCGCAGCGCGGTGGGGTTCTCGGCGACCTCCAGTGCCTTGGTGGGCCGGATGCCCTCGGCCTCGGCCGCCGCCGCGATGGCGGTGCCGCGCTCCGAGGCGGCGCCGGAACGGGAGGTGTAGTACGAGAGCCACGCGTCGGAGTCCGGCAGTTCGATCTCCTGGCCCGGGACGAGGATCTCGAAGTGCGGGACGAGTCCGTCGTCGGCGGCCTTGTCCCACGCCTTGTAGTAGCGCATGACCCGCTCCGGTGAGCACCCCGCCAGCTCGGCGAACCTCTTGGCGGAGATCTTCGGGGTCTCCCCCGCCGACTGCCCGCCGGGCCGTACGCTGCGCGCCACCTTCAGGGCGAAGGCCCAGCCACCGGTGCGCGCGTACACGCCGAACTCACGGGCGTCACGGGCGACCACCTCGGCCACCTCGAGCGCCGCGGCCATGTCCGGTGCCTCGGTCACGTCCCGCGCCCCGGTGACGTCGGGCCCTGCCGTGGACGGTTCCGTCCCGCCGGCCGCTCCGGGCTCGACCCAGAACCCTTCGTTGGCGGAAGCCGTCTCGATGGCGGACATGCCGTCGGCCGACGTTCCGGCTGCGGGCTTCTCCTCGCCGGGCGAACCGGCCGCATCGGCCGGGACGAACGCTACGGTCACGGGTACTCTCCGGGGCACTCGGGCTGTGGGAACCGAAGCGAGCAGCCTATATGAACCGTTGCTACGGCTTTGCGCCCCTGTCGGGTACGAGCCGGCCCTCACTCCCCCGCCGCGAGGTCCAACCCGGCGATGTACCCGAAGGTCATCGCCGGACCGATCGTCGAGCCCGCGCCCGCGTAACTGTGGCCCATGACCGCGGCGCTGGCGTTACCGGCCGCGTAAAGACCGGTGATCACCGAGCCGTCGGGGCGCAGCACGCGCGCCCGGGCGTCGGTGCGCATTCCGCCCTTGGTGCCGAGGTCACCCGGGACGATCCTGAAAGCGTAGTAGGGGGGCAGCCACAGGGGTGCAAGACAGGAGTTCGGTGTGACCGCGGGGTCCGTGTAGTAGTGGTCGTACACGCTGTCTCCGCGGTGGAAATCGGGGTCCTTGCCGCCGAGGGCAAGGGAGTTGAAGCGGCCGACGGTGGCGCGCAGCGCCGCGGCGGGCACGCCGATCTGCCCGGCAAGGGCATCCAGGGTCCAGGCCTTGTGTGCGGCGCCGGAGTCGTACCAGGCATCGGGGAGGGGCAGGACGGGCGCGACGTCCCTGAAGAGGTACCGGTTGCGGTAGTTCTGGTCGACGATCAGCCAGGCGGGGATGTCCGGGTCGGTGGTGTTCCGGTCGTACATGGTGTGCACGACATCGCTGTACGGCGCGGCCTCGTTGACGAACCGGGCGCCGGAGGCGTTCACCAACAGACCGCCGGGCAGGGTGCGTTCGGCGAGGCAGAAGTAGGGCTGCCCGGGCAGCGGAATCGCCGGGCCCCACCAGGCGTCGTCCATCAGATCGAGCGCGGCACCGGCCCGCTCGCCCGCCCGGATGCCGTCGCCGGTGTTCTCCTGGGCACCCACCGTCCACTCGGTGCCTACCGGCTGCCGCTGGTACCGCTCGCGCATGGAGGCGTTGTGCTCGAAGCCGCCGGAGCCGACGACGACCCCGCGCCGTGCCCGGATCAGACCCGGTGTGCCGTCGCGGGTCACCACCGCCCCCGTGACCGCTCCGCCTTCGATGTACAGGTCGGTGAGCGGGGTGTTCAGCCATACGGGCACATTGGCGGCGAGCAGCCCCGCGCGCAGGCCCCCGGCCAGCGACTGCCCCATGGTGAGGGGCTTTTGGCCCAGCAGCGCGGCTTTGGTGCCACGGGCAAGGCATGCGGTGGCGACTGCGGCTCCCCTGGCGCTGACGGCAGCCAGGGTGAGCCACTTGTAGTCGGCGCTGAAGACGACCATGCCGGCCGGGACGGGCATGTACGGCGGGTTGAGGTGGGCGAGTTCGGCGCCGAGGATGGTGCCGTCGAACTGGTCGGGTTCGATCGAGCGGCCGTTCGGCAGTCCGCCGGGCAGTTCGGGATAGTAGTCGCTGTACCCCTCCATCCAGCGGAAGCGCAGCGGGCTGTGCGCCATCACGAACGAGATCATGTCGGGCCCGCGGTCGAGGAAGGCCTGCTGTCGTTCGGCGGAGACGTCCGGGCCCACGACCGCCGCGAGGTAGGCGGCGGCCTTCGCCGGGGTGTCCGGGACACCCGCGGCGAGGATGACGGAGTTGTTGGGGATCCAGATGCCCGCGCCGGAGCGAGCCGCCGAGCCGCCGAAGGTGGCCGCCTTCTCCACGACGACGCAGCTCAGCCCCTGGTGCGCGGATGTCAGCGCGGCGGTCATGCCCGCGGCGCCGGAGCCGGTCACCACGACGTCGTACGTGCCGAGCGGGGGCAGGTCGGCCGCCCGTGCCGCACCGACGGCCCCCGGCAGCCCGGACGCGAGGGCGAGTCCGGCACCGGCGGCGCCGAGTACCTGTCGGCGCGACGGGACGGCCGTCGCGGGGAGTGCGGTACGTCTCGCGGGGTCCGTGCTTGGGGGCATGGCAGATCGCTCCGGTGACGAGGGGCGGTACGGCGGTGAGGCGGTGCGGTGCTCCGCGAGTGTTCCCGGCGCTGTGCGGTGCTCCCGGAGACAGCCCACTCCTGATGCAGCGTCAGGGAATGTCGCGCGGGGGTCTTGTGAAGTCAAGGGGTGTGGTCATGGCTGCCAGGTGACTCCGCGGGGAGGACGTCCGGCGTGGAATACGCCGCGTCGGCCGCCCGTTGGGCACAGCTGTGATCAAGTGATCCACGGGCAGGCACGGCATGGAAAGCGAAAGGATCCCACGGATGGGCGACGTTACGAGCACGGACGCCACGGTCTCCCTCAAGGAGACCGTCGGGAGGTACGGCATCTGGAGTGTCGGACTGCGTTCGGAGGACCCGGCCAGGCAGAGCGAACTGGCGGAGGCCGTGGCCGAACTGGAGGAACTCGGGTTCGGCGCGGCATGGTTGGGCCGCAGCAGCCATGTACGCCACGCCGTGCCTCTCCTCGAGGCGACCTCGCGCCTCGTGGTGGCGACGGGCATCCAGAGCATCTGGCAGTACGAGGCGGCCGACACCGCCGCGCACTTCGCCGAAGTGGACAAGTCGCACCCCGGGCGCTTCCTGCTCGGTCTGGGGGTGAGCCACGCCAAACTGGCGGAACAGTACCGCCGCCCGTACTCCGCGATGGTCGCCCATCTGGACGCCCTGGACGCCGCCGGGGTGCCCGCCGTGCGCCGCGTCCTGGCCGCGCTCGGGCCGAAGATGCTGGAGCTGTCCCGCGACCGCGCCGCCGGCGCGCACCCGTACCTGGTCACGCCCGAACACTCCGCCCGGGCCCGCGAGATCCTGGGTCCGTCACCGCTGCTCGCGCCGGAGGCGATGGTCGTCCTGGACCGCGACCCGGACAGCGCCCGGACCAAGGCCCGCGGCAGCCTCGCCCTCTATCTGCAGCTGCCGAACTACACGAAGGCCCTCGCCCAGTTCGGCTTCACCGAGGGCGACTTCGCCGACGGGGGCAGCGACCGCCTGGTCGACGCGCTGTTCGCCTGGGGCGACGACGACCGGATCCGGGAACGCCTCGAGGCCTTCCACACGGCGGGGGCGGACCACGTGGCCGTCCAGGTGGTCGGCGACGGGGACCCTGACGAGCTTCCCCGGGCCGCCTGGCGCCGCCTGGCGGAGTTGCTGCGCTGACGGCCTGGGTGCCGGGCGTACCGCGCGCCGGTTGAACCTGCCTGGCCCTGTCGATGTCAGTACCCCGTCCTAGTGTGGGAGTCGGCACAGGATCCGCGACCACCGATGGGAGCCTCCATGACGACCCTGCCGAACCGACCGCACACCGCGCTGCTCGTCATAGACGTCCAGAACGGCGTGGTGGCGGGCTCCCACAACCGGGACAGCGTGATCGCGAACATCAACACGCTGGTCGGCAGGGCCCGCACCGAGGACGTGCCCGTGGTCTGGGTGCAGCACTCGAGCGACGAGCTCAAACCGGACAGCGAGAGCTGGCAGTACGTGCCGGACCTGGTGCGCCTGGACGCCGAGCCGCTGGTCCCCAAGCGCTACTTCGACTCGTTCGAGGACACCGGGCTGGAGGCGGTGCTCGCCGAACGCGGGGTGGGCCGGCTCGTCGTCACGGGCGCCCAGACCGATGCGTGCATCCGCGCGACCCTGCACGGGGCCTTCGTGCGGGGATACGACGTGACGCTGGTGGGCGACGCGCACACGACGGAGGACCTCAGCGAGTACGGCGCGCCGGCTCCTCAGCAGGTCATCGCCCACACGAATCTGTACTGGAGGTGGCAGACCGCGCCCGGGCGCCGTGCGGGGACCGTCGACACGGAGGAGGTGACCTTCGCGGCACCCGACGCGGACTGAGCCACAGCGAGGGCCTCACCAGGCCCTTCCGCAGCGGGCACGGCATGCGAAAAGGGCCCTCCAGGCTGTTGCCTGCGAAGACCCTTCACACCGTCGGGACGACAGGATTTGAACCTGCGACCCCTTGACCCCCAGTCAAGTGCGCTACCAAGCTGCGCCACGTCCCGGTGCGCTTTGCCGCGGTGATCCGCGTGATCGCGCGGACAGAACTCTACCCCACACCCGTGGCTGCCCCGAAGCGGGCGGGGGCGCGCGACAATCGGGGTATGAGCGAGGCATCTGGAAGCAGGTCGGGCGGGGGGCGCGACCGGGACGCGGAGGGACGGGCCCGCAGCACGCGGCCACGGGACGGGCTGGGGCGGCCGCTGCCGTACGGCTCGGAGGGCGTGGCGCGCCAGCCGGAGGGAGTCGTACGCACCCCGGAGGACACCGTCGCCGAGGCGCAGGTGCTGTTGGACGCCGGGAAGCCGTTTCACGCGCACGAGGTCTTCGAGGACGCCTGGAAGTCGGGGCCCGGCGAGGAGCGCGCCCTGTGGCGCGGGCTCGCCCAGCTCGCTGTCGGCCTCACGCACGCGGCCCGCGGCAACAGGACCGGCGGCGCCCGGCTGCTGCGGCGCGGCGGCGGGGCCGTCGAGGAGTGGGCGGCCGGGGCGGGACAGGCCCGGCCGTACGGCATCGAGATTGCGGAACTGGCCTCGTGGGCACGGGAGTTGGCCACGGTCGTGGAGGGGGAGGCGACCGCGGTCGACGCGCGGGAGTGGGCTCCGCGGCTGCGCGGGTAGCGGCCGGAGGGCGGGGCCCGGAGCCGGATCCGAGACGGGTCGCGGCAGGGGCGTGTGCGGGTTGTCAGGGGCGTACGGCAGACTCTGGGCGTGCGAAAGATTCATGTCATCGGCATCGGGGCGGGCGACCCCGACCACCTGACCCTGCAGGCGGTCAAGGCGCTGAAGGACACGGATGTGTTCTTCATCCTCGACAAGGGCGAGGTGAAGTCGGACCTGGTCCAGCTGCGCCGCGACATTCTCGACGCACATGTACGGGAGGGGACCTACCGCATGGTCGAGGCGCGCGACCCCGAGCGCGACCGGTCCGCGGGCGGTTCCGCCTACTCCCCCGCCGTCGGCGACTGGCGCTCGGCGCGCGCCGACATCTATGAGCGGCTGATCGCCGAGGAGCTGGGCGGGGACGAGACCGGTGCGTTCCTGGTGTGGGGCGACCCCGCGCTGTACGACAGCACGCTCGGCATCCTGGAGGAGGTCCTGGAGCGGGGCACGGTGCCGTTCTCGTACGACGTCGTGCCCGGCATCAGCAGCGTCTCGGCGCTCGTCGCCAGGCACCGCACTGGGCTCAACCGGGTCGCCCGGCCCGTCCAGATCACCACGGGCCGCCGCCTCGCGGAAGGCTTCCCCGAGGGGGTGGACGACGTGGTCGTAATGCTCGACGCGCACCAGACCTTCCGGCAGTACACGGACCAGGACATCGACATCTACTGGGGCGCGTACATCGGCACGCCGGACGAGATCCTCGCCTCCGGCCCCCTCGCCGAGACTGCCGAGCACATCGGGCGGGTGAGGGCCGAGGCGCGAGAGCGCAAGGGCTGGATCATGGACACGTATCTGCTGCGCAGGCGCCCACGGGGCGAGGGCGGCGCGACCGGATGACCGCTGCGCCGAGCGGCCGCGTCGGGGTGGTGAAAGCGTCGCGTCCGTCGGGTCAGGCCCGTACGGCATGGAACGCCTCGTCAGCGGGGGCTGAGCCCCAGCCGGGCCAGCGCCCCGGGCACGTCCGGCACGACGGTCACGCCCTCCGGCAGGGGCGGGCGGCGTACGACGACCACGGGAAGCCCCAGCTCACGCGCGGCCGTGAGTTTGGCCGCCGTCGCGGCTCCCCCGCTGTCCTTCGTCACGAGCGCGTCGATGTCGTGCTCGCGCAGGAGCGCACTCTCGCCCTCGACCGTGAACGGCCCCCGGGCCAGCAGCACCTCCGCGTCGGGAGGCATGGGAGGCGCGGGCGGCTCCACCGACCGTATGACGAAGTGGAGGTCGGTCAGGTGCGCGAAGGCCCCGAGGCCGAGTCGGCCGGTGGTGAGGAAGACACGTCGGCCGAGCGGGGGCAGCAGCGCCGCAGCGTCGGCCGGTGAGGCCGCCTCGTGCCAGCGGTCGCCGGGGCCCGCGCTCCAGCCGGGCCTGCGCAGCACCACGGCCGGGACACCGGTGGCCGTCGCGGCCCACGCCGCGTTCCTCGTGATGCCCACGGCGAAGGGATGCGTGGCGTCGACCACGGCGTCCACGCGGTGCTCGCGCAGCCAGTCCGCCAGCCCCTGCGCGCCGCCGAAGCCGCCGACGCGCACATCGCCGTCGAGGGTCCCCGGCCGTGACACCCGCCCGGCCAGGGAGGTGGTCACCCGCACGCCGGAGCGCGCGGCCAGCGACGTGGCCAGTTCGCGTGCCTCGGTGGTGCCGCCGAGGACCAGGACGTGCGGGGACATGACGTCGAGGGTACGGGGCGACCCGGCTCCCCCTGTGTCCCGCCCGCCGGGCGGCGGCCGGGCACGGTGCTCGTTATCGTCCTCACATGGATGCAGTGCGTGCCGTGCTCATCGACATCGACGGGGTCCTCACCGTCTCGTGGAAGCCCCTGCCCGGCGCGGTGGAGGCGCTGCGCGAGATCCGTGACTCCGGCCTCGCCGTCGCGCTGCTCACGAACACGACGTCCCGCACGCGCGCGTGGATCGCGGAGACCCTCTCGGCGGCCGGATTCCCGGTGACCGTCGAGGACATCCTCACCGCGCCCGCCGTCACCGCCGCGTACCTCGCCGACCGCTGCCCGGGGGCGCGGTGCTCGCTGCTCAACAGCGGCGACGTCGAGGAGGACCTCGTCGGAGTCACCGTCACCGAAGCCGTTGAGGGCGGCGAGGGCACCGGCGGCGCCGACACCGACACCGCCCCCGACGTCGTGATCCTCGGCGGCGCCGGTCCCGAGTTCGACTACGCGGCGCTCAACCGTGCCTTCCGCCATCTCCAGCAGGGTGCCCGGCTGGTCGCCATGCACCGCAATCTGTACTGGCGCACGGACCGCGGTCTGCAGCTCGACGCCGGGGCGTTCCTCATCGGACTGGAGGAGGCCGCACATACGCAGGCCGAGGTCACCGGCAAACCCTCGCCCGCTTTCTTCCAGGCGGCGCTGGCTCATGTCGGGGTCCGTGCCGACCAGGCGCTGATGATCGGGGACGACATCGAGTCCGACGTCCTCGCAGCACAGCGCGCCGGTGTCACCGGAGTGCTCGTCAGGACCGGCAAGTACCTGCCGGAGACCCATCGATCCGCGAGCGGCGAACCCGACCATGTCCTCGACTCCTTCGCGGACCTGCCCGCACTGCTCCGGTAGTCGGCCGACCGGGCTCAGCGCAGCAGCAGCTCGACGGCGCCGACGACCGTCGCCGCGATCACCAGCTGCTCGAACAGACGCTGGTTGATCCGGTTCACCGCCCACTTGCCGATCATCGCCCCCGGCACCACGAAGAGCGCGAGCGCCGCGTCCAGCAGCAGTGAGCGGCCGTCGATCAGGCGGAGGCTCGCGCTGAAGGGCACCTTGGAGACGTTGACGATGAGGAAGAAGAACGCCGAGGTGCCGAGGAAGCCGAGCTTGCGGAAGCCGGCCGAGAGAAGGTACAGGGACATCACTGGGCCGCCCGCGTTCGCCACCATCGTGGTGAAGCCGCCCAGGACACCGTAGGAGCGGGCCTTGACGCGACCGGCGCGCGTGGCCACCGCGTCGGGTTGTGCACTCCGGTCGCCGGTCCGGCGGCGCCACACCGTGACGGCCGCCATCAGCAGCAGGATCGCGCCGATCGACGTCCGTACGATCCCGTCGTCGGCCCACACCAGGAACAGTGCGCCGAGGACAACACCCGCCCCGACCGCCGGGAACAGGCGCCACAGGGTGGGCCAGTGGGCGTGCCGCCGGTAGGTGAGGACGGCGAGGATGTCGCCGACGATCAGGAGGGGCAGCAGGACGCCGGTCGAGGCGCGGGCGGGCAGGACGGCGGCGAAGATCGCAAGACTGACGGTGTTGGCGCCGCTAACGGCCGTCTTGGAGAAGCCGACGAGCAACGCCGCGACGGCCAGCGCGGCGAACCCCCACGGGGACATGTTCCAGAGCGTCATCGTGTTCATGCGGGGACCGATGCTATGTCCATACATCCGGTCACGTAAGAACCGTCTCGCCGGATGGCCCGTGGCGGACTTCCTCGGCAGCCCGGCTCCTCCTGAATGTCCGTGGCCGCCACCCCCGTTGACGTAGGCCTGCGCCTTTGCTGACACGCCCGGCCCCATTGCCGTACGCCCGCCCCTGTTGCTGACGTGCGCCCGGCGCCGTTGACGTACGGCTAGTGCCGTTCGACCAGCAGCGCGCTGCCTTGTCCCACGCCCACGCACATGGTCGCGAGCCCGCGGGCCGCGCCGGTGCGGCGCATACGGTGCAGGAGGGTCGTCAGGATGCGCGCGCCCGAACAGCCGAGCGGATGGCCGAGTGCGATGGCGCCGCCGGTCGGGTTGACCAGCTCGGGGTCGATGCCGAGGCGGTCGACGCAGGCGAGGGCCTGGGCGGCGAACGCCTCGTTGAACTCCGCCTCCTGGATGTCGCCGACGGTCCAGCCGACCCGGGCCAGGACCTTCTGGGTGGCCGGGACGGGGCCGATGCCCATGACATCCGGATGGACCCCGGCCGAGGCGCCCGCGACATATCGGCCGAGGGACTCGAGACCCAGTTCGTTCAGGGCCTCCTCGCTCACCAGCAGAAGGGCCGCCGCGCCGTCGTTCATGGGCGAGGCGTTGCCCGCGGTGACCGAGCCCCCCTCGCGGAAGACCGGCTTGAGGCGGGCCAGCTTCTCGTACGAGGTGTCCTCGCGCACCCCTTCGTCGTCGGTGACCACCGCGCCGTCCGGCCTGGTCACGGACAGGAGTTCGGCGTCGAAGTACCCGTTCTTGCGGGCGTCCGCGGCGAGGCGGTGGCTGCGCAGGGCGAATTCGTCCTGGCGCTCGCGCCCGATGCCGTACCGTTCGGCGACCTCCTCGGCGGTCTCGCCCATGGACAGCAGGCCATGGAGGTCCCTCATCGCCGGGTTGACCAGACGCCAGCCGAGGCGGGTGTCGGCGGTCTCCATGCGGTGCGGCAGTGCCTCGTCCGGGCGGGGCAGTACGAAGGGGGCGCGGCTCATGGACTCGGAGCCGCCCGCGAGCACGATGTCGGCCTCGCCCGCGGCGATGGTACGGGCCGCCGTGGTGACCGCCTCGAGGCCGGAGGCGCACAGCCGGTTGACCGTGGCGCCCGGCACGGAGTCGGGCAGACCGGCGAGGAGGGCCGCCATGCGTGCGACGTTGCGGTTGTCCTCGCCGGCCTGGTTGGCGGCGCCCCAGTAGACGTCGTCGATGCGAGCCGGGTCGAGGGAGGGCAGATCGGCGACCAGTCCGCGGATCACCGTCGCGGCGAGGTCGTCGGGGCGCACGCAGGACAGGGCGCCGCGCAGTCTGCCGATGGGGGTGCGGCGGGCTGCCGCGAAATGGACGGTACGCACGGCGGGACTCCTGAGCGGCCTCGAACAGGTAATTAGCGCTGCTAGTTTTTGTTCCTGGTTCTGGACTATAGACCGCCGGACGGCCCACCGGGAAGATCCCTGGACCGTGGCAGTGCGCGTTCCCGCGCCCGGGTTTCACCGGATCCGTCCCGGGCACCCGGGCGCCCATGGAGTGGTTGTGGCACGCGGCGTGCGTGGGCGAGGACCCCGAGCTTTTCTTCCCCGTCGGCTCTACAGGGCCGGCCGTGGTGGAGACCGCCGCCGCCAAGCGCGTGTGCCGCCGCTGTCCGGTGATCGCCGAGTGCCTGTCCTGGGCGCTGGAGAGCGGACAGACGGCGGGCGTGTGGGGCGGCACCGACGAAAAGGAGCGTGCCGAACTGCTCCGCGCCAGAGACCGTCGGACAACGACAAGGAGAAGCGCGCGATGACCGTGGTGAAGAGCACGCTGCCCGAACCCGCCCGCCGGGTCACGGGGCAGGCCCTGCAGGAGACGCTGGTCGATCTGCTCGGGCTCTCACTGGTCGGCAAGCAGGCCCACTGGAACATCGTCGGGCCCAGGTTCCGCTCGATTCACCTCCAGCTCGACGAGGTGGTGGCCACGGCACGCTCGTACGCGGACACCGTGGCGGAACGGGCCGCCGCACTCGGCGTGGCGCCGGACGGCCGCCCGGAGACCGTCGCGTCGGCCTTCGGCCTGCCGGGCGTGAAGGAGGGCTGGCTGAGGGACAACGAGGTCGTGGGACTGATGGTGGAGTCGCTGGAGACGGCGATCGGCCGGCTGCGCGAGCGGATCGACGAGACGGAGAAGGCGGATCCGGTGACCCAGGATCTGCTGATCGGACTCACGGCGGAGCTGGAGAAGCAGCGCTGGATGTTCGAGGCGGAGAACTGGCCGCGCGAGGCCTGAGGACGCGAACCGAGCGCGACCGGCGACGGCGGAGAGGAGTACGCCATGACCGACGCCCTGGAGATGGACGCACTGTGGGACGAGTTCCACGGCGTGGTGAACATGACCTCCCAGGAACTGGCGGCCTGGCTGCGCGTGCGGGACGCCGGCGAGGAGTCCGAGCCGCTGCCCGAGCGGGCGGGCACCCCGACCGGGCGGCACGTCCTCGCGATCCTGCAGAAGCGGCGCACGGATCTCACGGAGGACGACATCCGGGTGATGTACCACGTGGTGGACGTCGTCGCCGCGGAGCGGGACACGGAGAACGAGCCCGAGGCGGAGGAGGAGCTCCGGCGCCACCGGCTCATGACACTCGGTCACGACCCGCTCAAGCCGCCGCAGTGAGGCCGTCATGTCCCGCCGGAACGACGCGTCCCGCGTCATCGATGAACTCGTCGGCGAGCAGGGGCGCACCTATGCCGAGGAGGCGGGCATCCGGCTCAAGGATGCCCCGCAGCCGCTCTACCGGCTGCTGTTGATGGCCCTGCTGCTCAGCGCCCGCATCCGCGGATCGATCGCTCTCGCGACGGTGCGGGCGCTGGACGAGGCCGGTCTGCGCGATCCGCGCCGTATGGCCGAGGCCGACTGGCAGGAGCGGGTCGACGCGCTGGGGCGGGGCGGATACCGGCGCTACGACGAGCGAACGGCGACCCAACTGGGCGACGGGGCAAGGCTGCTGACGGAACGTTGGGGTGGCGACCTGCGGCGCATGCGGAAGGAGGCGGACGGGGACGTGCCGGCTCTGCGCCGGCTGCTGCAGGAGATACCGGGGATCGGTCCCGCCGGCGCGGACATCTTCCTGCGTGAGGTGCAGCGAGTGTGGCCGGAGGCGGCGCCCTACCTCGATGCCAAGGCCCTCGCCGGGGCCGAGCGGCTCGGCCTGCCGCAGGACCCCGACGAGCTGGCGGAACTGGCCGGTGACACCGACCCGGCCGTGCTGGCCGCCGCGTTGGTGCGGGCGGCCCTCGACAGGAGACTGGCCGAGGAGGTGCTGGCACACGCCGGGTGACGACCGCCAGGCGCCCCGCGGCCGCTTCGCCGTCGCGCCGGCCATCGCCCGTCGGGCCGGGTGACCGTTCGCGGCCGCCCGGCCGGGGCGGCGTCCCGACCGGCGGCTCCCCCGAGCATCCGGCCGCATCCGGCTCCCCCGAGCATCCGGCCGCATCCGGCTCTCCTGCCGCGTCCGGCCGCATCCGGCTCTCCTGCCGCGTCTGGCCGTCTTCGGCACTCCGGCGGTCGCAGAAAAAGCTTGCCCCGCAATCGCAGAAGGCGCATTAACCGCATTAGGCGCATTCATCGAAGAACGGCCACTCGAGCGCACCCGGCGGTGACGCATCGGGGTCGGGCCCTCAGAGCCGCCGCAAGGACCGCCGCCGGGTCCGGAGGCTGCCCTTCCGTATGGCCGGGCCCGGGGCTCGGGTTAGTCTGACGGCCGTACCGGACACGGGGTGCCCCAGGCAGGGGCTGAGATCACACCCGTCGAACCTGAACCAGTTCGTACTGGCGGAGGGATGTCTTTCATGCCGTTTGCGCATGTTTCCGGCGGGCTGCCCGCCGAAGGCCGGCGAACCGTCTTCGACGGACGGATGCCCGCCGCTCCCGGTGACCTCAGGGTCGAGGGACACGGCATCGAACCGGTCCCCGAGAGCAACCGCTACGGCGGCGCGGGCCGGCTGTTCACCGTGTGGTTCGCCCCCAACCTGACCATGACAGGTGTGTTCACCGGGACCATCGGCATCGCGCTCGGGCTCGACTTCACCACCGCCCTCGCCGCCGTCGTCCTGGGCACGGTGCTGGGCGCGGTGCCCACCGCCTACCTCGGTACCTGGGGAAGCCGCACCGGCGCGGGACAGCTCCCGCTCGCCCGGCTCGCGTTCGGGCGTGCGGTGGCGCTGCCGGGCGTTCTGCAGTGGCTGTCGTCGGTCGCCTGGGACGCGCTGATCGGACTGTTCGGCGGGGACGCGCTGGCACGCCTGTGCGGCTGGCCGTTCTGGCTGGGCGTCCTGGTGATCATGCTGGCGCAGGGAGCCCTCGGGGTCCTCGGGTACGAGGCGATCCACCGGCTCCAGATCGTCATGACCTTCGTGCTCGCGGTCGCCTTCGCCCTGATCGCCCTGCGCATGGCGGGCAGCGTCCACCCCGCCGCCTCGGGCAGCGCGCACGGCGCCGACCGGGCGGGCGCGTTCGTTCTGGCCAGCACCGTCGCGCTGAGTCTGACGCTGTCGTGGGCCCCGTACGCCAGTGACTTCAGCCGCTATCTGCCGCGCACCACCTCCCGCTCCCGGATGTTCTGGTGCACGCTGCTCGGCCTCGTGGTGTCCTTCGTGGCCGTCCAGGCGCTCGGGCTGTGGGGCGCGTCGGTACTCACCAACCAGACGGCCGCCGGGGTCGACACCCTGCTGGGCGGGGGCGCGGCGGGCGCCTTCGGCCTGCTGGCCGTGGCGCTGGCGGCGCTGTGCAGCAACGCGATGAACGACTACAGCGGCTCCCTCGCGCTGCAGACCGTCGGCGTGCGCGTGCCGCGACCGGCGGGGGCGGCGCTGGCCGCGGTGCTCGGCTTCCCGCTGGTGCTGTGGATGCACGCCGCCGACACCACCGCCCGCTTCCAGAACGTGCTGCTGTTCGTGGGCTACTGGATCCCCGGGTTCGTGGCGATCGTGGTGGTCGACTGGCTCGCGCGGCGCGGCACAACGATCGATCTCGCGGCGGACAGTGCCCGGCCGCGGTCGGTGTGGCCGCCGCTGGTGGCGTTCGCCGGCGCCTTCGCGGCGGCGGTGCCCTTCATGGACACCGGCCTGTACGTGGGCCCGGTCGCCCATGCGCTGCACGGCGCCGATGTCTCGTACTACGTGGCGTTCCTGGTGGCACTCGCCGTGTACGCCCCACTGCGTCTTCGAAAGGAGGGCCGCGCATGACCGCGCCGCCCCGTGTCCTGACGATCGCCGGGTCCGACTCCGGCGGCGGCGCGGGCATCCAGGCCGACCTGAAGACGATGCTCGCGCTCGGCGCCCATGGGATGAGCGTGGTCACCGCGGTCACGGCCCAGAACTCCGTCGGTGTGCAGGGGGCCTGGGAACTGCCCGTGGAGGCGGTGCGAGCGCAATACCGCAGCGTCGTCGACGACATCGGTGTCCAGGCGGTCAAGACGGGGATGCTGGCCTCGCCCGCGCTGGTCACGGCGGTCGCCGAACTGCTCGCGGACGTCGCGGCCCCGGTCGTGGTGGACCCGGTGAGCGTCTCCAAGCACGGGGACCGGCTGCTCGCCGACGACGCGCTGGACGCCGTACGGACCCGCCTGCTTCCGCTCGCCACGGTGACGACGCCGAACCTGGACGAGGTCGCGGAGCTGACCGGTGTCGCGGTGACCGACGAGCCGGACATGCGCCACGCGGCAGAGCGGCTGCTGTCGTACGGTCCCCGGTGGGTGCTGGTGAAGGGCGGACATCTGCCCGGTGAGGCCGTGGACCTGCTGACCGACGGCCGCGAGGAGCACTGGCTGCGCGCACCGCGCCACGACAACCGCCACACCCACGGAACGGGCTGCACCCTCGCCTCGGCCGTTGCGGTCGGGCTCGCGCAGGGCCTCGAGGTGCCTGAGGCCGTGCGGCGGGCCAAGGAGTACGTCACGGCGGCGATCGCGGCGGGGTTCGCCCTGGGCTCAGGCATCGGGTCGGTGGACCACGGGTGGGGGCTGCGGGCGCGCGGGGGACGGTGACCGGCGGCCCGTCCCGACCTCCGCGCCTCGATTCGAGAGTCCGGGGACCGGCCTGGTGTGATCGGGGGACCGGCCTGATGTGAAGGAATGGCCGCTGCGATCCCGTTCCGGAAGGACCGAGCCCTGAACACCCCGCTCGCCGAGGCACTCTCCAACGCCCCGCTCGTGGCCCTTCCGGCCGGGGCGGTCGTGGGGCCGTTCGGGCCGCCGGAAGCCGCCGTGGCGGTTCCGGCCGCCGGGACCGCGATCGCGACCGGCGCCATCTCGCTGTGCCACGCCTGAGCCGAGGCCGAGCGCCCGGGCCCGGTGGCCGGCCTCGGTGATCACCGCTTCCCTGCAGGTCATCGGGGCCTGAGCCGCTCCCATGACCGTGCGGGCCCGGGTCTGCCGAACGCACGCTGAGCAAGTCCCGCCCCGTCGTCCGTACTTGACCGGTACAGCGGCGCGAGCCGTACCGAGCGACATCCGCTCCGCCCGCCGGACGCGTGGGAGCGGCGGATCCGGACCCAAGGAGCACAGCATGCAGGCGACCGCGCAGATCGGCGTCACCGGGCTCGCGGTGATGGGCCGCAACCTGGCCCGCAACTTCGCACGGCACGGGTACACCGTCGCCGTGCACAACCGCACCCCGGCCAGAACCAAGGCGCTGGTCGAGGAGTTCGGACACGAGGGCGCGTTCGTGGCCGCCGGGTCGGCGGAAGAGTTCGTGGCGGCGCTGGAACGCCCCCGCCGCCTGATGATCATGGTGCAGGCGGGCGCGGCGACCGATGCCGTGATCGAGGAGTTCGCCCCGCTCCTCGAGCCCGGTGACATGATCATCGACGGCGGTAACGCGCACTTCGCCGACACCCGGCGCCGTGAGCGTTCGCTGCGCGAGCGCGGCATCCACTTCGTCGGCGCGGGTGTCTCCGGTGGGGAGGAGGGCGCGCTCAACGGGCCGAGCATCATGCCGGGTGGCTCCCCGGAGTCGTACGCCTCGCTCGGGCCCATGTTCGAGAAGATCAGCGCGAAGGTGGACGGCGAGCCGTGTACCACGCACGTCGGCACGGACGGCGCCGGGCACTTCGTGAAGATGGTCCACAACGGCATCGAGTACGCAGACATGCAGCTGATCGGGGAGGCGTACGACCTGCTGCGCCAGGTGGCCGGACTCTCCCCCGCCGCGATCGCCGAGATCTTCCGGGACTGGAACAAGGGCCGCCTGGATTCGTATCTGATCGAGATCACGGCGGAGGTGCTGTCCCATGTGGACGCGGCGACGGGCAGGCCGTTCGTGGACGTCGTCGCCGATGCCGCCGGGCAGAAGGGCACCGGGCGCTGGACCGTTCAGACCGCGCTGGAGCTGGGCTCGCCGGTGACCGCCATCGCCCAGGCCACCTTCGCCCGTGCCGCCTCGGGCCAGTCCGCGCTGCGTCACGCCTACCGGGGGCTGCCCGGGGGCACCAGCTGGGACCTGACCCCGTACGAGGCCCAGCGCTTCACCGCGCAGGTGGAGCAGGCCCTGTACGCGTCGAAGGTGATCGCCTACGACCAGGGCTGGAAGATGATCCTCGACGCCGCCGAGGAGTTCGGGTGGGAGATCGACCTCGGCGCGGTGGCGAAGATCTGGCGCGGCGGCTGCATCATCCGCGCCGCGTTCCTCGACCGCATCCGAGCCGCCTACGCCGCGGATCCGGGCCTGGTCAGCCTGCTGTCGGACACTGGCTTCGCGGCGGAGATCAAGGACGCGCAGGTGCCGTGGCGCGAGGTGATCGCGACGGCGGCCCGCCGGGGCGTACCGGTACCCGCGTTCTCCGCCGCGCTGTCGTACTACGACTCCCTGCGCGCCGACCGTCTGCCGGCCGCGCTCACCCAGGGCCAGCGCGACTACTTCGGCGCGCACACCTACCGGCGTGTCGACCGCGAGGGCAGCTTCCACACGCTCTGGGGCACGGCCGACCGGGCCGAGACGCAGGCCTGAGCCCGGCCGCCGGGCTTCCGTCCGCGGGAGCCCGGCCCGGGGACGGTGCCGTCGAATGGTGACCCGACAGTAGGGCGTCGGGGCACAGGACGTGTCGACGAGGTGCCAGGCGGTCGCCTCGGACCGGTGGCGAGAAACACTTGCCACTATGACTGAATCGCCACAGAAGACGAAGATCCCCGCATGGCGGAGGGCTACCGACGGTGAACACCGCTGGCAGGTCGCCACGGTCATCCTGCTCATCATCGCGGCGCAGCTCACGGAGCCCGCCCGGTTCACCGTCCATCCGCACTGGCTGCTGCCCGCCCTGGAAGGGATCTTCCTGGCGGTGCTGCTGCTGAGCAACCCGGGCAGGATCAACCGTGAGTCCGTCCCACTCCGTGCCGCGTCCCTGATCCTCGCAGCGGTCGTCAGCCTGGCCAACGCATGGTCGCTGGCCCGGCTCATCACCGCTCTGCTCACGGGGCATGCGGGAAGCTCCGCGGGCCCGCTGCTTCTCGTCGCGGCCGGGATCTGGGGCACCAACGTCGTGGTCTTCGCCCTGTGGTACTGGGAGTTCGATCGCGGTGGTCCCGTCGCGCGGGCACACGCCCACCGCGCCCATCCCGACTTCCTCTTCCCCCAGATGCAGGCGCAGGAGCTGGTCGACAAGGACTGGGAACCGGCCTTTTTCGACTACCTGTACGTCTCCTACACCAACGCGACCGCCTTCAGCCCCACCGACACGATGCCCATGTCACGGTGGGCCAAGCTGTTGATGCTCCTGCAGTCGGCGGTCTCCATCCTCACGGTGGGACTGGTGGTGGCGCGCGCCGTGAACATCATGCGCTGACCCGTGAACGGCATCCTGCCCACCTCGCGCATCCCCGGCGGCCACCCGGGCCGCGCCCACGTCATCTCGGTGCCCCGAGGCGCGTCCCCGCACCCACTTCCCAGGTGAGGCGCGGGCGATCCCGCCGCGGCGGTTCGGTATCCGGCTGGACCCCGCCGCCATCGCGGCGGTCGCACCCAACTCACCCTCGGAGCAGGGGACTCCGGCGGCGAGAAGCGTCGCCACCGGCTCTGCCTCAGCGGTACCGAGCAGAGCCGGTGAGAGTCGGAGCGGCCGCCGGTGCGGTGGCCGGCCAGCAGGTGCGGCGCGCGAGGGTCGGACGATCGCGTCCCGCAGTTCCGCCAGGGCCACCGACACCTAAAGGAGTTCCCGAGAGGAGTGCGGGTCGGCGTCCGACAGCCCTCGTCACGGCAGAGAAATTGCGCACCCGGTCTGGGCTCCCGGGGTGATTCCGCTCATGCATGAGGGGCGCTCCGAAGAACGCCCCTCACCTGCGAATTCCGACATCAATTCCGACATCAATGTCGGGACGACAGGATTTGAACCTGCGACCCCTTGACCCCCAGTCAAGTGCGCTACCAAGCTGCGCCACGTCCCGTTGCCCGTCTGACCTGGGGTTTCCCCGGGCCGAACGCGCACAGAAACAATACCGCACTCACGACGGTGGTCGCGCACCCGTTTATGCGCCGTTCACCCGCCTTGTCACTCTCCGGCCGGGAGGCCCAGCTCCGGGTGGTGGTCCAGGAGCCGGGGCGGGGCCGACTGGCGCCAGGAGTCGGCCAGGATGTCGTACAGCTCGGCCTCGTCCTCCAGGGCGGTCAGGCGTACCCGGATCCAGGCGAACTGCGCCTCGTGGTCGGCGACCCAGAACTTCCCTGGCTCGGCCCGGACCAGCTCGTCCCGCTCCTCCTTGGGGCAGCGCACCGCCATCGACGTCTCGTCCTCGGGCAGCGTGGCGAACATCTTCCCCGCGACCCGGAACGTGGGCATGCTCCAGGCGATCTTCTCCGCCGTGTCGGGCAGGGACAGGGCGATACGGCGTACGTCTTCGGCGTCCGGCATGTCTCGCACCGTAGCCAACCCCACTGACACCGGGTGGCGGCTCAGCCGGCCAGAGCCCCCACCCGCTTGTAGTAGAGCGTCGTCGGGCGCAGCTCTCCCGTGGGTTCGGCCGCGTAGTCCGGTATCACCCCGGCCCGCGTCCAGCCTGCGGAGGTGTAGAGGCGTTCGGCCGGGCTGCCGGTCTCCGTGTCCAGGTGGAGCAGGGTGATCCCGGACTCGACGGCCGCCCGCTCGGCGGTTGTCAGGAGAGTGCGCCCCAGGCCCTGGCCACGGGCGTCGCGCCGGACCATCAGCTTCACCAACTCGGCCCGGTGGCGGCTGTTCGGCTTGTCCGGGAAGGCGAGGCTCACCGTGCCCGCGACCCGGTCCCCGGCCCGCGCCGCCCAGACTGCGAGACCACCCGCCTCGACCGCGGCCGCTCTCTGCCTCCACCAGGCGAGGGCCTCGGCCCGGTCGAGCGGCGCGAGGAAGCCGACGGAGGCTCCGCCGTGCACGGTGTCGGTGAGCAGATCGGCCAATTCTTCGGCCAGGGCGGCCACCTCGGTTCCACTCAGTCCGACGATCGCGGTCATGGGAGCACCACCGCCAGCGCGTACCGCACGTCCTCGGGCCCGGCGCACCGGAACCGCGTCGGCCCCCACACCCGCAGCCGCAGGCAGTCCCCGGCGAAGAGCCGGTGGCGTACATCCTGCGCGGTCACCTCCAGGGTTCCGTCGAGGACCCAGACGTGCTGTTCGAGTCCGGGCACGGGCGGCCGGTCGTAGGCGATGTCGGCGCCCGCGGCGAGCCGCCCCTCGACGAGTTCACCCCGCAGTCCTGGATGGGGTGGGGACACGGACCGGCGTACGAACCCCGAGGCCGCGTCCTCCCACACCCTCTGGTCGGCGGCGCGCACCACCTGCGCGGGCTCTGCCTCGACCTCGCTCAGGAGCTGGGACATCGTGCGGCCGTAGACACCGCACAGCCGGTTGAGCATCGAGGCGGTGGGGCTGATCTCGGCCCGTTCGGCCCGGGAGAGCGTCGACCGGCTCACCTCGCTGCGCTCCGCCAGCTCGCCCAGCGACCAGCCGCGCTCGGCCCGCAGCTCGGCGAGGCGCTCGGCGAGGCGGGCGTCGACGGGATCCATCGCATGACTTCCCATATTCGGGATGCTATCCCGGATTCGGGACGAGGAGACGAGGCCGGGCACAAGCCGCGGCTCCGGTCAGTCCGCCGTCGCCGCCTCCGTCAGCGCGTCGAGCACCGGGCGTATCAGCGGGTGCCCCTCCGCGCCGCGGCGAACGGCCGCGAAGACCCGCCGCGTGGGGGCAACCCCGTCGACCGGGCGTACGACCACACCCGTGAGATCCATGCCGCGCAGGGCGGAGCGCGGCACGAGGGCCACGCCCGCGTCGGCCGAGGCGAGCGCGACGACCGCACGGAAGTCGTCCGAGGAGTGCTCGAGACCGGGATGGAAGCCGGCGTGCTCGCAGGCCAGGACGACCACGTCATGACACGGGTTGCCGGGGTACGGACCGATCCACGGGTCCTTGGCCAGCTCGGCGAGCGGAACGTCGGCCGCACGGGCGAGGCGGTGGCTCACCGGCAGGACCGCGTCGAAGGGCTCGGCGTACAGCGGGATGTGCGTCAGCCTGGGGTCGTCGGCGTCGGGCGCCCCCCGGTATTCGACAGCGACCGCGACGTCCACCTGACGGTCGAGGACCATCGGCAGGCTCGCGTCCCCCTCGGCGTCCCGGACCCGGATCCGGATGCCGGGTGCGGTACGGGCGAGCCGGGCCAGCGCGGGGGCGACGACCTGGCCGATGCCGGTGGCGAAGGAGGCGAGTGTCACGGTGCCCGCCGAGCCGGCGCCGTACGCCGCCAGTTCGGCCTCGGCACGCTCGAGCTGGGCCAGGACGGCGTTGGTGTGGCTGAGCAGGATCTCACCGGCCGGGGTCAGCCGCACGCCCTTGGCGCTCCGCTCGACGAGCCGGTGGCCGGTCTCCTGTTCCAGCGCGGCGAGCTGCTGGGACACCGCGGAGGGGGTGAGGTAGAGCGCGGCGGCAGCGGCCGTCACGGTGCGGTGGTCGGCCACCGCACGGAGGATGTGGAGCCGCCGCGCTTCGATCATGCGAACGATTATCGCAAGACGTCGGGGCGTTTCAGGCCTCCAGTTCCGCCCGCGCCGCCACGAACGCGTCCACCGCCCGGTTCACGTCCCCCGTGGAGTGCGCGGCGGACAGCTGGACCCGGATGCGGGCCTGGCCCTGCGGGACCACCGGGTAGGAGAAGCCGATGACGTACACGCCCCGGTCCAGCAGCAGCTCGGCCATGCGTCCGGCCTTTGCCGCATCGCCGATCATGACCGGGGCGATGGCGTGGTCGCCGGACAGGATGTCGAAGCCCTCCTCGGTCATACGGCGGCGGAAGAGAGCGGTGTTCGCGGCCACCTTCTCGCGCAGGTCGCCCGCCGACTCCAGCAGGTCGAGCACCTTGAGCGAGGCCGCCGCGATCACCGGGGCCAGCGTGTTCGAGAAGAGGTACGGCCGCGAGCGCTGGCGCAGCAGTGCCACGATCTCGGCGCGGGCGGCGACATATCCGCCGGAGGCACCGCCGAGCGCCTTGCCGAGGGTGCCCGTGATGACGTCGACACGGTCCATGACGCCGTGCAGTTCAGGCGTACCGCGGCCACCGGGGCCGACAAAGCCGACCGCGTGCGAGTCGTCGACCATGACCATGGCGTCGTAGCGGTCGGCGAGGTCGCAGATCTCGCGCAGCGGGGCCACGTAGCCGTCCATGGAGAAGACGCCGTCGGTGACTACCAGCTTGCGGCGGGCGCCCGCGGACTCCTTCAACTGCCGTTCCAGGTCGGCCAGATCACGGTTGGCGTAGCGGAAGCGGCGGGCCTTGGACAGCCGGATGCCGTCGATGATGGAGGCGTGGTTGAGGGCGTCGGAGATGACCGCGTCCTCGGGACCGAGGAGGGTTTCGAAAACTCCGCCGTTGGCGTCGAAGCAGGAGGAGTACAGGATGGTGTCCTCCTGGCCGAGGAACGCGGACAGCCGCGCCTCCAGCTCCTTGTGCACCTCCTGCGTACCGCAGATGAACCGCACGGACGCCATGCCGTAGCCCCAGCGGTCCAGTGCCTCGTGGGCCGCGGCGATGACCTCGGGGTGGTCGGCGAGGCCGAGGTAGTTGTTGGCGCAGAAGTTGAGCACCTCGCCGGGGCGGCCGCCCGCGGTGACCTGCACGGTCGCGGACTGCGGCGTGCCGATCACGCGCTCGGGCTTGTGCAGCCCGGCGGCACGGATCTCGTCGAGGGTGGCGCGGACGTCGTCGCGCACGGAGTCGAACATCGGGAAGCTCCTCAAAATGCTTACGCCGGAAGAGAGTTATGCGGTCCAGTCCAGGATGACCTTGCCGCCCTTGCCGCCCGCCGCGTCCGCGAACGCCGCCTCGTGGTCGCGGTAGTCGTACCGGCCGGTGATCACGGGTGCGAGGTCGAGTCCGGCTTCCAGCAGGACCGACATCGCGTACCACGTCTCGAACATCTCGCGGCCGTAGATGCCCTTGATGGTGATCATGGAGGTGACGATCCGGGCCCAGTCCACGGGGAACTCCTGGGACGGCAGACCGAGCATGGCGATCCGCCCGCCGTGCGTCAGGTTGGCGATCATGTCGCGCATCGCCTCGGGACGCCCGGACATCTCCAGGCCGATGTCGAAGCCCTCACGCAGCCCGAGTTGGCGCTGTCCGTCGGCGATGGCGGCCTCGGAGACGTTCAGCGCGAGGCTCACCCCGATCTTGCGGGCCAGTTCGAGGCGTTCCTCGCTGACATCGGTGATGACGACGTTGCGGGCGCCCGCGTGGCGGGCCACGGCGGCGGCCATCAGCCCGATCGGACCGGCTCCGGTGATCAGGACGTCCTCGCCGACCAGCGGGAAGGAGAGGGCCGTGTGCACGGCGTTGCCGAACGGGTCGAAGATCGCGGCCACGTCGAGGTCGACGGGGACGCGGTGCACCCATACGTTCGTTGCGGGCAGCGCCACGTACTCGGCGAACGCGCCGTCGCGCCCGACGCCGAGCCCGACCGTGGCCCGGCACAGATGACGGCGTCCGGCGAGACAGTTGCGGCACTTTCCGCACACCAGGTGGCCCTCGCCGCTGACCCGGTCGCCCGCCTTGATGTCCGTGACGTCCCGGCCCGTCGCGACGACCTCGCCGACGAACTCGTGTCCGACCACCAGCGGCGTCCGGATGGCCTGCTGAGCCCAGCCGTCCCAGGCACGGATGTGCAGGTCGGTGCCGCAGATCCCGCTTCTGAGGACCTTGATCAGTACGTCACCGGGTCCGACCTGCGGCTCCGGGACGTCCATGAGCCTGAGCCCCGGTTCCGCCTTCTCTTTGACCAGCGCCTTCAACGCTACGGCTCCTGTGGTTGAGACCGGGGGGCATGCCGAAGGAGCCCGTACCGGGGAGAGGGGTTGGAAGTCCCTCAGAAATCTGCCGTATCGCGCATCCCTGGTCCATCGAGGTTTTCTTAAGCGCGGCCGCAGCTTTCCTTCACGCCCGCGTTTCCCGCACGCCCGTGTACGCGCCCCTCAGATCCCGCCGCTCTCCCTCCGCTCGATCCGCTCGGCCAGCTCCGCGGCCAGCGCCTTGATGGTCTCCAGGCCTGCCCGGCCCCAGGGGCGGGGTTGCACATCGGCGGCGCAGACCGTGCCGAGGGCGATGCCCGTGCGGTCGACGAGCGGGGCGCCGAGGTAGGAGCGGATGCCGAGCTCGTCGACGACCGGGTTCGCGGCGAACCGCGGATAGTCGCGGACGTCCTCGAGTACGAGCGCCTTGCGCCGGACGACCACATGCGGGCAGAAGCCGTACTCACGGCCCAGGTGACGCGTCGGCTCGTGGTGCGCGCGGTCCGGGTCGGCCACGACGGTCAGCGGCCGGTCGTCCGGCTGGTGGAGTCCCGCAAAGAACTGCCGGTGTTCGCCGATGAAGTTGACCATCGCGTACGGCGCCGCGGCCAGCCCCGCGACCCGGGCCGCGAAGGCGTCGAACTCCGGTTCGGGGCGCTCGCCGAGGCCGAGCCGGCGCAGCCTGCCGACGCGCGCGGGAGCGTCTCCGTCCTCCGGGGTCAGCAGCAGTCGGCTCGGGGTCATGTGCGGGCTCCCTGGCTCGGAGCCCGCAGCGGCGCCTGGGCGAGGAGGTGGCGGACAAGGGTGAGCAGGGTCTGCACCCCCGAGCTGGAGATCCGGGCGTCACAGCGCACCACGGGAATGTCGGGGCCGAGGTCAAGGGCTGCGCGCACCTCCGCCGGATCGTAGCGGTAGGAGCCGTCGAACTCGTTGATCGCGACGATGAACCCCAGGCCGCGCTGCTCGAAGAAGTCGACGGCTGCGAAGCAGTCCTCGAGACGGCGGGTGTCTGCGAGGATCACCGCCCCGAGCGCGCCTTCGGACAGCTCGTCCCACATGAACCAGAACCGTTCCTGACCGGGCGTACCGAACAGGTACAGCACGTGCTGCGGGTCGAGGGTGATGCGGCCGAAGTCCATCGCCACAGTCGTCTCGACCTTGTTCTCGATCCCTTCGAGGCTGTCGGTCGTGGCGCCGACCGTGGTGAGCAGTTCCTCCGTGCTCAGCGGGGCGATCTCGCTCACCGCCCCCACGAGGGTCGTCTTGCCTACTCCGAACCCACCCGCCACCAGGATCTTCAGCGCGGTGGGGAAGGGATCAGAGCTGTCGTCGTAGTCCATCGAGCACTGCCTCCAGAAGTGACCGGTCAGTGGGGTTGTGGTGGAAAGCGGGGGGCTTGGTGGTGAGCGCCCCGCCGTCGACGAGGTCGGACAGCAGCACCTTGGTCACCGCCGCGGGCAGCTTCAGATGGGCGGCGACCTCGGCGACCGAGACGGGCGCCCGGCACAGATCCAGTGCCTCGGTGTGCTCGGGACCGAGGTAGCCGAGGGGGGTGGCGCCAGTGGCCATCACCTGCGACAGGAGATCGAGCGCTGCGGTCGGCCGGGTGCGGCCGTTGCTGACCGTGTAGGGACGCACAAGTCGCCCGGCCGCGTCGTCGAGCCAGGGGCCGTCGCCGGCCGTGGTCACGCTCAAGGCCGGATCGCCGTGGGCCGGTCGGCCGCGCGACGGGGCGCGGTCACCAGATACGGCCGCACGCTCTTGACGAGCATCGCCATCTCATAGCCGAGGACCGCCGCGTCGGCGTCGCGTCCGGCGAGGACGGCGAGGCAGGTGCCGGAACCCGCGGTGGTGACGAACAGCAGGGTCGAGTCGAGTTCGACGACGACCTGCCGGACTTCGCCTCCGTCCCCGAAGCGGACGCCGGCGCTGCGGCCGAGCGAGTAAAGGCCGGAGGCCAGGGCGGCCATGTGGTCGGCACTGTCCGGGTCGAGGCCGTGGACGGACTTCACGAGCCCGTCGCAGGAGAGGAGGACCGCGCTCGTGGTGTGCGGTACGCGCTGCACGAGGCCGCTCATCAGCCAGTCGAGGTCGGAGACATGGGAGGTCGGCGCTTCGCTCGCCATGGTGGATCGACTCCTTGGGGTACGCAGGTCTGCGGGAGCGTGTGAAGTGGGGGTGGTCATCCGGCCGGTGCGCTCCCGTCGTTCCGGACGGTCCTGTCGTGGTCGGCCGCGTACGGGGCGCGCGCTTCGGCTGTGCGCGCCGGGTCCATGGGCGGTACGTCGAGGGAGGGCGCCGGCGTGCCGCCGGGGAGCGCCGTGCCCGGCAGCGCGGCGTCGAAGGCCCGATCCTGGTGCGCGGCGTCGAAGGGCCGGTCCTGATGCCGGGGGTCGAAGGGCCGGTCCTGATGCCGGGCGTCGAAGGGCCAGTCGTGATGCCGGGCATCGAGGGGCCGGTCCCGGTGGTGGGCCGTGGCGGGTGCCGGGTGGGCGTCTCCCTTCGTGTGGTCGGACTCCGACCGCTGTCGCGCCTCCGCGAGGCCGATGCCCCGCTGGAAGGCGGCCATCAGTCCCGGGTCGTGGCCGACGTGCTGATCCGCGTTGTGGCGGGCGGGGAGCGTGGGGCCCCCGCGGAGCTGGGGTGCGATGTGTTCCTGGGCGCGGCGGCGAGGCAGGTGGGGCTTGCCCATGGTGCCGCGCACGGGGCCGCTCAGCGGTGTCGGCGCCAGGCCCGCGTGCTCCGCGACGACGGGCCGGTCACCGGGGCTGATGCCTGGCAGCGCCTCGGAGGGATTGGGCCGTGTGGTGTCGGTGTCGCGCACGGGAAGCGGGGACCGCCCGTGGTCGGCCGGGTTCCGGTCGCGCTGCGGCGGTCGCGGCTCGGCTGGGTTCCGGTCGCGCTGCGGCGGTCGCGGCGCGAGAGGCACGGGCTGTCCGGACGTCGGGGGCGCCGGGCGGAGGGGCCGGGTG
>NZ_LBMW01000088.1 GCF_026168105.1 Streptomyces hygroscopicus
ACCGGCAGACCCCGACGCCGTCCCTTCGTCCCGCGCACCCTCACGATCCGACGCCGTCACTGCGCCCTCGGACTCCAGCACCACCCCGTCACCGCCCGCAACCGAACGCTCCGACGTCACCCCCTCCCCTCGCACCACCGCAGACTCCGGCCCCGCCCCCTCATCCCGCCCACCCACAGAATCCGGCCCCGCCCCCTCCCAGTGGGTCCCGGAACCGTCCGGCGTCACCTCCTCCGCCCGCGCCCCCGAGCGCTCCGGCGTCACCACCCGGCCCTGGGCGACCTCCGGGTCCGGTGGCCCTTCCGGCTGCGGGGTCTGCGATGTCGTACTCATACGTGTGCCTCCATGCCTCCGCGCCGCGAAGTGTCGGGACGAGATGCCTCGGTGAACCGGCCGGGATACGGGTCAGGAGAACAGCCGCCGCCACGTCTCCGGTCCCGGGTAACCGTCGGCCGCGCCGCCCCGCCAGCCCTGCGCCCGCTGGAACGCCTCGACATTGCGCCGGTCCGCCTCGCCCCAGCGCGGCCCGGGCCCACCGCTGTAGTACGCGCCGAACCCCTTCCTGATCAGCTGTCGGCCCAGCAGGGTGACGTACGGGTTGTTCGCGCCCGGCCGGAACATGCGCAGCCCCGGGTACCCGGGCACCCCGGACGAGGAGGCACCCCTCGTCCCCGTGGTCCCGGCCGGGGACTTGGACGCAGGGATGTCCCTGCCCTTGCCCCGCACCAGGTACTGCCAGGTCGTCGGCCCCGGCAGCCCGTCCGCGGCCCGCCCGGTCCAGCCCTGCGCCTGCTGGAACGCCCGGGTCGCCCGCCGGTCCGCCTCGCTCCAGCGCGGCCCGGGACCCTTGGTGTAGAAGCGGGCCCCGCCTCGTGCGACGAGCAGTTCGCCGAGCTGGGTGACGTGCTTGTTGTCGGCGCCCTCGCCGAAGGAGGCGGCTCCCGGGAAGCGCAGCGGCACGGACACGTTCACCGGGACCGGTGCGCCCTTGCCCTGGGTTCCGGCCTTGCTGCCGGCGATGTGCTTGTAGCGGTAGGGCACGTAGCGGGCGGAATTGCTCCAGTACGCGTACGGGGTGGACTGCCTTCGGGTGGCCGGCGGGGTCTGCTCGTAGGCTACGTAGTACGTGTGCGTGTAGTCCGTCCAGCCGCCGAAGACGACGACGTGTGAGCCCTTCTCCGGGTTGGCGGGATTGTGGAAGAGGAGCATGTCGCCGGGCTGCAGCTCCCCCTTGGCGATGCGGACGCCGAACTTGTCGAGGCTGCCCGTCCATTCATTGGTCCCGAGGTTCCAGGCCATGGAGACGAAGCCGGAGCAGTCCTGCCGGTACCCGTCCGACCAGTACTCGTCCATGCTGTACGGCACCTGGGCCGCGACCCATTTCTTGGCCCGGTTGATGATCTGCGCCCGGGTCGTCGTGGGCGCCAGAGCCGGGGCCGTGAGCGGCCCGACCCCCGTGCCGTGCAGCGGCGCCGTGCGGCCCTGAGGGGTGGCGGGCGGCTCGTCCTCCACGGGAACGCCCGGCCGCAGCGGCGCGTGGGCGGCGGCGACGGCGGGTGCCGTATGACCCACGCCGAGCAGCGCGCCCGTGGCCGCGGCCAGCGCGAACGCCTTGCGGGCCACCGGGCGGGTACCCGCCCCGAAGAGGGAGGGGGAGGAGATGCCGTGCTGAACGCATCCCGGGCAGTCGCAGCCACGCTGGGGGTCGAATTCCTCGAATACCGGGGTCTCCATGAGACGTCCCTCACACTCCCTGTCCACTCTGTGATGATCTGCTCACTTTTCTGTATGTTCGTCAGTTTCCCAACCGTCCACCGGAACCGCATGTTGACGGTCCGAATGATGTAAGCGCGCCCGTTTCCCGCGGGTCCGGCGCGTCCGGCCGCGGGCCGTCGTGCGGCGCCACGGTCGGGAGCACCCCTCGGTATCGGGTAGAGTTTTCCGGGTCAGCAGGCGCCGCTAGCTCAGTTGGTTAGAGCAGCTGACTCTTAATCAGCGGGTCCGGGGTTCGAGTCCCTGGCGGCGCACGACCGGAAAGGCCCCTCGCTCATGCGGGGGGCCTTTCCGCATGCGTACGCCAATCGGGCCACCCCCGAAACTCATCAACGACAGCGGGCCGCACTCGGGCGCCGTGCCGCCGACCGAGTGCCTTCCGTACGGTCGCCGGGCGCCGCGGGGGCGAGGACAGCCTGCCGGGGCTGCACGCACTGCGCGAGGCGCTGGAGACGGGACCGGTCCCCCGGCCGGCCGGGGGCCGGAAGGGGACCTCGCTGAAGGAACGGGAGCTCGTTGAACTGGACGCGCTCGTCGACCGTATGAAACAGGAGGCCGCGCAAGGGGTCGGCCTCGCCGAGACCGATCGCGCCTTCCACGTCGCCCTCCACCGAGGGCTGGGGGACGTGATCCTCGACGCGCTGCGGTCCGGGGGTGCCGCACATGCCGAGGAGGCCACAAGGGAACACTTCCTCAACATCCGTACAAGGGTGGTGCCAACCACCCCAGAAAACTCCAAGAAACATCCCAATGAGCGGATATGACCGGTAAACAACGCGTTTCGCTCTTGCGATCAAGCCGAGCGTCATAGAACCCTGGGCCCCAAAGGGCCGTCGAGAGACGGCAGTTGGGGGCTCGGGCCGGTTGCGGCGCGCGGGATGGGGGTCCCGGCTGAACGGATGCCGAGAGGGCATCATGCAACCGGAAGGTCGCGTTTCGGTGTCGATATGGTGTAGCTGACACGGTAACGCCGACCTGTCACTGAACCGCCGTCGTGGTCGAGGGGGACCACAGCGGACGGAAGACCGACGAACACACGCACGTATGCGTTGCGGGGGGATGACTCATGACGTCGACGCCGACGGGCGCCCGGAAGAACTTCGACCCGTCAGAGACGACTCAGCTCAGGGTGCCGTCGCACCGGACCGGCCACACCGGCAGCATCCGCCGGATAAGGAAGACGCTGCCCAGATACGACTACGAGCACTACAGCCGGCTGGCGGGACCCCTCACGCAGCCGGATCCGACCAAGCCCTACAAGGTCCAGTACCGCTCACTGCTCTCCCAGGAGCCGCACCGCATCCGCGCCGCTCTCATGCTCGGCGCGGCACCGCTGTTGTCGCTGGTCCTGCTGGCCTGGCTGCTCCAGCCCGCGCACTGGACCGAACGCGACTATCCCGCCTATGACTTCCTGCCGGCCCTCGACGTCGTGATGCTCGTCTCGATCGGCCTGATCGAGTTCTTCCGCTGCCTGAACGTGCTGTCGAACGCGCACGCCACGCTGGTCGCCCGCGACCCGGTCCCGGTGGTCCCCGAGACCGGCACGAGAGTCGCCTTCATCACCACCTACGTCCCCGGCAAGGAACCGCTGTCGATGGTGACGAAGACCCTGGAGGCGGCCGTCCGGCTGCGGCACCGGGGCCTTCTGCACGTCTGGCTGCTCGACGAGGGCGACGACCCGGAGGTGAAGGCGGTCTGCGGGCGACTGGGCGTGCACCACTTCACCCGCAAGGGCATCGCCAGGTGGAACCAGCCCAAGGGCCCGCATCGCGCCAAGACCAAGCACGGCAACTACAACGCCTGGCTGGAGGCCCACGGCGACGAGTACGACTACTTCGCCTCCGTCGACACCGACCATGTGCCGCTGCCCAACTACCTGGAGCGGATGCTGGGCTTCTTCCGCGACCCGGACGTCGGCTTCGTCATCGGCCCACAGGTGTACGGCAACTACGACAGCTTCGTGACCAAGGCCGCCGAGTCGCAGCAGTTCCTCTTCCACGCGCTGATCCAGCGGGCCGGCAACCGCTACGGGGCCCCGATGTTCGTCGGCACCTCCAACGCCGTACGCATCAAGGCACTCAAGCAGATCGGCGGTCTGTACGACTCGATCACCGAGGACATGGCGACCGGCTTCGAGATGCACCGCCACCGCAACCCGGCGACCGGGAAGAAGTGGAGATCGGTCTACACCCCGGACGTACTCGCGGTCGGCGAGGGCCCCGGCGCCTGGACGGACTTCTTCACCCAGCAGCTGCGGTGGTCACGGGGCACCTACGAGACGATCCTCAAGCAGTACTGGAAGGGCTTCTTCTCGCTGCCGCCCGGCAAGCTCTTCAACTACACAATGATGATCATCTTCTATCCGATGTCGGCCCTCAACTGGATTCTCGCCGCGCTGAGTTGCGCGCTGTTCCTGGGCCTGGGCGCCTCGGGCGTGAACATCGACCCGACGGTCTGGCTGATGCTGTACGGCAACGCCTCCGCGCTGCAGATCGGCCTGTACATCTGGAACCGTCGGCACAACGTCTCCCCGCACGAGCCGGAGGGCTCCGGCGGAGTGGCCGGGATGATGATGTCGGCGCTGTCGGCGCCTGTCTACGCCCGCTCGCTCATGGACGCGGTGCTGCGCCGCAAGAGCAAGTTCGTGGTCACCCCCAAGGGCGATTCGACAAGCCCCGACACCCTGTTCGGGACCTTCCGGATCCATCTCTTCTTCATCCTGGTCTTCGGCGGCTCGATCGTCGCCGGCTTCCTCCTCGGCCACTCCCACCCCGCGATGATCACCTGGGCCTCGATCGCCCTGCTGATCACGGCCTCGCCCTTGTTCATATGGCGCTGGACGCTGCGACAGGAGAAGAAGGGGCCCGTCACCACGGACGAGCCGCGGGAGAGCGAGGTGCCACCGCAGCAGAACGCCGGTGCGCATGCGCCGGGGCAGCGGCCCACCTGGGCCGCAGGCGGCGGCAATGACCAGACCATGCACATCGCCCTTGGGGGACACAAGAAATGAAAGACCAGGCCGGCCGCCGTCGTGCTCGTCGTCTCGCGATAGGCACGGCGGTGGTCCTCGCACTGGCCGGAATGAACGGACCGTGGCTGTACCGCTTCGGGACGGAGCAATACCACCAGTACACGATCAACAAGCCCGAGTACAAAGCAAGCAATGGCCACTGGCAGATCATCGAGTTCCCGAAGGAGTACCGCCAGGACACCATCCACGCGGTGCTGCTGCACACGGGGAAGGTGCTGCTCGTCGCGGGCTCGGGCAACAACCAGGAGAACTTCGACAAGAAGCAGTTCGACTCCCGGATCTGGGACCCGGTCAAGGGCACCATCAAGAAGGTGCCCACACCCAAGGACCTGTTCTGCACGGGCCACACCCAGCTGGAGAACGGCAACATCCTGATTGCGGGCGGCACCAAGCGGTACGAGAAGCTGAAGGGCGACGTCACCAAGGCCGGCGGCCTGATGATCGTCCACAACGAGAACCCGGACAAGCCGATCACGCTGCCCGCGGGCACGAAATTCACCGGCAAGGCGAACGGCAAGACCTTCGTGTCCAAGGATCCCGTTCTGGTGCCGCGCGCCAAGAAGGTCTTCGACAAGACCGGCAAGTTCGTGGGCAACGACCCGGGTCTGGGCCGTATCTACGTCGAGGCACAGAAGAGCGGCGCCGAGTACGAGACCGGAACCCAGGACAACTACCGTATCCAGGGCCTGGCCGGCGCCGACGCGCGCAACACCTACGGCATCGCGCAGAAGCTCGCCCTGGACAAGAAGGACTTCCAGGGAATCCGGGACGCCTACGAGTTCGATCCGGTCGCCGAGAGGTACATCAAGGTCGACCCGATGAACGAGGCACGCTGGTACCCGACGCTCACCACCCTGGGCGACGGCAGGATCCTCAGCGTCTCCGGACTCGACGACATCGGCCAGCTGGTCCCGGGCAAGAACGAGATCTTCGACCCGAAGACCAAGAAGTGGACCTACACACCGAAGATCCGTCAGTTCCCTACGTATCCGGCGCTGTTCCTGATGCAGGACGGAAAGATCTTCTACTCGGGTTCGAATGCGGGCTACGGTCCGGACAACGTGGGCCGTGACCCCGGCGTCTGGGACCTGGACAGCAACAAGTTCACCAAGCTGCCCGGACTCAGCGACCCGAATATGATGGAGACGTCCGGGGCGGTGCTGCTGCCGCCGGCACAGGACGAGAAGTACATGGTGATCGGCGGCGGCGGGGTCGGCGAGTCCAAGCTGTCCAGCAACAAGACGCGGCTGGTCGACCTGAAGGCGAAGAGCCCGCACTTCGTGAACGGGCCCACGCTGGAGAAGGGCACGCGCTATCCGCAGTCCTCGATCCTGCCCGACGACACCGTGCTGGTGTCGGGCGGTTCGGAGGACTACCGGGGCCGCAGCGACTCCAACATCCTCCAGGCACGGATCTACCACCCGGACTCGAACACGTTCCAGCAGGTCGCCGATCCGCTGGTGGGCCGCAACTACCACTCGGGGTCGATCCTGCTGCCCGACGGCCGGGTGATGTTCTTCGGCTCCGACTCCCTGTACGGCGACAAGGCGAACACCAAGCCCGGCAAGTTCGAGCAGCGCATCGAGATCTACACGCCGCCATACCTGTACCGGGACTCGCGGCCCTCTCTGTCGGGCGGCCCCCAGACCATCGCGCGCGGCTCGTCGGGCACGTTCACCTCGCAGCACGCCTCGGCGATCAAGAAGGTGCGGCTGATCCGGCCGAGCGCGTCCACGCATGTGACGGACGTGGACCAGCGGTCGATCGCGCTGGACTTCACGACGTCGGGGGACAAGATCACGGCAACCGTTCCGAAGAACCGCAATCTCGTCCAGTCGGGCTGGTACATGCTCTTCGTCGACGACGACCAGGGGACGCCGAGCGTGGCGCAGTGGGTCAAGGTCCCCTAGCCTGCTGGCGACTTGGGGGCGATCACGGCGGTGATCGCCCCCAAATCAAATGCGGCGGACCCTATTTACCGGCCTCCGCGAGCCTGAGCGCGTACGTCGGCCACCAGTCCCCTGCCTTGGGGCCGCCCTTGCACGATCCGTCGGACTCGCCCGGACGCTTCACCCACAGATACGCGTCCACCAGCGGGTCCGCCGTGTTCGTCGTCGGAGCCTCGCCCAGGGCCCGGCCCGGCGGATTGCACCAGCGCTGCTGCGGATCGCCCGCCGTATAGGGCCCGTTGCCGTTGCGGCTCGTGTCGATCACGAAGTGCTTGCCGCCGATCTTCGACGACAGCTGTTTGCCGTACGCGATCGAGTCCTGTGTCGAGTAGAAGTTGGACACGTTCACCGCAAAGCCGTCCGCCTGGGCGACACCCGCCTGTTGGAGCGGCTGGAAGATCTGGTCGGGGTGCTGCCAGCCCGCGTTGCCCGCGTCCAGGTACACCTTGGTGTTCTTCAGCGCCTTGAGCTTGGTGATCGCGCCCCTGAGCAGGTCGTACCGCTCCTCGTGGAACTGGTTCGGTGTGCAGCCGTCCACCATGTGCAGCACGGCATCCGGCTCGAGGATCACCGTCGTGGGCCGGCCCCCGATCCCCCGGGCCACGCCGTCGATCCACGACCGGTACGCGTTGCCGTCCGCCGCGCCGCCCTGCGAGAACTGTCCGCAGTCGCGGTGCGGGACGTTGTAGAGGACCAGCAGCGCCGTCCGGTCCGCCTTCTGGGCGGCCTCGGTGAACCCCTGTGCCTCCGCCTCGGGGTTCTCCGGCCCGATCCACTCCCCGGTCGGCTGCTCGGCGATCTTTCTGATCCGGTCCGCATCGGCCGCCTTCCCGGCCTTCTCGTACGCGGCGACCTGCCGTGCCGCGTTCCCGTCAGGGTTGACCCAGAACGGGTCCGCGGCCTTCGGCTGCTGGGTGATCGCCCCGCCCGAGCCTCTCTTCCCGTCCCCGTCCCCGGAGGAGGAACACCCGGCCAGCAGCAGCACGGCTCCCACCGCCGCCACGGCGGCCCGTGCCCCCGCACTCCTCGTCCCGTACATCCAACTCCCCCTTGGGTGTACCGCCTTACGCCCCAATCGTGACATACCTGTTGTGGCACTCACGAGTTCGCACGGCCCTCTGTCGGAGAGCTGTTACGTCGTTCGGACGGCGGGCGTTCACCGTCCACTGCCCGTCAGATACGCCGACACCACCACGTTCGCCGTGTACTCGCGGCTCGCCCGGTCGAAGGTGCCGCCGCAGGTGATCAGCCGCAGCTCGGCCCGCCCCGGCTCCCGCGGCCCGTAGGCCTGCCGGGCGTCGAAGTGGTCACGGGCGAGGACCTTCACATCCTCGACGGTGAACTCGGCGACCCGGCCGTCGTCACGGACCACCCGCACCTTGGCGCCCGGCCGCAGACTGCTGAGCTTGTAGAAGACCGCCCGGCCGGTCTCGGTGTCGACGTGCCCCACGAACAGGGCGGTCCCAGTGGCCCCGGGTTTCACTCCGGCCCCGTACCACCCGACCACGCCGGGCTGGTCGAAGGGCGGCGGGTCGACCGCGCCCTGCCGGTCCAGTCCGCGTGCGACGACCGGTGCCTGCACCCCTATGGCGGGGATGTCCACCCGCAACGGCGCGGCCTGGGCCAACGACTGGGCGGCGGGCGGCAGTTCGGGCTGCGGGGGCCGGCCGACGGCGGCCATGTCGCCGGTCGTCGGCGCGGAGATCCCGTGGCGTACGTCGGTGACCTCGCGGCCCCACATCCACAGCCCGAGCAGCAGGATCACCCAGGCGACACCCATCAGCAGACGCGCGGTGCCGGAGGAACGTTCGCGGTCGGACACGGTTCACTCCTTGCCGCGACCCCGGCGGGAACTGCGGGCGACGACCACGGCGGCGGCGACGCCGGCGAGGACGAGGCCGACGACCGCCTGCAGGGTGCCCGGCCCCGCGGCCCGGGCGTCGTCGGACGCGGTGTCAGCGGTACCGCCGCCGCCCGCGGGCACCGGCGCGACCGGCGAGGAGGGGGCGGACGGCCGCGCCGGAGCGCTGCGGTTCGCCGGGCCGCCGGTCGGGGACACCGTGCCGGGCGAGGACGCCTGTGCGGCGGGCACCGGGATGCCGGGGGACGCCGCAGCTGCCGGGATCCCGGATGCGGAGCCGACCGTGAGCACGCCCCTGACCTGCCGGCCGTCGCAGCCGACCGTGACGGAGTACATGCCCGGTGCCGCCGAGGAACTGACGCGGGTGTCGCCGGTCAGCATGCCGTCCTTGCCGACGAGCAGCGCCTTCGCGACGAACGCGTCCGACGCGGCGCTGCCGGTCGTCCCCGAGCAGCCCCGCACGGCAAGGCGGACGTCGGTGCCGGGCACGGGCGACGCAGGGGTCAGGAAGACGCCCTGGGCACCCGCCGCGTACGCCGCCGGAGTGAGGGCGACCGCGACGACGGCCCCGGCACACAGAGTGAGACGAAGTGAACCCATCGTGAACCTCCCGATACCAGGAGACTCCCCCTTCGGGCATTCCGGCGCATCCGGACGGGACCCTCGACTACTCCGTACGGGGGTCGGCTGCCGGGGCGCGGGGTCAGACGAGGTCGACGAGGTCCGCGATCGAGTTCACGACATGGGAGGGACGGAAGGGGTACCGGTCGATGCCCTCGGGCGTGGTCAGCCCGGTGAGCACCAGGAACGTCTGCATCCCCGCCTCCATGCCTGCCAGGACGTCGGTGTCCATCCGGTCCCCGATCATTGCGCTGGTCTCGGAGTGCGCCCCGATCGTGTTGAGCCCGGTCCGCATCATCAGCGGGTTCGGCTTGCCCGCGAAGTAGGGCTTCTTGCCGCTCGCCTTGGTGATCAGTGCGGCGACCGCGCCGGTGGCCGGCAGCGGTCCCTCGGGGGAGGGGCCCGTCTCGTCGGGGTTGGTGCAGATGAAACGGGCCCCGGCCTCGATGAGCCGGACCGCCTTGGTCATGGCTTCGAAGGAGTAGGTGCGGGTCTCGCCGAGGACGACGTAGTCGGGCTCCTGGTCGGTCAGGATGTAGCCGATGTCGTGCAGCGCCGTGGTCAGCCCGGCCTCACCGATGACGTACGCCGACCCGCCGGGCCGCTGGTCGTCCAGGAACTGGGCGGTGGCCAGCGCCGACGTCCAGATGTTCGACACCGGCACATCCAGCCCCATGCGGCGCAGCCGGGCATGCAGATCGCGCGGGGTGTAGATCGAGTTGTTGGTGAGCACCAGGAAGGGCTTGCCCGACTCGCGCAGCTTCTTGAGGAAGGCGTCGGCACCGGGGATCGGGACGCCCTCGTGGATCAGCACACCGTCCATGTCGGTGAGCCATGACTCGATGGGCTTGCGCTCTGGCATGTGCGATCTCCTGCCGTACGTGGTACTGCGTGAGTCCTCAGCCTACCGATCAGCTGTTCGTAGCAGATTTCCACTCTTCAACGTGGTTCTGAAGGTTCTTGCCGATCTCGGTCCAGTCCGGTTCGAAGGCCTCGACTCCGTCATCAGCCTGGTGAGGGCGATGGCGTCGGCGTCGGTGGCCTTGACGTCCGTGCGGACGGTGAAGCCCCTCCGCCGATCCCACTGACCTGCTGCTGGGCACTGCGACCGAGCATGTGGTCGAGGAGCATTCGGCCGTTGTCGCCGTGCGGGGCCTGGCCCATGAGCCCGGCCGCGTACGGCAGGGCGAAGACGGTCGGCTCGCCGCCCTGCACGGCGGGAACCGGATGCCGAGGTTCGGCATGGTCCTGGGCTGGGCGTGGTGCATCTGGACGTCACCCTTGGCGGCGAGGAGTTCGCCCTTGTCGGCCTTGGGCTCGAGCCTTGCCGGTCATGGGGTGCCGGCTCCTCTCAGCAGAGCGGGGAGTTCCGACACCGAGCCGAGCACGTGCGTGGCCCCGGCCGCCCGCAGGGCCGTGTCGTCGTGGGCGCCGGTGAGCACCCCGGCCACCACGCCCGCCCCGGCGCGCACACCGCTGAGCATGTCGTACGAGGTGTCGCCGACGACCGCGATCTGCCGCACGTCCTCGGCCGCCCCGGTGCGCAGGAAGGCCGTCAGCACCATGTCGGGATGGGGCCGCCCGCGGCCCGATGCGTCCCCGGGACACAGCGTGAGCGTGACCAGCTCCCGCCAGCCGAGGGCGTCGAGGATCGCGTCCTGGGTGACGCGGGCGAACCCGGTGGTGAGCACGACCGTCCGCCCGTCGGCCCGTAGCTCCTCCACGGTTGCGCGGGCTCCGGGCACCTCGGTGACGTGCCCGCCGCCGACCAGCTCACCGTACGCCTTCTCGAAGGCCGCGTTGGCACGACGGGCGAGGCTCTCCTGCCCGAACAGGTGCCGGAAGACGGAGATCTTGGACTCGCCCATCGTGGCCCGTACGTACGCCAGCTTCTCGGCGTGGTCGGCGGAGCCGGGCTCCACGCCCATCTCGGCGGCTGCCGCGGCGAAGGCCCGTTCGACCAGTCCGCCGTCGGCGACGGTGGTCCCGGCCATGTCGAGCACAACGAGACGTATGTCAGTCATGAGGTGGTTCACCAGTCCAGTTCGTTCGCGGTGGTCTCGGCGATCGCGGGCGCGCAGGTCATGCCGCGCCCGCCGGGCCCGGTGACCAGCCACACCCCCTCGCGCACCTGTTGCCGGTGCACGACCCGGCCGGGGTCGGTGCACTGCGCGTACACCCCCGCCCAGCGGCGGCGGATCCGCGGCAGCGGCCGGCCGAGGAAGCCCTCGACGACCCCGGCCAGGTGCTCGTACGGGTCCTCGAGCGTGTCGAAGGCGAACGGGTGCTCGTACTCGTGGGTGTCGCCGATGGTCAGCCCGCCGTCCGCGCGCTGCACCATCAGCAGTTGCATGCGGTGGGCGGCGGCGGTCGGTTGCTGGGGCTGACCGGCTTCGAGGCGGTCGAGGGACTCGCTCCGGTACGCCGGGTAGTAGCGGAAGCTGTCGGCGTCGGCGACCGAAGTGGGGAGCGGCTCGCCGAGCGGGTCGGTCTGCATCATCTGCAGCCTTACGCGGCGCACCGGCACAGCGGGGGCCAGCTCCTTCACCAGCCCGCCGAGCCAGGCGCCCGTGCACAGCACCACGGCGTCGGCGCGGTGCACGTCGCCGTGGTCGTCGCGGACCGTCCCGGGTCCGGTGACCTCGCGGACCTCGCGGCCGGGCAGGAAGGTGTAGTTCGGCGACTTCAGCAGCTCGGCGCGCAGGGCGAGTTGGGCGGTGCGCGGCTCGACGGCCGCGTCCCGCTCGCAGTACAGGGCGGCCTCGTACGCGCCGCGCAGGGCCGGGTTCACCGTGCGCGCCTCGGCCGCCGTGAGCAGCTTGTAGCCGCGCGCCGCGGCGTCCGGACGGGCCAGCGCGGCCTCCGCGACGGCCCGTTCGAGATCGGTGCGGATGACGGTCAGCGAACCGTTGGCACGGAAGCCGAGCGCGGGCACCCGGGCGCCGAGCGCCTCCCACGACTCCCTGGCCCGCAGGGCCGTTTCCAGCTCCTCGCCGCCCGCGCGGCCACTCACCCAGATCTGCCCGAAGTTGCGCAGCGAGGCGCCGCGGGCCTCGGCCTCGCGCTCGATCTGTACGACCTCATGGCCGCGTTCCACCGCTTGCCAGGCGTGCAGGGTGCCCACCACACCGGCTCCGACGACTGTCACTCTCACGACGGCCACGCTCCTCGGGATCGGGAAATCTGAAGGGTCCGGTCGGCATCCACCATGGTGAACCGTCCATCAGGTTTGGACTAGACCCGTTATCTTTTCGTTATTGAATAAGGATGGGCCCACGAGCGAGCCCGAAATCAAATGGACGGCCCTGCAGGCCCGCCCGAGTCGTCGGTCCAGCCGCCCAGACGAGCCGTGAAGGAGAACCGGTCCCCCCGGTACAGCGTCCGCACCCGCTCCAGCGGCCGGCCCTCCGTGTCCCGCGAGACGCGGTGGAGCAGCAGCATCGGCAGGGCCGGGGGCGTACCGATGAGGAGGGCCTCACGCGGGGCGGCCAGCACGGTCTCGATGCGTTCGTCGGCGTCGCCGAAGGCGATGCCCTGCTCGTGGAGGTAGCCGTAGAAGGACGAGTCGGGGTCGAAGTCGGTGTCGAGCCGCGGGACCCGCGCCACCGCCACGTACGTGCTCTCCAGGCCGACCCGCTCGTCGTCGGCGAGGAGCACGCGCTCCATGTGCCAGACGGGTTCGCCGCGGGTGAGGCCGGTCTCGGCGGCCAGGGCCTCGTTGCAGGGAAAGCGGTCGAGGGTGATGAGGCTCCGGCCCGGGGTGCGCCCCTGTCTGCGCACGCCCTCGGTGTAGCTGGCGAGGGACAGCGGCTGCTCCAGCTTGGGCCCGGCGACCACCGTGCCCCGCCCCTGCCGCCGCAGCCTCCCCTCGAGGAGCAGATCGCGCAGTGCCTGCCGTACGGTCTCGCGCGCGACGTCGTACCGCTCGGAGAGGTCGCGTTCGGTGGGCAGCAGCCCGCCCTCGCCCAGCTCCGCCACGAGGGCGGCGATCCGCGCCTTCACCGCGTAGTACTTGGGGACGCGGCCGTGCTCGGGGATGCCGGAGCGGATCGGGGCGCCGGGGTCCTGGTCGTTCGGGTAGTCCACGGGGTGATCGTCGCAGACGGGCCGCACACCGCCGGGCGGGGGCGGCACGGCGGACGCCCCGGGAAGGGCGCGGCGCGGCGGGCGGTCTCAGCGGCGTCTGCGGTACAGCAGAAAGGACGTGCCCGTGATGAGGACGCTGACCGCCGCCAGGACCAGCCCGCCTACGGTCGGATCGATGCCGTGAGACGACTGCGGTCCGGTGTTGGCCAGTGCCTCACCGGCCGGGCTCCGCCCCGGTTCGGGCGACTTCGGCTCCCGTTCCGCCGTCCCCGTGTCGGCGGGGCCGCTCCCCTCCTCGATCCGGAACCGGTACTCGTTCGACTCGCCGACCCAGTCCCCGTCGTTGCCGTGCCGCTGCACGATCGCGGCGTTCGCCACGACGTCGTCGGCCCGAGTGCCGGAGGCGAGCGCGAACCGCACCTTCACGGTGAGCGTCTGCCCCGGTCCCACCGTGAAGCCCGGGAAGCCGTCGTCGAAGGCGCCGACCAGCTCCTGCTGGTCGGTCCGCGCGAAGGCGACCGGATGCGCGCGGTCCCCCTCGAAGAACTCCAGCTTGGGCTGAGCGGCCGTCAACGCATGCTTGCCGTCGACCAGAACGACCACCGGGTGGATGCTGCCGCAGGAGTGGGCGGTCGTGTTCTTGAGGTCGATGAACCAGGTTTGGTCGGCGCCACCGGCCCGGTAGCTGTCGGGGCCGCCGTGGATACGGGTGGCGACGGGGAAGGCATGTCCGGCGGGGGCGGAGCAGCCGGGCTGCCGGTCGGCCTGGATCGCGGTGGCGGAGACCTGAGGCAGTAGGGCGACGGCCGCGAGGACACAAGGGAGGAAGAAGGAACACCGGGATCGCCGGGATCGGTGAAAGCGTCGAGAACGCCGAGACAGTCGCATGCCAATATGACCGACCATGGCGGACCTCCCCCTGGCCGCGCCACGCCTTGACCGCGACGGCTGAAGCCTCAAGTCCCCTCGATCGGCCCCCGGGAGATCACCCTTCCGCCCGACCGAACAGCGGCGCGAGCAGCAACTGGGCCGCGCCCTCCGCCACACCGCGCGCCCCGCCGGGTGCGAGGCGCACCGGGACCGCCGCGGTCGAGCCCTCACGCCGGGCGCGTGCGTCGAGGACGGCGCCCACGCCCGCTACGAAGGGGTCCGGGTGCGCGGCGACGGTACGCCCGCCGAGCAGCACCAGGTCGATGTCGAGCAGCCCGGCCAGGTTCGCGGCGCCCGCGCCGAGGACGCGCGCCGCCTCGGCCGTGTCGCCGCGTGCGACGGCCGCAAGGCACAGCGCCTCGATACAGCCCCGGTTGCCGCACTCGCACACCGGCCCGTCGAGCTGGATCACCTGGTGCCCGAACTCGCCCGCGCCGGTCCGGGCCCCCCGGTGCACGGCCCCGCCGATGACCAGCCCGGCGCCGAGTCCGGTCCCGAGGTGCAGATAGGCGAACGACGCCTGCGCGTCCTCGACCGCCCCGCCCAGGGCCAGCCCCAGCGCGGCGGCGTTCGTGTCCTTGTCGACCACCACGGGCACCCCGAACCGCCGCGCCAGCGCGTCCCGCAGCGGGAACCCGTCCCACTCGGGGAACCCGGTGACGCGGTGCAGCACACCGTTGCGATGATCGAGGGGGCCGGGAAGCGCGACGCCGACGCCGAGCACGGGCACGGACATGAGGCCGGGCACAGGGTCCGGACCGGGCACGGACATGAGGCCGGGAGCCGGCATGAGGCCGGGCACGGTCACGAGACCGGGAACCGGCATGCGTACCGGCACGGACACCGACCGCCCCGCGCCGTCGGACGCCATCGACGCGCCGCCCGACGCCGGGCCACCGCCCGGCCCCGACGCCCCGGCGACCCCCGCCCTGCTGCGCCCCGGA
>NZ_LBMW01000056.1 GCF_026168105.1 Streptomyces hygroscopicus
GGCGGGAGGTGCGCAACTTCCTGGTCGCCAACGCCGTCTACTGGTGCGAGGAGTTCCACATCGACGGTCTGCGTGTGGACGCGGTGGCCTCCATGCTCTACCTCGACTACTCACGGGAACCGGGCCAGTGGCGCCCGAACGAGTTCGGCGGGAACGACAACCCGGACGCGGTGGCCTTCCTGCAGGAGATGAACGCCACGGTCTACCGCCGCTGCCCGGGAGTGATCACGGTTGCCGAGGAGTCCACGGCCTGGGACGGGGTCACCAGGCCCACCGACCGGGGCGGCCTCGGCTTCGGACTGAAGTGGAACATGGGCTGGATGCACGACTCCCTCGTGTACGTGTCCAAGGATCCCGTGCACAGGAAGTACCACCACAACGAGATGACGTTCTCGATGGTGTACGCATACAGCGAGAACTTCGTGCTTCCCATCTCCCACGACGAGGTGGTCCACGGCAAGCAGTCCCTCGTGTCGAAGATGCCCGGCGACTGGTGGCAGCGCCGCGCCAACCACCGCGCCTACCTGGGCTTCATGTGGGCCCACCCGGGCAAGCAACTCCTCTTCATGGGCCAGGAGTTCGCCCAGGGCGGAGAATGGTCGCCGGACCACGGCCCGGACTGGTGGCTGCTGGACCCGGCGTACGGTGCGGAACCCGACCACCGGGGTGTGCGGGACCTGGTCCGCGATCTGAACACGATCTACCGCGGCACCCCGGCGCTGTGGCAGCGCGACACCGAACCGTCCGGCTTCGAGTGGGTGGTGGGCGACGCTGCCGACGACAACGTCTTCGCGTTCCTGCGGTTCGACGCGGCGGGCACGCCCCTGCTGGCCGTCTCGAACTTCTCCCCCGTCGTCCGGCACCACTACCGCCTGGGCGCCCCCGACGACATCCCGGCTTGGCGGGAAGTCCTGAACACCGACCTGGCGAAGTACGGCGGCGGTGATGTCCGCAACCCGGAGCCGCTCACCCCCGACTCCACCCCCTGGCAAGGCATTCGCCTCACCCTTCCGCCCCTCGCCACCATCTGGCTGTGCCCTGCTGTCCCGCCGTGCGACGTGGAGCGACCTCCTTCACACTGAAATTCCCCGGAGAATTCCCGGAGCCCGGCAATTCCCGAGATTTCCGGCGTCGTGTCACTTCCGGGAATCGTGCGATCGCCGGGAGTGAACCCGCATGAGAAACTGTTTGACGGAATGAAAGGGGGGAATGGCCCCAATAGTGCTTCGGACAGGAGGCACGTTCGTGGGAGCTGGCCCACCAGACCCGGCGTGACCCGTGTGTCCCGTGAGTGCGCCCTCCCATGGTGACTGTCCAATCAGCCCCCTGAGGGAGTTGAAAAGCACCATGCGCATCACGGTGAAAGCGAAGCAACACCCGCACGACGACGCCCCCGATACCAGCGAGGATTTCGCGCAGCTGCGGGGTCTGCCCGACAGCCCCGAGCGGCAGGCGCTGCGCGACGACATCGTCAGGTCGTGGCTGCCCATGGCCGAGCGCATCGCCCGGCGCTACCGGGGACGAGGCGAGTCCGTCGAGGACCTGTGCCAGGTTGCGGCGCTGGGCCTGGTCAAGGCCGTCGACCGCTTCGATCCCACGCGCGGATATGCGTTCGAAAGCTATGCGATCCCCACCATCACCGGCGAGATCAAGCGGCACTTCCGGGACCACATGTGGGTCCTGCATGTGCCGCGTCGCGTCCAGGACCTGCGTAATCGCGTCCGGGTGGCGGTCAAGGAGATCTCCCAGGAGACCCCCGGGCGCGGCCCGACCATCACCGAGATCGCCGAGCACGCGCACCTCAGCGAGGACGACGTACGCGTGGGTCTCGAGGCGATGGACAGCTTCACCGCACTCTCACTGGATGCGGAGGTGGCGGGCAGTGACGACGGATACGCGCTGGGCGACGCGCTGGGCGACGCCGACTCCGGCTACGACCTGATCGTCGACCGCGAAGCAGTCAAGCCATGGCTGCGGTCCCTGCCCGAACGTGAGCGCACCATCCTCTATCTGCGCTACTTCCGCGGCATGACCCAGAGCCGCATCGCGAACCAGCTCGGCATCTCCCAGATGCACGTCTCGCGTCTGCTCAGCGGCTGCTGCGCGCGGGTGCGCGAAGAGGCGCTGGCCGACACCGCATGATCCCCCGCCGGCTTGCCGGAACCCCCGGGAGGGGCCGGCAAGCATTCGGCCGCCCGGACCGCTCGCCGACCGGACGGCCGTTTGCGGTGGGCTCACTGCCGAACCCTCCCGGGAACGGTTTGGCAGGTCGCCGCCCTTTCCGGACTATCCGTCAGAGGGTTTTTGAAACGCTCTCGCCCATATGCGGGGAGATGAATCACGAGGCGACCGAGCGGCACCTCCCCGAGAGGCACAGCCCGCCACCTCCCCGAGAGGCGGGGCGCGTCATCGGGGCTGGGGCCCCTCCGGAAGCTGGGTGGGTCCGTAACAGTCGAGTGTGTCCTCCAGAAGAACCCGGATGTCTTCCGGCAGATCCCCGTCGCGACCCCAGATGAGTATCAGCTCCGCGACATTCCGCAGCTTGATGTTCGCGCGCTGGGAGACTTCCCGGAGCACATTCCACCCCTGGTCGGGGGTCACATGCCCGAGGGCGACCAGCATGCCGATGGCCTGGTCCACGACCGCGTGCGAAGTGACGGCCTCCTTGAGCTGGCCGACCTCCTCCTCCAGCTGGAGGATCCTCTCCGCTTCAGGGGCGGTGGCATCCGGATCACTGTTTCCCGGACGGGCATTCGAGGTCATCGTCCCCTCCGGGGCAGTGGCTTGGCGATCGGCGATGTCCGGCTTCCCTCCATCCTCACCATTCGAGCAGGTGTGTGCGAGCGGAGGGAAGGGGTACTCCTGGACCGGGCAGGCACAGCGGGGCCCCGGAGGTGAGTCAGGCATGAGCCGTTCCGACGACGCCCGGGCGACCGCGTACGACGCGAGCCCGTTCCTGCCGCGCGACGGCGGGCTCGACGCGTACCGGCGCGCCGCCGCGAAGTGTCAGGGCTGCCCCCTGTACGAGAACGCAACCCAGACCGTGTTCGGCAGGGGTGACCCCTCGGCGCGGGTCGTCCTGGTGGGGGAGCAGCCCGGTGACCAGGAGGACCGGCAGGGGGAACCCTTCGTCGGCCCGGCAGGCCGTCTGCTCGACAAGGCGCTGGCGGAAGCCGGAATCGACCGGGGCAGCGCCTATGTCACCAACGCGGTCAAGCACTTCAAGTTCACCGTCCCCGAACGCGGCAAGCGGCGCATTCACAAGCCGCCGACCCTGCGCGAGATGTCCGCCTGCCGACCCTGGCTGGGTGCCGAGCTGGACCTGGTCCGCCCCGAGGTCGTGGTCGCCCTGGGCGCGACGGCGGGCAAGGCGTTGCTGGGCGGCTCGTTCCGGGTCACCAAGGACCGGGGGAGCCTGCTGCCGATGCCCGGAGCCGAACAGGAGCGGTACGTCGTCGCCACCGTGCACCCCTCGGCGATCCTGCGCGCCGACGACCGGGAGGCGGCCTACGCCGGACTCGTGTCGGACCTGAAGGTGGCGGCGCGGGTGCTGAACGGCTCCTGAGCTGCGGCCTGGAACTCGCCCGGCCGGAGCCGGGCGCCGTCGGCGGCACCCCGGACGGGTCACCAGAACGAGCGTGCGCCACCGTCCGGCCGGTGCAATGGACGCGTGACCGCGAGCCCGGACGACTGCCTGGCCCGTAACGACTGGATCTGCGGTGAGTATCTGCGCACCCGCCGCCACATCCTCCTCGAAGCGGTGCTCCAGCATCTGCAACTGACCGCGGCCTCCGTGCTGATCGCCCTCGTCATCGCCGTACCGATGGCCGTGCTCGCGCGCCGCTGGGGCTGGGCCGCCCCTCCGGTCCTCGGCGTCACCACGATCCTCTACACGATCCCGTCCCTGGCGATGTTCTCGCTGCTGCTTCCCCTGTACGGGCTGTCGGCGGCCCTGGTCGTCGCGGGCCTGGTCCTCTACTCCCTCACCCTGCTGGTCCGGAACATCCTCGCGGGCCTGCGGGCCGTCCCCGAGGACACCCGGCAGGCCGCCCGGGGCGTGGGGTACGGGCCGGTGCGGCTGCTGCTGACCGTCGAACTGCCGCTCGCCCTGCCGGCCGCCATGGCCGGACTGCGCATCGCCACGGTCTCGGCGTTCTCCCTGGTCACGGTGGGAGCGATCGTCGGCTTCGGCGGACTCGGCAACCTGATCTACGCCGGCATGAACACATACTTCAAGGCACAGGTGCTGACCGCGTCCGTGCTGTGCGTGGTGATCGCGGTGGCGGCCGACCTGCTGCTGCTCGGTGCGCAGCGGCTGATCACGCCCTGGACGAGGGCGGGGCGGGAATGAACACCCTCGGCGCCACCTGGCACTGGCTCACCGACCCCGCCCACTGGGCCGGGGACGACGGCATCCGGCACCGATGGGAGCAGCATCTCGTCCTGACCGTCGTCTGTCTGCTCATCGCTTGCGTGATCGCGCTGCCCGTCGCGCTGGTTCTCGGCCACCTCGGCAAGGGCGGCGCGCTCGCCGTCAACATCTCCAATGTCGGCCGCGCCGTCCCCACCTTCGCCGTGCTGGTTCTCCTGCTGCTCACGCCGGTCGGGGCCTGGGGCGAGGGCCCGACCGTCGTGGCGCTCGTCCTGTTCGCCGTGCCGCCGCTGCTCACCAACGCGTACGTCGGCATGCGCGAGGTCGACCGCGATGTGGTGCGGTCGGCGCGGGGGATGGGGATGACGGGCCGGCAGATGCTGTTCCGCGTGGAACTGCCCCTTGCGCTCCCCTTGGTCCTCAATGGGGTGCGGATCGCCGCCGTGCAGCTCGTCGCGACCGCCACGATCGCCGCGCTGGCGGGCGGCGGCGGACTCGGGCGCATCATCACCGCGGGCTTCAATCTGGCCAGTACGCCACAGGTGGTCGCCGGGGCCGTCCTCGTGGCCGTGTTCGCGCTGGTCGTGGAGGGAGTCCTCGAGGCCGTCGAGCGGCTGGCCCCGCGTCGGACACGAGACTCGCGATGAGCCGCGGACGAGGCTTCTGATGCGACGGTACGCGGCGATCGCGAGCCTGTTCCTGGTCGCCGGCTGCACGACGGGACCCTCCCTGGAGACCCGCGGCCAGGTCACCGCGCCCCCCGGCGACAGCAGGCATCTGACCATCGGCTCGGCCGGTTTCACCGAGAGCGATCTGCTCGCCCAGATGTACGCGCTCCTGCTGAACCAGGCCGGCTACCGGACGTCCATCCTCACCGTCGCCAACCGAGAACTGTACGAACCTGCCCTGGAAGCAGGGCAGATCGACGTCGTCGCGGAGTACGCGGCCACCTTTGCGGACTGGCTCAACGCCAAGACCCACGGTGCGGGCGCCGCGCCCGTGGGCTCACCGGACCTCGACGCGACCATGAAGGCCTTGCGGGCACTGGCCGCGCCCCGCGGCCTCACCGCGCTCGACCCCGGCCGGGCGGTCGACCAGAACGCCTTCGCGGTGACACGGTCGTACGCCCGTCGGCACCACCTCGGAACGCTGAGCGACCTCGGCAGGTCCGGCCTCGGGGTGCGGCTCGCGGCCGGTGACGAATGCGTCCAACGGCCGTACTGCGAACCCGGGTTGAGGAAGACGTACGGCATCGACGTCATCGGTGTCGATCCCAAGGGCGTCGGCACCACCCAGGCCAAGCGGGCCGTCCAGAGCGGGCGGGACCAGATGGTGCTGACCACCACGACGGACGCGACCCTCGACTCGTTCGGTCTCGTGCTGCTCGCCGACGACAAGCACCTGCAGAACGCGGACTACATCGTCCCCGTCGTCAACCGCTCCCGCGCGGGCGGCGAACGCGTCACGAAGGCGCTCGGTGCCCTCAACTCCGTTCTCACCACCGCCGACTTGGCGTCGATGAACCAGCAGGTGGACAGCTGGCGACGGCTACCGGAGGACGTGGCGCGCACCTATCTCGAGGACAGGGGGCTCCTGAAGCAACGGGGCCGGGGTTCGGCTCAACCGTCCCGGCCGACTCAACCGAGGAAGCCGATGTGCACGTGATCGTGGTGGGTGTTGTCGCTGAAGAACTGGCCCGCCGTCGCCCCGCCCGACAGCTGGACGGGCCCACCGACGTTGTACGATCCGGCGGCCGCCGCGTCCCGCATGAAGCGCTCGATCAGAGCCCGCGGCGTCGCCGGGTCGACCACCGCCCGGCCGTCGATCCGCCAGACGTCGAACGCCCGGCCGCGCGGATGGTCGCTGGGCCGGTCGGTGCCGAAGACGTTCAGCGGATGCCCGGAGCGGACGACACTCACGTCCATCCGATACCCGCCCGCCAGCCGCAGCATCGCGTTCAGCACACTGTGGTGGACCCGCCCGCTGAGCAGATCGGCCTCCGCCGCGGGCGGCAGCACGATCCTCGAGTTCATCAGCACCCTGCGGACGGCCGCCGGGGGTGAGGCGACGGCAGCGCCGGGCCGGGCCGGGTGCAGGGCGGTGACGGTCCACCCGGACCCGGTCCGCACCAGGCGCACGTCGACCGTCGTACCTCCGGCGACGACCCGGTCACCGTGCAGGGTCCACTGCCGGCACACCACGAGGACGCTCGAAGAGTCCGTGAGGATCCCGCCGTACTGGGCGTCCACCACCTGCAGCGCGGCCGCGTCGGCGGACGGCAGCAAGGGACCCGCCTGGTCCACCAGACCGGTGGGCAGCCGCAGAGCGGCCACCCGGGTCCTGGCGGCGGCCGTGCCGCCCTTCCCGGCGGGCCAGGCACCGATGGCCTCGACGAGCTGGACGGCGCGCGTCTTCACCTCGGGGTCGATCTCGGCGGAGGTGGGCCGCCAGGGTGTGGTGCGGGGAAGGGCGGCCGGCCCGGGGGAGCCCGTACGGGACGCGCTCGCGGGCGGGATGCCGGAGCCCGTTCCCTGCCGGGTGGGGCGGGACGAACCACCGGTGCAGCCTGCGGCGCCGAGGAGCGCACCGGCCGCTCCCCACAGCACGACACGCCGCTCCACCGGCCGTGCCTCAGCCCCAGGACGACGAGTCATGTGGCCCAGTGTCCGCCGCCCGGGGACGTCACGCACGGATCTGCCGGGGGGTTGCCTTCAAGGGGTCCCAAGGCCCTTTCATGCGTCCGCCACCGAGTCGAAGGACACCTGCCCGCGCGAGATGCCCCGCGCGTCCGCGTCGACCGAGCGGCGCAGCGCCTCGTGGAGCTTCGCCGGGGTCAGCACGCCCAGGAAGCGCGCCCCGTCCAGCACCGCGACCCATCCGGCGTCATGCTGGAGCATCACCCCGAACGCCTGCTTCAGCGGAGCGCCCACCGGAACCCAGGAGTTCATCCGGTGGGCGTGGTCCCGGACGACGCCGCCCGCGGCGAGTGCGTCGGCCCCGACCCAGCCGTGCAGATCGCCCTCGGCATCCAGAACGACCGCCCAGCGCGCGCCCTCGTCGTACAGCCGGGCCGCCGCCCGCTCGGCGGGCTCGTCGAGCCGGGCGATCGAAGGCTGCTCCAGGTCGCTCGGCTCGATCTCCGTCACCGACAGCCGTTTCAGCCCCCGGTCCGCGCCGACGAACTCGGCCACATACGGCGTGGCGGGCGTGCCCAGCACCGCGCCGGGCGTGTCGAACTGCTCGATGCGCCCCCGGCCGTACACCGCGATCCGGTCGCCGAGCCGCACGGCCTCCTCGATGTCGTGCGTGACCAGCAGCACCGTCTTGCGCACGGCCGCCTGCATCCGCAGGAACTCGTCCTGCAACTGTTCCCGCACCACCGGGTCGACCGCGCCGAACGGTTCGTCCATCAGCAGCACGGGCGGATCGGCGGCCAGCGCCCGCGCCACCCCGACCCGCTGCCGCTGACCGCCCGACAACTGGTCCGGGTAGCGAGGCCCGTACGTCTTCGGGTCCAGGCCCACCAGCTCGAGCAACTCGGCTGCCCGTGCCCGCGCCTTCGCCTTCTTCCAGCCGATCAAATACGGCACGGTCGCCGTGTTGTCGAGAACGGTCCGGTGCGGGAACAGCCCCACCTGCTGGATCACATACCCGATCCGCCGCCGCAGCCGTACCGGATCGACGGTCGCGATGTCCTCGCCGCCCACCAGGATCCGGCCCGACGTCGGTTCGATGAGCCGGTTGACCATCATCATCGTGGTCGTCTTGCCGCAGCCGGACGGTCCCACGAGCGTGACGAGCTCGCCCTCGGCAACCTCGAAGGTCAGGTCGTCCACGGCGGTCGTACCATCCGGATACCGCTTGGTGACCTGCTCGAACCGGATCATCCCCTCACGCTAACGGCGCCGGTCACTCCTCGCTCAGCAGCACCACCTCCAGGGTGCGCGGACCGTGCACCCCCTCGACCCGGTCCAGCTCGATGTCGCTCGTCGCCGACGGACCGGAGATCCAGGTCAGCGGGCGTGTCGGGGCAAGCCGTTCCATGGCCTGGGGCACGGACGACACGACCTGCGCGGGGACGCGTACGACGCAGATGTGGTGGTCGGGGACGAGCGTGATTCGGCGGCGTCCCTGGTCGGGTGAGCCGTCCAGCACGATGGTGCCGGTCTCGGCGATGGCGACCGCGCAGCCGGTGACCACGCTCTCCACCTTGTCCAGGTCGTGGGGCGTACTCACCGCGCGGTCATGTACCCGCGTGGGATCGGCGGCCGACATCCACTGCGCAGGGAGCCCCGGGGGCACGAGGACGTACCGCGGTCCGCGCAGGGCAAGCAGCCGCATGATGACGTTCGGCAACTCCTCCGCGTTCGTACGGTGCACGACCGCCCGGTACTCCGTCAGGTTCTCCGCCAGCAGATCCACCGTCTCCTCGGCAGTGCGCTCGCCGTGTTCGCGCAGATAGTCCCGGGAAACGGCCTGCTCGTAGGGCGTGTCGGCCTCCCCGGCAGTCGCGAGCGCCCGCCGTACCCGGCCCAGGATCAGATCCCTGCTGCTCATTTCCCGTCCCCTTGGTCGTGGCCACTCGCCTGGTCCCCGGCACTCCCCGCCCCGGCGCCCCGGCCGGTGACGTGTGTGCGCTGCCACCAGTCGCGGAACGGTTCCGCGGGCACCGGGGGCAGGTCCCGGCTCGCGCTCCACGCCCTGCCCGGACCCGGCAGCGTCCGGGGATGGAAGCGACGCGACCGCGACGCGATCCGCTGGCCCGTGCGCAGAGCGCCTGGATGGCCGAACGCCCAGCGGGCCGCCCGCATCGCCGCCCGCTCGGCGGCGTGCCCCTTCGCCGGCTTCAGGACCACCTTGTTGCCCGCACGCGTGACGGGGCCGCCCTGCACGACCCTCTCCCGCAGATGCACCAGCACCTCGGGGATGTCGATGGCGACCGGGCACACTTCGTAGCAGGCTCCGCACAGCGAGGAGGCGTAGGGGAGTGAGGCGTCGATCTCGCTCTGCGTGCCGCGGAGCTGAGGGCTGAGGATGGCGCCGATCGGTCCCGGATAGACCGAGCCGTACGCATGGCCGCCCGCCCGCTCGTACACGGGACAGACATTGAGACACGCGGAGCAGCGAATGCAGCGCAGCGCCTGACGTCCGACCTGGTCGGCCAGCGTGTCGGTGCGGCCGTTGTCCAGCAGGACCAGATGGAAGGTCCGCGGGCCGTCGGCCGTCTCGGCGTCCGTCGTTCCCGTCCACATGCTCGTGTAGGGGTTCATCCGCTCGGCCGTCGAGGAGCGGGGGAGCGTCTGGAGGAACACCTCCAGGTCCCGCCAGGTCGGCACGAGCTTCTCGATGCCGACGACCGAGATCAGCGTCTCGGGGAGGGTGAGGCACATCCGTCCGTTGCCCTCCGACTCGACCACCACCAGCGTGCCGGTCTCGGCGACCATGAAGTTCGCGCCCGAGATGCCGACCCTGGCGCGCAGGAACTTCTCGCGCAGATGCAGCCGGGCTGCCTCGGCCAGTTCGGCGGGCGTGTCGGTGAGCCCCTCGGGTGCCGGCCGGCCCCACGCGCCCATCTCGGAGCGGAAGATGTCACGGATCTCGCCGCGGTTGCGGTGGATCGCCGGGACCAGGATGTGCGAAGGCCGGTCCTTGCCCAACTGCACGATCAGTTCGGCCAGATCCGTCTCGTACGCCCTGATGCCCTCTGCCTCCAGCGCCTCGTTGAGACCGATCTCCTGCGTGGCCATGGACTTGACCTTGACGACCTCCGACTCGCCCGTCGCCTTGACCAGTTCGGCCACGATCCGGTTGGCCTCGACCGCGTCGGCGGCCCAGTGGACGGTGCCACCGGCCGCCGTGACCGACTCCTCCAACTGCACCAGATACCGGTCCAGATGACGGAGGGTGTGGTCCTTGATCTGCCGGCCCGCCTCCCGAAGCGCCGCCCAGTCGGACACCTCGGCGACCGCCTTGGCTCGCTTGGCGCGGATGGTGTGGGTGGCGTGCCGGAGATTGCGGCGCAGGGTCCGGTTGCCGACCGCCTCGCGTGCGGCCTCGGGGAACGCGGGCATCCCGATGAACGTCCCGCTCATGCGCTGTGCCCCTTCACGACGGCGATGACACTCATACCAGCGGCTCCTCTTCCGTGCTCGCCAGGATCTCCGCGATGTGGACGGGCCGCATGCCGACGCCCAGCCGTGTCATCGTCCCGCCGATGTGCATCAGACAGGAGTTGTCGGCGGCGCACAGTACCTCGGCCTCCGTCGACTCGGCGTTGCGCACCTTGTCGGCGCCCATCGCCGCCGAGACATCGGAGTTCTTCAGGGCGAAGGTGCCGCCGAAGCCGCAGCACTCCTCCGCGCCCGGCAGGTCGACCAACTCCAGCCCCTTGACGGCCTGGAGCAACCGCCTGGGACGGTCGCCGAGACCGAGGCTCCGCAGGCCGTGACACGTCGGGTGGTACGTCACGGTGTGCGGGTAGTACGCGCCCACGTCGGTCACCCCCACCACATCCACCAGGAACTCGGTGAGCTCGTACGTCTTCGGGACCACGGGGGCCAGGGTGGCCGCGAGCACGTCCCCGCGCCCCTCGGCCCGCGCACGCTCACCCAACCGCGGATACAGCTCCCGCACCATGGCCCCGCATGACCCCGAAGGCGTCACGATCGCCTCGTACTCTCGGAATACATCGGAGAACTTCACCGCGAGTGGCTCGGCCTCATGCCGATACCCCGTGTTGTAGTGAGCCTGCCCGCAGCAGGTCTGCGTCAGCGGGAAGTCGACCTCGACGCCCAGCCTGGTCAGGAGTTTCACCACGGCGCGCCCGGTATCCGGATAAAGCGTGTCGTTGATGCAGGTCAGGAACAGGGCGACACGCATCGCGGCTCCTCGTGGTCGATCATCGGATGAGTGCAGGGTAATCCGCCGATGCGATCTCGGGGAGACCCCGGCTCACGGCGTGGCGAACCGGGCCCCGCCTCGCGCCACGGCGCCGTGCCGCCCCGCGGCTCGTACCGCGTCAACGGCTGGGCAGGTGCCAGGAGTTGCCGCATCGGGGCACGGTCACAGGCCGTCCCATGAGCCGGGGCCTGCCCGGGCCTGGACGAGGACGTTCCGTTCCCGAGGGCGGCCGGTCTCCGACGGGCGATCCCGTACTCACCGTCAAAGCGTTCGTCCCGGTGCCTTCAACTTCGTGCACTCGGCGACCATGGACTTCGCGCCGACCGCCCGACCACGACCGGAAACGTCGGCGGTGGGCGGGTAGTGTGAAGGTCTGCCCGCCGCTCCACTGCTCCCTGGAGGCCCGCCCGATGGCCCAGTCGGTGGGTATCAAGGACGTCGCCCGCGCAGCCGGAGTCTCCGTGGGTACGGTCTCGAACGTCATCAACCGTCCCGAGGCGGTCGCCTCCGAGACCCGCGCCCGCGTGCTGTCCGCGATCGACCGGCTCGGCTATGTCCGCAGCGAGTCGGCGAGGCAGCTGCGTGCCGGACGCAGCCGGATCATGGGACTGCTCGTCCTCGACATGGGCAACCCGTTCTTCGTGGACGTGGCCCGTGGCGCCGAGCGGGCCGCCCGCGAGGCCGGGCTCGGCGTGATGGTCTGCAACAGCGCGAGGAGCCCCGCCGAAGAGGCCGACTACCTGGCGCTCTTCGCCGAGCAGCGGGTGCGCGGCGTGCTGCTGACCCCCGCCGACGCGACCGGCCCCAACGTCCAGGCCTTCCGCCGCCACGGAATCCCGTTCGTCCTGGTCGACCGGGTCGCCGAGGGTGCCACGGAGTGCTCCGTCCGCGTCGACGACACGGCGGGCGGCGCCCTGGCCGTCCGGCACCTGGTCGACGCCGGGCACCGCTCCCTCGCGTTCGTCAGCGGTCCGCCCGCACTCGGCCAGGTCAGGGACCGCCGCACGGGAGCCCTCAACGCCCTTGCCGAGGCCGGACTCGGTTCCGAGGCGCTGCGGGAGCTGCCGACCGAGCGCCTCGACGTCCCCGCGGGCCGGGACGCCGGTGCCCGCCTCCTCGGACTCGCCGACCGTCCCACCGCGGTGTTCTGCGCCAACGACCTGCTCGCGCTCGGCGTCCTGCAGGCCATGTACGCGGCCGGGGTGAGGGTCCCCGAAGACCTCGCCATCGTCGGATACGACGACATCGAGTTCGCCGCGGCGGCCGCCGTGCCGCTCACCTCCGTACGGCAGCCCGCGGTCACCATGGGCGCGCTCGCTGCGGAGCTCCTGCTCGAGGAGACGGAGGCGGAGACCGAATCGGGCCGGCGCGGCCACGAACACCGGAGGGTGGTGCTCCAGCCGAAGCTGGTGGTGCGCCGCTCCAGCCTCCCGCGGGGCTGAATCCTTCTCGTCGACGTCGACGTCGACGGGGGAGCCCCACCGGCTGCGCGCGGCTGTTCAGTACCGCGTTCCTGTTCCCGGCCCGCCGAGGGCCCGGAACCATGTGCTGAACTGGGACGCGGCCTGGATCCGTCCGTCTCGGGAGCCCCGTTGAACCTCAGCTACCGCCAGCCCGGCGTCGTCCTCACCGATCGCCGCTTCGCCGTACCCCTCGACCACCGCGACCCCGAGGGCGAGACGATCGAGCTGTACGCGCGGGAGGTCGTCGCAAGCGACAAGGCCGGTGACGACCTGCCGTGGCTGATCTACCTCCGTGGCGGGCCCGGCTTCGGGGCGCACCGCTACATCGGCAAGCAGGCCTGGCTCGGCCGGGTCCTGGAGGAGTACCGCGTCCTCCTTCTCGACCAGCGCGGCACCGGCGCCTCCACGCCCGCCAACCGGCAGACGCTCCCACTGCGCGGCGGCGCCCGCGAGCAGGCCGACTACCTGACGCACTTCCGCGCGGACTCCATCGTGCGTGACTGCGAGGCCATCCGCCCGCAGGTCACAGGCGGTGCCCCGTGGACGGTCCTCGGACAGAGCTTCGGCGGTTTCTGCACCGTGCACTACCTGTCCACGGCCCCCGAGGGCCTGCGCGCCGCGCTGATCACCGGCGGGCTGCCGTCCCTGGACGCGCACGCGGATGATGTCTACCGGGCCGCATACCCGCGCATCGAACGCAAGGTGGCCGCCCACTACGCGCGTTATCCGCAGGACGCCGAGCGCGCCCGTAGGATCGCCACGTACCTGCTCCAGCACGAGCCGGTCCTGCACGGCGGCTACAAGCTCACCGTCGAGGCCTTCCAGTCGCTCGGCATCCTCCTCGGCACCGGCGACGGCAGCCACCGTCTGCACTTCCTCCTCGCAGACCCCTTCGTCCGCACCTCGCGGGGCCTCGCGCTCTCCGACGCCTTCCAGGAGGAGGTGCAGAGCGTGCTCTCGTACGCGGGCCACCCGCTCTACGCACTGGTCCACGAGGCGATCTACGGTCAGGACGACCGGCCGACCGCCTGGTCGGCGGAACGGGTCCGCGCGCGGTTCCCGCAGTTCGACGCCGCCAAGGCCCTGACGGGTGACGGACCGGTCCTGTTCACGGGCGAGTCCGTGCATCCCTGGATGTTCGACACCGACCCGGCCCTGCGGCCGCTGCGCGAGACCGCCCATCTCCTTGCGGAGCACACCGGCTGGACGCCGCTGTACGACCGTGGCCGGCTCGCCGCCAATGAGGTGCCGGTGGCCGCTGCGGTCTATCACGACGACATGTACGTCGACACCGCCCACGCCCTGGAGACGGCCCGTGCGATCCGCGGCTTGCGCACCTGGGTCACGGACGAGTTCGAACACGACGGCGTGCACGCGGACGGCCCGCGCGTCCTGGACCGCCTGCTGGCGTTGACGAGGGACGAGGTCTGACACGGTCCCGGCGCCCGGCTCCGGGACCGTTCAGGCCGGCACGGGGCACGGGTGCCCGGGCGCAGCCGCAGGATGCCAACGCGCTTGCCTGCCACGGCGGTTCGGCGTCAGAGGCCGCCCGGCACACCGGCCGGCAGCCGTTGCCGCCGCCGTCCTGGCCGACGAAGGCCGCGCATCGACGGTCCACGCCCCGCTCGCCGCGGCGTGGGCGTCGGCCTTCCCACGACGGGCGCCGACCGGTTGTGCACGCTTGTTGCAGGGGACGGGTCACGAGCGTGCCGCCGCTCTGTGGCGAGGTGTTTGCCCGCAGCGGCGGCCGACAGCGGCCGACCGGGCTCCGCCGCGTTGGGCCGCCCTTGGGCACCGGGGTGGCCCCGCAGTCCTGCGCAGGGCCAACGGGCGGTGGGGACGCGGCGTTAGTCTGCGGCCATGACCGAGCCGCGGAACGATCAGCTCAAGCCCCTGCCGGACGACTGGCGGCGCGCCCTCGCCGTCGTCGCCCACCCCGACGACCTCGAGTACGGCTGCTCGGCCGCGATCGCCGGATGGACCGACGGCGGTCGCGAGGTCGCCTACCTCCTCGCCACCCGCGGCGAGGCGGGCATCGACTCGCTGGAACCCTCCGTGTGCGGCCCCCTGCGGGAGCGGGAACAGCGGGCGAGCGCGGCGGTGGTGGGAGTGTCCACGGTGGAGTTCCTGGACCACCAGGACGGCGTCATCGAGTACGGCATCCCGCTGCGCCGGGACATCGCCGCGGCGATCCGCCGGCACCGGCCGGAGCTGGTCCTCACCCTCAACCACCGTGACACCTGGGGCGGCGTCGCCTGGAACACTCCGGACCACGTGGCCGTCGGACGAGCCACCCTGGATGCGGTCGCGGACGCCGGCAACCGCTGGATCTTCCCGGAACTGGCGGAGCGGGGCCTGGAGCCCTGGAACGGCGTCCGCTGGGTCGCCGTCGCCGGTTCCTCCACGCCCACCCACGCGGTGGACGCGGCACCGGGCCTGGAGCGTGCGGTGCGCTCACTGCTCGAACACCGCACGTACATCGAGGCGTTGACGGACAAGGAACCGGAGACGTACGCACGGTCCTTCCTGACCGCTCATGCCGAGTCGGTGGGGGACCGGTTCGGCGGCAAACCTGCCGTGGCGTTCGAGCTGTTCAGCCGTTAGGCGACGATCAACACCTCATGTGGACGACTTTCGGAACGGGGACGATGGACGACAAGGATCTGCTGGCGGACCGCTTCCAGGCGCACCGGGGGCACCTCAGAGCAGTGGCCTACCGGATGCTCGGCTCGCTGACCGAGGCCGACGACGCCGTTCAGGAGGCCTGGCTGAGGCTGAACCGCTCCGACGTGAGCGAGGTCGAGAACCTCGCCGCCTGGCTCACGACCGTCGTCGGCCGCGTCTGTCTGGACATGCTGCGCTCCCGCAGCGCGCGCCGCGAGGAACCCATCGTGGACACGTTCGTCCCCGATCCGGTCGTCGGCCCGCTGGGGCGCGTCGACCCCGAACAGGAGGCGCTGCACGCCGACTCGGTCGGACTGGCCCTCCTCGTGGTGCTGCGGACACTGGAGCCCGCCGAGCGGCTGGCGTTCGTCCTGCACGACATGTTCGCCGTGCCCTTCGACGACATCGCGCCCGTCGTCGGCCGTACGTCCGCCGCGACCCGGCAGCTCGCCAGCCGCGCCCGCCGCCGGGTCCGGAGTGCCGAGCCCGCGGCCGATCCGGACCTCGGGCGGCAACGCGAGGTGCTGGAGGCGTTCCTCGCGGCCTCGCGCGGCGGCGACTTCGACGCCCTGGTCGCGGTCCTGCACCCCGACGTGGTGCTGCGGGCCGACTCCGGCGCTCTGGTGGGCGGTGCGGCCGCGTCCAAGGTGGTCCGTGGTGCGGCGGCAGTGGCCGAACAGGCGCTCACGTTCCGGCAGTTCGCCCAGCAGGCCCGGCTCGCCGTGGTCAACGGCGCGATCGGAGTCGTCACGGCGCACGAGGGGAGGCTGCTGTCGGTCATGGGCGTCACCGTCGCGGACGGCAGGATCGTCGGCGTGTACATCCTGTCGGACCCGGACCGGCTGGAGCGTCTGGGCTTCACACCGGAGGACTGACCCGGCTCGGTGGGACCGCCGCGCCTTCCGCCGCCCGCGGAGCCACGGCCCGGCCGTCCGGGAGCAGTTCGCCGGTGTCGTCGAAGACGATGGTGCCGTTGCACAGCAGATTCCATCCCTGCTCCGGGTGGGCGGAGACGATGACCGCGGCGTCGTGGTCGGGCCGGTCGGCCGGCGGGCACGGAGGCCAGTGCGTGCACATGACATCTCTCCAGGGTCGTACGACGTGTACCTCCGTGGTAGCGGAGTTTGTTTTCGTACGGATGAGAGGGCCCCCACAGCGCGGGAAACTCGGCGGTGAGTTCAGGTGGGTGCGGGGCCCGGCGGCTCCAGCAGCCTGCGCTCCAGGTCGCGCAGGTCCTTGGTGATGGACGAGCGGACCTGCCTGGCCATGATCGGCGCGGCCGGACGGTAGAAGCGTCCGGACTCGCCCCGCACCCGGATGCGCGCGAGGGTGCCCTGGGGGTGGGCGGCAAAGGTGTAGGTGACGTGCATGGGCATCGGGCCCGCCACGGACACCATGTCCAGCAGCTCCGGTGGGTCGTACATCGCGACGCGCAGCACGTAGTCGATGCGCTTCCCGAGGAAGTGCGCGGTGCGGGTGACCTCGGCTCCGACCCCGAAGCCGCCCGCGTCCGCCTCCCGCGTGAGTTCCGCCGTGCGGATGCCCTGCGTCCACTCGGGATCATTGCGCCAGTCCATGGCGTATGCGGCCACCTGCTCGGGTGGCAGCCGGATCACGCGTTCCGCCGTCTCGTCGATGGTCATACCGTTCCCTCGATCATGGTGCCGTGCGATTTGCTTCCGCCTCGCACGCGGCCAGTTGCCCCACTCAGGATTCCTCCCGCTTGCACGGGCGGCGACCCGGGGCCCGACGACTGGATGTCAGGCCGCGAGTCAGAACGGCCCGTGCAGTTCGCCCAGTTTGTCGGTCAGGCGCAGGTTCTCCGAGTAGTCGACGGGGCAGACGATCACGGAGACGGCGTGCTCGGCCAGGGCGCGGCGCAGGATGGGCAGCAACTGGTCGGCCGCCTTGACCGCGTAGCCGCGTGCGCCGAAGGTCTCGGCGTAGGCGACCAGGTCCGGGTTGGTGAACCGGGTGTGGCTGTGGCGGCCGAGTTCGAGCTCCATCTTCCAGGTGATCAGGCCGTATTCGTGGTCCACCAGGACGAGGACCACCAGGGGGACGCGCTCGCGGACAGCGGTCTCCAGTTCCTGGGAGTTCATGAGGAACGAGCCGTCGCCCATCATCGCCAGCACCCGCCGTTCCGGCCGGGCCAGCTTGGCGGCGATGGCACCGGGGAGCGCGAAGCCCATGGTGGACAGGCCGTTGGAGACCAGGCAGGTCTCCGGTTCGTACGCCGGGTACAGACGCGCCATCCACATCTTCCCGGCACCGGTGTCGGCCAGCACGATGTCGTGGCGGTCCAGTGCGGTGCGCACATCGGAGACCACGCGCTGCGGGACCAGCGGAAAGGCGTCGTTCTCCCGTCCGTAGCGGAGTTCCTCGGCGAGCAGCGCCCGGATCTTCGCACCGGCGCCGGTGCGGTAGGCGAGTCCGTCGGGCAGTGCCGCGGCGAGCGCGTCCAGCGACTGGGAGGGGTCGCCCTCGACTCCGACCGTGACCGGGTAGTGGGCGTCCACCTCCGCGGGGAAGTGGTGCACGTGCACGATGCGCTTGTCGCCGTACGGGTTGATCTTGACCGGGTCGAACTCCTGGATCTCGTAGCCCACACAGATCAGGACGTCGGCATCCTCGAAGCCGCAGTTGCTGTAGTCGTGGCGCATGAAGCCCACCGTCCCGAGCGCGTTCGGGTGGTCGTCCGCAATGACGCCCTTCCCGTGGAACGTGGTCGCCACCGGGACGTCGAGCCGCTCGGCGAACCGTACGAGGGCGGCCGTGGCCCCGGCTCTCGCGGCGCCGTGGCCCGCGAGCACGATGGGGCGCCGGGCCGTCGTGAGCACCTCGGCGGCCCGGGCGATCTGGGAGGACGAGGGCGCGTCGGCATGCACGGCGTCGATCTTCAGAGGGCCGAGCGGCGTGCCGGGGCGTGCCGCTTCGATGTCCTCCGGCACCGCCAGGAAGACGGCGCCGGGGCGTTCGCTCTGCGCGGTCTTGAACGCTTTGCGGACCATCTCCGGTACCGCGTCGGGAGTGTGGACCTGTGCCGCCCACTGGGTGACCGGGGCGAACATCGACACCAGATCGATGACCTGGTGGGATTCCTTGTGGATCCGGCTCAGCGAGCCCTGGGCGGCCAGGGCCACCAGCGGTGTGCTGTTGGTCGTCGCGTCCGCGGTGCCGAGCAGCAGGTTGATCGCTCCGGGCCCGAGCGTGGCCGAGCACACTCCCGCACGGCCGGTCAGCCGCCCGTAGATCTCCGCCATGAACGAGGCGCCCTGCTCGTGGCGCACCAGGACGTACCGGATTCCCGAGCCGTTGAGCGCGTCGACGAAGCGGATGTTCTCCTCGCCGGGAATCCCGAAGACGTATTCCACGCCCTCGGCCCGCAGACAGCGCACCATCAGGTGTGCGACGTCCTCCACGGCTGCTGTGCTCTGCGACTCGGTTGCGCGCTCGGTGTCCATGAGGTGAACGTAGGCACGCCGGGTGGCGTCGGCCACTCACCGGCCGCCGGCCGGGGCGTTCATACCCGGCACCGGGCCCGCCACCCGTTCGGACGCCGCGGAATCCCAACGGGTGCGCTGCCGTGGCGGGCGCCGGGGACAGGGCGGCACGATGGAGACCGAGGCGCCGCCGTGAACGGCACGGTGGCAGGGCCCTGGGAGGACCGTGTGACCGCATCGTCGCCCGCCACCGCCTCACCGCCTGCCCGCTACGACGACCTCCGCGCTCTCTTCGTCAACTGCACTCTGAAGCGGTCCCCGGAGCGGAGCAACACCCAGGGCCTGATCGACCGCAGCACCGGCATCATGGACGCGCAGGGAGTGCACGTCGATCTCGTACGGGCCGTCGACCACGACATCGCCACCGGTGTCTGGCCCGACATGACGGAGCACGGGTGGGAGACGGATGCCTGGCCGGGGCTGTTCGAGAAGGTCATGGCGGCCGACATCCTCGTACTCGCCGGTCCCATCTGGCTGGGCGACAACAGTTCGGTGATGAAGCGGGTGATCGAACGGCTCTATGCCTGCTCCAGCCGGCTCAACGAAGCCGGCCAGTACGCCTACTACGGACGGGTCGGCGGCTGTCTCATCACCGGCAACGAGGACGGCGTCAAGCACTGCGCGATGAACGTCCTCTACAGCATGCAGCACCTCGGATACACCATCCCTCCTCAGGCGGACGCCGGATGGATCGGCGAGGCGGGTCCCGGCCCCAGCTATCTCGACCCCGGCTCGGGCGGCCCGGAGAACGACTTCACCAACCGCAATACCACCTTCATGACCTGGAACCTGCTCCACCTGGCCCGGGCACTCAAGGACCTCGGCGGCATCCCCGTCTACGGCAACCAGCGCACCGCCTGGGACGCCGGCTGTCGCCACGACTACGAGAACCCCGAGCACCGATAAGGCTTTCTGCGGCGAGTGCCCAGGTCGTTAGGGTGGTTCACATGCACATGCCCTCCACCGACCGTTCCGACCTGCGCCCCGACTGCGGCCAGTGCTTCGCGCTGTGTTGTGTCGCGCTGCCCTTCGCGCGCTCGGCGGACTTCGCGATGGACAAGGACGCCGGCACGCCCTGCCGCAACCTTCGAGACGACTTCCGCTGCGGCGTCCACACCGAGCTTCGTTCACGGGGGTTCTCGGGCTGCACGGTCTACGACTGCTTCGGCGCCGGACAGAAGGTCTCCCGGATCACCTTCGGCGGACAGGACTGGCGGACGGGCGGCCGGGAGCACGCCCGGAGGATGTTCGACGTGTTCCCGGTGGTGCGCCAACTCCATGAGCTGCTCTGGTATCTGACCGAGGCACTCACCCTGCCCGCGGCCGGCCCGGTCCATGCCGACCTGCGCCGCCTGCTGGACGGCACCGAGCGGCTGACCCTCCAGTCCCCCGAGGAACTGGGGGAGCTGGACGTGGCCGCGCACCGGCAGGAGGTCAACGTCCTTCTCGTGCGCACCAGCGAGCTGGTGCGGGCCACAGCGGGGCGGAAGCGGAAGGACCGCCGGGGCGCCGACCTCATCGGCGCCCGTCTCAAGGGGGCCGACCTGCGCGGTGCCAGTCTCCGCGGTGCCTACCTCATAGCCGCCGACCTCACGGGCGCCGATCTGCGTGACGCCGATCTGATCGGCGCCGATCTGCGCGACGCGGACCTCACCGACGCCGATCTGACCGGTGCCTTCTTCCTGACCCAGCCGCAGATCAACGCGGCCAGGGGGAGCGCGGGCACCCGGCTCCCGGCGTCAGTCACGCGCCCCGGTCACTGGACAGCGCATCTCTGACGGCGCCTGGGCCACGGCCTCCGGGGCAGATGTCCCGGCGGCCCGGCGGTCGAGGTGCAGCCGCAGACCGTCCGGCATCAGGGTCAGCCGTTCCGCCACCCTCAGCCGATAGCCGGGGTCGGGCCGCAGTTCGTAGCGGCGCAGCAGCAGGCCCAGCACCAGCGTCGCCTCGTGCAGCGCGAACTGGCGCCCGATGCAGGCCCGTGCCCCCGTCCCGAACGGCTTGAACGTGTGCCCGGACCGGGTCCGTACCGTCGCGGGGTCGAACCGGTCGGGGTCGAACCGCTCCGCGTCCGCACCCCACACGTCCGGGTCCCGGTGCAGCATCGCCGTCAGGACCAGCGCCCAGGCGCCCCGCCGCATCGGATGAACGCCGCCCAGGACGGTGTCGTGCCGCGCCTCGCGCGCGAAGGCCGGGGCGGTGGGCCACAGGCGCAGGGACTCGTCGAGGACCCGGCGGACGTACCGCAGCTTGGCGACCTGCTCGTAGCCGGGCCGTGGGACGGAGCCCCACACCCGATCCACCTCCTCCCTGGCCCGCGCGGCGATCTCTGGATGCCGGGAGAGGTAGTGCAGGGCGAAGGAGAGCGCGCCCGAGGTCGTCTCATGGCCGGCGACCAGGAACGTGATGACCTGACGCCGGACGTTCTCGGCTGCCAGCCGCTCACCGGTCACCGGGTGGGCGGTTTCCAGCATCCGGTCGAGCAGGTCGCCCTCGCCGCGGCCGGCCCGCCGGGCCCGTACGACCTCGTCGACCGTGCGGTTGAGATACGCCATGTCCGCATCGTTGCGCCGGGCGGCGCCGCGCAGCAGCAGGGGGGACAGCGGGCCGGGAACGACGTTGCGGCGCTGCGCGAACGTCAGCGTGCCGACCATCGCGCTCACGAAGGGGTGCGGCCGGGACCGTTCGAAGGAGCCGAAGCCATGGCCGAAGCCGGTGCGTGCGATCGTCTCCAGCGTCAGCTTGGTCATGTCGCCGGGCACGTCCACGGCGTGGCCCGCCGCCTGCTCCGCGTCCCAGCGGTCCAGGAGCCGCTCGGCCACGTCCAGCATCATCGGGTGGTAGCCCGCCATGGCCTCGCGGCTGAATCCGGGCGCCAGGACGTCATGCGCCAGCTGCCAGTTGGGCTCGTGGTTGTATGCCGTGAACAGCCCGTCTCCCGCGACCGGCCGCAGATTGGCGACTCCGAGCCCCACGTGCTTCGCGAACCGCGACTCGTCGGCGAGGTCGGCCGCGAGCTTCCCGCCCCATACGAAGACGATCTCGCGGCTGAAGAACTTGCGCCGGAAGATCGGGCCGAGTTGGCGTCCGTACCGCATCGAGTCCTGGACCGGCCGGCGGACGTCGGCGCCGAGGATGTCACCGACGAGCGGGACCCGGTGTCGTGGGTGCGGAATGCGCCCCAGTTCCGGCCAGCCCAGCTCCGCACCGCGGAACCCCCTGGACAGCTCGGTCGCCGTTGCCGTCGCCTCCGCCATGACGCCATCTCCCTTGATGCAGCGACACGTTGAGCAAAGCCCCGTGTTGTACGTCGGTTCAATAGCGGACTCAGTGTGATCCCGCCGTTGAACCGGCGTCAAGTAAAGTGCGGGCATGGCCGCGAACCAGGGCGGGCGCACGCGCCGTCGGCTCAGCACCGAGGAGCGAAGGGAGCAGCTCCTGTCGGTCGGGGCCCGGCTGTTCTCGGAGAATCCGTACGACGACGTGTGGATCGAGCAGGTTGCCGAGATCGCCGGAGTCTCGCGCGGGCTGCTGTACCACTACTTCCCGACCAAGCGGGACTTCTTCGCGGCGGTGGTGGAGCGGGAGAGCGTACGGATGCTGCGGATGACGGCGGCCGTGCCCGGGGTTCCGGTGCGCGAGCAGCTCGCCGCCGGTCTCGATGTCTTTCTGGCGTATGTCGAGGAGCACGCACACGGCTTCCGTGCCTTCCATCGCGCCGATGCGGCGGGGGACCAGGCGGTGCGAAGGGTCTATCAGCGGTCGTTGGCCGCGCAGGAGCGGCAGATCCTGGCGGCGCTCGAGGCGGACCCCGAGTTGGGCCGTGCGGCCGGTCAACGGCCCGATCTGAGGATCGCCGTCCGTGGCTGGCTGGCCTTCACGACGGCCGTGTGCCTGGAGTGGCTGCGCGGGGCCGAGCTGTCCCGGGAGCAGGTGCGCGACCTGTGTGCCCGCGCGCTGTTGGGAGTCGTCGCTCCCTGACCGGCCCGTTCCCCGATCGGGGGGTCCTGGTTGGCGTGCGCCCCGACCTCCGATAAGTTAGGCAAGGCTTACTTAAAAAAGGAGGTTGGGGATGGGTGACCGTCACACCTGGACCGCCGCGCCCTCCGTGGCGGAGCGCGCCCGCTCGGTGCCGGCCGTCGCATGGTCCTGCGTGGTGATCGTGGAGGGCTGCCGGGAGGAGTACGTCGGCGCGCACAGCGTCGCGGCGGACGGCCGGATGCTGCTGCACCCGCCGGCGGACAGCGCGCTGCACGCCGCGGCGATCTGCGCACCGCGCGGAGAGCCGGCCGGGGTGCTGGAGTTCGCGGATGTCGCGCCCGTCCCGGTGCGGTCCCGGATCCGCGCCCGGCTCTGGCTGGCCGGCTGGTTCACGCCTGAGGAGGGGCGCCTGGCATTCCGGCCGACGCGTATCGCGCTGCGCCGGGAGGACGGCGTGGTCGCCGTCGACGCCGACGAGTACGCGGCCGCCGAGCCCGACCCGCTCGTCGCGGCCGAGGCCCGGCTGCTCACCCACCTCGCCGACGCCCACCCCGACGCCGTCGAGCGGCTCACCCGGCTAATCGACCCGGACAGCCTCCAGGGGGCCGTACGCGTTCAGCCGCTGGCCGTCGACCGCCACGGGCTGACATTGCGCATCGAGCGGGCGCACAACCACGGTGACGTACGTCTGACATTCCATCAGCCAGCTGATACTGTTGCGCAGTTGACCGAGCGCATGCACGTCCTGCTGGCTCAGGCCGCCCGGGCCGCCTGTCCCCGCGCGCTACAGCGGCAGCGCACAGACGGCGACCGGTGACGCGAACGGCTCACCGGCGAGCCGGAGTTCACCCCTTGCGCCGTCGACATGGAAGACGCTGACCGTGCCCGACCGCTGGTTCGCCGTGAACAGCAGTCGGCCGTCCGGGGAGAGCGCGAGATGGCGCGGAAAGTCGCCGTCCACCGGCACGGTGCCGAGCAGCCGCAACCGGGCGCCGTCCTCCTCGATGGCGTACCGGGTCAGGCTGTTGTGGCCGCGGTTGGCGAGATACGCGTACGAACCGTGGGCCGTCACGACGAACTGTGCCGGGTAACTCGTGCCCTCGCCCGTGCCCGTGGACTGCGGTTCGCCCGGGGTGAGCTGCCCGGTGGCCGGGTCGTAGGCGCAGACGACGGCAGTGTTGTCGACCTCGTTGGCCAGATAGGCGAAACGGCCGCCCGGGTGGAACGTGAGGTGCCGGGGACCCGCGCCCGGCCGGGTGTGTGCCTGGGAGACCTCGGTGAGTTTCCCCAACGCAGGATCGAGGCGGTAGGTGTAGACGGTGTCGGTGCCCAGGTCGACGGCGAGGACGTGGCCGCCGTCGGGGCCGGTGATGCACTGGTGGGCGTGCGGCCCCTGCTGTCCCGGTCCGGGGGGCGGGGCGGTGTGCGTGACGAGGTCGGTGCGCTCGCCGAGTGCGCCCGAAGCCTCGATGGGATGCACGGCCACACTGCCCGAGAGGTAGTTGGCGCTCAGCAGCCAGCGCCCGCTGGGGTGCACCGACAGATGGCAGGGGCCCGCCCCGCCGGTGCCACGGGTGCCGAGGACCTCGTACCCGTGCAGGCGTACGGCCGTCACTCCGCCGTCCTGCTGTTCGTCGACGGCATAGAGCGTGTGCCCGTGGGGATGCACCGCGAGATATGACGGATCGGCCACCTCCGTCACCGTGCCGGTGGCACCGATCCGGCCGCTCCTCGGGTCGTACGCCGCCAGGCCGATGCCCCGGCCGCCACCCTCGACGGAGGTGTACGTGCCGAGGAACAGGGGGCGGGGACCTGAGGGCCGTCCCGGCCGCGAGGGCGTGTCGGCTTCGGTCCGGTGCGCAGCGGCGGGTGTCCGGGGTGCGGCCGGCGCCGGGATTGTCGTCATCGCGGTGGCGGCCGTGACGGCGCCGAGTAGCCGGCGTCTGCTCCAGCTGCTGAGCGCACCCCGCACCCGTTCGGCACCCGTGTCCATGCCCACCCCTCGGAAGTCGGCCTCAGCTGTGACAGCCACCATGGCGGGTACGGACCGTCAAGTGCAAGATGAGCAATGCGTGTTGCATGCGATGCAACACCGCTCGGTCACCAGTCCCCGTCCTCGACCGGCTTGCCCGGCGCGTCGCCGAGCGGCTTCACCTGGTGCGGAGCGGGCGCCTGCCATGGGGCGTGATCGTCGCCGAGCCACTCGCCGACCGGCTCGACCCGGCCGAGCGAGTCCGTCGGGGCGAGATCCTCGCCGTCCTGGTCGTAGTAGTCGAACCACGGCAGTCCGGCGTTCGTGTACGCCGCTCGGTCCACCGGCGACGGCAGAGGCGCCTCGCCAGTGATACGGCGCCACTGCGGGGGCGTCACGAGATGGACGAACACCCGCCCCGCCGGTTCTTCGCCCCAGCTCCCGGCCGGCCACTCGTCCCGGTAGACCTCCTGGCGCAGGGAGCCGCCGACGCCCAGCCCCATGGCCGGAGCGCTTCGCGGCGCCGCGCCGGGAGCCGCGGCCATGGGCGGTGCCGCGGGCATGGCTCCCGGCGCGGGCGGCGCGCCCGCGCCCGCCGACATTGTCTTCGCGGTCTGCCGGGCCCGCTCGCGCTTGCGCCGCTCCTTCTCGCGCCACGCGGCGAGCGGTGCCTCCTTGAGCGGAAACGTCTGCAGTTGTACGCCGCCCCACACCTCCTCTCCGGTGACCTGGCCCTCGACCGTGGCCCCGAGACCGAGCGGCACCGCCACGAACTGGCGGACCGTCCCGCTGCCCGAATTGATCCCATCGAGCCACGGCTGGCGCGGAAGCACCACGTAGTTCTGCGGACGGTGGGCGAGGCGGGAGCTCCAGGGCCTTCCGGAGACCGCGCACACCTTGCCCACGCCCACCTGAAGGGCGGCCGGTTGCGTCGCACCGAAGCTCAGCCACATGGCCTCGCGCAGATACACCGGCAGCATCACACCGCCGCGCGCCCGCCACTGCGCGGGCACCGTCTGCGGGTAGTCCTCCACCCGGCGGACCGGGAACTCCCCGAGCCCCGGGGGCAGCGGGTGGGTGCCGGTCTCCGGCAGCCGCAGCGTCCGCATGAATCGGACCCGCACGCCCCCCGGCAGCACCAGAGAATTCCCGTCGATCCGCACCGTGCCCATGCACCCGCCCCTTTCCCCGTCCGGTCGTTCGTCATCACCTGGAACGCCGGGGCGGGGCCGGCCGGTTCCGGCCGGGGAGCAGCGCGCCCAGCCGGTCCGGCAGAGGGCGGCGGACCAGGTCCCACAGCCTCATCAGCCGTGGGTTGCGCTCCCGCTGCTCCCGGGTGCCGCGGTCCAGCTCCTCCAGCAGTCGGCGGGTCCGGTGCTCCGTGTCCAGCTCGTCCAGGATGCGGTTGACCTCGGTCAGGACGGCGCCGTGCAACTGCCACTGGCGGGTGTCCCGCTGGACCTCCTCCAGCAGCAGCTGAGCCAGCTTGTCGCGGGTCGCGGCCGCCGTGACCAGTTCCTCGGCGAGCCGGGTCTCCGCGTTCTCGGCGCTGCGGCTGACGTCGGTGGTGACGAGCACCGCGAAGCTGACCACGGCGTCACCGATCTCGGACAGCAGCCGCTCCAGCACCGCCCCGATCTCGGGTGCGAACAGCGCCTCCGGTTCGCGCTCCTTGGCGAGGTCGGCGAGGGTGCGGGCGATCACCCGCAGGACCACCGTGACGATCTCCAGCGTGTCCAGCCCGGTACGCAGCACGATCCGGTGGAGCAGGCCCTCGCGGACCCTGGGGTTGAGTTTCAGGCTGTCCTCGGCCTGCCGCAGCGCCGCGTCGACCACAACGATGTCGTGGTCGAGCCGGCGAGCCTCCAGCAGCCGTGCGGTCACCTGCGTCGCGGGCGCACGGCCCGCGGCCTGCTCCCCGACGCGGATCATCAGCTGCCGCGTCCGGCGCGCCAGATCCTCAATGGACTCTCCGGCCGTTTTCACCCAAACCGGGGGAGCGACGAACAGATTGGTGGCCGCGCCGACCACCGCGCCGATCAGGGTCTCCACGACCCGCGCCCAGGCCGTGCTGCCGACCTGGGTCACCCCGAGGACCAGCATCGCGCTGATCGCCACCTCGGGCACGTACTCGCTGACCCGCACGAGGTGCCCCACGGCCAGTGAGGCCAGGATGATCAGGGCCAGGCTCCACCAGGTCAGGCCGACCAGGACGCTGAAGCCGATGGCGATCACGACACCTGCCACCACGGAGTTCACCCGGCGCACACTGTTGGTGATCGTCGCGTACAGCGTCACCTGCACGACCAGCAAAGCTGTCAGGGGAGCGGTGAGCGGGGCGGGCTCGGGGCTGAGGTGCACCGCGACCACGTAGGCAATGGTCGCGGCGGCGGTCGAACGCACCGCCTGGACGACCTCGGGATTCTGGCGCAGCCTCTCGATTCGGGCGGTGGCCCTCGCCCAGGCATCACGTACATCTCGCATCCCTAGGGCTCTTCCCGTTCCACACGGGTAACGAACGTGCACACGAGTGACGGGAACGTGTGCACGATGATGTAAGGCGGCTGACGGCCCTCACGCCTGGAGCCTGTCGAGGAATGCGGACAGATGGCCGACCGTCCGGGCGATCTGCTCCTCCGTGGTGAGGCTCTCCTGGAAGCGGCCCCCGGCCTCGGGCACCTTCTTTCCCCGTACGTACAGGGAGCACGCCAGATCGGTGCACATGTACACGCCGACCGAGTTGCCCTCGCGCCCGGCCGCGCCGGCCTTCCGGGCCGACATCAGGGAGACACCGTTGCCGGGGTGGGTGGTCAGGCACAGGGAGCACATGCTCCGGTGCAGGAAGCCGCGTTGGGAGGACGGAAAGCGCAGCGCGATGCCGACGAGGCGGTCGCCGCGTTCGGTGACGAGATAGCTGCGATCAGGTGCCCCCGGATCCCGCCAGCCCAGGAAGTCCAGGTCGTCCCAGGGGCGTTCGCCGAGGTCGCGAGGTATCGCCAGGCGCTTCGCCTCCCCCTTCGAGCAGTTGATGAACGAGTTGCGGATGTCCTGCTCGGTGAGTGATCTCATGGGGAGTCCTGAGTCCGGGGATCGAATCGGAAACCTAGGGGCACTAGGTTCCTGGCTAAGCTATCCAGAGCCACGGGGGAGGGGCCAATGGATTTCGGGTGGGACGGGGAAGCCCCCACTGCTGGACACCCGTTCAGCAGTGGGGCACCTCGGGCGGCCACACCCCGGGAGCGAGCACGCCCAGCGCATAGGCGCGGGCGACCAGCTCGGTACGGTTGGCCGCGCCCCATCGCGCGGACAGACGCCTCAGGTGATAGGTGACGCCGTCGACCGTGAGACCGGTCTCCCGCGCGGCCCGGGCCGTGGTCGCGCCCCCGGCCAGCAGGGCCAGGATCCGGGCCTCGGCGGGGCTGACCGACGGGGCGGCGGCCGAGTCGTCCGGCACGGAACACTCGCCGAGCACCCGCACCAGGACCAGCAGTGCCGTCGTGGTCTCCACCGAATCGCTCACCGGATCCGCGGTGAGCTCGCCATGGCGTCGCACCCCGTCGGCGGCGTCCCAGCACACGGAGACCGGATAGCGGGAACGGTGCCGCAGCCGCAGCGCATGGGCGATCCGCTCGATCTGGGTCGGCTCCTGCGGCCGGAACCGGTCGAGCACGTTCTGGCCCAGCAGACCGCTCGGAGTCGTACCCCACTCGGCCGCCATCGCCGGATTGGCCAGCTCGATCGCCCCATGCACATCGCACAGTGCGACCGGCATGGGGATCCGGTCGAAGAGCGTCATGGCCCGGTTGCGCCACACGACCCCGGACGCCCGTACCGACTCCATCGCCCCTCTTTCCGCACCACCGCCGGGGCAGGCACGGGCCCGGCGGCTACGACTGCCGCGTCACGCGGTGCCATCAACAATAGACCGCCGGATCGGAGGAGTTCGTCGCGGTGAGCGGGTGAGCGGGTGAGCGGGTGAGCGGGTGAGCGGGTGAGCGGGTACGGCCCCGGTGCGCCCGCGCCGCTCCAGTTGCCGGACCTGGGACTGTCACACCCCCGCCCTAGGGTGGACGCCATGGACATCACCGACGCGCGGCAGGTGCGGCTGGAGCCCTGGGCCGAGGGCGATCTCTGGCTGCTGCACCGGACGAACAGCCCCGAGATGACGGACCACTTGGGCGGACCGGAGACGCAGGAACAGCTCGTGGCGCGCCATCGGCGCTATCTCGCCGTGGAACAACCCGGGCAGATGTACCGGGTCACGCTGGCCGACACCGGCGAGACGGTCGGGTCCACCGGCTTCTGGGAGCGGACCTGGCAGAAGGCGAGGGTGTGGGAGGCCGGGTGGGGCGTGCTGCCCGAGTTCCAGGGACGGGGCCTTGCCGCGCAGGCGGCCCGCGCGGTCGTCGAAGCGGCGGCAGCGGCCCGGACGCACCGTTACCTGCACGCGTTTCCGGGCGTGGACCACCGTGCCTCGAACGAGGTCTGCCGGAAGGCCGGTTTCGAGTTGCTCGGGCCGGTCGACTTCGAGTACCCGAAGGGCCACTGGATCCGGTCCAACGACTGGCGGGTCGACCTCGGACGGGCCTGACCGGCGGCCCGCCCCGCCTCCGGCCTCCGGGTCAGGAGCCCCCCTCCACCGGTCCTCCCGCCTGCGCCTGCACCTCCGACTCGATCTCGCCCCGAGTCCTGCCGTGTGTCTTTGCGTAGTCGGTGAGCTCGGCCTGAAGGTCTCGGTCGAGGTCCCGCCAGGCGCGCCACGCGGTCTCGTACGTGTCCTGCTGCAGCTTGGTCCACGCCGTGGCGGTGGGCGGGCCGTACCTCTGGCGCAGCTCGGCGGCCTGCGTGTTCGCCGTGTTCGCCGCGCGCTGCATCTCCACGAGTTCTTCAAAGGTCTTCGCCACGGCCCCGGATACTAGGCGGGTGCAGGTGGGCCCACTCCCACGACCCGCTCGACAGCCGGGGAGATCGACCGGTCGGCCGTAGGTGGACGGCCCAGGGCGCGCCCGATCGTCGGCCCGGGGCGCACCCCGGCCGGCTTGGCAAGCCCCGGGACGGGGATTCGACTGCAGAATCATGTAGTCCGGGGGCTCGGACCGCCCACGGACGGCGACCAAGCTGGAAGCAGTACTCCTCGTACCGCGAAAGGCAGTTGTCGCGTCATGACTCCCACCGCACACCCGCAGACCACCGGAACCGAGCACGGCGTCCCCGTGGTCGACATCTCCGACGTCGGCCCCGGCCGCACCCCGATCCAGCAGGTCATGGAGCTCATGCGCCGGCACGGTCCCGTGCTGGTCCGCCGACTGCACGGGCGGGACGCACTGATGGTGAGCGACCTGGACCTGGTCGCCGAGCTCGCCGACGAGGCACGGTTCGCGAAGGCCGTCGGGCCCGCGCTGGAGAACGTCCGTGAGTTCACCGCCGACGGGCTGTTCACCGCGTACAACGACGAACCCAACTGGGCCAAGGCCCACGACATCCTCATGCCCGCCTTCGCCCTGGGGTCGATGCGCACCTATCACCCCGTGATGCTGGGGGTCGCGCATCGGCTGATCGAGTCCTGGGACCGGGCGAGCCTCGAGGGACGGCCGGTGAACGTCCCCGACGACATGACGCGCATGACCCTCGACACCATCGGGCTCGCGGGCTTCGGCTACGACTTCGGCTCCTTCGAACGGGACGAGCCGCACCCCTTCGTCGAGTCGATGGTCCGCTGCCTGGAGTGGAGCATGACCCGGCTGAGCCGGGTGCCGGGCGCCGACCACACGGCGGCGGACGCGGCCTTCCGCGACGACGCCGGCTATCTGGCGCGGGTCGTCGACGACGTGATCGCCGCACGTCTGGCGGACGGCGGGAACACCGCCACGGATGACCTGCTCGGCCTCATGCTCACCGCGAAGCACCCCGCCGACGGCATGACCCTCGACACCGCCAACATCCGCAACCAGGTGATCACCTTCCTGATCGCCGGTCATGAGACGACCTCGGGCGCGATGTCGTTCGCCCTGTACCACCTGGCCAAGAATCCCGCCGTGCTCCAGCTCGTCCGGCGCGAGGTCGACGCCCTGTGGAGCGGTGTCGCCGACCCCGAGCCCACGTACGACGAGGTCGGGCGCCTCACCTACACCCGGCAGGTGCTCAACGAGGCGCTGCGGCTGTGGCCGACCGCCGCCGCGTTCAGTCGGCAGGCGCGCGCGGACACGGTGCTCGGCGGGCGCATCCCGGTGCGCGCCGGACAGCCCGTCAGCGTTCTCACCCCGATGCTGCACCGGCAGCCGGTGTGGGGCGACAACCCCGAGCAGTTCGACCCCTCCCGCTTCACGCCCGAGGCGGAGGCGGCCCGCTCGGCGCACGCTTTCAAGCCCTTCGGCACCGGTGAACGCGCCTGCATCGGACGGCAGTTCGCCCTGCACGAGGCGACCATGCTGCTGGCGATGCTGGTGCACCGCTATCGCCTCCACGACCACACCGACTACCGGCTCACGGTCAAGGAGACGCTCACCCTCAAGCCCGACGGCTTCACCCTCACGCTGTCACCGCGCACCGCCGCGGACCGGGAACACACGCCCCTTCCGGGCGCCTCCCCGTCCCGTACGCAGGCCGCGGCCGACACAACCAACCTGGCCGCCCGGGTACGCCCCGGCACCCGCGCACTCTTCCTGCACGGCAGCAACTACGGCACCTGCCGGGACTTCGCCGGCCAACTCGCCGACGAGGCCGCCGCCGTCGGCTGTGAGACGGAGGTCGCGCCCCTCGACGCGTACGTCGGGGCACTGCCCACCGACCGTGTGGTCGTGATCACCGCTGCCTCCTACAACGGACAGCCGACGGACGACGCCACCGCCTTCGCCGCCTGGCTGTCCGAGGACTCGTCCAGCGCGGCGGACGTCACCTACGCCGTCCTCGGCATCGGCGACCGCAACTGGGCCGCCACCTACCAGCACGTCCCGACCCGTATCGACGAACGCCTCGCCGAACTGGGCGGCAGCCGATTCCTGCCGCGTGCGGCGGCCGACGCCTCCGGCGACCTCGGCGGCACCGTGCGCGCCTTCGCCGCGCGGCTGCGCACCGCTCTCCTGGAGCGCCACGGTGACGCGGAGGCCACCGGCGGCACCGCGGAACCCGCCCGGGCGTACGAGGTGCGGACCCTCACCGGCGGACCCCTGGACGCGCTCGCCGAGCGGCACGACCTGGTCCCGATGACCGTCACCGAGGCGTATGACCTCACCGCGCCCGGCCATCCGCGGCTCAAGCGGTTCGTGCGCCTCGCCCTGCCCGGCGGCACGACGTACCGCACGGGCGACCATGTCACCGTCCTCCCCGTCAACGACAAGGCCCTCGTCGAGCGGGCCGCCGCCGCGCTCGGGGTGGACCTGGACACCGTCCTGGACATCCGCGCCGCCCGCCCGCGCCGCGACGGTCTCGCCGTAGACCAGCCCTTGACGGTTCGTCAGCTGCTCACCCATCACGTCGAACTGCAGGAGCGCCCAACCGTCGGCCGGCTGGCCGCTCTGGCCGCCGCCAACCCGTGCCCGCCGGAGCGCGCACAACTCGCCTCCCTCACCGACGACCCGCGTACGCTCGTCGAGGTGCTCGAGGCCCATCCTGCCCTGCGCGGCGCCCTGGACTGGCCGACGCTGCTCGAGGTCCTCACGCCCCTGCGCCCGCGCCACTACTCGGTCTCCTCCTCGTCGGTGACCGACCCCCGCCACATCGACCTCATGGTCTCGCTGCTCCAGGCTCCGGCCCGCTCCGGGAACGGCACCTACCGCGGCGTCGGCTCGGGGCACCTCGCCACGGTCCAGCGCGGTGACACCGTCCTGGCGCGGATCCAGCCCTGCCGCGAGGCCTTCCGCGTGGATCACACCGGCCCGGTCATCATGATCGCGGCGGGCACCGGCCTCGCCCCGTTCCGCGGGGCCGTCGCGGACCGCGTTCAGGCGCTTGCCGAGGGCGCCCGCCTCCCAGCGGCCGTCTGCTACTTCGGCTGCGACGCCCCGGACGCGGACTTCCTGCACGCGGAGGAGCTGCGCGCCGCCGAGGCCGTCGGCGCCGTGTCGCTGCGTCCGGCGTTCAGCGAGGCGCCCGTCGACGGTGCCGCCTTCGTCCAGCACCGCCTCGCCGCCGAGGCCGACGAGGTGTGGCGGCTGCTCGGTGCCGGGGCCCGTGTGTACGTGTGCGGCGACGGCTCCCGCATGGCGCCCGGGGTCCGGGCGGCCTTCCGGGCGCTGCACGGCGAGCGCACGCAAGGCACGGACTCCGAGAAGTGGCTCGACGAGCTGATCGCGTCGGGGCGCTATGTGGAGGACGTGTACGCGGCCGGATGAGGCGGGACGTGACGCGGACGGGTGTTCGCCGCCTGCCCGTCCGCACACGAAACACGAGGGACAGAGGCTGTGTCCTCGTGGGCCGCACCTGGCACAGCGGGCCCACGGCGACCTCCGGCCGGAGACCGGCCCGCGCGCTGCCGCGGCCGCCTTCACCCGATCGCGCCGCGGCGCACCGCGCACCCCCGCCGCACCGCATCCTCAGATCTTTAATTAGGGTGTGATTTAAGTGCGGGCCGGGCCATGTTCCGGCGGTGACGCAGGGGTATCGTGCGGGTCGGGCAGGGCGGAAGGAGCCATATGACGAGGCGGAACGGGCGCACGGTGCGCGATCTGCGCCGGGGCAATCGCGCCGAGGTGTTGCGGCGGCTGTACTTCGACGGCCCCATGAGCCGGTTCGAGCTGGGTCCGGTGACCGAGCTCAGCTCCGGTTCCATCAGCAACGTTGTCGCCGAGCTGGTCGCCGACGGCCTGGTGGAGGAGGCCGGCAGTGTCGACTCCGACGGCGGCCGCCCGCGCACCCTGCTGCGTGTGGCGCCCGCCAGCGGCCACATGATCGGTGTCGATGTCGGCGAGACCCGCATCCGCGTCGAGCTGTTCGACCTCACCCTCACCGAACTCGCCCGCACCGAGCGGCCGCTGGAACACCAGCGGTACGACGTCGAGGGCATCGTCGGTCACATCCGCGACGGTGTGTCCGAGGTCCTGGGCGCCGCGGACATCTCCCCGGAACGCCTCCTCGGTGTCGGGGTCGGGGTACCCGGCATCGTGGCCCGGACCCCCGATCTGGGTGCCGTCGTGCACGGCCAGACCATCGGCTGGGACGCCGTGCCGTTCGAGTCCCTGCTGCGTTCCACGTGCCAACTTCCGGATTCCGTCCCGTTCTTGATCGACAACGGGGCCAAGACCCTCGGCCAGGCCGAGATGTGGTTCGGTGCGGGACGCGGCGCGCACAGCGCGGTCGTGGTCCTCTTCGGTTCCGGGGTCGGTGCCTGCCTGGTCACCGAGGAGGCGGGCAGTGGCCGCGCGGTGGAGTGGGGGCATCTGACCGTACGGGTCAGGGGGCGCCGGTGCCGCTGCGGTGCCCTCGGCTGCCTGGAGGCGTACGCGGGCGCGGAGGCCCTCCTCGAACGGTGGCGGGAGCAGGGCGGCCGGCCGCCGAAGGACGCCGACGAGGAGACCTCGCTGACCGCCCTGCTGGCCGCGGCCTACCCGCCCGACGGCACCGGGGCCGACCCCGGCGCGCTCGCCGTCCTCGAGGAGACCGCCGAGTACCTGGGCGCGGGCCTGTCCGACCTCATCAACCTCTTCCAGCCCGAGCGGATCCTGATCGGCGGCTGGGCGGGCCTTCAGCTCGGTTCCCGGTTCCTGCCCGCGGTGCGCCGGCACGCGACGTCGTACGCCCTGCGGTATCCGGCCGAGCGGGTCTCGATCGACCTCGGCAGGCTGGGCCCGGATGCCGTGACCGTGGGCGCGGCGATCCTGCCGCTGGCCGACTTCTTCGCCCGCGGCGGCCGCCGAGCGGAACCCGCACACGAGGGCCGCCCGCCGGCCTGGCAGACCGCAATGAAGGAACGCGCCCCACGCTGACCTCGGATCAGCAGGTGGATCGGCAGCCCCGTGGGGCAAGGCCGGGCGTTCCCTCCGAGGCACCCCGTTGCGGGCAGGGCGGTTCGTCCTCCCCCCCCGGTTGCCGAGCGGGCTCGTGCGGGGGATCATCCGCCGCGTTTCGTGGACGGTGGTCGCGGTACTCGCGCCTCGCCCCGAAGAGGCTCGCCGCGCCGCGGGCCCCGCACCCTGACGAAGAATGGAGTGCGCCGTGACAGATCAACAGCAGGAGGGTCCCGGCGAGAACGCCGCGCCGATTCCGCGCGACATGCCGGACCAGCAGGCCCACGGGGGCGAGGACCCGTGGGAGGGACGTCGAGCGTCCGACGACGACACCGGGCAGGAGGCCGCGCCCGACGTCCCCGACACCGACGAGGCGGGCACCGGCAGACAGGGCGCCCCGCACTCGGCGGCGGTCCATCCGGACCACCCCGTACCGGACGAGTCCCCCGCCTGACCCGCACGGGAGGCCTCTGTCCCTGGCTGAACCGCCTGTGCCGCCGACCCGTCCATCGTCAGCTCACCGGAGAGGACCGCACGGGCCGCGGGCCGCGGGCCGCGGGCGCCCGGCCCGGACCATGACGTGGGAGGTAATCGACCGCCGTCCCGGCTCGCGGAAGCATGGAGGACGTCCCAACCGACCGACTGCGTAAGGACGTCCCATGCCGTACTTCGAGAGCCCGAACGACGGTACTCGGCTGCACTACGTCGACTACGGCCCGGCGAACGGACCGGTGGTCGTCTTCGTGAACAGCGCCTACCTCGGCACCGAGATGTGGGAGTTCCAGATGGTGCCGCTCGCCGAGGAGGGATACCGCTGCGTCGGGTTCGACCGGCGCGGGCACGGGCGTTCCGACGACGTGTGGGGCGGCTTCGACCTGGACGGTCTCGCCGACGACCTGTACGGGCTGATCGAGTACCTGGACCTGAGGGACGTCACCCTGGTCGGGCACTCTGTCGGCTCCGCCGAGATCGTACGGTGCCTGACGCGGCACGGGACCGAGCGCGTCGCCCGCGCCGCGCTGGTCGGGGGAGTCGTACCCGGGCTGGTGCGCTCGGCCGGGAACCCTCACGGAGCCGACTTTGCGACCATCCGGGCGGGTAACGATGCCTTCCGGCGGGACCGCGCGGCCTTCTTCGCCGACGGAGCCCGCTCCTTCTTCGCCCTGGACCGTCCCGGCAACGAGGTCTCACCGGCCTATGTGCAGTACCTGATCCAGCGCTGTCACGCGGCGAGTGCGCGCGCGGGCATCGCCCTCGGCCGGGTCGTCGGCGAACTGGACCTCGGTCCGGAACTGTCCAAGCTCGACCTGCCCGTCCTCGTCGTCCACGGCACCCACGACGTCTCCGCACCCCTCGACGTGACGGGCCGTCGCACCGCCGCTCTCGTGCCCGACGGCGAGCTCCGGGTGTACGAGAACGCGGGCCACGGCCTCTTCGTCACCCATGCTGAGCAACTCACGTCGGATCTGCGGGAGTTCATGGCCGGGTGACTGAGCGGGGCCGGCCGTCCGGCGGCCGGCCCCTCGTTCCTCAGGAGCGGGACGCGAACGCGTCGACGCCCGTGAGCTCGGCGGAGACGGCCCACAGACGCGCGGCCTGCTCCGGGTCGACCGCCCAGTCCTTGACGCCGCCGCGCCCGCCGTCCGGCGGTGCGGGCTCCGCGATGTCGCAGTCCTCGCAGTACACCCCTCCCCGGTCGGCGAGTTGGGGAGAGGTCGCGGCCCACACCTGTGTGGCCGCACCCTGCTCGGGCGTCTTGAAGGCGTCGGGGTGCACCAGCGCGCCGGTCTCGTCGATCCAGCCGCGCTCGACCATCTCCTCCTTGGCGAGATGACGCTGGAGCGGCGTGAGGATCCCGCCGGGGTGCAGGGAGAAGGCACGGACGCCGTGCTCTCGGCCGAGCCGGTCGAGGTGGACCGCGAACAGGACGTTCGCGGTCTTCGCCTGCCCGTACGCCTCCCACTTGTCGTACCCCTGCCGCCAGTGCAGGTCGTCCCAGCGGATCCCGGAGTTGTGGTGGCCGGCGGACGAGACGGACACGACCCGGGCGCCACCCGGTTCGACGGCGGGCCACAGGCGGTTGACGAGCGCGTAGTGGCCCAGGTGGTTGGTCGCGAACTGCGCTTCCCAGCCGGGCCCGACCCGGGTCTCGGGGCAGGCCATGATCCCCGCGTTGTTGATCATGATGTCGACGGGGCGGCCGGAAGCGAGGAACCGCTCGGCGAAGGCGCGTACGCTCTCCGGATCGCCGAGGTCGAGCTCGTCCACCTCCACCCGGTCGAGGCCCGCGAGCGCCTCCTCGGCGACGGCCCGGCGCCGCGCCGGGACGACAACCCGGGCGCCCGCCTTGGTGAGCGCGCGCGTCGTCTCCAGGCCGAGGCCGGAGTAGCCGCCCGTCACGATCGCCAGTTTGCCGGAGAGATCGATTCCCTGGAGGACGTCGTCCGCGGTACTCCTGGCGCCGAAGCCCGACCCGATCTTGTGCCGTGCAGTGCTCATGCGATCGACGCTACGAATTGGAGAGCACTCGAAGTCAAGGCGGCGCCGCGGTGGTGCCCGGGCAGAGAAGAGCCCCGACCGGACGGGGGAATCACGGTCGGGGCAGTCCGTGGTGGACGCGGACGGCGGTCGGCTCTCGGCGAAAGGCTCCACACGGCTTCAGCGCAACGACCGTCCCCGTGGCGGGAGATGAGGCCCGGGAACTCTGTCCCGTACGTTCCCACAGCTCGTTCAACAGAAAACTACCGGTCGGTGTTCCGGAAGGCAGGCCGTCCCCGTGTGATCTGTGCCACTGTCCCGTGTGATGCCCGCGGCGGCTCGTGGCCCTATGTGTCCGGCGCCAGCGGGCTGTCCCCCAGCATTGCCAGCAGATGGGCGGGGTCCCGGTAGATGGCGCCGGCTCCGGACTCCAGCAGATCCGCCCGCGGAATGCCGCCGGACAACAGGCCGACGCACGTCACTCCGGCCCGGGTGCCCGCCCGCATGTCCCACACCGTGTCGCCCACGAACACCGCAGACTCCGGCGGCACCCCGGCCAGCTCCAGGGCGTGTTCGACGGGCTCGGGCGCGGGCTTCCCGGCCGCCACGTCGTCCGCACTCGCCGTCGCCGCGATCGCGTCGTCCGCTCCGATCGCCTGGCGCAGCGCCGACAACTCGCGCCCGCTCGCCGACGTGGCGAGCACGACGTTCCAGCCGTCGTGGTCGAGGCGGCGCAGCAGCCGTCCGGCGTCCTTCAGGGGCGGCAGGCGGTCGAAGAAGGTGCCGTACAGGGCCGTGTGCGCGGCGACGAGCCGGTCGACCTCGTCCCGGTCCCGGCCGCCCAGCAGATGGGCGATCAGATCCTCCGAGCCCAGTCCCACCGACCGGTGGATGGCGTGCATCGGCACTTGATGGCCCGCCTGCCGGAAAGCCTCCCACCAGGTCGTGACGTGCAGGTGATTGGTGTCGACGAGGGTGCCGTCCACGTCGAACACGGCCGCCCGTCCCATGTCCAGTCCTCTCCTCACGTATCGGGCCGGGTACCACGTGACGTGCTCGCCACACGTGCGGGCACCCTCCGCTCGCGGGTCCAGGCCAGCAGCTCGTCCGCGGTCCATGCGGTCACCACACGCTCGGCGGGTACCCCGCACTCCTCGGCCCGGGCACAGCCGTGGATCTGCCAGTCCAGCTGGCCCGGCGCGTGCGCGTCGGTGTCGATCGAGAACAGCACGCCCGCTTCGACCGCCTGCCGCAGCAGTCGCCGGGGCGGATCCAGCCGCTCGGGCCGGCTGTTGATCTCCACGGCCGTACCGGACTCGGCGCACGCGGCGAACACCGCGTCCGCGTCGAACTCGGACTCGGGGCGACCGCGTCCGGTGATCAGGCGTCCCGTGCAGTGGCCCAGCACGTCGGCCAGCGGATTGCGCACGGCGGCGATCATGCGGCGGGTCATCGACCGGGCGTCCATGCGCAGCTTGGAGTGCACCGACACCACGACGACGTCGAGCCGGTCCAGAAGCTCCGGCTCCTGATCCAGCGAGCCGTCCTCGAGGATGTCGCACTCGATGCCGGTGAGCAGCCGGAACGGCGCCCAGCCCGCGTTCAGCGCGGCGACCACGTCGAGTTGCTCGCGCAGCCGCTCCGGGGACAGCCCGCGGGCGACGGTCAGCCTGGGCGAGTGGTCGGTGAGCACCGCCCACTCGTGTCCCAGCCGTGCCGCCGTCCTGCCCATCTTCTCGATCGGACTGCCCCCGTCGGACCAGTCGGAATGCATGTGGCAGTCGCCGCGGAGCAGCGCCCGCAGCCGCTCCCCGCCTGGCGCAAGCTCCTCCTCGGCCTCCTGCTCGAGCTTCTCCAGGTACACCGGGACCCGCCCGGTCAGCGCCTCCCGGACCACCTGGGCCGTCTTGGGACCGATGCCCCTGACCGACTCCAGCGTCCCGGCGGCCGCACGCTGGGCGACCTCAGCCGCGGGCAGGGCGGACAGCGTGCCGGCCGCGGTCCGGAAAGCCCGTACGCGATAGGTCGGGGCACCGGCCCGCTCCAGCATGAACGCGATCCGGTCCAGGGCTGCGACGGGATCCATCGACACCTCCTTCCCCCAGCGTTGCCCAGGGGCGTGCGGGCCGCACGGCGGGGCGGGCGCCGGAAGCCGTCACCCGGCCGGACGAACGCGACGACGCAGGGCGCCGGGCCGTTCGCGGAGCCGATGCGGCCGGCGCTCGCGTACCGTCCGGGCCGGTGAGCCGCCCGGGGCGCTCCGGCTCGCGAGGCGCTCTACCCTCGATTCATGACCGAAATCGCGAGCCCTCACATCTCCCACCCGCGGATCATGGTGCTCGGAGTGCAGCCGGGCAACCCGCCGTTCCGGATCGTGGAGATCGACGGCGAGATGGTGGCCGAGGCGCGGTCGATCACCGACGTGCTGGCGGTCGCGGCGGAGGCCGGTATCCCGGTGCACGACCTCGACGACCCCGAGGTGGTCCGCTGGGTGGGAGGCGACAAGCTGACCTGGAAGCCCCACCACCGCTAGGCGGCGTCCGGTCCTTCCCGCCGGGCGTGCAACGCCTGGCACGGCGCCTCGCCGCGTTGTCGGATCACCCGAGTACGCCCAGCACACGGTGCCCGGCCCCGCGGGAGCGGGCCGCACGGCGATGGCCGACGGCATGAGACGGACGTGGGTCACAGGAGACGGGCGTGCGTCATGGGGCGCGCGGACCGCGGCTGCACGCCGGGGTGAGCCCCGGAACGGCGAAGTGCCCCCGCACTCCGCCAAAGGTCACCCTCACCGGGGACCGCGCATGTGGGGCAGGCGCCAAGGGCAACGTCGATCTCGCCGGGTGATCAACAGCCGCGCCGGCTTCTCCGCCGCGGCCTCGGGAGCCACCGTGTTCCGCCGCCCTGCCCTGCACCGCCCTCCTCGCCATCACTCTGCTCGCCTCGGCACCGGCCTATGGCGCAGCCCGCGCCAAGGACGTGTGCTTCCGGACCGCACCCGGGCGGCTCGGCAGTTCCGGACCACTATTCGAGTCGGGGCGGCTCACCGGGCCGTCACCTCAGTCCTTCCGGGGCCTGCGCGCATGCACCGCACGCCCGAGCCGCCGCCCGAGCAGCAGATGGCCGAGGAGCGCGCCCGTCGTGTTGAGGATGACGTCATCGATGTCGAACGCGCGTCCAGCGATGAGCGCACCCTGGGCCAGCTCCACCAGCAGCATCACGATCGCCGTGACGAGCGCCACGCGCAGAATGCCCCGGGCCCTCGGGGCCAGCACCGGAAGGAGAATTCCGAACGGTACGCCGAGCAGGAGGTTCCCGCCGATCTGCTTGACCGCGTCGCGTGTCCGGGACTGGTTGAGATAGGCGCGCAGGGAACTGCCCGGATGCAGATTGGTGTGGATCAGCGCCCGGGACGCCGGTGACGGCTCCAGCGTCACCCGGGCCAGCGCCACGGCGAACGCGACCATGACCACGAAGGCGACCGCCATGACCAGGAGCCGGACGGGCAGCGGGAGCGGCCGTCGCTCCGGCCGGGCCGCCGGGCTCCGGCGTCCGGCCGACTTCGCGGTACGCCCGAAGAGCGCCATACGTGCCATCCCAGCCTCCTGGTTCCAACTTCCCTCCGGGTAATCGCGGTTACCCGCGATGGGTGCGCCGATGCCGCGCCGCGCCGGGTCGGGGGAGCCGGCCACCACTGAGGGGCGCCGAGGTGTGCACGAGCCGGTTTCCGTTGCCGCGGGCGGGGCACTGGGGGCAGCAGCCGCTCGCGCGCCGCCGTTCCGCCGGGCTGGTGCGGTGCTTGGATGGCATACCGAACATTCCGGGCGAACTGAGGCGACGGTGGACGGAGGTGGAGCATGGACGCGCAGACGGCCCTCCGGGGCGCGCTCGAAGTCCTGTTGTGGTGGGCGGGTCTCACCGTGCTCTGGCTGGTCCTCATCAGCACCGTCGACACCCTGGAGTGGGTCGTGGGGGCATCCGCGGCGCTCGTCGGCGCCCTCGCGGCGCGGGCCGCACGGCGAGCGGTGGGCGGCCGGTGAACGGCTGGACCCTGACGGCAACGGTCGCACTCGGCGCGGGCGTCGGCGCCACGGTGTGGGGTGTCGCCACCGGTCCGCTGCGCCGCCGGGTCGTCGCCCAGAACCTGTCCAGCGCGCTCGCCTGCCCCGGACTCCTGCTGCTCGCCCAGGGCTACGGGCGCCCGGCGTACATCGATCTCGCCCTCGTCCTCGCCCTCCTCGGCCCCGTCGGCACCCTCGTCTTCGCCCGGCTGCTCGCCGACGACCTGGCCGAAGACCCGCCGCACGCCTGGGGAGTCACCTTCGCCGTCGCGGGATACGGAGCCGTGGTCGTCCTGGTCCTGTGCGCCGTCACCGGGCCCGGGCGGGCCATGGTCAAGCTGCTGGTCATCGGGGCGCTGCTGATCGGCGGCAACCTCGTTGCCTCCCGGGCCCTGTCCGGTGGATTCGCGAGGAGCCGCCGTGGATGACCCGCTGATCGTCGTCGTTCTGCTGCTGGTCGCCGCCACGGCGACGGCTGCCGTCGCCGTCCGCGACCCCGTCCGCCAGGCCCTCGTCCTGTCCGTGCTCGGCGTTGCCCTCGCCCTGCTGTTCACGGTGGCACAGGCTCCCGACGTCGGCCTCTCCCAGCTCGCCGTCGGCTCCGCCCTGACCCCGCTCCTGGTCATGCTCTCGGTACGCAAGGTCAGAAGGAGACAGGGGGACGGGAAGGGGAGGGCGCCGTGACCCGGCGCGCACGGCTGATCGTGCTGGCCCTCGGCGGCGCAGGGCTTGCGGCCCTGCTCATCGCCGCGTGCTTCGACCTGCCCCGCTTCGGCGGCCCCTGGCACCCGTACGGCGACCGGGCCGTCCACGCCTCCCTGGCCCGCCGGACCGCCAACACGATCGCCTCCGTCAACTTCGACCAGCGCGCCTTCGACACCGTCGGCGAGATGAGCATCCTCTTCGCGTCGGTCCTCGGCACCGTCGTACTGCTCCGCCAGACCCGCGACGAGAAGCGCGCGCTGCCGCAGCCGGAGGAGGTCGCACTCCCCGTGCGACGCTACGCGCTCGTCGTCCTGCCCGTCGCCTTCGTCGCCGGTCTGTACGTCATCGCCCACGGCCAGCTCAGCCCAGGAGGCGGGTTCCAGGGAGGGGTCGTCGCCGCGACCGCCCTGCACCTGCTCTACCTCGGAGCCGACTACCGCGCCCTGGAACGCATCCGTCCCGTCGGTCTCTACGAGATCTGCGACGCGCTCGCCGCCTGCGCGTACGTGGTCACGGGGCTCGCGGGCGTCCTCGCCGGCACGGCGTTCCTCGCCAACACCCTGCTTCCGTACGGCACCTTCAACACCCTGTCGTCCGGCGGCATCGTCCCGGTGCTGAACGCTGCCATCGGCATGGAGGTCGCCTGCGCGGTCGTGGTCCTGCTGGCGCGCTTCCTGGACCAGGCCGTCGAGATCGAGGAGGAGAGCGGGAAACCATGACCGTACTGCCGTACCTCGTGGCCGTCTGGATCTTTCTGACCGGCTGCTACGGCCTCGCGACCAGCCGCAATCTGATCCACGCGGTCGGCTGCCTCGCCGTCTGCCAGGCCAGCACCTATGTCCTGCTGCTCGCCGTCGGCTACCGCGACGGCGGCACCGCGCCCGTCTACTCCGACATCAAGCCCGGCTCCCGGCCGGTCGTGGACCCGGTCGTCCAGGCCCTCACCCTCACCGACATCGTGGTCGGCGCCACCGTCACCGCACTGCTGCTCGCCCTCGTCATGCAGATCTCCAAACGCCATGGCACCGTCGACCCCGACGAACTACGGGAGCTGCGCGGCTGATGAACCACCTGCTGCCGCTGCTCGTCGCCGCCCCCGTGCTGGGCGCCGCCCTGCTGGTCGCGGGCGGGCGCCGGCTGCCGCGTCCGGTGGCCGAGAGCGTCGGATGTGCCGTCTCTTCCGGCACCGCGGCCCTGGCGATCTTGCTGTGCCTCAACTCCTCGCCGCCGCTGCTCGAGTGGGTCGGCGCCTGGGCGCCCCGCAACGGCGAAAGCGTAGGCATCGTCCTCATCGGGAACGGCCCGGGCCTCGGCATGGCCGCCCTCGCCTCTCTGCTGACCCTCGCCGCCCTCGCGTACTCCTGGCGCTACTTCGACGTACCGCCGCGCGGGCACGCCGGCTCCTACCCCGCGCTCATACTGCTGTTCCTGGCCGGCATGAACGGGTTCGCGATCACCGGCGACCTCTTCGACGCGTTCGTCTTCTTCGAGCTGATGGGTGCAGTCGCCTACGCCCTGACGGGCCACCGGGTCGAGGAGGCGAGGCCCGTCCAGGGCGCGCTGACCTTCGGAGTCGTCAACTCCCTCGGCGCCTACGCGATGCTCATGGGCATCGCGCTGCTGTACGCGCGCACCGGGCAACTGGCGATGAACTCGATCGGCCGCGGACTCGATGCCCACGGCGGCCCCGACGCCCTCACCGTCGCTGCCTTCGTCCTCGTACTGACCGGACTGCTCGTCAAGGCCGCCGCCGTGCCCTTCCACTTCTGGCTGCCCGACGCACACGCCGTCGCACCGACCCCGGTGTGCATGCTGCTGTCCGGCGTCATGGTCGAACTCGGCGCGTACGGCGTCTGGCGCGTGTACGGCACAATCTTCTCCGGGCCCGGCGGGATTCCGGCGCCGGACCTGGAGCGGGCGCTGCTCGCGCTCGGTGTCCTGACCGCCGCGCTCGGCGCGCTCATGTGCTGGTACCAGCGGCACATCAAGAGGCTGCTCGCCTACTCGACCGTCGCCCACATGGGACTGTTCCTCATCGGCATCGGCACCCTCCTGCCGGAGGCGGACGACGGGGTCGCGCTGTACATCCTCGGCCACGCCGGCGCGAAGGCCGCCCTCTTCGCCTGTGCCGGTGTGCTCCTCGACCGGTTCGGCTCGGTCGACGAGCCCGCGCTGCACGGGCGTGCCCGTGAACTGCGCGGCGTCGCGGTGATGTTCGTGCTCGGCGGTCTGGCACTCGCCGGACTGCCGCCGTTCGGCACCTCGCTCGGCAAGGCAGTCATCGAGGAGGCGGTGGGCGGCCCGCTGACCGTGCTGTACGTCCTCGTGTCCGCGGTCACCGGAGGCGCGGTGCTGCGGGTCGCCGCCCGCGTCTTCTACGGGCTCGGGCCCACGCCGCATACCGACTCCTCCTACGAGACCACCGGCACCGGCGAGGAGCCCGAGACCCGGCACCGCCTCAGCCGGATCCCGGACACCATGACCGCCGTGCCGGCCCTGCTGCTCGCCGCGTCGCTCGCCGTGGGCGTGGTCCCCGGATTCGCCGAGGCGGTGGCGCACTCGGTGAACGAGACAGGTTCCGGCGGGGCGGCCGCCTCACCCCACTGGAACGCGGCCGGTGTTCTGCTGGGGCTGACTTCCACGGCCGTGGCCGTCGCCCTGGCAGCGCTCGCGGTCTCCCGACCGCACCTGCTCGGTGAACGGACCTGGACGCTGCGGCTGCGCCGACTGCAGTCCGGGCACATCGGGGACTACGTGGCCTGGGTCCTGGCGGGCGCGGCCCTGCTCGCAGTGCTCGTCCTGCCGGGGCTCCTGAACGGCTGACGCTCCGGGCCCACCGTCAGGAGCCGTAGGACACCTTCACCTCCTTGAACCCGAGGGACTTCAGCAGCCCGTCGAGCATGCCGGTGGTGTTCGCCTCGGCGCGGGTGGTGAGTCCGCTCTGCTGCGCCGCCTCGCCGATGTGCCGGACCGCCAGGAGCTGCACGGCGCGCTCGCTGTTGGGGTTGTCCGAGAAGAGGTCGCCGAGGCGGTCCAGCAGACCCCGCTGCTTGGAGACGGCGTACGAGTGGTCGGGGTCGAGCGCCGGTTTGCCCAGCGCCGCGTGGGGCAGCCGGAGCGTCGCGGACGTCCGGTCGCCGTTGACCGTCACGTCCCGCTCTCCGACCTTGCCCAGGTCGACGTACGCGTCCACGCTGCCCGCCCCCACGTACAGCGTGCGCGTGCCGCGGATCGCCGACGGCAGGAACCTGGAGTCCTTCTCCAGGTCCACGACAACCTGGAAGTTGCCGGAGGCGGCCTCGTAACGGCTCATGTCCTGGATGGACTTCAGGAGTGCGGGACCCGACCGGTCGTGCGTGTCCGTGCCGAACAGGTCACGCAGTCCCGGCACCACGCTCAGCCGCAGTCCGGCGAAGAACACGGCGAGCACCGCGACGAGAGCGATAACCACCTTGATCCAGCCGGGCATCGGGCGTTTCACGGACGTCGAGTCGGGCGCCTGCTTCGTGGACGTCGTCATGTCGGCAGTCCTCCCTTCTCTACCCGGTTGCCCGCCGAAGCCCAGGAGGGAACGCCGCGTTGGCCGACTGCGCGGCCATCCGCCTGGCATGTGGGGTTGCTGTGAATCGGAGAGGCGTTTGAACACGGTCGGGCCCGGCTGCGTACAGGGAGGGGGATTCTCATCCCGGCCGGCCATGACGTGTAGGAGTACGCCTTGAGACGCAACTCGCGCAGACGCCCTACGGGCGCACGGCGCGCGACCTTCGCAGCTGTCGCGCTGATATTGGGCGGAGGGGGGCTGGTAGCGGCGAACGTGTACGCTTCGGCGTCCGAGGGCGGCTGGGGCGGCACGTCGCAGTCGAACCAGAGCGGCGACCAGGTCCTGAAGTCGGGAACCGTGACGATCGACTGCCCGGATGTCGGCAGCCGGCTGACGGCGGTGCCGCAGCGGGCGAAGGCGGACGTCGACAAGGAACTCGCCCTTCTCGACCAGCAGATCACCGACGCGTACGCGCGGCTGACCGCCACGCGTCAGGCGCAGGCCAACGACGCCAACTATGTCCAGGACGCGATCCTCGGACCGCTCGAGGACAAGCGGACCGCGGTGATCGACCGGATCAAGACCGATTACCAGCAGGTGGGCGCCAGCGCACCGGGCACGATCGACGGTCAGGCCGCCTGTACCGGGGTCAGCGCAAGCCCGACGCAGACCGGCGGCCAGAACGGCGACAACGGTGGTGGGCAGCAGGGCACCGGCGGCCAGAACAACGGGGGCCAGAACAACGGGGGTCAGCAGGGTACCGGCGGGCAGGCCGCCAGCGGCCCCGTCGCCTCGGACTTCGTCGACATCACGACGGTGCAGCCGAACGTCGCCGCGACGCCGCAACAGGACGGCAACGCGTCGACCGGTTCGTTCACCACGCTGTGCGGTGTG
>NZ_LBMW01000030.1 GCF_026168105.1 Streptomyces hygroscopicus
GCCCCGAACACGTCCCCCGCCCCCAGGCCACCACGACCTACACCTCTGGCGACACCCTCATCCTCTACACCGACGGCCTGATCGAACGCCGCGGTGAGGACATCGACACCGGCCTGACCCGCCTGACCTCCACGCTCGCCACCTGCACCGAGTTCGGCGCGGAACACCTCGCCGACGCTCTCCTCGCCCGCCTCGGCCTCGCCAGCGGCGCAGGCGACGACATCGCCATGGTCGTCGTCCGCCTGGACCGAACGACCTGGCCGTCCTGAGCGGGCCGACGCCGTCGTCGGTGAGCATGCGGCCCCTGGGGCAGGCGGCCGGCTTGGTGCACTCGTAGCGCAGCATGTCCGGCAAGACGGTGCGCAGAGTCTTCTCCGCCTCGCGCTGTATCCGCCGGTGATGGCGAGTACGGCGCTCCACGGCTCTCGGTAGCTGTTCCCGTCGTCGGCGCCTGGCGGGAAGCAGGGTTCCGGGTGAAGGCATCTGTCGCCCCCGGCGGTACCGGACGGGCCTTGCCCGAAAGGCTCGACAGCATTCTCTTCAGCTTCCGGGCGAGTCGGTTGGACAAGCGTTGTGGATGATCTTCCCTCGGTCGAGACGACCATCTCGGGCTGCCTGGTGGCGAAGGCGCATGGGGCCGTGGACCATGTCTCGCTGCCGGAGCTGCGTGAGCGGCTGTCCTGGCCGGCGTCCTGGGCCCGCTGCACCGTCCTTAACCGGGTTGAACCGGCCGGTGACGGCGGCCTTGGTGTCATGGCTGTCATGGCTTGCGCCGGGCCGCTCTTGTGTATCGGTGCGGCCCGACCCTCGCTGTGCGCGGCGGCGACGTGCCGGTCGGCCTGACGGCCTGTTGGTTGCCTCCGCCGCCCGTCTCGTACGGGGCTTGTCGCAGACCGACTCGCTCAATCATCAGGGAAGTGGAGTCCACCAGCGTCGGCAATCGGCGCGCCATGCGGCAGTTCAGCACCGTGTCGAAGACGGCGACCGCGGCCGGGGTGCTCTCCTGCAGACCAGGCTCGTCAGCCACCCCCTCGCGGCAGTCGTCCAACCGAGCTGGCCGCCGGACCGAGCGCCGGACTGGCCGACGAGCTGCCCGCCGGCCTGGTCGCCGACATCGGGCGGCTCGTTCGCTGTGAGTCCCCCTCCTACTACCCAACGTCTGGGTACGACGCCCAGTCGCCTCCGGCCGCCCTGTGCGCTCCCCATCCGCGCCCGCCCGCGGCGGCGATAACGTCGGCCATGTGAGCGAGTACCAGTACTACGAGTTCCAGGCCCTCGACCGTCCACTCAGCCGCGCAGAGCAGGAGCATCTGCGGGCCATCTCCACCCGGGCCCGGATCACCGCCACCAGCTTCGTCAACACCTACAACTGGGGTGACCTGAGCGGCGATCCACGCCGAATGGTCGAGCGCTACTTCGACGCTCATCTCTACGTCACCAACTGGGGCACCCACCAGCTGATGCTCCGGTTGCCCAAGCAGACCCTGAAACTGCCCACGGTGCAGCCCTACTGCCTCGATCACCACGTCGAGGTATCGACCACCCGCACCCACCTCCTGCTCGACATGACCAGCGACGACGAGGGCGGCGACTGGGCCGAGGGCGCTGACGACTCACTGGCCGCCCTCATCGGCGTACGCGACGAACTCGCCACCGGCGATCTGCGCCCCCTCTACCTCGCCTGGCTGTCCGCGCTCGCCGCCTGGGAACTCGAAGACGACGACGAAGAGGAATATCAAGCCTGCCCGGAGCCGCCCGTCCCGGCCGGGCTCGGCGAACTGACTGCCGCGCAGAGCGCGCTCGCGGACTTCCTGCGTGTGGATGGCGATCTGCTCGCGGTCGCGGCTCAAACCAGTCCCGCCGCGCCCAAGAAGCCGGTCAGGCCTACGAAGAAGGAACTCGCCCTGCTGATCGCCGCGCTGTCCCCCAAGGAGAAGGACGCTCTGCTGTTGCGGCTCGCCCTCGGCCCGGAGCCCGGATTGCGCACCGGACTCCTGCACCGCCTGCAAGGCGGCGCCGGCGCCCCCGCCCCGGTCACCGGGCGCCGCTGCGCCGCCCAGCTCCTGGATGCGGCCCATACCCTGCGCGCCGAACGCAGGCGGCGCGCTGAACAAGAACGGGCCACTGCCCGCGCCCAGCGCCTGACCGCCCTCGCGAGCGAGGCCGAATCCGCCTGGCAGCAGATCGAGACACACATCGCCACCAAGAAGACCACCGCCTACGACCAGGCCGTCACCCTCCTCGCGGAACTACGCGACGCCTACGCCTACACCGGACGGCACACCGACTTCCAGCAGCGCCTGACTCGCCTACGCGAGGCCAATCGACGCCGCCCTGGCCTCATCCACCGCCTCGACCGGCGCGACCTGCGATAAGTCCCCTTCCGGCACGGCCGCTCCGACGGGCGACGTTACGCCCACTCCATGCGCTGACGGCGTCGGTTGTTGATCGCGTCGACCACGGCTGCCGGCCGGGCAGATTCCGCCTGGCGGCGCCTGCGACGTCAAGACGCTTGCCCGTGAGGCGGGCATCTCCCGCGCATCCCTCTATCGCACCTGGGGCGACCTGAAAGAGGAGTTCGAGCGGCGACGGGCCGCAGCCCTGGCTGCCGGCCGGCAGCTGGTTCCCCGCGCCGCGCGAATCGCCCGGCTGCGGGACCTCAACCACCGCCTCACGACCAAGCTCGCCCGAACTCACAACGAGATCAACGGTGTCGTGGTCACGCTGGGGCATTCGTCGCGCGAGTCGGTGCTGGCCGCGTTGCGCGGCGCGGTCTGAGCCGCGTACCCGGTGGCACCTGCCCGGTCTGACCGCCCCTGGCATCCACCGAGTAGCTGGAGGCGCTGGCTGCCCGGGCTGCCAGAAGGGAATCTCCTGTGCTGAACCTTGCTCAGGATCTATCCGTTGGTGTCAGTGCCAGAAACAGCATGCCAGGCATACTGGCTAGACATCGGCGCGGTGAAATGGTGCCTTTCGGTAAGAAAGAACCTGCTCCACTTGCCGGAGCGGCGGCGACGATCAGCGCGACCGATGGGCTCACAACAAGATTCCCGGGTCAGGGCGGTCGTGGTGGGGCCGCGAATGCCCAAAACCGGCAGGCCGCGATTATCGCCCAGGCTGCGCCCGAGCTGAAGTCTCCGAAAGAGTTCGTCGCGCTCCGTTCCGTGGACCCCACGATCATTGAAGAGATGCGTTACGTCACGGGGCACAACTTCGTGGGCGAGCGTATCGATGGATATCAGCAGCCGGTGTGTATTCTCACCCGACCCGCCGCGGAGGCGTTGCACCGGGCGCAGGTGAAGCTTCTGCATCAGGGCTACTCGCTGAAGGTGTACGACTGCTACCGGCCACAACGGGCCGTCGATCACTTCGTGCGGTGGGCCAAGGATCTCGACGATACCCGAATGAAGGCGGAATTCTATCCGCGCGTTGCCAAAGACCGGCTGTTCGCGGACGGTTACATCGCGGAGAAGTCAGGGCACAGCCGGGGCAGTACGGCGGACCTGACGATTGTGAAGCTGCCCGCGCGACCCACTCCGCCCTATCGGCCAGATCAGTCGCTCGTGCCGTCCTATGCGCCTCAGAACCCGCGGTTCCCGGACAACTCGTTGGACATGGGCACTGGATTCGACTACTTCGACACCCTTGCGCATACCGATGATCCTCGGGTTCAGGGCATTCGGAAGAGGAACCGGCAGTTCCTCAAGAGCACACTCGAGACAGAAGGGTTCGTCAACCTGCCCGAGGAGTGGTGGCACTACACGTACAAGCCGGAACCTTTCCCCAACACGTACTTCAACTTCCCTGTGGCATGGAATTCAGGCTTGATACCAGTGACTTAGGACGTGCAGATCTTTAACTCGTGGCTTTCTGCCTGGTGGTTCGTTGGTCTGGCATGAGCGGGTTGGATGGGCAACGGACCGCGCTGGCAGCCAAGTTCGAGGCGATTCTGCCGCACCTCGACGAGCGGCAGCGTCGCCTGCTGATAGGGGCGGAGGCCCAGTCCCTCGGCCACGGCGGGATCAGAGCGGTCGCTCGTGCCGCCGGTGTCCGTGAGGCCACTGTGTCTGCCGGAGTGCGGGAACTCGGCTCCGGGGAGGCTCCGTTGGGCCGTGTCCGTCGGCCTGGCGCCGGCCGCAGACGCGTCGTCGACCTGAACCCAGCCGTTCGGGAGGCACTCCTCACGCTGGTCGAGCCCGACGTCCGCGGAGATCCCATGTCGCCGCTGCGCTGGACCACCAAATCCACCCGCAAGCTGGCCGAGCAGCTGACCCGGCAGGGCCACAGGATCTCCGCGGACACGGTGGGCGACCTGCTGCGCGAGGAGGGCTTCAGCCTGCAGAGCAATGCCAAGACGCTCGTAGGCGACGGCGGCTTCGTCCAGGCATACGGACATGGCCGCGTCCACGGCGGCCAGCCGTGCCTCCAGACTCAAGTCGCTTCGGTCGCTGCCGGCCTGAGCGGTGCCCGTCGGCGGGGCCTGCCGTGTGGCGTGGTCCGGGTGCAGGGAAGCGGGCATGGCAGGCCTCCAGCCAGGTCAGTGGAGCGAGGCGAACTGGGCGACGGCACGCAGCAGGGCGCTGATCGCGGGGGCGATGCCGGTGGAGGCGAGGAAGAAGCCGAACGCGCTGCAGGCAAGGGCGGATCCCATACGCACGTAGCCCTGCCGCAGCAGCATGACCACCACGATGAACAGCAGCAGGGCAGCGGATACGGAGACGATCACGGCAAGTCCTTCCAAGGAGTGAGGAGGCGACGCCCGGATGGGCGCGCCCAGGCAGCGAAAGCGCGGGCCCCGGCGGAGAGCGGGGCCCACGCGCGTGTTGGGGGTGTGATCAGTCGTCGGCGGCCAGGGTGAACTCGGCGCGCAGTTCGCGCAGGACGTCGTCCCAAGCGTCCGGCTTGACCAGGACGTCACGGGCCTTGCTGCCATCAGCGGGGCCGACGATCCCGCAGTGCTCCGGGACGTCCATGAGGCGTCCGGCCAGCGCGAAGCCGACGCGCAGGCCCACGATCCCCACGTGATCGGCGGTGGCCTGTCGCCTGCCCGCGGAACTTGGGCCGGTGGGGACCATCCCCGCGCGTGCGGGGAGCACGGATCGGGGGCGGGGACGTGGAAGCGGGCCTCGGGACCATCCCCGCACCCGCGGGGATGGTCCCTCCCTGCCCTCGAGGAGTGGCTCGCCTGGCAGCTGCTCCCCTCAACCCGCGGGGATGGTCCCTACCGTGCCTTTGGATGACGGCAGAGGTGAACAGTGGAACGGGCGTGTCTTGACGAGGCACTGCAGGTGGGGGACTACCTTCCGGTGGCCAGGGAGCGGTGGCCGCGTCGGCGGCCCCGGTCGTGCTACCCGCCCCGCGCACGGCGCACGGCGCACGGCGCACGGCGCACGGCGCACGGCGCCCGCCGCTCCCGCGCCGGAGCCGGAGGCCGCCGTCGTCGACCAGGAGCTGGTCCTTGAGGACCTGACCCGCGAGCAGGTCCTGGACCGGCGCACGCGCGCCGCCCGCGACCACGAGGTCGTGCTCGACCACATCGACCGCTACGGCGACGTGTCGGCGAGGCGCCTGTTCACGGGCCGGTTCGTGGAACAGCAACAGCCTTACGGCGAAGGCGAAGCCGCGCACGGCGTCACCGGTGGTCCGGCGGGACGGGCGCGAGCCGATGGGCCTCGGTGCCGCGATCGGCGCGCTGGTGACCGAGAGGGACTGGGAGCTCCCGGCCGCCGACGCCACGCTGCGGGAGCGGTGGGAGGCCATTGCCCCCGACTTCGCCGGGCCCGTCGTCGCCGTCGGCTACGACCCGGAGTCCGGTCGGCTGACCGTGTGAGATCGTTGTGGTCGTCGGCTTCCTGCCGGAGCCGTCATCGCTGGCCTCCGCCACGTCCCTGTACGTGACTTCCGGCGCTCGCGTAGCTTGCCCAGTGCGTCGCGTAACTCCTTCTGCGTGCGAACGCGCCCCGGGCCGGGCCACATCCCGTGTCCGCCCTGTGTGGGCTGCCCGTCCTCCGGCTGCGTCATCACACGCCTCCAGGAGAGCCGGCGGCCATGCGCTGCCCGCTCAGCCAGAAACCGATCTGCGCGGACGCAGCTCCGGCCGCCATGACCAGCCCGAGCGCGTCGCTGGCGGAGTGCCCGCTGCACACGAGGACGATCACCACCAGCAAGATCACCGTGAAGACGGTGATCCGGTGCCCGGGCGTGAGACCCGCTCCGCAAAGAACGTGATCCGGTGACGTCGACGGCCGGCGCTGCCAACGCGTAATGCTGACTGACATAGTTAGTCCCCTCTTCCTGGGCGCGGCGAAGATTCGCCGCTACGAATACGACTCCCGCATCCGGTTACCGGCCGTGATGCGGACATCGCCCAGCTAATTCCGTCACCCGGACCGAGGCAATCCCCTCAGCAGGACCGGAAGCAACCCGAACATTCACCGTCGTCCAAGGAACCGCCACTCTCGTTTTCCGCTCGATTCGCGGCCCTTCACCAGCATCCCCACGGCGCCTCCTCCGGCCTCCGAATCCTTCACACTGCACCCGGAAGCCGACTGCGCGACAGGCCTGCGAAGCACCATCAAGCCTGCCCAGTGAGCTGGTTGGCCCGCCGTGACCTGCCCGTTCGCCGTTCGGAACGCTTCCGAAGACCGGAAGATCTTGCGCTGCAGCCAGGGCGGTGGTGAGCTGAACCAGCGGAACCCCCGCACCAGTAAATCGCAGTCATCCCTTTCCCGGACGCGGCAGTGCATCGTGCGGGTGGATAGAGGGGAATCCTGCTACCGGCCGGAGTCCCCTCGCTGCATCCACCTCCGTAAACGAAACACAACTGTTCCGGTCCCGGAAAACGAAAACCGCATGCCGTGGCCGGCCCCCTCTGCGAGGGATTCGGAATCGACAGCTAATTGCCCGCACCTCTCCGGAACACGGTCCGCACCGGCCAGCCCTTAGCTCGTGCGTGCAGCTCTCCTCATTGTCCTGCGACTGGAGGTCTGCCCGGTCCAGTTGTCCGGATGGACCTCCACGCCTACTTCTGCCAGATCACGACTGGCGCGTGCGGGTGGTTGCTGCGCGCGGTGACGAGAGCGTGTCACCGGTGGCGGACGGCGGCCGGACTTTGGGACTGATCGGGAAGGGTGTCACCTGGTGACGGCCCGACGGGGCCGGACTTTGCCTGCTCTCCGAGGCAGAAGCGAGGTCGCCTGCGGCATCGCACCGGCATACCCGTAGCGCCTACCGATCTTCTGCCTGATCATGTCGGTGCTGCTTGTTCAGAGGGGCGGCTGATCGAGGTGCGCGCGCCTGGCAGGACGCTGGGCATGGCGTGCCTGGACACGATCGAGCGAGTTCTGTTCGCTCTCGCGCGTGCGCAGGGCGTCGACCCGGACGCCATCTGAATCAGCTGATCTTCCTCAGGGCTGCGGCCTGCGAACACGCCAGGTGTGCGGCGGCCGCAGCCGTATGTGTGCAGGCCAGATGGTTGGGACGCAGCACGGGCTGCCGTATCCCCTTTGCTGCTACTGGTTGTTGTGGAGGCGGTGCTGGCGGGCGGTGACGAGCGTGCGCCATCGGGTGTGGGTGGCCTGCTCGCTGTCCAGCCAGTGCGGCGCGTGTGGTCGGAGAGGAGGGGGAGGCCGGCCATGAAGGAGGCGATGTCGATGTAGTAGGCGTAGTCGCCGTTCTGGGTATGTTCGCGCAGCCGGGAGAGGGTGGCGGCGAGTGCGTCGTGGTCGTCGAGGACGGCCTGGTGGAACGCAGCGGCGAGTTCGAGGGTGGGGGTCATGGAGGTGAGGGCAGCCATGTCGGGCTCGGTGCGCAGGGTGTGAATGCGGTGGTCGAGCGAGGGATTGCCGGCGTCGCGGATCAGGGCGGCGATGGCCGCGTTGATCGTGGTGGCGCGCAGGTCGAGGCTGGCCAGGAGCTGGTATGCGAGGTCGATTTCGTCGTCGCGGGTGACCTCGCGCAGGTGATCGTAACGGTTCGACCACTCCAGCAGCACCGGCCGCAGTCGATTCAGGCATTGCCTCCTCGGGAGAACCACCGATGGGCTGCGACGCAGGGACACCTTCCGCGCGTCGTGGTGATGTGTACCCACGGACGCGAAGGACCGTCCCCGCTCTCGACGGACGGTCCTTCGCGTCTGGTCATCGCAGGTCACGAGGCATCTCTCTGTTTGGGAACCCTTTCGCGACCATCAACGACTGGTGGGCGAGTAACACTCTCGGCGGTTCTCCGGATGCTGCTCATCTCATCGCCCACGATACTAGTTTCACTGGCTTATTGGAGCGATGGAGAAAATGGAGGTGCTTTAATGGCCGCAACGGAGTCCGGCGATGATCTGTCCGCTGGCTTGATTAACGAGTGCCAGTCGGCAACGGAAATCCTGACCACCCTTTACGAGGGCAGCTATAATAGCGGCCATGTTTTTCGTGTTGGCCCAGGGACTTCCGTTACCGGGGACGTTACTGGAATTGTTGCGGATGCGCCGGGGGAAAGTGGAAGCGGAATTAAAGCGACAGGCAGTGGCACTAAAGCTGGCATCGAGGCGTATGGGGGATATCAGAGTGGGAACGGTGTTTTCGCGAGAGGTGGTGAGGGCGCGTCGTCTGCGACCGTCAGCTTTGAGGTATCGACTGGCGGAAAAGGTGTCGAAGGGGAGGGTGGCGACGGCCAAAGCGAGGGCGGCGCAGGCGTCGTGGGAACAGGTGGCGCTGGCCTGAAAATCAACACTGACGCGCGCGGAGGAGCCGGCGTCGTGGCAACAGGCGGCGGGAGTGAGCACGGCACAGGAGGTCCCGGCGTTGTCGCCACCGGCGGCAATAACGCCCCAGGCGTGGTAGCAAGTGCCACAGGCGACGCTGCTGGTGTATCCGCGTTTGGCGGAGGAAACGAAGCCGGCATTGAGGCACATGGCGGGGACACGGGAGGTCCCGGCGTTGTCGCCACCGGCGGCAATAACGCCCCAGGCGTGGTAGCAAGTGCCACAGGCGAGGCTGCTGGTGTATCCGCGTTTGGCGGAGGAAACGAAGCCGGCATTGAGGCACATGGCGGAAATGCGGGAGGTCCCGGCGTACACGGAGTGGGCGACAAAGGCCGTGGAGGCCAGTTTAGTTCGAAAATCACGGCACAGATCAACCTAAATCCTGTACTCCTGAGTTTCGGCCAGACTCCCAGTGACCTACTGGGGACGGCAGAGGCGGGCGACCTTTTGGTGACGGGCCTCGAAGAGGTGGTAGGACATTCCAGAAGTGTTATCGCCAGTCTCTGGTTTTGTAAAAAAGGGGGAAAGGGTGCCGAAGCGCAGTGGGTGCAAATCGCTTGAAGCGACGTCCGCACCAAGGACCTGTGCCACACGCAGGAGAAGTTCGCTGCTGGAGCCTCCGGTGAAGCTGTTGCCACCGCTGCCCGGCTGCAAGTTCAGCTGCCACCCTCGAGCACGCTCCGCCTCGGCCACGGACAAAGTGGCGCGAGCACCGCACCTCCGCAGGAGTCGGCGAAGATGACCGCCAGGCGGTGGAGACGAAGCTGCACACGGCCGTCTGCTCCGCGAAAGGTCACCCTGGCGGCTCCGAAGCAGGCCATCGTCACTGACTGGACTACTGCGCTCAGCCGGCTCGGTCTCACCTGACACGCGGATCCTCTTGCCCGGGCGGATCGCGCGGCTCGTGTGGCCAGTCGGGTCTTGGGTGGTCACGGCTCGCTGAACGCCTGCAGCCGTGACAGGTATTCGCGGCGGGCGGTGATCAGGCTGTGCCACCGCCGGCGAGTGGCCTCTTCGCCGTCGAGCCACCGGGCGCCGGACCCCTGTGACAGGGGCAGGTCGGCCATGTAGTGGGTGATGTCGACGTAGTAGGCATGGTCCCCGTTCTGGGTATGTTCGCGCAGCCGGGAGAGGGTGGCGGCGAGTGCGTCGTGGTCGTCGAGGACGGCCTGGTGGAACGCAGCGGCGAGTTCGAGGGTGGGGGTCATGGAGGTGAGGGCGGCCATGTCGGGCTCGGTGCGCAGGGTGTGAATGCGGTGGTCGAGCGAGGGATTGCCGGCGTCGCGGATCAGGGCGGCGATGGCCGCGTTGATCGTGGTGGCGCGCAGGTCGAGGCCGGCCAGGAGCTGGTGGGTCAGGTCGATTTCGTCGTCTGCCTGGTGGGGGTCGTAGAAGGCGACGGCGAGGGCGCTCAGGGCTTGGTGGTGTGCCGCCTCACCGGATTTGGCGTGCTGTTCGGCTTCCGCGTGCCCGGCGAGGTAGGCGGCGGCCGCGCGTTCCGGTTCTCCCTGCAGCCACCACAAGTCGCCCAAGACGCGCTGATGGCGTCCTTCCCATCCCAGCCTCTGGGCGGCGGCGTGCGCTGTCGCCGGAGAGTTGGGCGGCTTGGGCGAGGCCGCGTGGGGCGGCGGGAGCCAGGTGACCGTTGCCGTCGGCGACCTGCTGGTATCCGCGGCGCGATTCCTGGCCGTCTCCGATGTCGCGGTAGGCCCTGACCCGGTAGTACAGGGCCATCTCATCGAGTTCGTTGCGGCCGACAGCGTCCCCCAAAACGCCGGTACTGGGTGGCGGCGCCGGGGACCGTGGCCCAGTCGGAGGGGCGCGGGTCAGTTGAGGTAGTCGGCGTGTTGAGTGAGATCACCAACCAATGACGAGGGGCTTCGCCATGTCACCCCGTCTGACCAGCCCATTTCACCCGGCCGGGACAGGATGAAAGAGGTTCAACAAGTGGTCTATTTTCGGTCAAATCACGTCTGCTGACGAAGCGAGACTGAACCGTCCTGCCAGGTTAGGCCGTTCACCTTTACAGCAGGACGGCACATCTCCTGTACTACAGTAAACGGTCAGACAATGGAGCTGAAATGCCCAACAACGGAAGAATAACCGTCGATGATGTAACCGCTGCATTCGATGAAGTCCCTTTCAATCAGACAATGTATAACGCCCTGGAAATCCTCGCGGCCAAATCAGAAGGATTTTCAGATTTCGAGATTATGGACGCGCTTCAGCTCGGCGCGCAAGGCACGGCCCTTCAAGGTCAAGATATGAGCCTCCTGAGGGAAGATATGTTCAACGTGCCCTATGTTGAGGAGGCGTCAACGAGGCAAACCCGAGTCGGTCGCGTTGAGCAACTCTTTAAATTGCACGACATAGCCCGCGAATATCTCGACGAGACGCGCCAAGCCGAGCGGCTAGTGGCAGCAGCGCTCAGCCGAATTACGGGAACTCCTTCTCGGACCCGGCAGGCCAGTGCAGGGACAGGCGCTCCGGCTGGGGCGTCGGCAGCTGAGAAAAGTCGACGGGGACCGTCTCGTTGACCAACGAGAGACTGAAAGCCGTCGGGTCGGTGACGGGCTCATTCCTTCAGGCAGTCGGGGTCCGGCATCGGTGCCCCGGCTGACCTGCAGCGTCCCGTCCCTACGAGCAATTCCACCACGACCGGAGCGTGGAACCCCGCGCCCACCCGATGCGAGAGCCTGCCCACCACCGGCCGAACCAACCGAAACGGCTCACCACTTGAACCGACGAGCCGTCACGAAAGATCGAAGCCAGAATACTTCGAGAATGTCGATACTATTTGACCGGAGCGACCCCATGCTAACGCCAGAGCAAGTCGTACTGTTCGAAACTATAAATCCAAACCTCGCACCGTATGCGATACGGAAATCCCCAAAGCGACTAAATCTTGGGCATCCGATATCTCAGGCATATCTACGTAGTCGAAGCCAGGACGGCACCCTGAAGCAAGCAAAAGAAATTGGGATAGAGCAAGCCGATGCTCTATTTTCGGAACACATGCAAAACATTCAACGGAAAGCGGGAGTGTTTGGCAGAGAAGGAGAAGCAAATTCCTACACCGCGGAATCGCGTGCGAAATTTCCCGAAATTCGGTCGTTCCTTGGGCAGGCCGACAAGAATAGCTCTTATGATACCAATTCAGACCCTCGGATTGCCGTCACAATATCGATAAACACCGACACGGCTCAATTAGTGGTGTTTGCCGACCCTGCCGAGCTGGATGATATAAGGGATCGGCGAATCGCACAGATTATTCACGCGGTATCCCGTGTGCACGACGCAGGCTTCACACTTCCTTCGCCGTTGCAGTTCTACCTTCCTAAATACACTAGACGCATCCACCTCCCCAGCTTGAAGGTGGATGGCGCATGGAATTCACTCGCGGAATTTTACGCCCCGAACAGGATCATGCTTTCTCCAGAGCTTCTAAGCACCTCGCCGCCGACGAGTGCACCTAATTCGGTCGCATTGAAACTCGGTAACGCATCTGCAGCAATAGTGCACGAGATGGGGCATTGCCTGCACTTTATGCAGGCTCCAGAGTCCTTCGGCGACTTATTTCACACCAAACTCGCTCCACAGTATGAGCGGACCGCCAATAACGTCAGCGAATATGGTTCGAGAAATCCACACGAGTTCGTTGCCGAAATGTTCACCAATGCAACATTTAATGGTGCAAGTACTCAGGATCAGTGGAATTTATATCGAGCGCTCGGCGGGCCTTTGCCAGCTCGCCCGGCGTCTACGCCCACAACGGGTCGGGCGCTTCCCGAAAAATTCAACCGGTCTGTCATTGCTGACCAAGATGCATTGGCTGCTGCGGCGATGATGCAGCCTTTTGCTGGAAACCCTCAATATGTCGTCACACCCTCATCGTCAAGCCGGAGTCAGCGGAACTCTGTAGTAGAGCGCACTAATTTACCCGGGAGATAAGGTCGGTCGCGCATAGTCTCAATTTTTCGCAACAGGCCGTTGGACTGTGGATGCGGTTTGTATCAGCTGGTGGGCTGGTGGCAGGAATATGATGATGCTGTCGCATCGGGTGGGCGCCGGGAACGGCTCCGGCGGGGTTCGGCTGTCTCGTAGGCGTGGGCTGTTGGTGCCGGTCAGCCTCCGCGCAGGGAAGGACATTCAGCCACTGAATCGCTGCGAGTGGCGTATCTCAGGTCGTGCAAGCTGGCGTGGAGGGGCCGGGCCGAACATCGATCCTGTCGTCAGCACGGCACCCACCAGCTGAACGCCGCAACAAGTGCGGCGCCTTGCGCCGTGGGAACGGCCATGCCCTCAGAGGAGGCTCGCCTGGATGAACTTATGGCACAGGAAAACCGTAGTGACGGTTGGGCCTACCCAAAAAGCAGCCGCAACACGAATGCAAAACAGATGCAAGAATAGAAGCGGTTGAACTCACTGGAGATAGCGACCGAACACGTCAAGAAATGGAGGAAGTCAATGGGATCAGCCATCGAGGCAGAATTCCCCAATATACTGCAACTGGCTTCCGACGGGGAGCCGCTGGATCTCCGCGGAGAATTACTTGCAGAAATTCTCCCTCGCGTGCCAGGTGGCCTCCACGTTCAACTGGTAGCCGAAAACGAAGACGTCTTCATCGGTCGCACTGGTCGCCGATTTCAGAGCGAAGATTCGGCTCGAAGAGCGGGGGAAGAGATAATCGAGGTCGAGGAGGTTGTAATCCCTGAGGTAATTGTCGGCATATGTGCGGATGCCCCATACGAAAGCTATCCGAACTCCGCCGCCGATCTTCATTGGGCGTTCGCCGGCCTTGAATCAACTATGCGCGCCGTGCCAGGCATTCCTGGCAGTACGACTTCTGTACCTCTAGGGGATCTTCTGCCATCCCGGAATGGCTGGTCGTTGACGGAGCTCGGGCGAACTGCCTCGATAGGCCCGCCCCCAATCGGAGCTGCACGTACTGGAACCCATAGCATTCACTACAACATTGGGGTCCCGCTTTCCGCCGGCTATGATCTATTTCAGTATTTGAATTCTCAGACCAGGAGGCATACGGATAATCAAGGTCAGTTGAATGATGCACGGAAGAACCTTAAATCAGCTCTGAATTTCGCCGACAATGTCGCCGCCAGGTTCGCTCATCAAAAATATTTCGGGAGGAGCGCCCCGTCGTCTATTGCGCTCTACGCAGCACGCTATGCGCAGATTCCGGATCGCACAGTTCAAGAGGTACGCGGGGCGGCAGCCGTGCTCTACTCACTCGGCGCGGCAGCCGCCCACGCATCAACCTCAACCTATCCGGGTAATGTCAAGGATCACGCATTGGCGCTCGTACGGCATAATCCTAACTCGCTTCTTGGGCAGTTGGCCCCAGATGCTCGTCAATGGCTGACGGAAAACGCCCGGAGCATCATTGGAGAGTTCGATTCCAGTTATTCCCGTGACCACCCCGCTCAAGTTTTAGATTACAACAGTATCAGGGGTCATATGGGGATAACGGCAGACCGCCCAAGCGCTGTCCGCCTTGCCATTAATGAGGAACGCACGGTCGGCGACCTTGTCTGCAGTGGGCTGGTGGAAAACTACCAGAGGCCGACCGCTCTGACGGACATGTTCACTTCTACAGTAGTGCCAGTCGATAACAACGGGCGCATTCCGCTCACAGTCTTCGAGGCGAGATTCTATAAGGAAAGGAATGTTTCGGCTCAAGACTTCCAGGCCAATCACTCGGCGCTGTCGAACCTGGCCGCTGCGGCACAGAACAAGGCAGCTGCGCTAATGAATCCGAATGATCAGGTACGTAAAGCAATTTACGAAGACAACCGTTCTCTTGCTCGTCTCTTGGCTCTCCAGCCACCTGTTCCCGCTCAGTCGTCATCCCCCGCGCATACCGATGGGACAGTGCACTCGCACACATCGTCCACGCCTCAACACCGGTCGTCCACGCCTCAACATCGGAGAGGCCGCACCATGGGGGGGCTGAGGTGGCACCTATGGTTTGTGCAAGCTGGTGCGCGGGACGGGGAACCCGCGGGCGGCCGACGTCGGGTGCGGGCCTGGACATCTGACGGCCATGCTGCACGACCTGGGGCTGGACGCCTTCGGGCTCGACCTCTCCCCGGCTATGGTCGACCACGCCCGGCGGGCCCATCCGGCGCTGCGGTTCGACGAGGCGCGGATGGAGGCCCTGCCGATCGAGGACTGCGCGCTCGGCGGCGTGCTGGCCCACTACTCGGTGATCCATACCCCGCCCGGGGAATTGCCCGCGCTGCTCGCCGAGCAGGTACGTGTCCTGGCACCAGGCGGCCTGCTCCTGGTCTCGTTCTTCGCGACCGACGGATCGGAGCCGGTCCGCTTCGACCACAAGGTGACGCCCGCCTATAGCTGGCCGGTGGACCGGTTCGCCGAGTTGCTGGCCGGGGCCGGGCTCGTCACTTTCGCCCGGCTGCTCCACGACCCGGCCTCCAGCCAGCCCTCCGGCCTCGCGGTCACCGCTGCGAGCGGAGCGCTGCGGTACTGCGTCGGCGAGATGCCGGTGATCCGTTTGAACGCGGTGCCGAACGCGGTCTCCGACGAATAGCCCCATTCGGCGGCCACCGACGCCACGGTCCGCTCGCCGTGGCGCGGCTCTCGTCCGGCGGCCAGTATCCGCCGGCGCTGTGCAGCGGGCCCATGCGATACACGTCCTGGGCAAGAAGGTAGTACTGGACAAACCCGCGATACTCCGACCCGTACTTCGCGACGATGGTGAAATCCTCGTCGTGAAGTAACACGCCCCGCATCGCCGGCTTCCCCCGCTCCGTATGGCGGGCGCACCGCTTGCGGACAGCGCCCCGGGGCACGAACAGGCCGATCTTCCCGTTGACCATCCGGCGGTCCCGGGTGATCTTCGTGTCGGCGCGCTGGGTCCTGATCTCATGGCCGAGGAACCGCGCCGCTTGCCCAGCGTGCGTCGGGCATTGCACTCCACCCCCGCCACGTCCCGCAAGGGCGCGCGGGCCACGGCGGCGATCTCACCGGCGAGGTGTGGCTGACGGGCCAGGCCGGCGCACCCGGCAAGGCGGTCCGCGCTGCTGAAGTCCGTCAGGTCGCGTCCAGTGGCCGCGACGATGTCGACCCCGAGCCTGGGCCCCATGCCGGGCAGGCTCAGGAAGGTCCACTGTGCCGCCTGCGCCCACACGGCGCAGATCAGGGATCTAGCAGATCAGGGATCTACCTGCCAAATCGCCGGCCAAGACCCCTCAGCGAGCGCGCCTGTTTGCGCGCGAGGTGGTGGGCCTTCGAGCCACCGGGTCGATCCGGGCCCGAGTGGCGGACCGACTCGGGGCGCTGATCGGCTGAACCAGCCGCGAGAGCTCCTGCAGGCTGTATTCCAGCCGCGCCATATCCTGTCTCAGGCTTTCCAGCAACACCACTATCTGGAACTGCTCCCCGCGCAAACACTCTTGCTGCTCCCGAGACATCGGCATCTGTGAGGCCTCCTGCTGCTGCAACTGTTGCCACGCATCCTCGAGCGCCTGTTCCCGCAGCAATAGCTGCTGCCGCAGCTCTTCAGCCTTCCGCAACTGCACCAACACCTGATCCACGTCACTGGCGGTCTCAGGGACCTTCTGGAAATCTTCCATACCTTCATCTACGGCCCGGCGAACAAAAAGGTTGACAGTCAGCCCCTGCCCTGCACGAGCTACACCGACGCGAGGGGCCGAAGATGCACCACCTTGCACTGCCGGGCGGCGAGTTGATGGCCGCCGAACCCTGAGGGCGACGGCCACGTGGTAACGGGCAGGAGCCCCAACCGGCGGGGCAATGGGCACCATGGTTTCCAGATCACGGCAAGGCGGGGTCTTGGGGGGCGCCGCGGGGCGGGGGCGCCCAGCGGCAGGCGCCGCTACCGACGCAGCCGGCGGCTCGCGCGGTGGTAGGCCATCGAAGAGGACACGGGCGCAGTCTGAAGCCGGACCCGCTTACAAGGAGCCTTGTGCCGGAAGACCGTGATGCCTCCAGCCGACACAGACACGGTGTCGTACGACGTGTACGCCTCACCCGGCCCGGATCGGCATGTCACAGCGCACGCAGATCACAGACGAGCCCCTCTCGCCAGGCGCCGCAGCTCGTCGCCGATCGCGCAGCCGGTGGGCTGCTTGAGGCAGTGCTCGCATTCCGAGGCATGGTCGAACAGTGCGTGGTACGCGCGCTGCCCAGCGCAGTGGCGGCACCCGCGGGGGAACCACTGAACGTCCGCGCCCGCGCGTCCCGCGGTGCGGGGGCCGAGGTCGACAGCCGCGCCTGCGCGGAGGGCGACACCGTCCCAGACGCATGTGATGCCGCGTACCTGCTCTTCCGAGAGGGTGGCCAGGTCGGGGAGGACCAGGAGGTCGATCGCTGCGCCGGGCGGCCGGTGGGCGGTAGCTTGTTTCATGTCGGCGCTCCTTGGGCGTCGGCCACACCCCGGGAGGTTCACCGCCTCGCCGGGGTTCTCTCGTCACGCCCGACCGTAGAAGTGCGATGTGCGGCACTTCCAGTAATGTTCATCAATGTTCACGGCGGTGCGCTGTCCCTAGGTGGTGGCCGCTTCGCTCTCTTGACCCTGTACCCCCCAGGGCGGAGCGTGGTGTACATCCGTGCACACCAAGAGCGCCGGAGGCGGCGATGACACTACGGTTCATCGGGATCGATCCCAACACCGGCCAGGGCGAGAGCCCGACAGTGTGGGTCGACGAAAGCAGCAAGGAACTGATCATCCAGGGATGGAAGCCTGACCCGGAACTCGAGGCGGAATGCGCAGCGTTCGAGATGCCGGGCCACGCGGTGGGCATCCCCGACGACGAGGCAGTTGTCCGTATCCCGGCCCGCATGGTGCCGATCGTGAGGAAGGCGTGCGATGCCGCGGAAAGTGCCGGGCTTCGATGAGCTACTGGACGGCGCGCAGCGCTCGGCGGTCCACCTGGAAATGAGGGACACCTACGGGGTTGCGAGCGAGGCCGACGACTTCGCCCGCTGGAAGCGCACCGGAGAACGCGACGCAGATCCCGGCTCTTCCTACTGGGCTCCGTGGGTGGAGCTGATTCGCCGCACCGTGGCGCGCGGCGTCGCGGTGCGCCGGGCCCGCATCGTGTCCGAGCCGGTGAGCGAGTACATCCGGTACGAGCACGCAGCCACCGACGTCAACATGGCAGCGGGTGAGCAAGTACGGTGGCTCGCCCGCCGGCGCGCCTCGGACATCGCCCTGCCGGGTAACGACTTCTGGCTGATCGATGGCCGGCTGATCCGGTGGAATCACTTCACCGGTGACGGCGCCTCCGCAGGCGGGGAGATCAGCGAGGACCCGGCTGCGGCGAAGTTGTGCGCCGACGCCTTCGAGGCCGTGTGGGAGCGGGCAGTCCCACACGAGGAATACAAGATCAGCTAGTACGGAAGGTGCACAGGCCGGCTCATGCCCATCTCCCCGTCCTCGTCGGCGCAGGCAGCGCGTGAACGGGTCGCGCAGCGCCTGCGAGACCTGCGCGCCGATGCGGGCATCACAGGCACTGAGCTGGCCGTGCGCTGCGGTTGGACCCATCCCAAGACGTCTCGCATCGAGAACGCGCGCACGCCGCCCACGCCCGACGATATCCGCCGGTGGTGCCGGGCCTGCGGCGCCGAGGACCAGGCCGAGGACCTCATCGTCCAGTCGCGGACCGCCGAATCTGCGTATGTCGAGTGGAAGCGAAAGATCCGCGCGGGCCTGAAGCGGCTTCAGGACAGCTATGTCGAGCTGTACCAGGCGACGGCGCTATTTCGGATCTACTCGCCCACCTTGGTGCCCGGCCTGCTCCAGACCGAGGGATACGCGCGGGCGGTACTTTCGGCCACAGCCCAGTTGCTCGACATCCCCGACGACGCCGAAGAGGCTGCTGCCGCCCGGCTCGAACGATCGAAGGTCATCCATCAGCCGGGACACCGGTTCGTCATGGTGATCGAGGAGGGCGTTCTCCACTACCAGCTGGGCGACGAAGACGCGATGGCCGCACAGCTCGGCTACCTCCTCACCGCCGGCGCCCTACCGTCGGTGTCGCTGGGCATCATCCCCAGCGCGACCCGCCGACGCGCGCTATGGCCGCAGGAGTTGTTCCACGTCTACGACGACGCCCTCGTCTCCGTGGAGCTGCAATCCGCCCGCGTCCGCATCACCCAGCCTTCCGAGGTCGAGTTGTACCTGAAGTCCTTCCAGCAGCTCCGGAGCATGGCCGTGTACGGGGCGGACGCTCGCGCGTTGATCGTTCAGGCCATCGAAGCCCTGCGCTGACAGCGGCCGCCCGTAGACTTGGGCCATGTGCCCCAAGCCCAACGGCCGCGTTTCGGCGCGGTCTTCCAGTGAGCTGAACGACCGGATCCGCGCCCTCTGGCAACGCGCCGGCGGGCGCCCGTTCACGCCTGACGAGCGGGCGGAATACAAGGCACTGGTCGTGGAGTGGGCGGCCGCGATCCAGGCCGAGCGGAGCGACGTCGCCGAAGCAGCATGACGATGCTCCCTCCCACCCGTGGGCGAGAGGGAGCACAGTCAGGGACCGGCGCTGAATCGCAGGGGTCAGCCGCCAAGGGAGCATGAGGAGAGCTCCGCAGTCCTGGTAGTCGCGCACTCCAGGGCTGCGCGGGATGGAACATGAGCGGGGAGGCGTTCGCGATCACCGAACGTCTCCCGAAGCTGTCGTCTGGTGCGGTCCCGCGCGGCGTGCGAAACGGGGCGCGGGACCGCTGAGCCCGGCTGTCCTGTCAGAGCCCGGCCATTGTGACCGTACGCAGACACGCGTCGCCGCGCATGTTCAGTGAAGCGCAAGGGTGACGGGCGTCCTGATGGCGTCGTTTACGGAAGCGCGCGGCTGCTCATCATGGGCGTCCGCCCTGCTGGTGCCATCACTCGCACCGTTCTCGGCCCCCGGCCCACCCACCAGGCCGTGCCCCACCGCGTCTTCGCGTACGACGCACTGCTGCAAAACCCCGTACTGCGGCATTCCTCTACCTCGCCGTCACGGACCGCTTATGCCATCTGGCGGTGCGGCCTCACGCAGACTCCCGGCCACTCCTCGGCCGCATCGTCCTCACCCAACAGCGCGGCAATCACGTGACGTCCGTTCCGAAACGACAGCCGACCGGATCGCACGCGTTGTGGTCCTGGGACCCGATGCGCCAAGCTGCCACAGAACATTGGACCAGACGACGCAGTGCCCCTCCCCGCCCTGCGGACTTGGACGATGGTTCCACCGGCGCCGTCACCGCCATCCTTCCTGATCGACCCCGGCGACATGGGCGACTTCCTGGACCTCGCGTCGGCAAGGGCGGGCACCACGGGACCGCGGCGCCCCGGATCGGCAAGCGGGTCCTCGACAGGCGGCCGCCAAAGCCGCCTGCACGGTCCCACCTGAAGAGGTCCCTGGCCAACCCCTCCAAACCCAGCCTCGACCAGCTCACCGCGTTGGTGAAGAAGCGACTGAAACGGATGCAGTACCGCCCCCGCCTCATCGAAGGGCTCATCGCCAGGACCGGGCTCGACCTGCGACCGCCGTAACCTCAGCCGTTAGAGATCTCTAGAGGTTGTCGGATGTCCGGCGCTTGCGCACGACGAAGAGCGCGGTGGCACCGACAGCAACGGCCGTCAGAGCGGTACCCGCGAGGACGGGTGTGCTGCTCGACGAGCCGGTCTCCGCCAGGCCGCCGTCCGCCTTCGGCTTGTTCGCGTCGGCGCCCTCGCCGTTCCCGGACTTCGCCTCGCCGGTCTGGTCCGCGGAGCCGACGGGGGTGGTCGGCTCGGGGCTGCCATGACCCCCCGGCTGCTGAGGTGTGTTGCGCATCGGCAGGACCGCCGCGAAGGCGCCTGCGATCACCCTGTGGCCGGCGGGGTTCGGGTGGGGATCCTGCTTCGTGCAGGCCCAGGTCAGCTGGCAGATCTTGGCTACGTTCGCGGGCACCTCGCCGTAGCCGGGGACATTGAGGCTGTCGTCAAAGTCGTCCGAGGAGAAGGCTCCTGCCACGTCCGCCGCCTTGAAGCCGGCGGCGGCGTACACCTGCGAGACGGCTGTGTTCGCAGCCTTGATCAGGGAAGCCGAGTCCTTGGCGGTCTTCTGCCCGGCATCGCCGAGGAGCCATGCCGCCAGGAACGGGTTGTAGTACGTCGCGCCCGCGTACTGGGTGCCTTTCGCACCCGCCTTGCGCAGAGCGCCCGTGATCCGGGCCAGGTTGTTCGTGATGCCCTGAGCGGCGTCGTTCAGACAGCTCTTGTCGATGGAACCGGTCGGGGCGACGCATGCCCGTATGTCGTTGGCACCGATGTCGATGGTCACGTAGTCGACCTTGCCGCGATGCTTGGCCATGGTCTTCAAGGCGGCGTCCAGCTGGGACTTGGCGTTCGGGTAGTCACACTTCCCGCCCTTGATCAGCGATTCGGTGGTCTCCCCGGTGCAGCCGAGGCGTATGTGCTCAAGCCCCGGCTGACGCAGCTTCAGCTGCTGGTAGAGCTGGTCGGTGTAGGCGACGGGCACGTCCTTGTCGACGTCCGGTTGGTAGCCGGAGGCCAGCGAATCACCGAGCGAGATGTAGTACGTGATGTCCTTGGCGCTCGGCGAGTCGGCGGCGGCCACGCCTGGCGTGCTCAGCACGACGGTCAGCGCGGCGGCGGCCATCCGGAAAACCTTGTGTCCGGTCCGCGTGGTTGCCGACCATCCTGCTCGCTCATGGTGGGAGTGCGGCTCGGCAGAGGCGGCCATCACGGACCCGGCGCGGTATGTGTGGAGGAATCTTTGACTATCGCTCATCGGTTACGTGCGATCTCTCTTCAATCTGAGGGAAGGTGTCCGCCCGGCGAAGCCCGGAAATGGACGCTGTGAAAAACGGGGGTGGCTATCCTTCGGCACGCTGGATGCTGGGCATTGCCGGTGGGCCATGCCAGTGCATTCCAGTCAGGACCTGGGTGAAGGTGACGTGCCCACCGGTTGGTGGCGGCCGAGCGCAGCACCTTGCTGGTACGACGGCTCCGGCCGCTCGCCGGTTCACTGGTAGGACTCCGTTAGGTCTGTCTCGGTCTTGCCGTGCTGGAGGCCTGCTGGGCAGGACCGTTGGCAGGTTGTGCAGTTGCCGGTCCAGCACCTCAGGACGTCCTGGAGGGTGTCGAGGACCTGGTAGAGGGTGAGTGGCTGTTGTCGTTCCGAATCCGAGGGCGGCGGGTTCGCTGGTCAGGCGTAGGGCGGGTGATCCGGTGGGAGTGGTGGCGTGTCGTGTCGTCGTTCCCCGGGAGGTTGCGGATGCCGTCGGTCGTCGGACTGCTGGAACGAGCTCGCCGCTCGCCGTCGAGTCGACGGGGTGCGTGAGGAAGCCGGTCGCATCCAGGCCGAACTGGCCGCGGCCGAGAAGGAATCGCAGGAGTGGGCGATCTCCCGCAGGCGGGTGGGCGCCGTCCTGGATGAACCGGCCGCGGGCCTCGGTGGAACCGCAGTTGCGGACCCCGCCCGGCGAAGCGGAGATCGAGGAGCCGTTCGCCGGGTGGCGTGAGGAGATGGTGACCTGGCGCAAATTCGGCCCGGCCGCCCGTAATTACGCGGTGGCCCGGCCGGCGGCGGACGTGAGGCTGTTGATCAACGAGGCTCGGATGCTGGAACCCGGACGATGTCCGGTGGGAACTGAGGCGGTTCCGCAAGCTCAACGTCCGGCACGGCAAGGGCTCCTGGCGACGGAGCCCGAAGCCGCGGCTGGTGCGGCCGATCAATGGTGCCGACCGCAACCTGCGGTGGTTCATCGAGGACGTGTGGGGCCACTTCGATGCACGCGGTGTCGTGATCAGTACGGGGAAGACGTCGGGGCTGTGGTCCGGGCAGCCGAACACCGTCAAGCTCGACGAGCTGGACGGTTGTGGAGCCTGCTATGGCGTGGGGCGCGCTGGGCTGGAAGGCTTCGTCCCACGTGTTCGTGGCGCACGAAGAGACTCCGGGAACCAACTCGTCCTCAGCGAGGGGCACGACCTTCGCCTGCGCGCCCGCTTGGCACGCTGCTCGACCGGATGCCGCTGTCCGGCGCCATGCCGAGCCGCTCGCGAGACGGCGATCGCTTGTCGGGGTCGTGGAACACCCCTCGTCCACCACCACTCCGACACTTCTACGGACAGCAAGTCCGCTCATGAAGTATCAGTACATAAAAGAGAGAACACTTCTCTGGACATGGCTGAAAACCCTCGTATAGTGACAGCCAGTTGACCATTGGCTACAACTTCACGCGCACATTTCTCTCAGAACGACACACGGGCCGCGCCCGCGTGCGGCTTCCCGAGGACCGATTGATGACTGCGCCCGCCACTCCCGGTGACCGATCCACCGTCCGTTCACTGCTCCTGGCAGTCCTGCTCACCGCGGCACCGTCTGCTCTCGCCGTTGCATGGTCCGTCAGTTCCGTACCCGCTGCGGCACAGAGGGTAGTGGGCTACGGCGGTGGCGCCGCCGTGCTTCTCCTGTGTGCGGCAGTCACAGTCGCCGTATACGCGCTGCGCACCGGGCGGATCGCCCGGGTGGCGCTGCGCACGGCGACGGCCGATTCCGAGCGGGCCGTGCGGGAGCGGGACCTGCAAGCCCAGCGGTGGCGTCAGGAACGCCAACAGCACACCGACGCCGCAGCGGACGAACGGGCCCGTCTCGCCGAGGAGTTCACCAGAGAAAGGGCCCGCGTGGCCCAGGAGGGCGCGGCCGAGCGGGCCAGGCTCGACGCGGAGGTGCACAGGCTCTCCGGCGAACTCGCCCGCGCCGCCGGACAGCGTGACTTGGCGATTTCCGCGACCGCCAACGCAGCTGCTCGTATGCAGGCGCTGGCCACCGGCACCCTCGCCGACCTGCGTGCCATGGAGGAGCGGCACACCGACGAAGACGTGCTCGCCGACCTGCTGCACCTGGACCACCGCACGGCCCAGGCCGGTCGGCTCGCCGACTCCATCGCCGTACTCGCCGGTGCGCGTTCCGGACGACGCTGGGCACGCCCGATCGCCATGGAGTCCGTCCTGCGCGGTGCCATGGGACGGATCCGCGGCTACCAGCGCATACGTCTGCACTCCGTGATCGACACGGCCGTAGCCGGACACGCGGCAGAGGGGGTCATGCACGCACTCGCCGAAATCCTCGACAACGCGACCAACTTCTCGCCTCCCAACGCCGAGGTGCACATCTACGTCGAGGAGGTCCCGGCAGGCGCCATCGTCTCCGTGGAAGACAGCGGGCTCGTCATGGGCGATGTACAACTGCGCCGCGCCGAGCAGGTCGTGTCCGGTGAGGCGGCCGAACTCGGCGGTCTCACCGGGACACGACTCGGTCTCGCCGTGGTCGGGCGCCTGTCGCGGAAACACGGCTTCAAGGTCTCCTTCCGGCCTTCCGCGCGGGGCGGCACCGGAGTGCTCGTGCTCATCCCGCAGGAGATCCTCACTACCGTGTCGCCCGAAGGCCGCCCTGCCACAGACCCGCCCCTACCCAGCGCCCCGCGGAGTGTGCCGGAAGTCCACACGGTGATCGCGGAAGCTGCCCTTCCTGGCGACGATGCGACGGACACCGCACCGCAGGGAACCGGGGGACTGCCCAAACGGCGAAGGGGCCGTACGCTGGCCGCCGCCGAAAGCGCACGAGCGTCCGCCCGGAGCGTCGCGCAGCGCCCGGGCAACGCCGAGGACATCCGCTCCCGTGCGTCCCGCTTCAGCTCTTTCCGCCAGGCGGTGCGGGCAGCCGGCACGGCGTCCAGCACCGGGGAGGACTCACTGCCAGACCCCGACGACCTGCGTACCCCACCGTCGTCGCGATGACTCCCGACAGCTCGACTCCCTCGCACCTGGAAGGCGAAACCAGTTCATGACAGGCACGACCACCGCCGACGAGAAGCTCACCTGGCTCATAGAAGGGCTCCTGGAACGCACTCCGGGAGCCAGGCACGCCCTGGTACTGTCCCGCGACGGGCTGAGACTCTGCCGTACCCCCGAGCTGACGGTCGACCAGGCCGATCAGCTCGCCGCAATCGCTGCCGGCATCCAGTCGCTGTCGCATGGCGCGTCCGTCGAGTTCGGCGATGGAAGCGCAGGCGTACGCACGTCGATCACCGAGTTCTACGGCGGAACCCTGTTCATCGTGGAGGCCGGCGACGGCGCCCATCTGGCCGTGGTCACCACCGAGGAAGCCGATGCCGGACTCGTCGGGCACAACATGAGCGAGCTCGTCGAGCAGCTTGGTGAACACCTGACGGCCCCACCCCGCAGCGCATGAAGCGCCCCGGCCGGGACGACGCCCCCGACCGCTTGTACACCCTCACCGGGGGACGCAGCTGGTCGGGTCCCGACAACCCCTTCGACCTGGTCACGCTGGTGCTGGCGGAGTCTGGCCCCACACTCGGCATGCAGTCGGAGCACGCGACGATCCTCAGGTTGGCGCAGGCACCCATCGCCGTGGTGGAGGTCGCCGCAGAACTCGGCCTCCCCGTGAGCATCACCAAGATCCTGCTGTTGGATCTGCTCGCCTCCGGGCGGGTCAGTGCCCGCCATCCGCAGACCTCGGCCCTTCCCGCCCCCGACATCCTGGAACAGGTGCTCGTTGGACTCCGCAACCTCTGACGTACGCAACCCATTGGGTGCCTCCGCCACCAACGGTCTGAAGATCGTCATCGTGGGAGGCTTCGGCGTCGGAAAGACCACCATGGTCCGCTCCGTAAGCGAAATCCGCCCCCTGAGCACCGAGGAAACGATGACGCGCGCCGGTGAGGCAGTCGACGACATCAGCGAGGTGCGTGGGAAGACCGCGACCACCGTAGCCTTCGACTTCGGCCGGATCAGCCTCGACGCGCGCAATGTGCTGTACCTGTTCGGAGCGCCCGGCCAGGAGCGCTTCTGGTACCTCTGGGACCGGTTGTTCGCCGGCACCCTGGGAGCCGTCGTCCTGGCCGACACCCGGCGCATCGACGACTGCTGGTACTCGATCGACCGACTGGAGCGCCACGGCACCCCCTTCATCGTGGCCTGCAACGACTTCGGCGGCCCCAGCCACCCGCATCAGCACGTCCGCGAGGCCCTCGACCTCGACGCGCATGTGCCCTTGGTCGACTGCGACGCCCGCTCCAGACAGTCCAGCAAGCAGGTCCTCGTCACTCTCGTTCAGCATGTCAAGAACCTGTACGGCGGCCAGCCGGCCCGTGCCGTTGCATCCCCGCAGGAGCTCACGTGACCCCCGACGCCGTGCCGCTGAGCGGCCCCCGCTTCCAGACCGAACCCGGCCCGCTGTACCGAGAGCTGCGGCGCGAGCACGGTGAGGTCACCCCGATCCTGCTGGACGGCGGCGTACCGGCCTGGCTCGTGCTCGGCTACCGCGAGCTGCACCAGGTCACGAGCGACCCGGTGCTCTTCAGCCGCGACTCCGGGCTGTGGAACCAGTGGGACACGATCCCCGACGACTGGCCCCTGCTGCCTATGATCGGGCGCAATCTGCCGTCGATCATGTACACCGTGGGTGAACGACACCGTCAGCGCGTCGCAATGATCAGCAACGCCCTGGAAGCGCGCGACTCCCACGAAATGCGCTCGCATGCAGAGCGGTTCGCGGACGAGTTGATCGATGCGGTGTGTACCAAGGGAAACGCCGATCTGATCGGTCAGTACGCCATGCTGCTGCCCGTACGGGTCCTCGCCCGCCTCTACGGCTTCCCCGACGAGGATGGCCCGGCTCTGGTCGCGGCCATGAACGACATGATCGACGGCCGTGACCGCGCCCTCGCCGGCCAGAATCATCTGGCAACCTCCATGGCGGATCTGCTTGCTGCCCGCGCGACCAGACCGGCCGACGACGTGGTCTCCCGGATGTTGGCCGACCGCAAAGGTTTCAGCGACGAAGAAATCATCCAGGACCTCATAGTGATGCTGACGGCCGGCCATTCGCCCATCGCCGACTGGATCGGCAACTCCCTGCGGCTGATGCTCACCGACAGCCGTTTCGCCGCGTCCCTTTTCGGCGGCCGCAACAGCGTCGCCGAGGCGATGAACGAGGTGCTCTGGGAGGACGCGCCCGTTCAGACCGCAGCCGGCCGCTGGGCATCGCGCGACACCCGCCTCGGCGGACGTCACATCCAGGCCGGCGACCTGCTGATCCTTGGCCTCCAGGGCGCCAACTCCGACCCGCAGGTACGCCCCGTCGACGCCGATCTCACCGGCGGCAACTGCGCCCACTTCTCGTTCGGCCACGGAGAGCACCGCTGCCCGTTTCCGGCCCAGGAGATCGCCGAGGCGATCGCCAGGACCGGTATCGAGGTCGTCCTGGACCGGCTTCCCGATATCGACCTCGCCGTTCCGGCCGAGTCACTGACCCGGCGTCCCTCGCCCTGGCTGCGGGGGCTGACGGAACTGCCGGTGCGCTTCACACCCACCCCTGCTCTCGGGGGCAGCTGACCGCGACAGCAGGTACCGAAGCCCTGCAGACGCAGTTGAGGATGATTGACCGTCATCTTGAGCGCAAGCCCGGGCGTTTGCGCCCCGGGTTAGCTCATCCCGAGTCCGGAGTCGCGCAGCGGCGGGGCTCGCTTCGCCGCTTCTGCTCGACGGCCGGCTGTCAGTGGTGTGCCGTAGCCTTCAACGTGCTTGCCTGGCAGGCAGTGCGCCGCGCCGTGGTGTCGGTTGCGCCGTGTGCATGTGCCGGGACCGTGGGCGTCGGAAATCGATGAGGGGGTGTGGCAATGTCTGGGAACGCCGAGGCGGAGAAGAAGATACCTCCGGCGGTTGCCGCACGCCTCGCAGCGGTGAAAGCGTGAAAGGAATCCGGCCTTGTCGGCCGCACCGCGATCGTTGCCGTCCGGCTGAACCGGGCGGACCATGTGCGCGCCCACGACGCCTGTCATGCGGCGGCTTGATTGCGGAATCGGTCGGTGGTTTGGCTGCGAGGGCAGTGAGAGGCGGGCGAAGCCCCCGGCAAAGAGGACGTCCACCGGTTCGTCACCTCACTTCCGTCCGACGACCGGCCATTGCACGCCCACATCGCGCAGGCCGTCGCGTACGACCTGTGGGATGCGGTCGCGATCTCCCGGGCTAACCGTGCCCTGGGTCTGAAGGCGCGGGCGCCGTGGCGGGAGAAGAAGTACCAGCCGCTGTCGTTCACCGCGAAGTTCGGCCGGTGGATCACACCCGAGGGACGGGTTGCGCTTTCTCTCGGCCGCGGCCGCGGGCGGATCGTGCTGCCGCCTTCTACCGGTTGATCGGGGTGTTCCACGACCTGGTGAGCCGCCCCCGTATGTGGCGCTTCCACTCCTACGGCGGCTGCGGATGGCACCACTGGGAGTCCCGCAACGGCCCGGCACGTGTCCTGTACCCGTGGGAGATCAACCAGCTGCTGTGCGGGGCCGGCATCGAGTACGAACTGACCGCCGAAGGCGAGGACGTCGGGCGCCTGTCTCCGTCACCGACGCCGCCGGCTGGTACACCGCCACGTATTGCCATGGCAGACCGCCACATATGCTGCGCCGTACCGTCGGCAACCCCGAAGCAGCTGGTCGAGTGCGGACGGGAGCAGGAGGGGCGGGCCCGCAAGCGCGGGGAGCCGCCGCGGGGGTGCTCCTGCGCGGCACGCGCGGGAGAACGAGGCCCAGCCCGCCGCCGACGGCTAGCGATAGGACTTATCTATGGAACGTCGTCAGCTGGAGTACTTCCTCGCTGTGGCCGCGCACCGGAGCTTTACCAGCGCCGCCCACACCCTGCGCGTGGCGCAGCCGTCGCTGTCCCACGCGATCCGCCTGCTGGAGAGGGAACTGGGCACCCCTCTGTTCCATCGCCTTGGTCGCGGAGTTGCGCTGACTTCGGCGGGCGAAGCGTTCGTGGAACCTGCCCGGCAGATCATGCGCGATCTGGAGACCGCTCGGTCCGCGGTGCGCACCGTGGCCGGACTGGCGGGCGGCAAGCTGGACATCGTCACGCCCACGACGCTGGCGGTCGACCCGCTGGCGGGGCTCGCCGGGGCTTTCCGTCAGCGGCATCCCGCGATCGACATCGTCATCGTCGAGCCGACGAACGCGGCCGCTGTGGCGGACATGGTGCGCACCGGTGAGTGTGAGTTGGGGCTGGCCGATGTGAGGACGCGCGGCAAGGCCGTCGAGACGCTGGAGCTGTGCCGGCAGGAGGTCCTGGTGGTGGTGCCGCGGTGTGACCGCTTTCCGCAGGCCGGACCCGTGGCACTCAGGGAGGTGGCCCAGCTGGATTTGGTGGCTACCGCGCGCGGCACCGCGACCCGGGCCCTGATGGATCAGGCGCTGGACGCGGAGGGGAGGAGGCCGCGGATCGCGGTGGAGACGGTGCATCAGGCCGCGGTCGTCCCGTTGGTGCTGGCTGGAGCGGGGGCGACTTTGCTGCCGCGCTCGCTCGCCGAGGACGCTGCCCGGCGCGGCGCCGTGGCGCTGGCTACCCGTCCGCGGTTGGTCCGGCCCGTCTGGCTGATGTGGCGGCGTGGGCCGCTCTCGCCCGCCGCGCAGGCGTTCATCGACGTGGCTCGCGAGTTCTCCGCGCGCCCGGTGGCGGCTCCCGACGCTGCCGGAGGATGACAAGCAAGAGAAATCTTCTATCGTCCACGGTGAAAGGTTCTTCTCCTTCGGGTCCTCCACTGCGTTGTCCGGCCGGATCGGGTTCGAGAGCGTATGGGGCACGTCAGGCGCGGCCGTGGGCAACTGCGGTGGGAAAGCCGGAGACCGGCGCGCGCCGCGTTCGGGGCGGATCTGTGACTGAGCCACTGATCCGCACTGACCGCGCCCGGGCGACGCACTGCCGGTGAGGCCGCCGGTGGTGAGCGGAAGGAGAGTCCGTTGGGACACACACACGATCACCATCATCACCATCATCACTGCGGAGTGGATCACCACAGCGGTGAGTACACCGAGCAGCAGCGCGCCGACCTGCAGCTCGTCCTGGCCTTCAACCGGCGGCTGTCGGAAGCCATCGACGCCTGCCACGACGTTTCCGAGGTGGAGGCGCTGCTAGACCCCGATCCCATGCGCTACATGTGGGTGGACGAGGGCGCGGGCCGGCTGCCGGAGTTCATACGGGCGGCTGATGAGGCCTTGGAGCGCGCGCCCGTGCTGGCCGGGCACCGTCGGGCCGGGAGCCGCGCCGTCGGCGGCTCGGGGGCGGCGGCCCGTCCGGCCGTGGCGGTCGCCGCCGACGGGCGAGTGCTGCACACCTGGATCGAATGGGAGAAGGACGTCGGTGAGAGGGTCTTCGCCGTTGTGGCGGCCGGCCCCGAAGCCGAAGCCGACGCCGATCCGGTGGCGCTGACGGGGGAGCCCGCGGACTGCTTCCGTCCGACCGCACTGTTCGACCGTGCCGGCCGCGCCTGGGTCTGCTTCGCGCGGGCCGACGACAGTGCCGTGAGCGTGTGGGCGCGCCGGTACGAGGGGGGTCGGTGGCTGCCCGAGGAACTGGTGAGCACCACCGAGCACCCGTCATTCAACCAGGAGGCGGTCGCCCACGCCGACGGCACGGTCGAGGTGTGCTGGCAGGGGCGGACCGGCGGCCGGTTCGGTATTTACTCGCGGCGCTGGAAGGACGGCACGTGGTCGGACACTCGGCTGGTGAGCGACGGCTCCGCGGCCAACGTCTGGGACCCGTCCGCCGCGGCGCTGCCTGGCGGCACCGCCTACGCGTGGACCGAGTACCACAACGGCTCCTATCGGATCGTGGTGCGGCGGATCCACGACGACGGCACCCTGTCCGACATCCATCCGATCAGCTCCGGCAGCGACTACGCCCTCCACCCCAGTCTCGCTGCCACGCCCGACGGCGGCGTCTGGTGCGCCTTCGACGTAGTCACCGTGCATGGCCATGGCGGTTCCGGGCCGACCCGGCTGCGTGCCACGGCGGAGCTGGCCGAGCCGTTCAAGCCGGAGGGTATGCGGGAGAGCGGCGATGCGGTCCCGCCCGAGCTGCTGCCCGAGATCGCCGCGTCGCTGCGCGTGGTGCGCGTCGACGAGGACGGCGTGGCCGAGGCCGAGGGCGAGCTGGCACCCGAGACGGACATAGTCCCCGGCGGCCTGCCGCGTCTGGTCGCGGACGCCCAGGGCGGTCTCACCCTCGCCTACCGAATCCATCGTCGCCTGCCTCTGATGACGTACTACTGGGAGGTCGCCACCCAGACCCTCGGCCCCGACGGCTGGTCGGCCCCCACCACCTACGCAGGGAGCGACGGGACCATGGAGGAGGTCGCCCTCGCCCCGCTGCCGGACGGGGCTTTGGTCTCCTGGCAGGCCGACGGCCGCAAGGAACGCGGCTTGACGTGGACCGAGGGCTTCGGCGGGCGCGAGTGCCCGTTCCTGCTGGAACACCAAGGCGAGGTCATCTGGCACAGCATGCACGGCAGCGGCACGATACGCAGCGCCGTGGTGCCGGGCAGCGGTGGCCCGGCCAGGGCGGTTCGCCGGCTTCCCGTCGTGCACAGCGCCCTGCGGCGTGAGGCGCGCACCTGGGTTGCCGCCGAGCGGGACCGTTACCGGACTTCGGTCGGCGACCGGGACTTCTCCTTGTACTGGGGCGATCTGCACCGGCATTCGCTCATCAGCCGGTGCACCTCCGGGGACGAGCCCTCGCTGGAGGACTTCTACCGCTACTCCTGGGACATCTGCGAGTACGACTTCTGGGCCGTCACCGACCACTCCGAGAACAGCAGTGAATACCAGTGGTGGAACATCCAGAAGATCGCCGACCTGTTCCGCATCGACGACCGCTTCATCCCGCTGTACGGCTTCGAGTGGACCGGCATGACCGGCCACCAGAACGTCATCTTCGGCTCGGTCGAACGAGGCGCGCCCATCTACTCCTCGTACGCCGAGGGATCCGCGACGCCCGCGGAGCTGTGGAGCAAGCTGCGTGGGCACCCGGACTTCCCGGCGATCACCATCCCCCACCACCCCGGATCGGCGATGGTCCCCTTCGACTGGGACTACTACGACCCCGAGGCCATGCGCCTGGTCGAGGTGTTTCAGGCATGCCGCGGCAATTACGAGGACGACGGCTGCTTCCGCCAGTATTCCGACGGCACACTGCCCGGCACCTTCGTCGCGGACGGCCTGCGCCGCGGCTACCGCTACGGGCTGATCGCTTCCTCCGACCACGGTCACGGCGCGAGCTACGTCGGCGCCTACGCCGAACGGCTGGACCGGCAGTCGGTGTTCGAAGCCCTGCACGCCCGGCGGGTGTTCGCCGCCACCACCCGCGACATCGTGGTGGACTTCCGCATCGGCGACACCTTCATGGGAGGCGAGACGCGGACGAGCGGACCGGTCGAGCTGGAGGCGTACGTACGCGGCTACGGCGAGATCGCCCGCATCGACGTCGTCCGCGGCGGCGAAACCGTGCACGTCCTCGCCCCCGACCCACAGCTGCCTGCCGGGTGGACCAGTGCGTCCCTGCGGCTGGAGTGGGGCCGGGGGCACTCCACCACCGACTGGAGCGGCAGCCTCGCCATCGAGGGCGGCAAAGTTCTGCAAACCCCCTACTGGAGCCCGGAGATCACCGAGGCCGGCGAGCAGTCCGTCAGCTGGTCCGCGATGACCAAGAGCTTCGGCGAACCCTACGGAGCGCAGCGCGGCGGCATCGAGCTCACCCTCCTTGGGCCGGACGACGCTGTCGTACGAGTCAAGACCGCACACGGCGAGCTGACCACCACGCTCGGAAAGGTGCGCGGCACGGCGGTCGAGCTGCCGGTCGACGTTGACGGGCGCTTCCATCTGCAGCCGGGCGTGGGCGGACTGACCGGCCTGGGCGGCGGCGAGCAGCGGCTGCGCTGGACAGACCAGATCGACCGGCCCACCTGGTACTACATCCGCGCCTACCAGACGGACGGCGAGATGGCCTGGTCGTCCCCCATCTGGGTCGACCTGACCTGACCGTCCCGGCGGGCGCTCCGGCCGGGGCGCCCGCCCTCCCCTTTCATCCGGCAGTGCGAGGGAGCAGCTATGGAACTGACCGCAATCGACGAAGCGCCGATGAGCCGCTTTCATCGCAAGTTGGCCCTGGCCTGCAGCGGCGGCCCGCTGCTCGACGGTTACCTCCTGTCGATCATCGGAATCGCCCTGGTCGGCATCAGCGACAGCCTCCGGCTCGGCAGCGCCGCCACCGCCATGATCGGCGTGGCCGCGCTGGTGGGCATGTTCTTCGGCGGCCTGATCATCGGCCCGGTGACCGACATGGTGGGCCGCCGGGTCATGTACACCATCGACCTGGCCGTTCTGCTGGTCGCTTCGGTGGCCTGCGCCTTCGTCACCTCCGCAGGGCAACTCATCGTCCTGCGGCTCATCATCGGGTTCGCCATCGGCGCCGACTACCCCATCGCCACCTCCCTGCTTACTGAATGGCTTCCCAGGCGGCAGCGCGCCCGAATGATGGGCGTCCTGATCGTCGCCTGGTACGTGGGCGCCACAGCCGCCTACTTCGTCGGTTATCTCCTTGCCGAGAACACCGGCCCCGGCGCCTGGCGCTGGATGCTTGCCAGCGCGGCGGTCGTGTCCGTCGGTGTCATCGCACTGCGCCACGGCACCCCGGAGTCCCCCCGCTGGCTGGTCGCCAAGGGCCGCCCCGAGGAAGCAAGCGCACTCATCGAACGCGTCCTGCGCGTGCGGGTCACCCCCGGGGACCTCACGGCTGCACACGCCTCACGCGCCCGGCGCGGCAGCGTCACCGAGCTGTTCCGGGGTCTCTACCTGCGCCGGACGGCCTTCTGCGCCCTCTTCTACACCTGCGCGGTGATCCCCCTGTGGGCGCTCTACATCTTCGGGCCGAAAATCCTCAGCACGTTCGGCCTCGGCAGCGGCAACCTCAGCAACCTCGGCTCGGTCCTGATCACCCTGGTCTTTCTGCTCGGGACCCTACCGGCCATGCGGTGGCTGGAGTCCGTCGGAAGACGAAAGATGATCACCTGGTCCTTCGCGGCGATGGTGCCCCCGCTGCTCGTACTGGCGCTCTGGCCATCGGCCCCGGTCGCCATCGTCATCCTCTGCTTCTGCCTGTACGGGCTCTTCTCCGGCGCACCCAACATCCTGGAGTGGGCCTACCCCAACGAGCTCTTCCCGACCTCCATCCGCGCCTCCGCCGTGGGCATGGCCGTCGCGCTCAGCCGGTTCGGCGCTGCGGCCGGCACGTACCTGGTCCCGGTCTCCCTGGCCCACCTCGGTACCGGGGCGACCATGGGGATCGGCGCGGCCATCACGGCCGCCGGCTGGCTGGTCTGTTTGGCCTGGGCCGAGGAGACCAGCAACCGTCCCCTGGAAGAGGTGGGGAGAACCGGGACCGGCCCGGACACGTTCTCGCAGACAGGTACGGAAGCCCCGTCCGCCGCGGGCGCGTCTCGGAGCGACGAGTGAACAGCCGGGTGCGGCACCGGTACCCCCAGGTCCATGGGGCCTTCCTGCTCACGCGAGGTCAGCAACGTGTTCGATGCGCTACGTGAACTGCGGCTCTGGTTCTCGCCGGAGACGGTGCGTGCCGAGGGCGAGACCCCGGACTACCGTTTCTCACTCGCCAACGAGCGGACCTTCCTTGCCTGGTTGCGCACCGCGCTGGCGCTGGTCGGCGGCGGCTTCGCCGTCGACCAGTTCCTGCCGCACCTGGCGGACTGGTGGCGGATCGGGCTGGCGCTGGCGCTGCTGCTCGCAGGCGTGCTGTGCACCGGGCGGGCGGTGAACCACTGGGTGAAGTGCGAGCGGGCCATGCGGCGCGGTGAGGACCTGCCGCAGAGCCGCCTCCCGGCGTTGCTGGCGCTGATCCTAGGGCTCGTGGCGCTGGCGGTGGTGACCGTGGTGCTGCTCGGCTGCGCCGGATGAGCGGCGGCCTCGCGCGCTGCTCAGGGTCGCCCGACCGCGACCCCGGGCTGCAGCCCGAACGGACCCGGCTGGCCTGGCGGCGCACCACGCTGGCCGTTACGGTCGCCTCCGTACTGGCGGTCCGGACGGCCCTGCACGGCCGGGCCGGATCGGGCGAGCTGCCGGCGGTCGCGTGCGCAATCCTCGCCTGGCTCGGCTTTGTCGTGGTCGCACACCAGCGCATCCGGGCCCTCAGCACGCCTCGCCCGCCCCTGCTCACTCACCGGGCGGCACTCCTCACTGCGATCTGTGCGGCACTGGTCGCGGCCTGCGGGGCCGCGCTGGTCGGCTGACTGATTGGGGCAGGAAGCGCCATCCTGTTCACAGGAGGAACAGTCCCGGCCGCGGGTTGGGGAGGCGCAGACGGGGGAGCAAAGTTCGAACCTGGAACCGCCTGCCGTACGCGCCGGATCGCGACACTTCGAGTTGAGTCCGCCTGGCCAAGGGATCGTCGATCGCCCTCTCCAGCACCGCGCTCGAAGGGAAAGCGGGCAGCGACATGGATGTATACGGAACGCTACGCGTGGCCAACCCAATCGCGTTCCGCTACCGCCATACTATTCGGCCGTTCAGGATCGTTGTGGTCTCTTGCCCTTGGTGACGGCGGCGGCCGCCTGGTGGGGAGGGGCACCAGGAGCGGAAAAGGTGGTGGGCTGACTGGGAGTGTTTGCGGCCGGTGATGCGTTGCCGGTTGTCTGGAGCGCTGCGGTGTGTGCCACAGTTGAATTGGTCGGCTGGTCCGGCAATGTCTTTGTTTGCTCGTACGTGACTGGGATTCCCAGCTTTTTCTCGAAGACCTTGCAGGCGTTCTCCAGCCATTTCTCAACCTGCCCGGGATCCACGCCGGGCCTGACCGCCTTGCTCATGTAGCGGCCTGACTGGTCGTTTATCGTCCCCAGTTGCCGCCGTGGATCGTAGCGGAATTCGCCACTCAGTGCCGCGGGCGCGACGAGCGTCCCTCCGTCGTCGCTGAACTCGACCGCGATTGTCGGGTGGCCCAATCCATCTATTCCGTTCTTCAGATCCTGCTCCGTGAGATCCTTTGTACTCGTCTCCGGGTGTCGTCGCTGCTGCTCACGCACGGCCTCCTGCATGCCGGTCAACAGCTCGTCGAACTGCTCCTCGGGGATGACCGTGAGGAGCTTCTCGCTGCCCAGCATGATTTTGTCATCTTTGACGACCGAGTAATGCCAGACCGCATCTTCTCTCCCCTTGAGAATCCAGGCGGGTGGGATCTCGTCAAGCGATATCAACAAAGGGTTGATCCGGAGGTGGTTCTGGTCGTCCAGCTCCTTCGGTTTGATCGTTTTGGGAGGTACCAGCGGCCCGAAGCGGTGGTTCGACGGCGCTTCAGGTTTGGCGGACTTGTTGGCTGAATGCTCCTCCGTAGGCGCTGCTGCCGACCGCTGCGTGGCATCTGCTGGCACTATCTTCTCCTTACCGTCTCTAAGAAATGGGTTCGGCCCCGGTCTCCTCACAGGAGGTTGTCCGGCCGCGCTTGGCCGGACGACATCGAGCGGGACCTGTCGGGCAAGCCCAGGGACTTCGCAAAGCCGCGCCTGCAGGGCTTTCTGGTCAACCGCGATGTGGGGCGGTTTCAGCGACTCGAGCCCGCGCGGTGACTTGTGGCGGCACACGTGCAGGCAGATCCGCCGGCGGTGCTTCTCTTATGTACGGCCCCAGGCCGGGATCCGTTCACGGACAGCGGCCGCTGATCACCACCTCAAGCCCGAGCCAAGCCTTCACACCACCTCGCATGACGACCGATACATCCCGCAGGACGATCACCGCAGGCAGCGCGTTCTGGACCCTCCGCACGACCCCTGGCTGCCACTGAGACCCTGGGACCTCGCCCGCCACCATGGCGACGTCACCCTGGATACCGTGCGCCAGCTCCTGTGCGTCTGGTTCTGAAGACTTGCGGGCGGGCGCTGCGGAGGGCGGTGGCGATGGCGCCCAACAGGACGGCGCTGTCGCCGAGTTCGCTCGGGGCGAGGGTGGGGCGCAGCGGGGTGGTCTGGTGCAGGACTGCGATTGCGTGCTCAAAGGCGAGGCGGTCGGACCTCCTGCACCGGCCGGGAGCGAGTTCGCCACCAGAGGCCTCGGATGGGGACCAGGTGATTTCAGTCAAGACTCCGGATGAATGTTCTGGAGCACGCGACATGTCGACCGCCCATGCGTCCCAGTGTTTCCGCAGGTCGCGCGGACGGGTGGCCGACCAGTCAGGGTGTCACGGTCGCTCAGGATGGATTGCGCCGACGGGACATCCAGGACCGGGAGGGGCGAGGGCCGAGCGGACCTCTTCACCCCGGGTCAAGGCCGTGGCAGGGCGCAGGAAGCCGACGGGTGGGCGAACGCCGCCGTCATAGGTGCCGGTCAGCGCAGGCCCGCGCTCGGCGCAACACCTCGTGCCGAACGCGCACGCAGGGAAGTGAGCCAAACGTTTGCACGGCTATTTCTGCCGGAGCCTTGACGGAAAAATTCCGGCCTCCCTACCTTGACCGGCATGGAGATGCCCATTGGAGTGCATGCGCTGGTCAGGCGCGCACATGAGGAACGCGTGCTGCGTGCGCTGCAGGAGAACGGTGCCATGAGTCGCCGCGAGATCGCCCGACTCGTCGGCCTGTCCCGCACCACTCTTTCCGACATCACCAGTAGCCTCTTGCAACGGGGCGCCATCGTCGTTGTGGACACCGACGCCTCCAAGCGTGAGGGCAGCGGGCGACCGGCCGAGCGGCTGGCACTCGACCCGGCGTCGGCGCAGTTCATGGGAGTCGACTTCGGCCATCGGCGCGTCCACGTGGCTGTTGCCGACGCCTCGCACCAGATCATGGTCTCGGGCTCGGTCCGGTACGACGACACGGCGCCCTGGAAGACGCGGACCGACCTCGCCCTCGGGCTGGTGGACCGGCTGAGCACCGAGGCCGGTGTCCACTACGGGGCTCTTCAGGGCATCGGCATCGGTGTGCCGGGGCCCTACCCGGCTCCCGAGGGGACGGCATGGCCCCGCGCCACTTTGGGGGCAACGGTTCTGCGCCCGGCCCCGGAAGGCGTCGACCTGGCGTTCGCCGAACGCTTCGGCGCGCCGGTGATCGTCGACAACAACACCCGCCTGGCCGCCCTTGCCGAGGCGATCAGCGGCGCCGACAGTGTCGCCGACCTGGTGTACATACGTCTGTCGGACGGCGTCGGTGGCGGGCTCGTCGTCGGCGGCCAGCTGGTCACCGGCTCGGCCGGGCTGGCCGGTGAACTCGGGCACGTGACCGCTGCTCCGGCGGGCCGTCCGTGCCGGTGCGGCAAGCGCGGATGCCTGGAGACCGTGGCCTCGGTGCCGGGGATCCTCGCCGCCTGCTGGGAGTTCGGTCTACGTCTGGAGAACCTCGAGGACTTGGCGTCCGCCCTCGCCCGCGCGCACCCCGTCGCGGACCGGGTGCTGCGGGAGGCGGCTGCGGCGCTCGGACGCGTCGTCGGTGCGGCGACCATGATCCTGAACCCGGCGAAGGTCGTCATCGGCGGGGAGATCACCCGGCTGGCGCCCGTCATCGTTGAGCTGGCTGCCGCCACTCTCGCCGCCGAACTCTTCCCGACCGCGTCGGCCAGTCCCGTCGTCGAGGCCGCGCGGCTCTCGGACGACGACGGCGCCATCGGCGCGCTCGCCGCTGTCTTCCACAGTTCTCCCCTCCTCGCCAGGTACCCCGAAACCGCTGACGTGAAGCACCGATCCGACGCACCCGGCGTCCCCACAGAAAGAGCCGCCCATGCCCGCCCTTGACAATCGGGGCGCCAGCCCACGACGCCTCATACCCGAGAGACGCACAGGACATCGGCCGGCTCCGGGCACCGCGGGTGACACCATGACCGCACCAGAGCGTCAGTCGGCAGGCCGGCGCAAGCTGCCTCTGATCCTGAACGCCGTGTCCGTCTTGCTGGGAATCGCGATCTGGTGGGTCCTCGCCACTGCGGGCTTCAAGCTGCCGACACCGCTGGAGGTCGTCTCGCGCGCCGGGACGCTGATCGGCAACGGGACACTCGGCGAGGACGCCGTCGCCAGCCTGACACGCGTACTCATCGGCTTCGCACTCGGCACCGCAGCAGCGATCCCCGTCGGATTCCTGATGGGCTGGTACAGCGTCCTGCGTGGCCTGATCGAACCCTGGATCCAGTTCTTCCGCACCATCCCGCCGCTGGCGATCATCCCGCTGGCCGTGGTCGTCATGGGGATCGACGAGACCCCGAAGATCTTCGTCATCTTCCTCGCCGCGTTCCTGGCATGCGTGATCTCGACCTTCCAGGGCGTGGTCAACGTTGATCGCACACTGATCAACGCCGCCCGGGTGCTGGGTGCCAAGGACGTCACGATCTTCGCCCGCGTGGTGGTGCCCGCCTCCACCCCATTCATCCTCGTCGGCATGCGGGTCGGCCTCGGCTCGGCCTGGGCCACCCTGGTCGCCGCAGAACTCATCGCCGCCCAGCAGGGACTCGGCTACCGCATGCAGAACGCCCAGCTGTACTACGACCTACCGACCATCTTCGTCGGACTCATCTCGATCGGGATCCTCGGTCTGCTCATGGACCGCGTCCTCCTCCTCGCAGAACGCAAGCTGACCGGATGGCAGGAGCGCCGATGACCACCAAGACCGCCAAGATATCCGTCCAGGGCGTCACCAAGATCTTCGCCCTGGGCCGCGAGACCTTCACCGCCCTGGACAACGTCTCACTCGACATCGCGGACCACGAGTTCGTCACCGTCGTCGGGCCCTCGGGCTGCGGCAAGAGCACCCTCATGAACATCCTCGCCGGGCTGGAGACACCCACGGCGGGTCGTGCCCTGGTGGACGGTTCACCGGTCTTGGGGCCAGGGCCCGAGCGAGGCGTGATCTTCCAGCAGTACGCTCTCTTCCCCTGGCTGACGGTGCGCCAGAACGTCGAGTTCGGTCTCCGGACCTCAGGCGTCCCGAAAGGCGAGCGCCGAAGGCGGGCGGAGCACTTCATCGAGCAGGTGGGACTCGAGCGCTTCGCCGACGCGCTCCCCAAGACGCTGTCCGGAGGCATGCGCCAGCGATGCGCCATCGCCCGTGCCTACGCCGTCGACCCCTCGATCCTGCTGATGGACGAACCATTCGGCGCCCTTGACGCGCTTACTCGAGTCAAGCTTCAGGAACAGCTGTTGCACACCTGGAGCCAGAACAAGCGCACCGTGCTGTTCATCACCCACGACGTCGATGAGGCCGTGTTCCTGGCCACCCGTGTGATCGTCATGGCCGCCCGCCCCGGACGCATCTACGACGTCATCGAGGTCGACCCCGCGATCGAGCGCAACGAGGAATTCCGTCTCAGCTCCGAGTTCGCCGCGCTGCGCAAACGGGTGTGGCACTCCGTCTACCACCAGGAAGGCCGCACCGCCTTCCAATCCGCCTCTCACTCCTCAACGGCATGAAATGGAAGGGACCGGCATCATGACATCCACCCTCATCCGCAGACACCTCTCCGCCACCCTCGCCGGACTGGCCGCGATGGCATTGCTGACTGCGTGCGACAGCGGATCGGCCTCCGGGGAGTCGGGCGAGGCGGTGCGCTTCGGCTACATCGGTGACTTCAACGGTGCGAGCCTGATCGCCATCGCTGACGCCAAGGGACTGTGGAAGAAGCACGGGCTGACGGCGGAGAGCAAGGTCTTCACCAACGGGCCGCTGCAGATCCAGGCCCTCGGCACGGACAACCTCGACTTCGGTTACATAGGCCCGGGCGCGATGTGGCTGCCCGCCTCGGGCAAGGCCAAGGTCGTCGCGATCAACACGCTCGGCAACGCCGACCGGGTCATCGCCCAGCCGGGCATCACCTCAATGAAGCAGCTCAAGGGAAGGACCGTTGCCGTTCCCGAGGGCACCTCCGGCGACATGATCCTTACCCTCGCCCTGAAGAAGGCAGGGATGACCAAGAAAGACCTGAAGATCGTCCCCATGGACCCGTCGACCATCGTGTCCGCCTTCTCCTCCAAGAAGGTCGACGGTGCCGGCTTCTGGTACCCCGCGCTGGCCACCATCAAGAAGCAGGACCCCGATCTCGTCGAGCTCGCCAAGGACAGCGACTTCAAGGATGACGTCTCATTCCCCACCGCTTTCGTGGCCGGCAACAAGCTGGTGGCCGATCAACCGGAGAAGGTCAAGAAGGTCCTCGCCGTCCTGCGCGACGCCATCGACTTCCGGTCCGCACATACCGATGAGGCCATCGCAATCACCGCCAACAAGCTCAACATCCCGGCCGACCAGGTCAAGGCCGACGCCGCCAACAACAAGCTGCTCAGCGTCGACGAGCTCGACACGCTGACCAAGGACGGCACGATCGACAAGTGGCTGAAGGGCATGAACGACTACTTCGTCGAAGCCGGCAAGCTCAGCCGGCCCGCCGACCCCAAGACCTACTACACCGGTGAGCTCTTCATGGGAGCAGGCAAGTGACCACGTCCAACACGTCCGGGAAGAACATCCTCTTCCTCATGACCGACCAGCACCGGGCGGACACACTCGGCGCCTACGGCAACCGGCTGGCGCACACCCCCGCCCTCGACGAACTCGCCGCAACGGGCACCCGCTTCGACCGCTGGTACACCCCCACCGCGATCTGCACCCCGGCCCGGGCCAGCCTGCTGACCGGTCAGGCGCCCTTCCGGCACAAGGTGCTCGCCAACCACGAGCGCAACGTCGGATATCTCGAAGACCTCTCCGAAGAGCAGTTCACCTTCTCCAGGGCGCTGCGGGAGAACGGCTACAACTGCGGCCTCATCGGCAAATGGCACGCCGGCAACCGGAGGACAGCGGCCGACTTCGGCTTCGACGGCCCGGAGTTGCCCGGCTGGCACAACCCGGTGGACCACCCGGACTACCTCGCCTATCTCGCCGAACGCGGTCTGCCGCCGTACGAGATCAGTGACCGCATCCGCGGCACCCTGCCCAACGGCGGCCCCGGCAACCTGCTCGCCGCCCGGCTGCACCAGCCGGTCGAAGCCACCTTCGAACACTACCTGGCCACCCGCGCCATAGAGAAGCTCGAACAGTACGCCGCGGACTCCCGCGACCGCGGCCAACCATTCTTCCTCGCTCTGCACTTCTTCGGACCGCACCTTCCCTACATCCTCCCCGACGAGTACTTCGACCTGGTCGACCCGGCGGATGTGGAGCTTCCGCGGTCCATCGCGGAGACCTTCCACGGCAAACCCCCGGTACAGCGCAACTACAGCGCTCACTGGACCTTCGACACCATGCCGATCGAGACGACGCGCAAACTCATCGCGGTCTACTGGGGCTACGTGGCATTGATCGACATGCAGATCGGCCGGGTCATGGAAGCAATGGAACGGCTCGGACTGGTGAACGACACCGCCGTGTTCTTCACCTGCGACCACGGCGAATTCACCGGCTCACATCGACTGCACGACAAGGGCCCGGCAATGTACGAGGACATCTACCGCACACCCGGAATACTGCGCGTCCCGGGCGCGCCCGGCGGCGTCGTACGGCCGGAGTTCGTCAGCCTGCTCGACTGCACCGCTACCATCCTCGAACTGGCGGGCATCGACCCCAAGCCCGCCGTCGACTCGCGCAGCCTGCTGCCGCTCGTCCACGACGAAACGGTGGACTGGGATCAGGACATCGTCTGCGAGTTCCACGGTCACCACTTCCCCTACCCGCAGCGCATGCTGCGCGATGACCGGTACAAGCTCGTTGTCAACCCCGACTCGGTCAACGAGCTCTACGACCTGCAAACCGACCCGGACGAGTTGCAAAACATCTATACCCATCCGGAACGGAGCGAGGTTCGCTCGCGGATGATGCGCCGACTCTACGAGGTACTGTGCGAGCGCGGCGACAACTTCTACCACTGGATGACGTCAATGTACGACGTCGGCGAAGTGGGACATGACCCGACGCTGAGCGGGCTGGACGAGTCCACCTACCAGAACCAGCGGACGTGATGCCCCGGCGTCCCTCCCGCCAGGGCGCCTGACCGGTGGGGGACCCACGCACACCCTGGGCCACCGCGTCCGTACCGGCGCTCACTCCGAAACGCACGACATGGCGCCGGTGCCGGCGGGTTACCGCCCACGACTCCAGCCGACACGCCTCGCCGCGCACGACCGAGCGCAGGCGTGGGACCGACCCGCGATCGAGGAATTCCGACCCATGACACGCGATCAGCGCTCCTGCTGCACTCCGGCGACCGACGCGCCGGTCAGTATCGTCTCGCTGCTCTCGCCGACGCCGACGACGCGCAGCCACACCTCCCGCGAACCCTCGACCCGCGGGCAGGTGCGCCTGCCTGGGGGTGAGTTCGCCATGGGCGACGCCTTCGGCGAGGGCTATCCGGCCGACGGCGAGACACCTGTCCACGCCGTACGCCTCAAGTCCTTCCACTTCGACGAGACCGCCGTCACCAACGCCCAGTTCGCCACCTTCGTCAAGGCGACCGGTTACGTGACGGACGCCGAACGCTACGGCTCCTCGGCGGTCTTTCACCTTGTCGTCGCCGCCCCGCCCTCCGACGTCCTCGGAAACGCCGCTGGAACCCCCTGGTGGATCAACGTCCGTGGCGCCCACTGGCGCCGCCCCGAGGGCGCCAGGTCCGACATCACCGACCGACAGAGTCACCCCGTCGTCCACGTGTCCTGGAACGACGCCATCGCCTACACGCAGTGGGCCGGCAAGCGCCTGCCCACCGAGGCCGAGTGGGAATACGCCGCACGGGGCGGCCTGGCGGGCCGCCGCTACGCCTGGGGGGATGACCTCACCCCCGACGGCCGGTGGCGCTGCAACATCTGGCAGGGACGCTTCCCGCACACCAACACGGCCGAGGACGGCTATCTGACCACCGCACCGGTCAGGTCCTACCGTCCCAACGGCTTTGGTCTTTGGAACACAGCGGGCAATGTCTGGGAATGGTGCTCCGACTGGTTCTCACCCTCCTACTACACCCAGTCCCCCCCGACAGACCCCCACGGTCCGGAGACCGGAACCGCACGAGTGATGCGTGGCGGCTCCTACCTGTGCCACGACTCCTACTGCAACCGCTACCGGGTGGCCGCCCGCTCCTGCAACACACCGGAGTCCTCCTCCGGCAACCTGGGTTTCCGCTGCGCCAACGACGCTTCTGCATCGAGGCGGCCAAGCCCTCCCGGACTGAGTCCCGTTGCCTGAGACTGCGTGGGGCGGCTCGTTCGTAGATGGCCCCGCCGGGTACGTGCCAGCCCGCCTTCTTGCGGACAGCCGGGCTTGCCTCCTGGGCGTGGGGGGCTTGCAAGGCGGCGATGGCGCCGGCATCGGTGTGGGCGAACCTGCGACGAGTTCGACGGCCATGCTCCGGACATGCGGGTCGGGGTCGGAGGCCAGGCTGCAGTGCGGGGTGAAGGACCCCGTCCGCGCCAGGTGCGCAGGTGTCGCCTTTGGTGGTTTTAGTGGTCGTAGGCGGTCGGTGCGCGCATGACTGGCCGGCCGCGAATGAACCTGGCTCCCCTCATCAGACCCCTTGTAATTGATCACCTAGGCTGGCGCGGTGACTGATGAGCAGGAGCGGGTGCAGCCGTCGGGAGTGTGGGCCACGGCGGTGGGGGTGGCCAGGGTGCGGGCGCTGGAGACCGAGCGGGAGAACGCGCTGTTCCGCGACCCACTGGCACAGGCCTTCGCCACCGCCGGCGGCCTGTGGCCCTCCTCGCCACCGCCCGATGACGAGGCCGCGCGCCGCCGCCGGCTGGCCGTGTCGTTCTCCATCGTCATCAGGACGAAGTTCCTCGACGACCTGTTGCAGCAGGCCTCCGCGTCCGGGGTCCGGCAGGTCGTGCTGCTCGGCGCCGGCATGGACAGCCGGGCCTTCCGGATGGACTGGCCCGAGGGCACCCGGCTGTTCGAGGTCGACACCGCCGCGCCACTGGACTTCAAGGCTTCGGTGCTGCGCCAGGAGCGGGCCGTCGCACACTGCGAGCGGATCACCGTCGCGGTGGATCTGCGTGAGGACTGGCCAGGCGCGCTGGCCGCCGCAGGGCACGACCCGGCCGTGCCGACCGCGTGGATCGCCGAAGGACTGCTGATCTATCTGCCCGAGGACGCGGTGGAGCTGCTGCTGGCCCGGATCGGCGCGCAGTCGGCGGCAGGCAGTTGGATGGGGCTGACGTTGGGCTCGCGCGGCGTGATCGAGCGCTTCGGCGCGGACGCCGTGCCGGGATCGGCGGCGTCCATGTGGGTCTCGGAGATGCCCGACGACCCGGTGGGCTGGCTGGCCGGGCACGGCTGGGAGGCCGCCGGCCACACCCTGCGCGAGCGCGCTGCCGCCTACGGCCGCCCGATCAGCACCCCGCCGCAGCGCGAGGAGCGGCCCGGCGGACTGATCTCGGCGGTCCGCCGGTAGAGCGCCTCCCGGTTCCCTAGATGATCGATTCCACTGGGGCCTGATGAGTGGAGGCAGGTTCATGCGCGGCCGGCCAGCCATGCGCGCACTGACCGCCCACGACCACTAAAGTTCGCCCGAAAATCGCCTGGCCGGATGGTGGTGTGGTCGACAGTCCTTCGCCGTGAACGAAGTGCTGCCGCAGTTGAACGAGCTGCTGTTTTCCTCGGTCGAGGGCGTGTTGGTGGAATCGGTCGAGGTGATCGACACGGTCGTCCGGGTCGAGGCCGTACGACCGCAGGACGGGCGGCCTGTCCGGGGTGCGGGTGCTGGTCGAGGCGAACACACGGCTCCTGCCTGCGATTTCCTCGTGATTTGCCGACGGCGGGCAAGTCCGTCGTGGTGTCGTTGCGGGTGCGGAGGTTCGTCTGCGAGGAGGAATCCTGCTGGGCGCATGACCTTCGCCGAGCAAGTACCCGGTCTCACCCGCAGGTTCGGGCGACGGACCGAGCGGCTGCGGTCGACGCTGGTGTCGGTCGGTCTTGCGCTCGCGGGCCGGTCCGGCGCCCGGATGACGGACGCCTTCAAGGTTCCGGTCAGCCGGAACAGCCTGTTGCGGCTGACCGCCTCGCTGCCGGACCCCGCCACCGCAGTACCCCGCGTGGTCGGGTGGGAGGAGTACGCCCAGCGCAAGGGCCGTGTCTACGGAACCGTGCTCGTCGACATCGGGACACGTCGCCCGGTCGACCTCCTTCCCGATCGGGAGGCGGACACGCTCGCGGCCTGGCTCGCCGAGCGGCCCGGCATCGAGATCGTCTGCCGTGACCGTGCGCCTTTCTTCGCCGAAGGTGCCACCCGCGGCGTCCCGGCTACGCGCACCGAGCGCCGACCAGGCCGTTCGAACCCTCGGGCCCGAGGCAGTGCAGGCTTGAGAAGTCCGGACTCATTCACATACCCGAGCCGGGGTGTGGATTTTGCCCGGACTTGACTCTGTCGGGTGCGGCCTGTTGTGGGCGGTGGGTTTGGGTCAGCGCCTCCCCCTCCCTCGTACGCAACCTCGAGCGCGGTGGCTCCGAAAAGTGTGCAGGACTCGAGCGTTTGTACCCAGTGGGGCGAACCCCTCAGCGATGGTTGAGGATGCGGATTGATGTTGGCGAGATCCGTGCGTGCCTCGCCAGGAATCACGTATGGAGCGAGCATCTCTGGCATCGATATCGGTCAGTGAATATGGTTGTGCATGGCGATCGACCCCTCTTACCGTTTTGTTGCGCCCCTGAACAAAGGCGGCTTGGCGCGTCACGAGGCAGGGAGGATCCTTTGTCGAGCACCGGAAAGTGGGTCATGACAGCTTCCCGGCAGGTGGACTATGAAATCATCGAAATCTATGACTTATTCAACCCGGGGAACCCGGAGCTGGGGCTCTTACCCGGCCGAAAGCCAAGCAAGCTTACGCGGCTCGTCGTCATGGACCACACGGTCGATGAGATCTTCGGCGAGCGCATCCGGAACTATTTCTCCGTCAACCGCCTTTTCGTCGAATATCTCACCCTCCCCGGCGGGGACGAGAACAAGACCCTGGACCAAGTACTGCGCATCGCGAGGCGACTGAGCGAGATCGGCACCCACCGGGTGGGGACGCCTCCCATCGCGATTGGCGGCGGCGTGCTTCAAGACGTGGTCGGGATGGCCTCGAGCCTGTATCGCCGAGGCATCCCCTACGTGCGCGTACCGACCACGCTGCTGGCCCAGATCGACGGCAGCGTCTCCGCGAAGAACGGCGTCAACTACGAAGGGTTCCGCAACCGGCTGGGAACCTTTGCCCCGCCGCCGCGCACGTTGATCGACCGTAGCCTCATCGCGACCCTGCCGGAACGGCAGATTCAAAGCGGTCTGGGCGAAGCACTGAAGATGGCCCTCATCAAGGACCCGGTGCTTTTCGAACTGCTCGAGGAGCACGGCCCGCAGCTTGTCGCCGACCGCCTTCAGGATTCGGACAACGGCAACGACGCAGGACCGGGGAGGGAGGTCATGCACCGGGCCATCTCCGGCATGGCGGAAGAGCTACAAAAGAACCTGTGGGAGACGGACCTGCGGCGCATCGTGGACTACGGCCACACCTTCTCACCCGTGATCGAGATGCAGGCGCTGCCGGCCCTCCTGCACGGCGAAGTAGTGGCCATGGACTGCGTGTTGAGCGCCGTTCTCGCCCTGCACCGGGGGATGCTGACGCCGGCCCAGTTCGAACGGATCGTGAACACCACGCGCGGCATGGGCCTGGCGCCGTCACATCCGATGTTCGCAGATCCCAGTGTGCTGCGTCGGGCGCTGGCGGACACGATGCGGCACCGCGACAACCAGCAGCACCTGACACTCCTGCAGGGCATCGGGCGGACCATCTTCGTCAACGACCTCACCGACACTGAACTGGATTGCGCTGCCCAGGTGATGACGGAACTTCTGGAAACGGACGAGTCCGGCGTACTTTCCCTGCAGGGCGGTTGCTGACGGTGGGAGGCGTGAGCGTTCCCTTGGTGGAGCTCAGGTCCGGTCACTCCATGCCGGTACTGGGGCTCGGTACCTGGACCATGACTGATGAGCTGGCCGCCCAGGTCATTCCGGTGGCAGCACAGCTCGGCTACCGGATGGTGGACACGGCGGCCTTCTATCAGAACGAGCGTGGCGTCGGACAAGGCATACGCCGGTCGGGACTGACGCGCGAGGAGTTCTTCATCACGTCGAAGGTGAACGGCCGGGATCATGGTCTCGACCGCGCGATACGTGGCTGTGAGCAGACTCTCGCCCGGCTGGGAACCGACTACCTCGACCTCTATTTGATCCACTGGCCGATGCCCATGCGTGACCTCTACGTGGATACCTGGCGGGCCTGCATACGCCTCGTCGAGGAGGGATACGTCAAGTCCATCGGGGTCTCCAACTTCCTGCCGCGCCATCTCGACCGCATCATCGGCGAAACGGGTCTGATCCCGGCGGTCAACCAGATACAGCTTCACCCGAGAATCGTTCAGTGGGAGTCCCGCGCCTACGCGGAAAAGCACGGCATTGTGGTGCAGTCGTGGAGCCCCTTGGGGCAAGGCGGCACACTCCTTGCAGAACCCGTGGTGCAGGCGGTGGCCGGCCGGTATTCGAAGAGCACGGCCCAGGTTGTGCTCCGTTGGCATCTCGAACAGGGGCTGGTGCCCATTCCCAAGTCCTCTGACCGTGGCCGCCTGGCAGCCAACCTGGATGTCTTCGACTTCCACCTGGCCGACGACGAGATCAAGGAAATATCCGGGCTGAACGGAACCGAGCAGCCTATGAATCCGGAGACCTTCGAACAGGACTAGGAGAGCACGATATGGCGGCACCGCTCATCGATCACATCGGCATTCTGGTGGCGGACCTGGAAGTCGCGATCTCTCGCTGGTCGGCGGCCACCGGCTACACCTTCAGCGAGATACACCGGTACCGCACGGAGCGATACGTCGACAGCAGCAACCCGGAACCTCACCACCACGACGCGCGTATCTCCTTCTCCAAGGAGGGCCCGCCCTACATTGAGCTGATGGAGTTCCACGGCCAGGGAACCCACTCGGCCGCGCAGGGCGAAGGCTTCCACCACCTCGCTTTCGTGGACCAGCCCGACCTTGAGCAGCGGATGGCGGCTCTTGCCGAACAGGGCATCGGCCACGACGGGCTCGTACTGGGGGACAACGACCGCATTCTGCTGTGGTTCACGGAGAAGAAGGACCTGAACGGCATCCGCATCGAATACGTCAGCCCGGACCCCCAGCCGATCGTGAGGGACGACGGCACCGAGCCATACCGTGATAGTCGGGGCAGGCCCAGCCTGTGGCCGCTCGACCCGGCATGACGGTTCGCAGTGAGTCGTCCGGTGTCCGCTCCGTGCCGAAGGAGAGCTCCATGGAAGTGACCAGCGCGAACGTGTGGGTGGGCAAGAACCGGTTCGAACGCCGCACTCTGCCGCTGCCGGAGCCTCCCGAGCAGGGCCTGCTCCTCGAAGTCACCGCCAACGGAATCTGCGGAACTGATGTCCACCTGGTCGGCCAGGACCCGACAGCTGCGATGATCCTGGGGCACGAAATCGTTGGCCGCATCGTGGCGTTCGGCCCGGGGCATCCGCACACGGACGCCGAGGACCAGCCTCTGCGCGAGGGTGACACGGTGGCGCTGTTCCCGTGGGTGCCGTGTCTGACGTGCTGGTCGTGCCGACGGTTCGGTCCCGGCGCGACTACCTGCTCCGAACCCTTCGTCTACGGGGTTCCCCCGGAAGCGATCGGGCTCACGCCGTGCGCAACCGACGAGTCCTTGTCACTGACAGGGGGCTTCGGCCGGCATCTGGCGGTCCGGCCGGGAACGTACCTGTGGCGGGTGCCGCAGTCGCTGTCACCCGCTGTGGCCTCACTGCTCGATCCACTCGCGGTGGCCGTGCGCTGCGTCGACCTCGCAAGGACTGCGCCAGGGGCGTGGGACGAAGTGCTCACCCCCGATGCCACGGCCGTGGTCCTGGGCGCCGGCGCCATCGGGCTGCTGACGAGTTTGGCGCTGCGCCAGGTGGGAGTGGGGACCGTCGTGGTTTCGGGGTCGCGCCCCGGCCGTCTGGAGGTGGCACGTGAGCTCGGCATCGACCGGGTCATGGACATCGGTGAACTCGGAGTGGACGAGCGCAGGAGAGCCGTCCACGACATGACGGGCGGACGCGGGGCCGACCTGGTGATCGACGCGACCAACAGCCCGGCCGCACTGAGCGAGGCCCTGGCGATGGTACGCAGACTGGGCACCGTCATCGAGGTCGGCAACATCGTGCCTACCGGTTCCAGTATCACCGTCGATCCGGCACGTGACATCTGCCAGCGCAGCGTGCGTCTGCTGGGGGTCAGCTTCAACCCACCGCGTTCGTACACGGAGGGGATGGCCCTCCTCGCCCGCAACGGCAGTATCCCGTTCGAGCGCCTGATCACCCGTTCGTTCTCGTTCGATGACATCGGCTCAGCTCTTGAGGCGCTGGGCGGCGATGCCGTGAAAGTGACCCTCACCGTCTGATGGCCGAGCCCCACCACGAAGTGCCGGACAGTGCCCGTGAACAGGGACACGGTGGGCGGCTCCTGTTCGCGGGCTGCGCTGCGGGAAGTATGTTCGGTTACTCAATCGCCGTCAGCAACAACGCGGTCGAACCCCTGCGGCAGCGCTTCGCCCTGTCAGCAGTTGCGGAGGGCGTGGTCGTCAGCGCCCTCACGGCCGGGGCGCTGGCCGGCTGTGTTGCCGCCGGCCGCACCGCAGACCGATTCGGCCGACGTTCCGTACTTGGCGCGGCCGGACTCCTCGCGCTGTTCGGCACGCTGCTCGCGGCCGGCGCGATGAACGTCGTCACGCTCGTCACCGCGCGATTCCTGCTGGGTGCAGCGGTGGGCATCACGTCGTCGGTCACCCCGATGTTCCTCGCAGAACTCGGCCCAGCACACCTGCGCGGAACATTGGTTACGAGCTATCAACTCGCAGTCGCGGCAGGGAACCTGCTGTCACTGGGCGCGGGTGCCGCCCTGAGTGTCGGGGATCACTGGAGGCTGATGTTCGTCTGCAACGCACTGCCCGCACTCGGGCAGATTTCGGCGATCCTCGCGATCCGCGAACGCCCCGGCCCAAGGCTGCACCCGTCGGTGGCTTCATTGAATCCGGCTTCTCGTCGCCACACCATCTCGAACCCACGCCGGCGCAAGGGATCAGCAACCCTTCCCTGGGCGTCCCGCCCCGCGGCCATCGCCATGGCCGCCGCGCTCATGAACGCGCTGGTCGGCGTCGGAGCCGTGGTGTACTACTCGACCCCCGTCTTCGGCATCGCGGGCGTCGGTGGCTGGATCGGAGCGCAGATCGCCACCCTCTCCGTCGGCCTGGTCAATGTACTGGCGTCCGTAGTGGCGCTCCACCTGATACAGCGTCATGGGCGCCGCTCGCTATTGAGCGTTGGTCTGGCCGGCATCATCCTCGCCCTGGTGACCGCCGGTGTCGGACTCCTCACGCCACCCTTCGCACTCACAGGTGCGATCACCGTTGCGGCCTTGCTGGCATTCATGGCCTGCTACGCGTTTTCGGCAGGCCCTGTCGCCTGGCTGCTGGTCGCCGAAGTGCTCCCCGAGGAAGGCAGAGCAAGAACTGCCGCGACCGCGACCGGCCTCAACTGGGCTGCGAACCTCATGGTCACCCTGCTTTTCCCCATCGTCGTCGGAAGTCCCGGAACACCGGACCGCGTGGGAACAACCCTGCTGTTCTTCGCCGCGCTCAGCACAGGCTTCCTGCTCTACGTGCGACTTCGGGTGCCTGAGACGAGGAACAGGCCCCTGGGCCAGCTCAACGAGGATGAACATGTCGGCGGTCGGACACGACGCCATCAGCCTTCGGACACGTCCGGAAAGGAGCGCCATGACCAGGCCGCTGACGAACTGGGCCGGTAACATCCGTTACTGCGCCCATGCCTTCGAGCAGCCCACGTCGATCACTGAGCTTCAGGGCCTCGTCGCCACGAGCGGGCACGCCCGGGTGCTCGGCAGCGGCCATTCGTTCAACCGAATCGCCGACACCGCAGGGACTCTCGTCTCTCTTGACCGAATGCCGCGCGAGCTGGAGATCGACAGTCCACGCATGCGGGTCCGGGTCAGCGCCAACTGGCTGCTGGGAGACCTGTGCGAGCGCCTGCACCGGCGCGGCCTCGCCCTGCACAATCTCCCGTCCCTGCCGCACATATCCGTCGCGGGTGCATGCGCCACGGCCACGCACGGTTCTGGCACCTCCCACGCCTCGCTGGCCGGCGCGGTCCAAGCCCTCGCCCTCGTCACCGCCGACGGCACGCGCATGGAGCTGGCAGCAGGAGACGAAGACTTCGACGGCGCTGTCGTTTCGCTCGGCGCTCTCGGCGTCATGACCTACCTGGACCTGGCGGTTCGGCCTGCGTACGACATCGAACAGTACGTGTACGAGGAACTGCCCTGGACCGACCTCATCGCATCAGCGGGCGAGATCCTCTCCAGCGCATACAGCGTCAGTATCTTCACCAACTGGACGGACTGCGCACAGATATGGGTCAAGCGCCGCACCGACGACGAGCTCCCGGATCTGGCCTGGCTGAATGCCGTCAAAGCAGACGGTCCCCGGCACCCGGTCGCCGGAATGTGCGCGGCCAACTGCACCGATCAGCTCGGGCGCCCCGGTCCCTGGCACGAACGTCTCCCGCACTTCCGCGCCGGCACCGAACCGGCCACCGGCAACGAACTGCAGACGGAATACTTCGTTCCGGCCGACCTGACGACCAAGGCACTTCACCAGCTCAAAGAACTGCGTCCGCTGCTGGCACCTGTCCTTCAGACCTCAGAGATCAGGACCGTCGCCGCCGACACCGCCTGGCTCAGCCCGACCCACGGCAGGAACAGCACCGCCATTCACTTCACCTGGCGCCCCGAGGAGGAAGCGGTCCGAGCCGTCCTGCCCCACGTGGAGGACGTCCTCGCCCCACTCGCAGCGCGTCCGCACTGGGCAAAGATCTTCATGGCGTCACCCCGCAAGATCCGCACCCTGTACGACCACTGGTGGGACTTCTCCCGCCTGCGCCACACCTATGATCCCCGAGGCAAATTCCACAACCCCTTCACCACCGCCCTCTTCACTGCCTCGGACGACGACCGTTAGGGGCTTCGCCTTGATCCCTGCAGCCGTCTTCGACGCCGGTGAGACCCTCGTCGACGACACCCGTTACCGATCCGCCCGGGCAGACCGGCTGAACGTCCCCCGGCACACCGTCTCCGCGCTCGTCGGCGCCGTCGTCATCCAAGGACCCCAGAGGGTTCAGGGAAATGCACGGGCACCAAACGCTCACCGTCCTGGGGACTGACGACCGACCGGCCACCCGGGTTGAGCGGCCCCCTGCTCTTGCGCGGCCACGACAGCCCAGTGCCGTACCGGACGCGGCCGCCGACCGGTCAGTAGCCGGCGGATTCAGAGCCGTCGAGCAGGCAGAAAACGGCGGTCGAGTCGTCGCTTGCCTTATAGCGGGGCCAGCGCTCGCCGCTCGGATCGGTCCTCTCCGCCTGCCGGACACGTGAGATGGCCTCATCAGGGCCTTCAGTCTCCAGCAGATCGAGCAAGTCGGGCCAGCCGGTGAGCTCGTAGTCCTCGACAAGGCAGGACGCCCCGTCGCTCATGATGGCTCCGCGGGTGACCTCCGAACGCGGCACCGAGCCCGTCAAGGCGTTGTACGCCGCAGCAGGGTTCGCCGCAGCGACCCAGTAGCCGGTCTCGACGTTGCGGTGGGGGCGCTGGGCCGCGACGAGTCGGCTGACGGCCTGCTGGTGTTCGCGGGTTCCGATCCGGTACCGGGTGGTCTCCTTGTGCTCCTGCTGGGCGTAGCCGTCCACGCGAAGGTCGGAGAAGACCTTCAGGCCGCCGGGCCCGTCGAGAAGGATCACCGAGTCGAAGATGGACAGGTGATCGACGGTGTGAGTCCCTTCACGCACCAGAGCCACGGAACACGAAGGCGTGCCGAGATGGGTTAAGTCGCACGTAGCGCGGTGGAGGTCGGCGACCCGGACGATGGCCTCAGCCACACAGTCGGCCAGCGGAACCTCCGGTCGGCACGTTGCCTCGCGCAACAGATGAGTGCCCAGCTCACTGACGAACCAGGGAGTGCCATGAATGCAGCCCGATCCCAACTCGGGCGGCGAGGTCAGCCCGTCCAGGACGAGCGCGACGCACGGACTGACAGCGAGGAAGTCCTCGTTGGGCTTGCGGACGGAGCCGGCCGCGGACGCAGACGATACACGCATGGGCTGTTTCCCTTCTGGCCGGCTTCAGGACGGCGCCGACCCGTCGCCGTGCTGGACATCGAAAGTCACGTCGAGCGCGTATCGATCGCCGACGTATCTCGACTCCGTGAACTCAAGCGGATCCCCGTGCTGGTCAAGGATCAGACGCACCTCGACCAGCAGTGCCACCCCCGGATCGAGCCCGAGCAATTCGGCCTCCAGATTGCTGGCATTGCTGGCAGACAGCGAGGCATGGCCGATGGTCGGCACATAGCCCAGCTCGCTCAGCGCCTCATGGAGCGACTCGTTGACCAGGTCACGGTCACACAGGTCAACGACGGTGATCGGAAAAACGGAGCGTTCGAGAGCGATGGGCACCCCGTCGGCCAGCCGCACTCGCGTGATGGCCACCACCTCACACCCCTGGCCGAGCCTGAGCCTGGCGAGCTCCACGCCCCTGGCCGCGCGCCTTTGGCTGGTGATGACCCTGGAGGAGGGATGCTTGCCCTGCGCCCGCATCTCCTGACTGAACCTGACCAGACTGTCGGCACGGCGGCGGGTAGGCGGTGTGGCCACGAAGGTACCTCGTCCGGACTCGCGATAGACAAGGCCGTCGGCGACCAGTCGCATGACGGCCGCTCGCGCGGTCATACGACTGACCCCGAACTCCTTGGCGAGCTCCGACTCCGAGGGCAAGGCGTCATGCGGCTGAAGACCAGCGATCCGAGCCCGCAGCGACTGCTCGATCGTGTAGTAGCGGGGCGCGAAATCCGGGTGGACGTGATTCACAACGTGTAGTCTATACAGCTACTCAGCCAGCCACACCATCCCCTGCTTGACAGCCGCCTCAATACGACTTGTCCGCGGGCCGGCGGCTCTGCCCCCACCCGCACGACTGTTACCGAAGTAGCCCCTCGCCGAAACCGTTTCGCCTGACATGGCACCACCCGCGAGGCCACCCCCGCACACCGCGCAATCGACGTGCCGGCGCACTCGATTCAGATCGCCCGGCCCATCGGCCCTTTGATCCCGTGTTCCACTGGCGCAGCCCGCCTTGCGGGCCGCCATCGCCCCAAGGGAGTCAGGTTCAGATGTACGCCTACACAATGAGTCAGCCGGGACAGCTGCGACTGGGATCCGTTGCGGATCCCGATTGCCGACCGGACGAGGTGATGCTCCGCACAGAGGCAGTGTCGATCTGCTCAACAGACGTCTCCTACTTTCGGGGACATCTCTCATCCAACACGTGGCCCCTAATACCGGGCCACGAATACGTGGGCAGGGTCGTCGACGTCGGCGGACGCCTGACAGACGTTCTGCGGCCGGGCGACCGGCTCTGCTACTGGGGGCAGACCGACTTCGGTGGAATGGCCGAATATCGCGCCTTGCGCCCGCTGTTACCTGGCGGCTCGGGGCGCGAGAGCACGTGGTTCACGGAGCGCGGCTTCACCGATGCCGATCAAGCGGCCGCCGTGGTGGTCCCCCCGGACCTGCCGTCCGGACTGGCTACGGCCCTGGAGCCGCTCACCTCGGTTCTGCGATCCCTCCTGGTAAACCCCCCGCAGCCTGGGGACACCTGCGCGGTGCTCGGATGCGGCCCGAGCTCGGTGCTTGCGGTTCAGGTTCTCCGTCGCCACCTGGGCACCGAAGTGATTGTGCTCGACCACAACGAAAACCGGCTGCGCACGGCGCTGAATTGGGGAGCCAGCCGCGGCTTCGACCCCGTCGGGCAGGCCGACGAGATCGCCCAGCTCATCGGTGACAGCCGAGGACAGGTCGTGGACTACGTCTTCGACGCCCTCCCGCACATCAACCGCGCAGAGGGACCCGACGTCCGGGAACTGGCCATGGGCATGCTGCGTCCCGGTGGCACCTATGTGGTGTACGGAGCCAGTTCCCTGCCGCAGCGGATCAGCACCTGGATGATCCTGGCCAAGGGGCTCAAACTGCGTGCCACCCCCTTCGACGTGGGCGCATTCCCCATGTCGCGGTCGGCTCGTGTGCTCGAACTGGCCGTCGGGCTCGTGGCCAGCGGGCTCGTCGACGTACGGCCGGTGTTCACCAGAACGGTCGACCTGCGCGATGAGGAGGGGGTCGTCGAGGCTTTCGTGGGCTACGGGTCAGGAGGATCGATGAAGACATCCATGGTCACTTGCGCGGACACCCCCGCGGCCATGCCCCAGGATGCCGTCGCGGGCCAGCAGGAGACCCTGGCTCATCGCCTCGGTCGCGCAGCGGTGAAGACGGAGGTGCTGGCGCCCCAGAGGTGAGTCCAACAGACAGACGGTATCGAAGCCTTGACTGTATATACAACCATCCCGATACGATGGCCGGGCCGTCATACCGGCTGCGGCCCAGGAGGGACTTCCGTGGACGAAGCCGAGATCTGCCTCATCGTGCGCCGGTTCACCGTAGGGGGCCTCGAGCGGGTCGTGCTTCTGCTGGCCAATGCGCTTTCCGCCCGGGGAAGGCGAGTGCATGTCGTCATACTCGACCCCCTCGGCCTGAGAGCTATGATCACCGAACTGACCCCACAAGTGGCGGTTCACGTTCTGAGCGGCTCCTGGACCACCCGGCTCAAACGCCTTCGGGAGCTCACCCAGGCGCGGATCGCACACCTCCATCTGGCGGACGGGAAGATCCACCCCGCCGTACGGTGGGCCCTGCGCGGGCATCCCGGTGTCTTCGTCACCTATCACAGCGACTACACTCCGGTCCGTAACCGGATGACGAACCTCGTGGACCGCTCCATCACCCGCCGAAGCCGCGGAGTTGTGGCCGTTTCCGAGGCCGTTCAGGAGTTCTGCCTGAAGGAAGTGCGCCTGCCGGCGGAACTCGTCACAGTCATCGAGAACGCGGTCCCCGCGCCGTCGGTCGGCCGTGTCCACATCGAACCCGACAAGGGATTCACCCTGGTGGCACTGGCCACCGTGAACCCCCACAAGAACTACGTGGGGTTACTCAGAGGCTTCGCCCTGGCCAGGGAGCGCGGGCACGACATCCGGCTGCGGATCATCGGTGACGGTCCTGCGATCGCCGAGGTCTTCACAACCGCTGTTGAACTGGGCGTCAACTCGCACCTCGAGTGGTACGGAGGGCTGTGGCAGAGCAGCGTCGTCGGGGCCCTGCTGCGTACCAGCGACGCCTTCGCGTCGGCCAGCCGAAACGAGGGGCTGCCCATGTCTGTGCTCGAAGCGCTGCAGCACGGCCTGCCGATGGTTCTCTCGGACATCCCTCCGCACCGCGAGGCGGCCGACGACGCGGCCGTCTACTTCAACCCTGACGACCCGGTGCAACTCGCCGATCGGCTGGAAGAACTGCTGGACGCGGACACCTGCAAGGGCCGCGCCGCCGCGGCCCGCCGCAGGTCTGCTCTGTTCACTGCAGAACAGTTCACAGAACGTCACCTGAAGCTGTACGACGACGCCCGGTGGTCCGAAGAACCACCGACACGGCGTCTGACAACGAGGCAGGGGCTTGCATGAAGTTACTGGTTACCGGCGGCGCCGGCTACGTGGGCAGCGTCGTTGCGGCACACCTTGTTCAGGCCGGGCATTCGGTAGTGGTCCTCGACGACCTTTCCACCGGGCACGCCGATGCAGTGCCGGCCGGGAGCGAACTGGTAGTGGCCACACTGCGGAAGGGCGCGGCCACGGTGCTCGCCGACGGATCCTTCGACGCTGTACTGCACTTCGCGGCAAAGTCGGTGACCGGCGAGTCGGTAGCGAAGCCCGGCTACTACTGGGACCAAAACCTGGGCGAGTCACTCGCGCTGCTCGACGCGATGCGACAGTCCGGCGTACGCCGGATCGTCTTCTCCTCCACAGCGGCGACCTATGGCAACCCGGAAAGCACACCGATCCGAGAGTCGGACCCGACCAGGCCCGTCAGCCCCTACGGGGCCACGAAGTTGGCCATCGACACCTCCCTGGCCTCCTGCGCGGAACTCCACGGTTTCGGCGCGGTAAGCCTGCGCTACTTCAACGTGGCCGGCGCCCATGACGGGCTCGGTGAACGGCACGAGCCCGAGACGCATCTCATCGCCAGCGTCCTGGCCGTCGCCATGGGGCACGGCAGCGAAGTGTCGCTCTTCGGGACCGACTATCCCACCCCGGACGGTACCTGTATCCGTGACTACATCCACGTATCCGACCTCGCGGCGGCCCACTTGCTCGCGCTGGACGCGTGCGAACCGGGCCGACACCGGATCTACAACCTCGGTAGCGGCTCCGGGCATTCAGTGGCGGAGGTGATCCAGGTGTGCCGGGAAATCACGGGGCATCCCATACCTGTCAGGCAGTGCTCCCGGCGGGACGGTGATCCGGCCGTTCTCGTGGCGTCCTCCGAGAAGATCTTCCGAGAACTCGGATGGACGGCGAAGCGGGATCTGCATGCCATGGTCTCCGATGCCTGGGCAGTCGCCCAAGGAGCCTCCTGACCCGCCTTGCCTGTCCAGGCCATCGGCACAACATGTGAGACGACCCTGAAGGAAGGCAATCAAGAATGCCGCGATTACGGAGCGAGGACGCCGTCGCCACCGAACGCGCACTCAAGACGCTGGCGAACAATCGGCGTACCGGAACCAAGGACGGCTTCGAGTACGACTTCACCTGCCCTTCCCCGAGCAGTTATCCGTTCCAGTGGGCATGGGACAGCTGCTTTCATGCGATCGCCCTCACCCGGACAGACATCCCCCGTGCACGGTCCGAAATCGACTCGCTGCTGCGCGGCATGGATGCCGACGGATTCCTGCCGCACATGCTTCTGTGGCAGGACGACCTGCGGGCTCGCGCGTCCCAAGACTTCCGGATGGCGGTCTGGGAAGGCTGGAAATCCGTCTCCCTGGCTCCTCCTGTGCTGGCCAGAGCGGTCGAGCGGATTCACGCGGCCGAAGGGGACGAACGGTGGCTGCAGGCGGTACTCCCGGCGGTCTGCCGTTTCTACGACTGGCTGCACACGAACCGCCGCACCAGCACCGGACTGCTGGCGATCTACCATCCGGACGAGTCCGGGCTGGACATGAGCCCCAAGTACGACGCGGCCCTCGGCCTCACCGCCGAGACCGGACCGGATGTGGCGGAGGCGTGGCACTCCCGAATGAGGGAACTTCTCGCCGCCTACCGCCCAGGCCGCAGGCCGGACAGCGATCTGCGCCGACACCGGAAGTTTCACTGGGCCGACGTCTTGTTCAACTCCATCTACGCCGACGGCCTGACGCGGCTGGCCCGCCTGCTCTCGCGTGCAGGGCTCCCTGCCTGCGGTGGCGGCAGGCGTTTCGCCGAACGGGCCGAACAGATCTCGGCCGCGCTGATGAGAGAGTGCTGGAATCCGGAGAAGGGCTGCTTCCACGATGTGGACCTCCTCGCTGCCCGCCGCGAGCACACCGTTACCATCAGCTCCCTGTTCCCCATCATCATCGAGCACGTGCCTGACGCTGTCGCCCGCCAGGTCATCGACGAACACCTGACAAACACAGAAGAGTTCTGGCTTCCCTACCCACTGCCGAGTGTTGCCGCCAACGAACCCGCCTTCGACCCCGTCTTCGCCACCGAAGCGATCTTCCGGGGATCCAGTTGGGTCAACCTGAACTGGTACCTCTACTGGGCCCTGCGTGACCGCGGCGCATGCGAAGCCGCGCACGTCCTCGCGACCCGGACGATCACGGCTGCAGCAGCAGCCGGCATGCGGGAATGCTACGGGCCCTATGACGGGAAAGGACACGGAGCCGTCTCTTTCGGATGGAGCAGCCTCGTCCTCGACCTCATAGACGCTGCCTCCACGACGGCGTCCCCGTCGGCCGACCCCCTCCCTGCCAGTCTCACGACGACGCCCCCGGACCCAGGCAGTGCACCATGATCAACTGGGGCTTCATAGGAGCAGGTTCCATCGCCCGCACCAGCCTCGCCCCAGCGGTGCACCGCGCCGAAGGATCGGCCCTGTACGCCGTTGCCTGCCACAGTCCGGACAGGGCCTCCGCTCTGGGCCCGAAGGTCGTCTACCGGGACTACGCCGGCGTTGTCGAGGACCCCAGCGTCCACGTGGTCTACATATGCCTGCACAACAGCGCACACCGACACTGGGCGCTGCGCGCACTGGCCGCGGGCAAGCACGTTCTGTGCGAGAAACCCCTCGGACTGACCGCCGAGGAGACCGACGAAATGGCGGCGACCGCCGCTCGGCACGGGCGGCTGCTCGTTGAGGCGGCGTGGAATCGCTGGCATCCCAGAACCAGAGACATGGAGCAGTTCCTGGCCAAGGGGATGATCGGCGAAGTGCGCGAGGTGATCGCCGAATTCCACGGTGCCGTGCCCGCCAAGGACAACTACCGCTGGAACCCGTCCCTGGGCGGCGGAGCCCTGTTCGACGTAGGTTGCTACGCCATCAGCGCCGCACTCGGCGCCTTCTCCTGGCAGCAGCCCCACGTGAGCCGTGCCGCATTGTCCGCTCACCGGCCAGGCCAGGCCGACGCGCGCGCCGACATCGTCCTCGCGTTCCGCGACGGCGTGGCTCAGGTCAGCGCCGCCTTCACAAACCAGGAGCGGCAGCACCTCGAGATCCGGGGGACCGAGGGGTGGATCCGGGCACGTGACGACGCCTTCACTGCCGGCGCCCAACCAGTGGATCTACAAGTGAACTCCTCCGGCATGACCGCGTCCCACGTCTACCCTGCCGTCGATTCATATCAGCTCATGGTCGCTGAGGTTTCGTCGGCCGCGGCCGGCGAACCGGCCCACCTGGTGCCGCTGGAGCAGTCCCTCGCAGTCGCTGTTGCCCTGGACCACATTCGCCAGACCGCGTCCGTGGATGTGCTCCCCCTGGGGCAGCGGCGTCCGGCCGGCGATGCAGACGCTGACTCATGGAAGGGAAGCGGAGCATGAGCCCGAACCAAGAGTTCCACACCGCTATCGTTCCCGCGGCTGGACTGGGAACCCGCTTCCTGCCCGCCACCAAGTCCGTTCCCAAGGAACTGCTGCCGATCCTGGACACCCCTGGCATCGAGCTGGTGGCCGCCGAGGCGGCTCACGCCGGCGCCGAACGGCTGATCATTGTCACAGCTCCGGGAAAGGATGCCATCGCCCGCCACTTCCAGCGCGACCACGAGTTGGAGCGGATGCTCGAGTCCCGGGGCAAGGCCGAGATGTCGGCCATAGTCCAGCGCGCTTCGAACCTGCTCAGGATCGAGACCGCTCCGCAGCTCGAACCGCTGGGGTTGGGCCACGCCGTCGCCTGCGCCGAGCCGCATCTCACCGGGCAGGACGAGGCGGTCGCTGTGCTCCTCCCCGACGACATCGTGCTCCCCACCGGCATCCTGACGCGAATGGCAGCGGTCCGTCAGCGCTACGGCGGAACCGTCCTGTGCACTTTCGCAGCACCAAAAGACCAACTGGCGGCCTATGGCGTCTTCGACGTGGCCGAGACCGAGGACCCCGGGGTGAAACGGGTGCACGCCATGGTGGAGAAGCCCGATCCTCAGGACGCTCCCTCCACCTTCGCCTGCGCCGGACGCTACCTGCTCGACCGGACGGTGTTCGAACCCCTCAAGCGCGCCCGCCCCGGCGCCCGAGGGGAGATCGACCTCACCGACGCCATAAGCGACCTCATTGACCAAGGTCACCCAGTGCACGCCGTCCTGCATACCGGCAGGCGCCACGACATCGGAAACCCCGCAGGCATGGTGCGCGCCGCTGTCGAATTCCTCCTCGAGGACCACGACAAGGGGCCGGGCTTCCGGGACTGGCTGCGCACCCGCGTGGCCGGAACCCGGTAGTCCACCGCTGTGCCCGCCGGCCGCGGACTGGTCGCGGATCGCTTATCGGCTCAGCGGCCACCACCAGAAAGGACAACGTGATCATTCTCGGACTCATCGCCGGTGCCCTGACCACATGCTGCTGGCTGCCCCAGCTGTTCAAATCGTGGCGCACACGCTCGACTGCGGATTTCTCCTGGCTCTACCTCGCAGTCTTCGGCACCGGCATCGCTCTCTGGATGGCCTACGGGCTCCAGAAGCGAGATGTCGCCATCGTGGTGACCAACACCCTGACCCTGACACTCACCCTTGGAGTGGTCGGGCTCAAAGTCTGGCTCGACATCCTCAAGCCTCGCGCGCGGCTCCGTGCTGAAACCACCGCCAGACGATCCCCGCGACCGAGCCCACTACCGCCGACGCCGCAACGAGCACGGAGGCTGGCACGCGGCCGCCCGTCTTGAGACAGACGCGGCAGACAGGCCGGCGAGTCCGGGGCGGAGCCTGAAGATTTCAAGTGGTCTTGTGCCCCCATTGCGGCCCGACCAGGGTCCACTCCCTTTCCCACTGCCCAATGCGCCGACGGTCGAGCCACCACCGCCCGGCGCTGCCGGTGGCGAACACCACGCCGCTCAGGGCGAGGGCGGCCCAGGCTCCGAGGAGCCCCGCCTCGACGGCCGCATGGGCGGGGGTCGGCGGCCGAGTGCTCAGCATCCCCTGACCATCGATCCAGATCCTGACCGTGGAGCCGGCTTTCTTCCCGGTGGACACCAGCGTCATGCCCTTGTGCGCGGAACCGTCCGAGGTCGTCCAGCGAACCTCTGCCGAGGCCAGGTCCCTGCCCACTCCCAAGGTCGCCATGCGCGGGACATCGGTGAGGAGCACGGCGCGGGCAGGGGTCCGCTCGGCCCGCTGCTGGGCGAAGACCTGGTCCGCGGCATGGGCAGTCACGACGCCCGCGAGCGTGCCACCTACTGCGATCAGGGTCCCCAGGGCCAGCAGGAGCCATGCCTCGAGGACGTCGTCGCGTCGACGGATCGGGTTGTTCCGCCACCGCCACAGCAGCGGCCGTGTTCGCCTGCGCTTCCTGTTCGCGGGCTTGCCCTTGCGTATCATTCCGCACCTCCTCGTTGTCACCGACACGAAGGTGACAGCCCGAGCAGGGCCGCGAGATGGGCCGAACAGGCTGAAGTGGAGGGCCGGCCGGGGGCAAGTCGGAGAGAACGGCGGGCTGTTCGGCCCAGACCGCGCACGGTCCCGTTGACACGTCGGATCACTGCCCAGGCCTTGGTCGGCCGTGCCCTGACCGGCCCGACGAAGGGGACATCGGCTCCTCACCGTGCCGCCGCGGTGCTCTCACGCTCTTAGCACACCCCGCCTTGGGTACGGCCCGGAGGGTCCGGCCAGTTCGCGACCTACACCGGAGTAGGTGTGAGACGCTGACTGACCGTCCCGCCGCAGTGGCCGCGGTCCTGGACCACGTCGACCCAGACGCCCCGGTTCCAGACCGTTGACGCCCGCGCGGTCACGGCCGTGATCGCCTAGGGGCTCGTCGGCCGGCCCGCGGCGGAGGGGCACCGGGCGGGCATGGCAGCGAGATCTTCGGGCAGGCGGTCGTACCTTTGGAAGACGCCATCCAGCCCCGCGCCGCTCAGTACTCGCAGGAATCGGGCGCTGTCCGTGACGAGGCGCAGCCGGCCGTGCCGTTCCATGACCCGGTTATACGCCCGGCACAGCAGCCGAAGTCCGGCGCAGTCGATGAAGGACACGGCGCGAAGGTCCAGCACGAGATCGGGGTGGACGGCCGCCGTCAGGTCGTCGAGGCGCGCCCCCAGGGGCAGTGCCGTGAGGATGTCGATCTCACCGCGCAGCTCCACGACGGTGGTCCCCCCGACGGCACGTTCGGTGTGGCGGGGCTCGGACCTGATGAGGGTATCGGGCATGGTCACAGGAAATCCGGGCCGATGGGAGCGGCGGAAGGGCCGTTCGGCCTCCCAGGGCCGCCACCCTTCCTGGGGCCGCTCTCCGGTCAGGGCGGGACCGGCGGTCCCTCACCCGTGGCCGCAGCCGTCCTCAGCATGGAGCCCAACCTCCTCCACCGGGTGAAAGACAGGCTGATTCGTGTATCCGAACGATGGTTTCCGCGAACGCGGCCGTCACGAGTGCCTGAGCCTGCCGGCGACCGAACCGATCGGCCGTATCGTCCACACGCGCCGGGCCCTGCCCGCCATCGTGCCGGTCAACTTCGGCCTGGACGGCGACGGAGCGGTGCTGCTGCGCACTTCGGCGGCCTCGGAACCGGACCGCGCGGTCGACGGCGCGGTCGTCGCCTTCGAGCCGGACTCGGTCGACGTGGCCGCGCACTCCGGCTGGAGCGTCGTCGTCCGGCGAGGCCCTGCTCGACCCGAGCGCAACCACCAGGCTGACCCAACCGAAGGATCATCCTGTCGGCAGGCCTCGAACAACCTGACACTGCTCATCCCTTGACGGCGCCCGAGAGCATCCCCGCGATGAAGTGCCGCTGCAGGAACACGTACAGCACGACCACCGGCAGGGCGACGATGATCGAGGCGGCGGCCAGCAGGGAGAACTGTGTGGTGTGCTGGCCCTGAAAGAACGCCAGTCCCAGCGGTGCTGTGCGCTTGCTCTCGTCGGTGATCATGACAAGCGGGAGCATGAACTCGTTCCAGGTCCACATGAAAACCAGCATGGCCATGGTGAGCAGCGCCGGTCGGCTGGTGGGCACCAGGATCCTCCACAGCACCCGCCAGTCCGTCGCCCCGTCGAGCCGCGCCGCCTCGATGACGCTGCGGGGGACCGTTCGGAAGAAGTTGCGCATCCAGAAGACTCCGAACGCCAGCGACTGCGCGGTCTGCGGAAGGATCAGCGACCAGTAGCTGTCGGTCAGTCCGAGGTCCCGCAGATTGAAGTAGAGCGGGATGTCGAACGCCTCGGGCGGCACCATCAGGCCGACCAGGGTGATGTAGAACAGCAGTGATCGACCCGGGTACGAGAAGTGTGCGAAGGAGTAGCCGGCCAGGATCGCCAGCACTGCCGAGAGCAGCACCACGCTCACCGCGACCAGCATGCTGGAGCCGAGGTAGTCGGCAAAGTGCCCCTTGGTCCAAGCGGTCGAGAAGTTGCCCCAGTCCAGGTGGGCGGGCCAGGTGAACGACGAGGACGCCTGGCTCTGCGGGGTGAGTGCGGAGAGCAGAACCCCCACCAGCGGCAGTAGGGCCAGCGCAGAGAAGGCCGTCAGGATCGCGTAGTTGAGCGCTCGTTCACGCCGCGTGATCATGTGTCTTCCTCTTCCGGCTGCAGGCGGGTGATGCCGTACGTGAGGGCCAGGATGACCAGCGTCAGGACGACGGCGATGGCACAGGCCGAGCCGACCTGCCCGGTGTTGAAGGCACGGTTGTACACCTCGATGGCGGGCACGCTGGTGGCGTTCCCGGGGCCGCCGTGGGTGGCCACGTACACCAGGTCGAAGGTGCGCAGCGCGGCGATGACGGTCAGGGTGAGCGCCACCGCGATCTGGCCGCGCAGCCCGGGCAGGGTGACGGCGAAGAACTCCCGTACCGCTCCCGCGCCGTCGACCTTGGCGGCCTCGTACAGCTCCCGCGGGATCTGGCCGATGCCCGCGAGGAAGAGGACCAGGCACAGACCGGTCTCCAGCCAGCTGCCGATGAGACCGACCGCGGGCAGGGCGGTGCTGAAGTCACCGAGCCACGCGCGGGTGACCTGCTGCAGGCCGACGGCTTCCAGCAGTCCGTTGAGCACGCCGTCCGGTGCGTACACCGCCGTCCATGCGGTGGCGATGACGACCGTGGCGACGACCTGCGGCAGGAACAGGATGGTGCGGAAGACGGAGACGCCGCGCAGCCGGGCCGTGCGGGTGGTGACGGCCGCGAGCAGCAGGGCGAGCGAGATCGGGATGGCCGAGTAGAACAGGACCAGCACAAAGGCGTGGGCGAAGCTGGAGACCAGTGCGGGATCTTCGAGGATGCCCGTGTAGTTGGAGATGCCCGCCCATGTGGAGGCGGACAGGCCGTCCCACTTGAAGAGGGAGATCTGCACCAACTGGCCCAGCGGGACGAGGAGGAACAAGGCCAGGACCGTGAGGGCGGGCAGGGCGTAGAGGTAGCCCGTCCACTGGATCCGGCGGCGCCCGGGCGCGCGCTCGCGAGAAGCGGCGGCCGGGCGCTTGCGCGCGGTGCTGCGGGGTGTGATGGCGACCATGGGTCAGGTCAGGTCCTTGCCTACCGGCTCTTCTGGAAGGCTGAGTCGTCGTTCTGCAGCGTCTCGCCGAACTTCTGCGGGCTCTGCTGTCCGGCGAGCATCTCCTGCAGTGCTGCGGTGAGCGTGTCGTAGAACGTCGGGGTGGTGTAGTCGAGATAGGGCAGCAGACCGTCCTGTCCGCTGACGGCCTTCCACTGCGCCAGCAGGTCGGCGTAGATCGTTCCGGCAGGGGGCTGGTAGGCGCCCGGTACGATCGCGGGCAGGTTGCCTTGGGCGGCGACGAACTTCATTCCGTTGTCGTTGACAAGGAAGTTGATGTAGGCGGCTGCCACATCGGCGTGCTTCGACTTGGACGTGATGGCCCAGGCCAGTCCCTCACCGCCCTGCGTCACCGGGGACGCGCCCCCGCTCGGTGCCAGCGCGATGAAGCCGACGCTCTTGGGATCCATCTTCTCCGCGAGTGCGGCCGCCTGCCAGCTGCCGTCCACCATGAAGACGGACTTGCCCTGCGCGAAGGCGGCGACAGCCTGGTCCGAGCTCTGCCCGTCGAAGCCGGGGCTGAGGTAGCCCTTCTTGACCCAGTCCTGCAGGGTCCCTGCGGTCTGGACCGGGCCGGAGTCGGTCCACTTGGCGCCACCCTGGCTGAAGACCAGGTTGCGTACCTCCTGCTTGCCCGCGGTGAGCGCCTGGACCACGCCGAACAGCTGGATCGCGGGGCTTTTGTTGGAGTTTCCGAAGGAGATGGGCAAGTCTCCTGCTGCTTTGGCCTGTTGGAGCGCGGTCTCGAACTGGGACAGGGTGGTGGGGACGGCAATGCCCAGCTGCTTCAGTTTGTCCTTGTTGTAGTAGACGCCGACGATCTCACCGGTCTGGGAGACGCCGTAGAGGTTGCCGGTCTTCCATGTCCTGCCGTCGGCGGTGAACTTGTTGAGGCTGAGCAACTGCTGCGGATAGCTGCTGGGCCAGCCGTATGCCTGGGCATAGCGGTCGACGGGCTGGAGCAGGCCGGCCTTGACGAAGGCGCCCATGTCGGGATAGCCCTGGTTGGCCTGGACCACGTCCGGCGGGTTGTTGGATGACAGGGCGAGCTTCAGCGTCGTCTTGAGGTCGTTGAACGCCCGGGACACCCGCTTGATCTTGACGTTCGGATACTTCGCCATGAACGCCGCGTTGAGCTTCTCGGTGGAGGCGTTGACGCCCGGGTCGGTGTTCTGGTCCCACTCGGTCAGGGTGACCTTCCCGTCGGCTGCGGGATCGGTGGAGACCGGGCCCGCGGTCTTGGGTGCTCCGGCCCCGCCCGCGGCGCTCGGGCCGGGCGCACAGGCGGCGACGGCGGCCAGACACGCCGTGGCGAGTGCGGCGCCGGTGATGCGTCGGTGCCAGGTTCTCTCGCTCATGATTTCTCCCGAAGTGTTGTCCGAGGCATCGCGGTTTCGATGAGTGCACGGTCCTGATCGCTCACACCTGGCGTGGCTGCCGCAAAGGTTCGGATGTCCGCCCAGGTGGGAGCACTGCTGGCGCCGCCGAGGGTGCGCACCGAGACCGCCGCGCAGATCCCGGCGAAGCGCAACCGGGCGGCGAGCGGCCAGCCCTTCAGCACCGCGTGGATGTATGCGGCGGTGAAGACATCGCCGGCGCCGGTGGGATCGGCCACCTCGACGCTGGGCGACGCAGACCTGACCACGTCGCCGGTGGCACTGTCGACGGCCACGGCGCCGTCCTTGCCGTCGGTGACCACCACTTGGGGAACGAAGTCGGCCAGGACCTTTGCCGCCTCTTCCACTGTGCCGGTGCGGGTGTAGCTCATCGCCTCGACGGCATTGGGCACGAACAGGTCGACTTCCGAGAGCCGGGTGAGCAGTTCGGAGGACCACAGGCCGGTGGGGTCCCACGCGACGCCGCCGACCACCACAGTGCCCTGCGCCCGCAACTCGCGGACCCAGTCGGGCAGTGGGCGGTCGATGCCCAGGTGGAGGGCGCCGACCCGCGGTAGCGGACCGTGCCAGGTCTCGGGAAGCCGGGACCCCTTCTCCTCGTAGGTGATGAAGGCGCGGTCGTGCTCATTGGCGACCGCCACCGTGATCGGAGTGTGCACGGCGGGATCCCGGCGGAGCCAGCGCAGGTCGAGGCCGTCCACAGCACCGAGTTCGGCGGCGACGCGGTCGCCGAACATATCGGTGCCGAGAATGCCGAACAGGCCGGTGCGCAGACCCAGACGGGCCGCCGCGACACAACGTGTGGCGGTGCCGCCCGCCGAAACGGCGAACCGGTCGGCGTACACCTCACTGCCAGGAGTCGGCAGATGCGGGGTGCCGCCGAAGACGAGGTCGCAGAACACTTCGCCGGCGAAGATCACGTCCACCTCGGAGTCCCGAAGCACAGGTACCGCCTTTCAGCCAGGTGAAAGTGCTCAACTATGAGCACCATGACCACCGATTGACAAGGTTCGATCAGGTAACGGGACGCAAACGCGCGCATCATGACTGACCTCAGCCATCCAATTGACCGAAGTCGGTCAGCTGGTGCTACGTTGGCCGAGTGACACAGACCCAACGACACGCGAAGATTGTGGAGTCGCTCCGTGCGACGGGTGTGGCCTCTGTCCGTGAACTGGCCGAATCCCTTCAGGTCAGCGAGTCGACAATCCGGCGAGATCTCAAGCTGCTTGACGCAAACGGCGAACTCATCCGCTCCTACGGCGGAGCCGCGCTCGCGCTGCGCGACATGACCAACGGCGCGATGACCGAGGAGCACCCATTCGATGTCACCGCCACGACGGACAGGGCCATGAAGGAGGCCATGGCCGAACAGGCCGCCGCGCTCGTCGCCGACGACAGCGTGGTCCTGCTCGACATCGGCACCAGCACCTCGTTGATCGCCCGCCGGCTGCGGGGGCGCCCGGTCACGGTCATCACCAGCAACGTGGGAGTGCTGGACGAACTGCGCGACGACGACGCCGTGCGACTGGTGATGCTCGGTGGCGTCCTGCGCCGCAACTACCAGTCCCTGGTCGGCTCTCTCACCGAGAAGGCGATGCGCCAGGTGAGCGCCGACATTGCCTTCCTCAGCTGTACCGGCGTACGCGCCAACGGTCACGTGGTGGACGACATGGCCGTCGAGGCACCGATCAAGCAGGCGATGATCGAGGCCGCCGACCGGGTCGCGCTGGTCGCTTCGGAGACGAAGTTTCCCGGCACTGGGTCACTGCGCCTGTGCTCGCTCGCCGACATCGACGTCCTGGTCACCACCGGCGGCGCCGACCCCCAGACGCTCGAACTGTGCCGCCAGGCGGGCGGAAAGGTGATCACCGCATGAAGCTGTCCATCCTCGGGGGCGGCGGGTTCCGCGTGCCCTACGTGTACCAGGCCCTGCTGCGGGACCAGGGGTCGCCGCGCATCGACGACGTGTGGCTGTACGACACCGACGCCCGCCGGCTGAACGCCATGAGGCGGACCCTGACCCGCTTCGCCGCCGACTTCCCCGACGCGCCCGCGCTGAATGCGACGACCGAGTTGGACGAGGCCCTCGCGGACAGCGACTTCGTCTTCACCGCCCTGCGCGTCGGCGGTCTCACGGCCCGTACCTGCGACGAGCGCGTGGCGCTGGACCTGAATGTCCTCGGCCAGGAGACCACCGGCCCGGGCGGTCTCGCGTACGGGCTGCGCACCATCCCGGTGATGCTGGACATAGCCCATCGGGTGCGAGCGCTCGCACCGCGGTCGTACGTCATCAACTTCACCAACCCGGCCGGCATGATCACCGAGGCGATGCAAACCGTCCTCGGCGACCGGGTGTTGGGCATCTGCGACACCCCCTCCGGGCTCGGACGGCGCGTCGCCGCGGCGCTCGGTCTCGACAGCTCCCGGATGGAGCTGGACTACGTGGGGCTCAACCATCTCGGCTGGATGCGCCGGCTGTGCTACGACGGCGAGGACCTGCTGCCCCGCCTACTGGCCGACGACAAGCTGCTGGGCGGGCTGGAGGAGGGCGTGGTCTTCGGCCGTGAGTGGCTGCGCGACCTCGGCGTGATCCCCAACGAGTACCTCTACTACTACTACTTCAACCGGGACGCGGTGCGTGCCATCCTCGACGCCCCGCAGACCCGCGGCGAGTTCCTGGCCAAGCAGCAGACGGCGTTCTTCGACCGGATCACCGACGCGGCGCAGGGAGCGTCCGTCGAGCTGTGGCGGCAGGCGGTGGAGACCCGCAGCGCCGGCTATATGGCCGAGGCCAGGGGCGTGGCCCAGGACGCGGCCACTGCGGAAGGCGCGTTCGGCGCGGATCCCGACGGCTATGCGGGGGTCGCCCTCGGTGTGATGGCGGCGATCAGCCGCAACGAGCGCGCAACGATGATCCTCAACGTACGGAACGGGACGACCATCGCCGCGCTTCCGCAGGACGCGGTGGTCGAGGTCCCGGTCATGGTGGATGCCGGCGGCGTACACCCGTTGACCGTCAGCCCGCCCGACCTCCACCAGACGGGACTGATGCAGCAGGTCAAGGCCGTCGAGCGGCTGACCATCAGCGCCGCGGTCACCGGCTCGCGCACCGACGCCGTCAAGGCGTTCTCGCTGCACCCGCTGGTCGACTCGGTGACGATCGGTCGGCAGCTTCTGGACGGCTACATCAGGCGAATTCCCGAGGTGGCTTCGGTCTTCGACCGATGACGGCCCGTGCGGGCCCCACCGGCCCCGTCCCCGGCTCTGGGGCGGCCGACCAGTTCCGCTCTCAACTCACCGGCCCTGGCGGCGAGCGCACCCCTGTTTGTTTGTGGGTGGGCGGGGCCGTGTCACCGGGATGGGCGGCACTGGACTTGCGTCGTGGCGTACTGCGGCCATGACGAACACGCGGCTCCCGTCGGCACGGACAGCTCCGCGCAGACACTCCGTCCTGGGTGGAAGCGCTGCACGACCAGAAGGGGATCATGCCCGCTACCCGTGGAGCAACGCGACGGCCACTCCGTGCTGTCGGTGAAGAACAACCAGCCCACGCTCGCCGGCCAGTTGCGGGCCCTTCCCTGAAAGCTGGTCCCCGTCCGGGACCGCTCCCGCACCCGTGGACACGGCCGCGAAGATGTCCGCGAGGTCCAGTCGTCACCGTCGACGGACTCCTTTTCCCGCACACCCGGCAGGTTGTGCGCATCCACCGCAAACGCCGCCGCATCGGTGCCGGGAGATGGCGGACCGAGACCGTCTGCGCCGTCACCGACCTGGTCGCCCACCAGGCCACCCCCGCCGAAATCGCGGTCTGGGTACGCGGCCACCGGATCATCGGGAACATCCTCCACTGGACCAAGGACGTCACGTTCGCCGAGGACGTCAGCCAAGTCCGGCGCCACCGCGCTCCCACCGTCATGACCGCCTTGCGTGACCTGGCACGCGCCACTTTCCACCAAGCCGGCCGGGCCAACAACGTCGGCGCCCAACGTGCGCACGGTCAGCCCGAAGTCGTCTCGACCCCAACCTTGAGGACGTGGTCAAAGCCGTTCAGCTCCCGCCAACCTCCACAGCGTAGGCGTGGATGAGGCCGACCCCGCAGCCGTATCCAGCCGCGATGTCGGCTGCCCGCAGAAAGTAAGGCCTGGTGAAGTCCACAGTGCCACGCTCGACCCGATCGCCCTCTTCCAAGCGAGACCAAGTCCGTGAGCAATGAGGTGGTTGCCTGCATCTCCTCAACCAGCAGCAGACCACCACCCGCCACACACCAACCAGCCCACCAGCATGGTCCACAACCCAACAGGCCCAGAAGAGCAATCCGAACCACCGAAACTCCCACCCGAGCACCCAAAATCGCAGACCACAACCCCAAGCAACCGCACATTAAGGACCAGCAGAGCCCCACCCAGCCCCAACCATTCTCAATCAACGGCCAAAACCCCAGGCCACGTCGTGCAGCCGAGCGAACACCTACCGAGCCACCCCACCAGTTCGACCGGGATTACGCCCGGGCGCCCGACTCGGGCCCGCGTCCGCTCCTCTCCTCAGAACGTTCGGATGCTCAGGGCCCCTCAGCTTAGCCGCCGCCGCAGTTGCTACACGTCGCACCTGCTCACCCACTGTCGGCGTAAACTCAAAAACCGACCGAAGCTGCGATTCAGCAGGTGAATCTGTCGGACTGACAGACGGTCCGGCCGCAGGAGGCTGCTGCGTGTGAGGCGTGCTTGGGGTATTAGTCGATGTGTTTGGAACGGGGAGGGGCGGGAGGGGCCGGTATGGTTTCACTTCCGTCGCAGGAGGCTGCTGCGTGTGAGGCGTGCTTGGGGTATTAGTCGACGTGTTTGGAACGGAGAGGAGCCGGGGTTCGTTCGGGGGTTTAGGAAGAGGTCGAGGCGCCACCGGCGGATTGGGCGGCAAGATTTGGCTTTCGCGACGTGAGGGTTCGCCGTCTGTCTGGGCAGGTGTCTTGAAGCCGGTGGTGATTAGATCGAGGGTTTCCGAATCTGCGTCGCTGTCCCTGTCAAGGTATTCGGAAGCCACGCTGTCCCTAGGCAGCTGTGCGTTGCCGCCGCTGCCGAGGTATTGTTCGTAGAATTCGGAAGCCACGCTGTCCCTAGGCAGCTGTGCGTTGCCGCCGCTGCCGAGGTATTGTTCATAGAATTCGGAAGCCACGCTGTCCCTAGGCAGCTGTGCGTTGCCGCCGCCGCCGAGGTATTGTCCGTAGGCTTGGGAAGCCAGGCTGTCCCTGTCCCTGCCGCCCATGACCCTCTCCATTCAGTCAAGTAGGTACCTTTCCTGCCTACTCATGGAAACGGATAGACAAGGATCTGGGTTCAGCCGCAGGGCAGGGCTTCGGCGTAGTCGCGGGTTGACTGGGTTGTCTTGATGTGGGCCCGGAACGTGGGGCAGGCGCGAGCTTCCAAGATCATGTGGGTGTCGAGTCCAGTGATCCCTAGGGAAGTCCGTGCCTGCCGTCGTATCTTCTCCGATCCCGCCCGTCCTTGACCAACTCTGCGATCAGCCTGACGCCGCCGAGGACGAACTGCCTGGGCTTCTGGCCCGGTTGGCCGAGGTTCCCGAGCCCCGCAAGCCGCACGGCGTGCGCCATAGCCTGGTGTACGTGCCGGCACTGGCGGCCTGCGCAGTGCTGGCCGACGCGACCTCGCTGTTGGCGATCAGCGACCTGACCATGACAGAGATCCGACGCTACCCACGGGTAACGGTCACCGAAGTGGAACCGCCGCACGCTGCTTGCCTCGTCCTCGCACGCGCGGGTGCCGATGAACCTCACCCTGCAGGCCCAGGACCTCCTGCAGGGCGATAATCCAGCCGCCTGATCAAGCGGCCAGACCGGCGCCTCCGCCTCCCGCTCAGGGAGCCGGTCAACTACGGTGCTCAGTATGGCCATCCATCGTGCTCACGAGCCAAACTACTGCGCTCAGTCGCAGAGACCGGCTTGGTGCAGCAGTGACTTGTTCTACCGGCGGTAGAATCCGGGCTATGAGCAAACCGACGAGTATCAAGACCAGCGAAGCAGTGCGCGACCGGCTGCGGATCCTGGCCGCCGAGCGCGGTATCACGATCACGGAGCTCGTGGAGGACCTCGCTGCCCGGGAGCTCACAGCTGCCGAACGCGAGAAGCGTGCCCTCGAGGCTGCCCATGAGCTCGGCATCGAGTACAGCGAGCAGGTCCGGCAGGCCGGACAGAACGCCTGGGCGAAGATTCGCGCCCATCAGGGCGGCGACGCCGCGTGAACCTGACGGCCGTCCTCGACCACACGGCTCTGGCCGCGCTCTACCAGGCCGACGCATTCCTCACCGGCCTGTACATTGAGGCCTCCCGCGGCTCGGGGCGGGTAATCATCCCATCACTGTCCGTTCTGGCTGCGGAGCGCCAGATGCCGGGTGCTGGCATGCACGCTGCAACGCTCCGCTTCGCTCAGAGCATTCCGTTCACCACCGATCATGCGCGCGATGCCTTCGCCTGGCCTGGCATCCAGTGGTCCGTCGCGCACCCGGCCGCGATCGCATGGCAGGCCGCCAAGTCCGGTGAGCCGGTCACAGTCCTCTCACTGGAGCCCGACCTGTACGCGGGCACGGGCATCACGCCTCTGAATCCCACCTAAGAGGAACACGAACCACAGGGGGATGCTCCATGCGTGGACGAGCCGGGTGAAGGCCACACGGCGAGGATGGCCCAGGCGGCGGTGGCATGAATCTGGTGGATGAGCGGGGCGTGGGAGATGGCGTCGACGTCGGGATTCCCGGCGAACAGGCCGTGGAACCACAGGGCCACGCTCTGCCGGTAGTCGTAGCCGCGTCCAGCCCTGTCGTCGAAGGGGTCCGACGCGCCCGTACTCAGGTGCGCAGCGATGCGTGTGACGCGTCCTCGAGAAGGCTCCGGACGGCCTGGATGCGGTGCCGGTGGACGTCCTCTTCGGATCAGATACTCGCGAAGCCCCCGCCGCTGAGCAAGCCTCACGAAGAGGTCGTCGAACGGGGACGCGTACTCCTGCAACGGCCCCCGCGTGGGCGGACACGGACGGCGGGCGGTCATCTCCAGCCCCCAGAACGGTGGTTGACTCCGGCCGTCGGCCCAAGGCCAACCCGACCTGCCGTCAACTCACGCCACGGCCGCATTCAACGAACTACCGGTAACAAACCACCTGGGGCGGCCGGCCGCGTACGTGGTCAGGCGGTACCGGACGGCACCTGCCCACGGACCGCGAATCCTGTGGCGGTGGCCTCGGCCAGGTACATGCTCTGCCGCAGTCGGCCGTCGGCTCCCACCGAGACCCTGCCGCGCGGCCCGGCCAGCGTGAGACCGTGCAGGGCGCGGGAGACCTCACTGCCCCGAGGCGACCCGGCTTTGCGGGCGGCCCGGGCGAACAGGTGCAGCCCCTCATATGCCGACTCCGTCAGCGCCGACGGCGACGGCGCCCAGGCTCCGAACGCGGCCCGGTAGCGGCGCAGGAAGTTGGCGTTCTCCGCCGTGTCCAGGGCGGAGAAGTACGGCAGGCAGGACCAGACCCCGCTGCCCGCAGCGCCCAGATGCTCGCGGGTGCTTTCCTCCAGCAGGGGCGCGAGCGTACGGATGCGGCCGCGCAGCCCGGCGGCGTGGAACCGCCGCTCGAAGTCGATCGAACTCCACCCCACCAGGCTGGAGAGCACCAGGTCGGCGCCGGACGCCTCGATGTCCTCCAGCACGCCGTCGAAGACCGACTCGCCGAGCCGGACGAGGCGCTGACCGACGACGTGCCCGCGGTGGTGCTCCGCGATGCGGCGGCCTTGCGTGCAGACGGCCCGCGGCCAGGAGTAGTCGTTGCCGATCAGATACCAGGCGCGGCCGCCGCTCTCACGCATCAGCGCCGGAACCGACTCCGCCAGTTGGTCCGGCACCGACTCGCCGAGCCGGAACAGCATTCCGTCCTGCACCTGGCTGCCTTCGTTCGCGGCGGTATAGAGATACAGCAGGCCCGATGCCTGCGCGTAGCGGCTCACCGCGTTGAAGGTCGCCGAGCTGTGCACGCCCACCACGGCCGCCAGGCCGCGCCGCTGGTCGAGGTCCCGCAGCCTGGCCAGTCCGGTTGCGGCGTCGGTGCGATCGTCGATCACCTCGACGCGCACCGGCCGGCCGCCGATGCCGCCCTCGGCGTTGATCTCCTCGGCCGCCAGCGCCGCGCAGTTGGCGGCGGCCCGGCCGAAGAGGCCGGCGGTCCCGGACAGGCTGGTCAGCAAGGCGACAGGTATCTCGTCGGCTCGGCTCTCGCCGTCCGGCGCCGCACAGCCCAGGCTTTGCGTCATCCAGCCGAGGGCGTCCTCGTCCAGTTCGGTGACCGCCCGCACCCGTGTGCCTGCGGCCTCGGGGGCGAAGGTGATGGTGATGCGTCCGGTCCACGGCGTCTCGTGCTGCAGCACGAGACGCCGGTACGGCCGCACCTCAACGATGCGTGCCGTGCCCCGCACGGTCGCCTCGCCCCCCGGGGCCGCGAACGGCAGAGGTATGTCGATCCCGGCCGCCGTACCGGGCTCCGCGTTCTCGAACCGCGCGGAGAACATCCAGCCGGCGCCGCCGGTCCGCCCGAACATGCCGAACGCCTCGTGCGGGGGCAGTCCGAGGTGCGTCTCGTTGACGAGGACGATCTCGCGCATGAGGCTCTCCTCAGCCGGCTGTGACTGTCACGAGGAGGGCCGGGGGGAGGACCCGCGGGATGCCGGTCACCGGCTCCCCGCGGGTCCCGACGGGTGGTGAGTCCATCTGGCCGGCACGCCGGGAGGCGTGCCCGCGGCTGTCATCCGTTCTTCGCTTCACGCAGCCCCTCCGGCCGCTCCGATGCCACCGCGTCACCCGCGGGCAGCGACTGCTCGTAGATCTGACGCAGGAATGCGATCGCCGCGTCCGCGCGGTTGGGACCCAGGCGGTACCGCCGGCGCTTGCCGTCGCGCACCTCGGAAACCAGCTGCGCGTCCCGCAGGATGCGGAGGTGGGCCGAGACCGCGGTCCGGCCGATCGCCGGGAACGCGGCCGCGATGTCTCCGGCTGTGGGTTCGTGTTCCGACGCCAGCAGGGCCAGAATGGCCCGCCGGGTCGCGTCGTTGAGGGCACGGAATACCAGGTCGCTCTCGTGGCTTTGGTCGATCACTTCCTGGACCTCTCGTCCTTCCGGAACTCGGCGACAACGTGTCAATGTATGAGTACCCGTTGACTTTACCGTTTCCGTGCCCTCCGGACCAGGCCGGGGCGCTCAGGGCGCCATCCGGCCCGCCACATGCTCGACGGCTCCCTCGTGTACCTTCCCCTCCTCTGCGATCTGCCCCTTCTCCAGCAGGTACCAGCGGTCCGCGACGTCCAGCGCCATGTCCAGGTGCTGCTCGGCGAGGAGTACGCCGACGCCGGCGGCGGCGATCCGCCGAACCGCGTCGGCGAACCGGGCCACATTGGCGGGCTGCAGGCCCTCCGTCGGCTCGTCGAATACACACACCGTGCCCGGAGCAGCGACCGTGCGGGCGATCGCCAGCATCTTCTGCTCCCCGCCGGAGAGCGTTCCCGCGCGCTGACGTTCCCGGCCCCGGAGGAAGGGGAAGAGCTCCGTCGGCTCCGACAGGTCACGGATTCCGGCCAGCCGCAGGTTCTCCGCCACGGTCAGCTCGCCGAGCACAGGCCGGTCCTGGGCGACCACCCGCAGCCCGCGCCTGCGGCGCCGGGAGCCGGGCCAGCCGGTGACGTCCCGGCCCGCCAGGAGCACCGCCCCAATGTCGGCACGCAGCGTGCCCGACACGGCGGACACCAGCGTGGTCTTCCCGACGCCGTTGCGGCCCAGCAACGCCACGACCTCGCCGGGCGCGACCGACAGGTCGACGCCGCGCACCACCGTGGTTCCCGCGTAGCCCGCGGCGAGCCCACGAATCTCGATCGCCTTCGCGCCGGGGACGCTCACGGCGTCCCGGGTGCTCACCAGGGGAGTGTTCATGGCCGGTCTCCCGCCGCCCGGCCGACGTAGACCGCCGACACCTCGGAATTCGACTCGATCTCCGCCACCGTCCCCGAGGCCATGATCTCGCCGCCGCGCAGCACCGTGACCCGGTCGGCGACGCTGCGAATGAAGGCCATGTCGTGCTCGACGACCAGGACCGTCAGTCCGTGGTCGCGGACGAGTCCGCGGAGTACCTCGGCGATCTGCTGCGTCTCGGTCCGGGTCATTCCCGCGGTGGGCTCGTCGAGCAGCAGTACGGTGCAGTTCGCGGTCAGCGTCATGGCGAGCTCCAGCATTTGCTGCGCGCCGTGCGAGAGGCTGGCCGCCGGGGTGTCCATACGATCCGCGAATCCGGCGGCGTCGAGGACGAACCAGGCCTCCGGCGGCAGTTCCGCCGTCCAGCGCCGGCGTATCAGTGCGAGTGTGCGGTGCGTTCTGCCCCACCGGGCCATGGCGAGGTTCTCCGCCAGGGTCAGTGAACCGGCGACGCTGGGTGCCTGGAACTTGCGGCCCAGTCCGGAACGGGTCAGTTCCCACGGGGGCCGGCCGGTGACGTCCTGCCCGTTCAGCTGCCAGGATCCGCCGGTCGCCGACGTGAACCCGGACAGCACGTCGAGCAGTGTCGACTTGCCCGCCCCGTTGGGGCCGATGAGGCAGTGCACGCCCGGTTCGATGAGGTCCAGGTCCACCCCGCGCAGCGCGGTGAAGGGACCGAAGCGGCAGCCGACCGACCGTACGACCAGTCCGCCCCCGGCCAGGCTGTCCGTCGACGGGGCCGCCACACCGAGCACCACCTGCCGGGCCCGGAACCACCGTGTGGGCAGACCGCGGCGGACCATGACCGCGACCCCGTCGGGGACGAGGACCACGGCGGCGATGAACGCCGCGCCCGTCACCAGCAGCCAGTAGTCGAGTGCCGCGCCGGCCAGCTGGTTGGCACCCGCGTTGACCACCAGCGTGGCGACGACCGGTCCCCAGATGGTCCGCCGCGAGCCGAGCATCGCCCAGACCACGAAGTTCGTGCCCATGGCGAGGCCGATCAGGCCCGGCGAGACGAACTGGACCTGGAGCACGTACACCGCCCCCATCAACCCGGCCACGACCCCGGTGAAGGTGAACGCGCCGGACTTCGCGGCTCCCACGTCGTAGCCGAGTGCGGCCATCCGGCGTTCGTTGTCCCGTATGGCGGCGAGGGCGGCCCCGTACGGGCGGCGCGCGAGACTCGCCAGCAGCAGGATCACCAGTACCGACAGGCCCGCCGTGACGCCCCGTGCCGCGGTCGCGGTGAACGCGAGCGCGCCGACGTGGAAGCGCGGGATGTCGGTGAGGCCGTTGAAGCCGCCGGTCACCGGGGTCCAGCGGTTGGCGACCTGCTCCGCCGCGAGGGCCACGACGAAGGTGGCGAGGGCGAAGCCGACCGCGTCGAGCCTGCGCCGCAGGCCCACCGCCGCGATCAGCCTGGCCATGACCCCGCCGAGCAGCGCCCCGGCGGCCAGCCCGGCGAGCGATCCGTACGCCCCCGCGTGCAGGCCGAACCAGGCACCCGCGTAGGCGCCCACGCCAAAAGTCACGCTGTGACCGAGATTGAGGATTCCTGCCGTGCCCCAGGTCAGGGCCAGCGCGGCGGTCACCGTGCCGAGAACCAGGAACTGGGCCAGCAGGCCGCCGGCCCAGGACCCGGCGAGGACGGCCGTCGCGGCTGCCAGCGATATGGGCAGCACTTGTCGGACGAAGGGGTTCATGGGGCCACCCGGAAACTCGCGGAGGGACGGACCTGCACTGCCAGGAACGCCAGCAGCAGTACCGCCAGGCGGGCCAGGAGCGGGTCGGTCCAGAAGGTCGTCAGGTTCTGCACCGCCGCCAGACCCAGCGCGGCGATGAGCAGGGGCGCCACGCGCCGTCCAGCGACGATGACCACGAGGAAGGTGGTGAACACGTAGTCCAGGCCCATGTCCGGCTGGACGTTGGTGACGGGAGCGACCAGTGCCCCGGCGGTCGCGGCGAGCCCCGCACTCGCCGCGAACACCACGAGGTTCACCCGCGCGGAACGCACCCCCAGGGTCTCCGACAGCGCAGCGTCGTTGGCGACTGCCCTGACCCGCAGTCCCAGGGAGGTGAACCGCAGCGCGGCGAGGACCGCCATGACGATCGCCACCGCGAAGGCGGTGAGGAGGAGTTGGTAGGCGGGGAAGGGGACGCCAAGCACCTTGGTGGCACCGGGCAGCGGGTTGGCCACCATCCGGTAGTCCTTGCCGAATCCCAGCTGGATCAGCTGGCGGACGACGATCGACAGGCCGAAGGTCGCCAGGATGGAAAGTTCCGGTGACCGGTACAGCCGACGTATCAGCAGCAGCTCGGTCAGTGCCCCCGCCCCGAGTCCGACGGCGGCGGCTGCCGCCAGGCCCACCCCCCAGGGCAGGCCGTGGTCGGCGGTGACGACGGAGCTGTACGCCCCGATGGTGAGGAACTCGCCGTGCGCCAGGTTGATGATGCGCATCAACCCGAAGGACAGCGACAGTCCGACGGCCGTCAGTGCCAGAACCGCGGCGGAGGACAGCACGCCGAGGGTCAGGGCGATGGTCTGGTCCATTCGTCCGTCACCCCGTGCACTGGCTGTCGGCCGCGACGTCCGGGAAGGCCTTCTTGATCTTGACGGTGGCACCGGTCACCTGCCCGACGTAGATGGGCTGGGTGGCGGTCCTGTTCTTCTCGAACGTGACCTTTCCGGCGGGCGCATCGACGGAGAGCCCGCCGAGCTTGGCTTCCACATCCTTCGCCTTCGTGCTTCCGGCCGCGTTGGCCGCCTGCGCCCATGCCTTGATGGCGACGTAGGTCTGCTCCGAGAGGGAGGTCACGGTCGGAGCTTTGGCTCCGAACTTTTTCCGGTACGCCGTCAGGAAGGCGGAGTTGGCGGGGGTGTCCAGGGACTGGAAGTATCCGAGCGAGGTGTACATCCCCTCGGCGACCTTCGGGCCCATGCCGGCCAGGGTGTTCTCCTCGTACAGGATCCCCAGGCGCTGCGCCTGACTGTTACCCAGACCGGCGTCGTAGGCCTGTTTCTCGAACGCGATCGCGTCACCCCCGACGAGGGCGGGGAGCAGCAGCCCGGGGTTCGCCTGCTGGATCTTCTGGATCACGGCCTGGAAGTCGGTGGTGCCCAGCGGCACGAACGCCGTCCCGGCCACCTGCCCTCCCGACGCGGTGATGTACTGCTTGGCCGCCGCGAGACTCGCGCGTCCCCAGGAGTAATCGTTGCCGAGCAGGAACCACTTCTTGCGGCCCGTGGCGCTCTGCGTCCAGGGAATCGTCTGCTTCAGCTGCTGGCTGGGGGCTTCGCCGTTGGTGAAGAGGTCCGAGTCGCAGGTGCCGCCCTCGAAGACGGGCGTGTACATGTAGAGCGTGCCCGCGGACCTCGCCTCGGGCAGCACCGCCTCCCTGGTGGCGGAGGTGTGCATGCCCACGAGCACCGAGACGCCGTCGGAGTTCAGCAGGCGGGCCGCCGTCTGTCTGCCGGTGTCGGGGTTGGTCGCGTCGTCGCCGATGACCACGCCGACCTTGCGGCCGAGCACCCCGCCGGAGGCGTTGATCTCCTGGGCCGCCAGTTCCGCGACGTTCCTCGTTGCCGGACCGAAGAGCCCGGCGGGCCCGGACATGCTGGTCAGCAGCCCGATCTTCAGCGTGCCGCCGGAGTCCGAGTGCTGCTTGCCGGCACTGGACTTCCCGCCGTCGGTGGCACAGCCCGTCAGGGCGAGCGCGGAGGCCGCGGTGACGGCGAGCCAGGTCCTGCTCAGGTGAGTGGGCTTGATGGTGGACACGTTTTCCTCCAACATGTCATCGCGTGAGCGAACGATGACATGAGCCTCTGGGGCCGTCAACCCACGGACAACCCGATACCGGAGCCGGGGTCGTACGGGCGGCGGTGCAGTGATCGTCCGTGAGCTGTCGAAGCGGATCCGCACGAAGGAGCAGGCCATGAGCGAACCCACCACAAAGGGCCCCGGCACGCAGACCAGCCGGGCGGCACTTGCGGGCGCGCGGAGCCAACACGAGTCCGTGGAGAGGGCTCTGGAGCGCGCCGAGAAGGCGGCGCACCTGGGCGGCTTCATCACCCTCGACCGGGACGCCGCCGCCAAGGCCCCTGGCGGGCCGGGCCCGTTGTCCGGCATGACCGTCGCGGTCAAGGACAACATCCATGTCGCCGGGCTGCCCAACACGGCCGGCACACCCGCCCTGCGGGACTTCGTCCCCGCGAGCGACGCACCCGCGGTGCGGCGGCTGCGTGAAGCCGGTGCCGTGATCCTGGGCAAGGCCAACATGCACGAGCTGGCGCTCGGTATCAGCAGCAACAACCAGGCCTTCGGTCCGGTCCGCAACCCGCACGACCCCAGCCGTTTCGCCGGGGGCAGCAGCGGCGGGGTCGCCGCGCTCGTCGCGGCCGGAGTGGTGCAGGCCGGGCTGGGCACCGACACGGGCGGCTCGGTGCGCATCCCTGCCGCAGTCACCGGCACCTGCGCGCTTCGGCCCACCGTCGGGCGCTACCCCGGGCAGGGCGTGACACCCCTGTCGAGCACCCGGGACACCATCGGTCCCATGGCGCACCGGGTCGCGGACCTGGCCCTGCTGGACGGCGTCCTCAGCGATGACGACACCCCAATCGCTGCCCGTCCGCCGCGGTCGATCCGGCTGGGGGTGCCGACCGGTCACTTCACCGAGCCGCTGGAGGACGAAGTCGCCGTCCAGTGGGAGACGGCCCTGCACAGCCTGGAGGCGGCCGGCGTGGAACTGGTCCCGGTCGACGTCACCTCGTTCATCGAACGCGAGTTTGAGACCGGTATGGCCATAGTGCTGTACGAGACCCGGGTGGAGCTGTCCGCCTACCTGGCGGAGTACCGGCCGGAGACGGACCTCGCCGCGCTCGCCGCCCTCATCGCGGGCCCCGACGTGCGGGGCGTCTTCGAGAACTGCATCCTCGACGGGGCCCCGGCCCTGGTCTCGGAGGACGTCTACCGCGAGTGCCTGGCCCACCGGCAGCGCCTGCGCGCGGCCTACGCGGAGACGTTCGCCGCACACGGCCTGGACGGCCTGGCCTTCCCGACCACCCCGGCCACCGCCCTTGACCTGGCCACTTGCGACCAGGGCATGGTCCTGTGCGGACAGCCAGTCGACACCTTCGCCACCTTCATCCGCAACACCGGCCCGGCCAGCGTCATCGGCGCCCCCGGCCTGAGCATGCCGATGGGCGTGGCGACCAACGGCCTGCCGACGGGCCTCGAGATCGACGCCCCTGCCGGAGCCGACCGCGAACTGCTCGCCCTCGGGCTGACCCTGGAGGCGATCTGCGGTTGAGGTTCCCCGGGTCGGCGGGGGCGTGCCGTCCCGGGCACGCCGCCGACCGTGTGCCCAGCGGTGCTACCGGAGCACATGCGCTGTTCGGCGTTGAAGCGGCTACGAGCGCTTCGCGGGAGGTCGAGCTCGGCCGCGAAGAAAGCCGAGGCCGCCTTGAGGATCTCGTTGGCCCGGCGAGCTCGGCGATCTCGGCCTTTTAGCCGCTTGATCTCCGCGGCCTCCCCCGAAGTCACCCCGGGACGCTGGCCGGCGTCGACCTCGGCCTTGCGGACCCACGTCCGCACCGTCTCGGCGGAACCGATGCCCGGCTTCGCAGCGGCCGCCTTCATCGCGGCCCACTCAGTTGGGTAGTTGGGGGGATCTCCGCGACCAAGTGCACGGCACGCCCACGAAGCTCGGCAGGGTATGAGGACCGACGAGCCGTGACTCCACCCAACTCGGGATAGTCCGGAGCCTCCATCAGACCCGGAGCGGTTCGCGCCCCCAGCAGTTGGATCAAACGTCTCCGGACATCCAACCGCTGGAGCCGCTGACCCGGCGAACCTTCCCGGTTAGAGCAGTCAAGGAGGAGCTCGCGGCGGGGGCGCCACCTTTCGTCCGGGAACGTTCCGCGTGCCTCACCTGCGTTGCCCGGCGCGATGCTTCATCCTCGCCGTGGCCGCCGGCGTCCCGGCTCAGCGAGAGGACCTCATGGTTGCCGTGGACGGGGCCGGCACCGACCGCTCTGACATTGGTGACGGGGACCTGTCCGTCAGAGCCTGCCATTCGCGCGGAGACATCCCGTAGGCCGTGCGGAACGCCCGGCTGAAGTGGGCGGCGCTGAAGAAACCCCACCGGTGTGCCACGGCGGCGACGGCCGGTCTCGTCCGGCGCGGGCGGGCGAGTTCCCGGCGGCACTCCTCAAGACGCCGACGCCTGATCCATCCCCCTACCGTCTCGTCCTGCCTCTGGAAGAGGCGTTGCAGATGGCGTGGGGAGATGTGGTGGGCCGCGGCGATCGTTTCCACCGACAGCGACGGCTCCGCCAGCTGGCTGTCGATGTAGGCGCGGATCCGCAACAAAAGGGTCTGCTGGGCGGCGTCGGATTCCGTGGCGTCCTGGCCGAGCCGTTCGGCGACGACCGTGGTGAGCAGGTCCGCCACATTGCGGGCGAGCATCTCGCCGACCTCGGGGCGGTATGACCCGGCTTCGGCGGACAGCCTGGACAGCAGCGGCACCACCAGCGCGGCCAGGCCCTGATCGGGTCCGATGGTCACACCGGTGATGCGCCGCAGATCGCACTCAGGCAGCCTCATCGCCTGCCGGGGCATCTGGAAGACGATCATCTCGAAGCGTTCCGGGAAGTGCAGCGTGTACGGGAGGGTCGTGTCATACAGGGCGAACTCACCCGGTTCGAGCCGCGCGACCCGCCCGTCCTGGACGACGACGCCCGTGCCACGGCTCTGCAGGCCCACCAGCATGTACTCGTCGGGGGATCCGGCGATCAGACGCCTGCTGCGACGCACCTGCTCCGGTTCGGCGTCGACCGTGGAGATCTGCAGTTGCCCGAGCTGCTCCGTGGTGACAGCGCCGAAGAAGGGCTCGCCCTGCGGCGCCGCGACATCCAGTGGTACGAAAGTGCGCCAGACGACGTCGTGCCAGTAGGCGAGCCTGTCGCCGGGCGGTACGGATTCCGTGGAGAGGACAACGGCCACAAAAGCCTCCTCCTGCAGCGCTGCGCAGCACTATAACCAGGCAGCCGTCAAATGATCTGTAACGGATCCGTATCCGATGCCCCAGCGTGCTGATCGATCGATGTCTGGCGGGGCCCGGAAAAGCCGTGTCGTTTTTGGTCAAGTCCCGGGGCGCCGCCAGTCAAATCCGGCCAGGTGTGCGGCTTAGCCTCCAGCCACCCCTGATGCCACTGCTTGCCGGAGGAGACATGTCCACAGCCGGGCGCTCTGGGCGCACGCCGCGCTTCCCCGCGTACAGTTCGCATTTCCCAGAGGACATGCAGGCGTTCGTGTTTGCCCAGTTCGCCTGTCAGGCGGGTTCAGCCGACGAGGCCGCGCACGGTGCCGCCGCGCTCGCGGAACTGTTCGCCGGGGAGCACCAGCCGGACGTGCTGGACCGCGGACGGTTCACCGACACCGCCGGCTCTCACAATGTCGTCTGGCTGGCCTACTGGTTCGACCCGGAGGCCCACGACCGGTGGCAGCGGTCCGATCGCGTCCGCTCCGCCTGGGAACAGCTGCCCTCCGACGGCCCGGTCGGCCACTGGCGCGAGGCGTGCGTCATCCCGGTCGAGCGCAACGAGACCCTGCACACCCACCGGCGTGCCGACTACGCGACCAGCGGCCTGGCCCAGCACGAGGCGGTGGAACTGCCCGAGACCCAGGTGCACGACTACTGGGGCGCCGCTCGCGACCGCATCGCCGACTCTGCCGTCGACCCGTTCGAGCCCGGGCTTCCTGTCTTTGAACCGCGGACCGCCCTCGAGTGCGACACGCTGGGACGGCGGATCACCGTCGAGGTGCCCGGGAACGTCGCCCTGATCCGTACCGCGCAGGACTGGTCCGCCAGCACCCTTTACCGCGAGAAATACCTGGCCGACGTCAAACCGGTCAAGGACCGCGGTGTCGACTTCCTCGCCACTCACGCGGATTCCGGCTGCATCGCCGCCCGCAACCTCGACGAGGAGTCGGTCGACGGCTCGCCGTTGCCGCGCGCCTGCACCATCGCCTGGTTCGCCTCGCTCGAGCACCTCATGACCTGGTGCCGATCACACCGCACCCACCTCGAGATCTACGCCAGCTTCTTCCAGATGGTCGGAGGCGGGCCGGGGCCCCTCGACGTCGCGTTCTGGCACGAGGTGTCGGTCCTGCCCGGCGGCGCGGTCACCACCGAATACGTCAACTGCCACCAGGCGACAGGCTTCCTGCCGCTGACCGCCCACCACCACAGCACCATCACCGACTGACCGGGACCTGGCAGCGTCCGGACAAAGAACGATCCGGACCAAGAACAATCCGGACCAAGAACAAAGGAGACGAAGAACATGGTGGAGTACACGGGCGCTTTCAAGGCTGCCGTGGTCCAGGCCGAGCCGGTCTGGCTGGATGCCGATGCCACGATCGACAAGAGCATCGCCCTGATCGAGGAAGCCGCCTCGGCCGGAGCGCAGTTGATCGCCTTCGGGGAGACCTTCATTCCCGGCTACCCCTGGTGGCTGTGGCTGGACTCGCCCGCCGCGGGCTTTGAGTTCTTCGGCCGCTACCACGAGAACTCGCTCACCCTGGACGGTCCGCGATTCAAGCGCCTGCTCGACGCGGCCCGCACGAACAACATCAACGTGATGGCCGGGTTCAGTGAGCGCAGCGGCGGCAGTCTCTACATGGGCCAGGCACTGATCTCCGCCGACGGCGACCTGGTCTCCTCCCGGCGCAAGCTCAAGCCCACCCATGTGGAACGCACCGTCTTCGGCGAGGGCGACGGCTCCGACCTCGCCGTCCACGACACCCCGCTGGGCCGGATCGGCGGCCTGTGCTGCTGGGAACACCTGCAGCCGCTGTCCAAGTACGCCATGTACAGCCAGCACGAACAGATCCACGTGGCCGCCTGGCCCAGCTTCTCGGTCTACAAGGGCGCGGCCTACGCGCTCGGCCCGGAGGTCAACACCGCGGCCTCCCGCATGTACGCCGTCGAAGGGCAGGTCTTCGTCCTCGCCCCGTGCTCGCTCATCGGCGACGCCGCCCTCGAGCTGTTCTGCGACACCCCGGCCAAGCAGCAGATGCTGCAGCGCGGTGGCGGCTTCGCACAGATCTACGGCCCGGACGGCAGCCCCCTGGCCGAACCGCTGCCCGAGGACGCCGAAGGCATCCTGTACGCCGACATCAACCTGGCGGCCATCGCCGTCGCCAAGGCCGCCGCCGACCCCGTCGGGCACTACTCCCGCCCCGACGTCACCCGCCTGCTGCTCAACCAGACCCAGCGACGCCCCGTCGAACACACAGCCCCCCGCGTGGAGACCCTCGAGGAGCCGGCCCTGCCGGAACCGGAGACGGCCCAGGCCTGACGCGGGCCACCGTCAACCGCCGGCTTCGGGAAACGGTGCGGGGGCCTGCCCCGCACCCGCCACACCGCAACGGGCAGGATGATCCGGTGCGACCAGGAGCTGTCGGTCCCGGTAGCCGCCGCTACGGCGCCTACCGGGACCGACGTCGCACTGGAGCTCGCGGGACTCAGGCGAACTTCTTCTTGCCCGTCCCCCTTCCACGAAGCTGCGCCCATTCGCCCATTGCGCGCAACGTGCGTGAGCACACCACCCTGGCCAAGATCGCTGCCGGCTTCCGCATCAGTGAAGCCACCGCTCACGCCTATGTACACAGCGTGACGCACTGCCGGCGGACAGGGCCCCGTCTCCCACCCGCGCCCTGCCGCGAGCCAAACCGAGTACATCCTGGTGGACGGCGCCGTCGCCGAGCGCGACCGGCTCGGCGACGGCGAACGCAAATACTCCGTCAAGGCCAGGCGGCACGGAGTGAACATCCAGGCGACCATCAGCCCGTCCGGCGAGCTGATCTGGTACCCACCGGCACTGCCCGGCCGCACGGTGGACATCACCGCCCCCCACCCACCGCATCATCACCGTGTGTGAACGTCTGAAGATTCCCGTCCTGGCGGACAAAGCCTACGAACGCGCCGGAGGAACCGTCTGCACACCATTCAAACGGCGGGCGTGAGCTGACCGTGCACCCAGAAGTCCGTCAGCCGTGCGCACTCCGCTGCAGCCCAATCCGTCTGACGTCAAGGATCAAGGCCGTTCTCACCCTGGGGGAAGCACCGCTGAAGAAGCTCAATGAGAACGTGCTGGGCCCCGTTAGCCTTGAGTAGTTCGCGACTGTCCAGTCGTGGCAGACGTTGTTCCTGTGCTGCCCTGTTGACGCTGTGAGGGGTTTCCCAGACACTGCATGCGTGCTAGCACACCAACGACCCGGTTGGTCCTGAAAAAATCTGCAGCCGCATCGTTCAGAGTGAATTGGAGCTCACCGTCCAGATTCCTTACTGGCATCTCGTCGGAGTACGCTTCCTGGACATCAGTCGCCAGGCCCGCAAGTGTCTCAATCGACAGCCCGCTGTCTTGCCCGGCACTCACGATGGCCTCCCACAACTGAGAGGCGGTAAAAACCCTCTTCGTCTCGTATAACCCCCGCATGGCGACCATTTGGACAAAATCGCAAACCAATGCGCGTTCATCGTCTGCAAGAGATGCCTCGTTGAGGATAGGTGGAATCATTTCGGCTCCGTTGTCTGGCTGTTGACCGCGGCGAATGCGCCGTGCCTACAAGTTCCACGGATACGCGGGCAAGCTTGGTTCAGCCTGGCTTGGATCAACGGCTGTTATGTGACTGAAATCGATCGAGTCGGCCGTGATCACCGTGCGCAAAGAACTGCGGCGCGAGCCGCGCAGGCACTTCCCTTCGGCGAGCTGCCGCCCCGACTACCGGACGTGCTCCGTGGCCGCACGCTGGTGTTGTAACAAGGCCGACTTCGATCGCGGCGTCTTTCGACGGCGAGCGCCTCCGTCACCACGGCGAGACGGCGGCGGCCAGGCAGTGGCTGGGCATAACTCCGCTGGGAGGAGGCGCTGGTGCCGGTACGCGGTGTGGCGCGGACTCTGGTGTCGGGGTAGGAGCTCACGTGGCTCTGGTAGATCTTCGTAGCCGGATATCACCAAAGGGACGCGGCCTGATCGGTGCAGCGGAGTCTCAAGTAAGCAAACAGAACGACGCGTTGGCGTTGGAGCGGGACGCCGGCGCGGCCGCTCGTGATCCGCTTCTGAAGAACTCGCCGTCCTGGCCGAGGTGTCCTCGGTACCGCTCCAGCAGGCGTTGAGGCACCTTCGGACGGCGTTCGGGAACTTCTTTGCCAAGCGAGCCAAAGTACCCGCGCTACAAGTCGCGGAAGAAGTCCCGCGCGTCGGCCGAGTACTCCCGCAGCGCCTTCAAGTGGCGTGATGGGAAGCTGACGCTGGCGAAGACGGCGGACCCGCTGCACATCCGCTGCTCGCGTCCCCTTCCGGAGGGTGCGGAGCCGTCCACGGTGACGGTGTCCCGCGACGCGGCGGGACGCTGGTTTGTCTCGATGCTTGTCGAGGGCATCATCACTGCGGCCCCCACCACGTCGAACGCGGCCGGTATCGACGCGGGCACAACTTCGCTCCTGACCCTGTCCGCGGGGGAGAAGGTCACCAACCCCCGGCACCAGCGCCGGGACCGGGCGCGCTTGGCCACGGTCCAGCGGGAACTCTCCCGCCAGGCGAAGGGCTCCAACAACCGAGACACCGCCCGCGTCGCGTAGCGAAAGTCCACGCCCGGATCACCGACCGGCGCCGCGACTTCCTGCACAAGCCGACCTCGCGCATCGTCCACGAGAACCAAGTGGCCGTGATCGAGGACCTGACCGCCCGCAACCTGCTGAAGAACGGCAAGCTCGCGCGCGCTATCTCGGAGGCGTCGTGGACGGAACTGCGCTCCATGCTGGAGTACAAGTGCTCCTGGTACGGGCGCGAACTCGTCGTGATCGACCGCTGGTTCCCCAGCAGCAAGCTGTGCGGGAACTGCGGCACGGTCCGCGAGAAGCTGCGGCTGAACGTTCGCGAGTGGACGTGCGACTGCGGCACCGTGCATGACCGCGACGTGAACGCGGCACGCAACATACTCGCCGCCGGGCTGGCGGCGTCTGCCTTCGGAGACGGTGTAAGACCTCAACGGGAGTCCTCCCGGACGGGGCAGTCGCCGATGAAGCACGAAACCCAGCGGGCGACCGCTGGAATCCCCACCTTCAGGCGAGGGAGGAAGTCAACAGCTGGAACAGCACGCTGGTCCGCGAAAGCGGCGCGTTCAGAGGCTCCAGGAGCCCGGCACCGCCCCGCCCGGCCAGCAGGACACCGGCCGTGTCAACCAGCTTTTGCAACAGCGGGGTACGACGCTGGTAACGCACCGTCAGTCCGCTGGCCTGTTCGGCGAACGTGACCTTCAAACAGGCCGGGTTCTCGCAGTACAAGCGGCGCACGCTCAGCTCGATGCGCACCGGCCGTCCACCGATCGCCCTGTCGGCCGGATGGCGTACGTAGCGGCTGTGCACCCAGTCGCTGGTGATGCCACAGCCCGTACACCGAGCAGGCACTTCGTGGCTACGAGCTCGGACGCTCACGACAGGGGCTGTCGTGTCTACGGAGATAACCGTCACGCCGGTCAAGTGCGACAGGGAGGCAAGTTCGGCAACACACAACGGGAGATGCCCAGCACCGGGAAGCTCGTGTCCCACGTCCCTGTGGTGATCTCCGCTACGAAAATCTTGCCTTGAGCATCCGGCGCCCGGAGACGCCGAGGAAATCGGACACCACCGAGGTTAGTTTGATCCCGCAGTCCTCCAGCAGGTTCCGCAGCCGCTGGGCCTCCCCGGCGCGCTCGCGCACGACGTCGGTGCGATGCCGGGTCAGGTCCCACAGCTGCCGGATCGGCTGCGCGGCACGAACGAGGGGCGGACCCAAGGCTGATGCGTTCTCAGGCTTCAAGTCGGGAGCGACGCCAACGGCGTGGCGGGCGATGCCGGCCAGCGTGGTGGCGCCGCCGAGTACCGCGAGCAGGCACGGGGCGAGCAGCGACCCCAGCCGCTAGCGGCAACCCCGCATCCGTCGCGGATCGGGCAGCCGGTCCAGCACGTCGGCCAGGGAGGTGGGTTCGGGCGGTCCGGCAGGCAAGTGCAACAGGTCGACAACGCCGCGGTGGCGCTGGAGAACCTCGATCGGGGAGGACGGCACGCGAACGCGACCCCTGTTTGTGATCAAATGCTTCGAGAACGTTGATCATCAGGGGTCCTGCTGCGATGACCGGCGTCGCGGAGTGTGTTGACCGCGAGGTTTCGCAGGATGGCCATGTTCGCCGGGCTGTGCCCGGTGCGGACCCCGGAGGCATCCTCGGCGACGGTCGTGTCTCTCACGTGGTGCAGGGACTCGATGGCCCACTGGGCGCGGGCGAATTGCCCGAGACGCTGCGGAGAGGCCTGGCGGGAGGTCATGTCGGTGATCGCGTAGACCGTCTGCCGGGTGGTCTTCCCGCTCTTGGTGTCGGTGCTGTAGCGGTCGATTCACTGCCTAGCGCGACTCGACGTTGGGGCCCGCCGCAGCATGAGCAGAGCCCGTCGCTCCACAGCTGTAGACGTCCGCGTATACTTGCCTCATGGCTGATGCGATGATTCGAGTGCCCGCTGAGGTGCGTGACCGCCTGGCGGTGATTGCGGAGTCCCGGAGGACATCGATCCGTTCCCTGGTGCAGGAGTTCGCAGAGTCGACGCTGACGGAGGAGGAGCGCCGGGAGCGGGCGGAGCAGACGCGAGCGTATCTGGCCGAGCACTTCGGGGTGGAGGTGTCGGACGAGGAGAGCGCGGCGATGGGGCGCAGGCTGCGGGAGGCGTTTGCCCGCGAGCAGGGTGCGGCCGCGTGATCCTGCACCATCTCGTCCTCGACGCACCGACCCTACTGGCGTTGTCGGGCAACCGACAGGTCTCCGCGCTCGTCCACCGGGCCCATTTCGAGACGGAGACCCGGCTGTGGGTGCCGGTGCTGGCGGTCCTGGAGGCGGACCAGGAATATCTGGGGATCGCCGAGCATGTCGGGCAGCTGGAAGTCATCCACACTGTGGATCTGGACTATCCGGCGATGCTGGCAGTGGCCCAGCTGCACCGTGACCGCGTGCCGCTGGGGATCGGAGCCGCGATCCACGCGGCTCGCCACTTGCCCGAGTGGGGTGCAGACGCGCTCGTCGCCACGGTCGACCCGAAGCCGTACGAAGAGCGTGGCGTGCCTGTCCTCGACCTCAATCGCTGAATAGCACGCATCCCACCTGGAAGTGGCTCCCGATGCGGATGTCCGGGAGGGCCGGGCCAGTCAAGTCGATGGCGGTGTCGTAGGGGATAGAAACGGTTACTGACCTTGTTGCCGTGATGTCGTGAAGGTGAGGCCCGTTTCGGCGAGACATCCCGTCGAGCTGACCCGCTGGCTCACCAGCACCAGCACCAGCACCAGCACCAACACCCCGACCCGCACCGGCAAGGCCCGGTGGGACCGCAGCGTCGTGTGGGGCATGCTCCGCAACCCCGCCTACATGGGCTCGGCCGTCTTCGGCAAGACGATGATCGTCCACGAGTCGCCCGGCCTGAACCGCATCGCCCGCCTTGAGGGCCGCTCCACCCCGCGCGCCATCAAGGCCGTCGACCGGCCCCGCAAGGAATGGATCGAAATCCCTGTCCCCGCGATCATCAGCCATGCCACGTTCGAACGCGCAGCCCAGCGCCTGGCCGACAACAAGAAGTACGCCTCCCGCAACAGCAAGGTCCCCTCCCTGCTCCAGGGCCTGGCCGCCTGCGCCGGCTGCGGATACGGCTACTACCGCACCTCCACCCGCACCAAGAACCGGAAGATCTACTACTACCGGTGCCTGGGCTCCGACGACTACCGCTACGAGGGCGGCCGCATCTGCCCCAACAAGCCCGTCCGCGCCGACTACCTCGACAAGGTCGTCTGGGAGCACATCACCACTCTCCTCGCCGACCCGCACCTGATCCGCACCGAGATCGACAAGACTGATCTTTTGTGGCTCGGTGTGCGTAGTGGTTGTGTGGGTGAGGTTGCAGTTCACTGGGCTGGTGCCAGAGCCGTGGTGCTTTTTGTTGATCTCAGCGGAGAGTGCCTTATGTTCATCGTGTTGTCACCTTTATGCGGGCCGACATCGGCAGTGTGACCCGTGTAAGGCGGTTGGCGGAGAGGCCTTGAAACGTGACGGTGTGGTGGCGTGGAACGGTGACCGCAGGTCGCTCAAGGACATGGATACCGGTGCTGGCCTGGGCGGTGACGCGGGCCGTACTGCTGCTGACGCTCTTCGGCGCCCTGGGCTTCCCCGGTGACGACGTCCGCCCCGACGTGGTCGTCATCTACCACGGCTGGTACGAACGGCTGCTGACCGGCAGCTTTCCGGTCGGCGACGTCACCTGGCAGTACCCGCCCGCCGCGGCGGCGGCCTTCCTCGCCCCGGCGCTGCTGCCGTTCCTGACTTACTCGCAGGCCTTCTACCTGCTCGCCTGCGCCGCCGACGCGACGGTTCTGGCGATGCTGCTGCGGGCCGGGCGGGCCCATGGCCGGGACCTGGCCGGCGCCTGGCTGTGGGTCGCCGGGGTCGCTGTGCTCGGCCCGCTGGCCCTGGCCCGCTACGACGTGATGGTCACCGCCCTCGCGGTCGCCGCCCTGCTGGCCGCCGCACGGCACCCCCGGGTGGCGGGCGCGCTGGCCGGGATCGGCGCGCTGGTCAAGGTCTGGCCGGTACTCGTGCTCGCCGGTGCGCGGCCGGGCCGCACGACCCGCCGCTCCTGGGGGGCGGCGCTGGTCACCACCGTCGGCGTCAGCGCCGCGTTCCTGGCGTTCACCCAGGGACCGTTCGCGTTCCTCACCGAGCAGCGTCAGCGCGGCGTCGAGATCGAGTCGCTGGGCGCCCTGCCGTTCCACGTCCTGCGCTGGCTCGGCCTGTGGCACGGCACCTCCCGGCTGCACTACGGGTCGTACGAGTTCCTCGGCCCGTATGTGCCCACCGTGGCCCGGATCGCACTGGCCGGCGCGGTGCTGGCCTTCTGCTGGCTGGTCTGGTGGCGGGTACGCGCCCGCACTTTCAGCGACGTCGTGCTCTACGACGCGGCGTTCGCCGCGGTGCTGGTCTTCGTCATCACCAGCCGGGTGATCAGCCCGCAGTACCTGATCTGGCTGCTCGGCCTCGGCGCGCTCTGCCTGACCAGCCGCTCCACTGTCCAGCGCCGGCCTGTGCTGCTCATCCTGGCCGCTTGCTTCTTCACGGTGCTCGAATTCCCCGTCGGCTTCGGCCAGGTCGTGCGGAGCAATCTGCCGGGCATAGTCGTACTGCTGATCCGCGACGGGCTGCTGCTGGTGGCGACGGTCTCGGCCTGCCGTCGGCTCTGGCGCAGTACGGCCTCGCGGCAGGAAGCGACGCCTGACGACGCGGCGTCCCCGGACGCGGACTACGCGGTGGCACATATGGGCTGAGCCACCCGAGCGCTGGAGCAGTGCTTCGCTCCGAGACAGGCGTTTGCGCACCGCGGATGCCGAGAGGGACAGCGCGGCGGCCGTTGGGCCGATGCGGGCATCGAGGCGCAGCCAGGTGGTGAGCGTCTGCGCGAGGCAGGTCGAGACGTCGGGCGTTTGTAGGGGATGGAACTGTCGTTGTGCCCACGCCACGACGTAGGGTGGCGTGAGGTGTTCGTCCAGCGGGGGCGCTGTCCCCTCGGCTGCTGTCGTGTGATGCTCCGGGCGGGGCGGGATGTCTGTGGCGATGGCGCGTAGTGCGAGCGCCAGCGCGGCTTGGTCGGGGAGCCGGTTCAGATCGAGGCCCAGCGGGTCCTCGATGAGGGTGAGGCGCGCTGCCAGGGTGTTGCGATGGATCTTCAGATGGGCGGTCGCGCGGGCGGAGAAGCTGAGTCATGACGCCCCGGTAGCCAGCAGTTCGGCACTGTCGGGGTCCTGTGAGCGCCTGGCGCGGTGACGTCGGTGACGGGTCCGCCTTCCTCACCGCTGGCCACCTCGCCGCCTATTGTGACTGCTATGCGCCCGCCGGTCCCCGCGGATCCTCGGGCCCGGGCAGCCCGATATCTCGACCGGTCTGTCCTGCGATGCCCGACCGGGACCCCTGCCGCAACGCCGACCGACCGTTTCGCCACCCGCAGCGCAATCCCCGGTGCAGGCCCGCCCGTGCCCGCGCCGGGGGAACCGACCCGCTGCACGGGTCGGGCGGCGGTCTCACCGCCATCAGTGTCGCGGGTCGGGTTCGGTTCCGCCCGAACCATGTGGCCGTCACTTCGCTCCCGACCTCGCCGGGCATGCACTGCCCTCGGCTACGACGCCGACTCCGGCCGACTCACCGTGTGCCCGGAGTCGGCGGCGCCACGTCGAGTTCGGAGGCCGCTGGAACCGATTTCCCGGGCGGCACCGACGGCCGGTGTGATCCACTCGCAGTCGGTCAGGGCGGACGCCGCCGTCGCAGCGGACAGCCGTGGCTTCGACGGCGGCAAACTCATCAACGGCCGCAAGCGGCATGTCGTGGCCGACACGCTCGGCCTTCTGCCGGGCGTGATGGTCACCGCCGCGGACACCGGCGACCGCATCGCCGCCCAGGAACTGCCCGGGCAGGTCGCCGACGTGCACCACCGGCTGGAACCGGTCCGGGCCGACGGCGGCCGCACCGGCGGCCTCGTCGCCCACTGCCTCACCACGCTCGCGCCCGTCCTTGCGATCGTGAAACGCAGCGATGACATGCGCGGCTTCGTGGTGCTGCCCAAGCGGTGAACCGTCGTGCGGTCCTTCGCCCACCTGATGCGCACCCGCCATCTGGTGCGCGACTTCGAACGCCGCACCACCAGCGCCGAGGCGATGGTCTACTGGTCGATGAGCCTGCTCATGACGCGCCGCCTTGCCCGGCCACACCCTGGGCGGGGGTGAACCGGCCCGGCTGCCGCTCGGCCGGCCAGCCCCGCGCAACCAGGCGCTTCGCCTTCGACCGCACCGCCTCCACCTTGGCCGCCACCGCGTCCAGACCGAACATCACGGCCAACTCCTGGCAGGTCAGCGGCCCTTGATGGAGCCGGTGCCGGTCCGCGAGCGCGGTGAGGATGCGCTGATAGTCCACCGACAGCACCGACCAGGCCGGCCCCTCATGCCACACCGGCACCTGCGACTTCGGGTTCGCCGCCTGCCCGGGCGCCGAGCGCGCGTCCGCCTCCTGCGGGCCGGGGACAGCATCTTGATCAGCGATGTTGCCGTTGTCCGGAGCCAGGACGGCGCCCACCCGCCTGCGGGAGATCGCCCACTCCTGCGATTCCTGCTCGGCCGCGGCCAGTTCGGCCTGGATGCGACCGGCTTCCTCACGCACCCCGTCGACTCGATGGCGAGCGGCGAGCTCGTGCTGTTCCAGCAGTCCGACGACCGACGGCATCCGCAACCTCCCGCGGAGCGACGACACGACACGCCACCACTCCCACCGGATCACCCGCCCTACGCCTGACCAGCGAAAACGCCGCCCTCAGATTCGGAACGACTGTGAGGATGATCTGGTACCGCCTCGAGCGGTGGCCTGACCCGCGGAAAGACTGGCTTTGGTGCCCTGCTGTTGATCTGTCGGCCACCGCCCGGAGCGGGATCTGCTGCCGCCAGGCAGGGGGCGTGTCCCGATAGGAGTCTTCGCGACAGGCACCGTGTCACAGTCTTGACCTCCCCTGCCCGACGACGGCCACCGGTTCCGAGGCGATCAGGAGACAGGCGACCTTGCCCAGCATCACGCAGCCCACAGCCCCGTGTCACGTCCCGGTCGATTCCGGCGAAGAGATCCTCCTCGGCGTCGACACCCACAAGGACTTCCACGCGGCAGCCGTCGTCACCGTCCTTGGCGCCGCATTGGACGGCCGTAGCTTCCCGGCCACCACCGAGGGCTATCACCAACTTGTCTCGTGGGCACACTCGTTCGGCGCCCTGCACCGTGCCGGGGTGGAGTGCACCGGCTCCTCTGCCGCCTCGCTCGCCCGTCACCTGCGCGCCGAGGGCATCGAGGTGACCGAGGTCAACCAGCCTGACAAGGCAGCGCGCCGACGACGTGGCAAGACCGACGCCGTCGACGCGGAAGCGGCAGCCCGCGCCGTGCTGTCAGGTCGCGCGACCGCGACCGCGAAGGCGAGCGACGGCCCGGTCGAAGAGCTGCGGCTGCTCAAGCTCGCGAAGGGGTCCGCGATCAAGTCCCGGACCCAGGCCATCAACCAGCTCAAGAGCGTCCTGGTCTCGGCCGACACCGCCTTGCGCGAGTCGCTGGCCGGGCTGAGCAACCCGCACTTGTTCAAGCGGTGCGCCGAGCTGGACGACTCGCAAGAATGCGGTCCGGCGGGCACCGCCCGGCACGTGCTGAAACTCCTTGCTGGCCAGTTTCGGACCACCCCGTCCCGCAACCGGGGGCCGGGACACGACATGTCCCGGCCCCCGGTCTGAAACATGAGCGACGAGGAACAAGCGCTACGTGCGGCACATGCCGAGTCGAACCGGCTGCCGGCACCTCACGGACCGGAGCTCCGCGCCAGGCGGTCGACATCCACGTCGGCGAGGACGCGGGCCTCCTTCTCGGCGTACTCCGCCATGTCGGGTTCCCGCGAATCGAGAACCGACCCCAGCCAGCCCAGCAGGAAACCGAGCGGGATCGTGACCACTGCGGGGTTGCTGAGGGGGAAAGCGGCGAAGTCCAGATGAGGCAGCATGGAGGTCGGACTGCCTGAGAGGGCGGGGGAGAACACCACCAGGAGCACCGAGGAGATCAGTCCCCCGTACACGCTCCACAAGGCACCCTTGGCGGTGAAATGTCGCCAGTACATGCTGTAGAGCAACGGCGGCAGCACGGCGGATCCCCCGACGGCAAATGCCAGGGTCACCAGGAACGCGATGTTCTGGCCCTGGGCGAACAACGACAGCCCGATTGCTGTGAGACCGACGAGCACCACCGCGCCCCGAGCGACCAGAAGTTCGCTCTTCTCCGACGCCTTTCCCTTCATCAGCCCGACCTGATAGATGTCGTGCGCCAATGCGGTCGACGCGGTCAGGATAACTCCGGAGGCCACGGCCAGGACCGTAGTGAAGGCCAAGCACGAGATCAGAGTAATGAGGATCACCCCGCCGAGGGACTCACTCAGCATCAGCACGGCAGAGTTTCCCGTCGCGTTATTGACCTTGATGGCGGTCCGGCCGAGCAGCGCCGCCGCGCCGAACCCCAGTATGGTGACCATGAGACAGAAAGCCAGCGTCAACCAGGTCGCGACCTCGACGGATCGGCGGGCCGCGCGCGCCGTGGGGACGGTCCTGAGCCTCCCCAGTACGTGCGGGAGCACAGCCGGTCCGACGAGCAGTGCCAACTGCAGGCTGAAGGAGTCGAGTTTGCCCATGGTGCCGTCGCCGTAGCTTACGCCGGGCTGGAGGAAGGTGTCTCCGAGTCCGCTGTGGTCCGCAGCCCGGCTCAGCAGGAGCATAGGATTCCAGCCGATCTTCGACACCACCAGCATGCTCAGCCAACCGCCTCCACCCAGCACCAGGACCGTCTTGACCACCTGGACCGCCGTCGTTGCCCGCATGCCCCCGATCGCCACATAGAGGATGAGGAGGAGGCCGAGCGAGACGACCATGATCCGCCGCGCGCCCGGTCCCTCCAGGCCCAGGACTGGTGCGGCCAGTGCCCCGGCACCGACCATCTGGGCGGTCACGTACACCAGGCAGATGCCGAGTGCGGCCACTCCTCCGGCCACCTGCACGGACCGGGTGTGCAATCGCCGACCGAGCCTGTCGCCAATGGTGTAGTGACCGGTGCTGTGATAGCGGCCCGCGATCAACAGTAGGTTCACGACCAACGCAACGATCGCGCCCTTCAGATAGCCGAGGGCGTCGTACCCCGTCAGTGCGATCAGGCCAGGCGTACCCAGCACCGTAGCGGCCGACAGATAGACACCGAAGATGGCGATGCCGTTCTGTATTGGTGCGAGGCGGCCGTCGCCGATGTAGAAGTCGCGGGGTGTGATCGCGTCCGTCGTAACCCAGATGGCGAGGAACAGCGCGCAGCTCACGAATACTGCGAAGATCACGAACACGGGAGCGGAGTGCCCCGATTGCAGGGCAGCGGTCATCGGGTGTCCTCCTCTTCTCCCAGCCAGGCCCTGACCTGTGCGGCCTGCGGGTCCAGGACTCTCCTCCCGTAGCGGGCGTACCACCAGACCGCCCATGCGCTGGTCCCGTACTGGAGAAGGTTCAACGCCAGGGCAACATTCAGCGGTCCGGCAAGATGCATGGCCATCAAGCCCGGCGCCGCGCCAGCCAGCAGGGCGTCCAAGAGGTAGAGCGAGACGACGGCGCCGGTGACGGTGAAGACGGGGCGCCTGCTGGCCGCACCCAGTCGCAACAGGGCGAGATCTGCCTGGAGCTGCTGGGCGACCGCAGGGTCGGCGCCGGGCTCCCGTGGGGGGGAACCGTCCTGTCGCCCACGACCCTGTGGTGACCTGTGGCGACCGGGCCACGCGTCCGGCCCACGCGACGCATCCGGCTCCCCCCATGCCACATACCGCCTGGACGGCGGGACCGACGGGTTCACGCCGCACCACGCAGTGGCGCGGTGCGGCCGTTGACCACGGCCGTCCCCTTGGGCCGGTCGGTGTGCACGGCCGTGTGGTGGGACAGCTCCCGTGCCATACGACGAGCCCAGCTGTGCCTCTGGCGCACCTCACCGTCCGACGGCCTGCCCTCTTGCAGCACCTGTGCGCAGGCGAAGTCGGGTGCGGCAGTCTCACTGCCTTCCCCGACGGCGTTGGTGATGGGGTGGCGCAGCTTGCCGTCGCGGTACAGACAACAGCGGGCCAGGGCCGAAGGGGGAGCCCCTACAGCGGGCCGGATGGTGGTTCTCATGACATGTCCTGAAGGTGAGCGGTGGTCCGGGACGGGGATGCGGCGACTGGGGTGGCCGTGGCGGTCACCGGCGGGGTCCTACGCCGCGACGGGGAAGGGCTGAACTTGTCGTGGTCCGGTGGGGTGTTGAGCGGCCCCGGGCCGGACCACTGTGCTGCGGTGTCATCCGGGCTCGGATACTGCCGCGGGCGGGCGATGCGCCGACCGGTCGTCGGCGCGCCGTGGGCTGACGCCACCGGCAGCGGTGGTACGAGGTGCGATGCTGCATCTGCGCTCCCACAGCTGGATGACAGTGTGTGAGCCGCGCCGCGAGGTAACTGTTCACTTATGGAACGGCGCCGCTACTCCTGGCGAACCACCGCGCCCAGGTGAGCTAAGAGGACTTGAAGCACGGCTTCTGGCTGCTCCACCGCGCGGTGTCCGGCATCGATGGTCATCAAGGCGGCGCCGGGGATGCCTCCGGCGATTTCCATGGCATGGGAAGGCGGAGTGGCCACATCGCGTGAACCGCCGATGACAAGCGTCCGCGCGGTGATCCGGTTGAGATCGGCTCGCAGGTCGTAAGCGGCCAGGGCGTCACAGCAGGCCGCGTAGCCTGCCGGGTCCCTCTCGGAGAACGCCGCCAGCAGGGTGCGGCCGACCGGGGTTTCAGTCGTATCAGGATCCCCGGCCAGGTACTTGTGGGCAAACTCCTTGTTGGCGCCGATGTAGGAGCCGGTCACTCGGGCGATCCACCCAGCGGCAAGCAGCACTGCGAGTCCTGACCCCATCGCCCCGCAGTTGTTGGACACCACGCACAGAGCGGCGACTCCGCGCTCGTACAGCGCCTGGGTCAGTACGTTCGGCACACCGCTCAGCCCCATTCCGCCGACGGCGAGCGATGCGCCGTCCGGTACATCAGCCATCGCCTCCAGGGCCGTGGCGACCACCTTGTCCATCACGCCACGTCCTCAGCGGCAGCCGCCAGATCGGAGGGATGCTGCGCCAGAGGGGTGGCTTGCACCCTCATGTAGGGGAACAGCGGCAGGTTCCAGAGGATGCGGTGCAGTGCCTCGTTGTCCGCGACGTCGAAGACGCTGATGTTGGCGTAATGCCCGACGCGCCGCCAGATGTGGACCCATTCCCCTGACTTCTGAAGTTCCTGGCAGTAGGCCTTCTCCCGGGCCAACAGGTCCGTGCGAACCTCCGGGGCGAGGTCGCGCGGAATCTCAACGTCCGTCCGTACCGCGAACAGCACTGTTCATCACGCCTTGTCGAGGATGAAGTCGTAGGTGACCCTCGTTGCCGCTGCCGTCGGCGGCCGGCTTCGGGTCGAGGATCAGCTCCGGCTTGACGGCAGACGCGATGTCGTCCTCGACGTGGCTGCCGCCCTGGAAGTACAGCTGGGTGGTGATGAGCTGGTGGCCCGACGCCGACACCTTCGGGTGAGCATCTCGGTGTGCACCTCCAGCATCACTTGGGGCATCTTGCGCTCCAGCAGGCGGGCGAGGGTCGGCAGTTGGCGGTACGAGGCAGAGCCGGTGAGGCCGATTCGCACCACCCCCTCAGCTCCCGAAGCGAAGCGTCCGACCCTGGCTACGGCGTCGTCGACGCCTTTGGGGATGCCTCCACTTCACCGCGGAACACCTGGCCGGCGCCGGTCAGGGCGACCTGCCGGGTGGTGCGAGTGAAGAGCTCGACGTCAAGTTCTACCTCCAGCGGGCGGATCGCCTGGGAAAGCGGCGGCTGCGCCATGTGCAACCGTTCCGCCGCCCGGCCGAATGGCACGTCTCGACGACTGCCGCAAAATAGCGCAGATGCCTGAGCTCCATCGGAATCTCCCCCCATTGCGACCCAGCGTAGGAACGTGACTACCGATCCCACAAATACTTCGTTGCAGGGTATTCATATGCGGCAGATATCAATCCCCCTGGGCCAATCCTAAAAGAGCGTTTTGTCCCGGCGAGGTTGTTTGGTTCGAGGTTCAGGTGTCGCGCCAGTTCGGGGTTGATTCGCTGGTGAGTCGTCGGCTTATGAGGTCGATCATCGCGACGTGGATTATGGCTTCGGAGCGG
>NZ_LBMW01000053.1 GCF_026168105.1 Streptomyces hygroscopicus
GGCAACCCGATCCGCATCGTCATCCGCCCCGAATCCACCGCATGACCGCAGGCCACCGCCGCGCCCCGCGGCGGTGCCGCACCCCACCCGCACCCACCCCCACCGCACCACCAGAACGGACTTTGCCCCCATGACCATCCGAGGCCAGGTCAGCACCGACGCGCTCGGCTCCGCGCTCCCCCTCAACCGCCCCGCGTACGGCTACGGCCGACCCGCCTGGACACAGACCGACATGCTCGCCTTCCGGTACGTCACCGACGCGCGCGCGGCTGCCGACGTGCTCCCCGAGCACCTGGAGCTGGACGACCACCCGCGCGCCGCGCTGGTCTTCTACAACTACGGCGTCAGCAGCGTCGGCCCCTACCGCGAGGCCATCCAGCAGATCGAGGTGACCCTGGACGGCCGCCGGGCCAACTGGATCCGGCACATCTACGTCACCAACGACAACGCCCTGGTCGGCGGGCGCGAGCTGATCGGCAACCCGAAGCTGCTCGGCGCGATCGACTTCGACCGCTCGCAGGAGACCGCGAACGGACTCTTCCAGGCCCGGCTGGAGCGCCCGTCCGGTGTGCCGCTGGCGTACGGCGTCTTCCAGCCGCAGGTCTTCGACGGCCCGGTCGAGGGTGTACGCGAGACCTGGCTCGGGCTGCGCCGCGTGCCCGCCCTGACGGGCGGCCCGGCTGCGCTGGACGAATACGTCCGCACCGAGGTGGAGGTCCGCGCCGAGGAGATGTGGCGCGGCACCGGGGCTCCGGCCTTCACCGGATACTCCGCGCTCGACCCACTGCACCAGATCCCGGTCGTCGAGCCGGTCGAAGCCGTTCTCGGCATCAACATGACGCTCACCCCGGTGGGCATGGAGTCCGTTTCCGTCACCGCGATAAATGACCACACGCGAGCAGCGACCGCACACAGTGGTGCCGCCAGTGGCGCCAGCAGGCAGATCTCATGACGCACACTCCCGGGGCCGCGCCCCGCCACACCGCCGACCAGGTCGACCGGGCAATGCGCGCGATGGAGGACCACACCGGCACCGTGCCGGGCCACCGTCGGGCACATCCGCGAGGCATCGGTTTCCGCGGCACGTTCACCGCCACCCCCGAGGCCGCCGCGCTCACCACCGCCGAGCACTTCCAGGGCACGCCCGTCGACACGGTCGTACGACTGTCGAACGCGACCGGCAGCCCGTACGCCCCGGACCGCGCCTCCGGCAGTCGCGGCGCCGTCCTCGGCCTCGCGGTCCGCTTCGCGCTGCCGTCCGGATCACACGCGACCTGGGGCGCGCCCAACATCTCCGCGTTCCCGGCGGGCACGGCCGAGGAGTTCATCGGCATCACGACGGCCCAGCGCCGTGGCAGACTCGCACTGCCCAACCCCGGCCGGCTGTTGAAGTACGTGGCGGGCCACCGCCACGCCGTTCCCGGGCTGAAGGCCATCGCCGGGCTGCCCGCCACCGAGAGCTTCGCGACCACGCCGTTCCACGGGCTCCACGCGTACTTCCTCGTCGACGCGGAAGGACGGCGGCGGGCGTTCCGCTACCGCTGGGTCCCGGAAGCCGGTGAGGCGGCGATCCGTCCCGAACACGACCGGCTGCTGCCGCCGCAGTACCTCATCAGCGAGATCAAGCAGCGCGTCGAACAGGCGCCGGCCGCCTGGCGGCTGGTCTTCCAGATGGCGGCCCCCGAAGACCCGACCGACGACGTCACCCGCCAGTGGCCCGACGACCGCGAAACGGTGACCGCGGGCCGCCTCGTCGTCGACCGGCTGCACGAGGACCAGGAACACGTCGAGGGGCTCGTCTTCGACCCCACCAACGTCCCACCGGGCATCGAACCCTCCAACGACCCCGTCCTGCACTTCCGTTCCCAGGTGTACGCGGAGTCCCACCGCCGCCGCAGTCAGGAGGACAAGCCGCGCATCAAGCCGGAGTGACCAGCCGCCGGGCGCGCACCGGCACGCAGGCCTCCATTGCCCCTCCGGGAAATCCCCGGCACTCCAGCAGATGTTCGTGTCCTGAGCCGGTCGTTGTTCCGGCATGGAGGGGATGACTGAAGCAGACTGTTGGCAGGCGGAGTTGGAGTCCGTGTCCGCTCGGGTGGCGGGCCGGCTCGCTCGGGCGGATCTGCGGTGGCGGATGCCGGACTATGCCCGTGGCTTGCTGGGCAGACGGCACGCAAGAACGGCCGGCAGCTCGCGGAATGGGCGGGTCGCCGCACTCCGGACGGCTTCTGCTTGATCAGGCTCGTTGTCCTGAGCCTGGGGCGGGATGGACGTGGTAACCCATCGGACGCCGAGTGGGAGCGGCTGCAGCCGCTTCTACCAGTGAGCAACGGCCGTTGTGGACGGACGGTGTCGCGATCAACGGCAATTGATCGACGGGATCCCGCACAGGGCCCGAACCGGGGTGCACTGACGTGACCTGCCGGAGCGGTTCGGGCCCTGGAAGCCTTCGCCGCAATCCCGGTTGCGCGCACGACATCAACCCGTGCGCGGACGGGCGACAGTTGCGGAAGGCGCGGGTGGTGGTGCGCTGGTCCGGCAGGTCACAGGGGCTGTGCATCGAGGCCGGCGTCGCGGGCCAGCAGAGCCGCCTGTACCCGGTTCTCGCATTCGAGCTTGGCCAGGATCCTGCTGACATAGGTCTTCACCGTCGCCTCGCTCGTGTGGAGGCGCGAGCCAAGGCCCGCGTTGGACAGCCCTTCTGCCAGCAGGGTGAGCACGTCGAGTTCGCGTTCCGTCAGGGTCTTGAGCCTGCGCCGGGCCTCCTCGCGGCGCTGGGAGGCAGGGCTGGTGGCGATGGTGTCCACCACGTGGCGGGCGGCAGCGGGGGAGAGGAACGCGTCGCCGCTGGCTGCGGCGCGCACTGCCTGGATCAGTTCGGTGGGGGCGGTGTCCTTGAGTAGGAAGCCGGCGCCACCTGTGCCGAGCGCGCGCAGAACATTTTCGCGCTCACCGAAGGTGGTCAGGATCAGCGCGTGCGCCGTGGGCACCGAATGCCGTAGCTCGCCCAGCGCCGTCAGGCCGTCCATCTCCGGCATCTGAATATCGAGCAGCACCACGTCGGGCCGGTGGGCACGGGCCAGATCGACGGCCTGTCGGCCGTCGGCCGCCTCGGCCACGACGTCGATGTCGTCCGCGGACGTGAGGATCATTCGGATACCGGCCCGAATGAGGGGCTCGTCGTCCGCGACAAGGACTCGGATCATCGATGGGGCTCCTTGCGGGGCAGGCCGCAGCGCGTTTCAAGGTCCCCTACCTTCCCACGCCGACTCGGCCCGATCCGTAACGGGGTGGCCTCTGCGCGGGTTGTCACAGCACCAGGAACAGCCCCATGGCAGTCAGTGCCGCGGCCGTCGCGCCCACCATGACAGCGAGAGTCCAGCCGTACGCGCGATGACGCGTGTACGAGAGGGGACGTGCGGAACCCGGTGGCCCGAGGTTGGCCGACGAGACGCCGTTGAGCCAGGCGTCGTCGTCGGGTTCCGCGGAACCGGTGGCCTCGTAGGGCAGGACGCCCGCCACCCGGAACCCGCCGTCTTCGGTGGGCCGGGCGCGGACCATCCCACCGACAAGCCGGGCCCGCTCGCGCAACCCTGCCAGGCCCTGGCTCCCGCTGACCGGAACGGCAGCGGCTGACGGCAGCGGCGGTGGCATGTTGACGACCTCGACCACCAGGGCATCGGGCTCATAGTGCAGCGCGACCTCGACCGCAGCGCCCGCCGCGTGCTTGTGGGCGTTCGTGAGCGCTTCCTGGACGACCCGGTAAGCGGCCTGGCCGGTCGCGGCGGACAGCGATCGCTCCTGGCCGGTGCGCCGGAACCCGACCCGGGTGCCGACCTGCCGGGTGGAGTCGACGAGTCGTTCGACGTCGCCGATGCCGCCTGAGCTCTCGGCACCGGAACCGTCGTGCAGGACTCCGACCACCTGGCGCAGTTCGCCCATCGCGGCGACCGCGGCCTGCCGCAGCAACCGGACCGCCGCGCGGTGGGTTTCCGCCAGACCGCGGTCCATCTCCAGGGCACCGGCCTGAACGGCTACCAACGTGAGCTGATGGCCCAGGCTGTCGTGCATGTCCTGGGCGATGCGGTGCCGCTCCCGCAACCGGGCCTGCCGAGCCACCATGATCCGTTCCCGCAGCAACTGGTCGTGGCGCTCTTGGAGGGTGACCAGCAACGTGCGGCGCTGCGCCTGGTACCGCCCGACCAGGGCCGGCAGCAGCACCAGGGTGAAAAAACACGTGACGTCGAGCAGGACCACCGTGTCCACGGCCCGCGGGTCCGGCCGGTTCCACCAGGACACGGCTGGCATGAAGGCGAGCGTCGTCGTGAACGCGACGATCAGGGACCGGGGTCGCTCCAGACGGCGCCCGGCTGACCAACTGGCGCACATCAGCAACGGCGCGCAGCCGGGCCAGACGGCGGTGCTCACCGCTGAGGCGACGAGCACGGCCCCGGGCAATCCGCGCCGCAGGACGTACAGAGCCGCCGCCAGCGCTCCGACGCCCACAGCCGCGGCGGTCCCAGCTGTCCAGGCGGCCTCCGGCCAGGCCGCCACCGCGCCGATGCCGAGCATCGCGGCGATTTCACTCACGTACGCCCGCACGTTCCACGGCCCAGGCAGCGCCTGGCGGACGAGCCTGCGCCATGCCCTTGCTGTCGCCTCCACCCGGTCGAGCATAAAGGGCTGCATCAGGGTCGTCCGGACACCGAAAGTCTCGACGGACAGCGACGAAAGTCGACACCCGCGGGTAAGGAGGCGCCCGGGGACCGACGTGCGGGAGCGGCACGCCCTCAGCGGCACGGCCCTGCCAGGGCCCGGATGCCCGCACGGTCCTATCGCCCCGCGACTTCCGTAGGAGCGGATCGCGACGAACGGCGACTTCGCAAGACCGTGCGCCGTGCCTAACGTCGTGGCTCGGAAGCGGGATGCGAAGGCACATGCGCGTCTCGCGCTCGCTGGCACACACACCTCTCCCGGATAGCCCTTCTTGGGGATCCGGAAGGAATTCACGGAATGATGGGGTAAGCATGTCCGCCACCAAGGTTCTGCTACTTGTTCTCGCCGGTGTGATGGGGGTGGTTGTAGTCTCCTTCCTGGCACTGACGTTGGCCTGGCACTGACGTTGGCCTGGCACCGGGCGTCCCAACTGCCGGTGGCGCCCGGAGGCGTGGCCACGCTGCTCGACCGCCCGCCTTCACCGGTTTCTTCGATACCAGTGGCCCGCCTGCCCGTTTACGGCGCAGGGCCCTCACCCCCTCCGCTGCGTGCCCGGATCGACTTCCCGGCCCGCGCCCCCCACCGAGGCCGCCGACCGGAGTTCCTTACCGCCCTCGCCGGGATCGATGCCTCCGACCGAGCTGATCAGGCAGTCAAGGACATCCGCTCGGCCCCGCACGTGCCTCGCCCCACCCCGTGGAAAGCCAAGAGTGCCGATCAGTAACTGCAGTACGCCGCGGCACAGGTGCAATTCATCAACGACTGGATGCAGACCCGGAAGCTTTGTGAGCAGGTGACCGATGCCGGTCCGAGAAGCGGCCCCAGTCCGGACATGCTGCGCCACCGGCCCGGCCTCTCGCCATCACGTCGACCGTGCCGAAGACGGCAGTCACGGACCTCGACGTCACGTCGTCGATCCCGTCGAACACGAGAGAGTCCCAGAACGATTCGTCGGCCTGCATGACCAGCATCGTCACCGGCCACAGCCGGCCACGGCACAGACAGCCGCAGATCTGACGGAGTGTCACTCCCGCCATCAGACGGCGAGGCGTACGCGGTCTCACGCGAACCCGGACCCTCACAAACGAACACTGCGGTAAAACCCTTCGCGACCGCTCCCCAAGACCTGCGCCAGAACCCGCTTCTCCCGTACGTAGCCACCGCGGCCGATGCGCGCGTTGGGAGCGGCGCGTGCGTCACGGCTGGGATGTACGGCGTGATCTGTGCAGGCCCTGCGTGTTGGAGTGGTTTGAGCTGATATGCGGCTCGGTCTGGATGGTGCTCATGTCTTGAGAGAGGCTAATGGCGTCAGCAAGGCATTAGGCTGCCCCCTTGTCCGCGCTCCTCCTTTTTGATCCCAAGACGCGCCGTCCTGCACCGTTTAGCTTCGCGCGCCTGGTGCATGCACCTGGCCAGACCGGCAGCCGCTCGGTACTTCAGGAGTCATGGCTGAGTATCGTCGTTCTCCGAGCGATCTGTCCGATGCCCGCTGGGAGTTGGTTGAGCCCATTTTGGCCGCGTGGCGGGCAGAACGCCGCGGCCCGGATCTGGACATCGGCCGGCCACCCGACCACGACCTGCACAGCCTCCTGGACGCCATCCTCTATGTGAACCGGACCGGGATCCCCTGCCCTTACCTCCCGGAGGGGTTGGGCCGATGAGCGGGCAGGCGCTCCTCCGACCGGCACGGGCGGTGGCGAGGTTCCTGCAAGGGAACGGCAACGCGCTTCTCCAGGAATCCGGCAACGCGCTTCTCCAGGAATCCGGCAGCCGCCTGCTGTTGGAGGCGGCAGTCGCTGCGGACCGCTCCTCCGGCCTCGGGCTCGGCGGCCTCCCGCCCGGCGAGCAGGGGGGCGGTCTGGATCGGACGGATCACTGCGGCGACGCCGCATGGGGCGGGCACCTGCTCCATCCGGGCGGCGGTGAGGCATTGCGAATACCTTCCAGTTTGCAGAGGGATTGAAATGCCGGATGCGCGTATCTCTGAGCTCGCCGAGTTGACCGCTCTCGCCGCCGACGACGAGTTCGTAGTCGTAGACAAGTCCGACACGCAGATGGCTCCGTCGGGGACCAACAAGCGGGTGAAGAGGTCCACGCTCGACGCGTTGTATCCCCAGAGGGCGCTCGACGAGACGATCACTGGCGACTGGAAGATCGCCGATGGCTCGCGGCTCGAGTTCGGCACCGGCGTGCTGCCGGACGGCTCGAAGGGAAGCCTCTACGGCAGCGGCTCGGGGATCGAGACGAACAACTCGTTCACGTTGCGGATGGACACAAGTCCAACATCGGCCCCGGAGTTGTTCTATCGCGCGGCAAACGGGGGGTGGGGCTCCGGCATCGACGTTTCGGCTGCCCAACCAGGACGTGATTTCGTGGTCGCTTTCAAGATCGACTATCCGGAGCCCGGAAACGTCAATGACCTGATCTATCTCTCGCACAACGGACCCGCTGATCCCACGGTCGGCATCGGTAAGTCACAGCCGGAATCTGCCTACCGGTGCTGGGTCATCGGCGCACATGTCACCGAGGAACCGGACATGGGGACGCTGAACGTGCAGGCCGGGAATGGTGCCGTGGCGCACATCCTCAACCTGATGGACTTCAGCGGTACTGATCAGATCTGGGTGGACCCAGTGGCGACTGGCCGTTGGAAACTGGTCATGCGGAATCCGGCAGGGATGTTCAGTCCAGCGATCCAACTTGTCGACACCGCGGATAACTCTGTGGAGCTTGAGATCTCGTCTGGGACCGGGTCGGGCGGTGGTGGTCAGCTCAGGTTTGGCGCGGACCCCAACGCCTGCCTGTACAGGCAACAACCTGGAGTACTTGCGGTTTCCAATGCCTTCGCAGCGACTGGATACATCAGCGCAGGTCGTGACGCCTTCTTACTGAACTACAACGGTATCCCCCAGTGGAACGCCGCCGCCAATGCTCAGACGACCGTCGGAGCCGCGGGCGGGGCGGCTCCGTTGCCGGCCACGCCAACAGAGTACCTGAAGGTCATGGACTCATCGGGAAACGTGCTTGTCATCCCGGCCTTCGCTGCCGCGTGAGATTGAGGGGTTCGATGTGGGACGTAACTCGGCACATGAATCGGCAATTCCGCGACTCCGTCTGGTGAAGGTGATCGTGCAGCCCGTGGTGGTGCTGGATGACGGGCACAATCTGCGCGAGGTGCAGACGCAGACGATCGAGGTCGTCCCCGCCGAGTGGCCGGACTTCCCCGCCAAGCTGGCTGAGCAGATGGCGAGGGCGGACATACATGAGGATGCTGGGGATGCGTCGGCCGATCCGGGTCTTCGAAGTTGAGCGGGTGCGCCACGAGGCGCTGGTGTCTCGAGTGGAGGCGAGAGACCTCCGCCGCTGTCCTGTCGCAGCAGGGCGGTGAAGCTGAGCAGCCTGATCCCGCTAGTGCCGGGAAGGGCGGGACCAGCCCTGACAGGGCAGGGTCGTGTCAGCACTGCCAGATGGGGCGGGCCTCGTGGAGCGCCGGTCTGACCAGGACGAAAGTCCCGGCACGTCGTGTCGAGGCAGGAAGCCCCGGAAGGGCGCGTCGAAGCAGGAAGCCCCGGAAGGGCCAGACGACCCAGGCCGGAATCCCTGGACTTTTAGGCCAGGGAACATGTCAAAGCAGCTCTCCGAGCGGCAGGATGCGCTCGGAGAGCTGTCCGCGCAGTCTTCCCCGGGCGATGTGGGCTTCGGTGAGCCGGTCAGCTGTGACCGGTGGTCCGGCGCGCTCGGCGACTTGGTCGGGAGACAGGGTGCAGAACGCGGCGGCCTGGTCCAGGGGGAGTCCGCCGTCGTCGGCGGTTCCGAGGCGGCCGTCGGGAGGGGTGCGGGCGGCGGGGTACAGGGCCAGGAGCCGGATTGTGGCGTGACGTTCCCGGTGCCGGCGCGTGCGGCACGCAGGGTGAGCATGAGCACCGCCAGGCGCACCTCGGCCTCCGGGTGCGGGGAGTGGGCGGCGATGTAGTCCAGCACGGCGCGGTGTCCACGGCCTGTTGCCGGGTCAGCAGCCGTTCCACCACCGGCTCGTCGCCGCCCGCCGTGTCGCCGACGTGCTGGCCTAGGCGGTTCGCGTGCATCTCGCGGGTGGTCTGCGCGGCCTTCTCGACGCGGTTCGCCTGCGTGACGCAGAGAGCCGTCGCCAGTGAGGTCGGCCCACAGACGGAAGGCGCGGGCCTTGCGCTCGTGGAGCTTGCCGAGGAGTGCGGGGTCGGGCTCGGTGCGCTGCTGGCAGGCGCGGAACGCGTCCCCGAGCTCGAGGAGCTCCACGCGCAGGACGTCGGGCTCAAGTTCGTGCGGCACCATCCGCTGGGGGATCTTCCCCCACCGCTTCGCCCGCCGGGACGCCCGCCTCACGGAGGCGGTGCGGGCGTGAGGGTGAGGGGCCACCCCGGCATCTGGAGAAGAGGAAACGTCGGTCACGGGGGAGTTGGGGGGAGGGGCTTCGGTCGGAGAGGACCGCCGCCACACCATCCCTGCCCGTGCCGCCTGAGGGCTCCCGCTGTGTGACCGGCTTCCCTGCCGCCTGGCCCGCCCCGGCCGGGGCGGTGCGAGCCGGGTTCCGCAACGCAGCCAACGCCTCGGGCCCGCGCCCGAGATGGACGCCCATGCTCGATGGTCCGGACCAGATCCTTCTGGAAGGTCGGCCCGAAGGCGACCGGTTCACCCTGCACGACCTGTGCCGGGCCGGCGCCGCACACCACTACGAGCGGAGCATGGACCTGCTCACCGTCCAGTAGCTGCCGGGCGACCGGCACATCGCCGCGACCATGGCCTACGTCCGCCCCAGTCTCACCTTCGTCGAGAACGCCTGGCTCGGCGCTACCGTCACCACTCCCACCGGCCTGGTCGGCTGACCTACCGGAGTCTTCATGACTCCGGTAGCTCTCCGCGCCGCTGAACCCACCGTCCCTCCGACCGAGCTGGAATGGAAGCTCCGGATGGCCGCGGCACAGCGCGGCATCTGGACGGGCACCGAACTGCGTCGACTGCTCGCCGAGCCGGCCGGCCTCGACCTGCCTGCGGCATCGGTCTCCGTACTCTTCACCAAGCAGCCTTCCCAGGTGAAGCTGTCCACGCCGGCCGCCCCGTGTGCCGCGCTCGACTGCAGCCCTGGCGACCTTCTGGCCCGGCGCGAGTCCGCTGCTCACTCCACATCCTCGACGCCTGCGCTGGCAGCGAGCTGCCGACTGGGTTCACTCGGATTGCTCGGACTGCGCCTCGTTGTGGGACGGTGTGGCGCTCTGCTCGGCGGCATCAGGGGCGGTGTAGTAGACGGAGGAGCCCTGCTTGACGCGCTGGGCCTGCTTCTTGGCTACGAGTCTTTCGAGGGTGTTGCGTACGACGGTGGTCTTGATGCCGTGCTCGGGGTGGGCGGCGCCGAGCGCGGTGGTGACGTCCGCTGCGGAGCGGGGTTCGCCTTGTTCGGCGAGGTGGCTGCGGACGAGTTCGACCAGTGTGGGCTGGCCTGCCGTGGTGGCTGCGGCCTTGTCTGCGGGCTTCTTGACTGTCGTGCGGCCTGGTGTGCCGGGGGTCTTCTTGGCTCGTGTCCGCTTGCCGGCGCCGAGCTCGCCAGGGGTCTTCCTGCGGGCAGCGGGCACGGTGGCGCCGTCCGGCGTACCCGTGAGCCGAGCCGGGGCGGACGTCATGCCGAGCGCCTGTTGCACGTTGACCAGGACCGAGTGGTCGTGCTGCAGGGCGGTCAGCTGCTCCTGCAGCGCGGTGATCTCCGCACCGATGCGTTCCTGCTCCGTGACGTTGCGCTCAAGGTCGCTGGTGACCTGGGCGGTGTACTGCGACGTCACCTCGCTGGTGGTAGTCGTGCTCTGCGACATGGCGTTGGCCTTTCCTCGGTTTCGTGGCCGGGTATGCAGCATCTTCGGCGCAGGCGGGAGAGCCAAGCGCATGTGTTCTCGGGCTGGTTTCCGAGGGCAGAAGAGGTAACTGCTGCGAGTAGCCCAGTGTAGAGATAGTACGGACGCGCAGAGTCTTATGTTCCTCTTGAGTGATGTCTGTTCCTCAACCTGAGCATCAGAGCTGCGATACGTGACACGGTCCGGGGCGTATTGCTGAGCCGGTGCGTGTAGAGCCGCGCGGGAGTTGCCAGAGGACTTCGCCGGTGTCTCGGTGATGGTGCCAGACGGTCGGAGTGCGCGCGGTTACCAGCCGGTCGAGCAACTCTGCGGTCTGGTCGGGAGAGTGCCCGCCCAGGCGGGCGAGCACGTCCATGTCGGTGCCATGACGGTCATGGGCGCAGTTGTGTGCGGCCGGCACGAGCGCGGTCTGCCGCAGTGGGGTCCCTGCGCTGGTCGTCAACGCTTGCTATCCCGACGCGGTCAACCCGTAGTGAGCTGGATCTGGTCGTTCTGAGGCGATGGACATTCCTTCGCTAACCTTTCCAGCAGGTGCTCCGCCGTGGACTCACCCCACATGCTCCGGCCCTCCCCCCTTGCCCCCTCAGGTGATACTTTCATTATTGCGCAACTGATGACTCTTCCCCGGGTTCCATCCCGCGCTTCGTCAGGTTGCGCCGTCGAAGCCGTCGGCCAAGTCCGGCTCGCTGTATGCCTGTTCGGGCAGTGCGCAATCGACCGTACGGTTCTGGCGCGCCGATGTCCTCCGGGGTGAGGCCGGACGCCTCGTCAGCTGGCCAGCCTGACCGGAGCAGTCAGGACATTGGCGGTGAGGGAGGCCTTCAGGGTGAGCGTGAAGCGTGCGAGGAGGCTTTTACGGGGATCAGCGCGCAGGTTGTTTTTGTGTACGCCGGTCCAGTTTCGACGAGCGACGAGCGACAGCCCAACCGAGGTGAAGAAATCGATGACGTCCTTGTAAGACGTGGACGGAGTGGCTGGTGGCGACGGACAGGACGGCTCTCGCAAGCTGGTTGCGCAGCTCGCCGCGGGTGGTCCGCGCGCGGCATCCGCCCCTCGGGACCCTTCACCGGCTTCTTGACCGTCTCGGGCACCCGTCTTCCCTGGTCGTGCGATCAACGTCAGGCTGCAGCGCCGGACGGCAACTTGCCCTGTGTCACCTGACGCCGCCTGCCAGGCCGACCCGAGTGGGCAGCCCGGCCATGCCCCTGGTGGCCTGAGCCTCGACGCCTGCACCGGATGCGCGTGCATAAGGCGACTGTGAAGCGGGCGTGAGGGGAGAGAACTGTGGCGGCTCACGCCGAGGTCAGTGGTGGCAATCGCCATAGACGCTCGCTCGGTTGCGCGATCTTGCAACTAACGTGGAGCCCAATGCGTCCCACCCGTCATCGACACATCACCGGATGAACCGACCGGACGGACTGGGAACATGCAAGAGCAGCAAGCCGGAGCGACGGGCAGCGGCGGGGTATGGCGACAAGGTCAGCAGCCCGCACGTCCCTCCTGGGGGGTGTCGTCGCCCGCCACAGCGTACCGAGCTTCTCCGGCGGAGATAGAAACCAGGCGCTCCGGCCGTCGAGGGTTTCTGGTGGGCCTGACCCTTGGAGCCATACTCGTAGTCACCGCCGCCCTCGGCGTCGTCTGGTGGCTGACCCGGCCGCCCGCACTGCCCACTATTCCCCATCAGTATCTGGCGACCGTTCAGTCGGCCACCAAGACCTGCCCGGAGCTGAGCGTTCCGATACTGGCCGCGCAACTCGACGCGGAGAGCCACTGGAACCCGCAGGCGGACTCTGGCCAAGCCCAGGGCATCGCGCAGTTCTCCCCGTCGACCTGGGCGCAGTGGGGCAAGGACTACACCGGCGACGGCAAGGCCGACATCTGGAACCCTGACGACGCCATCCCGGCCCAGAGCGCCTACATGTGCCACCTGTTCAAGGAGGTCAAGGGCATCCCCGGCGACCCCACCCAGCTCGCGCTCGCCGCGTACAACGCGGGCCCCGGCGCGGTGCTCAAGGCCCAGGGCATCCCACAGATCCCCGAGACGCAGAACTACGTCAACCGGATCGAGGCGCTGATCCCGAAGTACACCCAGACCTACGCCAAGCAGATCAGCGCGTCGCCCAGCCCTCCGGGCAACTGACGACCACACAGTAGCCTCCCCGTTTCGCTTCGGGTGGCTGAGCTGGTGTGAGGGCCGTGTAGTGGGGGTTCTGGTTGTTGGCTGCCGGGCGGGCACGGTCGAGGCCCGACGCGCAGGTCGGGCTCTCCACCCTTCCTCGGTCGTGGGTGTGCATGGACGGGGCCAAGGTTCAGGTGGCTAGCCGTGGCAGTGCCGCTAGGTGCGAATGTGCTGGTCAGCTCGTTTCGCCAGGGCCGGGTCGCGGCGATCCGCAGGTGCATGCGGCGCCCGCCGCGGGTGATGCGGGCGGCTGCGTGCAGCAGCCGATAGCGGAGCTTCTTCGTGTGCGGATTCCGCGCGAGCGGAGGCTGCGGATGTGGGCCGGGAACGCCTTGGCAGATGCGGCGTTGTCCGCGCGGATGAGGATCCTGGTGCCGTGGCGGTGGATGTCGGGGAACTGGGCGAGCACGGCGTCGAGCACGGTGATGTTCTGCCACGACCACGGAAGCCCGAGGAGCCGGTGTGCCCGCGCACCTTCGTGAACCATCGGGCTGCGTGCCGCGTCCTCCTGATGCGCGGCCCATGCTGGGCGGGCGCTGCGCGAGGGAGAGCAGGGGACGGATGACGGGTGAAACGATCGGTATCGGGCTGGCCGTATTGGCGGGCCTGGTGAGTCTGTGGGCCAGTGCCCGGGAGGCACGGCTGCAGATGCGGCTGAGCCGCTACGGGCTGCACGCCGAGGGGGTGGTGGTGGACCAGGAGCACACGTCGGCGGACGATTATTCGACGCCCGTCATCGAGTTCACCGACCGGCAGGGCCGACCCGTCAGGTTCCGGCCCCCCGCGACGGGGACGGGGCTGGCCCTCGGAACCAGTGTACCGGTCGCCTACCTGCCCGAAAGACCCAAAAGCGCACGGGTATTCACCCGGAAGTACCGCCTACATCGGATCGTCGGCCTGTTCTTCGGAGCCATGATCTTCCTCGGCGTCGCGGCTGGGTGCCTGCTCACGCGCTGAGCTTGCTCTCCCTCCTCGTTCTCACTAACGGATCCACCGCCAGACCCGTCACGGGACCCCTCGGACACGCCTAGGCGGGCAGGGCGTTTGTTCAGTTGGTTCCCGAAGCCGCAGGGAGACGGTGCTGCGCGATGTGTCATCCACGCTCGCCTGCTGTCGTGCCTGCGATCTGACGCCTTCTTACGCCACCCGCTGCTTCGTGGTGGGAGCTAGCGTTCGAATCGTCGTGGTGCGGGTTGCCGCTCGGCGTCGCGGATGGCGCGGGCGGCGTTGATGAGCCCGATGTGGCTGAAGGCTTGCGGAAAGTTGCCGAGGGCCTCTCCCGTGGTGGAGTCGGTCTCCTCGGCCATCAGGCCGACGTCGTTGGCGTGCGCGACGGCGGTTTGGAACACCCGCCGTGCGCGGGTGGTGTGTCCCACCAGGGCGAGGGCCTGGGCGAGCCAGAAGGTGCACAGCAGGAAGGCTCCCTCTCCTCCTTCGATCTCGTCGCCGAGGTAGCGGCGGATCAGACCGTTGCGGTCGGTGAGGTGGGTGGCGATCGCCAGCACGGTGGACTGGATGCGGGGGTCGTGCGGGGGAAGGAAGCCGACGATGGGCAGCATCAGCGCTGAGGCGTCCAGGTCGTCGCTGTCGAACGCCTGGGTGAAGGCGCCCAGGCGGGGGTTCCATCCGCGCTGTTCGACGGCTTGGCGGATCTGCTCCCGCTCGTGCCGCCAGTGGGGTACGCGTTCGTCGGCCTGAAGGGCGGGGGCCATCGCGATGGCCCGGTCCAAGGCAACCCAGCACATCAGTTTCGAGTGCAGGAAGTGTCTGTCCGACCCGCGTGTCTCCCAGATGCCCTGATCGGGTTCGGCCCAGCGACGGGTGGCTGTTTCGGCCGCTTGGAGCAGGAATGCGCGGGTGGGCGGGTCCAGGTGCTCGTTGGGCGGGAAGGTCTGGTAGGCGGCGTCGAGGAGTTCGCCGTAGACGTCGAGCTGGCGTTGGCGCCATGCTTCGTTGCCGCTGCGTACGGGGGTGCTGTCGCGCCAGCCGGCGAGGTGGGGCAGGATCCGCTCACTGAGGTCGCGTTCGCCACCGATGCCGTACATGATCTGCAGGTCCACGCCGCGGTGGAGCTGGGTTGCCGCGGCTCGGGCTAGGAAGCCGAAGAACTTGTCCTTCTCCTTCTCGCAGGCGGCGGTGGCCAGCGCCTGCAGAGTGAAGCTGGCGTCGCGGACCCAGGTGTAGCGGTAGTCCCAGTTGCGCGTGCCGCCCACACACTCGGGCAGAGAGGTGGTGGCCGCGGCGACAATTGCCCCCGTGGGCGCGAAGGTCAGTGCCCGCAGCACGCGTCCGCTGTGGCCCACCTCGTCCTGCCAGGGGCCGACGTAGCCGCGGTGCAGCCGCGACCATGAGCGCCAGCCTTCGACGGTGTCGTTCAAGCGCCGCCGGATACGCCCCGCTCGCCAGGGCATCGGCTCGGTTCCCCATGCCGGCCCGACCTGCAGTGCGAAGCCGAGGCGGTCCGACGCCCGGAGAGTGATCTGACCGTGCGCGGTGGAACCGCTCACCCTCAGGTCGATAGGGGTCGACAGCAACAGGACGTGGGCGCCTCCATACGCGACGAGCCCGCCCCGCACAGGTGCAAGGAGGGGGTGGACGAGTCCGAACTCCGGGCGTGGCGCACAGGTGATCTCGACGGGCACTCGTCCTTCGGTGCAGGTGATCTGCCTCAGAAGCATTCCGGGAGACGCGGTGCCGAGAGCGTGTCCGCGCTCTCGCCGTCCCAGGGCGAGTGCGTCGCGTAGGACCGCCGTTCCACCGGTGGTACGAAAGGTCGTCTCCAGTACGAGGGTCTCCTCGAGGTAGCGGCGGCTGACGTCGGCGGCGCCGGTGGGGCGGATGGACCAGTGGCCGGCGTCCTCGTCGAGGAGTCGGGCGAAGAGCGCCGGGCTGTCGAAGCGGGGAAGGCACAGCCAGTCCACTGAGCCGTCGGAGGTGACCAGGGCGGCCGAGCGGCAGTCGGACAGCAATGCATGGTCACCGATCGGTCGCCCGCTCATCGGCGGCAGTCCATCCGCCTCCGGCCCGCTGACGCGGCCTGGCCCGGACGGACTGAGCGGCCGCCCGCACCGTAGAGCGCTTCAGGCACCGGTGGGTCGTCCATCGCAGCCTCCCTGAGCGGCGGATTCATCTCACTCAAACAGCACCACCGGCGGATCGCACCTCCTGGCCGTCGGCGGTTGCCTTGACGGGGCGGCAGGTTCTGGCGCGTCTGACCCGCTCGACTTGTCGCTCGCACAGCTCCGTATCCTCACCGCGGCTGCACCCGGGGCGCGTGAGATGCGACGGCTGAGGAACGTGCGTCGTGACGACCGAGGGAGACAAAGCACCGTCGGCCACTGACCCACTGGTCGGTGACGCTGAGCCCGAGGCTTTCGGCGACCCGGCGGACGGCCGGCGTCCCAAGGCGCGCCCAGAGGAAGGCTGGGCCGCGGTTGCCATGGGTGTCCTCCACCCAAGCGGTGCAGCCCTCTTCGACATCACGCTGGTCGACTTCGACGAGCAGGAATCCCGTCGGGGCGATGAGTTGGGTACAGCGGCGGAGCAGGGCATGCGGGTCGCCGCCGATGCCGATGTTCCCGTCGACGAGCAGCAGGGTCTGCCAGCTTCCCTCAGCCGGCAGCGGGTCGAACACTGACCGGCACAGTGCGGCCCCGCCGCGGGTCTCCGTTCGGGCGACCGCGTGGGGAGCGACGTCGATACCAAGGGCGCAGACGCCCCGGTCCAGGAGCGCCCTGCACAGGCGGCCCGGTCCGCAGCCGATGTCGAGTACGGGGCCCCTGCAGCGCTCCAGCAGCGTCTCGTCGGCCCCGGTGGGCCGCGCGCCCCAGCGGCGTACCGGCAATCGGGTCCGGCGCCCGTCGGCGAACCTCAGGTACACCGGCCCGCGATCGGTTTGCAGGGCCAGTGCATAGGGGTCCTCGTGTGCGGCGGGCGACCTGTTCTCCTCAGGCGTCACGGCTCGGCATCGCGACCGGGTGGGGGCCGGTGCCCGTCGGCGGGGACGGCTCGCCGGACGCGGCGCAGTTTGAGAGCGAAGGCCAGTGCCGCCGCACCGAACAGCACGCAGGTGATCGCCAGCCACCGGCCGAGGTATACCCCTTCCGGCAAGCGGGTGTCGTCTCGGTAAGGGATCGCCAGATCGAGGATGAGGGGGAACCACACGAGCAGCAGCACACCGGACAGGAAGGTGGGTACGCGCAGGTAGTTGATCCATGCCACGGTCGGTACCCGGCCAGTGCGATGCCGCGGCACGGAGTGAGCCGACAGGTCGGCGAGCGAGTACAGAGGCAGCAGGATCAGGTCGTGAAGGATTGCCGCCCCCACGAACCAGATCGCCACCTCGAGCGGCCGAACGGCGAACAGGCGCACCATGGCGTAGGCCGTGAGGGCGAAGGAGCAGATCAGCACAAGCAGGTGCAGGGGCCCGGAGCCGTACCAGCGAACGAAGCGTGCCATGGTCATGTCCTGAAGGTGAGCCGGTGCACCCACTTGGTGTTGTTCACGCCGGGGTTGGCCGGGACGATGATCCGGGCCGGATAGCCGTGGTCGAGCGAGAGGTCCGCGCCGTTGACACGCAGGGCGAGCAGAGATCGCGGGTCGTGGATCTGGTTGCCGCGCAGCACCACCGAGCGGAAAGCACCGCGCGATTGGACGGATTCCACCAGGACGCTTCCGGCCCCGGGCAGCCCCGCCATGGCGGCCAGGTCGGTGAGCCTGAGGCCGCTCCAGTGCTGGTCCTCGGTGGACCATCCCTCCACGCAGGCGATCGGCAGGAGAGCGTCGTGCCGGCGCATCGCCAGGAGCTGCGCGCGCGTGAAGACCAGCATCGGTGCACGGCCGCGTACCTCCAGCCGCCACGCAGGACCCACATGTGCCGGGTTGATGCCGACGGCCGCGGCCGTCTTGTTGATCTGGAAGTCCATCGGGCCGCCGCCGGGGTTGCGGTTGTGCGGCGCGAACAAGGCGGTGTTCCGCAGCCGGCCCCCGATGCTCTGCCCGGCCGTGACTACCAGCAGGGTCAGCGAGCCCACCCCCACCAACCCCACGGCGCCACGCCGCGTCATCGTCGGCGCCGCCGGTGCGGTCGGCACCAGTCCGTCGGGGTCGGGCGGCTCGGGCACGGTGTGCGCGAGGTCGGTGCGCAGTTCCGTGGCCAGACTGCGTGAGCCCAGTGCGCGTGACATCCGGCCCAGTTTGAGGCACACATGAACGATGAACGCGGCGATGAACACCCACGCGCCGTAGAAGTGCAGGGTGTAGAACGAGCCGGGAAAGACGTAGTACAGCTGAATGTTGAGGATCCCGGTCACGAACTCGAAGATGACGCCGCCCACCAGCATCAGCAGGGACAGCTGCTCCAGACCGTGGGCGACACTCCGCACCGGCAGCCACTCGAACAGCTTCGGGATCACCGACCACAACTTGCCCAGCAGCACGGGCACGAGGACCACGCCCAGCGTGACGTGCACGCCCTGGGTCAGCCGGTACAGCCAGTAGGGGTGTGTAGGCCAGTCGAACAAATAGAAACCCAGCAGGCCCTTGTCGGGAGTCATGTCATTGTGCGGGCCGAGATCGGGGTTGTAGGCGGCGTAGGAGAGCGCGCCAGTGAGGAAGAGCACCGGAATGCCGACCAGCAGCACCAGGCCGAACACCGACGTCAGCCAGGGACCCCGGATCGGACTACGCCAGAACCCGGGCCGAAAAGGCCCCGGCGGCGCAGGCGTCTCCCCGATCCGCCGCGCGATGGCCCGGGCACGCGCGGCAGCCGCAGCGCCACCGGCAGCCACAGCGGCGCCGATCCGCCGGAGACGCCACCGCGCATGCGCGTCCTCCGGCATCGGGCGCTCCGGCCGCCCGGATGAACCGGGCTGTGACGGTCGTCCGCCGTTACCCGTCAGCCGTGTCCTCCATCCCAGAGCCCCGCCCTCAAGGGCGGCCGGTCCACCCGTCAGAACGTCTTCCAGAACACGACCGATGAGACCACTACAGAATGTCACTTCGCCGGTCGACCAACCCTTTGCGTCGTCGTCAAGGCACAGGCTGATACCCGAGTGGCCGGACCCCGTCAGCTGAACGGTGGAGTCCCTGCCTCCTGGCAGCAGCGACAGCGCACATGGTGCGTGAGACTGAGCACGATAGGTGTCGTCAATCGTCCTTCCCGACCTGGTCTTTCTTGAAGGGCTGAGCACGACATCTGTCAGAAGTCGTCCGCCGCACAGGCCTGGCACCCGGCGACCGCCCCGGCCTGCCCACCCGCCTGCCCATGAGTTTCCAGCACCACCTGGACGACGCCCACCTCACCGACTTCGCCCGCGCCCACCCACCTGGCGCCCGCCGAGGTCACCGACATGCTCCTCGCCCCGCTCGGACAGCGGTACGGGCCACTGAACCCCGCCTTCACCCCACGCATCACCCCAGCCCGGATGATCTACGACAACCCGTGGGTCCTGACCCGCTCCACGCGCTACTGCCCACCCTGCCTCACCGGCAACGGCACCCCGATCCAGGACCGCCACGGCGGCCCCTGGCAACGGCTGTGGCGCCTCCCCGTGATCTTCCTCTGCATCCAGCATCGGAGACTCCTCTCCCACCAGTGCTTCGGATGCGGCATGCCCGTGCAGTCCGCCCGCACGGCGAGCGCCCTCGCGCGCCTGTCGGACGACGCACTCAACCCCCGGCAGTGCCGTTCCGCGCAGGCTCGGTCGGCACCGACCGAGCAGCCCGCAACCGCCTGCGGAGCCGACCTGACCCAGCAGGGCCCCCCTGCACGAGGAGCCTGATCCGGTCACCATGAAGGTGCTCTTGCACGTCCAACGGCACCTTGCGAACTTGATCGTCGCAGGAGGCCCCGCGACCACGATGAGCGCAGGGGCGCCCGTCCCTGTCGCGCATTACTTCGCCGCCCTGCGAGCCGTGGTCGCCAGGATCTTCCGGACCTGGCCAGAGGCCCGCCCGTACTCCAGCACTCTCGCCCTGGCCGCCACGCTCGACGCGGAACACGCCTCCCGCACCGCGCAGGCCCAGCCCCTGCTCAAGACCGCCGGCAAGAAGAAGACGTCCAAGCCTTAGACCGCGCCGCCGCAGGACTCCCTGGCCATGGGCGCAGTCCTGGACATCGCGCCCCAGCTCCTCGCAGCAGCGGAGCCGGATGAAGCGCGAGAGCTCCTGGCCCCGCTCGTGCAGCGGTTGCGCGATGACGACCGCGCGCTCAGCATCTACTTGCGTCGCCCCGCCTGGATCTCGACGCCAATGAGGACCGCGGTCAGGGACGGCTGTCCTGCACGCGAGGAGCCCCGCACTCGCCGCGGGGGCGACAGCGGTCCTCAACACTGAGCCGTCCTGAACCCGAGCCCGCCAGAGGCGCTTGCGGGAGCGCGACGTCTCGGCGACGGCCGAGGATTGCTTCGGCCATCGGACCGGCGCTGTTTCCTACCGGTTGGCGCCCGGCTGCCAGAGGACGTCCCCTCGGGCGACGTTGGCCTGCCGGGCGAGGATGAAAAGCAGGTCGGAGAGCCGGTTCAGGTACTTCACCGTGGTGCTGTTCATGGTTTCCCCGTGCTCTTCCAGAGCGGCCCAGGTCGCGCGTTCGGCGCGGCGGACCACGGTTCGGGCCTGATGCAGGAAGGCGGCAGCGGGCGTTCCGCCGGGGAGAACGAAGCTGCGCAGCTTTTCAAGACCCTCGTTGAACCGGTCGCACTGCTCTTCCAGGAACTCTACGTACGAGTCCTCCACACGAAGCGAGGCCGTATCGCGCCCGGATTCCGACAGTGGCGTACAGAGATCCGCGCCTACGTCGAACAAGTCGTTCTGGATCCGCACCAAGAGGGTGGCGATCTCGTCCGGAAGGTCCCCCGCTGCGATAGCCACGCCGATCGTGGAGTTCGCCTCGTCCACGTCGGCGTAGGCCGCAAGCCTCTTGTCCAGCTTGCTCGTTCCGCTCATGTCGCCAAGAGCGGTCGTGCCGTCGTCTCCCGTCTTCGTGTAGATACGGGTGAGGTTCACCATGACGTACTCCAAGAGATTCGCAGCGAAATGAACTGTTACGCGTGACGTGCGCTCATCCTGAGCGCGAGTTCTCGTGCGTGGTCGGCTGCTGCCGGTCCACGGCTCGGGTCGGGCGCCTCGGAAAGGAAGACGAGAGCCAGCATCAGTGCGGCATCCAGGCGGCACACGTACAAGCACGGATCGCTGTCGGGCGGAACCGTTGCCGTCCTCGCGTATCCGCTGCGGATCGCTGCCATGTCGAGCTCGTTCTCTGGATACCGGGCGTACTCGACCAGGCGCCCGAACTCCAGCGAGGGGGATCCGAGCAGGGCGTTCGACCAGTCCAGCAGGGCGACGGCCCGTCCCTGCCGGCGCCGGATGTTGTCGCTACGGACATCGAGGTGGAGGAGCCTGTCCTCAGTGAGGCTGGTGAGCTGTTCGGCGATGAGGGACGCGTCCGGCGGTTTGGGCCAGTCATCGACAAGGTGGCCGATCTCGGCCCAACGGCGCCCGATGCGTGCGGTGATCGCGCTTGCCGTGGGCGCTCCCTCCGACGCGACGGGCCTCAGGCGCGGCTTCGGCACCTGATGAAGTCGTGCGAGGAGCTGCCCGAGCGCGAAGGAGTCGAGCTCCGACCCGTCATCGGGGACGTACGCGGACAGTAGTACGTCAGGGGATGCCGGCTCGTCGGCCAGGACGAGTTCCTTCGCCTCCGCGACCGGCAGACCATGGGCGGCCAGATGCCTCGCGATCTCGTACTCCTGAAGGAGCAGGGCCCGGGTGTCCACATGGGGGTCATTGGCGTTCGAGTCAAATCGCCGGTGCGCGAGACGCACCGCGACGGGCTGCCCGTCGCGCCCCTGCGCCCGGTAGACGGAGAATTCCAGACCCTTGCCGACCAGGTCCAGGCCGCTCAAGCCCCACCGTTCGGCCAGGCTGTCCAACTCGGCGAATCGCTCACTCATCGTGTGCACCTTCGGGGGTCTTGGGGGCGTCGGTGATTCTGCTGTCCTTCAGCAGGGTGAAAGCGATGGGCAGGCACATCACCAGTGTGACCGCGCCGCCGACCGCGAAGGCCGTCTGCGGTCCCTGTGGGGTGCCAATAGTGCCGTGCGCCTTGTGAGCTGGGCGTTCGCCTGCGCAGCCGGGATCTTTATCAGGCGGTGTCGCGGTACTCGCGAATCATTCCGCCGAGGATGTCGTGGCGCTGGATACGCAGGGCCGGGAACGGTATGACGTTCGGTTCGTCGGAAGGCGCCCGGAGATCCAGTGCCCGGTGTGGCCTTCCTGTGTTGTGGTGCGCCGCGTACTCGGCGAGGACGCGTCGGCTGTGTTGCTCGTTGTAGATCAGGATCCGGTCGGTGCACTCGGCGCGGACGCTGCGGATGAACCGCTCGACGTGGGCGTTCATCCTCGGCGCCTGCGGTGCGGTCTTGAGGATCTCGATGTTCTCGCTGGTGAACACGGCGTCGAAAGCCTGGGTGTAACGGCTGTCACGGTCGCGCAGCAGGTAACGGAAGCCGGAGACCCGATCGCCGAGATCGGCCAGGAGGTTTCTGGCGAGCTGGGTGGCCCAGGCCGATGTTGGGTGGGCGGTCACGCCGAGGACGTGCACGGTGCGGCTGCCGACCTCCATGACGGCGAAGGCGTAGAGCCTGGTCAAGCCCGCGGTATCGACGTGGAAGAAGTCGGCTGCGAGTAGGCCGGAGGCCTGCGCGCGCAGGAACTCGCGCCAGTTACGTAGGCCCGGTGGTGGGGCCGCGTCGTGGTGCTGACCCGAGTCTGGCGGAACGCAGGATGCGGCGGATGGTGGAGGCACCGACCCGGTGCCCGAGCCGACGCAGTTCGCCTTGGATGCGGGTTGAGCCCCAGGTCGGGTTCTCGCGTGCCAGGCGCAGGATCAGAGCGGTGACTTGCTCGGATATCGGCGGCCGCCCGGTCCGTGCGGGTTTCTGCCGCCACTTCCAGCGGATCAGGCGTCGGTGCCAGGACAGCAGTGTGCCGGGGGTGACCAGGGCGGTGTCGGCGGAGCCTGCCGGGCAGGTGCCGAGCGAGAGCGGCGAGGACCGCACGCTCCGGCCAGGTCAGCCGCGGTCGGACACCGAGCTGCCGGCGCAGTATCGCATTCTCATGGCGCAGCGCGAGCAGTTCTACGTCCCTCGCCCGGTCGGCACAGGAGAGGAGCAGGATCAGTCCGAGGAGCCGACTGAAGATCAGGTAGAGCATGCGCAACGCCATGCAGTCCGAGCCTGTCAGGACTGCCGCCCCTCGCAAAGTTCCTGGTCAGCAGCGATACGTGAGTTTCGGCACCCTACAGGCCTGCTCTGGGCGAGGTCGCCGGGAGGACGGCCGCCCCGCCGAACGCCCCACGCTGGTGCGTTACTCTCCGCGGGGCTGAGTCAGTGCCTGAAGTCGGCCGTCTGCCAGTCCGAGCTGGCCGGCCGCGCGGATCGCCAGCCAGACTTCGGTAAAGGCCTCGGTCGAGGACAGGTCACGTCCGGTCAGCGCGGCGAAGCGGCGCAGTCGGTAGGCGAGGGTATTGGGGTGGATGTGCAGCGCCGTGGCCGCGGCCTCGGTGCGGCGGTTGTGCTCCATCCAGGTGCGTACGGAGACGAGCAGTTGGGCGTCGTGGGCTGCGTCGTACCGCAGCGCGTCGCCGAGCACGTGCTCGACCAGCGCGCGCAGAACTGACGGATCGTCGGGAAGCCACCGTCCCGTGGTGTCCTTGCCGTAACGGACCAGGGACTGGCCCGACTCGACAGCTTTGGACACCGCCCACAGCGCTTCGCGCTGGGCAACGCGCAGTGACTCCCCGGGTGGGACGGGGCGGCTCATGCCGGCTGACAGGCCGGGGATGCCGGCGAGTGCTGCGCCCACCTCGGGCAGGCCAAGGAGGTAGCGCTCCTCTCCCCGGTTGAGCAGTAGGAACGGCAGTTCGTCCAGTGCCCGCAGCAGGTCGTCCTCGCGTACCGCGCGGACGACCACCAACACCATGTCGCCCTCGATGGACAGCCGGGCCAGCCGGCGCTTGGCGGTGGTCGGGTCCAGCACGTCCTGCAGCAGCTCAGCCAGAGTCTCGGCGCCTTCGCGGCGCAGCGTCTCGCGCTCATGCCGGAGCATGACCAGCTGCAGCGCCGCCACGGTGGCGATGTGCTGGACCACGGCGAGCCCAGCCGGGCGGGCCCCCTGCCGCGCGAAGGCGACCAGGAATCCGGCCGGACCGCCGGGCGCGAGCACGGGCAGCGCAAAGCCTCCGGGGATTGTTGGTGGGGCGTCCGCCGAGTCGGGCAGCACGGCGGGGTCAGGCACCGGAATGCCGGGCAGCAGCGGCCGGCCCTGCGGGGTGCACGCGAAGACCTGGTAGCCGGAGAGCGACTCCAGGCGGCGGAAGAGCACGGTCGTGTCGAGATTCTCCGTGGCCAGCCGGCGCAGCGCGCCGAAGACCTGGAGCTGGGCACCCAGGCGCTGCCGGGCGTCCTCCTGGACGGCCGCGGCGACCTCCTGGGCGACGGCGATGAAGGGGACCGCGAGGGGAATTTCGAGCACGGGAATCCCGCGTTCCTCCGCCGCTTGGAGGAAGGCTCGGTGCAGCGGCGGTACGTGCAGCTGCGCCGAGAGCGCCAGGGCGGAGACCCCGGCGTCGTCGAGGCGCTCCAGATAGGCCCGTTGCCGGGCCGCGGTACGGGGGAGGGCCAGCCCGGTCGTCATGATCAACTCGGCGCCGACCAGCCAGGGGGTGGGGTCCTCCAGCTCGCTCACATGAGCCCAGGACACCGACCGTGACAGCCCGGACCCACCCGCCAGGACGCGCAGCTGGAGAGCGGGAAAGGAGAGCAGGTCCTCGACGGTCAGCTTGTGGTTGGACACAAGAAGCACCCTAGTATCTTCATCCCAGAGACAATTGTTCGCTCAGTCACGGTCATCCCACACTGGGGCACACTCCAAGCACGACAGGAGAACCGGTGATGACTGAGCCCGTGGGACCCGTCGACTCCTCGCGCATTCCGCGCTTCGCCGAGCCCGCCACGTTCGCGCGGCTGCCCCGCCTCGATCGGGTGGGCCGGTGCGATGGCGCCGTGGTCGGCGTGCCCTTCGACAGCGGGGTGTCCTACCGGTCCGGCGTGCGATTCGCGTCGGCGGCGGTGCGCGAGGCCAGTCGGCTCCTGCGCCCGTACCACCCGGGACTTGACGTCTCCCTGTTCGCCGCGATGCAGGTGGCGGGCGCCGGTGACATCGCGGTCAACACGTTCGCCATGAACGAGGCGGTCGAGCACCCCGCGGGCGAGCTCAGCTACGACGGGACCCGGCCGGTCACCATCGACGGCGACCACACCATCGCGCTGCCGCTGCCGCGGGCTCTGTCGAAGCGGCACGGCTCGATCGCCGTACTCCACTTCGACACCCACCTGGATGCCTGGGACACCTACTTCGGGGCCGAGTACACCCACGGCACGCCGTTCCGCCGTGCGATGGAGAAGGGGGTCCTCGACACCGAGGCGCTCAGCCACGTCGGCACGTGCGGCTCCCCCTACGGCAAGAAGGACCTCGAGGAGGACCGTCGGCTCGGCTTCGGCATCGTCACCGCAGGCGACGTCCTGCGCCGTGGCGTGTCCGAGGTGGCGGACGCGCTGCGGCAGCGGATCGGCGACCGCCCGCTCTACGTCTCCGTCGACATCGACGTGCTGGACCCGGCCCATGCGCCCGGAACCGGCATCCCCGAGGCCGGCGGCCTGACCAGCCGCGGGCTGCTGGAGATCCTTCGCGGCCTGGCCGGCGCCAACCTGGTCGGCGCCGACGTGGTGGAGGTGGCCCCCGCCTACGCCCACGCCGAGATCACTTCCGTGGCCGCCTCCCACGTCCCCTACGACCTGGTCAGCCTGCTCGCCCTGGGAGGCAGGCTATGAGCCCCACCGCGGCTGCCGTGGACGTCCAGGCCACCGCCGAGGTACAGGCCGCTGCCGACGCCCTGGTGGCCGCCTTCGCCTCGATGCGACTCGACGACTACTTCGCCTGCTTCACGCCGGACGCGACCTTCCTCTTCCCCACCACGCCGCAGCGGCTCGTCCCGACCGCCGAGTACCGGGAGCTGTGGCGCAGCTGGGTCGAGCAGAACGGCTTCTCCGTCCTGACTTGCCGCTCCACCCAGCCGCTGGTCCAGATCCTCGGAGACACGGCCGTCTTCGGCCACCACGTCGAGACCTGCCTGACCACCCACTTGGGCGAAGAGGTCATCCACGCGCGGGAGACCATCGTCTTCCACCGCCAAGCCGGCCGCTGGCTCGCCGTGCACGAACACCTGTCCACAGCGGCCTGACGACGTACGCAGCGCAGCCCACAGTGTTGACCAACCGGAGGACCCGACCATGGCGGAAGCAACCAGCATCGTGACGCACGCACCTGACAGACCCGGCATCACCCTGGGCGTCGAGACCCGGTCCATCGACTGGGTCCCTGACGCGGAGCGGCACGGCAAGGTCTGGCACCAGGGGCCGCTCTGGTTCCTGGGCAACCTCCAGTACTTCACCATCGCACTGGGCTTCGTCGGCCCGTCGCTGGGGCTGCCCTTGGGACAGACGGTCCTCGCCGGAGTCCTCGGCATCGCCGTGGGCACACTCTTCATGGCGTTCCACGCCTCGCAGGGACCGGTCCTCGGGCTGCCGCAGATGATCCAGTCTCGTGCCCAGTTCGGTTACCGCGGCGTGGTCCTGGTCCTGATCGGTACCCTCTTCACCTACCTGGGCTTCAACGTCGCCGACCAGGTGCTGCTCTCCCAGGGGCTGAGCGGCGTCTTCGGCTGGAGTCCCGGCTGGGTGGCCGGCGGCACGGCGGTGCTCGCGATCCTGCTCGCGGTCTACGGCCACGACTGGGTGCACCGGGCCTTCCGTTGGCTGCTCTACCTCTCGCTGCCGCTGATGCTGCTGGTCACCGCCGGAGTGCTGTCCGGCCACGCCGGCGGTCACCCCCCGAGCCAGCACCTGGCCTTCACCTGGACGGCCTTCTTCGCCCAGTTCTCCGCGGCCGCCGCGTACAACATCACCTATGCGCCCTACGTCTCGGACTACTCGCGCTACCTTCCGCGGACCACCTCCGCCCGCTCGCTGATCGCGTCCGTCTTCTTCGGAGCTTCCGGCTCCGCGGTCTGGCTGATCGCCCTGGGCGCATGGCTTGCGATTCGGCTCGGTGCGAGCGACGGCCTGGTCGGGCTGCGCGACGCTGGCGACCACTTCATCCCGGGGCTGGGAGCGGCCGCCGCCGTGCTCTCCGCACTCAGCCTGATCGCCACCATGGGCATGAACGCCTACGGCGGAATGCTGACCGTGCTCACCGGCATCGACTCCTTCCGCAGCGTCAAACCCACCCGCGCGGCGCGGATCGTCACCATCCTGGGCCTGGCCGGACTGTGGTTCACGATCGCCTCGCTGATCTCTGCGAACGCGGTGAGCACCGTTTTCACCGCGCTCACCCTGATGCTGTACCTGCTGGTCCCCTGGACGGCGACCAACCTCGTGGACTTCTTCTGGGTCCGCCGCGGCCATTACGCGATCGCCGACCTGTTCACCCCGGCCGGCGTCTACGGCGCCTGGTCTCGGCGCGGGCTCTCCGCCTACGTGATCGGCTTTGCGGCCGAGATTCCGTTTATGGTGCTCCCCGATCTCGGCGGCTGGACCTACACCGGCCCCGGAGCTCAGCAACTGGGCGGAACCGACATCGCCTGGGTCGTCGGCCTCGTCGTGGCGGCTCTCGCCTACCTGGTGGCCTCCCGCACACTGGACCGCTCTGCGGAGAGCAGGGCGATGACCCTCAGCGAGCAACAACTGGGCGCCGGCCAAACGCGGAGTCGGCGCGCACGATGATCTCTGCCGCTGCGCCCATCGCGCGCACCGCCCCCACGGCCTCGGCGATCAGACGCGCGGCCCCCTTGCCGGAGCCGGCTGGCCCCTTGCGCAGCCGAGAGGCGACGACCATGGGCGCGGCATTCGGTCTGGAAGCGGTCACGATCCGGGAGTGCAGCCCGCGTTGTCTGGTGTAGCCGAACGCGGCGCCCTGCTTGGCGTAGCCGTGGACGGGCTTCACCCTCGTTGAGGCTCAACCTCGGGAGTGGACACCGGGTTTCATGCGACGAGCGACAGCGTACGTGATGAGATCAGCTGTTGCTCGAACTCGACTGGCGTGAGGTAGCCGAGGGCGGAGTGGCGGTGGCGCCGGTTGTAGTAGGCGAGCCAGCGGAACAGCTCCAGCCGTGTCTGCGCCTTCGAGGTGAGGCGTCGCCCGTGGAGCAGCTCCCGTTTCAGGCCCTGGAAGAACGACTCGGCCAGGGCATTGTCGTAAGAGGCTGTTGTCGTTCCGATCTTGAGAGATGCGTTTCGAACGGGAGTCTCGATCGGGTGGTCGCGGACCGCTGGGCGCATAGGAGTGGGGCCTCCTGAACAACTCGTTGGTGTCTAATCACCGAGCAACATCAGGAGGCCCCGGTGCCGCAGTCTTCCGTGCCGATGCCCTGGCAGTCCACTTCGGTCACCTGGGAGTGTGACTGTCTGGCTCACCGGTCCGGAAACGCCGCCGACAACGGGGTGCGCGAGCGCCGCTATCCGACCGACATGACCGACGGGGAGTGGGCCAAGGTCCGGCCACTGCTGCCGGTGCCGGGCTGGATGCGAGGCCGTGGCGGGCAGCCGGAGGCGTACTGCCACCGGGCGATACTGGACGCGATCCGCTACCTCGTGGACAACGGCATCAAGTGGCGCGCCATGCCGGTGGACTTCCCGCCGTGGGACCGGGTGTATGATGCGCAGCCGGCGCCTGGCCCGCGACTACGAGCGGCGCACGGCCAGTGCCGAGGCGATGATCTACTGGTCGATGACCATGGTCATGAGCCGCCGCCTGGCTGGACCACACCGCGGGCGGCCGTGAACCGGCCCGCAGCCGGCTCGGCCAGCCAGCCGCGCGCGACCAGGCGTTTCGCCTTCGACCGCAGTGCCTCCACACGGGCCGGCACCACGTCCATGCCGAAGGCGGCGGCCATCTCCCGGCAGGTCACCGGCCCCTGCCCGAGCCGGGCCCGGTCCGCCCCCAACTGCAGGATGCGCTGATAGTCCACCGACAGCGCCGACCAGGCCAGCCCCTCGCGCCACATAGGCACCCGCGACCTCGGCTTCGCCTCCTCCGCCGACTGCGGGGCCGTTCCCAGCTGTCCTTCGGCGGCCGGCGCACTCTCGTCGGCCCGGGCACGGTCGAGCCCGTTCTCCTCCTCCGGAGCCAGCACCTCGCCGACCTTCGAGCGGGCAATCGTCCACTCCCGCCATTCCCGCTCGGCCACGGCCAGTTCGGCCTGGATACGGTCTGCTTCCTCCCGCAGCGCGTCCACCCGACGGCGAGCACCCAACTCGCGCTGTTCCAGCAGTCCGACCACCGACGGCATCCACGACCCCCACAACAGCGACGACACGACAAACCGTCACTCCCACGAGATCGCCGAACCTACGCTCCACCAGCGAAAACAACACAGTTCTCACGCCCGGAACAACAACAGCTTCTAAGCGTTTGCTGTGGAGTATGGCTCACAGTTTGCGCTGTGCACCGTCGAGATGCTCGTGGACGTGTCGGTCGGGGTGGCCGAGGAGGAAGCAGATCCCGCCGACGACCGCCACCGCGGCCATCACCAGCAGCGTGATCCAGTCGAGGTTGAAGTATCCGCGCGGGCTGGTAAGCCCCGTCGGCGCCACCACGTTGACCAGCATCGCCACCAGGTACAAGGTGGCCAGATGGATAACCTCAGGGAGAAAGCGGCATGGATCGCCCACACAGCGGATCGAGGCTGCAAGGTGGGGGATGACTGTAGGGCGTCAACGTTCGATCATGAAGTAGACAGAACGTCGTTTCTTCAGCCGCGATTGGACGAAACGTCGCCACCGCTCCGCGCAGCACCGCAGGGGTTTGCCGGCAGCAGGTGGACGGATGCAGGCCGGCGCGTGCCCGCTCACCTGCGGCGCCCCAAATACGGCCAGTTTGCCCCGATGACGAGGCAGGTGGCGGGGGGCAGACCCTTTGCTCTTGGGAGTGAGACGCGTCTTGTCTTCGAGGGGCCGCTTCCAGCCCGCGGCCTGCACGGCTTCGGCTGTGTGCGGCACTGAGCCGGTCTGGGCGGGCACGGCGCCCGGGTGTGTGCCGAGACTGCGGTGGCTGACGCAGATACGGGTGAAGCCGACGCCCCGGCCGAGATGGCGCGGGGATCGGCTTCACCCGGCGCGTGACCGCTTTCGGGTCGTCTGTCCCTGCCGCCGTCCCTGGGGTATACGGGCCATCGAGCGCCGTCGTTCGATGGATACGGCGGTCGGGCCCGATGCGGCTGTCGTCCGGCTGGGACACCTTGCCTTGCGGGCTTACCGGTGGATACGCCACGGCCCGAAGGGAAACCCAGCGTCGTGCGGGTTCCGGACCGCTTGCCCGTCGTTCACCTGGGTGGTTGCAGGAAGGACCCTCGACGTGTCTGATCCCGTCGTCCTCATCACGGGCGCGCTCACCGGTATCGGCCGCGCCACCGCGTTGGCTTACGCACGTCAAGGCGCGAACCTTGTGGTCTCCGGCCGCCACGCGGACGTGGGTGAGCAGTTCGCCAGGGAGCTGACCGACCTCGGCGCCCCGGCGCAGTTCGCGCGTGCCGACGTCGGCTTCGACGCCGATGTGAAGGACCTCGTCGACCGTGCGGTCGCGCGGTTCGGGCGGATCGATGTCGCCGTCAACAACGCCGGCACGGAGGGAACACCCGGCCCTGTCACCGAGGTGACCGACGAGGCTTACCAGGCCACCTTCGATACCAACGTCAAGGGAACGCTGCTGTGTCTGAAGCACGAGTTCCGGGTCATGAGGGAACAGGGCGGCGGCAGCATCGTCAACTCGCGAGCATCTGGACTTTCTGGAGACCGCTCGCCAGTTGGAGATCCGTTTGTCACGTTGTCATCTCACGAACCGAATCTCCGTCAGCGCTGATCTTGCCGCTGCACGAGAAGAGCGCGGAATGATCATCTTTGACTGGCTAGTGTGACCGGGAAGGTTCACCGGGTCTGGTCGTAGAGTCTGGTCTGTGTCAGTTGACCAGGAGCAAAGTCCGCGACCCATCGACCGGTGCCGGGACGTCCAAGACGTCCTGGACCAGATCCGGCTGCGTCCCTCCATGTGGGTTCGCCAGGGGTGTCTGCGGGACTTGCAAAACATCTTGATCGGCTATGCCACGGCTTTGTCCGTTCACGGGGCCGACAAGCCTTTCACCCTGTCGCCCGGTGGCCCGTTCGCCGAGTGGCTGCGCGCTCGTCGAGGCTGGTCGATGTCTTGTGGCTGGGCTGATGCCATCGAGCGGCATGCCGATGGAGAAGACCCGCTGACGGTGTTCTTCCATCTCCTGGACGAGTACCGGTCTGTCTGCGGGTCTGAGCCCTAATCGTCCGCTATGGGCGCCGGCCGGCTGCAGTATCACGCTGCGGTTGCCCTGGCCTGTCCGCGCCAGCGGATGCCCTTCTCTCTGCGGATGCGAGCACGTTCCTTGCGCTGGGCGGCGAGCACGTCGGGGTGACGGGCGTTGGCGTTGCGCCAGCGCAGGTAGCGGTGCAGGGCCCGGGTCTGCGCGGGATGGCTGCGATGGTTCGAATTCGCCAGGGTGAACTGACGCAGTGGGCCGAAGTGCGCCTCGATCGGGTTGGCCCAGGAGGCGTAGGTCGGGGTAAAGCACAGCTCGACCTTGTTCTTCTTCGCCCAGCGGCGGATGTCCGCACCGGTATGAGCGGAGAGGTTGTCCAAGATGATGTAGATCGGCGCGCCGTCGGGCCGGGCCGCGCGGATCGACTTCAGCGCGGCCAGGCTGTTGGCGGTGCCCTTACGGCGGCAGTTGACGCCCCACAGCCGATCGTCACCGACGGAGTAGCAGCCGTGGAAGTAGGTGACACCGTGGGTGCGGCGGTAGGTCGCCGGCAGCCGGTTGGGCTTGCTCTGCTCGGCCCAGCAGGAGCCCGGGGTGGGTCGGATCCCCAGGGGCCCGAACTCGTCGAAGGCGAAGACCCGGTCCGGAAAGCGGTCCAGCACCTGCTCAAGGCGGTCGAGCTTGGTATCGCGTTCGGGGTCGGGCGACTCCTTCCAGGTCTTGGTGCGCTGGAAGGTGACGCCGCGGCGCAGCAGCAGACACCGTAAGGATTCGCGGCCGATGCGGATGACGCGGCCGTGCACGCGGCGCAGATAGGCGGCGAGTTTGCGGATCGACCAGCGGGTGAAGGGCTGGCCGAGCTTGGTGGGGCGGGTGGTGGCCGTCTTGATGACGAAGTCCTCGTCGTCATCGCTGAGCAGGCGGGGACGGCCTCCCGCCCATTGAGGGTCCAGGCAGGCCAGGCCGATCTCGTTGAACCGGTGGATCACGCCGTTTGTCGTAGCACGTCGCGACGGCCTCGTATGCCTTGAGTTTCTTGATGGCACGGCCGCGGTCGTCCTGTCTACTGGCACGACGAGAGAGGCTGCCTGATTTGGATATCGGCCGCCCAGCCCGGCCGGACTCTCGACAACACCGCCGCCCGCCACAACCACCTCCTGGCCCACCTGCCCGCCGCGCACGTCCTGACGATTCGAAGTCAACCGCTGACAGACGATCTACTCCGCAGACTGCTGCCCACGACCAGCGTGAGCACCCCGAGAGCCGGTCACACCAGCCACTTGACCTGCGGTTTCAAGTTGGCGGAGGCTCACTGCAATGCGTCGTCCGCTCATCACGGATGCAGCGAGGCCCACGACCAGCCGGCGGGTCCCGCGGGCCCGTGTCCGCCGGTGAGGATCTGCGGGGAGCGGTAGGTGGTCCGCACGTCCTGCGGGGTGTTCATCCCCTGCGGGCCCGAGACGTTGTGCTGGGTCAGTGCCTGTCCCCAGACCGTCCAGAGCACCCACGGGGTGATGTCCAGCGTCCGCCGCTGGTAGGCGTTGAGCGGTACGTGGAAGGACTCGGCGATGACCCGGGGCTTGCCGTAGCCGGCGAGCCCGTCGTACCACCTCTTCGTCCACGGACCGCTGCCGAAGGGCCGGTCCGGGCCTCCGCTGTAGTCATCGACGCCGACCACGTCGACGTAATCGGTCCCCGGGTAGTACGCCCACGGTTTGCTGCCGTGGACGCCGTCCCAGGCGGCCGGGGACCAGACGAAGATCAGATTGTGCAGGCCGCGCGAGCCGACCAGATACGCGTACAGGGTCCGCCACAGCGCCTGGTAGCGCTCAGGTGGCAGCCCGGACCACCAGAAACCGGGTCTGCCGCCCGCCGGGTTCATCTCATGGTACGGGCGCAGCAGCACCGGGACGTCGTGCTCGGCGAGATAGCCCAGGTGGTCGGCGAGGAAGGACAGGTCGAGGATGAGCGCCTGGTGCTCTGTAGTGCCGGGGCTCAGAACACGCTCGATCCAGCCGGGATCGGTGGCGGCCGGTGAGTTCCCGTGGAGGGTTTCCCGGTAGCCCTTGACCGGACTGCCCGGCCACGGCTGGTGGAAGGACATGCCGACCAGCCCCGCCGGTCCGCCGCCGTTGTCTGGCAAAACGTCCCCGCTGCCGTCGTGCCTTCCTTGCCGCCCGTCGGCGTTGTATGTGCCGACGGACTCGCGCGGCAGCCCGAACCACACCCCGGTGGCCAGGTCCACGGCGTCGTCGGTGTACGACCAGGCGGTACGTCCACTGGGCCAGGTGGCCAGTGAGTAGCTCCGAGGACGGCCGACCGCCCAGCCTGGCTGCTCATAGCCGGGTCCGAGGTCGACTTCCAGGAAACCGGGGAGTCTTCCGCTGATGTCGCGGGCTTTCCGGTAGTAGTAGCCCGGCGCTTTGGTGCCATGGCGGTCGCCGTAGTCGGGGTTGTAGAGCTCGTTGTGCAACTCGACATGCTGACCGATGACCGTCCGCCCCGGCCTCCCGTCGCGAGCCGCGTTCTCCAGGGCGACCAGCATCCGGTAGACCGAGCGGGCGGCGGGCGAGGCCCTGGGATCGCGGAGGGCCAGGGGGTTCTCCTGGGCAGGTGAACCCCCTGTGGAGGCGGGCGACTTGAGGGCTTCGGCGGCCAGTGCGAAACCGCCTATCACCGCGGTACCGCCACCGATGATCGCGGTGCGACGCTTCATGGCAGGGCCTCACCTCCTCGTTGCCGGTCCGCATTCGACCTGATGACGTCAAATTCTCAACGAATAGGAAGGGACTTCGTACAGGATTTACGCATCGGTAACGTCGGGCGCTCGCAGTGTCCAAGGGTAACTTGATAGATACGTGGAGGCATGTTCATGCCAGTCGCCCATCCACCACTATAAAGCATCTGCAGCAGGAGCACTGTGACTCTCCCTCAGAAAGAATCCGCCCCGTTATCGCGAGGCGGCATAGCCCACGTCAGTCGGCACTCCGCATGGCTTCCCGGAATTGTGCCGATCCTTCTGGCGTACGGTGGCGTACTGGCCCTCTCCCTCTGGCTCTTCCGGCCCGGCGCGGGCCTCACCGGATGGGCGGTGACCGTATTGTGGACGCTGCCCACGATGAGTTCCGCGGTCGGAATCACCGGCGTCGTGCTGACGCGGCGTCGGCTGAGAAGACAGCGCCACCGGAAACCGGCCCAACCGGTGTCCACCGACAAGCTCGTGGTGGTCGTCCCCACGATCGGCCGGACCGACACCTTTCCGGCGTTGAGGCGTTCCGTTCTCACCTACGGTGAGTTCCTCCCGAGGTATTTCCCCCGAATGCGGGTGGACATCGTCACCGAGGAAGGATGCGAGGCGCAGGATTCCATCGACGCGCTGGCCGCCGGCAATCCTCTGCTGCGCGTGGTGGCCGTGCCCCGCGCGTATGAAACACCGCGCGGCACGCGATTCAAGGCGCGCGCCAACCACTACGCCCACGAAATACGCCTCGGCGAAGCCGAAGCCACCGACAACGTGTGGGTTCTCCATATGGACGACGACACCGGTGTCGGCCCCGACACCGCAGAACAGCTCGCGAACTTCATCCATGAGCAGGGCGAAACCGGCCCGGAGGCCAAACACCTGGCCCAGGGCATCCTCACCTATCCGCGAGACCACGCCGTCAACAAGCTGACCTGGCTGGCCGACGCCGTCCGTCCGGCCGACGACGTCACCCGCTTCGCCGTCCTCACCGGCGGCGGCACCCCGCGCGTCGGGCTCCACGGCGAACTGCTGCTGATCCGGGCCAGCGTCGAAGCCAGCATCGGCTGGGATTTCGGGCCCCAGGCCATCGTCGAGGACGCCCAACTCGCGCTGAACTTCTGCAGCCGATATCGCGGGCGCAGCGCCTGGATCTCCGGCCGGTGCTACGGGGCCTCGCCTGCCACCGTCCGCGACTTCGTCAGACAACGCGAGCGCTGGGCCTGGGGATTGATCCAGCTAGCCCTCAACCGTGAGATCCCGCTGCGTAATCGCCTCCTGCTCGGCTACTGCGTGAGCACCTGGGTGCTCGGCCCGTTGCAGCATGTCGCCGTCGTCCTGCTCGGCGGGGCACTTCTGGACGACCTCAACACCTCCCCCGCGAGCGTCTGGGTCCTCCCGCTGTGGGCGCTGAACATGGCCTACGTGGTGTGGATGTACTGGGAGGGCCTGCGGATCAACGCCAAGGCGTCGTCGGACGGCCGACGCAGACTCTGGGAATCCGTCGCCGTGGTGCTGCTGATCCCGGTCTTCTCGCTCTGGGAGGGCATGGGCGGCTTCCGCGGGCTGCTGCGGTTCCTGCGCGGCCAGGACAACGCGTTCGTGGTCATCGCGAAACCGGCCTGACCGGCCGTCTCCTCCCTGCACGCCTGCGCACGACCTCTCACCTCTCCCCCCACAAGGAACATCACCGTGTCCAAGACGACGTTACCCGTCAGCACCGACACACCGCCTGACCGGACCCGAACCGGGAACCCGATCCCGGAACCGCGCCTCGTCGGTCCGCGCAACCGGCATTTCCCCGCGGTCGACGGGCTGCGCGGTATCGCGATCCTCTCCGTGCTGCTGTACCACTCCGACTGGTTCGCACGCGGACTCTTCGGCGTGGACGCCTTCTTCGTCCTCTCCGGCTTCCTCGTCACACTGCTGCTGATGCGCGAGGCGCAGCAGACCGGTCGTATCCGTATCGGCCGGTTCTACCGGCGCCGCTACAAGCGGCTGATGCCCGGCCTGATGGCCGTTCTCGCCGTCGTCATCACCTTCGGCTATCTGCTGGACTCGCTGCAACAGGCGCGCGACATCCGTGCGCAGGCCGCTGCCGCGCTGTTCCAGGTCGCCAACTGGGCGCAGATCGCGCGCAATCAGGGGTACTGGGACCAGTTCGGGCAGATCCAGCCGCTCGGAGCGATGTGGTCGCTCAGCATCACTGAACAGTTCTACCTGGTGTGGCCGCTGATCCTGGCCCTGCTGTGGCGGGTCTTCCGGCGGCGCAGGGGCCCGGTGGCGGTGAGCGTGCTGGTGCTCTTCGCCGGCTCTGCCGCCGCCGCACCCGTGCTCTTCAACGGGACCAACTCCGATGCCCTCTATCTGGGCACCCACACCCGGGCCGTGGGCTTCCTCGCCGGTGCGGCTGCCGCGTGCCTGGTGCATCTGGCACACCAGCGCCGCTCGTCCCACCGCCGCACACCGCTTCCGGAGCGTGTGCGGCGCGCACTGCCCACCGCGGTGGGCCTGGTTTCCTTGACGGCTGTCCTGACGGCGAGCGTCCTGGTCACCAGCTACCACCAACCGGTGCTGTATCAAGGCGGGTTCGCGGTGGTCGCCGCCCTCGTCGCAGTGCTGACGGCCACGCTCTGCCGCGACCGGGGCCTGCTGGTCAAGGCGCTGTCCGTCAAGCCGCTGGCCGAGATAGGCCGCATGTCGTACAGCATGTACCTGCTGCATCTCCCGGTTTTCTGGCTGCTCCAGAACGCCGAGCCGCAGACCGAGCCGTACGCCTTGCTGATCGTGGGCGGCGGCACGACCTGGTTCTGCTCGCTGTTCCTGCACTACGCGTTCACCGAGAGGCTGCGGCGGCGCAACTGGCATGCCGGGCGCGCAGTTCCGTTGTCCGCACTGACCTGCACCGCGATCGTGGTGTCGGCCCACTATCTGCCGATCACCGTCGAGCACAGCATGCATCGCGACGGTGAACCGACGGTGCTCACACTCGGCGACTCGCTCGCCAACGACCTCGCCACGGCGCTCGCCCGGCACGGCGGCCGTTTCAGCGTGGTCGACGGAGGCATGGCGGGCTGCGGCATTATGAGCCCGGACGAGACCAAAGACCGTATGGACAAGGTTGTCGGGAACTGGGACGCGTGCCGCCAGTGGCCGCGCACCTGGCAGCGGCTCATCAACAACAACGCGCCGGACGCCATTGTGGTTCACCTGGGCTGGGATGCGGTCCTGCAACGCGTTGAAGGCCACTGGTTGTCGCCCTGCGATGGCCAGTACCGCACCCGCTACCTCGACCGACTGCACACCGCAGCAGCCATCTGGGCCAGGGCCGCACCGCACGCTCCCGTTCTGCTGATGACCGAACGAACCCAGACTGGTGCCGGAATCGCCGCCTGGGGCCGGTGCTACGACAGACTGATCACCTCCTTCGTCCGCTCGGCGGGCCCGCAGGTCCGGCTGCTCGACCTGGGCGGCTTCCTGTGCCCGCACGGCAGGGAGTGCATCCAGTACACGCCCGACGGCAAGCAGCTCTATCCGACGGGTGACGGCGTCCACTTCACCGCGGCGGGCATGGACTATGTCACCCCATGGCTGGAGCGCCGGATCGCCGCGCAACTGCCGCCCGGTGGCCAAGCCCCAGCTTCGGGACCCCGGCAAGGCTGACGGCGTCACGGCATCCACGACCTGTGTCGTGGATACCGCGACTACCAGTGCTACCGCGACTGAGCAACTCCGTTCCGCGCGCCGCCCCGGTTCCGTCGGGTGTGTCCAGCCAGTGGCTCTGTTGCGTAGGGCCTGTCCGGCGGATCATGTGACTTCTCGCGCTACGGCACATTGGCATGTTCATGGGGCGGGGAGATCTTACGAACGAAGAATGGGCCGCCCGGCTGAAGCCGCATCTGCCCAAGACAGGTCAGCGTGGCGGGCGTTGGGCCAGCCACCGCAGGATCATCAACGGGGTCCTGTACCGGAACCGGACTGGGGTGCCGTGGCGGGATCTGCCTGCGCGGTTCGGCAAGTGGAAGACCGTGTACGAGAGGCACAGACGCTGGTCGGCGGACGGCACCTGGGACAAGATCTATGCGGCCGTCCTGGCTGACGCGGATGCCCAGGGCCGCATCGACTGGTCCATGGTGAGCGTGGACTCCACCACCTGCCGGACCCACCAGCACGCCGCCGGAGCACGCAAGAAACCACCGCGGGTGCCGGGAAAAGACGCACGCCCCGGCAGCACCGCCCCGACGAGGGACTCGGATGCTCCCGGGGCGGCCTCACCTGCAAGATTCACCTCGCCGGAGAAGGTGGACGCCGCCCACTGGCCTTGCTGATCACCCCAGGCCAGTGGGGCGACGCCCGGCAGCTCATCCTCGTCATGGAACGCATCCGCGTCGGCCGGCTCAGTGGTGGGCGCCCCCGCACCCGGCCTGACCACCTCGGCGGCGACAAGGCCTACTCCTCACGGCGTAACCGCCGATACCTGCGCAGACGGCAGATCAAGCACACCATCCCCGAGCCGAAGAACCAGCGGGCCAACCGCCAACGCCGCGGCAACAAGGGCGGACGGCCCACCGGCTTCGACAAAACGATCTACAAGCGCAGAAACGAAGTCGAGCGCACGATCAACGCCCTCAAGAACTTCCGGGCTGTTGCCACGAGGTTCGACAAGCGTGTCTACGTCTTCCAGGGCACCGTGACCGTCGCAGCGATCCGGCTCTGGCTCCGGGGGTAGATCCATTATCCCGGTGCGGTGAGGCGCCTGTCACCGTTCTCCGGAATGATCTTTACATCCGATTTACACCTCTAGGCTTGCGGGCGGACACAAGCACGGATTGACCTGGGAGTTGAGAGTGGTGCACGACGTTGCCGCGCTGATAGCGGAACTCACGGATATGGCTGCGGCCGATCACCAGTTGGCAGTCCGCGCGAACAGCGACGACCCCGCTGAGCAGCTGGCCTGGCGGCGGCTAACCGCCCGGCACGGTGACCGGCTCGGCGAGATCATGGACGAGTACGGCTGGCCGACGGCGGAACTGGTCGGCGAGGAGGCCGCACGCGCGGCGTGGCTCATCGCTCAGCACGCCGACCGGCAGCTCGACGTTCAGCGTCGCGCCCTCCAGCTGATGCAGCAGGCGGTGTCGGCAGGCTCGGCCAGCCCGCGCGAGCTGGCCTTCCTGCGCGACCGCACGCTGGTCAATGAGGGCCGCAAGCAGGTCTACGGAACTCAGATCGCCGGCGTGAAGGACGGGGCGCCGGTTCCATGGCCCTGTGAAGAGCCCGAGCGCATGGACGAACTTCGTGCGGAAGTCGGCATCGAGCCCTTCGACGAGTACGTCGCCCAGTTTTCCATGTCCTGACGCCCACTTCCCGACCGCGTCCGGTGGATTACTGCCCGGGCTCACCTGCCGCGGGCAATGATCCGCCGGACAGGCCCTAGTCGGTGGTGACGGTGCGTTCTCCTTATTGCAGGAGGATGCGGTGACGGAGGAGGTCGAATCCTGCTCGGCCATGCATCTGCCGCATGATCTTCTTGGTTCGGGTATTGACGCCCTCGGTCCGGCCGTTGTGGTGGGGCGGGTGAGGCCGGCGTTCACGGCGGCGCGGTCGAGTTCGAGGCCGTTGCAGAAGCTGTGCAGGTGGGGCAGGCCAGCGGTGCGGACTGTGGCGATCCACTGGGTGAGCTTGTCGTCGTTGGCCTGGGCCGGGGTCAGGAGCGCGGCGAACTCGCCGGTGAGTCGGGCAAGTTCGGTCATCTCCGGGCACGCCGCGGTGAGGAGGCCGAGCAGGTCGGTGTCCCTGGTCCACAGGTGCTCGGGGTGGGTGAGTAGGAGTCGGGCGACGCGGCGGGGGGTTGTCACGGGGCGGTCGCCTTCGGCGCGGCGATGCGGTCCGCGGGCGGTTCAGGGATGCGGGCGTAGCGCTTGACGGTATTCAGGGCGAGGTTCAGTCTGCGGGAGCAGTCGAGCAGGCCGACGCCGGAGTCGAGGAGGGCGTGGACTTTGTGCCAGCGCTCGCGGGTGGTCTGCTCACGGACGCCGCCGGGCCGGGGCGGGTTGACGGTGGCCCAGCAGGGGGCGTGGGCGCGGATCTCGGCCAGAACTTTGTCGCACAGGTTCCGCCACAGATGCCAGCGGTCGCTGACCTGCACCGCGTCGGGCAGGGCCCGGCGGATCGCCTCTGCGTAGGTGGCCGAGCCGTCCCGGCACACGACTTCGATCCGTTTCTTCCCGCGCAGCCATGCCTCCAATGTGGCGGCTTCGCGGTCGGGCAGGATATCGACGCGTTCCCCGGTCTCGGCATCGATGATGATTGTGGCGTAGCGGTGACGGCGTCGCAGGGCGAAGTCATCGACCCCGATCACTCTCGGGATCCGCACCGTTGGCGGAGGAATTCCCCGCAGCACCCGCAGGGCGGTGGCGACCGATACGGGCACGGCCAGTGACCGGGTGAGCCGGGCAGCCGCCCGGCCGCATAACTCCTCGACCACCCCCGAGACCTGGCTGGTCAGACGCGTGGTGCGGCGCTGAAGTCGCTCGATTAGCCCAGGGACTTGCTCGCGGAAGGTCTGCCGCCGACAGCCCAGGACCGGGCGGACCAGACGTCGTACCCGGACGTTGACCACGACCCGGCGGCCATCGAGCGGCACATCCGTAACGGTCCGGACGTGGTATCCGTGCACCTTCCCCGTCGGGACCCCGCACATCGGGCAGGGAAAGGGAAGATCCCGGGTCCTGGCCAAGACCCGGATCATCCTGCCGTCGTCCGCCACATCCTCGATGACCAGCGCCGAGAGCCCTGAAAACACCGTTGTCACAAGGGAGTTGGCATCTCGCATACAACGTCAACGACGCCCGTCACCCGCCGTCACCACCGACTACGGAACAGAGCCGAACGATTTACAGTCCCGGCCCCTGACAGGGGCCCGTTCCATCCGACGGCGCTGGCCGGATGCCGGACGTGGGCAAGGTGTGTCCACGCCGGACTCGGGCGTGTCTGCGGGGTGGCTGGCTCCTTTGGCGTCGGCCGCGTGCTGGCTGTACGGCCGGGCCGCTTGGTCCGGGTTGGGGCTGGCCGGTGCGTGGTGGCGAGCAGCAGCCTGGCCGTCAGGCCTGGGGGAAGTGCGGATCCGCCGGTCCGGGCGAGGCCGCTGCTGGTCACCGTGGTGGTTGGGCGGGGTGGCCGGCCGGTGCGGGGCGTGGTGGCGGGGGGAGGGGAACAGGCGTGTCCGGCGACGCCGGTGATGGTCCGGGCCGGGTTCAGAATGGCTCGTCCGGGACCTGGATGACTGTCGTGCGGTTGTGGGCGGTGTGGGCGAGGAGGCCGATGCCGCTGGTCGCGGGGAGGTCGGTCCCAACTCCGGTCGGAGCAACGGATATTGGCTGGTGACCTGTCTCGGCGAAAGTAGTCGGCCGGAAGCCGGTGACCTGGGCGGGCTGGGTTGGTTGAGCCGTGACACGGCAGTTGGAACTTGGCCACGAGGACTGGAACCGCACGCGACTGCATCCTTTGGACTACTGCGTTTTGGGCCCTGTGGAGGACGATCTTGCGGCACTGCCGCGAGAGGGTTGATCCGTGCGAACCACCATCGGATACACCGCCGAAAGCATCGGCTACGTCGTAGGAGCCCAGGGGCTTGTCAGCTTCGCTTCGCAGACCCTCTTCGGTACGGAGTGGGGCTGGATGCACAACGTGGTCGACCTTCCGTCCACCGGTTACCTCGGCATCGTCGCCGTGGGGCTGGCGCTCATCGTCGGCGGGGTGAAGGTGCGCAAGACGCCCCGGCGCGAGAAGGTCGCCTGACCGGCGGGCCTTTCAGCCCACGACGAGCGACAGGCCGCACTGGCGCCACATCCTCGAACCCGGCCGTCACACAGTCCGGCAACGGACACCGCTGTCGCTCGCGTACAGCGTCCACGTACGACAGCTCGACGTACAGCCCCTCAAGATCCACCCCCATCCCGTACAGCCTTCCAGCGCCCCAGTGCGACCAGCCGGGTTGGTCTGCGCGCTACTGATTCGGCGCTCGATTACCGCCAGTGACGCCACCTCCGTGGAGGGGGACGGGCGACATGCGTTTTCAGTGGTGGTCGGTCAGGAACACCGAACGCAACTTGAGCCGGTCCGTGGCAGGTGGGGAGTGGACGACATCGTGCGGGAGTGCGACATCACCGGGGACGATGCCGTGCAGTCACCCGAGGCGCGCCCGCTGCGTTTCTCCTTGACCACGGCCCGTGTCAAGGAGAAATGCGACGCCTCCAACCGGGCCGCCGTATCGGCCTCATCCGATGCGCACTCTGGTCTGTGCGGGAATAGAGCGTCCGGACGGGCCAAGGTCATGCTGCAGTGTCGTGGAGTTCTACTGTCTGGCCTCTTCTGGTTCTGCGCTGGTCTCGTCCTCGATCAGTCCGTAGAGAGGCTGGTCCTCGTTTCGGCTGTAGCGGACCACCACGCTGCCTTCCGCGAGTAGCGGCGGGCTGTTGTCGACGATGATGAGCTGCGCCTTGGCACCTCGGTCTGCCAGCCAGACGGAGAGGTGGTGGTAGAAGTCGTCGATAGCGACGGCATCGGCGATCACCGCGTCCAGCGTGCCGACGCCGTGACCGAGGTTCTTCTGCGGGCTGTCGATCATGAGGAAGCCAGGGTGTGCGGTGCCGGTTTCGACGGCGATCTCGAAGACAGCCAGCTGCCAGGCCAGCGTCAGGAGTGTGCGGGCGCCGGAGGACGCCTCCTGGTAGGGCTCCCCGCGGACGAAAGGTGTGAGGTCGGGCTTGATGAAGGGCTGGCTGAGCCTGGGGTAGCGCCACTCACGCAGGAGGCCGCCGTAGCGGTTGCTCACCTGGGCGATGATGCGGTCACGGTCGTACGTCGCGTCACCGAGCTGCTCGAGTTCCTCCTTCAAGCGGGCGATCTGTGCCTCGTGCCGCTCCACCGCGGCGGCGCGCTTGGCGAGTCCCTCTTGGAGTCTTGCGGTGCCTTCCGCCTGGTCGATGAGGCGGAGTACCTGCTCTCGCCGGCGGTGGAGTGCCGCGGGGGCAGCGTGATCCAGGGTGCGGCACAGGCGTTCACCGGGGCGGCCGCCCAGGAGCGTTGCGATGGCCTGCATCCATCGCCGCAGCCCGACGCTGCGGCGCCGGTAGCGTTCGCTCAGGTCCGGGACCTGCTCGGCGAACGTGCGCCGTGGGCAGGAAGCCCGTTCGCAGAAGAAGCGGCGAACCCTCAGCGAGACCACCGAACTCAGGGGGAGCAGTCAAAAGTCCCCACCGGGACGCTGACCGTCGATGGTGCTGCTGACCCACGCGTTGCGGCTCATTGCTGCCGTGGGGGGCTGTCCCAGACCGCCGACTGGGCCAAGGCGCCTTCGGAGGACTGAAGGACCGTTCGCACCACGTCGTGGTGGAAGCGACGGATGTGGAACTCGACCAGGCCGCCGGCGCGTTCGGCGTCCCCGACCGCGATGGCGTCGTGGATGGCGTGGTGTTCCGCGCGCAGGCGGTCTCGTTCGTCCTCCCAGTCCTCCATCCGGTGGAAGGCCGTCAAGAGGGTGTGCCGCACCGCGTTGCGCACCGCGACGGTCAGATCGGTGACCAGGCGGTTGCCCCCGGCCTCGGCAATGGCGACATGGAAGCGGGTGTCGTGGTCGTTGAACTCCTCGCGGGAGACGTCGGGGGCGTCCATGTGCGCCAGGCATTCGGCCATTCGGGCCAGGTCCGCCTCGGTGGCCTGGTCGGCGGCGAGGCGGGCGCTCGACCGCTCCAGCGCGGCGCGGGCCTCCACGACGTCCTTGACGGGGAAGTTCGCCAGCGCGATGTGCAGCCGCAGCAGCTGGGTCAGGCCCGCGCTGGGCATGGCGGCGATGACGCTGCCGGAGTCGGGACCGGTGCCCACCCGGGCCCGCAGCACCCCCTGGGCCTCCAGCACTCGCAATGCCTCGCGGATCGCGGCGCGGCTGACCCCGAGCAGCTCGACGAGCTCGCGTTCGGGCGGCAGCCGATCCCCGACGCGCAGCTTGCCGGCCAGGATCTGCTCCTCGATCCGCGCGAGGACCAGCTCGTAGGTGCGCGAGCGCGGCACAGGTTCCCAGATCGTCGGCTCAGCCATGAAAGCCCTTCTCGTCAAGGTGGGGGTTCGCCCGCCAGCTCGATAATAGCCCGATGTATGCCCATTGCTTGGTCAGACCAAACAAGAAATTCGCGTCACGCTCTAGACCGGAACCGAGTAGCGGACCTAACTTTGGAGTTGTCCAGGCTATGGTCTGACCAAGCTAATGAGGGTCCGCTATGTATCAGCCTCACCTCTCCCCGGTCGCAGGCAGCCTCGCGTTGTCCGCTCTCGTGGCCGCTCTTCCCTTGCTCACCTTGTTCGTGCTGCTCGGCGGCGCGCGGCTGCGCGCCCACTGGGCCGGGCTCGCCTCCCTCGCCGTGGCGGTCGTCGTCGCGGTCGCGGGCTACCACATGCCCGCCCGACTCGCGCTACTGTCCGCCGGCGAGGGCGCCGGGTTCGGCCTCTTCCCGATCGTGTGGATCCTGGTCACCGCTATCTGGCTGTACCAGCTGACCGTCGTCACCGGGCGCTTCGAGGATCTGCGCCAGGCATTTCACCTGATCAGCGATGATCCTCGGGTCCAGGCGGTGATCATCGCCTTCTGCTTCGGCGGCCTGCTGGAGGCGCTCGCCGGGTTCGGCGCCCCGGTGGCGATCACCGGCGTGATGCTCATGGCCGTCGGCTTGGCGCCGTTCCGCGCCGCGGTCACCGTCCTGGTGGCCAACACCGCCCCCGTCGCCTTCGGCGCCATCGGCATACCGATCATCACCGCCGGCGGTCTGACGAAGATCCCCTACACCGAGATCGGTGCGTACGTGGGACGGCAGACACCGCTGCTCGCGCTTTTCGTGCCGCTGCTGCTGGTCGCGCTGGTCGACGGCCGGCGCGGCGTCCGCCAGACCTGGCCGGTGGCCCTGGTGTGCGGGGCGGTCTTCGCGCTGGCCCAGTTCACCAGCTCCAACTTCCTCTCGGTCGAACTCACCGACATCATCGCCTCACTCGCCGCCCTGGCCGCCGTCGTCGTCTTCCTGCGTCTGTGGCAGCCGCGCGGCGGCGAGCAGGCCCGCGCCGAACTGAGCGCCGCCCACCCGCAGGCTCCCGACGGTCCGGCAGGCTCCGCCCCAGCCCCCGGCCCCGCCGCCGCGGTGGGCATCCGGACCCGGCCGGCGGCGTCCGGCACCACGCAGGCGCCGCGGGAGGCGATCGCCGGCCCCCGCCTGTTCATGGCGTTCCTGCCGTACCTGGTGGTGATCGCCGTCTTCTCGGTCGCCAACCTGGTCAAGCCGGTGGAGCAGGCGCTGGCCGCAACGACCGCCGACATCCCTTGGCCCGGTCTCGACGGGCAGGTCCTCACGGTGGCCGGCAAGGTCAGCTCGACCACCGTCTACCACCTTTCCTGGCTGTCCTCCCCGGGCACCCTGCTGCTCCTGTCCGGCCTGCTCGTCACCGCCGCCTACCGCATCAGCCCGGCCACGGCCGCCCGCGAGTTCGGCGCCACGCTCGTCAAACTGCGCTGGGCCGTACTCACCATCGCCGCGGTGCTCGCCCTGGCCTACGTGATGAACCTCTCCGGCCAGACCATCACCATCGGATCCTGGATCGCCGGCACCGGCGCCGCCTTCGCGTTCCTCTCCCCGGTACTGGGCTGGCTGGGCACCGCCGTCACTGGGTCGGACACCTCCGCCAACGCGCTCTTCGCCACCCTGCAGCAGACTGCCGCAGCCAAGGCCGGCCTGTCGCCCACGCTACTGGTCGCCGCCAACACCTCCGGGGGCGTCCTCGGCAAGATGATCAGCCCGCAGAACCTCACCATCGCGGCCACCGCCGTGGGCCTGGCCGGCCGTGAGTCGGACCTGCTGCGCGGAGCGGTCAGATGGAGCCTGGGCCTGCTGCTGGCGCTGTGCGCGCTGGTCTACCTGCAGTCCGGCGTCCTGGCGGGGATGCTCCCGTGAACTTCCGTACCGGAGAGACCATGCGCACCGCGTTGTTCGTCACCTGCTTCAACGACACCCTCTTCCCCGGCACCGGCCGGGCGATGGTCAGGCTGCTGGAACGGCTGGGCTGCACGGTGGACTTCCCGCTGAGGCAGACCTGCTGCGGCCAGATGCACTTCAACACCGGCTACCAGCGCGAATGCGTGCCGCTGGTCCGCCGCTTCACGGAGGTCTTCGACGGCTACGACGCCGTCGTGACCCCCTCCGGCTCGTGCGCCGCGATGGTCCGCGAGTACCACGGGCGGGTGGCCGAGGTGGCCGGTGACACCCGGCTGGCGGCTGCGGTGCGCCACACCCCACCGGTCTACGAGCTTTCTGAGTTCCTGGTCGACGTTCTCGGCGTGGTGGACGTCGGTGCGTACTTCCCTCACCGGGTCACCTACCACCCCACCTGCCACACGCTGCGGATGCTCAAGGCGGTCCGCCAACCTCTGGCGCTGCTGCGGGCCGTACACGGCATCGACCTGGTGGAGCTGCCGTCGGCCACGGAGTGCTGCGGCTTCGGCGGCACCTTCGCGCTGAAGAACGCCGACACCTCGGTGGCCATGTGCGCGGACAAGGTCCGGCACGTCCTTGGCACCGGAGCCGAGGTGCTGTGCGCCACGGACAACTCCTGCCTGATGCACATCGGCGGCGCCCTGACCCGGCTGCGCACCGGTGTGCGCACCCTCCACCTCGCCGAGATCCTGGCGTCCACCGAGGACGAGCCGGCGTCCGCGCCCCGTACCGCAGAAGGGGTGGCCCACCGGTGAACGGCACGACGTTCCTCGGCATGCCGGCGTTCCCCCGGGCGGCGCGGGACGCCCTCGGCGACGCACAACTGCGCCGCAACCTCGCCGAGGCGACCCGCACCATCCGCGACAAGCGCGACGAGGCGGTCGGCGAGCTGCCTGACTGGGAGGAGCTGCGCGAGGCCGGACGCGCACTCAAGGAGCACACCCTGCTCCACCTGGACCGCTACCTCCTGCAGTTCGAAGAGCAGGTCACCGCCGCGGGAGGCACGGTGCACTGGGCCCGCGACTCGGCGGAGGCCAACCGCATCGTGGCGGACCTGGTAAAGCGGACCGGGCGGAACGAGGTGGTCAAGGTCAAGTCGATGGCCACCCAGGAGACCGGCCTCAACACCGCCCTGGAGCAGGCCGGTATCCGGGCCTACGAGACGGACCTGGCCGAACTCATCGTGCAGCTCGGCCAGGACCGGCCCTCACACATCCTGGTGCCCGCCATCCACCGCAACCGCGCGGAGATCCGGGAGATCTTCCGCCGCGAGATGGGCACGCGCGCAGCCGGCGACGGCCTTGGCGATGCCGGCGCCCTCGGCGACGACCCGCAGGAGCTCGCGGAGGCGGCCCGGCGGCATCTGCGGGAGAAGTTTCTGCGCGCCGAGGTGGGCATCTGCGGCGCCAACTTCCTGGTCGCAGAGACCGGGACGGTCGTCGTGGCCGAGTCGGAGGGCAACGGGCGCATGTGCCTGAGCCTCCCGCAGACCCTGATCTGCCTGGCCGGCATCGAGAAGGTCGTCCCGCGCTGGCAGGACCTGGAGGTCTTCCTCCAACTGCTGCCCCGCTCCTCCACGGGCGAGCGGATGAACCCCTACACCTCGACCTGGACCGGGACGGCCGACCAAGACGGGCCCCGGGAGTTCCACGTCGTTCTCCTCGACGGCGGGCGCACCGCAACCCTGGCCGACCCGATCGGCCGGCAGGCGCTCAACTGCATCCGCTGCTCGGCCTGCCTCAACGTCTGTCCGGTCTATGAGCGGGTGGGCGGTCACGCCTACGGGTCTGTCTACCCCGGCCCGATCGGCGCGATCCTCGGCCCCCAGCTGCGCGGCACCGCCTCCCCGGTGGACCGCTCGCTGCCCTACGCCTCGACGCTGTGCGGTGCCTGCTACGAGGTCTGCCCCGTCAAGATCAACATTCCCGAGGTCCTGGTCCACCTGCGCGCCCGCGTGGTGGACGGCAAGCGTCGGCGCCCGCTCCCGGGACCGGAACGGCTGGCGATGGCGGCGGCACGCTGGACGCTGTCCTCCCCCCGACGGCTGGCCGGGGCGCAGCGCATGGCGGCCGCCGCGGCCCGGCTGGTGCGCCACAACGGGCGGATCCGCCGAATGCCCGGGCCCCTCGCGGGGTGGACCGACGCGCGCGACCTGCCGGCTCCCGCCCCGGAGAGCTTTCGTACCTGGTGGAGGAGGACGCACCCGTGACGGCTTCATTTCCTTCGGCCGCGCGCGAGGAGGTACTGGCCCGCATCCGGCGCGCGGTAGGCGACTCGTCCGCGGTCGAGCAGAGGTACGCGCAGGTGCCGCGGGGCTACCGCAACGCGGGCGGCGCGCAACGCCCGGGGGAGGCCTGCTCCCCACAGACGGTCGCGCTCTTCCTGGAACGCCTCGCCGACTACGGCGCGTCGGCACGCCTGGTTGACGCAACCGCCGCGCCCTCCGCGATCGCCGAGGCGCTCACCGGGCGGGGCGCCGACACGGTGGTGGTTCCGCACGGGTTCCCCGAGCCCTGGCGCGCCGGCCTGGCCGGGGTTCGGGTGCTCGGCGACGACCCGCCCGTCGGCCTGGACGCGCTGGACGCCGTCGACGGTGTGCTCACCACCGCGGCCACCGGCGTCGCTGCCACCGGCACGTTTGTCCTCGACGGCGGCCCGGGCCAGGGGCGCCGGGCGCTGACCCTGGTGCCCGACTACCACCTGTGCGTGATCCCGGCCGACCGGATCGTGCGCTCGGTGCCCGATGCCATGGCCCTCCTCGATCCGGTCCGGCCGCTGACCTTCGTCTCCGGCCCGTCGGCCACCAGCGACATCGAGATGAAGCGGGTGGAGGGCGTACACGGCCCGCGCACCCTCGAGGTCCTGGTCGTCGCCACCGAACCGCCGCTCGCAGACCACCGGCCGATCGACGACCCCGCGGAGTCGTGATGTCCATCCGTCATCCTGTGCGTCACCTCGGACCGGTTGTGGCCCGGCCCGAGCCGATCTCACGAGCCGAGCCGGCCTCCCGGCCGGACCGGCCATCGCCCAGACGGCGACGCAGGTTCCGCGGCGATCCGCCCCCGCGCAGCGTGGCAGTGTGCGCGATGCGGGTCGAGTGCCGCGCGGCCGCGCTGGCCCGGTCGTTCACCACCGCCCAGCTCAGCCGGTGGCACGTGGGGGACGAGATGGCCGACGCCGCCCGCATTGTGGTCTCCGAACTGGTCACCAACGCTGTGCTGCACAGCGGCGCGACCGGGGTGACCCTACGCCTGGACTGTACCGCGGAGAAGATCGTGATCCGTGTCCAGGACGACGGGATCTGGCGGGAGCGGACCACCGCATACCACTACGACCCGGCCGGGCAACTCGCCGAGAGCGGCCGAGGCCTGTACCTGGTGCATGCGCACGCCACCGACTGCGGCGTGCAGCGCACCCCAGTGGGCTCCTGCGCCTGGGCATGCCTGCCCCGGCCGGGGAGGGAGCGATGAACCCGCAAATGCCTGGCAGGCCCCCTTTCAACCCCGGCGCAGCGCACCGGACGCGCTTACTGCTGCGCATGCACCCCGCACAGGTGGCAGCCGTGATGGGAGCCGCCTACGGCCTGCACGTGTCGCCGCTGACCGTGACGCGCTGGGAATCAGGCCAGGAGGCGCCGACCGAGGAGGAACTAACCGCCCTGGCAGGGGCACTGTGGTGTTCGATCGGCGATCTGATGGCCGCGCCACGCACCGCACGCGAGCACCGGCTGGCCGCCGGGAACCCAGCCGCCGACGTCGCGCTGCGGCTCGGCATCACGTCGGCGGCCTACGAGGAGATGGAACGAAGCGGCCGCTGGCAACTGACTCGGTCTCAGGCCGCCTTGCTCACCGAGATGCTGGCGCTGCCGCTTGCGGCCCACCTCGAAGTGACCGGCCAGGCCGGACGACTGGCCGAGCTGCTGCGCCGTGCGGTCACCACCCGCTGGCAGGGCTACGTGCGTCCGGTCCACCGCCTGGTGCCCCGCCCGCGCCCCCGCATCGAAGGCGCCCTTCACCACCTGCACGCCGACTACCAGTCCCTCACCGGCACCCTCGACTGGGGCGCCGGCACGATCACACTGAACCCCGGCGAGGAGGCCCGGGCCTTCTTGGAGGGGATCGTCGAGGTGTTCTGTCGAAGACTGGAGGCCCGGGGGACGGCGTAGGCGCCGTGGCAGAGCGGTCCACTGCCCTGCATCAATACCTTGGCCAGCCGCGGGGACGTTGGCGGAGGTCTTAGACGGTGTCCTATGTGGTGATCGCTCGTTGGGCTGTCTATGGGGCGGGGTACGTGGAGTTGAATTGTTCCGGACGGGCTGTGGGAGATCGCGAAGCCGTTGATCCCACCGTCGAAGGTGCGGCCTCAGGGCGGCGGAACGCAGGACACGCCTGATGAGACGCTGTTCGCGGCGATCATCTACGTGCTGGTCAGCGGCTGCGCCTGGCGGGCTCTGCCGCCGTGCTTCGGGATATCGAAGTCGACCGCGCACCGTCGGTTCCTGATCTGGTCGCGGGCCGGCGTGTGGGGTCGGCTGCACGAGGCGGTGCTGCACCGACTCGATGACGCCGGCCTCATCGACGTCTCGCGCGTGGTCCTCGACTCCGCTCACGTGCGGGCTAAAAAGGGGGCGAACTCACAGGCCCGAGCCCTGTGGACCGGGGTAAGCCGGGTTTCAAGATGCACGTCCTGTCGGCCGCGAACGGGCTGTTCCTTCTCGTCGGCCTCTCGGCCGCCAACACCCACGACAGCGGAGCGCCGAAGCCCATGGTCGAGGGTCACCAAACGAGACACGACCCCCACCGCGGCCGCCACTTCAAGCCCCAGCGCCTGCACGCCGACAAGGCCTACGACATACCCCACCTGCGGAAATGGTTACGCGGCAAGCGCATCGGCGTGCGCATCGCCCGTAAAGGCATCGAGTCCAGCGAACGGTTGGGGTGCCGCAGGTGGGTGATCGAGCGGACGATCTCGTGGCTGTCCGGCTACCGACGACTCAGCCCCCGCTACGAACGCCACTCCCGGAACTACCTAATTCCTTTCCAAGGATCCCCGAGGCGTCGGATCGAGGCATCGGGGTGTTCGAGCGGGGAGGGCCGTGACGCCTGTGAAGAGGTGGGCTTATGAAGCCTCTCGTTAGAGCGTGCGGGCGGTCCTCTT
>NZ_LBMW01000013.1 GCF_026168105.1 Streptomyces hygroscopicus
CGTGCGCGGCGGGTCCGTGCGCGGCGGGTCCGTGCGCGGCGGTGCCACACGGGCATCACCCCGTAGGGGCCCGCCGCGTTCGGGTATTGACCCGCCGCGTACGGGCATCGATGCGAGGCACTCAGTGGGTCAGCGGGTGCGACGTCCTCCCCGACGCCTCGTCGATCTCGTCGTGCGCCTTGGTCAGCAACTGCATCGCCAGGTCGTTGAGCGCACGCGCCCCCGCGATCTCCTCCCCGACCCGTGGCTGATTGGAGTCGGTGCGGTGGCGGCTGGCGTACCCGCGGGCCCGGACTTCGTTCCCGTCGGGAAGCCGTACGAGTGCCGCCGCCCGCGTGCGGTCGTCGTCCTCCTGGAATTCGAGCTCCACGTGCCATCCGACTGCGGTGTGCATCATGACGATCACCTCCGGAACCGCTGATTCCAGGGTGCTCCTCATCGCCCCCCGACGCACGGCGCGGGCATGGCTCACCCCGCCTGCTCGCTGTCCTTCAACAGGATCCGGAGTCCTCGTCGTCGAAGCCGGCGAAGTACGCGGCGGCCATGTCCTCGTCGGCATGTCCCTGCGCCGCGGCACGGCGGAAGCGTTCGGCGGTGGCGGCGGCCACGTCGAGGCGGACGCCGTGCTTCTCCCCGGCCTCGACGATCAGACGGGCGTCCTTCTCCGCGGTCGCCACCGCGAAACTGGGCGGTGACAGCTCGCCGTTCAGGACGAGGTCGGCCTTGGCCCGCAGATAGCCCATGTCGAGCGGGCCGCCCGCGATGAGGTCGAAGAACTTCTGCGGCTCCACGTCCAGGGCCCGGGCCAGGGCCAGGACCTCTCCGGCCGCCGCGGTGGCCGCGAGGATCCAACTGTTGGTCACCAGCTTGAGCCGGGTGGCGCTGCCCGCCGCCCCGTCCTCGCCGGTCCACACCGTGCGGGTGCCCACCGCGTCGAAGACGGGCGTCACCGTGTCCCGCGCCCCGGCGGGACCCGCGGCGATGACGGTCAGCTGTCCGGCCTCCGCGGGCTGGCGGGTGCCGAGCACGGGGGCGTCGTAGAAGACCAGGGCGTGCTCCCGGGCGAAGGCGGCCAGGTCGCCGACGGCCTCGATGCCCACGGTGGTCGACTGCGCCCAGAGGAGACCGGTGCGCAGGGCGGGCGCGGCCTCCCGCATGACCTCCGCCACCGCCTTGCCGTCGTACAGCATGGTCAGCACGACGTCCGCGTCCCGCACGGCCTCCGCGGGAGTGTCCGTGACCTGCGCGCCGTCCGCGGCCAGCGGCTCGGCCTTGGCGCGGGTGCGGTTCCAGGCGTGGACGGTGTGCCCGGCACGGAGGAGGCTGCGGGCCATCGCGGCCCCCATGATGCCGGTGCCCAGGACGCTCACGGTGAGCTTGTCGGTCATGACGTCAACTTCCTGATCCGCGTGATGGGTGGTGCGCCTGCCATGCTGGCCCAGGCGCGAGCCTTCCCGGTGGCGGCCAGGACAACCCCGTCGGGGCGTGTCCCTTCCTCTGGGCATCCTCGGTCGCGCTGCTTGCTTCCGCCACTCGGCGACGCCCCCGGCCACGGGCGGGTGACCCGTCGCAACCCGTCCTCCGCAACACCCCTTCACTGCACGCTGGGCGCGGTGTCCGACGGTGTGCGATTCGGCTTGCCACGGGTCGTTGCCAGGTCCTTTTCGGTGAGTCCGGTATCAGTGATGATCGCTCCCGACAGTTCGGCGCCGCTGAGACGGGCGCCTGCGAGATGAGCACCATGGAGGTCGGCACCGCTCAGAGTCGTCGCCGTCAGGTCGGTTTGCAGGAGGAAGGCGTTACTGAGGTCCGCGTAGTAGAGGTTCGCCTTGTGCAGGGTGGCACTGTCGACGTGGGCTCCACTGACGAGTGCACGGCGCCGTGCGGCCGGCTGACGCGGGCCAGGTCGCGCGGCGCTAGCGGCGTTCTGTCAGATGGAGGTATGGATGGGGGACCTTCACCAAGGGGAGCGCGGTGTACCCGGCTCCAACTGCCGTGCATGGCATGGCAGTTTGCCCGACCGGCGAGCCGGCGTCGGACGGGAATCGGGTGTTGGCCTCGCGCCGTACTGCCCGTGCACAGGTGCGCGAACGCATCTGACGGCCGGCGGATGGGTCGCTGGGACGATCGTCGTGCCACCCCGGGCGAAACACCGGCGTTAGGCGACGCCGCTGTCCAGGTAGCGGCGAACGTCGGCAGCCTTGAGTTTCAGCATGTCGTCCGCGGAAGTGTCGGACTCGATGGACCTCAGGTCCCGGACGATTGCCACCCTTCGCTCCGACACCTCGATCGGCTCGTCCATGGCTGCGCGTGGCGAGGCTGTGGAGGAGTTCTCCGGTGGGTCAAACCTTCGGTCCGGCCCGGAGGTGATGCGCTTCGCGACCAGTTCTTCCAACGCGGTCAGTGCGGCAAAGCGGACGTCTGCCATTTCTTCAGGGTCGCTCGCCAGGCGGCTGAGGACACCGGCGCCACGCGGTCCACCGATGTCGCCCAGCGAGATGATGGCGGCAAACCGAGAGTTGGCGTCGGGGTTACCGCCGGCGCTGAGGTCTTCGAGGAAGGGAACCGTAGTTGAGTCGCCGAGATACCCGGCACTCATAGCAGCGTTGAGCCGCACGGATGGGTCATCGTCCTGGAGTGCCGCATTGAGGTTGTGGAGTCCTTCTTTCGTCAGCTGGCGCTCTGCCGCTTTGGCCAGAGAGCCTCGCTTCTCCAGACTCCGCCGTTTGGCGAGTACCCGATTCCGCAGATGTGTGGAGCTCTCTTGGCGTTGCTGCGTCTCCCGGCCCTGTGCCAGGTCGGAGGTGATCCGATTGAATTCCTCGCTCATGCCGGGCCTCCTCGTTCGCCCACATGCCACTGCTCAAGGAACTCGCGATATGGCAACATCTCGGTCTTATGCTCGTAAGAGCCCTCTACTTTCGGGCGGGACCACATCTCACTAGCCTTTTGAGGTGCCGGTGTCGTAATTTCGCGTCCAACGGTCGGCCAGGCGCCGGACGGCTCTGGCACCTTAGGACGGATGAACCGCAGGGCGACGTTGCTCGCGAAGGGCGTCATCGTCAGCTTGGTCGGCCAGATCGCCAGTAGATTTTCGAAGCCGAGAGGGTCAATGTACAGGTCAGTCATGTGCTGGCCCACCCCGAAATTCCGCTCAGACGTAAGTCCCGTGTATACCGCCATCTCCAGATTCTCGACTGTCCCGTCCGTGAGCAGCTCTGGCGCTGTTGCTCCGAGGGAGATCAGCATCCGCTGGACCCAGTCCGGTGAGGGTATGGGGTCAGATGATGACTCTCCGTTGATATTCATGGGATATGGTGTGCTGTTGTGGTCCGACGCGAGCCATACATTCTTTCCTGTAGTCGAGTCGGTGCGCGGACACAGGAAGACGCCGTGAAGTCCACCGCGGATCGGAAAGACTGCCGTCATCATGGGCAGATGGCTTCCGCGTACGATCAGCATGTGATTCTTGCGCTGGGCTTGGACAGGCGTTCCCGCCGGCACGAGGTTCGTATCGGCATCCAGCCGAGCCAAGAGGCCGTAGTTGCCGACGCCGGCGGTGAATACCACTACCTTCGGCTGGAAATCGACCCGCGTACCGGAAAGCAGTGCGTCCACGCGCACGATGGACGTCCCCTTGCGAAAGAACGCCAAGGAATCATCCTGGTCGTCCAACTTGTACATCGCGTGGTCTACATCATGGGACAGGCCCGTGATGACCTCGCTGGTGTCGAGCGAGAACTCGTCCGTTTCGAAAAGGTGCTTGGCTTTTCCGCCCCGGAGAATGGGTGGGGCCTCTACGCACGGATCGAACTTGAGGCCTGCGGTGTCCCACATATAAGTGTGGCCCTTTACCGCGGTACCCGATCCGAACCCAGCCAGAGCGCGTGATGCGTTCAGCTTGCTGAGTCCGTTCGCGTCAACAAATGCCTCCCAGAACTGCGCGGCAGCATTAAGGATGATCATCATGTCGACGTCGTCATAATAATGACCCCGGTGGATCAAGCCGTGCGAGTGGCAGGTCTGGCCTCCACCAAGTTCGTGGCGCTCCAGGAGAACGGCGCGGTACTGGCGTTTCGTCAGATCATTGAGGAGCCAAAGCCCTTGAGCGCCCCCTCCTATGACCAACACATCGAGATCAACCATGTCCACCTCCGGCTTTGGAACGCCGAATGTTGAATCGGTTGAGCAGGGAGACCATTTCCAGCATCTCCCCGGCCGACGGAACGTGCATCTCGAAGGAGTTTTCGACGGGAGTGAATCTGTTTCATCCTCCGTTTTCGCAGATCAGCAGGGTGTGGACGGCAGCGATGGTGTGTCTGACGAGCTTGGTTGAGCAGCCGGCTCTGCGGAAGATCCGCCATGTCTTCGCTCCGAAGTCCGCGGTCAGCGGAGTGATGACGCTGCTGCGGGCGATGTTCGAGCAGCCCGACGCCGAAGCAACTGAGCGGCAGTTGGACCAGGTCATCGACACCTCCACCAGCGATGCCCTGCCGCCGCCGACCACCTGGAGACCGTCCGCCGCGATCTGCCGGCCTTCACCGCGTTCCCACCTGAGGTGTTGAAGTGCACGCCGACTGCGACTAGGACGCCTACGGTGCACGCGAACACCACGCAGACGACGGCGAGCGGGAATCCGCAGGCGGCGACGTCCGCAAGGCGCCGCCGAAGTCCCATGCCCCCACTGTCTACCCTTCACGGTTTCCCTGCTGATCAAGTCCGGACGGGCACGGTGGTCGGCCAGTTGGACGTGACTGGTCGTCCTTCCCTTCGCCTCGCCGGCGTGCGAGGTACCAACGTCGGCCAGTGGCAAAGGCGCGCCGTGCCGTGCGTACGGCAGCGATCTGGGTGGCAAGGTGGAGTTGGTGGTGCCAGGGGTTCTGGCCACCGTGGCGTACCGACATGGCGTGCGCGAACGCCACAGCATCGCGGTCGATGTACTGGTCCAAGTGCTCGAACCACGCCATGCTCGTACGCGAGGCCGCCTGCACCGGATGGAGCTCCGCGCGGCGATGGCGGTCGTACTCCCGCAGCGCGTCCTCCATGTCAAGGTATTTCTGCAGGCTGTGTGCGAGGACGATCGCGTCGATGATCGCGAGTCTGGTCCCCGACCCCAGTGTGAAGTGGGTGGTGTGGGCAGCGTCGCCGACGAGCACCGTCGCGCCGTGGTACCAGGTCTTGTTGGTCACGTGCGCGAAGCGCTGCCAGTGCGCCGCTGCGCCCCGTGATCGGCTGATCAGGCGGTGGCCGTCGAGTGCTCGCTTGAAGATGTCCTCCAGCAGTCGCACTCCCTGGTCGCGGCCGAGCACGTCGAGTCCCAGACCGTGCCAGGTCTGCGGTGAGCATTCGACGATGCAGGTGCTGATTCCCGCGACCGATGGGTAGGCGTGGAACCAGATCCACCCGGCGGGCGTCTGCTCGAAGCTGAACATGAAGCTGCGGAACTCCTGGTCCGTGCCCAGCCAGATGTAGGGATTGAGCCCGACTTCAACGCGAGTTCCGAACGCTACGCTCTGCCCCCGGATCCCGCTGTTCCCACCGTCGGTGGCAACGAGAAGGTCCGCTTCGGGAAGCGTCGAGAGATCTGCAACGCGGCGGCCGTACTGGACGTCGACGCCGAGTTGCGAGGCACGCCGGGCCAGGACGTCGAGCAGTGCAGATCGGCTCATGCTGTATCCGTAGCCCCCGAAGTACGCCGTCTGCTCGCCGCTCGAGTCGTGCACACGCACCTCCTGGTCCTGCCACAGCACGGACCTGGCGGTGACCTCCCGGGCGCTTTCCGGATCGTTGCGATAGAGGACGTCCAACAGGTCGTCCCAGTACACGATGCCCCAGCCGTAGGTGGCCGCGGGCGGGTCACGGTCGTACACGGTGATCTCGTGCCCGGCATCGCGCAATTTGGCCGAGATCGCGAAGTACAGCCCCGCGGGCCCCGCACCGACGCACACGATCCTCACCGCTACGCACCGCCCCGACCATCAGTCGGATGGGAGGCCTGTCGCTTCACACGGGTCCGGATGCCCGAGGTGTCCGGGCATCCGGATTCGGCACCGACAAAACTGCCGCACGTTGATCGCGAGCTCACTGCGCCGGAGCGTCAGTAGCCATGCCCGCCACCGAAGCCGTGGTCACCGAAGCCGTGGTCACCACCGAAGCCGTGGTCACCGAAGCCGTGGTCACCGAAGCCGTGGTCACCGAAGCCGTGGTCACCGAAGCCATGGTCACCACCGAAGAAACCCCAGCCCCAGCCGTCACCGAAGAAGCAGCGGTCTCCCCAGCCCCAGCCCCAGCCGTCTTCGAAGAAGCAGCGATCTGCCAGGCTCTTGCTGTCGTGGGAGGGAGCCGAAGCGACATGGGACGACGAGGGGAGAGCGGCCGCGCTGGCGGCGCCGGCTCCGGCCGCGATGGCAAGGATGGGTGCCGTGCAGACCACAGCGGCTATCCGCCGCATCCTGCTCGTAGCGCGCATGATGATGTCCCCCTTCCGGGGGTCGTAACAGGGATCCCGGGCGCTCAAGGGGAACGCCCATATGCGCCAGATCCTGCGCGCGGGTCTGACGCGCGGTGTTCCACCCGCCGGACCTGCTGAACCACGTCGCAGTAGTTTCCAGGCAGGCTTGCGGATCTTACTATTGAATACAAGGCGGGGCATACAGTACGAAACGCCTCGTATCGCCAAGATAGGGTCACTTTCCGGACAAAGTCAACGGGGGGTGCCGGTGGCTCACAAGGGAGGCATGCGGTGGACGCTCCCAGGCCGCAAGACGGCCGCCAGAGGACTTTGGCTCCCGAGTACGCCCAGCCCGACCGCATCACGCCCGACTCGCGGCGGCGTCGCCGAGAATCTCACGAAGCCGTGCTCCGAGCCACGAAAGACCTGCTCGGCGAGGTCGGATACCAGCGGCTGGCCTTCGAAGGCATCGCCCGGCGGGCCGGAGTCAGCAAGGCCACCATCTATCGGTGGTGGCCGAACAAGGCCGCACTCGTGATCGAGGCCCTCAGCGGAGAAGTCCCCCTGCCTCCCATCCACGAAACCGGCGACCTCGAAGCCGACCTGCGCACAGCCGTCCGTCTCACCATCGAGCTCGTCTCCGCCATGCCCACCTGCCTGATCCTCCCGGCGCTTCTCGCCGACGTGATCGAGGATCCCACCGGCACCGGAGCCTTCGCCGAGCTCATCGAACCCCGCCGAGCGTCGGTCGTGAACCTGCTGGAGCGGGCCCGCCTCGATGGCCGGTTGCCGCCGGACACCGATACCTCACTGATGGTCGACATCTACTCCGGAACCGTCGTGTACCTGGCCGCGGTGAACCGCATACCACCGGGCGAGGCGGTGGTGGGCCAGCTCGTCAGCCTCCTCTTGCACGGCCACCCCCCGCTCTCGAAGGGACCCGCCCCCGCAGGCCGGGAAGGATCGCCAGGCGCGTGAGCCGGCCGCGCAGAAGTCGCCCCCGCCTGGGACGACACTTGTCGATGGTGCCGTAGGCCGGGGCTTCCGGCCTGTGGAGGCCTCAACTGCCCGCCCGCAGCAGGGCCGCCACGATCGGTCCCGCCGAGTCGCCGCCGTGCCCGCCCGCCTGGACCACGCCCGCGGCGGCCAGATCGCCCTTCCACGCCGTGAACCAGCCGTTTGGCTGCTTCTGTCCGTCGACCTCCGCCGAGCCCGTCTTCGCGCCGTAGTCCGGGCCGAGGCCCGCCATCGCCTTGGCGGCCGTGCCCGCCTCCGCCGTGTACTGGAGGACCTCCTTCAGCTGGGCCTGCGTCGACGCCGACATCGTACGGGCCGCCTTGGCCGGCGTGCGGTTGTCCACCGAGGGGGAGACCAGATACGGCTGGTGGAAGACGCCGGTCTTCGCCGTGGAGACCACCGAGGCCATGTTCAGCGGGTTCATACGAACGCCGCCCTGGCCGATCAGGGAGGCCGCCATCTGGGCGTCGCTCATCACCGGGACCGCGCCGTCGAAGGACGGGACGCCGATCGCCCAGTCGTTCATGCTCAGGCCGTAGATCTGCTGGGCGACCTTGGTGAGGTCGTCGTTCTGCAGCTTCTGCGCCTGGCTGATGAAGGCCGTGTTGCAGGAGATCGCGAAGCTCGTCTTGAACGTGCCGTTCTTGATCTCGAACTTGTTGTCGTTCTGGAACTTCCAGCCGCCGTACGTCACGTACTTGGGGCAGGGGTGCGGTTTGTCGGCCGACGCCAGGTTCTTCTCGAACAGCAGCGTCGACGTCACGATCTTCATCGTCGAGCCGGGGGCGAGCGAGCCCTGGAAGGCCACGTTGAAGCCGTGGTCGGAGTTCGCAACCGCCAGGATCTCGCCCGTCGACGGGCGCATGACGACCACGGACGCCTTGTCCTTGCTCCCCACCTCCTGCTCCGCCTTCGCCTGGAGCGCCGGGCTGAGCGTCGTCCTCAGCGTGCCCGGCGTGCCCTCGCTCAGCGTCAGCAGCGTCTTGTCGGGCGTCTTCTGCGTGCCCTTCGTTGCCGCCTTGCGCACGATCCGCAGCTCGATGCCCGCCTTGCCGCCGGCCGTCCTGCCGTACTTCTCGCGCAGGCCGTCCAGCACCGTACCCAGGGACGGGTACTTGTCCGTCGTGAGCTCGCCGCCGTCACGGTCCAGGGCCTTGACGGGGGGCGTGCCCGCGTCGCCGGTGACCAGACGGTCGCCGTCGGTCAGATCCGGGTGCACCACCGTCGGCTGCCAACGCACCAGCGGCACGCCGTCCTTGGCCCGGCGCACCACGGTCAGCCTGGTCGCGTACGAAAGCGGTTTGCTCTTGCCCTGGTAGGACACCGTCGCCTTCACAGAGAACGGGACCGTGGTTCCCGACGGCTTTCCGCTCGTCAGTGTCACGCCCGTGATGTACGCGTCCTTGCGGTAGCCGGTCAGGGCCTGCGTCGCCGCGGCCGAGTCGTCCGTGGCGGCCGCCGCCTTCGTGACGTCGCCCCGCTGCCAGGCCGTGAGGAACGCCGCGGCCGTCGCACGGACCTCGGACGCGGACGGCGGGCCCGTCTTCACGGTCTTGTGGACGGATCTGGCGGACGCGCCGTCATCAGCCGCGGCGCCGCCGCCCACCAGGCTGTATCCGGCGAACGCCCCGCCCACGCCCACGACAGCGATCAGACCACCGATGACCAGTGGTCCGCCCTTCTTGTGCTCGGCGATGCGCCTTCTCGTGCCCACAGCTTCCGACCCTCCGCAGTTCTCTGTTCCCCTGTGCCCTCACGCTCCCCAACGAGAACAACCACCCTAGGGTCCCGCGGTGACAAGAGTGACTTCAGCCTCCGGTTCGTAGCACAGCTGCGACGATCGGCCCCGCCGCGTCGCCGCCGTGCCCGCCCTCCTGGGCCATGGCCGCCGCCGCGACGTCGTCACGGTAGCCGGTGAACCAGCTGTTGGACCTCGCCTGTCCGTCGACCTCCGCCGACCCGGTCTTCGCGCCGATGTCACCGACGAGCCCGGCCATCGCGTGGGAGGCGGTGCCCTGGGTCGCGGTCAGCCGCATCATCGCCTTCAGTTGGGCGACGGTGCCCGAGGACAGCCCCTTGGCGGTGGCGAGCCGGCGGTCGTCGAGCTCCGGCGAGACCAGGTACGGCTGCCGGAACGTGCCGGTGGTCGCGGTCGCTGTGACGGACGCCATGCTCAGCGGGCTCATCTGGACCTGGCCCTGGCCGATCAGATTGGCCGCCGTGTCCGGGCCCGCGGAGGCGGGGACCGAGCCGTCGAAGGAGACGATGCCGGTCTTCCAGTCGTCCTGCCCGAGCCCGAAGCGGTCCTCGGCCTCCCGGGTGAGGGAGTCGGTCCTCACCTTGGCCGCGAACTTCACGAACGCCGTGTTGCACGAACGCATGAAGCTGCCCGCAAGCGTCGCCTTCTCATCGGGGACCAGGCCCTTGAGGTTGTGGAAGGTCTGGCTCTGCCAGACGGCCGTCTCGGTGCAGGGCGCCGGGCCGTTCATGGTGGTGAGGCCGTTGTCGATGAGGGTCGCCGCGCTGATGATCTTCATCGTGGAGCCGGGTGCGAGCCGCCCCTCGAAGGCGGCGTTGAAGCCGTCCCGGCGGTGGTTGGCGATCGCGAGCACCTCACCCGTGCTCGGCTTCACCGCCACCACCGAGGACTCCGGGTACCGCGTTACGGCCTGTTCGGCCGCCGCCTGCGCGGTGGCGCTGAGCGTCGTGTGCAGCGTGCCGGGCGTGCCCTTGGCGAGGGTCAGCAGGGTCTTGGCGGGCGCGTTCCCGTCGGCGTGCCGGACCGAAAGCTCGATGCCCGGCTTGCCGCCGGCCGCTTCGCCGTACTTGGCGCGCAGCGCGTCCAGGACCGGGCCGAGGGACGGGTACTTCTCCTTGGTCAGCACCACACCGTGCCGGTCCACCGCCTCGATCGGCGCGGCCGTGGCCTCACCGGTGAGGAGCGTGTCGCCCTTCTCGAGGGCGGGATGGACGACGGACGGCTGCCAGTCGACCAGCGCGCGCCCGGTGGTCACCCCGCGCACGACGTTCAGCCTGCCGGCGTAGGCGAGGGACTTGGACTGCCCGCCGTAGGACACCGTCGCCCGCACGGTGAACGGAACCGAGTCCCCGCTGCGTGCCCCCGGTGTGATGTGCGCCCCGGTGATGTGCGCGCTCGTGCCGTACGCCGTCAGCAACTGCTCGGCCGCCGCGGCGTTGTTGGTGTATGAGGCGGCGGTGGCCGCGTCGCCCTTCTCCCAGGCGGCGAGGAACTTGTGGCCCGTCTCCTCGACCTCGCTCGCGGACGGCGGACCGGTCTTCACGGACGCGGCGCCGGTGCCGCCTGTCGAACTGTCGTGCAGCGCCGACAGGATGTTGTACGCCCCGTACCCGGCTCCCCCCACCACCACCGCGAACACCCCGCCGACCACGCCGGCTTTGATCCCCTTGCGCATGACGCGTCGTCCCCTCCCCGTAGGGCTCGAAACTGTATGCGGTGCGAGGGGAGCGTGTGGGGATTGTGTTCGCATGTTGTCCGAACGGTGATCAGGGACATGACCAACCCCTCGGTGGCGGCCGCGAGGGGCGGGCCCGCGCGCCCAGATCAGGGGTGCACGGGCCCGCCCGTCGATGTGTGACCTTTTCGGCAGGTCCGGCCGGATCAGCCGAAGAGGCTGTAGATGTTGTAGCCGTATCCGACCTTGGCGCGGGCGCTCAGCGGCGCGGTGGCAGAGCCGGTGCCCTTGTACAGCCACAGGTTGCCGGAACTGTCGCGGGTGAGCAGGTCGGCGTTGCCGTCACCGGTGACGTCGCCGACGGCGTCGTACGCGGTGTAGTGGTAGCCGTAGCCGATCTTGACCCGCGACGCGAACGGCGTCGTCGCGCTGCCGGTGCCCTTGTACAGCCACAGGTTGCCGGAGCTGTCCTGGGCCAGCAGGTCCGGGTGGCCGTCGTGGGTGAAGTCACCGTGGCCGTGGACGTTTCCGCCGTAGATGTTCCAGCCGTAGCCGACCTTGGCCCGGGAGCCGAAGTAGCCCTTGCCGGTGCCGGGGTACAGCCAGATGTTGCCGCTGGAGTCCACCGCGATCAGGTCGCAGTAGCCGTCACCGTTGAGGTCGCCGGGGAGCGTCAGGACCTTCATCGAGTTCCAGCCGCTGCCGAGGTTGGTGTCCACGACGCCGTACGAGCTCGGGTCGATGTGCCGCCAGATCAGCGAGCCGCCCGTGGTGCGCATCACAAAGCCCTGGTAGCCGCTGCGGTTCAGGTCGGCCTGTCGGACCAGATTGAGACCGGACCAGCTCACACCGTTCAGCGACTGCCGGCCGGCGAAGCCGGTCCCCTTGGAGTCGTACTCGTAGGCCGAACCGCCCGAGGTGTCCGCGAACGTGTCCGCCAGGCCGTCACCGCTCAGGTCGGTGTCGTCAAGCCGCGGGTCGATGGTGGTGGCGTAGGTGCCGACCTTGCTGAAGACGCTGTACGACCCCTGTGCGACGCAGTCCTTCACGCCCCAGGAGACCACGCCGACGATCCTGCCGCCGACCACCAGCGGACCGCCGGAGTCGCCGTTGCAGGTCGCGACCGTTCCGCTGTCGGAGCCGGTCGCCGGGTTCCCGGCACAGGTCATGTGGCCGGAGACGAAGTCGCTGCCGTAGTAGCCCTTGCACGTCGAGTCGGCGTCGATCGACATCTGCGCCGTCTGGAGCATCTGCGAGATGTCGTTGTTGGTGGAGCTTGTCCTGCCCCAGCCGTAGACGGTGGCAGGGGTGCCGGGCGTGTACGACGCGGTGTCGGTCGCGGAGGTGATCGGCAGCGTCTTGCCCGCGACGGGCGAGTCCAGGGTCAGCACGGCCACGTCGTTGTCGGCGGCCGCCAAGTCGAAGGACGGGTGGCTCCACTGACGCAGCACGGCGTTGGCCGTGCCGCCGTTCATGCTGGTGACGTTGCCGTTGCTGTCGAAGCTCGGCAGCTGTGCGCTGCCGGAGACGACGGCGCCGTTGTCGGCCCAGTCATAGCCGGCGACACAATGCGCCGCGGTGAGGACCTTCGTCGGCGCGACGAGCGTGCCGCCGCAGAAGAACCCGTCCCCGGTGGCCGGGTCGGAGTACCACAGCTGCACCATCCAGGGTGCCGAGGAGAAGTTGGCCGTCTGGCCGCCGATTATCTGCGGTTCGACGGTCCTGGACGGGGCCGTGGAGGTGGTGGCCGACGGCGTCGGCGAGGTGGCGGCGGATGCCGACGGCGCGGCTGTCGAGGAGTTCGACGCCGCTGTCCTGGACGCCGACGCGGCCGGCCCCGCGGTGACGGTGGTGAGGCGCTTGCCCTTCTCGGCACCGCGCATCCTGGCCCGCAACTGGGCCTGGGTCGGCACGTGGTGGGCGCTCAGGGTGGTCTTCGGGACGTCCGTCGCGTGCGCCGGTGCCATGAGGAAGGCGCCGATCCCCCCGACGACCAATGCGCCTGCAGCCGCAGGTACCACGGTCCGGGCCCGGCGGCGGTGTTTCCCACTTCTGTGGGCAGATGACACTCACGTCTCCTGTACGATCGAAAGTTGAAAGCTTGATGAAAATCGCTTGATCGTACAACTAGTCGACGGATGTTCACCCGTTCGTCACGTCATGATCGCGTAAAAACGCGCGGGTCATCATGTACCTGCGGTAGCCGGGTCCTTGGCCGGCTGAGGGTGAGCTCGTCGACGGCCGACAACGACCACGAGGGCGCGGCAGGCTGCCGCGCCCTCGTGGTGTGTCCGCTCGTCGGGAGAGCTGAAATCTTTTGCGCATGCGCGACTTGGTGGTCGGTTCCCAGCCGGGGGATCGCCAACCAGGCGCATGGGCTGGGTCTGCGCCGGTGGGTACTGGAAACGAAGGTCTCGGTCTCCCCTTGCTCCAAGAGCCTGTGCCCGATGGCGATCGCAGTCGGAGGGCCGTCGGCCTCGACGGCGCGCCTCCACCAAGTGCGCGCCCCTTCGACCTCACCCCGTTCATGGAACAGGAAGAGGAGAAGGCAAGTCCTGAGCGGCCCCCGCTCACGGCGTCTCGGCTTCCGGCCGACTCCGAAACGCGAGATCCTGGTGGTACGTCGACCGCGGACCAGCGAACAATGCGGGCGGGAGCGAATCCCACGCTTCGTGAGGCCCACCTCCTGCTCATACGGCCCTCAGCGCGACGGGTACCGTCGCGTCTTCCGAAGGAGGCCTGGCGATGAATCTCCCGTCGTACCGTGACCGCAGAAGCGCGACTGCACCGCCGCGGTTCCCCGGCCGAGCCACGACCGCACGCAGACTGAGCACCGCTTCCGCCGTGGCGGTGGTGCTCCTGGCGAGCTGTGGCACGGGCACCCCCAAGGTGGCCCCGCACTCCAGTGGCCCCGGCGCGTCCCACGCCCCGTCCGCCGCGCCTTCCCCTTCCCCTTCGTCCCTCGCTCCGCACCCCACCGCCTCCGCCACCTCGTGCACCAACGGCACGAAGCTGGCCGGGTGGTCGAACCGCCGGCTGGCCATGCTGACCATCGCCGTCCCGGTGTCGGAGACCTCGGTCTCCGACGTCACCCCACAGGTGAGCGCCGGTGCGGGCGGTGTGCTGCTGTTCGGCAGCAAGGCGCCGTCCGACCTCGGCTCCCGGCTGACCGCCCTGAAGTCCCATGTACCCGGCCACCTGGGCCTGCTGGTGATGACCGACGAGGAGGGCGGCGGCATCCAGCGCATGGCGAACCTCGTCGGGTCCCTGCCCTGGCCCGCGTACATGGGCACGCACTGGACCCCGGCTCAGATCCAGCAGAACGTCACGAAGGTCGCCACCAATATGTCGGCTGCCCAGGTGAACATGGACCTCGCGCCGGTGGTCGACGTCGACGGCAGGAACATGGCCCCCAGCCGGACCAACCCCGACGGATGGCGGTCCTTCAGCGGCAGCACCTCGGTGGTCTCCACGGACGGTGTCGCGTACATGAACGGGTTGCGCGCCGGACACGTGATACCCGTCGTCAAGCACTTCCCGGGCCTTGGCGGCTCCAGCTACAACTCCGACTTCGGCCCCGCCCGCACCCTGCCCTGGCCCACCCTGCAAAAGGTGGGCATCCCGCCGTTCACAGCGGCCATCAAGGCCGGTGCCCCGGTCATCATGGTCTCCAACAACATCGTGCCGGGCCTGGGCACCAATCCGGCGAGCATGTCACCCACCGCCATCAGCTCCGAGCTGCGCGGCAAGCTGGGCTTCAAGGGGCTGGTGGTCACCGACTCGCTCAGCGCCAAGGCGATCTCCGCAGCCGGCTTCAGCATCCCCGCCGCCGCCGCCCAGGCCCTGCGCTCCGGTGCCGACATGGTCATGTTCGACCTGGGTGGCAATGTCAGCTCCCAAACGTCCTCGATCGCCTCGGCGATCACCAATGCGGTGGCCGGCGGACACCTCGCCCGCAGCCGCCTCATCGACGCGGCGGGGCACGTCCTGGCCGTGCGGCACGTGAATCTCTGCCCCTGAGCGCGAGTGGATCGCGGCTGACGACCGACAGCGACCACGAGGGCGCGGCAGCCCGCCGCACCCTCGTCGTGTGTCCGCGCTGCTGGACCCCGGCTAGACCCAGGTGTCGAGCCACATCCGGGCCCGCCACGAGTCGATCGGGATCGTCGTGCCCGTGTACAGGGGCCAGAAGTAGATGAAGTTCCAGGCGATCAGCAGGACCAGGACGCCCGCGCCCGCCGCTCCCACGACGCGGCGGCGTTCGCTCGATCCGGGCGGCCCGAGGACGGCGCCGACCATCATCGCCACCGCCAGGCACAGGAACGGGACGAAGACGACCGCGTAGAAGTAGAAGATCGTGCGCTCCTGGTACAGGAACCAGGGCAGATAGCCGGCCGCGACGCCGCACGCGATCGCGCCCGCCCGCCAGTCGCGGCGGAACGCCCAGCGCCACAGGATGTACAGGATCGCGAAGCAGGCCGCCCACCACAGCAGCGGCGTTCCGATCGCCAGGACCTCCCGGGCGCACTTCTCGGTCGCGTCGGAGGGGCAGCCGGACTGGCCGGGGGAGGGGGACTCGTAGAAGTACGAGACCGGGCGGCCCACCACCAGCCAGCTCCAGGGGTTGGACTGGTAGGTGTGCGGGGACGACAGGCCGACGTGGAACTTGTAGACCTCGTGCTCGTAGTGCCACAGGCTGCGCAGCCAGTCGGGCAGGAAGGACCAGGTGCCGCCCCTGCCGTCGGTGGCCGCCCAGTTGCGGAAGTAGCCGCCCGAACCGTCGGCGGGGGAGAGGATCCAGCCCGTCCAGGAGACGAGGTACACGACCAGCGCGACCGGGACCGTCGCCACGAACGCCAGGACCGTGTCGCGCTTGAGGACCGTCACGTACGGCCGGCGGGCGCCCGCGACCCGGCGCGCGCCCACGTCCCACAGCACCGACATCACGCAGAAGGCCGCCAGAATGTAGAGGCCGTTCCACTTGGTGCCGATGGCCAGGCCGAGCATCAGGCCCGCCGCCCAGCGCCACGGCCGCCATCCCAGCCGTGTCGTCTCCGCCGCGTGCGCATCGGGGCGCACCCGGCCGTCCCCGTCCGCGGGCAGGGCCGCAGCCAGTCGCTCGCGCGCCTTGTCCCGGTCGATCAGCAGACAGCCGAAGCCCGCGAGCACGAAGAACTCCAGGACACCGTCGAGCAGCGAGGTCCGGCTCATCACGAACTGCAGCCCGTCCACCGCGAGCAGCGCGCCTGCCAGACAGCCCAGGAAGGTCGAGCGGAACAGACGGCGGCCGATGCGGCAGAGCAGCAGCACCGCCAGGGTGCCGAGGAGCGCGGTCATGAAGCGCCAGCCGAACGGGTTGAACCCGAAGATCAGCTCGCCGAGCCCGATGACGTACTTGCCGACCGGCGGATGCACCACGTACGCGGCGTCCGTCGGGATGGGGACATGGCCGTGGTGCTGGAGGATCAGCTCGTTGGCGTCCTTCGACCAGTTCGACTCGTACCCGTTGTGGATCAGCGCCCAGGCGTCCTTGGCGTAGTAAGTCTCGTCGAATATCACCGCTCTCGGGCTGCCCAGGTTCCAGAACCGCATCAGCCCCGCCATGAGCGTCACGAGCAGCGGGCCGCCCCACGCCGACCAGCGCGTCACACGGTCGGCGACCTCCTGGCGCAGGCCGAACGCGGCCCACAGGCGTGCACTGGGCTCGGTGTACGGCGGCACCAAGCGGTCACGGACGTCGCTGGTCGGCCGCGCCGCATAGCCGAAACGGTGCAGCCGCTGCCGCCACGACGGCCGGTGGTCTTCGGCGGTCGGGCCCTGCCGGGTGTCCGTGGAGGACGCGGTACTGGTCACCGCGCCATGGTAGGGAACACGTCTGTGGGAGTCCCGTGTACGGGGCCTGCGAGGATGGAAACGTGACAGTAACGCCCGGAACCCTGGTCCTCGCCGGCACCCCCATCGGGGACATCGAGGACGCCCCGCCACGGCTGGCGCAGGAGCTGGCCACCGCCGATGTGATCGCCGCCGAGGACACGCGCCGCCTGCGCCGGCTCACCCAGGCGCTGGGCGTGCAGCCTGCCGGGCGTGTCGTCTCCTACTTCGAGGGCAACGAGTCCGCCCGGACCCCGGAGCTGGTCGAGGCGCTGGTGGGCGGGGCGCGTGTGCTGCTCGTCACGGACGCGGGGATGCCGTCCGTTTCCGACCCCGGCTACCGGCTGGTCGCCGCGGCCGTCGAGAAGGACGTCCGGGTCACCGCGGTGCCCGGGCCGTCGGCCGTGCTCACCGCGCTCGCGCTGTCCGGGCTGCCCGTGGACCGGTTCTGCTTCGAGGGGTTCCTGCCGCGCAAGGCGGGCGAGCGGCTGTCGCGGCTGCGCGAGGTCGCCGAGGAGCGGCGCACGCTCGTCTACTTCGAGGCCCCGCACCGGCTGGGAGCCACACTCGCCGCCATGGCGGAGGTCTTCGGGAGCCAGCGCGGGGCCGCCGTCTGCCGCGAGCTGACCAAGACGTACGAGGAGGTCAGGCGCGGTCCGCTGGGCGAGCTGGCGCAGTGGGCCGCCGAGGGGGTACGGGGCGAGATCACGGTGGTCGTGGAAGGCGCCGGCGAGAGGGCCGCCGAGGAGCTGGGCGCGGACGAGCTGGTGCGCCGGGTGCGGGTGCGCGAGGAGGCGGGGGAGCGGCGCAAGGAGGCCATCGCGGCGGTCGCCGCCGAGGCGGGCCTCCCGAAGCGGGAGGTCTTCGACGCCGTGGTGGCCGCGAAGAACGCCGACGTGTCCGGGTGACGCTCGCACCCCCTCTGAGCAGGGAGCATCTCCCATGAGCGGGAGCCCCATGGGTGGGCAAAGCACTGTCGTGGAAGGCAAAGCCACAGCGGTGCGATCGGGTGGATTTGGCAAGCAGAATCCAAATCGCCTCCAACACTCGACAGGCACTGCTGCGTTCGCCCCGGCGAAGGCGTCCACTGTGTGAAGGGACATTCCCGTCCCTCGCCCACAGTGGGACCCAGCGGGATTCAGGGGGAACCCCGCCCCACCGGGGCGCTTGTCCAGCGGACAAGAGGAGCTGGCATGAGTGAGATCGCAGGGCCGGCCGGCCGGATTGCCACGGCCGGTCATGTCACGGGGCAGACCGATCGGGGCGCGGCGACCGACGTCGTACACGAGTCCTATTCCTTCGCCTGTATGCGCTGCGGGCACGGGTGGGAGCAGTCGTACGAGATAGAGCACCACCTCGACGCGGACGGCCACGAGTTCGTCATATACGTGGCGGGCGGACACGTCGTCCCGTCACCGCTGAGTCGGCCCACCTGCCTGAACTGCGACAGCCATGTGGTGCGCATCATGCGCGCCGGGCAGGTCTCCTCCGCGCAGAACTCCCTGCGCCGGCAGCATCACCCCGTGCGGCACACCGCCGGGGAGGCCCTCGACGATCCGACGGAACGGACGCGGGAGCACGAGGAGCACGAGGAGCACCACCACTGGCACCTCTCGGACCTCCTCCACCCCTTCCACCACCGCAAGGACGGTTGACGGACGGGATACTCCCGGGCGACGGGGGACCGACCCTGCCCCACGGCGGGGAACCGATCCTCGCGTACAGCCGGTGACCGATCCTCCCGTTAAGAGGGGCGGCATACCCCTTTCGTAGGATCGGAGCATGCCTTCCCAAGCCTCCGACAAGCACGTGCCGCCGCCGCTTCCCGAGCCGCTGCTCGTGTCCGTCGCCGACTCGCACACGCACCTCGACATGCAGTCCGGCACGGTGGAGGAGGCCCTCGTCAAGGCCGCGTCGGTCGGCGTGACCACGGTCGTGCAGGTCGGCTGTGACGTGAACGGCTCGCGCTGGGCCGCCGAGACGGCCGCCGCGCACGACTGCGTGCACGCGGCCGTGGCGCTGCACCCGAACGAGGCACCGCGCATCGTTCACGGCGATCCCGACGGCTGGTCCCGGCAGGGCGCGCGCGAGCCGGGCGGTGACACCGCCCTCGACGAGGCACTCGCCGAGATCGACCGTCTGGCCGCCCTTCCGCACGTCAAGGGCGTCGGCGAGACCGGGCTCGACCACTTCCGCACCGGGCCCGAGGGCAAGGCCGCCCAGGAGCGGTCCTTCCGCGCCCACATCGAGATCGCCAAGCGGCACGGCAAGGCGCTCGTCATCCACGACCGTGAGGCCCACGCCGACGTGCTGCGCATCCTCAAGGAGGAGGGCGCGCCGGAACGGACCGTCTTCCACTGCTACTCGGGCGACGCCGCAATGGCCGAAGTCTGCGCGCGTGGCGGGTACTTCATGTCCTTCGCCGGCAACGTCACCTTCAAGAACGCGCAGCCCCTGCGGGATGCGCTGGCCGTGGCACCCCTGGAGCTGGTCCTGGTGGAGACCGATGCGCCCTTCCTGACGCCCGCGCCGTACCGCGGACGGCCCAATGCGCCGTATCTCATTCCGGTCACGGTCCGCGCGATGGCGGCGGTGAAGGGGGTCGGGGAGGACGTGCTGGCGGCGGCCCTGGCGGAGAACACGGCGCGCGCCTTCGATTACTGAGTGATAACGATCCCCGGGGCGGCCCGCCTCCCCACGGGGGACCGTGTCGCCACACCGCGTGACGGCGTTGCTTGGGAGAGTGACGGCCAGCCGCTAGGTTCTGGTCGCCCGTTTCGGACTCTCTCTGGAGCGTGTCGTCGTGAGCAACCGGCAGTACCCGCCGTATGGAACGTACGGCCCGACCCCGGCGTACGGAGACCGCGAGCGGTACGGTCACGCGTATCCCGGCACCTACCGTCAGGCCTACGCCGAGCCGTTCCGCCGGGAGGTCGCCGCCGGCGCACACCTCCAGCAGGCCTACGCCGGTCCGTACCGTCAGGGCTATGCCGACACCTACCGGCCCGCATACGAGGCGCGGGCGCGTGCGGCGGCGGTGCGGGCCCGTCAGTTAGCGGCGTCACAGCTCGCCGCGCAGGCGGAAGCCGCCCCGCGCAGCAAAGGACGCGGGGGCGCCCGGCACGCCGCCCGGCGAAGGAAGGGCGGCAGGCATCCCGGTTCCGTGCTCCGGCTCATTCCCCAGGCGCTGGTCGTCGCCTTCCTCGCCGGCGGCACCACGGCGTTCGTCGCCAAGGACAAGGCGGTCGAGCTGACCGTGGACGGGACGCCGCGCACCCTGCACACCTTCGCCGACGACGTGGGCCAGTTGCTCGCCCAGGAGGGCGTGGCGGTGGGAGAACACGATGTCGTCGCGCCCACGCCCGGCACCCCGCTGGCGAGCGGCGACGAGATCGCGGTCCGCTACGGACGGCCCGTGCGGCTGACCCTCGACGGACAGCAGCGCCAGGTGTGGACGACTGCGCACACCGTGGACGGCGCACTCCGTCAGCTCGGGGTGCGTGCGGAGGGCGCGTACGTCTCGGCCTCGCGCTCCCGGCGGATCGGCCGCGAAGGGCTGGCGCTGGACGTCCGCACCGAGCGCACGGTGACGGTCCTGGCGGACGGACGCACGCGCACGATCCGTACGAACGCGGCGACCGTCGGCGAGGCCGTCGAACAGGCCGGGGTCATCCTGCGCGGCCAGGACACGACGTCCGTGGCGCCCGGGAGCTTCCCGCGCGACGGACAGACGGTGACCGTGCTGCGGGTGACCGGCTCCCGGGAGGTGCGCGAGGAGTCGATCCCGTACGACGTGCGGCGCACGCACGACCCGACCCTGCCGAGGGGCACGGAGGTCGTGGCGCGCGCCGGGCAGCCCGGCATGCGCCGGGTGACCTACGCCCTGCGCACCGTCAACGGCGTCGCAGAGAAGCCGAGGCGGATCGGGGACGAGGTGGTGCGGCAGCCACAGACCCAGCTGGTGCGGGTGGGCACCAAGCCGCACCCGGACTCGGTGGCAGGCGCGGAGGGCCTGAACTGGCACGGGCTCGCGGCCTGCGAGTCCGGCGGCAGGCCCGATGCGGTGGACTCCTCGGGCATGTACGGGGGGCTCTACCAGTTCGACCGGCGCACCTGGCGCAGCCTCGGCGGCTCGGGCCGGCCGCAGGACGCGCCGGCGGAGGAGCAGACGTACCGCGCGAAGAAGCTCTTCGTGCGCCAGGGGACCAGCCCCTGGCCGACCTGCGGGAAGCGGTTGTACGGATGAGCGGGGAGCGCGCGGTCGGCGCCGGGGCCCCGGCGGCCCGGGGGAGCCTGGACCCCGCGCGGTCACACCTGCGCGACCGCCCTGTGCCGCCCCGTACCCTTGGTCCGTGAGCAGCCCCACCCCCGACGCCCTCCTGAGCCCCGCCGACATCCGTGAGCTGGCGGCCGGCCTCGGCGTACGTCCCACCAAACAGCGCGGCCAGAACTTCGTCATCGACGCCAACACCGTGCGGCGCATCGTGCGCACCGCAGACGTACGGCCCGACGACGTCGTCGTGGAGGTGGGGCCGGGGCTCGGATCGCTGACGCTGGCGCTGCTGGAGGTCGCCGAGCGCGTCACCGCCGTCGAGATCGACGACGTCCTGGCGGGGGCGCTGCCCGCGACCATCGCCGCGCGGATGCCCGAGCGCGCCGACCGGTTCGCGCTGGTGCACTCCGACGCCCTGCACGTGCGGGAGCTGCCGGGACCCCCGCCGACCGCGCTCGTCGCGAACCTGCCGTACAACGTCGCCGTCCCCGTGCTCCTCCATATGCTCGACACCTTCCCGAGCATCGAGCGGACGCTCGTGATGGTGCAGTCCGAGGTCGCCGACCGGCTCGCCGCCGCGCCGGGCTCGAAGGTGTACGGGGTGCCGTCCGTGAAGGCCAACTGGTACGCCGAGGTCAAGCGCGCCGGGGCCATCGGGCGCAATGTCTTCTGGCCCGCGCCCAACGTCGACAGCGGGCTGGTCTCGCTGGTGCGGCGGGCCGAGCCGGTCGACACCGTCGCGTCGAAGGCGGAGGTGTTCGCGGTCGTGGACGCGGCGTTCGCGCAGCGGCGCAAGACGCTGCGGGCCGCGCTCGCCGGGTGGGCCGGTTCGGCCGCGGCGGCCGAGACCGCGCTCGTCGCGGCCGGCGTCTCGCCACAGGCGCGCGGCGAGTCCCTGAAGGTCGAGGAGTTCGCCCGGATCGCCGAGAACCGAGCCGTCGACAGCCGCGGCGCCGAGGATCGCGTCGCGGAGAACGCCGATGCCGAGAACGCCGAGAACGCCGATGCCGAGAACGCCGAGAACGCCGATGCCGAGAACGCCGAGAACGCCGAGAACGAGGAGCGGGGCCGGCAGTGAGTGTGACCGTACGCGTCCCGGCCAAGGTCAATGTGCAGCTCGCGGTGGGCGGCGCCCGGCCCGACGGCTTCCACGACCTGGCTAACGTCTTCCTGGCCGTCGGCCTGTACGACGAGATCACGGTGACCGAGGCCGACGAACTGCGCGTCACCTGCTCGGGGCCCGACGCCGCGCAGGTGCCGCTCGACCTCACGAACCTGGCGGCGCGGGCGGCGCTCGCGCTCGCCGGTCGCCGCGGGCTCGAGGCGGCCGCGCACATCCACATCGCCAAGGACATCCCCGTCGCGGGGGGTATGGCGGGCGGCAGCGCGGACGGTGCGGGGGCGCTGGTGGCGTGCGACGCACTGTGGGGCACCCGGGCATCGCGTGAGGAACTCCTCGACATCTGCGCCGAGTTGGGCAGCGATGTGCCGTTCAGCCTGGTCGGCGGGGCCGCGCTGGGCACTGGACGGGGCGAGCGGCTCACGGCGCTGGAGGTCGGGGGGACCTTCCACTGGGTGTTCGCGATGGCCGGGCGAGGGCTGTCGACTCCTGCGGTGTTCCGGGAGTTCGACCGGCTGGGTGAAGGGACGAGGATCCCCGAACCCGTCGCCTCCCAGGACCTCCTCGACGCACTGGCGAAGGGGGATACCGCTGCACTCGCGGCGGCGGTCTCCAACGACCTGCAACCGGCCGCGCTGTCGCTGTTCCCCGAACTGGCGCACACGCTGGCCGTGGGGCGGGCGGCGGGGGCGCAGGCCGGGCTGGTGTCGGGGTCGGGGCCGACCACGGCGTTCCTGGCCCGGGACAGGGCCGACGCCGAGAGGATCGCGGAGGCTCTGCGGGCGTCGGGTACGTGCCGGTCGGCCCGGGTGGCCGTGTCACCGGCGCCCGGGGCGACGGTGGTCTGACGACCGCCCGCGGCCTGCTCGGGGCCCGTAAACGGCTACGTGGTGCCTGCAGGTACTATGGCGGATCGTGGCTGCCGCGGACACTCACCGGGGTCCCGGGGCCGTCTTCCGCGTGTTCGGAAACCCCTGGGCGCACGGGAGCCCGAGTGCGCCGCGCGCCCGGGCGGGATCCGCCGCCGCGCTCGGCGTCACCCTCCGTCTCTTCCAGGGCGCACGCCCGTATACCTCTCCGGGGCGCACGCGCGTACGTCTCTTCCCGGGCGCACGCCCCCTCGTACGACCGGCGCATGTCCGACCGCACCGGGGCACCCTCCTGTGCGCATTACGCTGGGAGGCTGACCGTCCCCCCTGCGCAGGAGTGAAATGGCCGTCAATCTGGTCAATGTCGAGAACGTCAGCAAGGTGTACGGCACCCGTGCCCTGCTCGACGGCGTCTCGCTCGGCGTGTCGGAAGGGGACCGTATCGGAGTCGTCGGGCGCAACGGCGACGGCAAGACCACTCTGATCCGGATGCTCGCCAAGCTGGAGGAGGCCGACTCCGGCCGGGTCACCCACTCCGGCGGGCTGCACCTCGGCGTGCTCAGCCAGTACGACTCCCTCGATCCCGCCGCCACCGTCCGCCACGAAGTCATCCGGGACATGGCCGACCACGAGTGGGCGGGCAACGCCAAGATCCGTGACGTGCTCACCGGGCTGTTCGGCGGACTCGACCTGCCCGGCTTCCCGAAGGGGCTCGACACCGTCATCGGGCCGCTGTCCGGCGGCGAGCGGCGCCGCATCGCGCTGGCCAAGCTGCTCATCGCCGAGCAGGACCTGATCGTCCTGGACGAGCCCACCAACCATCTCGACGTCGAGGGCATCGCCTGGCTCGCCCAGCATCTGCGCGAACGCCGCTCCGCGCTCGTCTGCGTCACGCACGACCGGTGGTTCCTGGACCAGGTGTGCACCCGGATGTGGGACGTGCAGCGGGGCGCGGTCCACGAGTACGAGGGCGGCTACTCCGACTACGTCTTCGCCCGCGCCGAGCGCGAGCGCATCGCCGCCTCCGAGGAGGCCAAGCGGCAGAACCTGGTCAGGAAGGAACTGGCCTGGCTGCGGCGCGGCGCGCCCGCCCGTACCTCCAAGCCCCGCTTCCGCGTCGAGGCCGCCAACGAACTGATCAAGGATGTGCCGCCGCCCCGGGACAGCAGCGAGCTGATGAGGTTCGCCGGCTCCCGCCTGGGCAAGACCGTCTTCGATCTCGACAACGTCACCGTTCAGGCCGGCCCCAAGCTGCTCCTCAAGCACGTCACTTGGCAGCTCGGCCCCGGCGACCGTATCGGACTCGTCGGGGTGAACGGCGCCGGAAAGACCTCCCTCCTGCGCGCCATGGCCGACGCCGCGCGCAGCCAGGGGGAGGAGCAGCCCGCAGGGGGCCGGATCGCCGTCGGCAAGACCGTCAAGCTCGCCTATCTTTCGCAGGAGGTCGGCGAACTCGACCCCACTTGGCGGGTCCTGGAGGCCGTGCAGCGGGTGCGTGAACGCGTCGACCTGGGCAAGGGGCGCGAGATGACCGCCGGTCAGCTGTGCGAGACCTTCGGCTTCAACAAGGAGAAGCAGTGGACCCCGGTGGGGGACCTGTCCGGCGGCGAGCGTCGTCGGTTGCAGCTCCTGCGCCTCCTCATGGACGAGCCCAACGTCCTCTTCCTCGACGAGCCCACCAACGACCTCGACATCGAGACCCTCACCCAGCTCGAGGACGTCCTCGACGGCTGGCCCGGCTCGATGATCGTGATCTCCCACGACCGGTTCTTCGTGGAGCGGACGACCGACCGGGTGTACGCCCTCCTCGGCGACGCCACGCTGCGGATGCTGCCCCGAGGCATCGACGAGTACCTGGAACGGCGCCACCGTATGGAGGAGGCCGCCGCGGCCGCGCCCACCGCGCCCGTTGCGGACAAGCCCGCCGTCTCCGCGGCCGACGCGCGCGCCGCCAAGAAGGAACTCCAGCGGATCGAGCGGCAGTTGGACAAGATCTCGGAGCGCGAGGGCAAGCTTCACGAGCAAATCGCCGAGAACGCCACGGACTTCGAGAAGGTGGCGCAACTCGACGCCGAACTGCGCGAACTGGCCGTCGAGCGCGAGGAGCTGGAGCTGCGCTGGCTGGAACTCGCCGACGACGCCTGAGCGTTCGGGGCACGGCCCGCACACGGCGTGAAGGGCACGTGCCGGTTTCGGGGGACGCCTCCACGCATAACGAGGACATCACGGGCCGGTCCGCCCTTGGGAACGGGGCAGGACCGGCCCCGTGTTCGAGTCCGTCGCAGTGATAGAAAGGGCCGTCTGAGAACAGTCCGAGTAGCACCGGCGTGGCGGAAAACGAGCACCACGGGTGTGGGGACGCATCAGTTACAGGGGGGAAATGCGCTGATGACTCAGCCGCCCAATCAGCCGCCGCCGGGCGGCTTCGGAGCGCCGCAGGATCCGCCGTCGGATGGCTTCGGAGCGCCGCAGGATCCGCGGGGCGCCGCACCTCCGCCGCCCTCCCAGCCCCCGGCCCCGCCGGGGCCCGGCTACAGCTGTCCCCAGCCGCAGTCCGGCCCGTACCCGCAGCAGCCGGGCCAGTTCGGCCCGTACGCCCCGCAGGCCGGCCCCTACGCCGCTGCCCAGCCCGGCTACGGCTACCCGCAGCAGCCGCCCCAGTTTCCCGGCGCCCCCACCCCGCCGCCCGGCGGCGGCTCCGGGAGCCCCTTCAAGGGCAAGCCCGCGCTGGTCGTCGGCGCCGCGATCGCCGCTCTGCTCGTGATAGGCGGCACCGTCTACGCGATCGGCGGCACGGGCGGGGACAAGAGACCCGTCGCCGACACGAGCCACGGTGCGGGGCCGTCCGGGACGGCGTCCACCCCGGTCGACCCCGGCGACGGCAGCGGCAACGGCGGCCAGGACCCCCAGAACCTCAACGCGGGCCGCAAGGCGGGCGAGGACAAGGTCCTCTGGTACAAGGAGGCGCCCGACGCCCCCGGTTCCGGCGCCGACGCCCCCGGCATGTGGATCACCGGCAAGACGGCGGTGAAGGCCGCGTACAAGCAGGTCTTCGCCTACAACGTCGGCGACGGCAACCCCGCCTGGAACCCCATCTCCTTCCCGCAGAAGATCTGCGCGGCCACCCGGCAGAAGACGGCCGACGACAAGATCGTCGTGGCCTACATGAACGGCGTCAGCGACAACGCCAAGTGCAACCAGCTCCAGGAGATCGACCTGGACACCGGCAGGAAGGGCTGGAGCGGGCAGGTCGCCGAGGGCGCCCTGTTCGACAGCACGCTCTCCCTCGGCCTCACCCTGACCGGCAAGACCCTGGTGGTCGGCCGCTCGCAGTCCGGTACGGGGTACGACATCGCCGACGGCAAAAAGCTGTGGGACAAGCAGGAGTACGACGGGGCCTGCTTCCCGTCCGCGTTCGCGGGCGGCACCAGGCTGATCTCCGTCGCCTCCTGCGGCGCCGGCGGTTCGAACGAGCACGACGAGGTGCAGGAGCTCGACCCGGCGACCGGCAAGGCCAGGTGGACGAGGGCGATCCCCAAGGGCTGGAAGGTCGCGCACACCTTCTCCGTCGACCCGGTCGTCCTCTATCTCACCAACGACGACAAGAAGACGGCGGCCATCACCGCGCTCAAGAACGACGGCACGCCCCGCTCGGAGGTCCACTCCAAGGAGTCCTTCGCGCCCGAGTGCCCCTGGGCCGTCCTCGACCGTGATCTGCAGGGCTGTACGGGCGCGGTGGCCGATGCCGGCACGCTGTACCTGCCGACCGAGGCGAAGAGCGGCCCGAACGACATCGTGGCGATCAGCCTCGACACCGGCAAGGAGAAGTGGCGGGTGAAGTCCCCGGCGGACCGGCCGTTGCTTCCCCTGAGGACGGACGGCACCCACCTGATCGGGTACGTCGATCCGTCGTACGACGGGGGCGGACGGATCGTCTCCATCGCGACGGACGGCAGCAGCCACACCACGACCGGTCTGCTGCAGAACCCCTCGGGGACCGCGCAGATCGAGAGCGGCTTCTACTCCAAGGCCATCGACTACGTGGACGGGCGCTTCTACATCTCCACGACCCGGCTGACGGGCAACACCCAGTCGAAGCAGAAGCTGATGCTGGCCTACGGCAAGTGACCCGGCCGCCGACTCCTCCGTCCCCGCTCACCACTCTTCCTTTTTTCGAGGTACCCACGTCATGAGCCAGCCGCCCCCGCCCCCGAACCAGCCGCCGCCGGGCGGCTTCGGCGCGCCGCAGGACCCTCCCCCCGGCGGGTTCGGCGCACCGCAGACCCCGCCGGGCGGTTTCGGCGCCCCGCAGACCCCGCCCCAGTCGCCGCCCGGGACACCTCCGCCACCCGCGCAGGGCCCCGGTTACGGCTACCCGCAGCCGCAGACCCCGGCCGGACCCGGCTACGGCTACCCGAACCAGCAGCCCGGCTACGGTTACCCCAGCCAGCAGCCCGGTCACGGCTATCCACAGCCGATGACCGTCCCCATGCAGCAGGCCCCCCAGGGTGGCGGCCGCAAGGGGCCGGGTGCCCAGGTGTGGATCGTCGTCGCGGCGGTCGCGGCCATTGCGCTGATCATCGGCGGTGGGGTCCTGTACGCGAACAGGTCGTCCGGCGGCTCCCAGGGCAAGAAGGACTCCGCGTCCGGTACCGGCGGCAGCCAGGGCGGCGGCACCGGCGGCTCCGCCGGCGGCGCCGCCAAGGAGAAGGCCCCGGCGAACCCGAGCGCCAAGCTCCTGTTCCAGTTGCCCGCGCCGGAGATCAAGGACAAGCAGGAGATCGACAGCGTGGCGGGCTCCTGGCTCACCGACACCGTCTACGCCAAGGCAGGCGTCAACAAGGTCGTCGGCCATGACCCGGACACCGGCGCGGCCAAGTGGACTCTGCCGCTGGACGGCCAGACCTGCGCAGGCTCGCCCGAGATCTCCTCCTCGGGCATCGCCGCCGTGGTCAACGAGTCGGCCAAGCGGGCCAATGCCCAGGACCACAAGCCGTGCTCCGAGGTCACCGCGTTCGAGGTCGCCACCGGCAGGAAGCTGTGGACCATGTCGGTCAAGGCCGGTGACACCCCGGTCGCGTTCAACGAGGTCTCGATCAGCGGCACCACGGTCGCGGCCGGCGCCGGTTACAACGGCGGCGCCGCCTTCGACCTGACCAGCGGCAAGGTGCTGTGGCAGCCCAAGGCCGGCGCCTGCAAGGACCTCGGCTACGCGGGCGGTGAGCAGCTCGTCGCGGTGCGCAAGTGCGGCGACTTCGGCAACGAGACCTACCAGGTCCAGCTCCTCGACCCGAGGACGGGCTCCGTGAAGTGGTCGTACCCGCTCCCCAAGGGCATCGACAACGCCAAGGTGATCTCCACCAAGCCGGTCGTGTTCGGCGTGGACTCGGGTGACATCACCGCGACCGGCGCCTCGGACGTCTTCGCGCTCGACGACACCGGAAAGCTGCGTACGAAGATCACGCTCGCGGACGGCAAGTACGACCACGAGTGCGGCGTCAACAAGGTCCACGACTGCCATGCCATCGCGGTCGGCAACGACAAGCTGTACGTCCCGACCAAGGAGCACGACGGCACGGCAGCGAACTCCCAGACCAACGAGATCGTCGCGTTCTCGCTGGCCACCGGGAAGACCACCGGCGACAAGATCGACGCGGGCGACGGCTACGACGTCTTCCCGATCCGCATGGACGGTGGGAACCTGCTGGCGTACAAGAGCGGCCCCTACGACAAGGGCGCCCAGGTGCTCTCGATCGACGGCGGGACCCTCAAGCAGACCAAGCTGCTGGAGACCCCGGCGTCCGACGACGTGCTCAGCGCGATCAGCGGCATGGTTCCCAAGTCGTCCGAGCTGCTCTACACCGACGGCCGGCTGTTCCTCGGCAAGGATCTGGTCAGCAAGCCGTACTCGGCGGACGAGAAGTCGTACACCGCGCTGGGCTTCGGCGCGAAGTAGCACGTACGGCGCGCACCGCGAAGGCCTCGCTCCTGTTCAGGGGCGGGGTCTTTCGCGTACCCCTCATCAGCGGAGAATGGGCGGGATTTCGGTATTCCGGGGCACTTCTCACCGGTAGGGGAAGCGCAACGTCGAACAAGCGTGTAGCTTCCGGGGGCATGAAGGGCGGGGGGTGCGCCGGGGGGCTTCTGTCCGTGCGGACCAGTGGGCATCCATAGTGGGCATCCATGGGGGGGACTGGGGGGTTGCTCGATGGGAGTGCGGCTCATGGTGGTCGACGACCACCGATTGCTCGCCGAGGCGCTGGCCTCGGCGCTGAAGCTGCGGGGGCACCGCGTGCTCGCCGCGGCGGCGCCCGCCGCGGGCGCGGCGGACCTCGTGATCAGCAGGGCACCCGAGGTGTGTCTGCTCGGTACGGCGACACCCGCCGAGCCGGGGGCCTTCGACCCGGTGGTGCGGATCAAACGGGAGCGCCCGCAGGTGGCGGTGCTGGTCCTCGGGCCGGTGCCCAATCCGCGCGGGATCGCGGCGGCGTTCGCCGCCGGCGCCTCGGGCTACGTACGCCACGACGAGCGCATCGAGGGCGTCGAGCGGGCGATCATGAAGGCGCGGGCGGGTGAGGCGGCCGTGGCGCCGCAGCTGTTGCAGGGCGCGTTCAGCGAGCTGCTCAATCCGGCGGCGCAGCCGGACGACGAGGGGCAGCGGCTGCTGCAGATGCTCACTCCGCGGGAGGTGGAGGTCCTGGTGCGGGTCGCGGACGGCGAGGACACGCGGCTGATCGCGGCCGGCATGGGCATCGCCCCGTCGACGGCCCGCACCCATGTGCAGCGGGTGCTGATGAAACTGGGCGTGGGCTCACGCCTGGAGGCGGCGGCACTCGCGGCCCGCACGGGCCTGCTCGACCGTGCGGGCCCGCGCACTGGGGTGGCGCAGGAGTAGCCGGGGGGCGGGTTCGGGCGCGGGCCGCCTGTCCCGCCCCGCCGGCCTCACCTCACTCCGGCTTCTCGTCCGGGACGGCGTCCGGCAGCGGCACGGTCGGCGGAGCCGTCGGGCGGAGCTTCAGCCAGACGAGGAAGAACAGGCCGAGCAGCAGCATGCCCAGGCCGGTCCACAGGTTGATGTTGACGCCCTGGGCCTTGCGGAGGGCGGCGTCGGAGGCGGTGAAGCCCGCGATCATCACGATGATGCCGTAGATCACGAACAGGCCGCCGATGATGCGGCGCAGGTCGAAGATCCGGGTCGCGGTCGTGGACTCGTGCTCCAGTTCGCTGACTTTGCGCTGAATGTCGCGCTCGGAGTACTCGGACATGGTCTCTCAATCCTCCCGCGGTCAGAGCGAGAACGGGATGTAGCAGGCGGCGGCGAGGACGACCGCGCCCCAGCCGAGCAGGGCGGGCTTGCGGTACCAGGCGTCGTCGCCCACGGCGGCGGGCTCGGCCGTTCCGGGCGAGCGGGTGCCGTAGACCAGGCCCTGGAGGTCCTCCTCCGGCTTGGGCGTGGTGAACAGCGAGACCGCCACCATGACGACCGCGCCGGCCACGAAGCCCGCGATCGCGGAGACGAAGTTGGCGCCCTGGTCGGTGGGGATGTGAATGATGCCGTGCTTGTAGATGACGAAGTAGTTCACCATCGCGGCCGTGGTGCCGGCGAGCAGTCCCCAGAAGCCGGACTTCGCGGACGCGCGCTTCCAGAACATGCCGACGATGAAGGCCACGAACATCGGCACGTTGAAGAAGGAGAACAGCGTCTGCAGGTAGCTCATGATGTTCGAGAACGAGGACGCCAGGAACGCCGTGCCGATCGAGGCCAGGACCCCGATCGCCGTGATGAGGCGGCCGAACCTCACGTAGTACGCGTCCTCGCGGTTCCTGACCACGTACTTCGCCCAGACGTCGTTGGTGAACACCGTGTTGAAGGAGGAGACGTTGGCCGCCATGCCCGCCATGAAGGCCGCGAGCAGTCCGGTCACGGCGATGCCGAGGACGCCGTTGGGCAGCAGCTCCTGCATCAGGTAGGGGATGGCGTCGTTGTACTGCAGACCCGAGCCGGGGTGGCCGATGGTCGGCACCAGGGCGGCCGCCACCAGGCCGGGGATCATCACGAGGAAGACGATGAAGATCTTCGGGTACGCGGCGATCAGCGGGGTGCGCTGGGCGGCGGAGAGGTTCTTCGCAGACAGGGCGCGCTGCACCTCGGCGAAGTTGGTGGTCCAGTAGCCGAAGGACAGCACGAAGCCGAGGCCGAGGACGATGGTCAGCCAGTTGGCGCCCAGCGGGTTGGTGTGGCCGATGCCGGTGCCGCCCCACGCGGTGGTGAAGTCGTGGCCGTGGGCCGCGGTGAGCTTGTCCGTCAGGCCACCCCAGCCGCCGACCTTCTTCAGTCCGAGGACGGTGATCGGAATGAGGGCCGCCAGGATCACGAAGAACTGGAGCACCTCGTTGTAGATGGCGGACGACAGGCCGCCGAGGGTGATGTAGGCGAGGACGAAGAAGCCGGCGACCACGATCGCCACCCACTGGGGCCAGCCCAGCAGTGCCTGGACGACGATCGCGAGGGCGTAGAGGTTGACGCCGGCGATCAGGACGGCGGCGAAGGCGAACAGGATCGAACTCAGCAGGTGTGCCGACCTGTCGAAGCGGAGCAGCAGGAACTCCGGCACCGAGCGGACCTTCGAGCCGTAGTAGAAGGGCATCATCACCAGGCCGAGGAAGACCATCGCCGGGATGGCGCCGACCCAGTACCAGTGCACGGTGTAGGCACCGTACTGGGCACTGTTGGCGGCCATGCCGAGAATCTCGGTGGCGGCGAGGTTGGCGGAGATGAACGCCAGGCCGGTGATCCAGGCGGGCAGCGAGCGCCCGGACAGGAAGAAGTCGAGGCTGGTCTTCACGGAGCGGCGGGCCGCGAAGCCGATGCCCAGAACGACCGCGAAGTAGATCCCGAGGATCGTGTAGTCGAGGCCGTTGGTCGGAAGCCGTAGGCCCGCCGCGAGGTGGACGGGGGCCAGATCTGTGGGGGTCTGCATGACTACTCGCTTCGTCGCGTGAACCGATCAGAGGTGGAACCTACGCCTCCCCATTCGATATTTGAACACTTCTGATGATGCCCTTTGTTTGATTGTGATGTTGACGCTGATGGTTGCTTGTGATTTGTTGTGTTGAGTTATGTTTGAAGAGTGGGCCCGGTGCGGATGAGGAGTCCGGCAGTGCAGCAGAAAGGCAAGGTGCGGTGAAGAAGACCTCGACCCGGCTGGCCGACGGCCGTGAGCTCATCTACTACGACCTGCGCGACGACGTCGTACGGGACGCGGTGGACCGCCGGCCGCTGGAGCGGACCGTCACGACCGCCGAGATCCGTCGCGATGCGCTGCTCGGCGACTCGGTCGCCGTCGCCTCGCACCGCCAGGGCCGCACCTATCTGCCGCCGGCCGACGAGTGCCCCCTGTGCCCCTCCCGGGACGGAAGGCTGAGTGAGATCCCGGACTCCACGTACGACGTCGTGGTCTTCGAGAACCGCTTCCCCTCGCTCGCGGGTGACTCCGGCCGCTGCGAGGTCGTCTGCTTCACCTCCGATCACGACGCCTCCTTCGCCGACCTGGCCGAGGAGCAGGCCGGGCTGGTTCTGGACGCCTGGACCGACCGCACTGCTGAGCTGTCCCATCTGCCCGGCGTGCGGCAGGTCTTCTGCTTCGAGAACCGGGGCCAGGAGATCGGCGTGACCCTCGGCCACCCGCACGGTCAGATCTACGCGTACCCCTTCACCACCCCGCGCACCACCCTGATGCTCCGTTCGCTCGCCGTCCACAAGGAAGCGACCGGCGGGGAGAACCTCTTCGACGCGGTCCTGGAGCAGGAGATGGCCGGCCCACGGGTCGTCCTGCAGGGTGAACACTGGGTGGCCTTCGTGCCCTACGCCGCCCACTGGCCGTACGAGATCCACCTCTACCCCCGGCGGCGCGTCCCGGACCTGCTTGCGCTGGGCGAGGAGGCGCGCACAGAGTTTCCCAAGGTGTATCTGGAACTCTTGAGGCGCTTCGACCGGATATTCGGTGAGGGCGAGCCTCCGACGCCGTACATCGCCGCCTGGCACCAGGCGCCGTTCGGCACCTTGGCGGAGTTCGAGGGAGTCACCAGGGGTGACTTCGCGCTTCACCTCGAGCTTTTCACCATCCGCCGCACTTCCGGCAAGCTGAAATTTCTCGCGGGTTCCGAGTCCGGCATGAACGTGTTCATCAACGACGTGCCGCCGGAAGCCGCGGCCCAGCGACTGCGAGAGGTAGCGAGTTCATGAGCGGGAAGTACCTGGTCACCGGCGGCGCGGGCTATGTGGGCAGCGTGGTCGCGCAGCACCTGCTGGAGGCGGGCCACGAGGTCGTCGTCCTGGACAACCTCTCGACCGGCTTCCGCGAGGGCGTGCCGGCCGGCGCTTCCTTCATCGAGGGCGACATCCGCGACGCCGCCAAGTGGCTGGACCCCTCCTACGACGCGGTCCTGCACTTCGCCGCGTTCTCGCAGGTCGGCGAGTCGGTCGTGAAGCCCGAGAAGTACTGGGACAACAACGTCGGCGGCACCATGGCGCTCCTCGCCGCGATGCGCGGGACGGGCGTGCGCAAGCTCGTCTTCTCCTCCACCGCCGCGACCTACGGTGAGCCGGTCAGCACCCCCATCACCGAGACGGACCCGACCGCGCCGACGTCCCCGTACGGGGCCTCCAAGCTCGCCGTCGACCACATGATCACGGGCGAGGCCGCCGCACACGGCCTGGGTGCGGTGTCCCTGCGCTACTTCAACGTCGCGGGCGCGTACGGCATTTGCGGCGAACGGCACGACCCCGAGTCCCATCTCATCCCGCTCGTGCTCCAGGTCGCGCAGGGCAGGCGGGATGCCATCTCGGTCTTCGGGGACGACTACCCGACGCCGGACGGCACCTGCATCCGCGACTACATCCACGTCGCGGACCTCGCCGAGGCGCATCTGCTGGCCCTGGACACCGCCACCCCGGGCGAGCACCTGATCTGCAACCTCGGCAACGGCAACGGCTTCTCCGTGCGCGAGGTCGTCGAGACGGTGCGCCAGGTCACCGGACATCCGATCCCGGAGGTCGTGGCCCCGCGCCGGGGCGGCGACCCGGCGGTCCTGGTCGCCTCCGCGGCCACGGCCCGGGAGCGACTCGGCTGGAACCCGTCCCGCGCGGACCTCTCGGGCATCGTCGCGGACGCGTGGCATTTCGCGCGGCACATCGCAAGCAACGCAGGGGAGCGGTAGGTGGGCGTGCACGAGGGCTTCGAGGCGCTGTACGGGACGGCTCCCGAGGGCGTCTGGGCGGCACCGGGCCGGGTCAACCTGATCGGCGAGTACACGGACTTCAACGAGGGGTTCGTGATGCCGCTCGCGCTGCCGCACACGGCGGTCGCCGCGGTCTCGCGCCGCACCGACGGCGTGCTGCGCCTGCACTCGGCGGACATCGAGGGCCCGGTCGTCGAACTGCACGCCGACGAGCTGACGCCCCTGACGAACACCAGTTGGGCCGCGTACCCGGCCGGTGTCGTGTGGGCACTGCGCGAGGCGGGCCACCGGATCGGCGGTGCGGACGTGCACCTGTCCTCGACCGTGCCGACGGGCGCGGGCCTGTCGTCGTCCGCGGCGCTGGAGGTGGTCACCGCCCTGGCCCTCGACGACCTGTACGGCCTCGGCCTGACCCGACCCGAGTTGGCCAGGATCGCCCAGCGCGCCGAGAACGACTTCGTGGGGGTGCCGTGCGGCGTCATGGACCAGATGGCGTCGGCGTGCTGCACCGAGGGCCACGCCCTGCACCTCGACTGCCGTGACCTGTCGATCCGCCAGGTCTCCTTCGATCCGGCCGCCCAGGGCCTGGCGCTGCTCGTCGTCGACACCCGGGTGAAGCACGCGCTGGGCGACGGGGCGTACGCCGAGCGGCGCGAGGGCTGCGAGGAGGGCGCACGGCAGCTCGGGGTCTCGCATTTGCGGGACGTGGTGTACGAGGACCTGGACTTCTCGCTCGCGCGCCTGTCCGACGAGCGGGTGCGCCGCTATGTGCGCCATGTCGTCTCGGACGACCACCGCGTCGAGCGGGTCGTCTCGCTGCTGGACGCGGGTGAGATCCGGGCGATCGGCCCCGTGCTGACGGAGGGCCATGTCTCCCTGCGGGACGACCTGCGCATCTCCTGCCCGGAACTGGACCTGGTGGTGGACACGGCGAACGCCTCCGGCGCGCTCGGCGCCCGGATGACCGGCGGCGGCTTCGGCGGCTCGGCGATCGTCCTCGCGGAGGCGTCCGGCACGGACACGATCACGAAGGCGATCGAAACGGCATTCGCCGCCGCGGGCTTCACGGCACCCCGGGTCTTCCTGGCGGTGCCCGCGGCCGGGGCCCGGCGGCTGGGCCGAGCCCCGCTCAGCCCAGGCTCTTCGTCAGGGTGTACTCCGTGATCCCCGGCGGATAGTCGGGAATCACGCACACCACCTGGTAGCCCTGCTTCCGGTAGAACTCCGGGGCCTGGAAGTCCCACGTCTCCACGCGCACGGCCGTGCAGCCACGCCCCTCGCACGCCACGCGCTCCGCCTCCGCGAGCAGGCGCGCGCCGAGGCCCGCGCCGCGTTGGCGCTCGTCCACCCACAGGTAGGCGACGTGCAGCCACACCGTCCAGGTGTGGCCGACCAGTCCGCCCGCCAGCCCACCGGCCTCGTCCAACGCCCAGACATGGAGCGGAACTTCACGCTCGCCGGGCGTTCCGCGCAGTGCGCGCAGCACCGGCGAGGCCGCCGTGTTCGTCTCGCGCAGCCGAGCGCGAAGCAGATCCCGCCGCTCCCTGTCGACTTCCGTCTCGATACGAAACATGCGGCTCACCATAAACGCGCTGGCCAACCAGTTCTGCAAATTTCCTTCCGCTCCCGGCGTGCGGCCCTACCCTGTGAACAGCGCCGGTGGGGGCCGGTGCTGATCAGGGGGCGAGACAGTCGGGTACGACGCCCGAAGTGGGGGTAGCACTTCCAGCACGGCGGCGGCCGTGCGGTCGCGCCGCCCCGGCCCAGGCGGACAACCGGGGAGCACTTCGGCGTCGTACCCGCGCCGGTCGTCCCCCGAGCAGTGGGGGTTTCAGTGGTTCGCATCCGAGTTCTTGTCGTCGACGACCATCGCATCTTCGCCGAGTCGCTCGCGGCCGCCCTGGCCGCCGAGCCCGACGTCGACGTGTCCGCGGCCGGCAGCGGTCCGGCCGCACTGCGCTGCCTGGAGCGGGCGGCTGCCGAAGGCCGCAGATTCGACGTGATGCTCGTCGACGCGGACCTCGGCGGCAATGTCCTGGGCTCGCGTGCCGCCGTCCCCGTCCAGGAGGGCAACGAGGACGGGCTCGTCGACGGCATCTCGCTGGTCGCCGGCGTCCGCTCAGGGCAGCCGAGCGTGCGCACCGTCGTCCTCGCCGAGAAGGACGACCCGCGCCGCGCGGCCCTCGCCCTGGGGGCCGGCGCCTCCGGCTGGGTCGCCAAGGACTGCTCGCTGTCACGGCTGCTGACGGTCATCCGGGGCGTGCTGCGGGACGAGACGCATCTTCCGCCCGCACTGCTCACCGGGGTCCTGCGGGAGCTGACCGCGGCCCGCAAGCACCGCACCGAGAGCGAGCGCCTGGTGGAGTCCCTGACACCGCGGGAGCGGGAGGTGCTGCGCTGCATGGTCGCCGGGTTGGGCCGGAAGGCAGTCGCCGAGCGGCTGTTCCTGTCCCCGCACACCGTCCGCACCCATATGCAGAACGTCCTCGGCAAGCTGGGCGTCCACTCCACCCTCGCCGCCGTCGCCCTCGCCCGCCGCGCGGGTGTCGGGCCGGTCGACCTAGCCGGGGATGTTGTCGAACGGGGCGGTCAGCTGGCGTAGCAGCGCGGCCAGTTCACCGCGCTGGGCCGAGCTCAGCTCCGACAGGATCGCGCGCTCCTGGTCGAGCAGTCCGGCAAGCGACTGGTCCGCCCGGTCCCGGCCCTCGTCCGTGAGCCGCACGAGCACGCCCCGGCGGTCGCTCGGGTCCGGGAGCCGCTCCACCAGACCCTTCTTCGCCAGGCGGTCGATACGATTGGTCATCGTGCCGGAGGTGACCAGTGTCTGGGTCAGCAGCTGGCCCGGGGAGAGCTGATAAGGGCTGCCCGCCCGCCTGAGCGCGGTGAGGACGTCGAACTCCCAGGGCTCCAGGCTGTGCTCGGAGAAGGCAAGCCGACGTGCACGGTCCAGGTGCCGGGCCAGCCTGCTCACCCGGCTGAGCACCTCGAGCGGTTCCACGTCGAGGTCCGGGCGCTCCCGGCGCCACGCCGCGACCAGCCGATCGACCTCGTCCTCCATGACGATCAGTGTAGTGGTTGTGTCGACATGAAGTCTCTTGACATGGAGTCTCTTGACGTCGAGATAGCTGAGACGCGAAGATGACGTTCCGTACGGAGGCGTCGTCAAACGGGGGCGACGTCTCCGTACGAGCACTCCGTGCCCGCTCGCAGCGAGGAGGCCCCGCCATGTCCGCCGCCACCTGGGACCCCGATCAGTACCTGCGCCACGCCGGCCACCGCGCCCGCCCCTTCGTCGACCTGCTCGCCCGCGTCCCGGACCTGCCCTCCGGCGCGCCCCGGATCGCCGACCTGGGCTGCGGGCCCGGCAACGTCACCGTCCTGCTCGCCGACCGCTGGGCCGCCGCGCACATCACCGGGTACGACAACGCGCCCGCCATGCTCGACAAGGCCCACACCGACCACGAAGGCCCCACCCCGGGCGGCGGCCGCCTCGACTTCGCCCACGCCGACGCCCGCGTCTGGACGCCCACCGAGCCGTACGACCTGATCATCAGCAACGCCACCCTCCAGTGGGTGGCGGGCCACACCGCCCGCTTCCCCGACTGGATCGCGGGCCTGGCCCCGGGCGGCACCTTCGCCTTCCAGGTCCCTGGCAACTTCGACTCCCCCAGCCACCGGCTGATGCGCGAGCTCGCCCACTCGGCCCGCTGGAAGGACCGCCTCGCCGACACCCTGCGCCATGACGACGCCGTGCACACCCCCGAGGCCTATCTGGCACACCTCACCGCCCTCGGCTGCACGGCCGACGTCTGGGAGACGACGTACCTCCACCTCCTCGAGGGCGAGGACCCGGTCCTGGACTGGGTGAAGGGCACCGGACTGAGGCCGATCCTGACGGAACTGGGCGATGACGCGGAGAGCTTCCTCGCCGACTACCGAAAGGCGCTGCGCGAGGCGTACCCGGCGACCGACCACGGCACGGTGTTCCCCTTCCGCCGCATCTTCGCCGTCGCGACGAAGGAGGCGTGACCGTGCTGACGGCCGTCGACCATGTCCAGCTCGCGGCCCCGCCGGGCTCCGAGGACCTGCTGCGTGCGTACTACACCGACGCCCTCGGCATGACCGAGATCCCCAAACCGCCGGTGCTCGCCGCGCGCGGCGGCTGCTGGTTCCAGGCGGGGGCCGTGCGGCTGCACCTGGGGATCGAGGAGGACTTCCACCCGGCGAGAAAGGCCCATCCGGGACTGGGGGTCACGGGCATCGACGCGTACGCGGCCCGGCTCGTGGCGCACGGCGCGCCGGTGACCTGGGACGGCGACCTGCCGGGGCACCGCCGGTTCTACTCGGAGGACCCGGTGGGCAATCGGCTGGAGTTCTTGGAGCCTGTCACAGGCTCTTGAGGGCCTCATGGTGATGTCGACGTGGAAACGTCGCTGCGGACTTGCGAAGACCAGGCTCCGGTCGACCAACTCGGTGTGCGGCGGGAGGTCCGGCAGGCTGAAAAGGTCCTCCACGGTGTATCCGTCCCGCGGCGGCACGGGCCAACGGGTGGTCGGCTCGTCGGCGGGCTCGCGGTTCGGCTCGGCGATCGGCTCGGCTGTCACGGTGATTCCTCCCCTGAACGGGATTCTCGGGCCCGAATACCCACCGTGGCCGCCGCTGCCGACAAAGGTCATCACATCGGGTGATCAAGTCCGCCGGACTCAGCTCTTCCGGTGACCTATCAGCCGCGGCTTCGGCTCCAACCCGTCCAGCCCGTGCCACGCGAGATTCACCAGATGCGCCGCGACCTCGGCCTTCTTCGGGCGGCGCACGTCCAGCCACCACTGACCCGTCAGCGCGACCATGCCCACCAGTGCCTGCGCGTACAGGGGCGCGAGCTTCGGGTCGAAACCGCGGCTCTTGAACTCGCGGCCCAGGATGTCCTCCACCTGGGTGGCGATGTCCGAGATGAGCGAGGCGAAGGAGCCCGTCGACTGCGGGATCGGGGAATCACGCACCAGGATGCGGAAGCCGTCCGTGTACTCCTCGATGTAGTCCAGGAGCGCGAACGCCGCCTGCTCGCACAGCTCACGCGGATGCCCGGCGGTCAGGGAACCGGTCACCATGTCCAGCAGACGCCGCATCTCGCGGTCCACCACGACCGCGTACAGCCCCTCCTTGCCACCGAAGTGCTCGTACACCACCGGCTTGGAGACCCCGGCCTTCGCCGCGATCTCCTCCACCGACGTGCCCTCGAACCCCTTCGCGGCAAACAGCGTCCGACCGATCTCCAGCAACTGCTGACGCCGCTCCGCACCGGTCATCCGGGTACGGCGGGTGCGCCGGGGCTTGTCGCTGCTGGGGATGCTGGAGTCGGTCGCCACGCCGTCAATCATGCCGCGTCAGCGGTCGCCTTCTTGCGCCGGGAGCCGTTCCCGTCGGTGGTCCGGCGGGAATCGATACGCGAGCGTGACGGCCAGCGCACGTCGTACGCCCAGCCCAGCTGTTCGAACCAGCGGATGATCCGCGCCGACGAGTCCAGCTGGCCGCGCTCCACACCGTGCCGCGCCGACGTCGGGTCCGCATGGTGCAGGTTGTGCCACGACTCACCGCACGACAGGACCGCCAGCCACCACACATTGCCCGACCGGTCCCGGGACCTGAACGGGCGCTTGCCCACCGCGTGACAGATCGAGTTGATCGACCAGGTCACATGGTGCAGCAGCGCAACCCGCACCAGCGACCCCCAGAAGAACGCCGTGAACGCGCCCCACCACGACATCGTCACCAGCCCGCCGATCAGGGCCGGCAGCAGCAGCGACACCGCCGTCCACCAGACGAACTGGCGGGAGATCGTCCGGATCGCCCGGTCCCGGATCAGATCCGGAGCGTACTTGTCCTGCGAGGTCTGCTCCTCGTCGAACATCCAGCCCACATGGGCCCACCACAGACCCTTCATCAACGCGGGGACGGTCTCCCCGTAACGCCACGGAGAATGCGGGTCACCCTCCGCGTCCGAGAACTTGTGGTGCTTGCGGTGATCGGCCACCCAACGCACCAGCGGCCCCTCCACCGCCATCGAACCGGCGATCGCCAGCGCGATCTTCAGGGGCCGCTTGGCCTTGAAGGAACCGTGCGTGAAGTGGCGGTGGAAGCCGATCGTGATGCCGTGACAGCCCAGGTAGTAGAAGAACACCAGCAGGCCCACATCGAGCCAGCTCACCCCCCAGCCCCAGGCCAGCGGCACCGCCGCGACAAGCGCCAGGAACGGGACGGTGATGAACAGCAGCAGAGTGATCTGCTCGATCGAGCGCTTCTGCTCGCCGCCCAGCGTCGCGGACGGCAGCGCAGTGTCGTTCGCCCTTGGGGCGTCTTCGATCACATCGGAGCTTGTGGTCATGGGGGCGTCCCCTGTGGGGTCGAGGGTCGAGGCAAATGCCCGGGATACGGGGTCAGGATCCTCCCGGAATCCGACGGGAGACCCTACGGTTCCGTAACCTACGGCGTCGTAAGTATGGCAGTGCGTCGCCCGGCGGCAAGAGCCCGTGAGGCTGCGCGTCCGCCCCGCCACCTATCCTTGGAGTCGGTCGGACAGCGCGGTCCGCTCTGATTAATTCCCGGATGCCCCGTCCGTATGCGGCACCCGCCGCGCGCGGCACCCGTCCGGGCCCCCTCCCAGACGAGCTTCAACACTGCAAGGAGCCGCACCTGTGAGCAGTGCCGACGACCAGACCACGACGACCAGCAGCGAGCTGCGCGCCGACATCCGCCGGCTGGGTGATCTGCTCGGCGAGACCCTCGTCCGGCAGGAAGGCCCCGAGCTCCTGGAACTGGTCGAGCGCGTCCGCCGGCTGACCCGCGAGGACGGGGAAGCCGCCGCGGAACTGCTGCGCGGCACCGAGCTGGAGACCGCCGCCAAGCTCGTGCGCGCCTTCTCCACCTACTTCCACCTCGCGAACGTCACCGAGCAGGTGCACCGCGGCCGTGAACTGCGCGCCAAGCGCGCCGCCGAAGGCGGACTGATCGCCCGCACCGCCGACCGCCTCAAGGACGCCGACCCCGAGCACGTGCGCGAATCCGTCCGCAACCTCAACGTGCGTCCCGTGTTCACGGCACACCCGACCGAGGCCGCCCGCCGCTCCGTCCTCAACAAGCTCCGGCGCATCGCCGCACTCCTGGAGACCCCCGTCCTGGACGCCGACCGCCGCCGCCACGACACCCGGCTCGCGGAGAACATCGACCTCGTCTGGCAGACCGACGAACTCCGCGTCGTGCGCCCCGAGCCCGCCGACGAGGCCCGCAACGCCATCTACTACCTCGACGAACTGCACGCCGGCGCCGTCGGCGACGTCCTCGAGGACCTCACCGCCGAACTGGAGCGCGTCGGCGTCAAGCTGCCCGACGAGACCCGCCCCGTCACCTTCGGCACCTGGATCGGCGGCGACCGCGACGGCAACCCCAACGTGACCCCCGATGTCACCTGGGAGGTGCTGATCCTCCAGCACGAGCACGGCATCAACGACGCCCTCGAAATGATCGACGAGCTGCGCGGCCTGCTGTCCAACTCCATCCGCTACGCCGGCGCCACCGACGACCTGCTCGACTCCCTCCGCACCGACCTGCAGCTGCTCCCCGAGATCAGCCCCCGCTACAAGCGACTCAACGCCGAAGAGCCCTACCGCCTCAAGGCCACCTGCATCCGGCAGAAGCTCGTCAACACCAAGCAGCGCCTCGCCAAGGGCATCCAGCACGAGCCCGGACGCGACTACCTCGGCACCTCCGAACTGCTGCACGACCTCAGAATCATCCAGACCTCGCTGCGCGCCCACCGCGGCGGGCTCTTCGCCGACGGCCGCCTCGCCCGCACCATCCGCACCCTCGCCGCCTTCGGCCTCCAGCTCGCCACCATGGACGTCCGCGAACACGCCGACGCCCACCACCACGCCCTCGGCCAGCTCTTCGACCGGCTCGGCGAGGAATCCTGGCGCTACGACGACATGCCGCGCGAGTACCGCCACAAGCTCCTCGCCAAGGAACTCCGCTCCCGGCGGCCCCTCGCCCCCACCCCCGCACCCCTCGACGCCGCCGGCGCCAAGACCCTCGGCGTGTTCGAAACCGCCAAGCGGGCCCTGAAGGTCTTCGGCCCAGAAGTCATCGAGTCCTACATCATCTCCATGTGCCAGGGCGCCGACGACGTCTTCGCCGCCGCCGTCCTCGCCCGCGAAGCCGGCCTCATCGACCTCCACGCCGGCTGGGCCAAGATCGGCATCGTCCCGCTGCTCGAGACCACCGACGAGCTGAAGGCCGCCGACACCATCCTCGAGGACATGCTCTCCGACCCCTCCTACCGGCGGCTCGTCGCACTGCGCGGCGACGTCCAGGAGGTCATGCTCGGCTACAGCGACTCCTCCAAGTTCGGCGGCATCACCACCTCCCAATGGGAGATCCACCGCGCCCAGCGCCGCCTGCGCGACGTCGCCCACCGCTACGGCGTACGACTGCGGCTCTTCCACGGCCGCGGCGGCACCGTCGGCCGCGGCGGCGGCCCCACCCACGACGCCATCCTCGCCCAGCCCTGGGGCACCCTCGAAGGCGAGATCAAGGTCACCGAGCAGGGCGAGGTCATCTCCGACAAGTACCTCATCCCCTCCCTCGCCCGGGAAAACCTCGAACTCACCGTCGCCGCCACCCTCCAGGCCTCCGCCCTGCACACCGCCCCCCGCCAGTCGGACGAAGCACTGGCCCGCTGGGACGCCGCCATGGACGTCGTCTCCGACGCCGCCCACGCCGCCTACCGCAAGCTGGTCGAAGACCCCGACCTGCCCGCCTACTTCTTCGCCTCCACCCCCGTCGACCAGCTCGCCGACCTCCACCTCGGCTCCCGCCCCTCCCGGCGCCCCGACTCCGGCGCCGGCCTCGACGGACTGCGCGCCATCCCCTGGGTCTTCGGCTGGACCCAGTCACGCCAGATCGTGCCCGGCTGGTACGGCGTCGGCTCCGGCCTCAAGGCACTGCGTGAAGCCGGCCTCGACACCGTGCTCGCCGAGATGCACGAACAGTGGCACTTCTTCCGCAACTTCATCTCCAACGTCGAGATGACCCTCGCCAAGACCGACCTGCGCATCGCCCGCCACTACGTCGACACCCTCGTACCCGACGACCTCAAGCACGTGTTCACCGCCATCGAGGCCGAGCACGAACTGACCGTACGCGAGGTCCTGCGGGTCACCGGCGAGAAGGAACTGCTCGACGCCAACCCCGTCCTCAGGCAGACCTTCACCATCCGCGACGCCTACCTCGACCCGATCTCCTACCTCCAGGTCGCCCTGCTCAAGCGCCAGCGCGACGCCGCCGCCACCGACACCGAGCCCGACCCGCTGCTGTCCCGGGCACTGCTCCTCACGGTCAACGGCGTGGCCGCCGGACTGCGCAACACCGGCTGACCCCCACCCCGCACAAAAAGGTGCCCCCGCACTCGTCACCGGACGAGCACGGGGGCACCGCCGTCACCACCCCCCACCACAAGAGCTACTGCAGAGCCACAAACGTCGCCGTCAACAACGCAACCCCCGACCCCGCCATCACCCAGGCCGTACGCGGCATGCGCAGCCCGCCCGCCACCACCACCGACGCAAGCAGCAGCGCACCCGCCAACGGAATCCACGCATACAGCACACCCGCCGGACCCGAACGCACCACCTCGTCGGAATCCGGCTTCACCACGACCGTCAGCACCTCGCCCCGCCGCCCCGCCACCGAATCGTCGATCAGCACCCGCCGCCGCGCCGTCGACCCCGCCGACAAAGGCTCATAGGGGCCACTGCACACACCACCGGAACACCGGGCCACCGTCATCGTGCCCCGCTCCCGGCCCTTCGTCAGCATCACGTGCTGCGCGGTCCCCCACGATCCCCACACACCGCCGATCAGAATCAGCACCGCGACCGCAGCCATCGCCGCGAGCCGCCCGAACCGCAGCACCGCGACCGCAGCCTGAGAAGAGGAGACGGCAGAAGACATGGCCGCGATCCTTGGCCATGCCCCCGCGCCCGGTCAACTCCCACCCGGAACAAGTCAGGAGTTGTACGTGCCTTGCGCCCGCTCCAGCCCCTCGATCACCAGACACTCCACCGCGTCCGCCGCACGATCCACGAAGTAGTCCAGCTCCTTGCGCTCCGCCGACGAGAAATCCTTCAACACGAAATCCGCCACCTGCATACGCCCCGGCGGACGCCCGATCCCGAACCGCACCCGGTGGTAATCCGAACCCATCGCCTTCGTGATCGACTTCAGCCCGTTGTGGCCGTTGTCACCACCACCCAGCTTCAGACGCAGCGCCCCGAAATCGATGTCCAGCTCGTCATGCACGGCCAGCACATTCGCCACCGGCACCTTGTAGAAATCACGCAGGGCGTTCACCGGGCCGCCCGACAGATTCATGTACGACATCGGCTTCGCCAGAATCACACGACGATTCGCCGGACCGGGCGGACCGATCCGCCCCTCAACGACCTGCGCCTGCGCCTTGCCCGCCCGCTTGAACCTCCCCCCGATCCGCTCGGCCAGCAGATCGGCCACCATGAACCCCACATTGTGCCGGTTCATCGCGTACTCGGGCCCGGGATTGCCGAGGCCCACAACGAGCCAGGGGGCATTGGCAGGGGTGCTCACGTCCATGTCTCCTTGATACGCGCCAGCCGCTGCCCCGTACGGGAACAGCGGCTGACGAAACGACGACGACGAGGATCAGGCCTCGGCAGGAGCCTCTTCCTCGCCCTCCACGGCCTCCTCGCCCTCCGGAGCCTCCTCCGCCTGCGCGGCCAGAACCTGCAGGACCACCGCGTCCTCGTCGACCGCCAGGGTCACACCGGACGGCAGAACGATGTCCTTGGCGTGGATCGAGGCACCCGCCGCCAGACCCTCCACCGACACCGTCAGCGCCTCGGGGATGTGCGTGGCCTCGGCCTCGACCGGCAGCGCGTTCAGCACGTGCTCCAGCAGGTTGCCACCCGGAGCCAGCTCACCCTCCGCGTGGACCGGGATCTCGACGGTGACCTTCTCGCCACGCTTCACCAGCAGCAGGTCGACGTGCTCCAGGAAACCCTTCAGCGGGTCACGCTGCACGGACTTCGGGATCGCCAGCTCATTGGTCTTGCCGTCGATGTCCAAAGAGATCAGGACGTTCGGCGTACGCAGCGCCAGCAGCAGATCGTGACCCGGCAGGGTCAGGTGCAGCGGGTCCGAACCGTGCCCGTACAGGACACCGGGGACCTTGCTGGCACGACGGATACGGCGCGCGGCACCCTTGCCGAACTCGGTGCGCGTCTCGGCGGTGATCTTCACCTCGGACATGTTCACTCCTCGTAGTAACGCGAACGGACGTGGTCACCCGGCCACGAACGGCCTGCTACGAAGAGCGCGTCGATTACGGACCGCCGTACCCCAATGAGTACGGCCTCCCTCGCCGAGCAACTGCAGCAGTCTACCCGGAGGGGAAGGCCGTACCCAAAAGGATCTCTACCGGCGCACCATCACTGCTCGTCGAACAGGCTCGTCACCGAACCGTCCTCGAACACCTCACGCACCGCGCTCGCGATCGTCGGCGCGATCGACAACACCGTGATCTTGTCCAGAGCCAGCTCGCCCGGCGTCGGCAGCGTGTTCGTGAAGACGAACTCACTCACCCTCGAGTTCTTCAGACGGTCCCCGGCCGGACCCGACAGCACACCGTGCGTGGCCGTCACGATGACATCCTCCGCACCATGCGCGAACAACGCGTCCGCAGCCGCACAGATCGTGCCACCCGTGTCGATCATGTCATCGACCAGGACGCACACCCGGCCCTCCACCTCACCCACGACCTCGTGCACCGTCACCTGATTGGCGACGTCCTTGTCACGGCGCTTGTGCACGATCGCCAGCGGCGCACCCAGACGATCGCACCAACGGTCGGCCACCCGCACACGGCCCGCGTCCGGAGACACCACGGTCAGCTTCTCGCGGTCCACCTTCTGACCCACATAGTCCGCCAGCAGCGGCAACGCGAACAGATGGTCCACCGGACCGTCGAAGAAGCCCTGGATCTGATCCGTGTGCAGATCCACCGTGAGGATCCGGTCCGCACCGGCCGTCTTCATCAGATCCGCGATCAGACGCGCCGAAATCGGTTCACGTCCACGGTGCTTCTTGTCCTGCCGCGCGTAACCGTAGAAGGGCACGATCACCGTGATGGAACGAGCCGACGCACGCTTCAGCGCGTCGATCATGATCAGCTGCTCCATGATCCACTTGTTGATCGGAGCCGTGTGGCTCTGGATCAAGAAGCAGTCGGCCCCACGCGCCGACTCCTGGTAACGCACATAGATCTCGCCGTTGGCGAAGTCGAAGGCCTTCGTCGGGACGACCCCGACACCCAGCTGGTGGGCGACCTCCTCGGCAAGCTCGGGGTGTGCGCGGCCGGAGAAGAACATCATTTTCTTCTGGCCGGTCGTCTTGATCCCGGTCACAGCACTGTCTCCTCAGAGGTGATTTTCAGCTGGGGTGTCGAGAAGCCGTCACAGCCGTCGCGGCAGACGCGGACGGCCGTCTCAGCTGGTAGGGGGTGCGAGTGTGCACCTATCACGGTACGCCGTGCCGGACGCCCGTGTTTCCGCTCAGCCCTCGCCATCCGGCTCCCCCGAAGCCGCCCCGGCCGCCTTCGCCGCCGCGCTCCCCGGACGCTTACGAGCGACCCAGCCCTCGATATTCCGCTGCTGACCACGGGCCACGGCCAGCGAACCGGGCGGCACATCCTTCGTGATCACCGAGCCGGCAGCCGTGTAGGCACCGTCCCCGATCGTGACAGGAGCCACAAACATGTTGTCCGAACCGGTACGGCAGTGCGAACCCACGGTCGTGTGGTGTTTGTCCTGTCCGTCATAGTTCACGAAGACACTCGCCGCGCCGATGTTCGTGTACTCACCGATCGTCGCGTCCCCGACATACGACAGGTGCGGCACCTTCGTGCCCTCACCGATCGACGCATTCTTGGTCTCCACATACGTGCCGACCTTCGACTTGAGACCAAGACGCGTACCGGGACGGAGATAGGCGTACGGGCCCACGCCGGCCTGCGGGCCGACCACGGCGCCGTCCGAGACGGTGTTGTCGACCCGGGCCCCCGCCCCCACCCTGGTGTCCTTCAGCCGGGAGTTGGGGCCGACCTCGGCGCCCTCGCCGACATGAGTGGAACCGAGCAGCTGCGTACCCGGGTGCACAACCGCGTCCTGCTCGAAGGTCACGGTCACGTCCACCCAGGTGGTGGCGGGATCCACGATCGTGACCCCCGCGAGCATGGCACCGGTCAGCAGGCGGTCGTTCAGGATGCGACGGGCTTCGGAGAGCTGGACCCGGTTGTTGATGCCGGCGATCTCACGGTGGTCGGCCGCGACGGACGCGCCCACACGGTGCCCCGCCTCACGCAGGATCCCGAGCACATCGGTGAGGTACTCCTCACCCTGGCTGTTGTCCGTGCGGACCTTGCCGAGCGCGTCGGCGAGCAGCTGCCCGTCGAAGGCGAACACGCCGGAGTTGATCTCCTTGATCGCCCGCTGGGCGTCGTCGGCGTCCTTGTGCTCGACGATCGCGGTGACGGCACCGGAGGCGTCGTCGCGGACGATACGGCCGTAGCCGGTGGCGTCGGGGACCTCGGCGGTCAGCACGGTGACGGCATTGCCGTCACCGCCGTGGGTGGCGGCGAGCCGCTTGAGCGTCTCGCCGGTGAGCAGGGGGGTGTCGCCGCACACGACGACAACGGTCCCGTCGACGGACCCGCCCAGCTCTTCGAGGGCCATCCGGACGGCGTGCCCGGTCCCGTTCTGCTCGGCCTGGACGGCGGTGCGTACCGCGGGGTCGATCCGGGTCAGGTGCTCGGTGACCTTCTCCCGGGCGTGGCCGACGACGACGACCAGATTCTCGGGCTCCAACTCGCGAGCGGAGGCGAGCACATGCCCTACGAGGGAACGGCCACAGATCTCGTGCAGGACCTTGGGTGTGGCCGACTTCATACGGGTGCCCTCACCCGCTGCGAGAACGACGACGGCTGCCGGGCGGTTGGCACTCACGGGGATGCCCTTCGGCTTCTGGGGGTGGGGTGGACATCCGCAGGATACCGGGGTGTTTGGGGGGCGACATGAGAGCGGGCCCTGACGGTGCTGTCAGGGCCCGAAGCGAGCAGCTCCGCCAGCTGGATTCGAACCAGCACTACAGGGCTTCAAAGGCCCGCGGGCTACCAGTTACCCCATGGCGGATGGCTGCGTCAGACCTTACCCGAGGAGAGAGGTTCCGTGATCCCGGAGGCCGCATTCACCATGCCTGTCCACCAGCCCTCGATACGGCGGTACAGGTCGGCACATTGCAGGACGCTGATCACGAGACAGCCGCGGTAGCTCTCGCCCACGTTCTTGCGGACGGTCTTGGGGTTGTGCTTCTTGATGGTCGTGCGTTGGAACGCGGAGACATCGACGCCGACAAGGTCAGCCCAGTAACGCTGGGCACCCTCGACATCGGCCGTCATGTGGATCATGACTCGGTACCGCAGGCGTTCGCGTTCCACGCCGAGCAGGTCCAGCCAGGCCAGATAGATCCGAATCACGCCGGGATCGCTGTTGACGAATTGAACGCTCTCGCGCCTGGCGTAGGGCTTGTCCTTGGTCCCCTCGGCCCAGTAGAGCGCGACGCCGGTCATGAACAGCTCACGGGCAGTCATCGCGCCGATCTCCCCCGCAGCGGCTGCCTTGGTCCGCCGGCGCTCTTCGTCTCGCATTGCCAGCTCGTGTTCCCACCTCTTCCGGGCCGCCAGCTTCGCTTGTTCCGTCGGATCCCGCCGCTCCGGCTTCGGCAGATCCCGTACCCAAAGCGACACCGAGCTCCGGGAGCACCCCAGCTCCGCCTCGATCTGGTCGTACGTCCAGCCCCGGAGCCGCAGCTCCCTCGCCTTCTTGCGCAGGTCGTCCTTCGCCCTCGGGCGCTTCGTCCATTCCGGTGGCGGCTCCCCCTTCACCAACTGGTTCAGGATGTCGTTGTTGAAGATCTTCAGCTCGTCGCGGATCTGCCGAAGGCTGTAGCCGCCCCGTCGCAGCGCCACCGCCCGTTCCCTCAGCCCCTCGAAGTCCGCGTACCTGCCCGGTGCGTGTGCCATGGGCATAACCTCCGGGCGGAGTCCGGACCTCCGGGGTCGTACGGTGTGCGATTCAGCAGTTCGAGGGATTTCCGGTCGGTTTCGCTTCTGTTTGATTACGGAGTGTGGTGTTCGGTGCCAGTCGGAACTCACCGGAAATCCCCGCCCCGGCGCCCGTAGGCTGGAGGCATGACCACGACGGGGGAAGTCCACACGGGGTCCGGGGAAGGGCCCTGGTGGTGGGTGCGGTGGCGCAGTGCCGTGCTCGACATCTCACTCGCGGCGCTGTCCGCCGCGGAGTGTTCGGCCGAGGGGATGCAGTTCTCGCGGGATGCCGGGCTGCCGGTTCCGGTGGGGATGGTGTTCGGGCTGTTCGCGGGGGTCACGCTGCTGTTGCGGCGCAGGTGGCCGATTGCCGTGGTGCTGGTGAGCATCGCGATCACGCCCGCCCAGATGGGGTTCCTGATGGGTGTCGTCGGGCTGTACACGCTCGCCGCTTCGGAGCTGCCCCGGCGGATCATCGGTGCGCTTGCGGGGATGTCGTTCCTCGGGATGTTCATCGTGACGTATGTGCGGGCGCATCAGGGGATGGTCCGGGGGGATCTGGCGATCGCGGGGGGGTTCATTCCGTTTCTGTCCGTGACCACCGCGCTCGGCATGACGGCGCCTCCGGTGCTGCTGGGGTTGTACATCGGTGCCCGGCGGCGGCTGATGGAGAGCCTGCGCGAGCGGGCCGACTCGCTGGAGCGGGAGCTGATGCTGCTTGCCGAGCGGGCGGAGGAGCGTGCGGAGTGGGCGCGGAACGAGGAGCGGACCCGGATCGCGCGGGAGATGCACGATGTGGTGGCGCACCGGGTGAGTCTGATGGTGGTGCACGCCGCGGCTCTTCAGGCTGTCGCGCGGAAGGATCCGGAGAAGGCGGTGAAGAACGCCGCGCTGGTGGGGGACATGGGGCGGCAGGCGCTGACGGAGTTGCGGGAGATGCTGGGGGTGCTGCGGACGGGGGAGGGGCTCGCGGGCCGGCATGCGCGGGCGGGGGTGCCGTTGGCGGCGGTGGGTGCGGCTGCGGCTGCGGCTGCGTGGCGTGCCGCGGACGATTCGTCCGAGGGTCCTTGTCTGGCGGAGCTGGCGGAGTTGGTGGGGCAGTCGGCGGCGGCGGGGATGGTGGTCGATCTGCTGGTGGAGGGTGAGGTGCGGTCGTATGCGCCGGAGGTCGAGCAGACGGCGTACCGGGTGGTGCAGGAGGCGTTGACCAACGTGCACAAGCATGCGGCGGGTGCGAAGACGCATGTGCGGCTTGCGCATCGCTCTGCGGAGATCGCGATGCAGGTGGAGAACGGGCCGCCGCCGGAGCCGGGCTTTGCTCGTTCGGCGGGGTTGCCGAGTGGGGGCAATGGTCTGGTCGGGATGAAGGAGCGGGTCAGTGCGCTGGGTGGGGTGTTTGTTTCGGGGCCGACGGATGCGGGTGGGTTCCGGGTGTCGGCGGTGATTCCGGCGGGGGCGGTGTGACGGTCGCCGTGGGGGCGGCCGTGGTGTCGTCGGGTGGGGCGCGGCGGTATGTCTTTCGGGGTCACCCGGCGGTGAGGCGTACCGGTTCGATTCCTGCCAGCAGTGTGGTGAGGCCGTGATCGATGTCGGGGCCGAGGTACCAGTCGCCGGTGTGGTCGAGGGCGTAGATGCGGCCTTCGGTGTCGATGGCGAGCAGGGCGCGGCTGTCGGATTCCTCGCCGAGGGGGGAGACCTCGGTTTCGAGGGCGCGGCCGAGGTCGGCGAGGGTGCGGGCCATGTGGAGGCCGTGCAGGGGGTCGAGGTGGAGGGCGGCGGGGGCGAGTTGGCGGCCGGGTCCCTGTGCGGTGATGTGCAGGCCGCCGAATTCGGCCCATGCTTCGACGGCTGCGGGGAAGACCATGTGCCGGTGGCCTGCGGGGGATGTGTGGTTGCGCAGGGTGTCGGCCCAGATTTCCGCCTGCTTTATGTCCCAGCGGCCTGGTTGCCAGCCTGCGGCGCGCAGGGCGGCGTCCACGGGTACGGAGAAGCGTGTGGTGGAGGAGTGGTGGGCGTGCATCTGCCTTCGATCGTCGAGTGTCGTGGTGCGGCGCGGGCGCCGTTTTGCTGTGTGCGGTGGGTGGGTCAGCTGTGCGCCGTGGGGTCGACGATGTGTACGCCGAAGTGGTTGCTGAGTGCGGTGCAGGCGCGGCAGGGTGCGGCGAAACTGCCGTGCAGCGGGTCGCCGTCCTCGCGGATGCGGCGTGCGGTGAGCTTGGCCTGTTTGAGGGCCTTGCGTGCTTCGCCGTTGGTCATTGGTTTGCGTGCGGCGCGTTTGCTGCGTGCGGCGTCGGCGGCGGCGATGTGGCGGGAGATGAGGATGGCCTCGGCGCAGCGGCCGGTGTAGCGGTCGCGTTGGCCGCTGGTGAGGGTGTCGAGGAAGTCCTGGACGAGCGGGTGCAGGACGGGCGGCTGGTCGGCGCGGGCGGCGGTGCCGGTGAGGGTGGCGCCGCGGACGGAGAGTGCGGCGGCGACGGTGGGGAGTATGCCGTCGCGGCGGTGGCGGAGGGTGGGGGCGGTGGGCGCCTCGGTGCTGCTCCAGCCGATGCGTGGGTCGCCTGACGTGCCTGTTTGTGTTGCGCTCATGATCGTGTTCCCCTCCCTTGCACCCCCCGGCGGGACACAGACTGCCAAATGCCGTGGCTGGTGCGGAAGCTGGGGCGCTGCGACACGCCCGTGCTTCGTCGTACGGTCACGGTGGGGTGACGGCTGGTCACGGTGTCGGCGGGGTGTCGACGGGTGGGGAACCGATGGCCCGGTGACCGGTGTCGTCGTACCGCATAGGCTGTCGACGTCCGCGATCCACATCGCCGTACAGGCCAGACAGAACGCCGCAGGGGGCAACCGCCATGACGACAGGTCGGCTCGGGCAGCAAGCCGCGCCGCCGAACGCGGCCTACGCCGGGCAGGTCGTGCACTTTCCGGACCCGGTGAGGGCTGCCCGTCACCCGAGAGGTGTGCGGGTGGACGCGCACGGCTATCCCGACTTCTCGCCGTATGCGCGTGCGGCGGCGGAGATTGCGGATCCGCCGGAGGGTTTCGGCGTGGACGAGTTGCGGCTGACGGACTATGTGTCGGCGAACGCGGCGTCGGCGGCGTCCGGTCATGAGTTGTGGGACACGATTCCGGCGGTGGCGACGCCGCACGGCTGGACGTGGCATCACGTGCGGGGGACGCGTCGTCTGGAGTTGGTTCCGGTCGAGGTGAAGGCGCTGCTGAGGCATCACGGCGGGATAGCGACGGCGCGGGTCGATCAGTCGAAGCGCGGGACGCGGCCGTTGCAGGAGACGCGTCCGGCGCACTTCGGTTTGCCGAAGTCGTCGGTGGCGGTGACGGAGCAGCAGGTGCAGGGGGCCGAGGAGGACCTGGGGTATCGGCTGCCGGGTGCGTACCGCGCGTTCCTGAAGGCTGCGGGTGGGTGTGCGCCGGTGGGGGCGGCGCTCGACGCGGAGTTGGGGCTGCTGGTCGATCAGCCGTTCTTCACGGTGCGGGACGAGGCGGCGGTCAATGATCTGGTGTATGTGAACAAGTGTCTGCGCGACCATCTGACGAAGGATTACCTCGGGGTGGGGTTCGTGCAGGGTGGTCTGCTGGCCGTGAAGGTGAAGGGTGACCGGATCGGTTCGGTCTGGTTCTGTGCGTACGACGACGCGCGTGATGTGGATGCGTCGTGGGCGCCGGCCGAGCGTGTGCAGCGGTTGTTGCTGCCGTGCGGTGACGACTTCGACTTGTTCCTGTCCCGTCTGGCGGGCAATCCACCGGAGTTGGAGACGGTGGCGAACTTGATGGTGGATGGCGGGTTCGCGCATGCGGTGCCGGTGTCGTCGACGTCTTCGGTGGGGGAGTGAGTTCGGCGATGGTGACGTTTGCGCAGGCGCAGGAGCGCGCGGAAGAGTGGATCAACGGGGATGTGCCGTCGTACCAGCATCGTGAGGTGCGGGTGCGGGAGTTCGAGCTCGGGTTCGTGGTGTGGGCGGAGGACCGGGCCGAGGGGCCGCGGTCGGACGGGGGCGCGCAGCGTCTTGTCATCGCGCGTGACAGTGGTGAGGCGACGCTGTGGCCCGGGTTGCCGGTGGGTGAGGTGATCCGCCGGTACGAGGAGGAGTACGGGGTGCAGGACGCGGTGGCGCAGCCGGCGCCGGCGCCTCCGGCGCGGGTGGATCTGAATCAGACGTCATTCCTGTTGAGCCCGCCGGAGTGGCTCCAGGAGGCGGCGGACAAGCTGGGTATTCCGGATCGTCGTCAGGGTGGCGGGGCGGCGGGTCCGTCCTCCGGCGTGTCGGAGGGCGCGGGTTCGCGTCCGGTGGCGGATGCGTCGGCTTCTGCGGCTCCCGCGGCCTTTGCGGCTCCCCCGGCTGCTGGGGCTCCCTCCGTTTCTTCGGCTCCCTCTGCTTCTCCGGCTTCTTCGGGGGGCGAGACGCCGTGGCCCGCCGCCGTGGGTGGCCACGAGGTGCGGGACGCGGTACCGGGTGTGCCCGAGGGGGCGACACCGTGGGCGGGGACCGACACCAACGGCGAGGCGGGCGAGGACCGTTCGGTTCCGCTTCCGGCGACCGTGTTCGCGCCGCAGCTGAGCGACCCCGGCGATGTCGGTACGCCGCCGCCCGCTTCGACGTCGGACGCGAAGACGGCGCTGATGGCGGGCGGCAGCCAACTGCCGCCCACGACGGTGGCTCCGGCACTGGACGGGCCGGGGGCGGGTGCGCAGGGCACGCCGCCTCCTGGTGTCCCCGGTTTGCCGCCGCACGGTGCTCCGGGTACGCCCGGGGTTCCGGGCACTCCGCCGCCGGGCGTCCCGTCGTACGGCGATCCGCAGGGTCCGGGCGGTGCTCCCGGTGTGCCGCAGGGGCCGGGTGTGCCGCAGCCGCCGCAGTCACCTGCCGGTGCGTCCGTGCCGGGGCGGCCGCTCGCGCCGAACGCCGGGGAGATCGCCGACGCCGCGACCAGCAAGGCGGCGCCTCCACGGGGGGCGCGCGCCGGTGGTGCGCCGCCTCTGCCGGGCGCTCCTGGTGCGCCGGGCGTGCGGCCGGGTGACACGCCCCCGCCGCCGTCACCCGGTGGCGCGGCGGGCGGCTATGTGCCTACGCAGCTCGTGTCGCAGCTCGGCCCGGACGGGCCGGGAGGAGTTGCGGGCGCGGGGGCCCCTGGCGCCCCAGGCGCGCCGCAGCCGCCTGCTGCCCCGCAGTCGCCTGCTGCTCCGAATGCGCCGGGCGGTGCGCCTCCGGGTGGTGTTCACCACGCGGCGACGATGCTGGCCGGTCCGCCTGTCGGTGGCCCGGGTGTTCCTGGTGGCCCGGGCGTCCCCAACCCGCCGGGCCCGCCCGGCCCCCCTGGTGCGCCGCAGTCGCCTGCTGCTCCGAATGTGCCGGGTGGGGGTACGCCTCCGGGTGGTGTTCACCACGCGGCGACGATGCTGGCCGGTCCGTCTGTCGGTGGCCCGGGTGTTCCTGGCGCTCCTGGCGCTCCGCAGCTGCCGGCCGCCCCCGGTATGCCGGGCATGCCCCCGGGTGCTCCGGGTGCCCCCGCCGCTCCCGGCGCCCCCGGTGGCGTACACCACGCCGAGACCATGTTCGCCGGTCCGGCCGCCGGTGGTCCGGGCGCGCCCCCGCCGCCGCCCCCGGGCGCGCCGGGCATGCCGCCCGCTGCTCCGCAGCCGATGCCGGGTCAGCCGATGCCTGGGCAGCCGATGCCGGGTCAGCCGATGCCGGGTCAGCCGATGCCCGGTCAGCCAGTGCCCGGGCAGCAGCCGTCGTACGGCTATCCGCCGGCCGCGCAGCCGACGGTGGGGCCCGGCTACCAGGCCGTGTTGCGCTACCGCGCCCAGGACGGTTCCGAGCAGCAGCTGATCCGGCGCTCGGCGCCGGGCACCCCGCACCCCGAGTGGCAGATCTTCCATGAGCTGCGCGCGATGAACGTCCCGCCGGACCAGGTGCTCGAGCTGCACACGGAGCTGGAGTCGTGTGAGCTGCCGGGTGCCTACTGCGCGCGGATGATCCGGGAGAACTGGCCGCAGGCCCGGATCGCCAGCATCGCCCCGTACGGCACCGACCACGCCTCGCGTCAACAGGGTATGCAGCAACTGCTTGCGCATCAGGGCGAGTTGCACCAGGTGGCGGATGGTCCGGCGCGTCCGGCCCCGGTGCGTGCGCCGCTGCCGCCGGTGCAGCCGACGCCGCCGATTCCGCCGGAGGCCATCGCGCAGGAGCTGGCCGGTGCCTTCGGTCCCGGGATCTTCCGCTTCGACCAGGCCGCCGTCTCCCGGCAGGGGGTGCCGCCGATCGTGGCGCACACCCTGGTGGTGGCCGGACTGCCCGTCGACATGGGCCCGTTCTTCTGGGCGCAGGCCCAGCCCGGCCGTCCGGTGCCGACGCTGGCCGAACTGGCGCAGGAGCGAGGGGTGCAGCCGGCCGCGGATGCGGGTTCGTACCTGGTGATGGGCAGTGACTTCGGCAAGGCGGTCTGCGTGCAGTACGGCACGGCGAACATCGTCGCGGTGCCGGTGGAGCCTGGTCCGGGTGGCGCTCCCGTACCGCCGCAGTTCGTGAACACGGGGCTGCCCGAGTTCGCGCGCTGTCTGGCGCTGCTGGGCCGGATGTGGCGGCTGCGGTTCGGGCTCAACCAGGAGCAGGCGGGCCGCTGGACGGTTGATTTCCAGGCCCAGTTGGCCTCCCTGGATCCGGCGGCGCTGGGTTCGCCGGAGAGCTGGTGGTCCGTGCTGCTGGAGCAGATGTGGGACGGGTTGCTGTGATCTGTTGCTGACGTCTCGTCAAGGGCCGGGCGTGGCCGTACGACTTCGTACGGCCACGCCCGGCCCTTTTGTCTGCCCTGCGGTGTCCCCTTTCTGCTTGTCCTGAGGTGTGCCGGGGGGTGTGCGCTGTGGTGTGCGACGGCGTGTGTGACGTGCTGTGCGACCTCGCGCGCAACACCCCGCGTGCATCGTCGTTCCTGGCCTTGTCCATTGCTTATGCGCGGAGTGTCGTGTTATGAACACTTCCGTCTGATCCATCAAGATGTGCGCGGAATCACCGGTTGTGGGTCAGGCGGAGAGGGGTTCCACGTTGAGCAGCGCATCGGGGTCGCCGCACGGCTTTGTGTCCGTGCGCCGCGGCTACCGTCCAGATCAGGTCGACGCGTACACGGCGGCTCTCTCGCAGGACCGCGACGCGGCCTGGGAGCGGGCCGCCCGGCTGACCGTGCTGGCCAGGGAGATGGAGGCCGAGCTGGCGCGATTGCGTGAGACGGTGGCGCGGCTGGGGCCGCAGACGTACGAGATGCTCGGCGACCGGGCCCGGGGGCTGTTCGGCCTGGCGCAGGAGGAGGCCGCGGCCGTACGGGAGGACGCCCGGCGGGGTGCGCGGCAGTCGGTCGCCGATGCGCAGGAGGAGGGGCGGCGGTCTCAGGAGGCAGCGCAGGCGTACGCCGACGAGTTGCGCGCGGAGGCCGAGGAGCGGGTCCGTACCCGGCTGCTGGCGGCCCGGGCCGAGGCCGACGACGTACGGGTCGCGGCGCGGCGCGAGGTGAAGGAGAAGCGTGGGGAGGCGCTGGCCGCGCTGCGCGAGGTGCGTCGGCGCACCGAGGCGCTGCTCGCCGAGCAGGAGCGGGAGCGGGCCGAGCGGCTGGGGGCCGAGGAGCGGGCGGTGGCCGAACGGGCCGCCAGGCTGGAGGCGTCGGAGGCGGAGCGGGTGGCGCGCGCGGAGGCCGCCCTGTCGGAGGCGAAGCGGGCGTTCGCCGAGGCCGAGGAGTCGTCCCGGCAGGTTCAGCGGGACGCCCAGGCACGCGCCGCCGAGGTGATCGCCGATGCGCGGCTGCGGGAGGACCGCATCACGCGGGAGACGGAGCGGGTGCTGCGGGAGCACGGGGAGGAACGGGACCGTGTGCAGGCCCAGTTGGACCATGTGCGCAACAGCCTCGCCATGCTGACCGGCCGGGCCCCCGCGGAGTAGGCCCGCCCCGTTCGGCCCGGCCGTTGGTCAGCCGCTTCTGCGGACCGCCCCCGCCAGGATCCATCCCTCCACCGCCTCGTACTGCCGGCGCTGCTCCGTGGCCTGGCGGCGGCCGGAGACGGCCGTGCCCAGCCAGCCGTAGGCGAAGCCCAGCGGGATGGAGACGAGGCCGGTGGTGGTGAACGGGAACCAGTTGAAGTCGGCCTTCGGGAAGGCCGCCGCGGGGGAGCCGGAGACCAGGTTCGTGCCGGTCATCAGGACGAGTGTCGTCACCGTGCCCCCGATCAGTGTCCAGAGCAGGCCGGTTCGGGTGTAGCGGCGCCAGAAGAGGCCGTACACCAGGGCCGGTGCGATCGCGGAGGCGCCCAGACAGAAGGAGAGCGTCACCAGCGGCTGCAGACTGCGGTGCTGGACGAGCGTGGCGAGCAGGATCGCCGGGACCCCCACCGCCAGCGCCGAGACGCGTGCCAGGGCCATCTCGCGCCGCGGCGGCATCTCCAGCACCCGGGCGGCGAACACGTCGTGCGCGAGGGAGTTGGCGCAGGCGAGGATCATTCCGGCGACGGAGGCGAGCAGGGTGAGGAAGAGCGCCGTCGTCACCGCGGTGAACAGCAGCGTCCCGCCCGCCGACACGTTGGCGCCGAACGCGGCCCGGGAGCCCAGCAGATAGGCGGTGTTGCCCCGGGGGTCGGCGGCCGCGACGGTGGCGCGCCCGATCAGGGCCGTGGCGCCGAACCCGACAACCGTGATGACCGGTACGAACAGGGCCACCGACGGCACCGCCCAGCCCATCGAGTGGCGTACCTGCCGGGCGCTGTTCGCCGTGTACATCCGCATGGTGATGTGCGGCAGACAGGCGCCGCCGAGCACCACCGTCAGCTCCGAGGTGATCATGTCCAGGCGGGGGGCGGGGCCGCCGGCGAACTCCAGGCCGGAGTGCAGGAAGGCGGAGCCGACGCCGCTGTTCTTCGCGGCGGCCGCGAACAGTGCGCCCGGGTCCCAGTCGAAGCGGCGCAGGATCAGCGCGGCGACGACGGTGCCGGAGCCCAGCAGCATCACGATCTTCATGATCTGGATGACTGCGGTGCCCTTCATGCCGCCGATCGCCGCGTAACTGATCATCAGCGCGCCGAGGCCGATGATGCAGCCGGTCTTCAGGGAGTCGCCCGAGAAGCCGAGGATGAACGCCAGCAGGTCGCCGGTACCGGCGAGTTGGACGAGCATCAGCGGCAGCAGGGCCACGATGGTCGCGGCGCACGCGGTGATGCGCACCGCCCGCCCCGGCATGCGCCGGGCCAGCACGTCGCCCATGGTGAACCGGCCCGCGTTGCGCAGGGGTTCGGCCAGCAGGAACATCAGCAGCATCAGGGACAGGGCGGTGCTCAGCGCGAGGACGACACCGTCGTACCCGGTGAGCGCGATGACGCCGCCGGTGCCCAGCACGGTCGCGGCGGAGATGTAGTCCCCCGCGATGGCGAGGCCGTTGCGCATAGGGGACAGCGAGTTGTAGCCGGTGTAGAACTCGTCGAGGTCGTCGCGGTCGGGGCCGGTCATTACGCACAACAGCAGCGTGATCGTGGCGACGGATGTGAACGCAACCAGGGACATGGCCTGTGCGGAACTGCTGAATCCGGTGAGCGGGCCGGCTGCGGCAGGTGTGCTCATCGCACGGTCTCCTGCCTGGAGTCGAGGGCGGCCTGCCTGCGGATGCGGTCGGCGATCGGGTCGACGGTGTGGCGTGCCGTGTACGCGTACAGGGCGATCGCGAGGAAGGTGACCGGCACCTGCAGGAGGCCCAGGAGCAGGCCCAGGGTCAGGCCGCCGGAGACGGTGCGGGTCATGAAGGACGGCGCGTAGGCCGACAGGACCAGGAAGAGGGTGAAGTAGCCGAGGGCGGTGAGGGTGGCGACGCGCCGCTGCCATCGGTAGGCGGTGCGCAGGATCCGCAGGTCGCTGTGGTGTCCGAGCGGTGTGCGGCGCGGCGGCCGCCGCTGCGCGGGTGGCGCGGGCGGCGGCTGCCAGGGGTAGGTGACGTACGACGGTGACGAGGCGAGCGGTGGTGAGTGGTCGGGCGACGGGCGCGACGGGAAGGCGTCGGACATCCCGGTTCTCCTTGCGTGGCTCGGGTCCGTGGCGGCGGACCGCAGGGAGCGGGGGGTGAGCGACGCACGCTACTCGCGGGATCGGGGCTGTGCGGCCTTTTCACCAAACTGATCGGTCGGTACGCGCTTACTGCACGGCCTGGGGTGTGACCCGCCGTTGGCTCCGTCTGGACGTCCCTCCGGGTATCCGCCCCCGGTGTCGGTCCCGGCAACGACCGTTCCCGCGGCTCGGCCCCGGCGCAGGCGGTGTCGGCGACGTCCGGGCCGGCGCCGGGCGCTCACGCCGAGGCCCGGTCGTTGAGGACCGGGAAGCGGCGCGGGGCGACGAACAGCAGCACCAGGAACGCCAGTGCCGCCGCGCACGACGCACCCAGGTAGACCGCATGGACCGCGGAGGCGATCGCCCGGCGGGTCGCCTCCGGCGCGGTGCCCCCGTCCAGCGCCCGCGTCACCGCGTCCAGGTCGCTCGCGCCGCCCAGCCGGGACGCGAGGACGCCGTTGGCGATCGCGCCGAACACGGACGCCCCGACGGTCTGGCCGGTCTGACGGCAGAACAGGACGGACGCCGTGGTGGTGCCGCGCTCCGCCCAGCCCACCGTCGACTGCACGCCCACGATCAGCGGGAGCTGGAAGAGGCCCAGCGCGCCCCCGAGCAGCAGCATCAGCAGGGCCGGCTGCCACGGCGATCCGGGATAGGGAAGGAAGGGGAAGGCCAGCAGGAGCAGCGCCGCGAGGCCGATGCCCAGCATCGCCGTGTCACGGAAGCCGATGCGCCGGTACACGTGCTGGCTGAGCGCCGCCGACAGCGGCCAGCTCAACGTCCATACGGAGAGCACGAATCCGGCAGCGACCGGGGCGAGACCGAGGACCGCCTGCGCATACGTCGGCAGGAAGACCGCCGGGGCCACCATCAGCAACCCCAGCGCGCCCAGCGCCAGGTTGACGGCGGCGATCGTACGGCGGCGCCACACCCACCCGGGGATGATCGGTTCCGCCGCCCGGCGCTCCACCGCCACCACCGCCGCGGCCAGCGCCAGTCCCGTGCCGAACAGCGCAAGCGACGGCGCGGACAGCCACGGCCAGGCGACTCCGCCCTGCACCAGCGCCGTCAGCAGCACGCCCCCGCAGGCGAACACTCCGAGCACGCCGGCCCAGTCGATACGGGGGCGAGGACCCGCTTCCCGCTCCGGCTCGTGCAGATGGCGCACGACCAGCCACAGCGCGACCGCCCCGATCGGCAGGTTGACCAGGAAGATCCACCGCCAGTCGGCGTACGCGGCGAGCGCGCCGCCCAGCGCCGGGCCCGCAACCGCGGACAGCGCCCACACCGTGGAGAGCCTGGACTGGATCTTCGGGCGTTCCTTCAGCGGGTAGAGGTCGGCGGCGAGCGTCTGCACCGTGCCCTGGAGAGCGCCGCCGCCCAGGCCCTGCACGATGCGGAACGCGATCAGCGCCCCCATGTTCCAGGCCAGCGCGCACAGTAGCGAGCCGAGCAGGAAGACGGAGGCCCCCGCGATCAGCACCGGCTTGCGGCCGAAGGTGTCGGAGAGCTTGCCGTAGACGGGCAGCGTCACCGTCACGGCCAGCAGGTAGCCCGAGAACAGCCAGGAGAAGAGGGAGAAGCCGCCGAGGTCGCCGACGATCTGCGGGACGGCGGTCGACACGATCGTCGCGTCGAGAGCGGCCAGCGCCATCGCCAGCATCAGCGCGGCGACGACGGCACCGCGCCGGCCGGTAGCGGTGCGCTGTGCGGCTTCGCGTATCGCAGGTCGTGTACCGCCCACGGGATGCCCCCTTGTGCTTGTCCGCCGCACGCAAGTTTCCCACTTGACCCTGACGCTGCGGGAGGGTGGAGGCTGACTGCGCCGGAGGGTGGAGCCAACCCTGAGAAAAGCTCCACCCTCCGGTGGACAGCCCCTAGGGGGATCTCCGTACCAGGGCCCGGGGAGGGTTCGTCCCGGCGGAGGACGAGACAGGCCAGGACCGTCCTTAACCTGGCTTTACGCCGCTGGGCAGCGGTCGGCACGCACGGGGGTGGTGCCGGCCGCACCAAAAGGGGGTGGGGTTGTCCCCAGCGGAAGACGGGGCCGTGCACCAGCGCGCCGGGCCGTCCTCGACGCCAGACTCGTCGGGGGACCGAGCGCGGAATGCGGTGATCTGACGGGCCGGAACGTGAACCGAATCGGGGTTCCGACCCGGTCACCGGACAGAGCCCCTACGCCAACCGTCCGCCACACAGCACACTTCACGCTTCTCAGCTGACCGACATAGGAGACTCACCATGACATCGGCCGTGACCATCCCCAGGCACGGGGGTACTGGAGGGCGTACGGCCGTCGCCGCGCGGGCGCGCCAGGTCGTCAAGGCGTACGGGGCCGGGGAGACCCGGGTCGTCGCCCTGGACCATGTCGATGTGGACATCGCCCGCGGCCAGTTCACCGCGATCATGGGCCCCTCGGGGTCCGGCAAGTCCACCCTGATGCACTGCCTGGCCGGGCTCGACACGGTGACGAGCGGTCAGATCTTCCTCGACGAAACCGAGATCACCGGCCTGAAGGACAAGAAGCTCACCCAGCTGCGCCGGGACCGGATCGGCTTCATCTTCCAGGCGTTCAACCTCCTGCCGACGCTCAACGCGATCGAGAACATCACGCTGCCCATGGACATAGCGGGCCGCAAGCCCGACCGCGCCTGGCTGGAGCGGGTCGTGGAGACGGTCGGCCTGGCCGGCCGGCTCAAGCACCGGCCCAACCAGCTCTCCGGCGGCCAGCAGCAGCGCGTGGCGGTGGCCCGCGCCCTGGCCGCCCGTCCCGAGATCATCTTCGGTGACGAGCCGACCGGAAACCTCGACTCGCGGGCCGGCGCCGAGGTGCTGGGCTTCCTGCGCCGCTCGGTCGACGAGCTCGGCCAGACCATCGTGATGGTCACGCACGACCCGGTCGCCGCCTCGTACGCCGACCGCGTGCTGTACCTGGCCGACGGCCGGATCGTCGACGAGATGCGCCAGCCCACCGCGGAGCAGGTCCTGGACCGTATGAAGGACTTCGACGCCCGGGGGCGCACGTCATGACCGTCCTGAGGACCTCGCTGCGCAACTTCTTCGCGCACAAGGGACGTATGGCGCTGTCCGCCATCGCGGTCCTGCTGTCGGTGGCCTTCGTCTGCGGCACCCTTGTCTTCACCGACACGATGAACACGACGTTCGACAAGCTCTTCGCGGCGACCGCCTCCGACGTGACGGTCACGCCGGGGACCGCCAAGAGCGACGACGGGAACCCGCAGAGCGGCAAGCCCGAATCGATTCCGGCCTCCGTGCTGGAGCGGGCGCGTACGGTCGCGGGCGTCAAGTCCGCCGAGGGCGGGGTCAGTTCGATGAACGTGACCGTCGTCAACGGCCGTAACGAGAACATGGGGTCGTCCACCGGCGCGCCCACCATCGCGGGCAACTGGACGAAGAACGACCTGCGGTCCATGGAGATCAGCCAGGGGCATGCGCCGAGCGGCCCGGCCGAGACGATGGTCGACAAGGACACCGCCGACAAGCACCACCTGCGGCTCGGCGACGAACTGCGCACCATCGCGGTCACCGGCGACTTCAAGGCGCGGATCGTCGGCATCGCCACCTTCAAGGTGACCAACCCGGGTGCCGCCGTCGTCTACTTCGACACCGCGACCGCCCAGCGCGAACTGCTCGGCGCCACCGGCCGGTTCACCCACCTCAACATCACGGCGGCAGCCGGCGTCAGTGACGAGCAGCTCAAGGGGAACGTCACACGGGCGCTCGCCGGCACGGGCTCCTTCAAGATCCAGACCCAGAAGGAGCACGCCGACGAGAACCGCAAGAGCGTGGGCGCGTTCATGAACGTCATCAAGTACGCCATGCTCGGCTTCGCCGGTATCGCGTTCCTGGTGGGCATCTTCCTGATCATCAACACCTTCTCGATGCTGGTCGCCCAGCGCACCCGCGAGATCGGTCTGATGCGGGCGATCGGCTCGTCCCGCAAGCAGGTCAACCGGTCGGTACTGGTCGAGGCCCTGCTGCTGGGCTTCTTCGGCTCGGTGCTCGGGGTGGGCGCAGGCGTCGGCATCGCGGTCGGCCTGATGAAGCTCATGTCGTCCCTGGGCATGGACCTCTCCACCCGCGATCTGACGGTCAAGGCGACGACCCCGGTGGCCGGCGTGCTCCTGGGTGTCGTGGTGACGGTCCTCGCCGCCTACCTGCCGGCACGTCGCGCCGGCAAGGTCTCCCCGATGGCCGCGCTGCGCGACGCGGGCACCCCCGCCGACGGCAAGGCGGGTCTTGTGCGGGGAATCATCGGCCTGGTGCTCACGGCCGCCGGCGGCCTCGCGCTCTACGCGGCGGCGACGGTGAAGAAGGCCAGCGACGGTTCGCTGGTGCTCGGCGTGGGAGTCGTCCTGACCCTGGTCGGCTTCGTGGTGGTCGGCCCCCTGCTCGCGGGGGGCGTGGTCCGGGCGATCAGCGTGGTGCTGCTGCGGATGTTCGGCCCCGTCGGGCGCATGGCCGAGCGCAACGCGCTGCGCAACCCGCGGCGCACGGGCGCCACCGGAGCGGCGCTGATGATCGGGCTCGCGTTGGTCGCGTGCCTGTCGGTGGTCGGCTCCTCGATGGTGGCCTCCGCGACGGACGAGCTGGACAGGTCGGTGGGCGCGGACTTCATCGTCCAGGGCAACCAGCGGGTCGTACCGCAGGCCGAGAAGGCCATTGAGGCGACGCCCGGCCTCGCTCACGTCACCCGCTACAAGCTGCTCTCCGCCAAGCTGACCTCGCCCGACGGGAAGACCGAGGACAGCGGCGTGACGGCGGCGGACCCGTCGTACGCGAGTGATCTGCGCCGCACGACGACGGCGGGGGAGCTCTCGGCGGCGTACGGCACGGACGCGATGTCGGTGGGCTCCGACTACGCCAAGAAGCACGGCGTGCACGTCGGTGACACCCTCACCGTCGCCTTCCAGGAGGGCCGGACGGCGAAGCTCGAGGTCGCCGCGATCACGAACGACAACACGTCGCTCGACAAGGGAGCCCGCTACCTGTCCATCACGACGATGGAGAAGTACGTCCCGGCCGACCGCGTCCCGCCGAACCAGATCATGTTCGCCAAGGCGAAGGACGGCCAGGAGAAGCAGGCGTACGCGGCGCTGAAGAAGTCGCTCCAGCCGTACCCGCAGTACCAGGTCCGCGACCAGACCGACTACAAGAAGGAACTGCGCAACCAGGTCGGACAGCTGCTGAACATGGTCTACGGCCTGCTCGCCCTGGCGATCATTGTCGCGGTCCTCGGTGTGATCAACACGCTCGCCCTGTCGGTGGTGGAGCGCACCCGGGAGATCGGCTTGATGCGCGCGATCGGCCTCTCGCGCCGCCAGCTGCGCCGCATGATCCGCCTGGAGTCGGTGGTCATCGCGCTCTTCGGCGCTCTCCTGGGCCTCGGCCTGGGCATGGGCTGGGGCGCGACTGCCCAGAAGCTCCTGGCCCTGGAGGGCCTGAAGGTCCTCGAGATTCCGTGGGGCACGATCATCGGAGTCTTCATCGGCTCGGCGTTCGTGGGCCTGTTCGCGGCTCTGATCCCGGCGTTCCGGGCGGGCCGGATGAACGTACTGAACGCGATCGCGACGGAGTAGCCACCGCGGCGTCCGTGATGCCGGGGGGCACCACGGGCGGGGAGTGCGGTGCAACGGGGGACGGCCCGGCGCCGGGGAGCAGCGGCTCTCCGGCGCCGGGCCTTGCCTTTCGGCACCCCGCCGCCGGGCCTTGCCTTTCGGCACCCCGCCGCCCAGCCACGGGCCGGACAGCCGGATGCGTCCAGGCGGTAGAGCACGGGCCGCACGGCAGATCCAGCCCGTCAGGAGTTCGACGACGAAGCCGTGCGCCGAAGCGGGGGCCTGCGGCCGGCCCCGGGTGGTCACCCCCGACTCCGGCCGCCTGGCACACCCGGGGTTGTCCACAGGACCGACGCACTCGAGCGCAGCGTCGTACGCTGGACAGCCCCGGCCCCCGAAACCTCGCGGCCGGGTGTTCGTGTTGCCCACCCGGGACGGGATACCCCTTCATGAGCCTTCACGGTCTGCTCGACGCCGTCGTCAAGGACGCCGCACTCGCGGAAGCGGTGAAGGCCGCCACCGACGGCAACCGGATGCACGTCGACCTGGTCGGCCCCCCGGCCGCGCGCCCCTTCGCCGTGGCAGGCCTGGCCCGGGACGCCGGCCGGCCCGTACTCGCCGTGACCGCCACGGGCCGCGAGGCCGAGGACCTGGCCGCCGCGCTGCGCACCCTGCTGCCGTCCGACAGCGTCGTGGAGTACCCGTCGTGGGAGACCCTCCCGCACGAGCGGCTCAGCCCCCGCAGCGACACCGTCGGCCGCCGCCTCGCCGTGCTCAGACGGCTCGCCCACCCCAGCTCCGACGACCCCGAGACCGGCCCGGTCTCGGTCGTCGTCGCCTCCGTACGCTCCGTGCTCCAGCCCCAGGTCAAGGGCCTCGGTGACCTGGAGCCGGTCGCGGTGAGAACCGGGCAGCAGGCGGATCTGAACGACATCGTGGACGCCCTGGCTGCGGCCGCGTACTCCCGGGTGGAGCTGGTGGAGAAGCGCGGCGAGTTCGCCGTGCGCGGCGGCATCCTGGATGTCTTCCCGCCCACCGAGGAACACCCTCTGCGCATCGAGTTCTGGGGCGACGACGTCGAGGAGATCCGCTACTTCAAGGTCGCCGACCAGCGCTCCCTGGAGGTCGCCGAGCACGGCCTGTGGGCCCCGCCCTGCCGTGAGCTGCTGCTCACCGACGAGGTACGGCAGCGGGCCGCCGCCCTGGCCGAGCAGCACCCGGAGCTGGGCGAACTGCTCGGCAAGATCGCCGAGGGCATCGCCGTCGAGGGCATGGAGTCGCTGGCCCCGGTGCTGGTCGACGACATGGAGCTGCTGCTCGACGTGCTGCCCGCGGGCGCCATGGCCGTCGTCTGCGACCCGGAGCGGGTGCGCACCCGGGCCGCCGACCTGGTGGCGACCAGCCGGGAGTTCCTGCAGGCGTCCTGGGCGGCCACGGCGGGCGGCGGTGACGCGCCGATCGATGTGGGCGCGGCCTCCTTGTGGTCGATCGCGGACGTCCGGGACCGGGCGCGTGAGCTGGGCATGATGTGGTGGTCGGTGTCGCCGTTCGCGGCGGACGACGAGCTGGACACCCTGGACGGGGACACCCTCAAGCTCGGCATGCACGCCCCCGAGACCTACCGCGGCGACACCGCGAAGGCCCTCGCCGACACCAAGGGCTGGCTCGCCGACGGCTGGCGCGCGGTGTTCGTGACGGAGGGCCACGGCCCCGCGGCCCGCACGGTCGAGGTGCTGGGCAACGAGGGCATCGCGGCCCGCCTCGACGCCGACCTCGGGGAGCTGTCCCCGTCGGTCGTGCACGTGTCGTGCGGCTCGATCGACTACGGCTTCGTGGACCCGGCGCTCAAGCTCGCCGTCCTCACGGAGACCGACCTCTCCGGCCAGAAGGCCGCCGGACGCGACGGCGCCCGCATGCCGGCCCGCCGACGCAAGACGATCGACCCGCTGACCCTGGAGGCCGGCGACTACATCGTCCACGAGCAGCACGGCGTGGGCCGCTACATCGAGATGGTGCAGCGCACGGTCCAGGGCGCCACCCGCGAGTACCTGGTGGTGGAGTACGCCCCGGCCAAGCGCGGCCAGCCCGGCGACCGCCTCTACATCCCGACCGACCAGCTGGAGCAGATCACCAAGTACGTCGGCGGCGAGGCCCCGACGCTGCACCGCCTCGGCGGCGCCGACTGGACGAAGACGAAGGCGCGCGCGAAGAAGGCGGTCAAGGAGATCGCCGCGGATCTGATCAAGCTGTACAGCGCGCGGATGGCGGCGCCCGGCCACGCCTTCGGCGCGGACACGCCATGGCAGCGCGAGCTGGAGGACGCGTTTCCCTACGCGGAGACGCCGGACCAGCTCACCACGATCGCCGAAGTCAAGGAGGACATGGAGAAGTCGGTCCCGATGGACCGCCTGATCTGCGGCGACGTGGGTTACGGAAAGACGGAGATCGCGGTCCGGGCCGCGTTCAAGGCGGTGCAGGACGGCAAGCAGGTCGCCGTCCTCGTACCGACCACGCTTCTGGTGCAGCAGCACTTCGGCACGTTCAGCGAGCGCTACTCACAGTTCCCGGTGAACGTGCGGGCGCTGTCCCGCTTCCAGACGGACACCGAGGCGAAGGCGGCGCTGGAGGGCCTGCGGGACGGCTCGGTGGACATCGTGATCGGCACGCACCGTCTGTTCTCGTCGGAGACGAAGTTCAAGGACCTCGGTCTGGTGGTCGTCGACGAGGAGCAGCGTTTCGGCGTCGAGCACAAGGAGCAGCTGAAGAAGCTGCGCGCCAACGTCGATGTGCTCACCATGTCGGCGACCCCGATCCCGCGCACGCTGGAGATGGCGGTGACGGGCATCCGCGAGATGTCCACGATCACCACCCCGCCGGAGGAGCGGCACCCCGTACTGACCTTCGTCGGGCCGTACGAGGAGAAGCAGATCGGCGCCGCCATCCGCCGCGAGCTGCTGCGCGAGGGCCAGGTCTTCTACATCCACAACCGGGTGGAGTCGATCGACCGGGCCGCGGCGCGTCTGCGGGAGATCGTCCCGGAGGCGCGCATCGCCACCGCCCACGGCCAGATGTCGGAGCAGACGCTGGAGCAGGTGGTCGTCGACTTCTGGGAGAAGAAGTACGACGTCCTGGTCTCCACGACGATCGTCGAGTCGGGCATCGACATCTCGAACGCCAACACGCTGATCGTGGAGCGCGGCGACAACTTCGGTCTCTCCCAGCTGCACCAGCTGCGCGGCCGCGTAGGCCGGGGCCGCGAGCGCGGCTACGCGTACTTCCTGTACCCGCCGGAGAAGCCGCTGACCGAGACGGCCCACGAGCGCCTCGCGACCATCGCGCAGCACACGGAGATGGGCGCGGGTATGTACGTGGCGATGAAGGACCTGGAGATCCGCGGCGCGGGCAATCTGCTCGGCGGCGAGCAGTCGGGTCATATCGCGGGCGTGGGCTTCGATTTGTACGTACGGATGGTCGGCGAGGCGGTCGCGGACTACCGGGCGTCCCTGGAGGGCGGCGTCGAGGAGGAGCCGCCGCTCGAGGTCAAGATCGAGCTGCCGGTCGACGCGCACGTCCCGCACGACTACGCGCCCGGCGAGCGGCTGCGCCTGCAGGCGTACCGCGCCATCGCCTCCGCCAACTCGGAGGAGGACATCAAGTCCGTCCGCGAGGAACTCGTCGACCGCTACGGCAAGCTCCCGGAGCCGGTCGAGAACCTCCTCCTGGTGGCGGGCCTGCGCATGCTGGCCCGCGCGTGCGGGGTGGGCGAGATCGTCCTCCAGGGCAACAACATCCGCTTCGCCCCGGTTGAGCTGAGGGAGTCCCAGGAGCTGCGGGTCAAGCGGCTCTACCCGGGAACCGTCATCAAGCCGGCGCTGCACCAAGTGCTGGTGCCCCGCCCCAAGACCGCGAAGGTGGGCGGAAAGCCGCTGGTGGGGCGGGAGTTGCTGGGATGGGTCGGGGAGTTCCTGACGTCGGTCCTGGGGTCGTAGGCGCTTTCCGGGGCTTGGGGCTCGGGGCTCGCACCTGGGCTCGTGGCTGAGGGCTCGTACCGGACTCCTCTCACCACTGGTGATACGCCCGGCGTGCACCCGTTTCCCCCCTGCGGGTGGTATGGACATGACTCCCGGCGGCTACCGTGAGATCAGTGAACCGCACCCGTGGAGGGCGGTTCGGAAAAGCGGTACATGCAAGGGGAGGGCGTCGAGTGGTGCGTCTGAGGGGTGGGGTCGCCGCCGCTGCTCTGGTCCTGGTGGCCGTGAGCGGCTGCACGAAGGGGACGACAGGGTCCGCGGGGCCGCAGGAGACGAAGGGGTCCGCGGGCCCGAAGGGAACGGCGGCGGGTGGCACCGCCCTTGCCGCGGTCGACTCGCTGACCGTGAAGGGGCGGGCGCCGAAGACGGGGTACAGCAGGGACCGGTTCGGCACACCGTGGGCGGACACGGACTCCAACGGGTGCGACACCCGCGACGACATCCTCAAGAGGGACCTGAAGAACGTGAAGTTCACCGGCGGCACCTGCAAGGTCGCCTCGGGCGTGCTGCAACCGGACCCGTACGGCGGTGAGGACGTCACCTACACACGGGGCCGCAGCCTGGTGGACATCGACCACCTCGTGGCGCTCTCGGACGCCTGGCAGAAGGGCGCCACGTACTGGGACGCCGGCAAGCGCATCGCCCTCGCCAACGACCCGCTCAACCTCCTGGCGGTCGGCGCGGCCCCCAACCGCAGCAAGGGCGACGGCGACGCGTCGACGTGGCTCCCGCCGAACAAGGCCTACCGCTGCACGTACGTCGCCGCGCAGGTGGCCGTGAAGAAGAAGTACGAACTGTGGGTCACGGACGCGGAGAAGGAGGCCATGAAGAAGGTGCTGTCGGCCTGCCCCGACCAGAAGCTGCCGACGGGCGGCAACCCGACCGAGGCGCCCACGCGGTTCCACGAAGGCTGACGAGGCCCGCACGGCGCGAGGTCCGCACGGCGCGAGGTCCGGACCGGCGCGGGGTGCGCCGGGCCGGACCCTGCCGCCCCGCTCGTGTCAGCCGTTCAGCTTGTCCAGGTCGAGGACCTTGCCCTTGGGCGCGGTGGCCGGCACGGGCTTCTCGTAGTCGCTGAAGAAGAGCGTGCCGGGGTCCTTCTTGGAGGTGCTGGTCACCTTCAGCAGGTACGGCTTGCCCTGTGTGGCGACGTACAGCGTGTAGCGGTCCTTGCCGTCCTTCTCCTGCAGGATGACGGCCGGAGTGCCGTCCACCGTGGTGGTCGTTGAGCGGGTCGCGTCGGAGTTCATGTCCCCGGCGCCGCCCAGCACCGTGCTCAGGTCGCAGAAGCTCGCGATGTCCTTGGCGTCCTTGCCCTTGGCGGACATCTTGGTCCACTTCCCGGCCATCATGGCCACGACCGCGTCCGTGTCGGCCTTGGACTCGCCCTTGCTCTGCGCGCGCAGGAACGCCGCGTCGTACTTCATGTAGATGGTGTCGCCGGTCTTGACGAGGTCGGCCTTGCCCTGCCCGTCCATGCTCATCGTGCCGGCGCACTCGCCCTTCTTGTTCAGGGCAAGGTCCATCGAGATCGTGCCGCTGCTCTGGTCGTCGGGGACGTCCCCCTTCATCCGCAGCGAGGTGGCACCCGTGGTGGCCTTCAGGGCCCGGTCGGCGATCTCGCCGCCGGTCAGCCCGGCGAAGGGCCCCTTGGGCTTGTCGTCCGCCTTGTTCTGGCCGGGCAGACAGCCGGTGAGTCCCGTGGTGGCCGCGGCGGCGAGACAGAGGGCGGCAAGTGCGGTGCGACGCATGGGAGTTCCTTGAAGTGAGGTGACGTGCGATGAGATCGGATGTGCGGGCAGGCGGAGGGAGCCGGGGGCACCGTGTGACCGGGCGCCCTGCCGGGCAGGGTGGAACGGGACTGCCGGGGCGGCGGGTCAGGATGTCTTCTTCCAGCCCCCGCAGCCGGTGGTCTTGAAGTAGGCGTCGGAGCGCTCCCCCGCCGAGGCGGAGGCCCCCTTGCCGCCGTTCCCGGCCGCCTGGTTGTTGCCCGCGTGCGCCGGCACCCTGCCGATGACGACCCCGCCGAAGACGGCCCCCGGCACGATCCTGCTCAGCATGCCCACGACGGTTCCTCCCCTGGCTCGACGGAGATCCGCCGTTTCGGCAGATCGCTCGTTCGGTGCGTCAATAAGACCAGAGCCTGTGAACCGAGTCAACATGACGTAAGGGTCGAGTCCAGTACACGTGCGTGAAGGGGTGGATCCTGCGTGGGTCGGTATGCTCGACGTCACACGGGGAGGGCGCCGCGACGGACCACGACGGCGCCGCACAGGGCAGAGGGGAGCCGGCCGGTGCAGGACAACGGGACAGAGGTGACCGCCGCCGGAATCGCCCGGCTCGCGGGGGTGGGGCGCGCCGCCGTCAGCAACTGGCGCCGCCGCCACGCCGACTTCCCCAAACCGGTCGGCGGCACCGAGACCAGCCCCTCCTTCGCGCTCGCGGAGGTCGAGGACTGGCTGCGCCGTCAGGGCAAGCTCGCCGAGGTACCCCTGCGCGAGCGTGTGTGGCAGCACATCGCCGGACACCCGGAGGGACCCGTCACCGCCCTCGTCCACGCGGGCTGCGTCCTTGTGCTCGTCCACGACCGGCCCACGGTCTGGCAGGAGGCGAGCGCCGGCTCCGACGAACGTCTCGCCGCGCTGCTGCCCACCGCCCTCGAACAGGTGCTCACGCCGCGCTTCGGAGTGCTCCGGCAGCCCGCAGTGGCCACCCCGACGTCCGCGCGGCTCCTGCCGTCGGCCCCCCTCCTGCGCGGCGCCGCCGACCTCGCAGCGGAACTGGGCGCACCGGGAGCGTACGAGTTCCTGCTCGGCCGGCACCTCGACGCCAACCCGCGCCAGTACACGCTCACTCCGCCGGACCTCGCCGCCCTGATGGCCGACCTCGCCGGGCCCGCCCGCAGCGTCCTCGACCCGGCCTGCGGCACCGGCGCCCTGCTGTGCGCCGTCGCCCCCGCCCCCGGCCAGGAACTCCACGGCCAGGACAGCGACCCCTCACTCGCCGCGCTCACCGCGCTGCGCCTCGCACTGCACAGGAAGGCCGCCGTCCGCACCGCCGTCGGCGACAGCCTCAGGGCCGACGCGTTCGACACCCTCCGGGCCGACGCCGTGCTGTGCCACCCGCCGTTCAACGAGCGCAACTGGGGCCATGACGAACTCGCCTACGACCCCCGCTGGGAGTACGGCTTCCCGGCCCGCACCGAATCCGAACTCGCCTGGGTGCAGCACGCGCTGGCCCGCCTCAAGGACGGCGGCACCGCCGTCCTGCTGATGCCGCCCGCCGCCGCCTCCCGTCGCTCGGGCCGCCGTATCCGCGCCGATCTGCTGCGCCGCGGCGCCCTGCGTGCCGTGATCGCCCTGCCGGTGGGCGCGGCACCCCCGTACAACATCCCGCTGCACCTGTGGGTGCTGCGCCGCCCCGAAAGGGCGCCCGCCCAGCCCGAGTTGCTGCTCACGGATGCCGGAGCGGGTGCCGTCGAGGGCCGCGGCGGCCCGGACTGGGGGGTCGTGCGCACCGCCGTCCTCGACGCGTGGCGACCGTTCGCCCGCACCGGAACCGCACCCGACGTACCGGGAGTGAGCCGCTGCGTACCCGTCATCGAACTCCTCGACGACGACGTCGACCTGGCCCCCGCCCGTCATCTCCCCCCGCCGTCGGCGGGCGGCGGTGCCGAGGAACTCGCGGCCCTGCGCACCCGTCTCGACGACACCCTCCGTCTCACCGCCGATCTCACCCCGCCCCCGGCCGACACCGCCGCGCGGGCCCGCTGGCCGCTCACCACCGTCGGGGAACTCGCCCGCGGCGGCGCCCTGGTGATGCGCACCGGCGGCAACGGCCCCCACACGCGCGTGCTCACCGACCACGACGTCCTGGCCGGCACCGCACCCTCCGGGACCCTGCCCGAGAGCGGAGAGGAACCGGTCCTCGTCGAGGAGGGCGACGTCGTCGTGCCCGTCCTCGGCGGCGGCGCCGTCGCGCGTGTGATCGACCGGGGGACCGCCGGAGCCGCCCTGGGGCGCAACGTCTCCCTGCTGCGCCCCGACCCCGCCGAGCTCGACCCCTGGTTCCTCGCCGGGTTCCTGCGCGGCACCGCCAACAACCGCCAGGCCAGCAGCTACGCCTCCACCGCGACCCGGCTCGACGTGCGCCGCCTCCAGCTGCCTCGGCTCCCCCTCGACCAGCAACACCGTTACGGCGAGCGCTTCCGGGCGCTCGCCGCGTTCGAGGACGCCCTGCGGCAGGCGGGCCGCATCGGCGAACAACTCGTCCGCGGCCTGCACGACGGCCTGACCGACGGGACGGTCGCGCCCGACTGACGACTCCGTCGTCCTCCTCCCGGTACGACAACGGTTCCGCGCAACCCGTGACCGTCTGTCCGAGTCGGGCTATACGCTCGGACCTCGACACTCGTACGTCCGTCCTCACCCGGTCCCAGGAGCAGTCATGTACGGCCACGGCGCGGCGCCGCCCACTCGCAGTTCGGGCACGGTCATCACCCTGCGGGTGCTGTTCGCCATCGCCGGCTTCCTCAGCTGCGGACTGCTCGCGTGCCTGCCGCTGTTCCGCGTCGCCGTGCTGCGCGGCAAAGCGGCGGACTGGCTCCTGGCCTGGATCAGCCTGCCCGTGTCCATCGGCGGCCTCGCCGTCGTCGGTTCCGTCCCGGAGAGCGACCACCGGGGCGACCTCGCTCTCACCGTCATCCTCCTCCTCGGCGCGCTCAGCGGCGCGTACTTCGTGGTGTTCGACATAGGCCACCACCGCACCGCGCCGCCCATGGGACCGGCGCAGGGAACCACGGCATACATGCCGCCGCAGCCGCCCCAGCAGGGCTACGGCTACCCGCCCGCGCAGCCGTACGCCGCCACGCAGCCCGCCAGGACGCCCCCGCCCCCGTACGCGCCCACGCCGCCCCCGCAGCCGGGGCGTCCCGCGCCCGCGCGCATCGACCAGGTCCGGGCCGAGCTCGACGAGCTCAGCGACTATCTGCGCAAGCACGAGGGCGAGAGGTGAGCGGGGCGACCGGACGCGTCGTCGCAGGCCGCTACGAACTGTCCACGCTCATCGGCCAGGGCGGTATGGGCCAGGTCTGGACGGCGTACGACCGGCGGCTGGACCGGCGGGTCGCCGTCAAGCTGCTGCGCCCCGACAAGGTCGCCGGCCAGGAGGCCGACGAGCTGCGCCGCCGTTTCCTGCGCGAGTGCCGCGTCACCGCACAGGTCGACCACCCGGGCCTGGTCACCGTCCACGACGCGGGCAGCGAGGGCGAGGAGCTGTACCTCGTCATGCAGTACGTCGACGGGGCCGACCTCGCCGACCATCTCGCCGAGCACGATCCCTACCCCTGGCAGTGGGTGGTGGCCGTCGCCGCGCAGTTGTGCGCCGTGCTCTCCGCCGTGCACGCCGTGCCGATCGTCCACCGCGACCTGAAGCCCCGCAACGTGATGGTCAAGCAGGACGGCACGGTCACCGTCCTCGACCTCGGCGTGGCATCCGTGATGGACACGGACACGACCCGCCTCACCCACACCGGTTCGCCCATCGGCTCGCCCGCCTACATGGCGCCCGAGCAGGCGATGGGCGGCGCGGTCGGCCCGTACACCGACCTGTACGCGCTGGGTGTGCTCATGCACGAACTCCTCAGTGGGGACGTGCCGTTCACCGGCGCCACCGCGCTCGGCGTGCTGCACCGCCACCTCTACGAGCCCCCGGTGCCCGTACGCCGGGTGCGTCCCGAGGTGCCCGAGGCGCTGGAATCCCTTGTGCTCGGCCTGCTCGCCAAGGACCCGCAGCACCGCCCGGCCTCGGCGCAGGAGACGTACGAGCAGCTGCTCCCGCTCCTCCCGGCGCGCGGCATGCCCACGGGTGCTCCTCTCGATCCCACCCGCCCCTTTCTCCGCCCGCACGCCCCGTGGCCCGACCGTTCACGGACCCCGGCGCCCCAGCCGCAGCCCGCTCCGGCGGTCGAGAAACCCGATGTCGCGGGCGCCGTCGACGAGGTCAAGCGCCTGCTGGGCGAGGGCCGTATCACCCAGGCCGTCGACATCCTCGGCGCAATCCTCCCGGCGGCCGCCGTCCAGCACGGCGAGCACTCGCCGGTCGTCCGCACCCTGCGCAAGCAGTACGCGGCCACCCTCATGGACGACGGCCAGTACCGGCGGGCGCTGCCCGAACTGCGCCGTCTCGCCGACGAACGCGCCGCCGAGGCGGGCCAGGCGGATCCGCAGTCGCTGCGCTTCCGCTACGACGCCGCGCAGTGCCTGGAGCAGCTCGGCGAACCGGTGGCCGCGCTCGCCGAGTACCGCGCGCTGCTGCCGTACTACGAGAACCAGTACGTTGCCGGCGACCCGGAACTCGCCCATGACGTCCGCCGTCGCATCGGCCATCTGCTCCTCGCCCTCGGCGACCGTCCCGCCGCCCACGACACGCTCCTGCGGCTCCTGCACGACGTGGAACGCCTGCGCGGTCCCGGCCATCCGCTGGCGGTGGACGTCCGCCGGACCCTCCAGTGGCTGGGACAGGTACGGGGCTGAGAGGTGCATGAGGCGCATGCTTTACCGCCTCTTGGGGTGATCTTGTGCGAGCCAAGGGATTAAGTTTTCCGATCACGGACGCGCCGTCCATTAGGTTGCGTCCGCTTGCGTCCTGCACGCATCACTCGCACAACGAATCGCACAATCAGGGGTGGGGCCGTCCATGTCGAGCCATCGGCTGTCGAAGAAGCGCAGATACATCGCCTGGTCCGTGGCCGGCGCCGCCGCCGTCGCCGGGACCGGGATCGCCGCACAGACCTCGATGGCGGCCACCACCTGGCCCGCCCAGAGGACATACACGGGACAGGCCTTCGACACCTGCTCCGCGCCCTCGCTCGCCGCGATGAAGGGCTGGCACGACGGCTTCTACGGAGCCGCCGCCGTTTACGTCGGCGGCCGGAACCGAGGCTGCAGCCAGCCCAACCTCACCGCCTCCTGGGTGAAGTCGGTCAGCTCCATCGGCTGGAAGCTCGTCCCGATCTACGTCGGTGCCCAGCCGCCCTGCCAGACCAGCTCCAACCCGGAGAAGCTCACCGCGTCCACCGCCGCCTCGCTGGGCGCGAGCGACGCGGCCGACGCGGTGGCCAAGGCATCGGCGCTCGGTATGAAGACCGGAAGCCCGATCTACCTCGACATGGAGCCGTACGACATCACGAACAAGTCGTGCAACGACGCCGTGCTGACGTACGTCCGCGCCTTCGACAAGGGACTTCGCGCCAAGACGTACCGCGCCGGCTTCTACGGCTTCACCAGCTCCAGCGCCAAGGCCATCGCCAACGCGACCGACCGCACCGACCTGCCGGGCAACCTCTGGTACGCGCTGTGGGACAAGCAGTACACGACGACCAAGGACTGGCCGTTCGGCGCCACCCAGTACACCGACCACAGCCGTGCGCATCAGTACCTGGTCAACAGCAAGGAGACGCGCGGCGGTTACACCATCACCGTGGACCGCGACGCCTGGGACGCGCCGGTCGCGATCACGGGCTGACCACCCCGGCGGGGCAAAGGCGGGGCGCGACGGTGCCCGAAGTCCGTGCGAATCGTTGGTCGAATGGGTTGGCCAGAGCTGGGCCACTGCCTACCATCGATCACCGCAAGACTTTGTGCACCGTCGCACAATCCCTTCGGGAGGCCACCTTGCACCGCCGTCGCACCGCGATCGCCCTCAGTGCCGCCCTGGCCGCGGCCCCTCTCCTCACCGCATGCGGGGGCACCCCCCATCCGGGCGCCGCGGCCGTCGTCGGAGGGGAGCGGATCACCGTCGCACAGCTGGAGAGCCGGGTGAACGAGGTGCGCGCGGCCCAGCGCGCCGCCGCCCCGGACGACGCCCAGTACGAACAGACGGTCGCCCGGACCAGCAGTCTCACCCGGGACACGCTCCACAGCCTGGTCCTCGACCGGGTTCTGGACCGCGCAGCCCAGGACGCGGGCGTGAGCGTCACCCGCAGGGACGTCGACCGGATGCGGACGAGCCTGGTGCAGCAGGCAGGCGGCACGAAGGAGCTGCAGTCGGCATGGCTGCAGCAGTACGGAGTGGCCCCCGCACGCCTCGACGACAGCCTCCACACCGAGATCGAGGCGCAGAAGCTGGCCGCCGCGCTCGGCGCCGACATGAACACGACCGACGGCAAGGCCGCGTTCTGGAAGGCGATGTCGGGGGCGTCCAGGGAACTCCGCGTCGACCTCAATCCCCGCTACGGCACGTGGGACGTCCAGAGGAGCAGCCGCGTGGACGCGAAGACGCCCTGGGTCAAGGAGGTCACGACCCCGGCGCCGCAGGCGGCGTAGTCGGCCGCCCGGGCGGGCGCGCGCCGGGCCTGTGGACAACTTCAGGGGCTGTCGGTGACGTGGGTTACGTTCGAAGGGTGAACGCAACCAGCTTCGAAGACGCCCCCGACCCGGGGCGGGGTCCGGACGCGGCCGCCGACCCGGGACGCGTCGTCCTGCTCACCACCAGCCACCGGGTCGCGCCCGGGCTCCTGTCCTGGCCCGCCTGGCAGGCGCTGCGCGACGCCGACCGGGTCCTGTGCGCGGACGGCGCGCATCCGCAGCTGCCCTATCTGCGCGAGGCGGGCATAGCGGTGGAGCAGGCCGCCCCGACCGCTCGGGCACTGGTCGACGCCTGCGCGGGCGGCAGCACGGTGGTCGTCGTCGCGACCGGTGAGGGCGAGCCGCACCTCACCGACGGCCTGGCCCGGCTGGCGGGCTCCGGACGGGTGCGGATGCCTCAGCTGGAGCTGCTTCCCGCGTCGTACGACCTCCCGGGTGCCCGCCTCCTCGACCTCGTCCAGGTCATGGACCGCATCCGCGCCGAGTGCCCCTGGTCCTCGCGGCAGACCCACGAGGGCCTGGCCAAGTACGGCATCGAGGAGGCGTACGAGCTGGTCGAGGCGATCGAAGCGGGCGACCGCGACGAACTGCGCGAGGAACTGGGTGACGTCCTGCTCCAGGTGGTCTTCCACTCCCGGATAGCCGAGGAGGACCCGGACACGCCCTTCTCCATCGACGACGTCGCGGGCGGCATCGTCGCCAAGCTCATCCACCGCCATCCGCACGTCTTCGGCGACGAGACCGCGACGACGCCGGAGGAGGTCAAGGAGCACTGGCTGCGCACGAAGGCGGTCGAGAAGCAGCGCACATCGGTGACCGAGGGCATCCCCCTGGGCCAGCCCGGCCTCGCCCTGGCATCGAAGCTTGCGTCCCGGGTGCGTACAGCCGCGCTGGAGGTCCCCCTGCCGAACGGAGAGGGCATCGGCTACGAGCTGCTCGCCCTGGCGGTGCGAGCCGAGGCGGACGGAGTGGACCCTGAGGCGGCACTTCGGGCGGCGGCGCGGGCCTATCGGGACGCGATCCGAGGGGTGGAGGCCTCGGGCTGAGTACCGCTGTCCGTGGGGGTCCGGTGGACAAGGGGGCTTGCCGGATGCGGAGTTGAAGATCCTGGTGGCGATGGGCGCGAGGGCCGTCGCGTGCGAGCTCGCACGGAGCGGTCGCCCGGCCTCGCCGCACTGCCCGACCCGCCGGATACCGTCGAGGAGTGACCAACCAGCCCCGCCACCCCCGGCCTCCCGCCCCCGACCTCTTCACCTGGGAGTTCGCCGCCGACCCCTACCCCGCCTACGCCTGGCTCCGCGAGCACGCCCCCGTGCACAGGACCAAGCTGCCCAGTGGTGTGGAGGCCTGGCTGGTCACGCGGTACGCCGACGCCAAGCAGATCCTCGCCGACCAGCGGCTCAGCAAGAACCCGGCGCATCACGACGAGCCCGCGCACGCCAAGGGCAAGACCGGTATCCCCGGCGAGCGCAAGGCCGAGCTGATGACGCACCTGCTGAACATCGACCCGCCGGACCACACCCGGCTGCGCCGGCTCGTCTCCAAGGCCTTCACGCCCCGGCGCGTCGCCGAGTTCGCCCCCCGGGTGCAGGAGCTGACCGATCACCTGATCGACCAGTTCGCGGACCGCGGCTCCGCCGACCTCATCCATGAGTTCGCCTTCCCGCTCCCCATCTACGCGATCTGCGACATGCTCGGCGTCCCGCCCGAGGACCAGGACGACTTCCGGGACTGGGCAGGCATGATGATCCGGCACGGCGGAGGGCCCCGGGGCGGGGTCGCCCGGTCCGTGAAGAAGATGCGGGGGTATCTGGCCGACCTCATCCACCGCAAGCGCGAGGCCCTGCCGGACGCGCCCGGCCCAGGTGAGGACCTCATCTCCGGGCTCATCCGCGCCTCCGACCACGGCGAGCACCTCACCGAGAACGAGGCTGCCGCCATGGCCTTCATCCTGCTGTTCGCCGGGTTCGAGACCACCGTCAACCTCATCGGCAACGGAACGTACGCTCTCCTGACCCACCCCGAGCAGCGGGCCCGTCTCCAGGCCTCCCTCGTCCGCGGGGATCGGGGCCTCCTCGAAACCGGTGTCGAGGAACTCCTCCGCTACGACGGCCCGGTCGAGCTGGCCACCTGGCGGTTCGCCACGCAGCCGCTCACCATCGGCGGGCAGGACATCGCCGCCGGGGATCCGGTGCTCGTCGTACTCGCGGCCGCCGACCGGGATCCGGAGCGGTTCACCGACCCCGACGTCCTCGACCTCTCCCGCCGCGACAACCAGCACCTCGGATACGGACACGGCATCCACTACTGCCTCGGCGCCCCCCTCGCCCGTCTGGAGGGGCAGACCGCGCTCGCCACGCTCCTCACTCGTATCCCGGACCTGCAACTCGCGGGGGATTCGGCCGATTTGCGATGGCGCGGCGGGCTCATTATGCGCGGATTGCGCACGCTTCCTGTGGAGTTCGCACCAGTTCCGGAGAGTCGTCGCCATACCGCCGAGGCCGGGGGATGACATGGCGAACACGCCGATGATCACAGGAAGGTGACAATTCCTCAACTCCGTGATCTTCACGTGATCTGCGCTGCATTGACTTGTGACAAGCGATCGAGTGCCGATACGTTCACGCAGCAACGCGGCGGTACGCCACAGCCGCCGCGTTGGTCACTGCTGTCGTGTGAAAGGCAACCGCATGCTCTCCGGGAACGGTCGTCACCGTCGCCCCCGTCAGGCTCCGGCTCTCCTCGTTGCGGCTGGGGTGACCGGCTCAGCGATCGCGATCCCGCTCCTCGGTGCGACCGGTGCGAGCGCGGCGGGCGGCACCACCTGGGATCAGGTCGCGGAGTGTGAGAGCGGCGGCTCCTGGAGCGCCGACTCCGGTAACGGCCGCTACGGCGGTCTCCAGTTGTCGCAGGACGACTGGGACAAGTACGGCGGCCTCGACTACGCCGCCAGCCCGGACCAGGCGAGCCGCTCGCAGCAGATCGCCGTCGCCGAGAAGGTCCTCGCGGCCCGGGGTGTCTCCGCCTGGCCGGTCTGCGGGCTGACCTCCGGCCTGAACAAGGACTCCGGTTCTGCGGGAGTCGACACCGGCCTCGCCGGGCAATCGGCCGGAAGTGCGTCCACCTCGGGCTCCGGTATCGACTCCGGGCTGTCCGAATCATCCACCTCGTCCCAGTCGTCCACTTCGGCAGCTCCGTCGACGTCTTCGTCCCCTTCCTCCTCTCCCGCCATCTCCCCCTCGTCGTCCTCGCCCTCCTCCGCGTCCCCCTCCTCGACGGGGGGTGCCGACTCCGCCGGGGGTGGCGCGGTTGCGAGCGGCTCCGAGGGTTCGGGCGGCTCGGCAGCGGCCACCTCGAAGAGCAACGAGTCGGACAAGTCCGGCCAGAACGGCGCCTCTTCGAGCGGGAGTGCGAGCGATGACACCGGGGCGGGCCGTCATCGCGGCGGCAGCGCCGACGGGGGCGCCGCGGGCAGTCGAACGGGCGACTCGTACGGGCGGCACGCCTCGCGCGGCTCCGGCGACGCACGCGCCACCGCCGACGGCTCGTACACCGTCCGCCCCGGAGACAGCCTGTCGACCATCGCCGACTCCCTGGACGTCACGGGTGGATGGGCGGCTCTGTACGACGCCAACAAGGCGACGGTCGGCGCCGACCCCAACCTCATCCTCCCCGGTCAGAGCCTTGCCCTCGATGTCGAGGCGCCCGCCGCGCAGCACTGAACTGCCGTTCGTGCGGCGGCATTTAACGCCCTGCTTCGCACTGAATGTCCGGTTTGGTGAAAGTGAGAGATGGGTCTCAGAGGCCCTGATCGTCTTTGAAATTCACCGGTTCGACTGCTTACGGTCGTGACCGCTCGCCACAGCGGGCCCCTGCGGTTGCAACGCCGAATCCTGCCAGCGGCCGTACGGGAACAGTCGTCGCGTCAAGCGCCGTAGGCAGGAGCGGGGGACCCAAGGTAAGTGCCGCGCCCGGAAGTTGGCCGGGGCGGCTTGGGGTGAAGCCGCGCGCCGAAAGGTGCGCGGCCGGGCAACTCAACCGGCCCGAACCCGACAGCTCACCTCGCAGGCGTCGGTGAGGGGATCGAACCATGCTGTGTTCCGGCAAGGGCAAGCACCGTCGCCCGTCCAAGGCCGTCCGCGCCATCACGCTCGCCGGTGTCACCGGCGCCGCCGTCGCCGCCCCGCTGCTCGCGGCCGGCAACGCCTCCGCCGCCACCGCCTCCGAGTGGGACGCCGTCGCCCAGTGCGAGTCCGGCGGCAACTGGTCCATCAACACCGGCAACGGCTTCTACGGCGGTCTGCAGTTCACCAACTCCACCTGGGCCGCGTACGGCGGCACCGCCTACGCTCCGCGCGCCGACCTGGCCTCCAAGGGCCAGCAGATAGCGATCGCCGAGAAGGTCCTCGCCGGTCAGGGCAAGGGGGCCTGGCCGGTCTGCGGCAAGGGTCTGTCCAGCACCCCGTACAGCGGGGGCGCGAGCAGCACCCCGGCCGACAGCGCGAAGAGCACCACCACCCACTCGAGCGGGCAGCAGGCGGCCTCCCGCTCGGCTCGGGGTCCGGCTCCGCAGAAGACCGTCACCACCCCGACCGGCAAGAAGGTCAAGAAGGGCAACGGCGAGTACAAGGTCGTCAAGGGTGACACCCTCAGCGCGATCGCCCAGAAGCACCGGGTCCAGGGCGGCTGGCAGAAGCTGTTCGAGCTGAACAAGGACATCATCCAGGACGCCAACCTCATCTACCCGGGCCAGCAGCTGCACCTGAAGTGACAGGCGGCTGGTAGCCGGGACGCAGAGTCCTCCTGCGAGGGGTCTCCCAATGGAGGCCCCGTGAGGACAGCCCTCGTCCCCATGGGCTCCCCGCTCCGGTGCGTGTTCCCCCGTACGCACCGGAGCGGGGCTTTTTCCTTTTCTGTTCGCCCAGCGCCCCCCCTTTGTTCCGATCTGGAACAATTGGTACCGTCACCCTGTCCACGGGACGGTCGGTCGGCCGGCCGATGGCCCGGGGCGGTTAGGCTCTAGTCGCAAGGTGCCCCGCACTCTCAGCGTCACATTCCAAGAAGGAGATGCTCGTGCCGTCCATCGACGTCGTCGTAGCCCGGGAAATCCTGGACTCCCGAGGCAACCCCACGGTCGAGGTCGAGGTCGGCCTCGACGACGGCAGCACGGGTCGTGCCGCCGTTCCGTCCGGCGCCTCCACCGGCGCCTTCGAGGCCATCGAGCTCCGCGACGGTGACCCCAACCGTTACCAGGGCAAGGGTGTCGAGAAGGCCGTCCTCGCCGTCATCGAGCAGATCGGCCCGGAGCTGGTCGGCTACGACGCCACCGAGCAGCGCCTGATCGACCAGGCCATGTTCGACCTGGACGCGACCGACAACAAGGGCTCCCTCGGCGCCAACGCCATCCTCGGCGTCTCCCTCGCCGTCGCGCACGCCGCCTCCGAGGCCAGCGACCTTCCGCTCTTCCGCTACCTGGGCGGCCCCAACGCGCACCTGCTGCCGGTGCCGATGATGAACATCCTGAACGGCGGCTCGCACGCCGACTCCAACGTGGACATCCAGGAGTTCATGATCGCCCCGATCGGCGCGGAGTCCTTCTCCGAGGCCCTGCGCTGGGGTGCCGAGGTCTACCACACGCTCAAGTCCGTCCTGAAGTCCAAGGGCCTGTCCACCGGCCTCGGCGACGAGGGCGGCTTCGCCCCGAACCTGGGCTCCAACCGCGAGGCCCTCGACCTCATCCTCGAGGCCGTCAAGCAGGCCGGGTACGTCCCCGGTGAGCAGATCGCCCTCGCCCTCGACGTCGCCGCCTCCGAGTTCTACAAGGAGGGCAAGTACGTCTTCGAGGGCAAGGAGCGTTCCGCCGCCGAGATGACGGAGTACTACGAGGAGCTCGTCGCGGCCTACCCGCTCGTCTCCATCGAGGACCCGCTGTTCGAGGACGACTGGGCCGGCTGGAAGGTCATCACCGACAAGCTCGGCGACAAGGTCCAGCTGGTCGGCGACGATCTGTTCGTAACCAACCCGGAGCGCCTGGCCAAGGGCATCGAGGACGGCGCCGCCAACGCGCTGCTCGTCAAGGTCAACCAGATCGGCTCGCTGACCGAGACCCTCGACGCCGTCGAGCTGGCCCAGCGCAACGGCTACAAGTGCATGATGTCCCACCGCTCCGGCGAGACCGAGGACGTCACCATCGCCGACCTGGCCGTCGCCACCAACTGCGGCCAGATCAAGACCGGTGCCCCGGCCCGCTCCGAGCGCGTCGCCAAGTACAACCAGCTGCTGCGCATCGAGGAGATCCTCGACGACGCCGCGGTGTACGCCGGCCGCAGCGCGTTCCCCCGCTTCAAGGGCTGACCAACCGGGGCCAGGCCCCAGCCGGTCCTCCGTACGTCCCCGTACCCGGTCCCGTACCGTGTGCGGGGACGTACGCACGTATGAAGGGGAGGCGGGAGACATGGCCGGGAGGGACCGCGACCGGTTCTCCACCGCGACCAGACTGCGGCTGCTCGGCGAGCAGACGGCCGCACGGGTCTACCGCTCCCAGACCAAACGGCAGGCCCGCCGCTCCCGGCTCACGGGCCGCGCCGCCCTCCTCGCGCTCGTCCTGTGCACGCTGGTCGTGGCACTGGCGTACCCGATGAGGCAGTACGTCTCCCAGCGCGCCCAGGTCGCCGATCTGGAACGGCAGCAGGAGCAGGCCCGTCGGCGGGTCGAACAGCTACGCGACCTCAAGGCGCGCTGGCAGGACGATGCGTACGCGGAGCAGCAGATCCGTCAGCGACTGCACTATGTGATGCCGGGGGAGACGGGCTACATCGTGATCGACCCGCACGCGGCCAGGCCCTCGCCCCTGGAGCGGACCGCGGCCGCGCGCCCCTGGTACGCCAACGTCTGGGACGGGGTCGACAAGGCCGACCAGTCCGACCGGTGAACCGAACCGCTGTGAACCCAAGACCTGCTGTGAACCCCAAGACCTCTGTGAACCGAACAGCCGCTGTGCACCGATGAAGCAGTGACCGGACCATCAGCGTCCCGATGAGAAAGACAGCCTGAAAGACAGCCATGGAAACGCCCCCGCCGCCCACCCCGCACACCGAGCCCACGGACGCGGACGTCGAGGCCATCAAGGAGCAGCTCGGCCGCGCGCCGCGTGGGCTGCGTGCGATCGCGCACCGGTGCCCGTGCGGGCAGCCGGACGTCGTGGAGACGGTGCCACGGCTCCCCGACGGCACGCCGTTCCCGACGACGTACTACCTGACGTGCCCGCGCGCCGCCTCGGCGATCGGCACGCTCGAGGCCAACGGCGTCATGAAGGAGATGACGGAGCGCCTGGCCGCCGATCCGGCGCTGGCCGCCGCCTATCGCGCCGCGCACGAGGACTACATCGCCCGCCGCGACGCCATCGAGGTCCTGGAGGGCTTCCCGAGCGCCGGCGGAATGCCGGACCGCGTGAAGTGCCTGCACGTGCTCGTGGCGCACTCCCTGGCCGCCGGCCCGGGCGTCAACCCGCTCGGCGACGAGGCGATCGCGATGCTGCCGCAGTGGTGGCGCAAGGGATCATGCGTGACGCACCAGTGGGCGGCGTCGGGTGAGGAAGGGCAGGCCGGAACCGGCGGCGAGGGCCCCGGCACCGGGCGGTTGGCCTCCAGGCCCCTCGATTCCGAGGAGGACGAGAAGTGACACGCGTCGCCGCCGTCGACTGCGGCACGAACTCCATTCGGCTCCTGGTGGCCGATGCCGACCCGGCCACCGGTGAACTGATCGAGCTGGACCGGCGGATGACCATCGTCCGGCTGGGGCAGGGCGTGGACCGCACCGGGCGGCTCGCGCCGGAGGCGCTCGAGCGCACGTTCGCCGCCTGCCGGGAGTACGCCGAGATCATCGCCAAGCACGGCGCTCAGCGGCTGCGCTTCGTCGCCACGTCCGCCTCCCGGGACGCCGAGAACCGGGAGGAGTTCGTCGGCGGGGTGCAGGACATCCTCGGTGTCGAACCCGAGGTCATCTCGGGCGACCAGGAGGCCGAGTTCTCCTTCGTCGGCGCGACCAAGGAGCTGATGGGCCGCGAGGACCTGGCCAGGCCCTATCTGGTCGTGGACATCGGCGGCGGCTCCACGGAGTTCGTCGTGGGCGACGACCATGTGCGCGGCGCACGGTCCGTGGACATCGGCTGTGTGCGTATGACCGAGCGTCATCTCGTGCGCGACGGGGTCGTCGCCGACCCGCCGACCGAGGAGCAGATCGCGGCCATACGGTCCGACGTCGAGGCCGCGCTCGACCTGGTGGACCGGGCGGTGCCGCTGCGCGACGCGCGGACGCTGGTCGGGCTGGCCGGCTCGGTCACCACCGTCTCGGCGATCGCCCAGGACCTCCCGGAGTACGACTCGGCGAGGATCCACCACTCCCGGATCTCCCACGACCGCGTCCGGGAGATCACCGAGTGGCTCCTGAGGTCCACGCACGCCGAGCGCGCGGCGATCCCCTCGATGCACCCGGGCCGTGTGGACGTCATCGGCGCGGGCGCCCTCGTACTGCTCGCGATCATGGAGCGGATCGGCGCCGCCGAGGTCCTGGTCAGCGAGCACGACATCCTCGACGGGATCGCCTGGTCCATCGCCTAGCGGAGGCGTGACGGCCGACGGGCGGGCGTGCGAGCCGGACGAGTTGTCCAAGTCGGCCGGGGATGCTGACGGCTGCTCAGGAGAGTTCCGGGTGGTGAGATTTTTCTACTCACCAGTAGCCTCTCCTGAGCAGGTCCGATAACGTATGAGCGCGCCCGAGGGGGTGTCAGGAATACCTCGGTGCCGCGCCGCCGGAAAACTTCGTGAAGTTCTTCACAAGGAAATCGTCCCTGCTGGGCGAGGTTTCGGGCCCGTTGTGCCATCCGTGGGGCCGAGGGGCTCTGCCGGGGCGCTCCGGCCGGCGTTTCAGGGGTGTTGCGCAGGGGTGGGGTGAGAGCCCGGTATGGATCTCCCGACGGGCTTGCGGGGCAGCTCACGCGGCCTTGACGGCAGTCGGCCCTACACCGTGGTTCCCCGTCGGCGCCATGACCTCCGTCACGTGAGCGGCGGAGTGTAGCAGACACCCCGTCCGAGCTTGTGAAGGGGCGCACGAGCGACCCCCCAGGGGCGGGTGGATACTCGATGGCATGAGCACCACGGAGCGTCCCAGGATCCTCGTAGTAGGCGGTGGGTACGTAGGCCTGTACGCAGCTCGACGCATTCTCAAGAAGATGCGCTACGGCGAGGCGACCGTCACGGTCGTCGACCCCCGCTCGTACATGACCTACCAGCCCTTCCTCCCCGAAGCCGCCGCCGGCAGCATCTCCCCCCGGCACGTCGTCGTCCCGCTGCGACGCGTGCTGCCGAAGGCGGAGGTCCTCACCGGCCGGGTCACCACCATCGACCAGGACCGCAAGGTCGCCACGGTCGCCCCCCTCGTCGGCGAGGCGTACGAGCTGCCGTTCGACTACCTCGTCATCGCGCTCGGCGCGGTCTCCCGCACCTTCCCGATCCCCGGCCTCGCCGAGCAGGGCATCGGCATGAAGGGCATCGAGGAGTCCATCGGCCTGCGCAACCACGTGCTCGAGCAGCTCGACAAGGCCGACTCCACGACCGACGAGGACATCCGCCGCAAGGCGCTGACCTTCGTCTTCATCGGCGGTGGCTTCGCCGGTGCGGAGACCATCGGCGAGGTCGAGGACATGGCCCGGGACGCGGCCAAGTACTACAAGAACGTGTCCCGCGAGGACATGCGCTTCATCCTGGTCGACGCCGCCGACAAGATCCTCCCCGAGGTCGGTCCCAAGCTCGGCCAGTACGGCAAGGAGCACCTCGAGGGCCGCGGGGTCGAGGTCTACCTGTCCACCTCCATGGAGTCCTGCGTCGACGGTCACGTGGTGCTCAAGAACGGCCTCGAGGTCGACTCCAACACCATCGTGTGGACGGCCGGTGTCAAGCCGAACCCGGCGCTCGCCCGCTTCGGGCTGCCGCTCGGTCCGCGCGGCCACGTGGACACCGCGGCCACGCTCCAGGTCCAGGGCACGGACTACATCTGGGCCGCGGGTGACAACGCCCAGGTGCCCGACGTCGTCGGCCGCAAGGCGGGCAACGAGAACGCCTGGTGCCCGCCGAACGCACAGCACGCGCTGCGTCAGGCCAAGGTGCTCGGCGACAACGTGGTCTCCGGGATGCGGGGCTTCCCGCAGAAGGAGTACAGCCACGGGAACAAGGGCGCGGTGGCGGGCCTCGGCCTCCACAAGGGCGTCGCGATGATCGTCATGGGCAAGATGAAGATCAAGCTCAAGGGCCGCCTCGCCTGGTACATGCACCGTGGCTACCACGGTCTGGCCATGCCGACCTGGAACCGGAAGATCCGGATCTTTGCGGACTGGACGCTCGGTATGTTCCTCAAGCGCGAGGTCGTCTCGCTCGGCGCGATCGAGTCTCCGCGCGAGGAGTTCTACGAGGCCGCCAAGCCGGCGCCGGTCCCCGCCGCGGCCAAGACCGAGGCGAAGGCCAAGACCGAGACGAAGGCCAAGACCGAGGAGAAGGCCAAGGCCTCCTGACCCCCGGTCGCCGAACCAGCCGAAGGGCCTCCCGCCATCCGTGGTGCGGGAGGCCCTTCGGCGTGCGTGACGGGAAGCGTGCGCCCGGCGGGTGAGCAGCGGATTCCTTGGGGGTCCAGGGCGGATACCGGCATTTTGCCCAGCCGTAACGCCAACGGGGGACTGCGGCCCGGCCTCGCAGGTGTTTACGTGGTGTTGGACATTCCGGGATCCCGTCACGGAGGTGTGCACCATGGCCGACGCCGCGCCGCGGCTGAAGAGCCTCGTCGAACAGTTGTTGGGAGTGTCCCTCCCGGTGCGCATCCGCGCCTGGGACGGTTCGGAGGCCGGTCCGCCCGGCGCTCCCACTCTCGTCATCCACAACCGCCGCGCCCTGCGCCGTCTGCTGTGGAAACCGGGCGAGTTGGGCCTCGCCCGCGGTTGGGTCGCCGGAGATCTGGGCATCGACGGCGATCTGTACACCGCTCTCGACCTCCTCGCCGGTCTCGTCTGGGAGCGCGGCGACGACGCCCGCACCCTCACCCAGGCGGTCCGTGACCCGGATGTGCGCGCCGCCGTCCGCGGGCTCGCCAAACTGGCCGGTCCCTTCCCGCCGCCCCCGCCGCCCCAGGAGGAGGTCCGCAGGGCCCACGGCCACCTCCACACCCGGCGCAGCGACAGACGGGCCATCAGTCACCACTACGACGTCGGGAACGACTTCTACGAGATCGTCCTGGGCCCGTCCATGGTGTACTCCTGCGCCTACTGGACCGGCCTCGACAGCACCCTCGAGGACGCCCAGCGCGACAAGCTCGAACTCGTGTGCCGGAAGCTCGGCCTGAAGCCCGGTCAGCGGGTGCTCGATGTCGGCTGCGGCTGGGGCTCCATGGCCATGCACGCCGCCCGCGAGCACGGCGTGAGCGTCGTTGGCGTCACCCTCTCCCAGGAGCAGGCCGCCTACGCCCGCAAGCGGATCGCCGACGAGGGGCTCACCGACCGCGTCGAGATCAGGGTGCAGGACTACCGCGACGTCGCCGACGGGCCGTACGACGCCATCTCCTCCATCGGCATGGCCGAACACGTCGGCGCCGAGCGGTACCTGGGGTACGCGCGCGACCTGTTCACTCTGTTGAAGCCGGGCGGCCGGCTGCTCAACCACCAGATCGCACGACGGCCCCAGCGGGACGAATCGTCGTACTCCGTCGACCCGTTCATCGACGCCTATGTGTTCCCGGACGGTGAACTCGCCCCCCTCGGCAGCACGGTGACCCAGCTGGAGCGCGCCGGGTTCGAGGTCCGCGACGTCGAGTCCCTGCGCGAGCACTACGCCCTCACCCTGCGCGGCTGGGTCGCCAACCTGGAGGCCCAGTGGGGACGGGCGCAGCGCCTGACGAGCCCCGGCCGCGCCCGCGTCTGGCGCCTCTACATGGCCGCCTCCGCGGTCGCCTTCGAACGCAACCGCATCGGCGTCAACCAGGTCCTCGCCGTGCGGACGCCGGAGTCGGGCGCGTCCGGGATGCCGTTGCGCTCCCGCACCTGGAACTGACTCCCGTACGACGCGGGGCCCCGTCCGAGGGGTGATCGGACGGGGCCCCAACCGGTTCAGGGCTGCTCGGGCTGCCCGGACTACTCGGACTTGATGGCCGTCAGCATGTTCAGGCGGGCCGCCCGGCGGGCCGGCCACAGGGCGGCCAGCACACCGACCGCCGCCGCCATGAGGAGGAAGAAGGCCATCCGGCCCCAGGGCAGGACCAGTTCGTACGTCGCCAGCTTGGTGCCCAGCAGTTCGCCGGCCGCCCAGCCGAAGAACACGCCCAGGCCGATGCCGAGCACACCGCCGAAGAGCGAGATCACCAGGGACTCCAGCCGGACCATCCGCTTGATGCCCTTGCGGTCGAGGCCGATCGCGCGGAGCATGCCGATCTCCTGCGAGCGCTCGAAGACCGACATGGCCAGGGTGTTGATGACACCGAGGACGGCGACGATCACGGCCATGGCCAGCAGGCCGTAGAGCATGTTCAGCATCAGCGTGAAGATCTGCGCGATGCCGTTGGAGATGTCCTTCTTGTCCTGGACCTTGATGGCCGGGTTGTCGCCGAGTGCCTTCACCAGCGAGCTCTTGGCCGAGGAGGTCGCGCCGCCGGACGTCTTGACCATGACCTGCATGTCGGACGGGTCGCTCTGGTGCGGGGAGAGCGTCGCGTTGTCCAGCATGATGCCGTGCATCATCTCGGTGCCCTGGTAGACACCGGCGACCGTCAGCTGTTGCTTCTTCCCGTCCTCGTAGGAGACGTCCATCCGGGAACCCGCCGTCCAGTGGTGCGACTTGGCGGTCTCGTCGTCGACGACCACCCGGGTGCCGCCGACCTCGAAGGCACCGTTGTCGACCGTGAGATTCGTCAGCTTGCCGATCGTGGCGCCGTTGACGCCGGTCAGGTACTCGGTCTGGCCGCCGATGCGCGCGGGTGCGTTGCGCAGCGGGCTGGTCGCGGTGACGCCGTCGGCCGAGCTGAGTGTCTTCTCGACGTCGGGCGAGAGCGGATTGCGGTTCGCCATCGACACCACGTAGTCCGCCCTGATCGCGGAGGACGCCATCTTGTCGATCGCGGTCTGGAGGCTGCCCGCCATCACCGTCAGACCGGTGATCAGGGTCAGACCGATCATCAGGGCCGAGGCGGTGGCCGCGGTGCGGCGTGGGTTGCGCACCGAGTTCTGCCGCGCCAGCTTCCCGGCGATCCCGAAGACGCGCATGAGGGGCGCGGCGGCCGCGATCAGCGGACGGGCAAGCAGGGGGGTGAGGACGAAGACGCCGATGACGAGGAGCGCGGCGCCGAGGCCCATCGGGGCCTGGCCGTCCGTGCTGTTCAGGGTGGTGGCGTACAGAACGGTGGCGACACCGGCCGAAGCGAACAGGGCGCCGATCGTGTTCCGTACGACCAGGGACTTGGTGGTGGCCTTCGCGTGGACGCTGCTCATGGCGGCGACCGGCGGGATCTTCGCTGCGCGGCGGCCCGGCAGCCATGCGGCCAGCATCGTGATCAGGATGCCGACGGCGAGAGCGGCGACTACCGTGCCCGGGGTGATGACGAGCGGACCGTCCGGGACGTTACCGCCGAGGGAACCCACCAGCGAGCGCAGCCCTGCTCCGATGCCGACACCGGCGAGGAGCCCGGTGACGGCGGCGACCGTGCCGACCACGAACGCCTCGATGAGCACGGACCGGGTGACCTGCCGGCGGGACGCGCCGACCGCGCGCAGCAGCGCCAGTTCCCTGGTGCGCTGGGCGACCAGCATGGTGAAGGTGTTGGCGATGATGAACGTGCCGACGAACAGCGCGATGCCCGCGAAGACCAGCAGAGTGGTGCGCATGCCGCTCGTCGCGTCCGCGATCTCCTTGGCCTGGTCGTCGGCGAGCTGCTGTCCGGTGATGGTGGAGGCGGTGTCCTTGGGCACGATCTCGTCCAGCGCGTTGCGCAGGGCGATCTGGCTCGTGCCGGAGGCGGCCTTCACGTCGATCTCGTCGTACGAGCCCGCCCGGTGGAAGAGGCGCTGGGCGGTGGCCGTGTCGAAGAGCGCGAGGCTGCCGCCGGCGGCGACGTTGCCGTCGTCGGTGGTGAAGATGCCGGTGATCTCGGGGGTGAGGACGGGCCCGTCGATGGAGAGCCGCACGGTGTCGCCGACCTTGTAACCGGCGCGCCTGGCGGTCTCGGAGTCGATCAGGACCTGGTTCTGTCCCTTCGGGGCGTGGCCGCTGACGATCGGGTACCGGGGGTCCTTGGCCCCCCAGTAGTTCCCGCCCTGCGACTGGAAGCCGTCGCCGAGGAGCTTGCCGTCCTTGTCGGCGATCGCGGTGAAACCGCCGACGACACCGACGGCCGTGTCGGCGCCCGGCGCCTTGGCTGTCCTGTCGAGGAGTGCCTGGGTCAGCCGGGGCTCCTTGCCGACCCTGTCGCCGGTGTCCTGGCGGCCCTCCGGCCGGATGGCCACGTCGACCTGGTCGAAGCCCTTGGCGGAGCTCTTCTGGTAGGCGTCCGAGATGGTGTTGGTGAAGACCAGGGTGCCCGTCACGAACGCCACGCCGAGCATCACGGCGAGGACGGTCATGAGCAGCCTGGCCTTGTGCGCGAGCACGTTGCGCAGGGCGGTACGGAACATTTCTCTCTGTCCAGGGGCTGGGTGGTGCGACGGGTGGTTTGGGAGGCGCGGGATCTCGCCCGGCGCCGGGGGCTGCCGCCCAGGACCTCTCCGACGGCCCGACGGCCTCGCCTTCGCAGCCGGACGGACTGAGTGGCGCCCGAGCCGCCGGAAACAGGCCGAAGTTCCTGTCCGGGATCGGTGGACTTCAGCCCCTCCGGCGTTCGAGGAGAGGGGGCGGGGGCGAGCCCCGGCGAGCTTGGAGGGTCCCGGGGCGGAGCCCCGCGGGTGGCAGAACTTGCTGAACTTGCAGAAGGCGGGCTCCAGTCGGGTGCCTGCCGGCCCCCTGGGCCGAGCCCGGTCGGCGGCGTCGTGGCACGGGCACCGGTGCGTCCGGAGGTGGGGAGTACGGCTTCCGAGGGCTGGAGCGGTGGGGCCTCAGCTGGTGCGGCCCTTGGCGTCGAACCGCTTCATCCGGTCCAGCACCGCCTCCGCGGTCGGCTCGTGCACCTCGTCCACGATCCTCCCGTCCGCCAGGAAGATCACCCGGTCCGCGTACGCCGCCGCCACCGGGTCGTGGGTGACCATCACCACCGTCTGCCCCAACTCCCTTACGGAGTTGCGCAGAAAGCCGAGCACCTCCGCGCCCGACCGCGAGTCCAGGTTCCCGGTGGGCTCGTCGCCGAAGATGATGTCCGGCTTGGACGCGAGCGCCCGCGCCACCGCGACGCGCTGCTGCTGACCGCCGGACAGCTGCGCCGGACGGTGGCTGAGCCGCCCCGACAGGCCGACCATCTGGATCACGGTGTCCAGCCACGCCTTGTCCGGCTTGCGGCCCGCGATGTCCATCGGCAGCGTGATGTTCTCCAGCGCGGTCAGCGTCGGCAACAGGTTGAACGCCTGGAAGATGAAACCGATCTTGTCCCGGCGCAACTTGGTGAGCTGCTTGTCCTTCAGCGAGCCCAGTTCGGTGTCACCTATGCGGACGGAGCCGGAGGAGAAGGAGTCGAGCCCGGCGACGCAGTGCATCAGCGTCGACTTGCCGGAGCCCGAGGGCCCCATGATCGCCGTGAACTGGGCCTGATGGAAGTCGACGGTGACGCGGTCGAGAGCCACCACCTGGGTTTCGCCCTGTCCGTAGACCTTCGACAGATCCGTGGCGCGGGCGGCCACTGTGGTGGTCCGGTCGGCGAGGGGAGTGCTGGTCACGGGCGGGTGCTCCTGTCGGGACGACGGTCAAGAGGACACTTCCATCGTCCCGGCGAATCGGGGCCGTGGAGTCAGCCGCTGTTCCGGTTCCGGAGGCAACCTCGGGTCGGACCGCCAACGCCCGTCTCATACCTGGGGATGACGCCATCCCTGAGACCACCCCCGAGCGGAAAGCGGTTGTTCACCCTGCATGGGGGGTCTCTCGCCGCCCTCGTTCAGGACGGTGAAATTCCGTCATTCCGCATACACGGGACCTGGTTGCCCGAAAGGCTATTGGCAAGTGCGGATGGCCCGTACCGAGGGCTGATGCACCCTCAGACGTCAATAAAATAAGACAACATCGCATCGGCCGCCCGCTGTTCGGGGGAGGCGTCCCGATAGGCTCGGAACCTCGATGCGGAGCCCCATGGCCTGCCCGGATGGTGGAATGCAGACACGGCGAGCTTAAACCTCGCTGCCCCTCGGGGGCGTACCGGTTCAAGTCCGGTTCCGGGCACATCCGACATACGGCGCCTGACCGTCATAACGGCGGGAAGGTGCCGTACTGCATTCGCAATGGCACTGCAGGGCCGGAACTCCTCGATACGGCGTTCCCGCGCGTGACGGGAACCCCTGTTCGGTGGGGATGATCTTTCCCTCGGCCGTGTACCGCGTGCCCCAGCGGTGGGCGAGCCGAGCCACGAGGAAGAGGCCGCGGTGGCCCTCGTCCGTGCTGCGGGCATGCCTCAGCCGGGGGCGGTGTTGCTGCCGTCGGTGACCTCGCGGGTCAAGCGGGAGTCGCGGAGTCGCCGCTGGCGCACCGGCCCCGAGGCGTAGCGGATCGCGTCGGTGACCAGTTCGCCGGCGATGAGCTCCGTCGTCGTGGCCATTTCCCCGAGGCCCCAGGGGGCCGCCTGGCGGGTCGGGTTGCGGCACGGGGACGAGATGGTCCACGGCGGGCGCGCAGCCCCGGCGCGGCGCGCCGGGGCTCTCCTGGTGCTACGGCCTCGTGCCCGGTGCCGCGTCCTGGCGCTGCGTCCTGGCGCCGCGTCCTCGTGTCACGGCCGAGGCGGTGTACGCGGTGCGCGGTGGGCGCCGGGTATCAGAAGTCCGGGCAGTACGAGCACTCCCGGACCTGTACGTCGTCGATGACCGGTCCGCGGGCAGTGCCGCGCGTGGTGCTCGCGAAGGTGAGCGTCGTGGTGCTCCGTGTCGCCTGGAAGGTCACCTGTCGCCGCACGTAGCCCATGTCGGTGGCCGACTTGCCGGTGACGTCGAATGTGAAGTGCTGGAAGACCTGGCCGTCGACGAGCACCTGGCCGGTCTTGACCACCTCGGGGAGTCCCGGATTGCCCGCGAGCGCGTACGTCACCGTGTACGTCCTGCCCGGCGTCGTGGTGAAGGTCTGTGAGAGCGCCCCGGGCGCGATGCCGTTGAGGTCGACGGACTGGATGCCCTCCGCCGCCTGCCAGAATCCGTCGCCGATCAGGTCCACCGTTCCGCTCGTGACCTTCCAGGGGCCGAGGGACTGGCCGATCGTGTAGGTGCGGAACGACTTCGCCGGAGAGACGGGGTACTCGAAGCTGCCGTCGCCGAACCGGCCGACCGTCGAGGCCGCGTGGCCGGGCACCGGGGCCCCGTGCGTGGGCGCTGCCGGTGCGGAGGTGGCGCCGGTGGCGATCAGACCGGCCGCGGCGAGCGCGGTGAGAAGGGTGCGTCGGGCCATCATCGAGCCTCCTGAGGGACAGGGGAGTCTGGGGTGATTCGTGCGAACTGTCCCCCAGGGTGTGGGCATAGGCCAAAGATCAATGGCGGGCGCGCGGAAGCATGGGGCGTGTGCTTGCTTTCTTCACGCGCCGGGTCGGACGCCTGCGTGCGGACGCGGAGCGACGTTCGCGACCGGTGATGGGGGCACCGGCGTGCGTCCGGGTGATCCATGCGGTTGATCCGCCCGGGTGATATCTGCGGCCCTGGGGGCACCCGTTGATCAGTGGCTGGTCTCGACTCTGTCCCAGCTTGGTCATGGATGAGGGGGGTGCTCGATGGGAATCACGAACCCGCGTAGCGTGTTGGGCGCAAGCACAAGGGAAAGATCCTCCCCAAGCACTAGAGTCAATCCTTTGCCCACCTATTACTCTTGAGCCAAGGCCACGCAGGGTGGCCATGGAGGAGTGAAATGCGGAGCAGCAACCCGGTCTTCTCGCGACGGGGGTTCAGCCGCGACAACGGCTACGCGGGCTTCAACACCGCGCCGCAGGCCGGGGGAGCCGCTGTCGGCACCCAGGGCAACCCGTACGCGCAAGGCAACCCGTACGCGGGGGGCAACCCCTACGCGCAGAATCCCTACGCCCAGCAGACGCAGTACGGCGCACCGCCGCAGGCCCCGGCCACCACCGGCCGGATGACGATGGACGATGTCGTCATGCGCTCGGCGATGACGCTCGGCACGGTCGCCGTCGGAGCGGTCCTCGCGTGGGCGCTCCTGCCGGTGTCGTCCACCAGCTTCGGTCTCGCGTTCGGCTCCGCGCTGGTCGCCTTCGTCCTGGCGATGGTGCAGTCCTTCAAGCGCACCCCCTCGCCCGCGCTGATCCTCGGATACGCCGCCTTCGAGGGCGTCTTCCTCGGCGTCATCAGCGAGATGTACAACGCGCAGTGGCACGGCGCGCCCTTCGAGGCGGTGCTCGGCACGATGGCGGTGTCCGGCGCGACCCTGCTCGTCTACAAGGCGGGCTGGATCCGCGTCACCGCACGGTACGCCCGGATCGGCATGTCCATCGCCATCGCGTTCCTCGTGGTCATGGCGGTCAACCTGCTGCTGGTCGCCTTCGGCGTCGCGCCGGACGGCGGGCTGCGCAGCATGGGCCCGCTGGGCGCGCTCGTGGGCGTCGTGGCGATCCTGCTCGGCGCGTTCTTCCTGACCCTCGACTTCAAGCAGATCGAGGACGGCATCGCGTACGGGGCTCCGCGTGAGGAGGCCTGGCTGGCGGCGTTCGGTCTCACCATGACCCTCGTGTGGATCTACGTCGAGATGCTGCGGCTGGTCGCCATCTTCAGCAGCAACGACTAGCTCTCCGCTCGGGGCGTCGGCACCGAGCGCCCCCGCGACACCTCGAGGGCCCGCGAACCACGGTTCGCGGGCCCTTCGGCGTGTGGGTGTCCGATGCGGTGGTGCGCGCTCAGAGCAGTTTGCGCGCGGCCCTCCTCAGGTCGTACTCGTGGATGATCGCCTTGGCGTGGCCGTACGCGAGGTTGTGCTCGTGCCGGAGCCAGCTGACCTTCTCCTCGAAGCAGAGGGAAGGGCCTTCGTCGACGGTGCGAAGCCAGTCGGAGACTTCACGACCGGTGCAGTGGGGGATGCGGGCGAGCAGATTGCGATGGGTCTCCTGGGAGAAGACTTGGGACATCGGCGCCTCCGGACGCATTCGATGAAGCCGGTCCTTCAGGTCACCGTGCCTGAGCGTTCGCCTGTTGGCAACAGTCCTGCTGCGCCGCGTAGTCTCGCGGCGTGCTTGATACGACGCCTTTGACCCGGGCTGTGGATCACTTCGCCGACCGGTTGCGGGCCGCGCCGCAGAGCAGGCTGCAACGGGGTGCGGCGGCCGAGGCTCTCGGTCTGGCCAGGGAGCTGGCACGTCGTGCCCAGCTCCTCGAGGAGCCCTCGGCCGAACCCCGGGAAATGCCGGACGCCGGCATGTTCGCGGCGGCCGACCAGATCACGGTCGCCGGGCACGATCTGGCGCTCGTCCTGCGGGACGAGGAGGAACTCGCCGAGGCGGTGGCGATCGTGGAGGAGGCACAGAAACGCGCCGGGGTCTGAGAGGCGGAACTTGACGCGATCCATCGGCTGCCGGTGCGCCGGTGCACTGGTGCACTGGTGCGCTGGTCCGTCGATGCATCGATGCATCGGTGCGCCCGTGCGCTGGTCCGCCGGTGCGCTGGTCCTTCGGCTGCCAGGTCGTTCGGCCGCCGGTCGTTCGGCCGCCGGTCGTTCGGCGCCGGTCGTTCGGCCGCCCGTTCTTCGGTGGCCGGTCCTTCGGCTGCAGGGAGGCGATCGGTTGCAGGGAGGCGATCGGCTACAGGGACGCGATGACGCGGTCGGCCAGGATGTAGACGTTCTCTTCGCCGCAGGCGAAGGTCAGTGCGTACGCGCCCGAGACGCCCGAGCCGCCGAGCAGCACGGGGGCGTGGCCGGTGCCCAGGGCCGCGGCCAGGCGCTCGGCGGTCTCGCGGTGGCCGGGGGTCATGCACAGCGTCGTGCCGTCCGCGAAGACATAGACGTCGAGGGTGCCCAGTGGGCCCGGTCGGACGTCGGCGAGTTCGGTACGGGCGGTGGCCAGCTTCTCCAGGCAGGCCACCGTGCGCTCGTGGTCGTTCACGACGGGCGACGAGGCGGGTACGAAGTCGGGGTGCGAGGGGTGGCGACGGCGGGCGGCGGCCAGTTCGGGCGAGTCCCCGGCGAACTCGGTCTCGTCGGCGCCGGCCTCGGTCACCGGCTCCAGGCTGTCGTGCTCCAGGCCCGCGAAGTCCGACTGGCGGGGCAGGAACAGGTCGCCGTCGGGCAGGCCGAGCAGGGTGGGGGCGTCGGCGATGTCACGGGCCTCCTGGGCGGCCCAGAAGGCACGCGCCTCGGCCAGCTCGCGCTCCCGCTCCTCGGCGAGCGCCTCGGCCACGGCGGTGCGTATCTGCTCGGCGTCCGCGCTGGAGCGAGCCGCGGGCACCAGCCCGCGCGTACTTTGGCTCTCGGCGATTTCGGTGTGCAGGGCCGTGACCTGTCGGCGCAGCGCCCGCACGCTGCACAGGACGGCGACGCCCACGCCCACGGTGGCGGCCGTGGTGAGCAGCAGAGCTATCGGCATGGCGCTCACTGACGTACTCCCGGTTCAAGGTCGACCCCCGACTTCCTACATCAGCTTGAAGGGTGGACTAACCAGCTGTCAGTGCGTAACGTCACGAAACGGACAGGTTCCTTGCCCTCGGGTTTATCTGGGAAGCCCCTTTGACCTGCGTGTATCCCGTTCTGAGGGAGATAGGTCACATCCTGGGGGAGATTGGATCACGAAACGGCCCGGAGCCGTGAGGGACACGGGGCTCCGGGCCGTTGCGCAGGGTCCCGCGCGCGGGTCGTGCGGGACCCCGGCGCAGGCACTTCGTCAGCTGAGGCGCTCGATGATCATCGCCATGCCCTGGCCGCCGCCGACGCACATCGTCTCCAGGCCGAACTGCTTGTCGTGCCACTGGAGCGAGTTGATCAGCGTCGTGGTGATGCGGGCGCCGGTCATGCCGAAGGGGTGGCCGACGGCAATGGCACCGCCGTTGACGTTCAGCTTGTCCAGCGGGATCCCCAGGTCGCGGTAGGAGGGGATCACCTGGGCGGCGAAGGCTTCGTTGATCTCGACCAGGTCGATGTCGTCGATGGTGAGACCGGCGCGCTGGAGGGCCTGCTTGCTGGCCTCGACGGGACCGTAGCCCATGATTTCGGGCGACAGCCCGGAGACGCCGGTGGAGACGATCCGCGCGAGCGGCGTGAGCCCCAGCTCCCGGGCCTTGGTGTCGCTCATGATCACCAGGGCGGCGGCGCCGTCGTTGAGGGGGCAGCAGTTGCCGGCGGTGACACGGCCGTCGGGGCGGAAGACGGGCTTCAGGCCGGCCACGCCCTCCAGGGTGACGCCGGGGCGCGGACCGTCGTCCTTGCTGATGACCGTGCCGTCCGGGAGGGTCACCGGGATGATCTCGCGCTCCCAGAAGCCCTTGGCGATGGCCTGCTCGGCGAGGTTCTGCGAGCGGACGCCGAACTCGTCCATCTCTTCGCGGGTGATGCCCTTCAGACGGGCGAGGTTCTCGGCGGTCTGGCCCATCGCGATGTACGGGTCGGGGAGCAGACCGTCCTCGCGCGGGTCGTGCCAGTCGGCGCCCTCGGACTCGGCGACGGAGGCGGTGCGGGCCTCGGCGTCGGCGAAGAGGGGGTTGTGGGTGCCCGGGATGTCCGAGGTGCCGTTGACGCTGCGGCTGACCGTCTCGACGCCCGCGGAGATGAAGACGTCGCCCTCTCCGGCCTTGATGGCGTGCAGAGCCATGCGGGAGGTCTGCAGGGAGGAGGAGCAGTAGCGGGTGATCGTACAGCCGGGGAGGTGGTCCATTCCCATCTGTACGGCGACGACACGTCCGAGGTTGTGGCCCTGCTCGCCGCCGGGAAGGCCGCAGCCGAGCATCAGGTCGTCGATGTCCTTCGGGTCCAGCGAGGGGACCTTGTCCAGGGCGGCCTGGATGATCGTGGCGGTGAGGTCGTCCGGACGGAGGTCCTTCAGAGAGCCCTTGAAGGCGCGACCGATGGGAGAGCGGGCGGTCGAGACGATGACGGCTTCGGGCATCACGGCTCCATTGCACGAGGGGAAGCAGGGCTGTGGGGGAAGTTACCCGTACGTACGGTGGAGGTCACGGGCGTTGGGGTGTGACTCGGGCCGCACTTTTCTAAGCGCTTGCTTTTTCTCGGGGGAGTCGACCCGGACAACGACGTACGGGTCGACCCGGACAGCGCACCGCGGGACGGGCGTGGACCGTCCCCTGCATGCTTCGTACCCGCACCCCGTACCAGCCTGAACTGCCTCCTCCTCATATTCCCCCGCTCTCGACCTCGCTCGGGAGAGGAGGCTCCAATGGCGGGGCGGCCGGCGCGGGTGCCGGGGCCGCGTCCGGGGTGGGAAGGCGGCGGCGGCGCCTGCGTTTGAGGAGGGCCCAGGGGCCCCGCGGGCCCGTCGGCATGGCGGCCGTGACCTCGGTGCCGGCCTCCGAGGCCGCCTCCGCTGCCGCACGGGCCACCGGGAGAAAGCCCTCGCGACGGGACACGTCCGGACGCTCCTCTTCCGCGGGCCACAGACCCAGCGCCGCGCACACCGTCGGCAGGACCGCCATCGCCGCCGTGGCGTAGCCCTCGGCCGAGGGGTGGTAGTTGTCGGGGCCGAACAGCTCGCGCGGGTTCGCTGCGAACTCGGGGCCCAGCAGGTCGCCCAGCGACACCGTACGTCCGCCCTGTTCGACGACGCCGATCGTCTGGGCCGCGGCCAGCTGACGGGAGGCCCGGCGGGCCAGCCAGCGCAGCGGCTGCTGAACCGGCTCGATCGTGCCCAGATCAGGGCAGGTGCCCACCACCACCTCCGCGCCCGCCGTCCGAAGGCGGCGGACCGCCGCAGACAGATGGCGCACCGAACGCGTCGGGGGCATGCGGTGCGTCACGTCGTTCGCCCCGACCATGATCACGCAGATGTCGGGGACCCGGTCCTGGTCCTCCAGGGCCAGCGCCACCTGGCGGTCCAGGTCATCGGACTGCGCCCCTGGAAGGGCCGCGACACTCAGCTCCACCGGGCGCTCCGCCACAGCCGCGAGCCCCGACGCCAGCAGCGCGCCCGGCGTCTGACGCAACCGGTGCACGCCCTGTCCCGCCGCCGTGGAGTCGCCGAGCATCATCAGCCTCAGCGGTGGTCCGTTCAAGCCGGCGTACCCGCGCCCGTAGAGGCCGTCCGCGCTCGGCGGATGCGGACTGTGCCCGTTGCCCACATGCCGCTTGGCCATCTGCACCTCGGCGACCAGCAGTCCGACGGCGGCCGCTCCGACCAAGCCGATGCCTCCGCCGCCGTACGCCGCGCCCGCCGCGATGCGCCGGGCCACCCTCGCCCTCGACATGCTCGACATGCGTCGCCGCCACCTCCTCGTAGCCGTACATCCACTGCTTGCCCCGTACGCCCCGTCGCCCAATCTCAACAGGACGTGAACGCCCAGGACGGCCCGCGCTTGCGGACCGTCCGGCCGCGGGACCGCTTACGCTGGCGGAAACATCACGACCACCCCTTTTGCAGCAACCGGAGACAACGGTGCAATTCCACGACTCGATGATCAGCCTGGTCGGCAACACCCCGCTGGTGAGGCTGAACCGTGTGACCGCCGGCATCCAGGCGACCGTCCTCGCGAAGGTCGAGTACTTCAACCCCGGCGGTTCGGTGAAGGACCGCATCGCCCTGCGCATGATCGAGGCGGCCGAGCAGAGCGGCGAGCTCAAGCCGGGAGGCACGATCGTCGAGCCGACCAGCGGGAACACCGGCGTGGGCCTTGCGATCGTGGCGCAGCAGAAGGGCTACAAGTGCATCTTCGTCTGCCCCGACAAGGTCTCCACCGACAAGATCAACGTGCTGCGTGCCTACGGCGCCGAAGTGGTCGTGTGCCCCACGGCGGTGGCCCCCGAGCACCCGGACTCGTACTACAACGTCTCCGACCGGCTCGTCCGTGAGACCCCCGGTGCCTGGAAGCCCGACCAGTACTCCAACCCCAACAACCCCCTTTCGCACTACCACTCGACGGGGCCCGAGCTGTGGGAGCAGACGGAGGGGAAGATCACCCACTTCGTCGCCGGTGTCGGCACCGGCGGGACCATCTCCGGCACCGGGCGCTATCTGAAGGACGTCAGTGACGGACGCGTCAAGGTCATCGGCGCCGACCCCGAGGGGTCCGTCTACTCCGGCGGGTCCGGGCGGCCGTATCTCGTCGAGGGTGTGGGCGAGGACTTCTGGCCGACCGCCTACGACCCGACCGTCGCCGACGAGATCGTCGCGGTGTCCGACAAGGACTCCTTCCAGATGACCCGTCGGCTGGCGAAGGAGGAGGGACTGCTCGTCGGCGGTTCCTGCGGCATGGCCGTCGTCGGGGCGCTGCGGGTCGCCGAGCGGCTGGGCCCGGACGACGTCGTGGTCGTGCTGCTGCCGGACAGCGGACGCGGCTACCTCAGCAAGATCTTCAACGACGAGTGGATGGCCGACTACGGCTTCCTGGAGGACGCCGGACCGAGCGCCCGCGTCGCGGACGTGCTCAACGACAAGGAGGGCGGCTCGATCCCCTCCCTGGTCCACATGCACCCCGACGAGACGGTGGGCCAGGCCATCGAGGTGCTGCGCGAGTACGGCGTCTCGCAGATGCCGATCGTCAAACCGGGCGCGGGTCACCCGGACGTGATGGCCGCCGAGGTCGTGGGGTCCGTCGTCGAACGCGAGCTGCTCGACGCCCTGTTCACCAAGCGCGCCTCGCTCGACGACCCGCTGGAGAAGCACATGTCCGCGCCGCTTCCGCAGGTCGGCTCCGGCGAGCCGGTCGGGGACCTGATGTCCGTACTCGGCACGGCCGACGCGGCGATCGTCCTGGTGGAGGGCAAGCCCACCGGAGTGGTCAGCCGACAGGACCTGCTGGCGTTCCTGGCGAAGGGCGGAAAGCAGTAGCGAACGTCCGGTGAACCGGAGGTGTCGCCGGGAAACCCGTGCGGACGCAGGGCCCTTTGGCTTCGCGGAAGTGGTACGAGCGCGTCACGTCCGCGCAGCACCCGCTTAACACGGGTCCGGCACATTGGTGGGTGTCGGCAGGGCGGGAGCGGCTCCCCGCCCCAGCCGGCGCCGAACGGCGCCAAGGACCTCCGGAGCGGCTCCCGGACCTCCATGGACGCCAAGGACGCGCAAGCCCGGCCCTGACCCGGCCCGCGTCCCTCGCGGGGACCGCCGTCGTCCCGCCCCCCAGCCATGGGGGTGCGGCGGTCCCCGCGCATATCCCTTTTCCGGCTCTTCCTCCGGACGATCCCGGCTCTGTCCTCCGGGTGACGGGTCAGCGGGGGCGGGTGGTCGCCACTGCCCGAGCGCCCTGAGCCGCAGGGGCGGTCAGTCCTGCCACTCGCCGTTCCGCGAGGAGCCGGAGCCGCGCCCGCCGAACGGACGAGGGGTGGTGCGGGCGGCCTGGACGGCGTTGACGCCGGCGATGCCCGCCCAGGTCACGAACAGCCCCGGCAGGTGGCCGTAGTACGCGCCGATCGCGGAGAGCGGGATCGCCAGCACCAGCGACACGATGCCGAAGCCGAAGCGCTCGGCCCAGGAGTCCGTGGGCTTCGGGGACCGCGCGCCGCGCGCCACCACCATTTGCTGCTCGGCGAGTTGCCGCCGCACCCGGCGGTCGACCACGCCCTCGATACGCTGGTCGACCTTCTCGAGGAACGATTCGACCAGCGCCGGCTCGTACTCCTCACCCAGTTCCCTGCGGGCCTGCAGAGTGGCGTTGAGTTCCTTCTTGAGGTCGGCGTCCCGCGCGTCCATTCCGGTCATACGGACCACGCTAGGGAACCCGGGCGCCCGCCGCACTGGGGATAGCCCCCCTCTTGCGGGAGGAGCGGGCGGGCAGTTCAGGGCAGCAGGGTCACGAGGCCCGTGTCGAGGTCGAAGCGCGCCGCTTCCACCTGCACCGGCCCGAACGCCGGATCCGCGCGGATCGCGTCCCGCGCCCAGACCGCGTGCGCCCGCACCGTGTGCTCGAGCCAGTCGCCGGGCAGCGCCCGGGTCCGGCGCGCGGCCGGGGCGATCTCGTCCACCAGCAGCCGCAGATGACCGGGCACCGACGCGCCCGTGCGGAGGTGGTCGAGCGTCGCCGCCACCGTCCCGCACCGCTCGTGGCCGAGTACGAGCACCAGCGGGATGCGCAGTTCCTCGACGCCGTACTGGACGGATCCGAGGACCGCCTCGTCCAGCACGGGGCCGGCCGTCCTCATACAGAGCAGATCACCGAGTCCCTGGTCGAAGACCAGCTCGGGCGGGACCCGGGAGTCGATGCAGCCGAGGACGACCGCGAACGGGTGCTGCCCGGCGGCCAGCAGGTGCCGCCGGGCCGATTCCTCGTGCGGATGGCGGGGTCGGCCGGCGGCGTACCGCCGGTTGCCGGCCAGCAGCTCGGCGAGTGCGTCGGGAGCGGTGAACGGCGGGCGGGAACGGGCGGTGTGGACGCTCGCGGTGCCGGAGGCGGCCGCCTCGGTGGGGGCGCCGGCCAGTGCGCCGACCGCCGTGGCCGTCAGAAAGGCTCTGCGGTTCGAGGCCATGACGCTTCCTCAGGAGTCGTACGGGTCCTCGGAGGAGGATGAGCGCCGCGCTCACCGGGGGCGTTGAGCGCGACGCATGCTCACCGTACGCACTCCTGTGATGACAATGCGTATCCGTTTAAGGGCCCTTGGTCGATTCGTCGGCAGATCATCGCCGCCCGGATACCGCGGCTTGGTCGTCCGCCGGCGCATCGGTTCGTGTGCGCCGGAGCGCGCGTCGCGCAGCGGCGGACGGGCCGCCTGCATATCGCCATGCAGGGTTCTTGGTGTTTGAATAGGTGGTCGACGATCCGGCGCTTCGCGCCGGTCACTGTGGAACCGGGCAGGACTCGATGTCCGCGTCGAGAGAGGTGTGCGCGTGATGTCGTCCCAGACCGTGGACGCACCGCTGACCGCGGCGCAGGACGTGTCGACCCTGAACGAGCCCGCCCACACCCGGCCGCGGCCCTTCCTCGCCGACCACGAGCCCGCCTCCTCCGGGGTGATGATCCTGGAGTACGCCGCCGGGGCCGCCCTCGGTGATCTGCGGGCCTTCTCCGCTCCCGCCTCAGTCGGTCACGCTGTACTCTCCCGGGGCGTCGAGGAGCAGGCCAGCTTCGCTTCGCTCGCCGCGCGCCAAACGCTGCGCGCCTGCGGTGCGTACCGTCTGGTGGTCGGCTGTGAACTGGTTGCCGCCGTACGGGCGCTGCACCTGCGTGACCTGAGGCCCGATCCGGAGCTTCCGGTGGGGCGGGCGCTGGAACTCGCCGAGTCGGTGCTCGGCGCAGACCTGGCCGACCGGCCGCTGACGGACGACGTGGCGGCGGCCCACCTGCTCGACCGGTTCACGGACATCTGGAGGGGGAGCACGTCATGAGCCTGACCGACAGCCCTGCCGCCCGGCTGCAGGCGCTCTTCGAGAGGCACCGGCTCACGCCGACCCAGCGGCGCATCGCGCACAGCATGGTGCGGCGGGCCGCCGACGTGCCGTTCCTGTCGAGCGTGGAACTGGCCGAACTCGCGGGGGTCAGCCAGCCGTCCGTCACGCGCTTCGCGGTCGCCCTCGGCTTCGACGGCTACCCGGCGCTGCGCAAGCACCTGCGCGACGTCGCGCCCGCGGCGGAGCAGGCGCCGGACCCCGGTTCCTACAACGAGTACCAGCAGGCCGTCGAGGCCGAGATCGAGAACCTGAAGCACCTGGCGGAGGCTCTGGCCGACCCGCGGCCCGTGCAGAGGGCCGGACGGATCCTCGCCGCCTCGCGCCCGCTGCTCGTGCTCGGTCTGCGGGCCGCGGCCTCCCAGGCGTACGGCTTCGCCTACTTCGCGGCGAAGGTCCACCCGGACGTCCGGCTGCTCAACGAGGGCGGCACGATGCTCCACGACCGCATCGACGCGGCCGCACGCGCGGGCGCGAGCGCCTTGCTGTGCTTTGCGCTGCCACGGCATCCGCGCGAGGTCGTGGAGACGCTGGAGCACGCCAAGGAGGCGGGTCTGACGGTGGTGACGGTCGCCGACTCGGCGTTCGCGCCGGTGGCCAAGGTCTCGGATCTGCTGCTGCCGGCCGCCGTCGGTACGGGGCTCGCCTTCGACACGGCCTGTGCGCCGATGCTGCTCGGCCGGGTCCTCCTCGAGGCGATGTGCGACGACCTGCCGGACGCGCAGGCGCGACTGGAGGAGTTCGACGCGCGGGCGGCGACCCGCGGGCTGTTCGTGGAGTAGCCCCCGCCCGCGCCGGCAAGTACGACGTGCTTCAGGACCGCGCGGTCACCGTCCGCACCTGATGGCGCGGGCACCGCTGGTGGCTTCTGGCCGCCTTCGTGACCGCGCTCGCCGGCTCGTTGGCGGTGCCCGCCGCCGGTGTGTGACCGCGCTCGCCGGCTCGTTGGCGGTGCCCGCCGCCGGTGTGTGAGCCGCTCGCCGGAACCGGCGCCGGGCTGTGGCTGAAAGCCGTCCGGCCCGGCCGCCGCGAGCGCGCCGGCGAGGCGCTGCTGTGGGTGCGCGTCGACTGGCTCGGCCGCAGTGGCGCCGCCCCCGCGGGCAAGCCGGTCAAGGGCTACCGCAGTACCGGCACCGCGGCCGGCGGCGCGGCCCAGGGCGGGGCCGCGCCGCCGTACCGCCGAACTGGTCCGACGCGGGGAGCGGACGGCCCGGGGTCAGACCTCCAGATCCTCCTCGATCTTCTTCAGCTGGTGGCGGGCCATCGCGAGGTTGGCCCGCTTGGCGTCGAGCACGAGGTAGAGGAACAGACCGTTGCCGCCGCGGCCGCTGATCAGCCGGATCAGGTGGTACTGGTCGGAGAGCGTGATCAGGATGTCCTCGATCTGCCCCTTGAGCCCCAGGTGTTCCATGGTGCGCAGCTTGGACCGGACGACATCGGTGTTGCCTGCGGCCGCGACGGTGAGGTCGAAGCTCTTGCTGCCGCCCATCGTGCCCAGCGCCATGCCGCTGGTGTAGTCGACGAGGGCGACTCCGGTCGCGCCTTCGATGGAGGCGAGGGCCTCTTTCAGCGCGGTTTCGGTGTTGGCCATTTAGGGGTGTGTCCTTTCAACCTTCGGTGGTGGTACGCGCGTTCGCGGCCGAACGAGGGCTCGCGGGGGAACGCGCGGTGCGGGTCCGCGTGGGCATGGCCGCCCTGGCGGTGGTCGTGGTGGGGCTCCTGGCGGGGCGGGACCGGGGTGGTGGCTCGGTCCGGGCGGCGGCTTCGTCGACCAGTTCGCCGATCCGGGTACTGGCGCGGCGGCCCTCCAGATGCAGTCGGCCGACGTTGACCCGGTCCTGGGCGAGCAGGGTGAGGACGGCGCTGCGGCCCGCCGCGTACGTCGCCACATAGCCGTGGATGCCGCGCACGAGCAGTTCCCGGAAGTCGCCCTGGCCCGTCGCGTCCGTCATCCGGAGCGCGACGCCCAGCGCGGCGGCGGTGAGCGCGGCGATGCTCTCCGGCTCCACGCCCGGGGCGTCCTGGGCGAGGACGAGGCCGTCGACGCTGGCTGCGAGGGCACCGGTCAGCTGGGGGATGCGGGCTCTCAGGCGGCGGAGTTCGTCAAGGACCTCGGGCTCCGCGTCCATCAGGGGTCTCCTCTCGGCGGGGCGTTGCCTGTCGAGCCGGTCAAAGGGCCTCCAGCGCATCCCTCAGCCTTTTCAGCAACGTGATGTGGGGGTCGGTGAAGAGCGGAAACTCTTCGACGGGGACGGGTGTCGGGCTGCCGGGCGCGGGTCCGGCCGGGTCCGGCTCTGCCGCCCGCGGGGTCACGAACCCGGCGGCCGCCAGCCGGCGCACATCGACCAGCGTGTGGAAGGCCGGGCGGCCCAGCACACGCGAGATGTCCGTCGCCGTGCTCACCCCGTCGATCCGGGCGAGCACCGCCTCCTGACGGGGCGCGACCGTCGCGCCAGGAGGCCGGTCGGCGCGGACGAGGGGGGCCTCGTCCGCCGCCGGATCGGGCCAGATGCCGTGCAGGAGTTCGCGGCGCCGCACCGTTTCGCGCTCCACCGCCGTGACCGGTACGGGGCGGACGGGGCCCAGCCAATGGGGCTCGCCGTACCGGAAGCGGGCGGGGGCGCTGCTCGGGCCGAGGACGAAGTACGCCGCGTCGTACAGCGCCCCCAGATGGCACAGCTCCAGCGCGCCCTGGCTGATCCGGCCGCTGTCGACGAGGAACCGTCCCACCAGCCGTCTCGCCCCGGCCTGTGCGACCGCCTCCCGCCAGCCGTCCTCGTCGAGCGCGCCGCGCGCAATGAGCAGGACGTCGAGGCCGGGGGTCGCGGGACTCTCGGCGTACATCACCTGGCCGTCGGACAGGTACAGCATGCCGCCCTCGCGCATCAGCACTCCGGTGGCCCGTTCGGCGGCGAGTCGGCTGAGCATGGGGGAGAGGCCGCCGCTCGGGATCTGCGTCCGCAGCCGCGTGGGCAACGGGGGAGGCATTCTCACCGTCGTCATCCCAGCACCAGCCGTCCGGCCATCTCACCGAGCCGGATGCGGGCCAGGGCGAGGTTGCCCTCCGAGCGGGCCAGCCACAGATGCAGGAAGACGCTGCTGTCGAAGGTCGTCGGGACGAACCGGAGCAGGTGGTAGCTGTCCCGGTTGGCGATGATCAGGTCCTCGACCGGGCACATCCCGTCGAACCAGCCGGTGTCCTCCTCGGGGGCGAACGCGCGGTGCTCGGCGGCCAGCCGGGCCAGTTCGGCCGCCTCCGCCGCGGTCGTCTCGTGGTCACCGCCGGGCGAGTCCCCGACCGTGCCCAGGGCGAGCCCGCTGGTCCAGTCGACCACCGCGGCACCCCGGGCACCGGGCAGTTGCATGGCTTCCAGCAGGCACTCGTCGATTCCGGGCACCGTGGGCTCCCCTCCCGTCCTCAGGTACGGCTGAGTGACGTTGACGCTACGCAACGTGTGCGCGAGGGGTGAGTGTTCCGGCATTTTCCGGTGGAACATGCGCCGGTTCACTAGAGTGGGTCAACTGGCCGCATTTACCGGCGCGTTGGCGAATATGGTGACGTGCGGGGCTGACCTGCGGCTATGCGGGCGGTGTGCGGGTGGGAGGCGGGGGGTGCGCCCGGGAGGAGCGCGAACCTTTACGAGCGCCCCGAAGGTTTCCGCGCGCCCCGAGTGGTTTCCACGCGCCCGGGGCTCTCCGGGCTCCCCGGGTTTCCGGGCGTCCCGCGAGCGCGCCGGACGCGGTTCTTCCGGGAGCGGTCTCAGAGACCGGTCAGTGCGTCGCGGTGGCCCGCGCCGGACTCCGCCACGATCTCCTCGACGGTCTGCGGCTGTCGTACGACCGCGAACCGCATCCCTCCGCCCTGGCCCGGCGCGTAGCCGTACACACCTGGCCGGGCAAGGGAGTTGTAGGCGTAGTGGTGCGCGAAGTAGTACGCCCCGGTGTCCAGCGCCGCCGCGTAGTCACCCTGCTCGAGCAGCGGCAGTGCCTGTCCCTCCGCCAGCAGGTCGCCCGCGAAGCACGCCGGGCCCGCCACGTCCTGCACCACATCGGGCCCCTCCTTCGGGCGCCCCTTCGCGTCGTACGCCGCGATCCGCAGCGGCCAGGACGCCGGCGCGTACACCGTGCGGGCCGCGATCTGCACGCCCGCGTGGGTGACCGCGACGGCCCGGCCGCCCGCGCGCTTCGTGTACTCCACCCGCGCCACCACGGTCCCGTGCTTGGCCAGCAGGGACCTCCCGAACTCCGTCACCAGCCCGTACCGCCCGCCGAACAGCCCCGGCACCGCCTCCGCCAGCACCTGTGCGTACTGGGCGTACGTCGGCGTCGTCACGTCCGAGCCGAAGTTGACCGGCAGCCCGCCTCCGATGTCGATCGTGTCGATCTGCTGCCGCCCCACCCGTCGGTTGATCTCCTCGGCGAGCGCGTGGCACTCCGCGACGCCCCGCGCCATCAGCGACAGCGGGACCCCCTGGGAACCGGAGTGCGCGTGCAGCCGGGTCAGCCAGGGCCGGTCGGCGTAGGCGCGAACCAGCCACTCGCGCGCCCCCTCGTCGCGTAGTGCCACCCCGAACTTGGAGGTGGCCGTGGCCGTGGACAGGGCCCCGATCGCACCGGCCCCAAGCTGCGGATTCACCCGTATCCCGAGCGGGGAGGACGTCTTCGTCGTGCGTACGAGGGCGTCGATCCGCTCCAGCTCCTGCGGATTGTCCGCGTTCACCGCGATGCCGAGCGCCAGGGCCTCCCGCAGCTCCGCCGGGGTCTTGGCGGGCGAGTCCAGCACGGTGCGCTCCGGCGCCACTCCGGCCGCCCGCGCCAGCGCCAGCTCCCCGGGGCTCGCCACCTCCGCACCGATGCCCGCCTCCCGCAGCAGCCGCAGCACCGGTACGAGCGGGGTCGCCTTGACCGCGAAGGCGTGCAGAACCGGGGTGCCGGGCCGGACCACCGCGTCGAAGGCCGCCCGCAGCGCCGCCGCCGAGTCGCGGATGCCCACGACGTCCAGAAGGCCGACGAGGGGAGCGTCCGGTGCCAGCAGCCCTCGCTCGACGGCGCCCCGCACGGCCTCGTCCCGGCGTGCCACCCGCTCGGGGTCGGCGGAGCGCCCTTCCCGGCCCTCGCGTCCGGTCCCGGTGTCCCTCGCGTCCACAGCGTTCCTCGTCCCCGTCTCGCCGTCCGCGGTCATGTCTCCAGCCAAACACCCCGGCCGTCGCCACGCTGGCGCAAGAACGTATTGACTAGTTCTATTCAGAGAGTCAGGATGTGAATATCCAATGCAACAGTCCCGCGCGCCCCCCGGCCGCGTGCGGCCGTCCACCAGGAGGCAGACCATGTCAGGACCCCGCCCCGTCCGAGCGCCGCGCGGCACGGAACTGAGCGCCCTGGGATGGCAGCAGGAGGCCGCCCTGCGGATGCTGCAGAACAACCTCGACCCCGAGGTCGCCGAGCACCCCGACAAGCTCGTCGTCTACGGCGGCACCGGCAAGGCAGCCCGCGACTGGCGCTCCTTCGACGCGATGGTCCGCACGCTGAGGACCCTCAAGCAGGACGAGACGATGCTCGTCCAGTCCGGCCGGCCCGTCGGCGTCATGCAGACCCACGAGTGGGCGCCGCGTGTCCTCATCGCCAACTCCAACCTGGTCGGCGACTGGGCCAACTGGGAGGAGTTCCGCCGCCTCGAGGCCCTCGGCCTGACCATGTACGGGCAGATGACCGCCGGCTCCTGGATCTACATCGGCACCCAGGGCATCCTCCAGGGCACGTACGAGACGTTCGCCGCCGTCGCCGCGAAGAAGTTCGGCGGCTCCCTGGCCGGAACCATCACGCTCACGGCCGGACTCGGCGGCATGGGCGGCGCCCAGCCGCTCGCCGTCACGATGAACGACGGCGTCGCGATCTGTATCGACTGCGACCCGCGCGCCATCGAGCGGCGTATCGAGCACCGGTACCTGGATGTGAAGGCCGACTCCCTGGAGCATGCCCTCCAGCTGGCCGTCGAGGCACGCGATCAGCGCAAGCCGCTGTCCATCGGCGTCCTCGGCAACGCCGCGGAGGTCGTCCCGCAGCTCCTCGCGATGGGCGCCCCGATCGACATCGTCACCGACCAGACCTCGGCCCACGACCCGCTGTCCTACCTGCCGGTGGGCGTCGACTTCGAGGACATGGCCTCCGCCGCCGCCAAGGACCCGGCCGGCTTCACCACGCGCGCCCGCGAGTCGATGGCCCGGCACGTCGAGGCGATGGTCGGCTTCATGGACGCGGGCGCCGAGGTCTTCGACTACGGCAACTCGATCCGCGGGGAGGCCCAGCTCGCCGGGTACGACCGGGCGTTCGCGTTCCCCGGGTTCGTGCCCGCCTACATCCGGCCGCTGTTCTGCGAGGGCAAGGGCCCCTTCCGATGGGCGGCGCTGTCCGGCGACCCGGCCGACATCGCCAGGACGGACCGGGCGATCCTCGATCTGTTCCCCGAGAACGAGTCCCTCGCGCGCTGGATCAAGATGGCCGGCGAGCGCGTCCACTTCCAGGGTCTGCCCGCCCGTATCTGCTGGCTCGGCTACGGCGAGCGCGACAAAGCCGGTGAGCGTTTCAACGACATGGTGGCGAGCGGCGAGCTGTCCGCGCCGATCGTCATCGGCCGCGACCACCTCGACTGCGGGTCCGTTGCCTCGCCGTACCGCGAGACCGAGGCGATGCTCGACGGCTCGGACGCCATCGCGGACTGGCCGCTGCTCAACGCCATGGTGAACGTGGCGTCGGGTGCGTCCTGGGTGTCGATCCACCATGGTGGCGGGGTCGGTATGGGCCGCTCCATCCACGCGGGCCAGGTGACGGTGGCCGACGGCACCAGGCTGGGGGGCGAGAAGATCCGCCGGGTGCTCACCAACGACCCCGGGATGGGCGTCATCCGGCATGTCGACGCCGGGTACGACATCGCGGAGTCCGTGGCCGAGGACCGGGGCGTGCGGGTTCCCATGCGCGAAGGTGACGACGCGTGACCTTCCACGAGATGTGGGCGGAGCTGCTGCCGATCGGCCGCAGCTCCGCCTCCGGCGGCTACCGCCGCTTCGCCTGGACCGCCGCCGATGCCGAGTGCCGTGCCTGGTTCGAGGCCCAGGCCCGGGCCCGCGGGCTGGCCTGCGAGGTCGACCGCAACGGCAACCAGTGGGCCTGGCTCGGAGATCCCGCCGAGGGGGACGCCGTGGTCACCGGATCCCATCTGGACTCGGTCCCGGACGGCGGCGCCTTCGACGGGCCCCTCGGGGTCGTGTCCTCCTTCGCCGCGCTCGACGAACTGCGGGCACGGGGCGCCGAGTTCGCCAAGCCCTTCGCCATCGTCAACTTCGGGGACGAGGAGGGCGCCCGGTTCGGGCTCGCCTGTGTCGGATCACGGCTGGCCGCCGGGCAGCTCACCCGCGAACAGGCGCACCGGCTGACCGACGGCGACGGCGTCACACTGGCGCGGGCGATGGAGGCCGCCGGGTACGACCCCGATGCCATCGGGCCCGATCCGGAGCGGCTCGGCCGCATCGGTGCGTTCGTCGAGCTGCACGTCGAACAGGGACGGGCCCTCGACCTCAGCGGTGACAGCGTGGGCGTCGCCAGCGCCATCTGGCCGCACGGGCGGTGGCGGTTCGACTTCCGGGGCGAGGCCAACCATGCGGGGACCACCCGGCTGGTCGACCGCCGGGACCCCATGCTGTCCTACGCCGAGACCGTCCTCGCCGCCCGCCGCGAGGCCGAACTCGCCGGTGCCGTGGCCACCTTCGGCAAGATCGCAGTCGAGCCCAACGGCGTCAACGCCATCCCCTCCCTCGTCCGCGGCTGGCTCGACTCCCGCGCCGCCGACCAGGAGAGCCTGGACACCGTCGTCGGCGGGATCGAGAAGGCGGCCCGCGAGTACGCGGACAAGCACGGCATCGCCCTCGACGTCGTCCGGGAGTCCTTCACCCCCGTCGTCGAGTTCGATCACGCCCTGCGTGACGAACTGGCCCGTATCCTCGGCAGGGACGAGGACCGCGGGCTGACCGTGCCCGTCCTGGGCACGGGGGCGGGACACGACGCCGGAATCCTCTCCGGCAGCATCCCGACCGCCATGCTGTTCGTGCGCAACCCCACGGGCGTCTCGCACTCACCGGCCGAGTACGCCGCCGAGGACGACTGCCTGGCCGGAGTGACGGCGCTCGCCGACGTACTGGAAGGGCTGGTGTGCAGGTGACGCGGACGTACTGGCTGGAGCACGCCTGGCTGGACCCCGTCGTCGAGCCGGGCGTCGCCCTGGACGTGAGGGACGGGCGTATCACCGCCGTCCGCACGGGCGTCGACGCGCCGCCGCCCGGCGCCGAGGTCCTCCGCGGACTCACCCTTCCCGGCCTCGCCAACGCCCACTCGCACGCCTTCCACCGTGCCCTGCGCGGCACGGTGCAGGTCGGCTCCGGCACCTTCTGGACCTGGCGGGAGGTCATGTACTCCGTCGCCGAGGGACTGACCCCGGAGACCTACCACGCGCTCGCCCGCGCCGTGTACGCGGAGATGGCACTGGCCGGGGTCACGGCCGTCGGCGAGTTCCACTACGTCCACCACACTCCGGACGGCACCCCGTACGCCGACCCCAACGCGATGGGCGAGGCCCTCATCGACGCCGCCGCCGAGGCCGGCATCCGTATCACCCTTCTCGACACCGCCTATCTCTCCTCCGGCTTCGGACAGCCGCCCAACCCGCACCAGCTCCGGTTCTCCGACGGCACCGCGGACGCCTGGGCCGAACGCTGTTCAGTTCTCAAGGAACGGGATCACGCGCGGATCGGTGCGGCCGTCCACTCCGTACGGGCCGTGCCTGCGGATCAGTTGGCGACGGTGGCGCGCTGGGCCGAGGAGCGGCGAGCCCCGCTCCATGTGCACCTGTCCGAGCAGACGGCCGAGAACAGTGCGTGCCAGGAGGCCCACGGCTGCACCCCGACCCGCCTCCTCGCCGACCACGGCGTCCTCGGGCCACGCACCACCGGGGTACACAACACGCACCTCACCGACGAGGACATCGCGCTGATCGGCTCCACCGCCACGGGCACCTGTATGTGCCCGACCACCGAGCGGGACCTCGCCGACGGCATCGGTCCGGCCGTCGCCCTGCAGGCCGCGGGTTCCCCGCTCTGTCTCGGCTCCGACAGCCACGCCGTCATCGACCTCCTCGAGGAGGCGCGCGCGATGGAGCTGAACGAGCGGCTGCGCAGCCGCACACGCGGTCACTGGACGGCGGCGGCCCTGCTGCGGGCGGCCGGTGCCGACGGGCACGCGGCGCTGGGCTGGGCGGACGCGGGCGCCCTGGAACCGGGCGCGCTCGCCGACTTCACGACGATCGCGCTCGACTCGGTCAGGACCGCGGGGCCGCTGCCGCGGCTGGGCGCCGAGACCGCCGTATTCGCCGCGACGGCAGCGGACGTGCGCCATACGGTCGTGGGCGGCCGGCACGTCGTACGCGACGGGGCGCACACGCTCGTACCGGATGTGCCACGGGCGCTGGCCGACGCCGTCGAAGCCCTGCGTGCCTGACGTCCCTCCCCAGCCCGGCCACCCACGAGGAACCCATGAGCAGCACGGTCATCACCAACATCGCCAGCCTAATCACCAACGACCCCTCCCTCGGTGACAGCTCCCCTCTCGGACTGATCCAGGACGCGGCCGTCGTCATCGACGGCGACCGCGTCGCCTGGACCGGTGAGTCCAGGAAAGCACCCCCCACTGACAACCGGGTCGACGTCGGCGGCCGGGCGGTGATCCCTGGCTTCGTCGACTCCCACTCGCACCTGGTCTTCGCGGGCGACCGCACCGAGGAGTTCAACGCCCGTATGTCCGGCCGCGGCTACTCGGCGGGCGGCATCCGTACAACGGTGGCGGCGACCCGGGCGGCGTCGGACGCGGAGCTGGAGGCGGGCCTCGTCCGCTACCTCGCGGAGGCCCTCCGCCAGGGCACCACCACCTTCGAGACCAAGTCCGGCTACGGCCTCACGGTCGAGGACGAGGCGCGCGCCCTGCGCATCGCCTCCGCGCACACGGACGAGGTCACCTACCTCGGGGCCCACATCGTCTCCCCGGACTACGCCGGCGACCCTGCCGCGTACGTCGCCCTGGTGACCGGCGAGATGCTCGACGCCTGCGCGCCGTACGCCCGGTGGATCGACGTCTTCTGCGAGAAGGGCGCCTTCGACGGCGACCAGGCCCGCGCCATCCTTACGGCAGGCAAGCAGAAGGGCCTGCACCCGCGCATCCACGCCAATCAGCTGTCGTACGGCCCCGGCGTGCAGCTCGCCGTCGAACTCGACGCGGCCAGCGCCGACCACTGCACGCATCTGACGGACGCCGATGTGGACGCGCTCGCCCACAGCCGCACCGTCGCCACCCTCCTGCCCGGCGCCGAGTTCTCGACCCGCGCCGCGTGGCCCGACGCCCGCCGCCTTCTGGACGCGGGTGTGACGGTGGCCCTGTCGACGGACTGCAACCCGGGCTCGTCCTTCACGTCCTCGGTGCCGTTCTGCATCGCGCTGGCCGTCCGGGACATGGGCATGACCCCGGACGAGGCGGTGTGGTCGGCCACGGCGGGCGGAGCCAGGGCCCTGCGCCGCACGGACATCGGCCGCCTCGGCCCGGGTGCGTACGCGGACCTGGCGGTTCTCGACGCCCCGAGCCATGTCCATCTGGCGTACCGGCCGGGGGTGCCCCTGGTGTCCCAGGTGTGGCGTCGGGGCCGTAAGGCCGTCTAGCCGTCAGGAGGCGCCCGCCCGCCACCGCTGTGCGTCGCCGCCCTGGTCCGGAATCAGGAACACCGTGTCGCCGCCGTAGGGCGTCACCGCGTGGTCCGGGGCGATCTCCGGGCGGATGACGCCACGGGAGTCGACGGTGAAGCGCAGGTTCTGGCCGTTGGAGCCGTCGACCGAGGAGCACGTCCAGATGCCGACGCCGCGGTAGGTGGAGCCGCGGCTGTCCAGGCAGTAGTCCGGGTCGGCGTACGACTGGAGGACCTCGCTGGAGGCGTCCACGCGCCAGCGCTGGGTGCCGGACGAGGTGCAGGGCGCCGTGATGACGTCCGTGCCGTCGTCCATGACGCCGTCGCGGATGTCCAGGCACAGGCCCGAGGCGACATTCACCACTTGGGCGTACGTGCCGTTCGGCGGGTGCGGCGCGGGTGGCTTCGGCTGGGGTTTCGGGGACGGGGGCCGGGTCGTCCCGGATGGTGTGGGAGTCGGCGTCGGGCTGGGGGACCGGGTGGTCGGGCTCGGGCTCGGCGTCGGTGTGGGCGAGGGCGTCAGCGAGACCGTCGCCGTCACCGTCACCGCGGGCGGAGGGGGAGGGGTGATGACGTCGCTCGCGGCGCGCGCGGATCCCGAACCGTCCGAAGCGAGCAGATAGACCAGCAGCGGGGCCAGCGCCACGCCCACGGCCGTAGCGGCCAGCACGAAGCGGCGCGAAGGCCACCAGCCCGGCAGCCGGGCCGCGCTGCCTGTGCTCTGCTCGTCCGCCTCAGCCATGGCGTACGCCGTACCGCCCCAGGGGAGCAGGCCTTCCGCCAGCGCCGTACGAGGGGTGTCGCGCAACTGCGACAACTCCTCGTACGCGGTGGCGCAGTGCACACAGTGCGCCATGTGGGCATGCAGATCGGCGCTGTGGCGCGGTGTGCCGGGGCGTACCGACTCCTCGATCAGCCGCCGGAAGTCCTGGCAGCGCGGATTGCCGGAGGCGGCCAGCCTGGTCCTCAGGAGTGACTGGCGCAGCGCACCGAACGCCGGTTCGATGCCGTACGCCACGTCCTGCGGGGACAGGCCCAGCAGCCCGGCCGTCCGCTCCGACGGCTCCTGTTCGACGACGCCGTACCAGATCAGCCCCTGCACCCGGACCGGAAGCGCCTGGAAGGCGGCGAGCATCGGCGGCGCGGAGGCTCCGGGAGCGGCCGCGCGCAGATGGGCGAGCAGGGCCGCGTCGAGGCGTGGGGCGCGTTCGTCCGTGGCCCAGGAGGCGGTCACCCGTCCTGCCAGGAGCAGGAGTTGGTGGCGCCAGGGGCCACGCGGATCGCTGCCCCGGGCGGTGTCGCGGGCCGCGAGCGCGAATGCCTGCGCGGTGAGCTGCCGGGCCGCGGTGTCGTCGACTGTGCACAGGCGCGCGTAGGCGAGGACCGCGGGGCGGTGGCGCACACGGAGCTCACGCAGGGCCGGATAGGCGATCGGGGTGTCGCTCCGCAGCAGTTCGGTCAGCCGGGCGTCGGACACCGTACTGTGCATCCCGCCCTCGGTCTCGACGTCGTCGTCGTCCCGCTCAGCCCGGGCCATCCCCCTGCCTCCTTGCACCCTCGTTCTGCCGGCGGGCGTGACCTTGGCTGAAACCTACCGGCTGGTATGGGGGACCATAGTGATGGAAGTTACACCGGAGGAAAAGGGGTTCCCGAGGGTAACAAGGAGTGGAGCGTCAGCGGTCCGGTGGGCGACCGGCAAATACGTGAGATACCGCGGGGCCGGACACAAGTCGCCCGCTGCCCGGCCGGGTTGGCCGGCCGGGCAGCGGGCGGATGGTGACCTGTCTGCGGACTCGGGCCGTCACTCCTCGACGGTGAGCCCCTTCCTCAGCCGCACCAGCGTCCGCGTCAGCAGACGTGACACATGCATCTGCGAGATACCCAGCTCTTCGCCGATCTCCGACTGCGTCATGTTCGCCACGAAACGCAACGACAGGATCTGCCGGTCGCGCGGCGGGAGTTCGGCGATCAGAGGCTTCAACGACTCGACGTACTCGATGCCTTCGAGCCCGTGGTCCTCGTACCCGATACGGTCCGCGAGCGCGCCCTCGGAGTCGTCCTCCTCCGGCTGCGCGTCGAGGGAGCTTGCCGTGTAGGCGTTCGACGCCGCCATGCCCTCGACGACCTCGTCGTTCGAGATGCCCAGGCGATCCGCCAGTTCCGCGACCGTCGGCGCGCGATCGAGCTTCTGCGCGAGTTCGTCGCCGGCCTTCGCCAGGTCCAGACGGAGTTCCTGCAGCCTGCGCGGTACCCGCACCGACCACGACGTGTCGCGGAAGAAGCGCTTGACCTCACCGATGATCGTCGGCATCGCGAAGGTGGGGAACTCCACGCCGCGGCTGAGTTCGAAGCGGTCGATCGCCTTGATCAGGCCGATCGTCCCGACCTGGATGATGTCCTCCATCGGCTCGCTGCGGGAGCGGAAGCGGGAGGCGGCGAACTTCACCAGGGCGAGGTTCAGTTCCACCAGTGTGTTGCGGACGTAGGCATGTTCGTGCGTGCCCTCTTCGAGCGACTCCAGCCGTTCGAAGAGCGTCCTGGAAAGGGCCCGTGCGTCAACCGGGCCCACCTCGTCGTACGGGGGGATCTCCGGAAGGCCGGCCAGACCGTCATGGGGGGCGAGGGCGTCGGTGCTGTCGTGGTCCGGTCGTGCTGTGGGGGGTGTCGACGTCGCCCTCAGGGTCTGCGATGCGTCGAGCCGGGGTGACATGATGTCCTCCATCGTTCTCGGCATATGGCCGCCGATGCCAATACGTGCACTGCGGTGTGCGGCGCCTCCGAAGCCGGCCGTGGTCGAATCTGTGTCCCTACTAGGCCTACCCGCTTTCAACTGCCCACCGCAAGTGCATTATGCGGCGAAATGTCCGATTTAGTGGGGTTGTTCGGGTGTCGAGACACGTGAGGAAGGCGTAGTGTTCGAGAGCGTCCACCAACAGCCACGACGGTCAGGAGAGAGACGGCATGGACCGCGGGACGGTCGGCAGCGCACAGTCGGGCCGGCTTCTGGTCGAAGTCCGGCACGAGGGCATCAGTGCCGTCGTGACCCCGGCGGGTGAGTTGGATCACCACACCGCCGATCTGCTGCGTGAACCCCTCGAGGACTGCCTCGGGAAGGGGTGCTCACGCCTGGTCGTGGACTGCTCACGGCTGGAGTTCTGCGACTCCACCGGGCTGAACGTCCTGCTGGCCGCCCGGCTCAAGGCCGAGGCCGCGGGTGGCGGAGTCCACTTGGCGGGCATGCTGCCGGTGGTGGCCCGGGTCTTCGAGATCACCGGGGCGGACGCCGTCTTCACCGTCCACGAGACGCTGGACGCGGCCCTGGCCGAATGAGCGGCCGGTGTGCCCGCCCCCCGGCGTGTCCCTGTGTGACCAGCGCGTTACGCGTGTCACAGGTTCCGGCCGAATCCACGGGTGTTCCAGCGGTTCGCTCGGGCAGGAGACATTCTGAACATGTCGGCAGCCCGGCCCGAAGCGGCCGTGGCGAGGGCTCGCACGAACGGCACGAGCAACAACTGACGGAAACGCCGTCGACCCACGTACTGAGTCTTGAATCGTGAACTGGTGAATCGGTGAGGTGAAGCGCTGATGAGCACCACCCGGCCCTACCCGCCGGGCGACCGCGGCCCCGAGCCCAGCGGCGCTTCCGGGGCGCCTGCGCAGGGTCCGTCCGCCGAGGGCGCGTCCTCCGGTGCGTCCGGGGAGGAGCCGCCCTCCTCAGGCCGGCAGGTCCGCAGGCTGAGCTTCGAGGGCGAGAGCGGCGTCGTCCCGCTCGCCCGCGACTTCACCCGCCAGGCGCTGTACGCGTGGGGCTGGCTGCCCGCGGCAGGCGCGGACCAGCGGGCCGCCGCCGAGGACGTGCTGCTCGTCGTCTCCGAACTCGTCACCAACGCGTGTCTGCACGCCGACGGCCCTCAGGAGCTGTGGATCGGGTGCGACAACAAGGTGCTGCGCATCGAGGTGTCCGACCGTGGCGCCGGCCAGCCCGCCCCGCGCACCCCGCACCGTGCCGGACGCCCCGGCGGCCACGGGATGTTCATCGTGCAGCGGCTCTGCCTGGACTGGGGTGTCGTAAGGACCCCCGGGGCCGGCGGCAAGACGGTGTGGGCGGAACTCGGCGCCCCCGCTTAACGCTCACCTTCGGTTACCCCGGGTTCGAACCCTTCGTCGTACGTCCCCGCACACCTCACTTCTTGCGCGCCGGATCACCACAGATCCGGCGCGCACTGTGTCTTCCCTCCACACGGCCCCGGGCGTACCTTGACGGCCGATCTGATGTGCCGTCAGGAAATGAGGGGACCGTGACGTACCACAAACGAAGTGCCGCGCTCGCGTCCGCCGCTGCCCTGGCCGGCTCGGCGGTACTGATGGCCGCTCCCGTGGCCCGGGCCGCGGTCGTCGACGTCAACTACCACTGCAAGACGCCGATCGGCGACAAGAGTGCCGTCTCGCCCATAGACATCAAGGGTGCCAGGAGCGGCAGCGGCTACCGGATCACCATGTCCTGGCAGAAGGGCGTCTCCTCCAGCCCGGTCGAACTGGGCAAGGGCGCGATGAACCCGAGCGCGACCGTCGAGCTGGGCGGCGCCGACAGCGGCACCATCACGGTGACCGGTCCCGCCAACCAGGCGGCGATCCCCGCCAACACCCCCATCAAGATCAATGACTTGAGCGGTACGTACACGCCGAAGAAGACCGGCAAGGTCACCTTCACCGCGGGCGTGCTGACCATCACCGCGCTCGGCACGACGACCACGTGCACACCCAGCAACGGCCCGGGGCCGTCGCTGACCCTCGACGTCACCGCCGTGGGCGGCGGTACCCCCGGCTCCGCCTCGAGCGGTACGGACCCAGGAGGGCAGCTCCCGCAGACGGGTCCCGAGGACTCCGTGATCGCCCTCGGCACCCTCGGCGGCACCGTCCTGCTCGGCGGAGCGGCCGGTGTGCTGTGGCTGACGCGCCGGAACCAGGCGGTACGCCGCTGAGGCGCTCCCCGGGTCCCGTACGAGTCGCCGCCAGGAGAGCCGCCCATGCCGTACCCCCGCCCCGTCCTCCGTCTGCCCCTCCTGCCCTTCGCCGTCCTGAGCCTGCTCGTCGCCGCGCCCGCCGCGGTCGCCGACGAGGGCTGGTCCCTCACGCCCGTGACCGGGGGCGCCGACGGGCGGCCGTACGTCTACGCGGAGGGCGGACCGGGGACGGTCCTCGAGGACGCGGTCTCGGTCTTCAACCCGGGCGGGAAGCCGCTGACGGTCCGGCTGGGCGGCGCCGACGCGGACGCCGGATTCACGGTACGGAGCGAGTCGGCGGACACCGGCGCATGGATCGGCTTCGCCCGCACGACGGACGGACGGCGTACTGCCGCGCACACGGTCACGGTGACGGTGCCCGCCCGCACCCGGGCCGATGTGCCGTTCACCGTGACGGTTCCCGTGGGCGCCGCGCCCGGCGACCACCCCGGTGCGATCGTGGCGAGCGCCGACGGCCGTTCCTCGGCCGTACGCGTTCAACTCCGCGTCAGTGGAACCGCGTTGTCCGCGCTGACCGTCGAACACCTGGCCGTGCGTGGCGGAGGGATCTCCTACGAGCTGGTCAACCGCGGCACCACCGTGCTGACCCCGACGCTCGCGGTGCGGGCCGACGGGGTCTTCGGCCGGGTCCTCGACCGCGCCCCGCGCACCCTGCCCCTCCGACTGCCGCCGGGCCACCGGGTCCGGCTGACCGAGCCGTGGCCGCGGCGCCCCGCGCTCGACGCGGTGGATGTGCGGCTCACGGTGACGGCGGCGGGCGGGGCGCACGGTTCCGCGGCGGTACAGGCGGGGTTCGTGCCTTGGGGGCCGGTGGCCCGGGCCGGTGCCGGGCTGTTCACGGCCGCGGGCGCCGCGGTGGCCGTACGACGTCGCAGGCGCCGCCCCTCGGTCCGGGGGACGGGCGACCGGACCCCTGCGGAGGCCGAGTTGACGGGAGCGGTGCTGTGAAGGGGCGTATCCCGGTGCTGCTGGCGCTGCTCGCGCTCGTCCTGGCGCCCTTGGCGGCGGCGCCGGCCCGGGGCGCCGGGCGGCCCGCCGTCACGCTGTCCGCGTCCCAGGCGGGGACGGGCGGTTCGATCACCGTGACCGGTGCCGGCTGGCGTCCCAGGACCCTGCTGATGATCCTGATCTGCGGGCAGTCCGCGCCCTCCCGCGGGGTGGTCGGCGGCACCAACTCCTGCGCCAACGCCGACGGCCGGGCTGTCACGACCGACGCACACGGGGCGTTCCGCAGAAGGCTTCCGGTGGCCGAACCGCCGGTGCCGTGCCCCTGTGTGGTGCACGTCGCCACCGTGACCGGGAGCCAGGCGGACGCCGACGCGATCTTCCAGGTCGCCGGGCACGCCGTGGAGCCCCTGCCCGCCGAGTCCGCCGCAGGGCGGCTGTCGGTGCTGACGGACACCCGACTCGACGGCTCCAGCGGACTGCTGACCTGGTTCGGGGCACCGCCGTCCCGCACGCTCGTGTTCACCGTCGGCAACGTCGGCCCCTCGCCGGTGAAGGATCCCGTCTTCCGGATCGGCACCTCCCACGGGGTCTTCGCCCCGCAGTGGGACGACCAGCAGTGGCGCGGCACGATCGCGCCCGGCGGGAAGGCGCGGATCACGCTGCCGGTGGAGCTGTCGGCGGGTGCCCACGGCGACTACACCGTCTCCCTCGAGTACGGCGGGAAGGTCCTCGCCGAACAGCCGTGGGGCGTCGGCCGCCCCTGGGGCGTGACCCTCTTCTGGATCCTGGTCTGCGTGGTCGTACCGGCCGCCGTGTTCCGCCTCGGCATGGCCGTCGTGGACCGGGTGCGGCCGCGCGGCCGGTCGCGGAGGGCCGTACGCCACCGTGGTCCGCGGCTGTCCGGTTCCGCCTGGCGCATCCCGAGGCCGGGCGCTCCTTCGCCCGCCCCCGCAGCCCGCACCGCTTCGGCCCTGCCGTGGTTCACCCCGGACGCCGATCCGGGGACCGCGGTGAACGGCCGGCTCTCCGCACCGCACGACAGCAGCCCGACGACCCCGACGAAGGGAAACACGTGAGCGCGCAACGGAGAGCCCTGGCGGCAGGGGGCAGAAGCGGCAGAGCGAGCGCGGCCGGAGTGGTGCTGATGCTGGGCGGCGCGGGCATCCTGCTCGGCGTGGCGGCCGCCCCGGCCCAGGCAGCGGAGGTGTCGTACCGGACCGAGTGCATTCCGCCCCCGATCTCCGGGCTGCCCCCGGTCGAGGGCACCACGAAGGTGGAGATCACGGCGCCGGCCCTGGCGAAGGTCGGCGACGAGGTGGCGATCACCTGGAAGTTCGTGCAGGCCGCGTCGAAGAACCCCGATGTGCTCGATCTGGGCAAGGACACGGTCAAGCCGACGGGGACGCTGAAGGCGGCAGGGGCGCAGATCGCGGACATCGCGATGGAGGGGCCCCGGTCGAACCCCCCGATCCCCAAGAACAGCGACATGAAGCTGTCCGACATGACGGGCAGGCTGAAGCTGACCGCGGCCGGCCGGGTGACGCTCACGCCGGACGCGTACGACATCAACGTCGACAAGCCCATCTCGACCGACACCAAGTGCTCCCCCAAGGAGCCGGTGCAGCCGGCCGCGACCATCAACGTGACGGACGGCGGCGGCACTTCGGGCGGTACTACGGGAGGGTCCCCGACGGTCGTCCCCACTCCGCCGACGAGCGTGCCCACGGGCCTGCCGACCGGGTCCTCCTCGGCCACCCCCACGGCGAGCGCGACCGAGACCGGCGGCGGCGCGGGCGGTACCGGCGGCGGGCAGACGGACTTCACCGGCAAGGAGGTCCAGGTCCCCTACGCCTGCAAGACGCCCATCGGCGACAGGAGCGCCACCTCGCCGGTGCAGATCAACGCCAGGAGCAGCGGCGGGAGTTTCGATCTCACGGTGCAGTTCAAGAAGTCGGTGATGAACAGCCCGGCGGACATCCCCAAGGGCTCGGTTAAGCCGTCGATGGAGGTCGCACTGGGCGGCGCGGACAAGGGCACGGTCCATGTCGAGGGCCCCACGAACGCGAGCGCCATCAAGTCGGGCGATCCCATCGAGATCCCGGATCTGACGGGCACCTACAAGCCGGGAGCGAGCGGGCGGTCGACGCTGTCGCCGGGCGTGCTGACCATCGAGGCCCTCGGCACCACCACGACCTGTACGCCGACGAGCACGCAGGTGTCGCTGACCCTGGACACCTCGCAGCAGCCGGGCGGAGCCTCCGGCGGTTCGTCGACCTCCTCCGGCACGTCCTCGGGCACATCGGGCGGCCTGGCCCAGACGGGTGCGGACGACCACGGCAGCCTCAGGGCCCTGGGGCTGGTGGCCGGCACGGCTGTCCTGCTGGGCGGCGCGGTCTTCACGTTCCTGCCCAGGCGCGTCCGCTGAGCCTCCCCGGACGAACGCCGGAGGGCCGCCGCACCCAGCCGGGTGCAGCGGCCCTCCGACGGCCCGCGACGTGCGTCAGTGCACGTCGCCCATGAGCTCCTTGACCTTCTTGCGGTACATCCACACGGCGAGACCGGCGACCACGGCGACCGCGGCCTCCAGGGCCACGATGCCCGTCTTGTTCAGGTCGACGCCCGCGATGGAGAGCAGACCGGTCGTGGCGTCACCGGCGGTGACGGCCAGGAACCACACACCCATCATCTGGGAGGCGTACTTGACCGGAGCCATCTTCGTGGTGACGGAGAGGCCGACCGGGGAGAGCGTCAGCTCACCGACGGTCTGCACGAAGTAGATCGCGACCAGCCACATCGCCGCGGCCTTGTGACCGCCGTCGGCGATCGCCAGCGGGGCCAGGAACAGGAAGAAGGACGCACCGATCAGGACCAGACCCGAGGCGAACTTCACCGCGGTGCTCGGCTCCTTGCCGCGCCGGTTCAGCGCCAGCCACATCCAGGCGAAGACAGGAGCGAGCGCCATGATCATGACCGGGTTGACCGACTGGTACCAGGAGACGGGGAAGTTCCAGCCGAAGATCGTGTTCTTGGCCGAGGCGTCGGCGAAGATCGACAGGGTGGAGCCACCCTGGTCGTAGATCATCCAGAACGCGGCGGCGGCCACGAAGAACCAGATGTAGGCGGACACCTTCGACTGCTCGACGCGGTCCAGATCCTTGTCCCGCTTGATCCGGGCGATGACCATGACCGGGATGACCAGACCGGCGATGGTGATCGGGACCAGCAGCCAGTTCAGGGTGTAGACGCCGGAGAAGCCGACGATGCTGTAGAAGACGACCGCGACAGCCGCCCACAGCGCCGACTTGAGCAGCGTCGAGGACTTCTCCGCCGGGGTCAGCGGCGTCGGGACGACGTTCGAGCGCGCGCTCAGGTGACGGCCGCCGAGCAGGTACTGGCCGAGGCCGAGCGCCATGCCGAGCGCGGCGAGCGCGAAGCCCATGTGCCAGTTGACGCTCTCACCGACGGTGCCGATGACCAGCGGCGCGGCGAAGGCGCCCAGGTTGATGCCGACGTAGAAGAGCGTGAAGCCACCGTCGCGACGGGGGTCGTCCGGGCCGTCGTAGAGGTGGCCGACCATCGTGGAGATGTTGGCCTTCAGCAGACCCGAGCCGATGGCGACGAGGCCGAGACCGGCGAAGAACGTCCCGGACGACGGCAGGGCCAGCGTGAGGTGGCCCAGCATGATGATGGTGCCCGCGACGGCGACCGTCTTGCGGGGGCCGAGAACGCGGTCGGCGAACCAGCCGCCCGGCAGGGCGAGCAGGTACACGAGCGACACGTACACCGAGTAGATCGCGGTCGCGGTGGCCGCGCTCAGGTGCAGGCCGCCCGGGGCGACCAGGTACAGCGGGAGAAGGGCCCTCATGCCGTAGTAGGAGAATCGCTCCCACATCTCGGTCATGAAGAGAGTGGCCAGTCCGCGGGGGTGGCCGAAGAAGGTCTTCTCGGAACCGGGGGTGCCCGGGCGGACCGAGTCCTTCGTCAGGCTGGACGCCATGGTCGTTCCTTGCTGGTCGGGGCGTGCGGCGGTGGGGGTACCGCGTCTCGGCCGGGGCCGAGACCGTGGGTTGCGCGCCCGGTGGGGGGCGGCCGGCACCGGCGCGATCGGTCGTCCACCCCACGCCCACGGGGAGTCCGCTCCGGATCGCGGAGCGGCGGACGGCGATCACCGGGATCCACGCCTCTACGCGCGTAAGTGCGCCCAGGGCCCGGCCACAGGTCATTCCTTTCGAGGCCGGCCGAAACCAGCCCGCACACAAAAAAGACCCTCAGCGTCAAGTGCCCGCCAAAGGTCTCCGGTGGTGCTACAGGCGTTCTGGTCACCATACGGCATGACACTGCCCCATATGGAAGGACATGAGAGGTGAATCACAGGTGATACCGGAACCGCTCATCCCATTCGAAGGCATTCACCTGGATGGCCCCCGGAAGGTGAAGGCGTGACTCCACTCCGTGACCACGGATGTCCCCCTCGTATCGTCGCAGCGCAAGGTAAGAATCCGTCTTCGTCGATCACACCCGCGATCACACCGTTCCTCTTGTCGTGGGCGGACTACCATCACCCCATGACCCGTGTACTGCTCGCCGAGGACGACGCGTCCATCTCGGAGCCGCTGGCCCGTGCCCTGCGCCGGGAGGGTTACGAGGTCGAAGTGCGCGAGGACGGACCCACCGCGCTCGACGCCGGAATGCAGGGCGGCGTCGACCTCGTCGTGCTGGACCTCGGGCTGCCCGGCATGGACGGCCTGGAGGTGGCCCGCCGACTGCGCGCGGATGGCCACACCGTCCCGATCCTGATCCTGACCGCGCGTGCCGACGAGGTGGACACCGTCGTCGGCCTCGACGCGGGCGCCGACGACTACGTCACCAAGCCCTTCCGGCTCGCCGAACTGCTCGCGCGGGTCCGGGCCCTGCTGCGGCGCGGCTCCACCGAGCCCGCGCAGCCGCCCGCCACGCACGGGGTGCGCATCGACGTCGAGTCGCACCGCGCGTGGATGGGCGACGAGGAGCTGCAGCTCACCGCCAAGGAGTTCGACCTGCTGCGGGTTCTCGTCCGGGACGCGGGCCGGGTCGTCACCCGTGACCAGCTGATGCGCGAGGTCTGGGACACCACATGGTGGTCGTCCACGAAGACGCTGGACATGCACATCTCCTGGCTGCGCAAGAAGCTGGGCGACGACGCGGCGAACCCGCGCTACATCGCGACCGTGCGGGGAGTGGGCTTCCGCTTCGAGAAGAGCTAGGCGCATTCGGGAAGAGCTGGGCGCTCTCGAGAAGGGCTGGGCGCTGCCGCCGGGCTCCGCCGGATCCGGTGCGCTCGGGTGGCCGGGCGCGTCACGCCGCCGTGACCGGTGACTTGTGCGGCGTGACGGCTGCGGGTCGTCTGTGGCTGGTCGCGCAGTTCCCCGCTGCCCTCGACGGGGTGCCGCCCGCCCCGGGTGCGGACGCGACTGCGGCACACTGGTCGTCGTAAAGCCATCGCCCGGAGGGCCCCGTGCGTCGTCGTCTCATCCAGTCCACTCTTGCCGTCGTCCTGGTGGTGATCGCCGTCTTCGGCGTCTCCCTGGTGATCGTCGAGACCCGCACGATCAGCAACAGTGCCCAGGAGCGCGTCGACTCCGAGGCGCTGCGGCTGGCCAGCATCGTGGACAGCAGGCTCCTCGGTAACGGGAAAGTCACCTCCGCGACCCTCGAGGACCAGGTCACCGGCGACAAGTACGCGGTGATCGACATCCCCGGCCGGCCCTCCCTCGAGGCCGGTACCAAGCCCGTCGGCGACGTCATCCACTCCACCGCCACGGGCGAGGAGGGCGAGACGGTCCGTGTGGAGGAGCCGCGTTCCGCCGTCACCCGCGAGGTCGGCCGGACGCTGCTGGTCATCGCCCTGGTCGCGCTGCTCGCCATCATCGCCGCGGTCCTGCTCGCGGTGCGCCAGGCCAACCGCCTCGCCTCCCCGCTCACCGACCTCGCCGAGACCGCGGAGCGCCTCGGCTCCGGCGACCCACGGCCGCGCCACAAGCGATACGGCGTACCGGAGCTGGACCGGGTCGCCGACGTCCTCGACTCCTCGGCCGAACGGATCGCGCGGATGCTGACGGCCGAGCGGCGCCTGGCCGCCGACGCCTCCCATCAACTGCGCACGCCCCTCACGGCCCTGTCGATGCGCCTGGAGGAGATCACCCTCACGGACGATCCGGACACGGTGAAGGAGGAGGCGACCATCGCGCTCACGCAGGTGGAGCGGCTCACGGACGTCGTGGAACGGCTGCTGACCAATGCCCGCGACCCGCGCACCGGCTCCGCCGTCTCCTTCGACCTCGACGAGGTCATCCATCAGCAGATCGCCGAGTGGCGCCCCGCGTACCGCAGCGTGGGCCGGGCGATCGTCAGCTCCGGCAAACGGCATCTGCGGGCCGTGGGCACACCGGGCGCGGTCGCCCAGGTGCTGGCCGCCCTGATCGAGAACTCCCTCATGCACGGCGGCGGCACGGTCGCGCTGCGCACCCGTGTCACCGGCAACCAAGCGGTCGTGGAGGTCACCGACGAGGGCCCGGGCGTGCCGCCCGAGCTGGGCTCCCGCATCTTCGAGCGCACGATCAGCGGCCGCAACTCCACGGGTATCGGCCTGGCGGTCGCCCGCGACCTCGCGGAGGCCGACGGCGGCCGTCTGGAGATGCTCCAGGCCAAACCGCCGGTCTTCGGCCTGTTCCTGTCGCGCACCCCGTTGAAGGTGCCGCCGCAGGGCGAGGAGACGGAGCGGACGGTCAGGTAGGGCTCAGGACCCGTGCCTCAGCGGCGGGCGTGCTGGTCGCGGTGGCTCTGCTTCTCGGCCTCCGCGAGTATCGACTCCGCGCCCGCCACGGCCTCCCCGGCAGGCATCGCCTTGAAGACCCAGCTGCGGTAGGACCAGAAGCGGAACAGCGTCCCGAGGCCGATGCCGAGGAACTTGAAGATGTTGCTCTGCAGCGGGCTGTCCCACCCGAACCCGTACGTCGCCACGTACAGCACGCCGTTCTCGATCACCAGGCCCGCCGCGCTGAACACCAGGAACAGCGTCATCTCGCGGGTGCGGCCGCTCTTGTCACGGTCCCGGTAGGTGAAGTACCGGAACCCGATGTAGTTGAAGATGATCGCGACGACGGTGGCGACGATGCTGGCACGGACCACCTGAAGACCGGTGGCGTGCCGCACCAGGTTGAACACCAGGAGGTTGACCAGCAGACCCGCCCCGCCGACGGCGCCGAATTTGGCGATCTCGCGCACCAGGCGGTCGAAGCGGCGGCGCACCGCGCCCCGGGGGTTGTCCTTCAGGCCCGTGGAACCACTGCCCATCGTGTCGCCAGCCCCCGTCGGGTTCGAGTCGGTCGGTCGTTTCGTATCGGTCACAACCGGTGATATCGGTCATGCCGGTCGTATCGGCCGGTCGGCTGAACGCGCCGAGCGGTTCCGTCAACGCCGCCATGCTAACCAGCGCCCGTGAACGGCGCCCACGGACGTCTACATGAGGACGGAAAGAAAGCGACCACGGGGACGGAAACCGGCCGCCGTGGCGTGGCCGATACCCTAGGTGCGTGACGTTCCCGGTAGTCGGCATGGTCGGCGGGGGCCAGCTCGCTCGTATGACCCACGAGGCAGGCATCCCGCTCGGCATCAGGTTCAAGCTCCTCAGTGACACCCCTCAGGATTCCGCGGCGCAGGTCGTAGGTGACGTCGTCATCGGCGACTACCGCGATCTGGAGACGCTGCGCGCCTTCGCGCGGGGCTGTGACGTGATCACCTTCGATCACGAACATGTGCCCACCGAGCACCTGCGGGCCCTCGAGGCCGACGGCATCCCCGTCCGCCCGGGCCCGGACGCGCTCGTGCACGCCCAGGACAAGGGCGTGATGCGCGCGAAGCTCGACGCGATCGGAGTGCCGTGCCCGCGGCACCGGATCGTGGCGGACCCGCAGGACGTGGCCGCGTTCGCCGCGGAAGGCGACGGCTTCCCGGTCGTCCTCAAAACCGTCCGCGGCGGCTACGACGGCAAGGGCGTGTGGGTGGTCCGGTCGGCCGAGGAGGCCGCCGAGCCGTTCCGCGCCGGCGTTCCTGTCCTCGCGGAGGAGAAGGTCGACTTCGCCCGGGAGCTGGCCGCCAACGTCGTCCGCTCGCCGCACGGCCAGGCCGTCGCCTACCCCGTCGTCGAGTCCCGCCAGGTCGACGGGGTCTGTGACACCGTGATCGCGCCCGCCCCCGGCCTCGGCGAGGAGTCGGCGCTCAAGGCCGAGGAGCTGGCCCTGACGATCGCCAAGGAACTCGGCGTCGTCGGCCACCTCGCCGTCGAACTGTTCGAGACCCGTGACGGCCGCATCCTCGTCAACGAACTGGCGATGCGCCCGCACAACTCGGGCCACTGGACCCAGGACGGCGCGATCACCTCGCAGTTCGCCAACCACGTCCGGGCGGTCCTCGACCTCCCGCTCGGCGACCCGCGCCCGCGCGCGAAGTGGACGGTCATGGCGAACGTCCTCGGCGGCGACTACCCGGACATGTACTCCGCGTATCTGCACTGCATGGCCCGCGACCCGCAGCTCAAGATCCACATGTACGGCAAGGATGTGAAGCCCGGCCGCAAGGTCGGTCACGTCAACACCTACGGCGACGACCTCGACGACGTGCTGGAGCGCGCCCGTCACGCTGCCGGCTACCTGAGAGGCACCATCACCGAATGAGCCCTGTTGTTGGCATCGTCATGGGGTCGGACTCCGACTGGCCGGTCATGGAGGCCGCCGCCAAGGCCCTCGACGAGTTCGAGATCGCGTACGAGGTCGACGTCGTCTCCGCGCACCGGATGCCGCGCGAGATGATCACTTACGGTGAGCAGGCCGTGGACCGCGGCCTGAAGGTGATCATCGCGGGTGCCGGCGGCGCCGCGCACCTGCCCGGCATGCTCGCCTCCGTCACCGCCCTGCCCGTCATCGGCGTCCCCGTCCCGCTGAAGTACCTCGACGGCATGGACTCGCTGCTGTCGATCGTGCAGATGCCGGCCGGTGTGCCGGTGGCGACGGTCTCGGTGGGCGGTGCCCGAAACGCCGGTCTGCTGGCGGCCCGCATCCTGGCCACGCACGACGAGGAGATCCTCGGCAGGATGCGCGAGTTCCAGCAGGACCTCAACGATCAGGCCGCCGAGAAGGGCAAGCGCCTGCGCTCCAAGGTCGAGGGATCGACGGCGGGCTTCGGCTTCAACTCGGGGAAGTGACGGGTATGACGGGGACGACCTCGCTGGACGAAGCCCGGGAGCTGCTGCGCGCCTACCCGGTCGTCGACGGGCACAACGATCTGCCCTGGGCGCTGCGCGAACAGGTCCGCTACGACCTGGACGCCCGCGACATCGCCGCCCACCAGAAGGCGCATCTGCACACCGATCTGCCGAGGCTGCGCGAGGGCGGCGTCGGCGCCCAGTTCTGGTCCGTGTACGTGCGCTGCGATCTGCCCGACCCGGTCCCCGCGACGCTCGAACAGATCGACTGCGTACGGCAGTTGATAGCCCGTCACCCGGCCGATCTGCACAGGGCTCTGACCGCGGCCGACATGGAGGCGGCGCGCGACGACGGCCGCATCGCCTCCCTGATGGGGGCCGAGGGCGGCCACTCGATCGCCAATTCCCTCGGCACGCTGCGGGGGTTGTACGAGCTGGGGGTGCGCTACATGACGCTCACCCACAACTACAACGTCGCATGGGCGGACTCGGCGACCGACGAGCCGAAGGCCGGCGGCCTGACGGAGTTCGGCCGTGAGGTCGTCCGCGAGATGAACCGCGTCGGCATGCTCGTCGACCTCTCCCATGTGGCCGCGACGACGATGCGGGACGCGCTGGACACCACCACCGCCCCGGTGATCTTCTCCCACTCCTCCGCCCGGGCTGTGTGCGACCACCCGCGGAACATCCCCGACGACGTCCTCGAACGCCTGCCCGCCAACGGTGGTGTGGCGATGGTGACGTTCGTGCCGAAGTTCGTGCTCCAGGCGGCGGTCGAGTGGACGGCCGCGGCGGACGAGAACATGCGGGCGCACGGCTTCCACCACCTCGACACGACCCCCGACGCGATGAAGATCCATCGCGCCTTCGAGGAGCGGAACCCGCGCCCCGTCGCGACGGTCGCGACGGTCGCCGACCACCTGGATCACATGCGCGAGGCGGCGGGCATCGACCATCTGGGCATCGGCGGCGACTACGACGGCACGGCTTTCACGCCGGACGGCCTCGGCGATGTCTCCGGCTACCCGAACCTCGTCGCGGAACTCCTGGACCGCCGCTGGTCGAAGTCGGACCTGGCCAAACTGACCTGGCAGAACGCGGTCCGGGTGCTGGGCGCGGCCGAGGACGTGGCCCGTGACCTCCAGGCACGCCGCGGCCCGTCGAACGCGACGCTGCAACAGCTGGACGGCTGACGCCGAGGGGGCACCGACCGCGGCCGGTGCCCTGCCGGCCGCGCGCCAGACAAACAGGCTCGGCGCAGGTTACGCGGCGCGCACGAAGCCCGACTGCAACACGGGCTGGTCGAAGAACTCCGCTCCCACAGTCTCAGTCGGTCTCGGTCGGCGACGGCTCGGCGTCAGCGTCTTCCCCGCCCTTGCTTCCCTTGCTGCCCTTGCCGTCCTTCCCGGTCCTTCCGTCGTTCCCGTTCCTCCCGTCCTTCCCGTTCCTTCCGTCAAGACCCCTCCTGCCCTCATGCCCCCTCCTACCGCTATGACCGTCCCTCCCGTCCCGCCCGCGCTTGCCCTCCTTGCCCGGCGGGCCGGTGGGGCCGGCGGGACCGGTCGGGCCGGACGGACCGGAGGGGCCGGGCTCGACGAGGTGTCCCTGGAGGTCGATGTGCTGTGTCCGCAGATCGTCGATCTGCATTTGGTGGGCGATGAGCGCAGTTGACTGCGCGACGAGCGCGACGATCACCGCGGCGCCAAGGGTGCGCCACGGTCTGCGCGGCGTTTTGTTTACGCTGCTCACATTATTCCTCACGCTGTGTGACGACGAAAGTGTAAAGGACGGGGGCTGGAGAGGCGGACTTCCTCGTCGAGTGTCTGTCCCGGGATGACGGGGACCACCGCTCATACGACGTCACGGCCGGATGCCTTACGGAGGAGGCGCAGCTGAGCCTTGTCCCGTAAATGATCTACGGGTGTCGGCCGGCCTGCTCGCCTTCCGTCGTCCGAACCCCGTACGAGAACAGCCCCCGGCATCATGCCGAGGGCTGTGTCGTTTGTGCTGGTGGCCGTCAGGGGAGGTTCCTGGCCATCACGATCCGCTGAACTTGGTTCGTGCCTTCGTAAATCTGCGTGATCTTCGCGTCGCGCATCATGCGCTCCACCGGGTAGTCACGGGTGTAGCCGTACCCGCCGAGGAGCTGGACGGCGTCCGTGGTGACCTCCATCGCCACGTCCGAGGCGAAGCACTTGGCCGCCGCGCCCTGGAAGGTCAGGTCGCTGTCGCCCCGCTCCGACTTGGCCGCGGCCGCGTACGTCAGCTGCCGGGCCGCCTCGATCTTCATCGCCATGTCGGCGAGCATGAACTGGATGCCCTGGAAGTCGGCGATCGGCTTGCCGAACTGCTTGCGCTCCTGGACGTAGTTCTTGGCGTAGTCGAAGGCGCCCTGGGCGACGCCGAGGGCCTGGGCGGCGATGGTGATGCGGGTGTGGTCGAGGGTGCGCATCGCCGTGGCGAAGCCGGTGCCCTCCTCGCCGATCATGCGGTCCGCCGAGATGCGGACGTTGTCGAAGTAGACCTCGCGGGTGGGGGAGCCCTTGATGCCGAGCTTCTTCTCCGGGGCGCCGAAGGAGACACCCGGGTCCGACTTCTCGACCACGAAGGCCGATATGCCCTTGGAGCGCTTGGCCGGGTCGGTCACCGCCATGACCGTGTAGTACTCGGATACGCCCGCGTTGGTGATCCAGCGCTTCACGCCGTTGAGGACCCACTCGTCGCCGTCGCGGACCGCCTTCGTCTTCATGCCGACGGCGTCGGAGCCCGCCTCCGGCTCGGACAGGCAGTACGAGAACATCGCATCGCCCTTTGCCAGCGGAGCCAGGTACCTCTTCTTCAGCTCCTCGGAGCCGGAGAGGATCACCGGCAGGGAGCCGAGCTTGTTCACGGCCGGGATCAGCGAGGAGGACACGCAGACGCGGGCCACCTCCTCGATCACGATGACCGTGGCGAGCGCGTCCGCGCCGGCCCCGCCGTACTCGTCGGGCACGTGGACCGCGTGGAGGTCGTTCGCGACGAGGGACTCCAGCGCCTCCTGCGGGAAGCGGGCCTCCTCGTCCACCGCTGTGGCGTGCGGCGCGATCTTCGCCTCGGCCAGCGAGCGGATGGCGTCACGGAGCATGTCGTGCTCCTCCGACGGGCGGTACAGGTCGAAGTCAGCCGATCCGGCCAAGGTCTCTCACGCTCCAAAACGCTGCGATGCCGACGCTAATTACCGTTAAGTAACCCAAATTTTAGGGGTACGCCCACACGAGTGATACGTGAGCTTGGCGACAGCGGGAAACCTGCCCGCCAAGGGCCCCGGCTATGCTCGGGCACCGATTCACCGCCTTACCTCCTGGAGCACCCCATGAGCCTCAAGATCACCGTGATCGGCACCGGCTATCTCGGCGCCACGCACGCCGCGGCCATGGCTGAACTCGGGTTCGAGGTGCTCGCCCTCGACGTCGTCCGCGAGAAGATCGAGAAGCTCGAGCGGGGTGAGGCCCCCATGTTCGAGCCGGGTCTCGAGGAACTGCTGCACAAGCACGTCGCGGGCATCGAGGGCTCCACCGGGCGGCTGCGCTTCACCATGGACTGGGCCGAACTGGCCGACTTCGGCGACGTCCACTTCGTCTGTGTGAACACCCCGCAGAAGCACGGCGAGTACGCCTGTGACATGTCCTACGTCGACGCCGCGATCGCCTCGCTCGCCCCCCATCTGAAGGCCCCCGCCCTCGTCGTCGGCAAGTCGACCGTGCCCGTCGGCTCCGCGGACCGGCTGGCCGCCTATCTCGCCGCGCACGCGCCCGCCGGGGAGGACGCCGAACTGGCCTGGAACCCGGAGTTCCTGCGGGAGGGCTTCGCCGTGGAGGACACGCTGCACCCGGACCGGGTCGTGGTCGGCGTGCGCAGCGAGCGGGCCGAGAAGCTGCTCCGTGAGGTGTACGCGACCCCGGTCGGCGAGGGCTCGCCCTTCGTCGTCACCGACTTCCCGACCGCCGAGCTGGTGAAGACCTCGGCGAACTCCTTCCTGGCCACCAAGATCTCCTTCATCAACGCGATGGCGGAGGTCTGCGAGGCCGCGGGCGGCGACGTGGTCAAGCTGGCGGAGGCCATTGGCCACGACGAGCGGATCGGGAAGAAGTTCCTGCGTGCCGGGATCGGCTTCGGCGGCGGCTGCCTGCCGAAGGACATCCGGGCCTTCATGGCGCGCGCCGGTGAGCTGGGCGCCGACCAGGCGCTGACCTTCCTGCGCGAGATCGACTCCATCAACATGCGCCGCCGCGGCCAGATGGTGGAGATGGCGCGCGAGGCGCTGGGCGGCGGCTCCTTCCTCGGCAAGCGGGTGGCGGTGCTCGGCGCGACCTTCAAGCCCGACTCCGACGACGTACGCGACTCGCCCGCGCTGAACGTGGCCGGGCAGATCCACCTCCAGGGCGGCCAGGTGACGGTCTACGACCCCAAGGGCATGGAGAACGCCCGGCGGATATTCCCGACCCTCGGGTACGCCGACACCGCCCCCGCGGCGGTACGCGGCGCCGACGTGGTGCTGCACCTCACCGAGTGGCGCGAGTTCCGGGAGCTCGACCCGGCGAAGCTGGGCGAGGCGGTCGCCGCCCGGGTGATCCTCGACGGCCGCAACGCGCTCGACCCGGAGCTGTGGCGCCGGGCGGGGTGGACGTACCGGGCCATGGGCCGCCCCACCGCGTAGGGGAGCCGCCCCACCGCTTAGGGGAGCCGCTCCACCGCGTAGGGGAGCCGCCCCGCCGCGCGGGAGAACCGAAGAGCCGCTCCGCCGTCCGAAGAGCCGGGGAGACGGGCGACGCCGGTCCGGCCGAGGCTCAGTCGGCCGGACCGGCGTCCTGTTGCATTCTGCACCACCGCCGTCACGCGCGAGCGGCAAGTGCCCGACGGTGCGCGTCGTGCGCCTACTTCGCCCGGTACCGCCGCATCTTCGCGCGCGCTCCACACACCGACATCGAGCACCAGCGCCCCTTGCCGACCGGGCCGCGGTCGTAGTACGCCCAGTGCAGTCGGGCAGTTCGCAGGCCTTGAGGCGCGGCCAGGTGCCCGCGGTGAGCGCCTCCGGCCACGGCCACCGCCACGCGGGAGAGCAGGGGTCCCCCGTCGGCGGGGGCGAGGGAGGCGGAGGACCGCTCGCGCACCTTCCGGGTAAACGCGGACCCCGCGGGGCATCCGTTCTGCCTCTGCGCCTGCTGAGGCACCTCAGGCCCCCGGGTGCGCGAAGGGCCCCGCCGAAGCGCCCGGCGGGGCCCTTTCCGATGGGGACGCCCGGGGCTCAGTTGCCGGACACCGTCACCGGCTGGTCGTTCTTCAGCTCGTCCGTCAGTGTCTTGACCTTGGCCTTGTCCCACAGCAGGTTGCCGCCGCCGGTCGAGCCGGAGACGGGCATGTTCATGGACTTGCCGCTGCCGCTGGTGACGCCCTTCATCGACCAGAACATGTCGGCCAGGTCCCACAGGCTCATGCCCTTGTCGACGGTGAGGGAGTCCAGGCCCGCGCCCATCGTCGGGTAGAGCCTGAACGGGTTGAGGACCGTCGACGGCGTCGCCACCTGGTGGGCCAGCGCGGACAGGAACATCTGCTGGTTCTTCGTGCGCTGGAGGTCGCTCGCGGCGAAGGCGTGCCGGGTGCGGACGAAGGCCAGGGCCTGGCCGCCGTTGAGCGTCTGGGTGCCGGCCTGGAAGTCGGCTCCCGAGTACTTGTCCTTGAAACCCTTGTCGATCGTGAGCGTGACACCGCCGACCGCGTCCACGATGTTCGCGAAGCCGGCGAACCCGATCTCCGCGTAGTGGTCGATGTGCAGCCCGGTGTTGTACTCGACCGTGCGGACCAGCAGCTCGGGGCCGTCCTCCGCGTACGCGGCGTTCAGCTTCGTGTGGCGGCCTCTGCCCTGGTAGACCTTGCCGGACGCGGAGCCCTTGTAGCTCGGGATCTCCACGTCGGAGTCACGGGGCAGCGAGATCAGCGTGGAGCCGTTGTCGCCGGTGTGCAGGATCATCATCGTGTCCGTGCGCTTGCCCTCGGCGGACCCGGTGTGCAGCTTCTGCTTGTCCGCGTCCGACAGTCCGGCACGGCTGTCGGAGCCGACGATCAGGTAGTTCGTGCCCTGGCCCGCGGCCGGGCGGTCGATGACCTTGGACAGGTCGACATCGCGGTGGAGCTTGGAGTCGGCCCAGAAGTACGTGGCGACGGACGTCACCACCAGCGCGGTGACCAGCGTGATCGCGGTCCACTTGATCCGGCGGCGCCAGTTCGGCCCCGGGCGCGGCCCCAGCGGTCCGCCGCCCGGTCCCTGCGGGCCGCCCCCCGGCGTCCCGTAGACCTGGCCCGTGTTGTAGCCGCTGTCGTAATCGTCGTAACCCTGCTCGTCCGCGTATGTGGGCTGCCGCGGTACCCCGCCGTACGGCGGGGCGGCCTGAGGGCCGCGCGGACCGCCGGGCTCGCGCCGGACCTGGCGCATCACGCGCGCGCCCTCGGGCTGCGCGCTGGTGCTGCCGCGTCCGTAGCGGTTGCCGCGGCTGTGGTCGGACCATCCCTCGGGCCAATCGTTCATGCGCCCCAGTGTGCCGGGTCGGGTGGTGCTCCCGACAAGAGATGACGAAGAACGGGGTCAGTGCTGTTGCGAAGCTGACACAAAGTCTCCAGGTCACGCCCCCGGCATAGGGTGGACGGCATGACAGACCAGGCTCCTGCGCCGGAATCAGTAATTCCGGGTGAAATCGCGGGTGATCTCCCAGGGAAGCCCACCGCCGCGTCCCGGACCACCCTCAGTCACATCATGACCCACAACGACACCAACCTGCTGGGCACCGTGCACGGCGGTGTGATCATGAAACTCGTCGACGACGCGGCGGGCGCCGTGGCCGGCCGGCACTCCGGCGGCCCGGCCGTCACCGCGTCCATGGACGAGATGGCGTTCCTGGAGCCGGTCAGAGTCGGCGACCTCGTCCATGTGAAGGCCCAGGTCAACTGGACCGGCCGCACATCGATGGAGGTCGGAGTCCGGGTCCTGGCCGAGCGCTGGAACGAGTCGGCACCGGCCACCCAGGTCGGCTCCGCGTACCTCGTCTTCGCCGCGGTCGACGCCGACGGCAAGCCGCGGCCGGTGCCGCCGGTCATACCGGAGACCGAGCGGGACAGGCGCCGCTACCAGGAGGCGCAGATCCGCCGCACCCACCGCCTGGCCCGCCGCCGCGAGATCATGGAACTGCGGGAGAAGAGGGCCGCGGAGGGTTACTCGGACTGAGGGTGTCGCGGGGGCGTGACGGACCCGGGGCGGCTGCATCTGCAGGCCGGCGCCCGGCCGCTACGGGCACACCACCTGGTCCCCGGTCACGACCGGCTGGTGCGGCCCCGCCAGCCCCTGCGGATCCGCCGCTCTCACCCGGCGCACCTCCCTGAAGTCCGTGCCCGCGATGACCTTCAGCTGCTCTCCCTGCCCCGGCGCCGTCCGCAGTTCGCTGCCCGGCAGAGCCGCCGCGAGCGCCTTCGCCGGGCGGTCCCAGCGGGGGTCGTACAGCACGACCGTGCGCCGCACGGTGTGGTCCGGCGCGTTCGCCGGATGGCGGGTCGTGCGGAACCCGGTGGCCGCGAGACCGTCGTCGACGCGCCTGCCGAGCCCTTCCGTGGCCGTCCCGTTCTCGACCTGCACCCGGATCTGCGCCGGGTCGGCGTCCACGCGCACCGCGGCCGGGCCCTTGTCCTTGGGTCGGGGCGGTGCGAGCGGCTTGTCGTCGCGCAGGGTCTCGAACAGCGCCCGCGCCTTCGCGTCGTCCCACTTCACCGTCGAGCCGAGGCCCTTGACCTGGTACTTCAAGTCACCGATCGGAACGGTCGTGAACTCGGACGAGCGCGGTGAGAAGTTCCGCATTCCGCGGCCCAGGTCGAGCAGCTGGTCGGTGCCGAAGCCCTGGTCCGCCCGTACCGAGCCGAGCACGGCTCCCGCCACGTCCCGCACCTTCAGCGGGTTCAGAAGTACCCCCGACGAGGTCGCCCGCTCGATCAGCGCGGCGAGGAACTTCTGCTGCCGCTGCATCCGGCCCAGGTCGGAGGCCCCGTCGACATGCCGGGACCGAACGTACTGCAGCGCCTGGCCGCCACCGAGCTGATGGGTGCCCGCGCTCAGGTCGAGTCCGGTGTACGAGTCCTTCAGGGGCTGCGTGGTGCACACGCGGACACCGCCGAGCACGTCGACCGTCCGCATGAAGCTGACGAAGTCGACCTCCAGATAGTGGTCGATCTTGAGGTGGGTCATGCTCTCGACCGTGCGCACGGTCAGACTCGGGCCGCCCTCCGCGTACGCCGCGTTCAGCCTGATCGGATGGACGCCGTGCTGCTGCCCGGTCGTGTTGTCGGTGTGCGCCGGCACCTCCGCGTACGAGTCGCGCGGCAGGCTGACCACGGTCGCCCGGTCCAGGTCCGCCGAGATGTGCACGATCATGATGGTGTCCGTGCAGTGACAGGGGGCGCCACCCAGGTGGAACGTCCGGCGCTGCGCCTCCGTGATCTTTTCGCGGCCGTCGGTGCCGACCAGCAGGACGTTCATGCCGTGGCCCGCGGCTGGGCGGTTCTTCATGTCCCTGAACGGGTCGACGCGGTCGATGCCCGCGTCGAGGCTGGTCAGCACCGCATGCCCGATACCGGCCGAGGCGAGGACCACCACGGAGACCGTGGTGACCATCCGCCCGGCCCAGCGCGACTTCCGCCGCCGGACGGGGGGCCGCCGGGCGGGGGAGCGACGGGCCGGCTGACGGCGCGCGGGCGGGCGGGACGGCGTGGGCACGGGGGAGACCTCCGTGGGACTGGGCAGGGATGCCAGCACCGTAGGCCGATACGATCTGCGGCCCCCGGCGGCGCCCGGGCGGCGCGCACCGGTGTCCCCCGTTCGCGGTAACGTGAGGCCCCTATGAACGCCAAGCCCGACGCGCAGCTCCCCGCCGTATCCGTGATCATGCCCGTCCTCAACGAGGAGCGGCATCTGCGGGGGGCCGTCCAAGCGATCCTGGCCCAGGAGTACGGCGGTGAGACGGAGGTCGTGATCGCCCTCGGTCCGTCCACGGACCGCACGGACGAGATCGCGGCCGAGCTGGTGCGCGAGGACCCCCGCGTGCACACGGTCCCCAATCCGACCGGGCGCACGCCCGCCGCGCTCAACGCCGCGATCAAGGCATCCCGTCACCCCGTCGTGGTCCGCGTCGACGGTCACGGGATGCTCTCGCCGAACTACATCGCGACCGCCGTACGCCTCCTGGAGGAGACCGGCGCGCAGAACGTCGGCGGCATCATGCACGCCGAGGGCGAGAACGACTGGGAGCACGCGGTCGCCGCCGCCATGACCTCGAAGATCGGCGTCGGGAACGCCGCCTTCCACACGGGCGGCGAGGCCGGTCAGGCGGAGACGGTCTACCTCGGCGTCTTCCGGCGCGAGGCCCTGGAGCAGCAGGGCGGCTACAACGAGGAGTTCATCCGCGCCCAGGACTGGGAGCTCAACTTCCGCATCCGCGAGGCGGGCGGCCTGATCTGGTTCTCGCCGGAGCTGAAGGTGTCGTACCGTCCCCGGCCTTCGGTGCGCGCCCTCGCCAAGCAGTACAAGGACTACGGCCGCTGGCGGCACGTCGTCGCCCGCTACCACGAGGGCTCCATCAACCTTCGCTACCTCGCCCCGCCGACCGCGGTCTGCGCGATCGCGGCGGGCGTCGTGGTGGGCGCCGCGCTCACCCCGTGGGGCTTCCTGATCCCCGGCGGCTATCTTGCGGCGATCGCCCTCGGCTCGGTCCCCGCGGGCAAGGGCCTGCCGCTCGCGGCACGCCTGCGGATTCCCGTCGCCCTCGCGACCATGCACATGTCCTGGGGCTGGGGATTCCTCACCAGCCCGAAGTCACTGGCGAAGAAGGTCATCGCGTCGCGGCGGCCAGCGGTCATCGCCGCGAACTGAGCGCCTGCGCAGAGATATCGGGGCCCTGCCCGGGCGGAGAGGGCCCCGACCCACGCGGTCACCAGGAGTAGTTCGGATCCACCTGCATGCACTGCTTGTCCGCGCCGTTGAGCACGTTCGCGGTCGTCGGGGTCTTGTTGTCCTCCTTGGGCGCCTGGTACGCGCTGTCCGAGCGCCAGTCGGCGCCCACCACGAGGGTGACCCCGGAGACGTCCGTCGACTTCTGCACCGAACCCCCCGGGATGCCCAGGGCCTTGGCGACCCGCTCGGCGTCGCCCTTCAGGTCCGCGCTCGGATAGCGGATCACCGTCGTGTCCTCGGAGAGCACCGTCGAGGAGTCGGCCCTTGCCTCGGTGAAGCCCTTGTCGACGAGGACCTGCGCCATCGCGGACGCCCTTCCCCGCACCGGCGCCTGCGTGGAGGTGCGGGTGCCGTTCTGCACCTGAACCGCGATCTTGTCGTCGCTGTCGGTCGGCGCCGTCGCCGGCGCGGGCGCGGGCTTCTTCTGCGTGTCCTTGCCGTCCAGCGCGATGTCCTCGCGCACCAGACGGAACAGCTTCTCCGCGTCGCCCGGCTTGGGCAGCACGCGCTCTCCGGAGTACACGAACGGCATCGTCGTCATCGTGATGCGGGCGGTTGGCACCTTCTTCAGCTCGGTGCTCAGATCGTAGAGCTTCGCGACCGTGCCGAGCCCGTTGTCGACGGTGAGCGCCGAGGTGGCCGTTTCGGCGAGCTTGCGCAGCTTGTCCGGGTTGCTCAGGGTGGCGTTGGCGCGCAGCTGGCGGACCATCGAGCTCATGTACTGGTGCTGCGCCTTGGTCCGCGCGATGTCGCTGCCGTCCTCGAACCCGTACCGCGTGCGCAGCCACTGCAGGGCCTGCTCGCCCTTGACGGAGGTGGTTCCCGCCTTCAGCTTCAGGCCCGAGCCGTGGCCGGAGGAGGTGTGCGAGTAGATGTTCTTGTCGACGCACACCGGGACGCCGCCGATGGCGTCCGCCATCGACACCACACCCGAGAAGTCGACCATCATGAAGTGGTCGATGTGGATGTCGGTCAGCTTCTCCCAGGTGGCGACCGTGCAGCCGGGGCCTCCGCGGCGCAGTGAGTCGTTCGCCATCGCCAGCGTCGAAGCCGTGTAGACCTGCTGGGTCTTCGGGTCGGTGCACTTGGGTACCGGCAGCAGGGTGTCGCGCGGCATGCTGACCACCGACATGTTGGTTCGGTCCGCCGAGACGTGCACCAGCATCTGCACATCGGCGTTCGGCGGTCCCCCGAAGGTGTCCTTCGCGCCGCCGAGTTTCTGGTTCTCCGCGGAGTCACGCGCGTCCGACCCGATGAGAAGGATGTTCAGCGGGATCTGGCCCGCCGCGTTCGGCTTCGACTCGGCCGCCCGGTCCTTGGCGTCGCCGATGTTGAGGTCGTCCTTCTTCAGGTTGTCGTTCAGGTGCTGGTAGTAGAGATATCCCGCGCCGGCGGTGCCGAGTATGACAACCGCCAGGACCGTCGCCGACCAGCGCAGTACGCGGCGTCTGCGGCCCGGGCGTTCCCCGCCCCCGGCGCCGTGGCCCCCTCTGTCGCCGTCGCCCGGCCCGGCCGACGGACCGTCGTGGCCGTCCTGAACGCCGTCGCCGTTCTTTTCGTACACACTGTCGTCCCAGCCCAGTTCACCGGCCTGCCGGACACGTGGTCGCTCCCCCTTTCCACGCACGTCGCTCTGCACCAAGTACCTGCCCTCCCCACCCTGCGCCCGACGAACGGGTCCGTCCGGCGGTCCGGCGGACGCCTCGTTGCGCCCTGGGACCTTCGCCCTGCGGCGGAACGCGTCCCTCGCGCCCGCCGGATCTGTTGCGCGTCCAGTTGGACGCTCGACGCGCCCGGCGGGATGTACAGCCGCCGGGCGCGGCCTGCGTCCTGTTAGACGCACAACGAACCCGTCAGGTCATCACGTCGAGCACACTTGCTTGTCCGCGGTGGCCTTCTGGAGGTCCGCCGGCGCCTTCGTGGGCGCGGTCAGGGACACTCCGGCCCCCTTGAAGTCCTTGCCGAGGGTCAGCACGATCGCGGGCAGACCCTGGGCGTTCTTCTCGCTCGTGCCCGGCTGCAGGGCCGACGCGGGCAATCCCATGAGGTCCGCCAGCTTGCGTGCCTGATCGGCCTGGTCGGGGGAGTACGCGATGGTCGTCCTGCCGAGGGTCTTGCCCGCGTTGCCGAGTTGGCTGGACTTCTCCACGCCCTGATTGTTCTGCAGCCAGCTGAGAGTTTCCTGTGCGCTGCCGGCCGGGGCGCCGCCGTTGTAGATGTCGACGCGGATGTCGGACGCGGCCGAGCGGGAGCCCTTGAGGCGGGCGGCCACGGCGGCGCTCTCCTGCTTCTGCTTCTGCTTGACCGCGGACAGTGAGACGTCGTCGTTGATCATCTGGAAGAGCTGCTGGGCCGGCTGCTCGTTGAGGACGACCGTCGCCTTGACCCTCTCGGCGGGATTGTCGAGGACCGGAACCGTGGTGAAGGTGATGTTCTTCGGCGGCACCTTCTTCAGCTCGAGGGCGACATCCTTGAGCGTGCTCACGCTGCCGATGCCGGTGTCGACGGTGAGCGCCTTGGTGGCGGCCTCCGCGAGGTCCAGCAGCTTGCCGGGGTCGGTGAGGGTGTCGCTGGAGGTCATCTTGCGGGCCAGCGCGCCCAGGAACTGCTGCTGCACCTTGATCCGGTCCAGGTCGCCCTGGTTGCCGAAACTGTGCCGGGTGCGCACGAAGGCCAGAGCCTGCTCACCCTCGATCACCGACTTGCCCTTGGGTAGCTTGAGGTGCGACTCCTTGTCGTTGACCGGCTTGCCCACGCAGACCTCTACGCCGCCCACCGCGCTCGTCAGCGTCTTCACCGCGTTGAAGTCCGCCATCATGAAGTGGTCCGGGGCGATCCCGGTGACTTCCTTGACCGTGCGCATCGTGCAGCCCGGGTCGCGGCCGTCCTGGCCGAGGCTCGTGTTGAAGCGGACGTTCCGCGTGCCGGGGATGACCTTGGTCGTGCCGTCGGGCTGCTTCGTGGGGCAGTCCGGGATGTTGACGATCAGGTCGCGCGGGATGCTCAGCGCGGTCGCGTTCGACCGGTCCTTGGCCACGTGCAGCAGGATGTCGGTGTCGGCGTGCCCGACGCTGCCGGTGTCGCCGTAACCGGTGTTGCCCTTGCCGGTGCGCTTGTCGGTACCGATGATCAGGATGTTGAAGGCCTCGTTCTTGCTGAAGCCCTTCTTGCCCGCGCTGCCGACGTCCGTCGTCGTGACGTTGCCCTCGAGGTGCTTGATGTAGAGGTAGCCGGCCGCCGTGACCGCGACCAGCACGAACGCCATGCCACCGCCGGTCCACAGCAGGACCTTCTTCGCCTTGCCCTTCCTGGGCTTCGTCCGGCCACGGCGCCGTCCCGGCAGCGGCTCCTCGGGCGTTCCCCGGCGGCGGCGCTGCCCCGGGAGGGTGTCCGAAGCCAATTCCTCCGGAGCGGGTCCCCGCGGAGCGGGCGTTTTGGGCGTGCCCGGTCCCTTGCCGCGGGCGGGAGCCCCCCGCCGCGGTCTCGGCACGGCCGACTGCGCTGCGGAAGGGGCCAGTCGCAGTTCGTATTCGCCGGTGTCCGGGTTGAGTACCCACTGATCTGCGGGGTCGATGTTGTCCGCCCGCCCACGGCCTTGCGCGTCCACGGTTGTCCGATCCTCCGTCGGGGCCACGCGGCGCCTTCCCCCTCGAGGCGCTCGGGTCTGTGCAACCAGTGCGCGACCCAGGACGGACCTGATGGGCGTGGCACCGGATCGCTCACACTATCCGCCCAGTTCAGCGCCAGGCCACGGCGGTGACAAATTCCACTCCCCTACAACTGGGCAATCCGCCCTATTTCTCAGGGAGTTCTTAGCTCGAATGTTCGCCGTCTTGACGGTTGCTTTACCTGCAGAGGTCCTGCGCGGCCGTGTTCCCGTGGAAAGTCGGCGGCGGTTCGGTTGCCCGGGCGGCGCCGCCGGGACTCACGGGCTGCTTTCCCCGGGACTTTCCGTCGCCGTGCGACTCCTCGCCGTAACCGGGAGTCGGTGCCGTGTTGCTCGTTTTTGTCGCCGAATCGTCCGGAACTTCCCTGGTGACCTCGACGGGCTGGTCCAGCCGCAGCCGTTCGAAGAGTTTCTCCGCGGCGGGTTGCACGAGCTGGTCGCGATTGGTGTTGTTCGGGTACGGCGTGCGCGGGACCGTCAGGAACTGCACATGTTCCGTGGGAAGGTTCCGCAATCCGCGCACGAGTTCGTAGAGTCCGCGCAGGCTGGCCAGAGCCGGGTCAGTGATGAGGGACGAAGTGGCGGCGTCCAGCACGGGATACAGCTTCACGGGATTCAGCAGGACGTCATTGCTGCGCACCTTGCTGACCAGTGCGCCGAGAAAGCGCTGCTGGCGCTCCATCCGCTCGGTGTCGCTGCCGTCGCCGAGGCTCTTGCGGGCGCGTACGTAGCCGAGTGCCTCTTCGCCGTTGAGCGTCACCCTGCCCGCGGGCAGCTTCAGCTTGGCGGCCCTGTCGTCGATCGGCTGCTTCAGGCACACCCGGACGCCGTCGAGCGCGTCGACCATCTTCTTGAAGCCGTTGAAGTCGACGACCATGTGGTGGTCGATCCGGATGTTCGTCAGCTTCTCGAGGGTCCGGATCGTGCAGGCCGAGCCGCCGGCCGCGAAGGCGTAGTTGAACATCGTGAACGCGGGCGGGGTGCGGCTGCCGTCGTGCCGGTGGCAGCCGGGCACGTTCGCCATGAGGTCGCGGGGGACGGAGACCGCGGTGGCGCTGCGCCGGTCGGCCGCGAGGTGCAGCAGGATCGTGGTGTCGGAGCGCTCGGTGCCGGAATCGCGCCCGTACTGGCCGTTCCCGTGGCCCGACCGCGAGTCGGACCCGATGATCAGGATGTTCTGCGCGTCGCGCACGAGCGCCGTGGGCCGCTCCTTCTCGTACCGGGCGAGTTCGGAGGCCGCGTCGTTGTCCGCGGTGATGTTTCCGTTCAGCTTCTCGTACGCGGCCCAGCCCGCTCCGGCGGCCCCGCAGACGAGCACGGCGAGTGCGAGCGCGCAGCGGCGCACCCAGCGCCGACGCCGACGAGGCGTCGGCCCGGGGCCGCTGGAGGCGGGGCCGAGGGAGCGCGGGGCGCCTTCGGATGTCACTGCGCGGGTCCACCCCCTTGCGGCGTACGAGCGTGTCTGGCTCTTACGACCATGGCCCGGGGCGGGGGCCGGGGGCGGCTGGTGCTGGTCCGAACGGGGGAATGCGCAGCCCGCACCCCCGGCGGCTTCTCAGCGGGCCGTGGCCGTCACCCGCTCGCTCTCGATCCGCTTGGCCAGCGCGTCCTCGCCCAGCTGCTCCAGATGCCGGCAGAGCACCACCGAGCCCCCCGTGGCCAGCGGTGCGTACAACCCGGCGCTCACCCCCTCCCATGTGTCGTACGGCAGCCCGGACAGCAGCCGTGACCCGGGCCCCGTCAGACCGAGGTCGGGCGCGTCCGCGCGCGCCTGCTCCACCACCTCCGCGCCCGTGTGCTCCGCCCCGGCGACGATCAGCGCCGGCTCCTCCGGGTCGACGGGCGCGTACGGCTGGAAGCGGTCACCCTGGCTCGGCACCTCGACCGCGTAGTCGACGAAGCCGTCCGGTGTCTGCGGGAAGCGGCCGCCGAGGGGGCGCAGGGCGAGGGCGACGCGCTCCCCGGCGCAGGCCCGTGCCGCGTCGAGGGAGTCGGGCCCGCTGACGACGATGTCGGCGGCGCCCGGGTCGCCGCCGAGGTCCGCGACGGCGCCGACGGACGAACACGCGAGCAGCCACACCGCCGTCTGCCAGTGGGCGGGCAGCAGCAGGGCGACCCGGTCGCCGGGCTCGGCCGCGAGGTCGCCCTGGAGGAGGTTGGCCGTCTTGGCCACCCAATTGGCGAAGGTGGCCACGGAGAGTTCGACGCGTTCACCCGTGGCGTCGTCGTAGAAGGTCACCAAGGGGCGCGCGGGGTCCGCGGCGAGCGCGGAACGCAGCAGGTCGGCAGGGGTGCGGTCGGTGGCGTTCACGCGCGCAAGCGTACGCGGGAGCGGCTGTCCGGGCGGACCGGCGGGCGGGTGACGGGCCACCGGTTCGGCCGAGCGCAGCCGACGGTCCGTCAATTCCCCGATGGACATATATGTCTGACTTTGTCCAAGATCAGGGGCATGCGTAAATACCTTGCTTCCTCGATCGGCCTCGCCTGCGCGGCCGTACTGACCCTGCCCTGCGTCTTCCCGGCCGCTGCGGCCGGCCCTGGTGTGCGGGGTCCCTCGTCCGCGGCGGTCCCCGGCAGCACCCAGTCCTTCCCCCTCGTACCCCTCAAGCGCAACCGCACCACCGGGACGGTGTCCGAAGAGGGGCTGACCCCCCGGACCGTACGTTCCTTCTCGCTGGTCGGTGTCGTCTGGGACGACCCGGGCACCGAACTGCACGGCAGCGTCCAGGTCCGTACACGGGCGGCCGGCACGAACCGGTGGTCCGGCTGGCAGGATCTCGAGACCCACCAATCCGGCCACGGCCCCGATCCGGCGACCGCGGAAGGCCGTTCGGAGCGGATGCGCGGCTCGACGGACCCGTTGTGGGTCGGCGACTCGGACGGCGTGGAGGTGCGGGTGCGCCCGGAGGAGGCGCACGCCGGTGAGACCCGTGCGCCCGCGCTCCCCAACGGCCTCCGGGTCGACCTGGTCGACCCGGGTGCCGAGACGCAGGCGGACGCCCCGAGACGGGGCGCGTACACCGGCGCTCTGGAAGGGATGCCGGACGCGGACGCGGGCGGTATCGCGCAGGGTGCGGGAACAGCCGCGTCCGCCGTCGAGGGCGCCCTTGCGTCCCTGGGCGGCCCGGTGATCCCGGCCGTGCCCAAGGAGACGGCGAGGGAGACGTCGGAGACGAGGAGAGAAGAGGCGCTGGGGGCGGGCCCGGGGAGCATGACGCCGTACACCGCCCCGCGCCCGACCATCGTGACGCGCGCCGGCTGGGGCGCCGACGAGAGTTTGCGCGAACCGGATTTCCTCTACACGGACAGCGTGAAGGTGGCCTTCGTGCATCACACGGCGACCGGCAACAGCTATGACTGCGCGGAGGCACCTTCCGTCATCCGTGGTATCTACCGCTACCACGTCGTGAGCAACGGCTGGCGGGACATCGGCTACAACTTCCTCGTCGACAAGTGCGGAAACATCTACGAGGGGCGTGCGGGGGGCGTGGAAAAGCCCGTGATGGGCGCCCATACGCTGGGGTTCAACTCCAACAGCACGGGGGTCGCCGTCATCGGCAGCTTCAGCGGCACCCAGCCGTCGGCCGCTTCCGTGACGGCCCTCGCTCAACTCACCGCATGGAAACTCGGCCTTCACGGCATGGACCCGCGCGGCACGACATACCTGGAGTCCGCCGGTGGCAATCTGTTCCCGAAGGGTGAGAACGTACAACTCAACGTGATCTCCGGTCATCGCGACGGGTACGCCACCGACTGTCCCGGAAAGCAGCTGTACGGCAAACTCGGCTCGGTCCGCTCTTCCGCGGCCCGCTTGCAGGGTCGCTGAGAAGAGGGGCTGCCGCGCGACGTCACTCGAACCAACCCGCATGACGTCGTACGGTGACCGGCATCACACCGACGACGACCGCAGGACGCCGTACGAGTTCATTCGCACGAAGGTGTGCAGGGCCAACCCCACCGGCCGTCGAAGGACACCCCGCTGTCATCGAAGGCACCTCTAACGGTCCTCATAACGCCCTTAGCGGTCCTCATAACACGGTCTGCATAGACTGGCCGACCGATTGACAGTTCGGCCGGTCCCGGCAGGAAGCAGAGACGACAGGTGACAGAAGCGATCCTCCTGGTCGGCGGCAGAGGCACCCGGCTGCGCCCGCTCACGGTGCACACCCCGAAGCCCATGGTCCCGGCGGCCGGGGTGCCCTTCCTCACACACCAGCTCGCGCGGGCGCGTGCGGCGGGAGTGGAGCACATCGTGCTCGCCACCTCCTATCTGGCCGAGGTCTTCGAGCCGTACTTCGGTGACGGCTCGGCCCTCGGCCTGCAACTGGAGTACGTGACGGAGGAAGAGCCCCTCGGTACGGGCGGCGCCATCCGCAATGTGGCGAGCCGCCTCCACTCGGGCCCCGACGACCCGGTTCTGATCTTCAACGGCGACATCCTCACGGGCCTGGACATCCGTGCACTCGTCCGCACCCACGAGTCGACGGGGGCGGATGTCTCCCTCCACCTCACCAAGGTGACGGACCCGAGGGCGTACGGTCTGGTCCCCACGGACGAGACGGGCCGGGTGACGGCGTTCCTGGAGAAGCCGCAGACCCCCGAGGAAATCGTCACCGACCAGATCAACGCCGGGGCGTACGTCTTCCGCCGCTCCGTGATCGACACCATCCCGCTGGGCCGTCCGGTCTCGGTCGAGAGGGAGACCTTCCCGGACCTCCTTGCGGCCGGGGCCCATCTGCAGGGCATGGTCGACTCCACCTACTGGCTGGACCTGGGCACCCCGGCGGCCTTCGTGCGCGGCTCGGCGGACCTGGTCCTGGGGCGCGCTCCCTCCCCGGCGGTGCCCGGCCGCTGCGGCGACCGCCTCATCCTGCCGACGGCATCGGTCGCCACCGATGCGAAGCTGACAGGGGGCACTGTCGTCGGCGACGGCGCGTTCGTCGGCGAGGGTGCCCGGATCTCCGGCAGCACGCTGCTCGCCGGCGCGGTCGTGGAGCCGGGCGCGGTCATCACCGACTCCCTTATCGGTGCCCGCTCCCGCATCGGCGAGCGGTCGATCCTGACGGGCGCGGTCATCGGCGACGGCGCGGTGGTCGGCGCGGACAACGAACTGCGTGCCGGAGTCCGGGTCTGGTGCGATGCACGGATCCCGGCGGGCGCGGTGCGCTTCTCGTCGGACCAGTAGGACCCGGCTCGGACCGGAGACCACTGCGGGCTCGCTCGACCGCATCGCCGGGTGCCCCTCACCGAGGGGCACCCGGCGATGCGGCCGTTGCCGCTGAAGCCGGGCCCGGGCGCGACCGCCTGACTTACAACCGCCCGATGTCCCCGCGCCGCATCCGCGGGGCGCGCCGCGGCGGTGCGCAGCCGCTCAACAGGATCAGTCGTGCCGCCCGGTGCCGCTGCCCCGCGTACGGCTCCAGCAGGGCCAGCATCACGGAGTCGTCCGCGTTCCGGTCCCCGGCCAGCGCGTAGCCCACGATCCCCGGCAGATGCAGATCTCCCACGGTCACCGCGTCCGCCGCCCCATGACTGCGCTGCACGGTCTCCGCGGAGGTCCAGGGTCCGATGCCCGGTACCACCTCGAGCCGCGCCTGCGCCTCCGCGGGCTCCATCCCCACCGCCTGCTCCAGCCGCGCGGCGACCCGCACCGCCCGCAGGATCGTCGACGCCCGCTTGTCGTCGACCCCGGCCAGGTGCCACTCCCACGACGGAATCAGCGCCCACGTCCGCGGGGCCGGCATGACATGCAGCCGCCCCGGCGCGGGCCCCGGCGCCGGCTCCCCGAACTTCCGTACGAGCAGCCGCCACGCCCGGTACGCCTCGTCCGTCGTGACCTTCTGTTCCAGGACCGAAGGAATGAGCGACTCCAGCACCAGTCCCGTCCGCGTCAACCGCAGCCCCTGCCGTCGCCGCTGCGTCAGCGCGACCAGCCGGTGCCGCGGCTCGAACACAGCGGGGTCGTCCAACACGCCCAGCATCTCGGGCAGTTGTTCCAGCAGCCACTCGGCGCCGGGCCCCCAGGCCTCCGCCTCTGCGACCCCGCCCCGCAGCGCGACCCGAAGGGTGCCCGCCCCCATCGGCGTCCGACTGGCGCGCCACACCGACCCGTCCGGCGTCGTCCGGAACGTGGGGTCCGCGGGTCCGCGCCGCAGCGGTCCGAGCACCAGCCCGAGGTCCAGCGGTCCGGGCGGGGTCCAGATGCGCCGCCGTCCCGGCGCCACGGCCTGCCGCGGCACGCCCGTGGGCACGACGACATCCCCACCGCGCAGGGTCGTGGTGGTGGGGCGGGAAGGGAAGCGTCCGGCCACGGATGAGTCCTGAAGATGATGGGGATGTCTTATGGGAGGGGATGTCTTATGAGAGTAGAGGGCGTGGGCGCCGGGGCGGAGACCCCGCGCTTCGCGTCGTGCTCAGCGCACCTCGATGAACGCCTCCGTGTCCCGCCCGGGCCGGGGCCGGGGCTCCTCGGCCGGATGGCCGACGGCCACCGCCCCCATCGGCTCCCAGTTCTCCGGCAGCCCCAGCACCTCGCGGACGACTGCCCGGCAGAACATCGTCGACGACACCCATGCGGAGCCCAGCCGCTCGCCGGCAAGCGCCACGAGGAGGTTCTGCACACCCGCCCCCGTGGCGACCACGAACATCTCCCGCTCCGCCGCGTCCCGCCGTGCGTCGCCGTAGGTGTGGGAGCCGTCCATGACCATGCAGGGGACGACAAGGTACGGCGCGTTGCGCAGCACGTCCCCGCGCCGGACCCGCTTCGCGATCGACTCCTCCGTCCTGCCGTCCCGCCGCAGGTCCGAGATCCAGGCATCCCGCATCGCGTCCAGCAGCTTCGTCCGTGACTCCTCCGATTCCAGGAGCACGAACCGCCAGGGCGTCGTGTGGTGCGGCGCGGGCGCGGTCACGGCGGCGGCCACCGCGCGCCGTACCGCACCGGGGTCGACGGGCTCGTCGGTGAACGCCCGCACCGTGCGCCGCTGGCTCACCGCCTCCCGGATCGCCTCGGAGGTGCCCAGCCGGAACATGTCGTCGCGCGCGCCGCGCACCATGGCTCGCGCCCCCTCGCCGTCGTCCCCGGTCACCACATGGGGCAGCCCGCGTACGACCGCGACGGGCAGTCCGGCGGCCTTGCCCTTTACCAGGTCGCCGGCGGCGGCGAGTTCGTCGGCGGTGGCGACGACGGTCGCGCTCAGCGGACTGCCGTACGTGTCCGTACCGCCGCGCAGGTCGTCGAGGACACGGACGCCCGCGGCGCCGATGGCGACATCGGTCAACCCGGTGCGCCAAGGCCGCCCGAAGGTGTCCGTGACGATCACGGCGACCTCGACGCCGAGCGTGTCCCGCAGCCCTTCCCGGATCGCCCGCGCGGAGGCGTCGGGGTCCTCGGGCAGCAACAGCACCGTCCCCAAGGGGGTGTTGGATGCGTCGACCCCGGCCGCGGCCATGATGAGCCCCTGCCGGTTCTCGACGATCCTCAGCGGTCCGCGCCGGGCCACGACCCGCACGGTTTCCGCGTCTATCGCGGCCTCCCGGTCGTCCGCCCGGATGACACGCCCCTCGGCCTTGGACACGATCTTCGAGGTGACGAGCAGTACGTCCCCGTCGACGAGTCCGGGGTCGCAGGCGGTGATCAGCTTGGCGATGTCGTCTCCGGGACGCACCTCGGGCAGGCCGGGGAGGGCCCAGACCCGGTACCCGGGAGGTGTGCGGTCGTCCGCGCCTTCGTACGCCGTCCGCGCTCCGCCGGACGGAAGCCGGCCACCCGGTCCGCCGCCCGTCCCGTCCGGCTCGGGCGCGCACGCGTGTGCCGCGCCGTGCCCCGTGCCGCCCTCCGGTTCCTCCGGGGGAAATCCGCTCAAGACGCCCGCACCTCCTCCGCCAGCGCCAGCGCCTCCCGGGCCATCCGGACCGTCGCCTCCAGATCCGTCATCATCAGCGGCACGGCGCGGCAGCGGATCCCCGCGGCCTCGACACGCTCCACCACGGCCGCGTCCACCGTGTCGACGAGCCAGCCGTCCAGCAGCCCCGAGCCGTAGTGCTCGGCGACCGCCGCGGCCGTCGACTCCACACCGACCGCCGCGAGCACCTTGTCGGCCATGCCGCGCACGGGTGCGTCACCGACGATGGGGGAGAGCCCCACCACCGGCACCCCGGCGTCCGCGATGGCCTCCCGGATGCCGGGCACGGCGAGGATCGTGCCCACGGACACCACCGGGTTGGACGGCGGGAAGAGCACGACGTCCGCCTCGGCGATGGCCTCCAGGACGCCCGGTGCCGGCTTCGCCTGCTCGGCTCCGACGGGCACGACGGCCTCGGCCGGGACGGAGGCCCGCAGCCGCACCCAGTACTCCTGGAAGTGGATCACCTTGCGCTCGCCGGACCCCCCGGCGGAGCCGGTGTCGGGCAGGGTGACGGCGACATGCGTCTCGACCCGGTCGTCCGACATGGGGATGAGGCGCACGCCCGGCTTCCACCGGTCGCACAGCGCCTCGGTGACCGCGCTGAGCGGATAGCCCGCGCCCAGCATCTGCGTCCGCACGATGTGCGTCGCGAAGTCGCGGTCGCCGAGCCCGAACCAGTCCGGTCCGACGCCGTACGCCGCGAGCTCCTCCTTCAGGTGGAAGGTCTCGTCGGCCCGGCCCCAGCCCTGTTCCTCATTGATGCCGTCGCCGAGCGTGTACATCACCGTGTCGAGGTCCGGGCAGACCTTCAGCCCGAAGAGGTGGATGTCGTCTCCGGTGTTTCCGATGACCGTGATGTCCGCGTCGGGCACGGCCCGCTTCAGACCACGCAGAAACCGGGCACCGCCGATGCCGCCTGCCAGAACCACAATGCGCATGGCAGCCAGTCTTGCAGGCGGGTACGACAGCGTGTGCGCGGGTTGGGGCGGCCCGCCGTTCCCACTTGGGCCGCCGGGTTTCCGTTTGGGGCCGCCACGATTCCGCCGGGGCCGCGACGTTTCCCGCTTCCGTCCGGTGCCCGCTCCGGTGCCGTCGGGCTTCAGGCGGTGACCGTGTCCGCCGTGCCGCGCTCCGCCGCGCAGGCCCGCGCGTGCATGGGCATCTCCGTGAGGCCCGGGAAGTAGACGTGCAGGCTCACCGCCGGCTCCAGCGAGTCGTTCACCACTTCGTGCACATATCCCGGCGCGAACACCCGTTGCGCCCCCGCACCCAATGCGCGGGTGCCGCGCTCCGTGCGCTCGGTCAGTGCGCCGTTCAGGACGGTGAGTACGCCGGACGAGCGCCCGTGGTCGTGCAGCCCGCTGCCCTGCCCGGGCACCCAGGACAGCAGCCAGACCTCGTAACCGGGGCCGGTGAGCAGCCGGTGGTACCAGCGGGACGTCGCGTCGTACCGCACGAGGTCGGCCCATCGGGAGCGGTCGGCGGCGATGGAGCGGGCGAGCCCGGCGAACTCGGCCACCGTGGCCGGGTGCTCGCGCGGCGGCTGGAGCAGGTGCGGTACTTCGAGGATGTCGCCGGCGATCTGGAGGTCGCTGTCGCTGTTCATGGGTGCGGTGGTTCCTCGGCGGGAGAGGGGGCTGGGTGTCGCGTGTCGTCCACCCGGGTCGCGGGCGTGGCGGCGGCCCTGGTGCGGGCGGAGGGAGCAACGGCCGAGTCGCGTGGACTCAGCGGCGGCCGGAGCGCTGGGGGAGGCTCAACAGCCGGAACAGCAACAGCTACAGCGAGCGCGGGCAGCACCGTGGGACCCGGCGGGGCGGGTCGAGGTGAGTGCCGAGTACGCGAGCATGCCCACTAGGACATCGGTTCACACCTTCCCTGTCAACTTGGAGTCCGGGATGCGGGAGGTGTTTCACCTCATCCGGTTCATCTGGCAGATGAAAGGTTTGTTCACGGGGAGTCAGGGACACATGGAGCCCACCACTGGGCCTGCGAACGCCGTTATGATCTCGTGATCCGACTGTGATCCGGTTCGCTTCGACGTTCGTGCCGGAACGGGATCGAACGTCTGGGCGTCCTTGCCTGTGAGGGATGAGGAGCCCGTGGTGACCCCATCTGAGGGTCCGGGTTTATGCCGATTTGAACACTTTCCGCATAGCCTTGGTTCCGCAGAGTGAATAAGGGGCCCAATAGCAGATCTCGGCTTGACTGGCCCGGATCGGCACACTTGTAATTTCACTCGTGTCGTTAAGCCGAAATCGGTTACGGCTACATCACGGGGACGCGAAAGACTGACGAGGGGCGCACATGACCGAGCTGGTGCAGCAACTGCTGGTCGACGACGCGGACGAGGAACTCGGCTGGCAGGAGCGCGCGCTGTGCGCCCAGACCGACCCCGAGTCCTTCTTTCCTGAGAAGGGCGGCTCGACCCGCGAGGCCAAGAAGGTCTGCCTCGCCTGCGAGGTCCGCTCGGAGTGCCTTGAATACGCCCTCGCCAACGACGAGCGGTTCGGCATCTGGGGCGGTCTGTCCGAGCGCGAGCGCCGCCGCCTCAAGAAGGCTGCCGTCTGAGACCCCGAGGCACCGCTGTCCGAAAAGAGTCTTCCAGGACGTCGTCAAGCAGTCGCACGCGTGCGTGGCAGCCGACCTGTCCGGCAGGCCGGGAAAGGCGCACATCCTCACGTAACGAACGGCCCGGTGCGGGGAGGTTGTCCACAGGCGGCGGGCCGTGATCTTGTCCAGCCGTTAGTGTGGGCCTCCGTCCGAGACGCCCCGTTGCCCTCCCCGGGCACAGGCGTCCACCGCAGTCCAGCGAACCGGGGCCCGTACCTCGATGTCCGAGCACAGCCATTCCGCGGTCCAACACGGCACCGCCACGACGCCGTTCGACTCGACGCGCCCAGCGCCGGTCGATCCGACCCGCTCGGCGCTGGTCGATCCGACCCGCCCACCCGAGTTTCCGCGTCATGTGGTCACCGCGGTGCTCGTCTCCCACGACGGCGCCCGCTGGCTGCCCGACGCGGTCGCAGGGCTGCTCGCCCAGGAGCGTCCGGTGCAGAACGCCGTGGCGGCCGACACCGGCAGTGCCGACGACTCCGCCCAGCTGCTCACCGAGGCCCTCGGCTCCGACCGCGTCCTGCACCTCGCCCGGCGCACCGGTTTCGGCCAGGCCGTCGAGGAGGCCGGCCGCGCCGCGGCCGTGCTGACCCCGGACGACCTGCCCTACCTCAAGCGCCCCAGCGGCTGGGACCCCGTGACCCGCACCTGGCGGGACGAGGCGTACGACATGCCGGAGCTGCCGTTCGGCGAGCCCGTGCAGTGGCTGTGGCTCCTGCACGACGACTGCGCCCCCGAACCGGACGCCCTGGCCCAGCTCCTGCGGGTGGTGGAGAACGAACTGGAGCTGGGCCGCGACGACGTGGCCGTCGTAGGGCCCAAACTCCGCGGCTGGTACGACCGCCGGCAGCTCCTCGAGGTCGGCGTCACCATCGCCAACTCCGGCCGCCGCTGGACCGGCCTGGACCGCCGCGAACAGGACCAGGGTCAGCACGACCATGTGCGTCCGGTGCTCTCCGTGTCCACGGCCGGCATGCTGGTCCGCCGCGATGTCTTCGAGCAGCTCGGCGGGTTCGACCGGCACCTGCCGCTCATGCGCGACGACGTCGACCTGTGCTGGCGCGCCCAGGCCGCCGGGCACCGCGTCCTCATCGCCCCTGATGCGGTCGTACGGCACGCCGAGGCGGCCTCCCGAGAGCGCCGCACCGTCGACTGCGTCGGCCGTACCGCGGCCTCCCCGCACAAGGTCGACAAGGCGGGCGCCGTCTACACCCTCCTCGTCAACGCCCGCACGGCACAGCTGCCGTGGGTCCTGCTCCGCCTGGTGTTCGGCACCCTGCTGCGCACACTGGCCTACCTCGTCGGCAAGGTGCCCGGACAGGCCCTCGACGAGATCCGAGGCCTGCTGGGAACACTGCTGCGGCCCGAGCGGATCATCGCAGGCCGACGCAGGCGCGGCCGTCCGCAGGCCGGAAAGGACGAGCTGCGCCCGCTGTTCCCGCCGCCCGGGGCGACCGTCCGGGCCACCGTCGAGCAGGTCGCGAGCAACCTGGTGGGCCGCTCCGACCCCGAGGTCTCCTCGGCCGGCCGGCACGGCGGCGCCACGGAGTCCGGACCCGGCGGCGACGACGCCGACTTCCTGGAGGTCGAACAGTTCGCGCGGCTCAAGCGCATCGCCCGCAAGCCCGGACCGATGCTCTTCGTCGTCCTCCTGCTCGTCTCGCTCGTCGCCTGCCGCGGTCTGCTCGGCGGTGGCGCGCTCGCGGGCGGCGCGCTGCTGCCCGCGCCCGCCGACTCCTCCGAGCTGTGGTCGCGGTATCTCGACGCCTGGCATCCGGTGGGCGCGGGGGGCACGCACTCCGCGCCGCCCTACATCGCGCTCGTCGCCCTGCTCGCCGCGATCCTGTTCGGCTCCACCGGACTCGCGGTCACGGTGCTGCTCGTGTGCTCGGTGCCGCTCGCCGGATTCACCGCGTACTTCGCCTCGCGTCCGCTCGTCGAGTCGCGGCTGCTGCGCGCGTGGGCGTCCGTCGCGTACGCGTTTCTGCCCGCCGCCACCGGCGCCCTCGCCGGCGGACGCATCGGCACGGCGGTCCTCGCGGTCCTGCTGCCGCTCATGGCGCGCGCGGCGATAGCAGCCGGCGGACTCGCCCACCGGTCCGGCGCCCGCGGCAGCTGGCGCGCGAGCTGGGCGTACGCCCTCCTGCTCACGATCACCACCGCGTTCACACCCGTCGTCTGGCCGATCGCCCTGGTCCTCGGCCTGGCGTTGCTCGGGGTGCGCAGGAACGACGTCGTCGCCCACGGGCTGCGCTTCCTCGCCCAGTTGGGCACGCCGCTGCTGATGCTGGCCCCCTGGTCGCTGTCGCTGCTGCCCTTCGGCTTCTTCAAGGAGGCCGGTCTCGCCTACGGCAAGAGCGCGGCCTCGGCCTCCGACCTGCTCGGCGCGAGCCCGGGCGGCCCCGGCACCGTCAGCGGGCTGATGCTGCTCGGCATCGTGCTCGCCGCGCTGGCCGCCCTGATGCGCACCGAGCGCCGGGGAGGCATCTGGACGGCATGGGCGGTGGCCCTGGTGGCGCTCGTCTTCGCGGTTCTGTCCAACGGTTCCACCTGGGCCGGACCCGCGACCCTCGTCTACGGCCTCGCGCTGCTGGCCGCCGCCGCGATCGGAGCGGACGGCGCACGCACACGCGTGGCCGAGCAGAGCTTCGGCTGGCGCCAGCCGGTCGCCGCGCTCATCGCGTTCGCCTCCGCGGCCGGGCCGCTGCTCATCGCCGCCGGATGGATGATCCGCGGCGCCGACGGGCCCGTGGAGCGGCGCGACCCGGTGCAGGTGCCGGCGTTCGTCGCCGAGGAGGGCGGCACCAGCGACCAGGCCCGCACCCTCGTCCTGGACAGCGACTCCAGCGCGCGTGTGGGCTACACCCTGGTCCGCGGCTCCGGCGCCCGGCTCGGCGACGGCGAACTCGCCGCGGGCGGCGGCAACAAGCAGCTCGACAAGGTCGTCGCCAACCTGGTGGCGGGTTCCGGCGCCGACCAGGCCGACGAACTCGGCGGCTTCGCCGTGCGCTACGTACTCGTCCGCAAGGGCGCGCCCCGCGAGATGGGCCGCGTCCTGGACGCCACGCCCGGTCTGACCCGGCTCAGCCAGCAGGACGGCAGCGCCCTGTGGCGGGTGGACCGGCAGGTCTCCCGCGCCGCGATCGTCACCGGCTCCGCCGCACCGCAGCCCGTCCCGGCAGGACCCGTCGACATCCACACCACCATCCCCTCCGGCGGCGCGGGCCGCATCCTGCGGATCGCCGACACCGCGGAGCCGGGCTGGACCGCCACCCTGGACGGCACACCGCTCACCCGGACCACGGTCGACGGCTGGGCGCAGGGCTTCCAACTGCCTGCCTCCGGCGGCAGGTTGAACGTCACGTACGAGGCGCCGCTCGGCCACACCGCCTGGCTGTGGGCGCAGGGCGCGCTCGCTGTCGTGCTCGTGGTGCTCGCCCTGCCCGGGCGCCGCCGGGACATCGACGACGACCTGCCCGAGGAGCGGTCCGTGCCCGCGCAGGACACCACCGGCGAGGGCCGCAGGGCCCGCCGTCTGCGCGCCCAGGCGGAGACCGCCCAGGACGCGGAGGCCGCCCAGGACGAGACGCCTCCTCCTCCGCAGGAGACCCCCGCCCCCGCTGCCGTCCCGCAGCAGCCGTCCTACGGCGAGTGGGACACGGCGGGCTACGCGGGCACCGAGTACGGCACGTACGGAGCCGAGCAGTACCCGGGTGCGCAGCAGTACCCGCAGGGCACCTACGAGCAGGGCACGTACGAGCAGCACCCGTACCAGGCCGACCCCTACCAGGGCGCCCAGTACGACCCGTACGCCTACGGGAACACGGCGCCCTACGACCCGACGTACACCCAGGGCTACGCCACGCCGTACGACCCGGCACATGGCACCGACAGTGAGCGCCCCGACGGGAGCCAGCAGTGAACCGCACGACCCTGTCCCTGATCGCCGGCGCGACCGCGCTCGCCGCCGTCACCGGATTCGCGGCCCTCACCGCCCCGGCAGCGTCCGGCGGCGACACCGCCAGGACTGCCGCCCGGCTGCCCGTGGAGCAGACCCGGCTGCTGTGCCCCGAGCCGAGCACCTCCGACATCGCCGAGACCTCGTACACGTCCTTCACGCCCGTCGCGCAGGGCGTCGGCGGCAGCGGCAAGGCCGAACTGACCGCGGCGACCGCGCAGTCGGCGGACGGCTCGGGGCCGGCATCCGGCTCGGGGTCGGGTTCCGGAAAGGGCGGCAAGACCAGTAAGAGCGGCAAGAGCACCAAGACCCAGTCCAACGCACCGACCCTGACCCCCAAGGAGCCCGGCACGCCGGTCACCGGGGACAGCTCCGGTGCCGACACGCCCGCGCTCGTCGGCACCGCCACGGGCCGGTTCGCGCCCGGCTGGACGGTCCAGGAGACGACCCAGGTCGCCGCGGGCAGCGGCCGCGGGCTGCTCGGCACCAACTGCACCGCCCCGGACACCGAGTTCTGGTTCCCGGGCGCCAGCACCGTCGCGTCCCGCACTGACTATGTGCACCTCACCAACCCCGACGACTCCGCCGCGGTCGTCGACATCGAGCTGTACGGCAAGGACGGCAACCTCAAGTCGACGGTCGGCGAGGGCATCACCGTCCAGCCGCACTCCAGCGAGCCCGTTCTGCTGTCCACCCTCACCAACGCACAGGAGGCCGACCTCACGGTCCACGTCGGCGTCCGCAGCGGCCGCGTCGCCGCCGCCGTACAGGCCCTCGACGACAAGCTGGGCGGCGACTGGCTGGCGGCCTCCACGGACCCCGCGGGCTCCCTGGTGATGCCCGGCATCCCCAAGGACGCCTCGGACGTCCGCCTGGTCGCCTTCGTGCCGGGCGACGCCGACGCCGACCTCAAGGTGCGCCTGTCCTCGTCGTCCGGGCAGATCACCCCGGCCGGGAACGAGACGCTGCACGTGAAGTCCGGCATGACCACCGCCCTCGACCTCGGCGACGTCACGCGCGGAGAGGCGGGCTCCCTGGTGCTGACGCCCAACGGCAGCCCGGTCCCGGTGGTCGCCGCACTGCGGGTGGTGCGCGGCAAGGGCGACAAACAGGAGACGGCGTTCATCCCGGCCACCGCGCCGGTGTCCGCGCGCGCCTCGGTCGCGGGCAACACCGCCAAGGGCACGACGCTCGCACTGAGCGCCCCGGGCGGCACGGCCACGGTCAAGGTCACCGCGTCCGCGGGCAGCGAGGGCGGCACGGCGGTGACGAAGCAGTACACGCTCAAGGGCGGTACGACGCAGGACGTGGACGCGCCCGTGCCGAGCGGACTCAAGGGCGCGTACGCGCTCACCGTGGAGCCGGTCTCGGGAGGACCCGTCTACGCCGCCCGCACCCTCGAGACGACCAGCGAGGGCGTACCGGCGTTCACGGTGCAGACTCTCCCGGACGACCGGGGCACGGTCGCGGTGCCGGAGGCGGGCCAGGATCTGTCGGTGCTGCTGAAGAAGTGACGGCCAGGGGCGCTCCGGCCTCCGGCGATCAGTCCTCGCCGTAGCGCGGATCCACCGTCTCCGGGGTGAGCCCCAGCAGCTCCGCCACCTGCTCCACGACCACCTCGTGGACCAGAGCGGCCCGCTCGTCACGGCTCTTCGTGCGGATCTCGACCGGGCGGCGGTAGACGACGACCCGTGCCCGGCGGCCGTCGGCGGCCGGGATCGTGCCCCCCAGGGGCACGGCCTCGTCGTTCCAGCCCGCGCCGGGGCCGTCGAGGCGGGGCACCTCCAGCACCAGGAAGTCGATGTCGGCGAGCTGCGGCCAGCGCCGCTCGAGTCGTTCCACGGAGTCCTGCACCAGATCCGCGAACACCTCGGCACGGCTCGCGGAGAGCGGCACCTGAGGCGGTGCGACGGGGCCGCGCATGCCTCTGCCGTGGCGGTCACGGCGGCGGGGCCCGGGTGCGGCTGCGCGGGGCGGTACGGGGGTGTCCATCACTGACGAAGCGTAGTCCTCGCCGGGGTCCCGTGCCCGGGTCCACGCGGCAGCGCACCCTCACGCCGCCCCCTGTCCAACCGGCCCGCCGGGGGGCGGGCCGGTTGGACAGGGCACCGAGGCCGTACGGCATGTCACAGGATGACCATTCCAGCCAAGCTTGGGCTCGATTCGGTATGTCTCCGAGACCGTCGGCATCAAGAAAATTGACGAGGTTTGTACCAAGTGGTGACCGGTTTCAGCGCCGTCCGGTTTCTCCGCCGAGGGAGTCGATGCAGGTCACTGAGGCGCGCCGGAAGGGGCGTGTGGGGCGTTTCACAGCACGACACGGTGGAGTGACCTGGGGGAGAGTCGTCGCGGCCCGCTCAAGAGTGCGGTACCGTCCAACGTCGTGAGCCCTGTACGTCGCTGTTCGCGCACCGCTTGCGGCCGACCCGCCGTCGCGACGCTGACGTACGTCTACGCCGACTCGACCGCGGTCCTCGGCCCGCTCGCCACCTACGCCGAACCCCACTGCTACGACCTGTGCGCCGAACACTCCGAGCGCCTGACCGCGCCGCGTGGCTGGGAGGTCGTCCGGCTCCTGGACGGCTCGGCTCCCGCGCGCCCCAGCGGCGACGACCTCGAAGCGCTCGCCAACGCGGTCCGCGAGGCGGCCCGCCCCCAGCAGCGGGCCGCGGAGGCGGGCGGCGGCGCTCGTACGGCGGACCCGATGGAGGTCGCCCGCCGTGGTCATCTGCGGGTGCTGCGCTCACCGGACAACTGATCCCGGCGCTCACCGTCAACTGATCCCGCGCTCACCGGACAGCTGATCCCGGTATGAACTCCGTGGGAACTGTCCGCCCAGCCCACCCGAGCCACCGCAGGGCATGAGTCCCAGCAGGTAGTTTGGGGTCATCGTTGAGACCTCAGGAGGGTTTGGCCGTGACTGCTGATCTGTCACAGATCGTGAAGGCGTACGACGTGCGCGGGGTTGTCCCGGACCAGTGGGACGAGCCGCTCGCCGAACTCTTCGGCGCGGCCTTCGCTCAGGTGACCGGCGCGGACGCGATCGTGATCGGCCATGACATGCGGCCCTCGTCCCCGGGACTGTCGGGTGCCTTCGCGCGCGGGGCGGCCGGACGCGGCGTCGATGTCACCGAGATCGGCCTGTGTTCGACGGACCAGCTGTACTACGCGTCGGGCGCGTTCGACCTGCCGGGCGCGATGTTCACCGCCTCGCACAACCCCGCGCAGTACAACGGCATCAAGATGTGCCGGGCGGGCGCGGCCCCGGTCGGCCAGGACACGGGCCTCGCCGAGATCCGCGCGCTGGCCGAGCAGTGGCTGGAGTCGGGCGCGCCGGAGCCCGTTCCGACGCCGGGAACGATCACGCAGCGGGAGACGCTGGACGACTACGCCGCATACCTGCGCTCCCTCGTCGATCTGACGTCCATCCGCCCCCTGAAAGTCGTCGTCGACGCGGGCAACGGCATGGGCGGGCACACCGTGCCGACCGTCTTCGCGGGGCTGCCGATCGACCTGGTCCCGATGTACTTCGAGCTGGACGGCACGTTCCCGAACCACGAGGCGAACCCGCTCGACCCGAAGAACATCGTCGACCTGCAGCGGCGGGTGCGCGAGGAGGGTGCCGACATCGGTATCGCCTTCGACGGCGACGCCGACCGCTGCTTCGTCGTCGACGAGCACGGCGACCCGGTCTCGCCGTCCGCGATCACGGCGCTGGTCGCGGCCCGCGAGCTCGCCAAGCACGGCGGGAAGGGCACGATCATCCACAACCTGATCACGTCGTGGTCGGTGCCCGAGGTCGTACGGGAGCACGGCGGTACGCCGGAGCGCACGCGCGTGGGCCACTCCTTCATCAAGGCCGAGATGGCGCGTACCGGAGCGATCTTCGGCGGGGAGCACTCCGCGCACTACTACTTCAAGGACTTCTGGAACGCCGACACGGGCATGCTGGCCGCCCTCCACGTCCTGGCGGCCCTCGGCGGCCAGGAGGGCCCGCTGTCCCAACTGGTCGCCGAGTACGACCGCTATGTGGGCTCCGGCGAGATCAACTCCACGGTCGACGACCAGAAGGGTCGCCTCGCCGCGATCAAGTCGGCGTACGAGGGCCGTGACGGCGTCGAACTGGACGAGCTGGACGGCCTGACGGTCTCGTCCGCCGACTGGTGGTTCAACGTCCGCCCCTCCAACACCGAGCCCCTCCTCCGGCTGAACGCGGAGGCGAGGGACGAGGCGACCATGGCGAAGATCCGGGACGAGGTACTGGCGATCATCCGCGCCTGACCCCGCGCGGCACGGCTCCCCTTCTCCCCCGCGAACCCCGTGGGGCGAGCACTGAGGAGGGGGAGCCGTGCCTTGCCCAACCCCCGCACGCCGCCCGCCGCGGCGGTACTCTGACCAGGCCAAGCGCACCCGCCCCGAAGGGACCCCTCATGCCGCTCGAAGCCGGCCTCCTCGAGATCCTCGCCTGCCCGGCGTGCCACGCCCCGCTCAAGGAGGAGGAGAGCGAGCTGGTCTGCACGGGCCAGGACTGCGGCCTCGCCTACCCCGTTCGGGACGGCATCCCGGTCCTGCTCGTCGACGAGGCCCGCCGCCCCGCGTAACGGACCCGGCGATCGGAGGCTGCCGCCCATGCTCGACGAATCGCTGCTCGACGACCCCGAGGCGCTGGCGCGCGCCGACCGCCGCGCACTGCTCCGAGGCGCCGCCGAGGCCGGCGCCCGGGTCCGCACCGCCGTGCGGCACGCCGCGGAGGCAGGGATCAACGACCTGAAGCCCGACGGCCGCCCCCGCGCCGTCCTCATCGCCGGCCCCGGCACCGCCTCCGTGGGCGTCGCCGAACTGCTCGATACCCTCGCGGGCGTCGCCTGCCCGGTCAGCCGCATCCACCCCACCGGTGTCGCACCGGCCGCGGGCGCCCTGCGCTGGGAACTGCCCGGCTGGGCGGGCCCCGTCGACCTGCTGCTGATCGCCACACCGGACGGCACCGAACCGGGCCTGGCCCTCCTGGTCGACCAGGCCTACCGTCGCGGCTGCACCGTCGTCGCCGTGGCCCCCGACCGCTCCCCGATCACGGACTCGGTGGTCGGTGCCCACGGCCTGTTCGTCCCGATGGCCACTGCCCCCTACGAGCAGGAGGAACCCCTCACCGCGGCCGCCCCCGGTGTCCTGTGGGCCCTGCTCACCCCGCTGCTCGCCCTCCTCGACCGCACCGGGCTGCTCTCCGCGCCGCCCGACATCCTGGAGAAGGTCGCCGACCGCCTCGACCAGGTCGCCGAGCGCTGCGGGCCGGCCATCGCGACCTACAGCAACCCCGCAAAGAACCTCGCCGCCGAGCTGGCCGAGTCGCTCCCGGTGATCTGGACGGAGGGTGTCTCCGCCGCACCGGCCGGCCGACGCTTCGCCGCCGCGCTCGCCGAGTTGGCCGGCCGCCCCGCGCTCACCGGGCAACTGCCCGAGGCGCTCGCCTCGCACAGCGTTCTGCTGTCCGGCGCGCTCGCCGCCGGTGCCGACCCCGACGACTTCTTCCGGGACCGCGTCGAGGAGGCACAGGCCCTCCACGCGCGGGTGGTGCTGCTGCGCGACCGCCCGATCGGCGGCCTGAGCGCGGCTCCCGCCGCACGCGATCTGGCCCTTAGCCACGACACCGCGATCAGCGAACTCGAACCTGAGGACGGCGGCGAACTGGAGACCCTCGCAGAACTGATCGCCATCACGGATTTCGCCGCTGTTTACGTGGCGCTTGCCTCGGGGGCCTGATCTGGGCTCACGGCCCCTGACCCGCGGCCCGCCGAGCAGCGTACATACGGAGAAAGACACCCATGGATCGCCTCGACAACACCATCCGTCCCTATGCCTGGGGTTCCACCACCGCCATCCCCGGCCTCCTCGGCGTGGAGCCGAACGGTCAGCCACAGGCCGAGATGTGGATGGGCGCCCACCCGGGCGCACCCTCGCGCACCCCGCGCGGTCCCCTCGACGAGGTGATCGAAGAAGCACCGGAACAAGAGCTGGGGAAGCACACCGTCGCCAAGTTCGGACCCCGGCTGCCCTTCCTGCTGAAGATCCTCGCTGCCGGCGCCCCGCTCTCCCTCCAGGTGCACCCCAACCTGGACCAGGCCAAGGAGGGCTACGCCGACGAGGAGTTCCGAGGCATCCCGATCGACGCGCCCCACCGCAACTACAAGGACGCCAACCACAAGCCCGAACTGATCTGCGCTCTCACCGAGTTCGAGGGGCTGTGCGGCTTCCGCGCGCCCGACGCCGCGGCCGAACAGCTCGCGGGTCTCGACGTCGACTCCCTCAAGCCGTACGTCGACCTGCTGCGCGCACACCCGGAAGAGGCCGCCCTGCGCGAGGTCCTCACCGCGATTTTGAGCGCCGACCGCGAGGACATGGCCGGCACGGTCGCCGAGGCCGCGGCCGCCTGCGAGCGCCTCGGCGGCGTGTACGCCCCGTACGCCGAGCTCGCCCACCACTTCCCCGGCGACCCCGGCGTGATCGCCGCCATGCTGCTCAACCACGTCCGACTCCAGCCCGGCGAAGCCCTCTTCCTCGGCGCCGGTGTCCCGCACGCCTATCTGAACGGCCTCGGCGTCGAGATCATGGCCAACTCCGACAACGTCCTGCGCTGCGGCCTGACCCCCAAGCACGTCGACGTCCCCGAGCTGCTGCGCGTCGTCCGTTTCGAGGCGGGCGACCCCGGGGTCCTGCGTCCGGAGGCGTCGCCCGACGGCGAGGAGGTCTACGAGACCCCCATCGACGAGTTCCGCCTGTCCCGTTACGTCCTCCCGGAGGGCGCCGCCCCGCACGACCTGACGCTCACGACCCCGCAGATCCTGCTGTGCACCGCGGGTTCCGTACGCGCCGGGGAATACGTCCTCGGACCCGGTGAGTCGGTCTTCGTACCGGCGGACGAAAAGGCCGAAGTGTCCGGCCCCGGCACGGTCTTCCGGGCCACGGTCGTCGTCTGATCCGGTCTCCTGCCGACCGCGGCGGACCGCTCAACCGGCCCGCCGCGGCGCCGTCGTACCGGGCTGCAACAATGGCCCACCGGCAAAGGGCGGGCAAAGGCCCGGACCTGGCCGCACGGCATACGACCGGGTTCGGGAACGGCGTACGAAGGGACAACGCGAACACATGAGCGCGTCAGGCGGCACCAGGGCGATCGTGGCGGCACTCGGCGCCAACCTCGCGATCGCGGCATCGAAGTTCGTGGCGTTCGCCTTCAGCGGTTCCTCGTCGATGCTCGCCGAAGGCGTCCACTCGCTCGCGGACTCCGGCAACCAGTTCCTGCTGCTGATCGGAGGCAAGCGCGCCCAGCGCGAGGCGACCCCGCAGCATCCGTTCGGCTACGGCCGCGAACGTTTCATCTACGCCTTCCTCGTCTCGATCGTCCTCTTCTCGGTCGGCGGCATGTTCGCCATCTACGAGGGCTACGAGAAGATCCAGCACCCCCACCAACTGGAGAACTGGTACTGGCCCGTGGGCGTGCTCGTCTTCGCGATCATCGCCGAGGGCTTCTCGTTCCGCACCGCCATCAAGGAGTCCGACGAACTGCGCGGCACGCTGTCCTGGGCGCAGTTCATCCGCCACGCCAAGGCGCCAGAGCTGCCGGTCGTCCTCCTGGAGGACTTCGGCGCGCTCATCGGCCTGGTCCTCGCGCTCGGCGGCGTCGGCCTCTCGCTGCTCACCGGCGACGGCATCTGGGACGGCATCGGCACCGTCTGCATCGGCGCGCTCCTCGTCCTGATCGCCCTCGTCCTCGCCGCCGAGACCAAGTCCCTGCTCCTGGGTGAGGCCGCGGGCCTCGAGGACGTCAAGAAGATCGAGGCGGCCGTCGTCGACGACGAGACGGTCACCGGCATCATCCACATGCGCACCCTCCACCTCGGCCCCGAGGAACTGCTGATCGCCGCCAAGATCGCTGTCCGGCACGACGACACGGCCGCGCAGGTCGCCGCCGCGATCAACGCCGCCGAGGCCCGCATTCGTGCCGCCGTCCCGATCGCCCGCGTCATCTACCTGGAACCGGACATCTACAGCGAGGCCGAGGCGGCCAAGGGCCCGGACCCCGAGGCGACGCCCGGAGGCCCGCCCCGGACCACCGGACACTGAGCCCCGTGCCCGGCAGGGCGAGATCGAGGGCGCGGCACCCCTGGGTGTTCTGTGCCGGTTCCGTTCCCCGCCCCGTGATCGGCGCAATGTGTACGCAGGCGGACTGGGGGCGGCTGGGTCCTCCGGTGTAGCTTGGGACGGAGCCAGACGTCGCTGCTGATGGCGGTCGGGCGGCCCACGCGGGCCGACCGAGGGAGAGAGGGCCTCCGACGGACTGCGCTGCGCGCACGTGGGCATGCCTGTGTGCCCTCTTTCGGGCACCTCGGTGCCCTCCGCCGCGCAGACCAGCCGTACCCACCTCGACCCGAATCCGAGGAGCAGCTCGCAATGACGACTGTCGAGAACCGACAGGACTTCAAGGTCGCCGACCTCTCCCTGGCCGAGTTCGGCCG